>NZ_CP117416.1:720000-1920000 GCF_028606985.1 Paenibacillus kyungheensis | reverse complement strand
GAATACCTACAAAATGTTCTACTTCTTGTGGATAATCATGACCTGCCTCATATTCCAAAACAATCGTGGCGGCTGGCGCTAACAATCCACGTTCATGCATTTCGTTCATCAGTTCAATACCATTTTTCATTTTATAAGGAGGATCAAGAAAAACGAGATCAAATGTAGCTTCGCGCTTGGCTAATACTTTGAGCGCACGTCCTGCTTCATTACGGTACACTTCTGCTTGTTCCGTTAACCCTGTTGCTTGTAGATTGCCACGAATCACTTCGATACTTTTATGTTCCAAATCTATAAATACCCCTTGCTCTATACCACGGCTGAGTGCTTCGATCCCCAGACCACCTGTACCTGCAAAAAGGTCTAATACTTTACCACCATCAAAATAAGGTCCAATAATACTAAAAATTGATTCTTTAACTTTATCTGTTGTCGGACGTGTTCCATTACCGGGTACAGCTTTTAATGGACGTCCTTTGGCACTACCTGATATGACTCTCATCTTACGCTCACCTGTCTTTATAATATTTCGTAGCACAGTCTATTTTTTCCTCATATGTTAGTTCTACGATGTACAAAGCTATCGTATCATATCATGTCTATGGTTCAAAAGGAATGTATCCTAGGCTTAGATCAGCAGGATAATATAGTAATAGATATAGCGATATATAAATTGAAAAGCCCCTACAATGACTGTAGGGACTTTTTGTATTTTAAAATAAGTATACATATGACATCTAAAGTTGATTATTGCACTATGAATTTCACTTTGGTTCCATCTGGATATTTGGTGAGTTGGTTGCCGACCCAAGAACCTGCTCCACGATTATCGGACGGGGTCACATAACGGATATCTGCTCCTGTTCCGCCTTCCAGACACATCGCCATTGGCCATTCATCACGATCATAACCGGACTTAGTAGGTACTCCTTTTAAAGAATCTTCACGTCGTTGGTCTGCTCCATCACGATCAATCGTACAGACATCAGAATGTCCATCTGCAATGGCATCTTTGATATGATCTGCTGTTTCAGGGTAACGACTGGTTGGAAAAGTAAGCGTGTAATCATAGGCTGCTGCTGCGTATACCGTATTATGTATTTTGCCCTCGCCTTGAAATAAAACCGACATCGTAACCAACATCATAAACGTCATAGCTGTAAACAAAATCTTTTTCATACATCAACTTCCTTCCATTTTTTATTTAAATAATATAAGAACTGAGATTATTTTAACTTACATTTGTGATTTTTAAAATAGGTTTATGTAAATTTAACAAACATAAATTGTGAGTAATATTTAATAATGCCCTTCAATTCAGATTACATTTTATGTATAGTTAACATTTACCTTACATAAATATACAAAAAAAGAACCCTGCCGATCACCGACAGGGTCTATATTTATATTTATTTCAAAAGGGGTATGCATGTATCTTAACCACTCCAGATGAAATTAATCTGATGATTGCCTGAAAATAAGATTAAATTTCTATACTTTTCATTTATATTTTGAAAAAGTTGTCCGATATATATTAGGTATGCCTTCTCATCCAATAAAGGCAACGAAAGGAGGTCCTATCATGGATATCGCTTCATTATCCACGGCAATGAGCCAAAGCTCGCTTTCGCAAGCTGTAGGTATCAAAGTACTTTCGTTATCTAAAGACATGGCTGAACAACAAGGTCAACAGATGGCAGAAATGCTCAAACAAGCACCTCACCCGAATTTGGGAGGATCACTAGATATTCGCGCTTAAAAGAAGTTAAGATCATTTTCTGTTCTTCTATTTCTGCGGAATATGTAGCCTTGTCTGTAGTACACAGACTTGGGAACAACGCAAAAAGCTTCAGTCTCGATCGATTGAAGCTTTTTGCGCTGTTTTTATAGAATATTTACTATTACGATATAGATTGCTCAAGACTAGTTGCACGCTGCCCCTGATTAAAAGCAATAGTAGGCATGCCTTTTACACCCGGTTTAACCATAAATAACCCGCCTGCTAAAGGTTGATCTTCGCTATCATCTTGCGCTGTAGTGATATACAGTTCATCCAGATGTTCACCGCCAAAAGCACAAGAAGTCACACAATTTACAGGTAACGATACTTCACCTATGACTTCTCCACTGGTCGGATCAATACGTGAGACACGTTGACCTCCCCAACGAGCGACCCATAACATACCTTCTGCATCGATCGTCATTCCGTCAGGGTATCCTTCACTTTCATCTACTGTAGCAATCACTTGTTTGTTCGAAATTGTACCTTCTTGCACATCATAATCAAAAGATACAATTTCAAGTGTTGGTGTATCAATATAATATAAAGTGCTATGGTCTGCACTCCATGCTAATCCATTAGACGTAGACACTTCATCTATTAGCAAAGAAACATTGCCCTCTGTACTCAAGCTGTAAAATGCGCCTTGCTCTGATTCTCCATTCAAACTCATTGTTCCTGCAAGAAAACGCCCTGCTGGATCGCATTTTCCATCGTTAAATCGGTTACCCGGTCTACCTTCTTCAGGATCATGAATCAAGATTTTCTCACCTGTCTGAATATTGAAGCGATACAGACCACTAATCAGTGCGACAATCACTTCATTTTCCAAATAAGGCACTACGGCACTAATATGTTCCCCCACATCTACTGTACGATCTTGCTGAGTAGATGGATCATAAATATGCAATTGATATCCTTCGATATCTACCCATAATAATCGTCCAAATGATTGATCCCAACTTGGCCCTTCACCTAATTTGGCTTTGGCATCGATTACGATATTTGCTGTATAGGTCTTAATAAGTATCACTCCTTACATTTCCATTATGTCGTAGAACGGTTCCAATCGTATTGAACAGCTTGCAAGAATGAACGAGCAAGCACTAAATGTCCATTTTGATTCGGATGAACATGATCCCATCCATTGGATAATGAAGCTGGATATACATAAGCGGATAATGCGTCAAAAGCTGCCTGAGTATCGACAAAGATCGCTCCTGTTTCTTGCGCAATTCGCTTCACTGCTTCCCCGTATACATCCATTGTGGCACGCATCGGATCTTCAGTCGTTGTCGATAAGTAATAAGGAGTCATTAAAACCAATCCTTTTACTTTCGGTAACGTCTGTTGTACCAGTTCACGCAAAGTCTGTTCATATTCTTCTAAATATACATGCCAATCGGTTTCTAGCGGATGACTGAATTGTCTCCATACATCATTGATCCCGATCATAATAGATACCCAATCTGGATCATGTTTGAACACATCTTCTTCCCAGCGTTCTTTGAGATGTTTGACTTGATCTCCACTCGTTCCTGTATTAAGAACACGAATATTATAATCAGGATAAACCGTTTGCAAAAGAGAATCGACTAAAGACACATACCCATTGCCAATCTCCCAGTATTGCCCTACAGGTCGACCGCGTCCACAATCTGTAACCGAGTCACCAATCATCAATAATGTGCTGTTTTTTTCAATTTTCATCTCTATCCATCTCCTCTACACTGACAAAAATAGGGTCATCGGCTAGTGTATAGATTACCAACCTTGACGTTGAAGCCAAATCATACATTGCTTGGTCCAGTTTCCCATAACTGGGTGTTCCAAAGCAAGCCCCTGCCCATGTCCGCCACTCTCATAAATATGTAATTCAAATGGAACATGATGCTGTTCTAAAGCCAGTGCCATCTGTAAACTATTTTGTACAGGTACTACATCATCATCTGTATTGTGCCAGATAAATGTAGGCGGGGTCTGTGCGGTAACACGTTGCTCTGCACTATAACCAGCTATCTGTTCCTCTGAAGCATCTGATCCTAAAAGAGCTAATCTAGATCCTTCATGCCCGTAGTGCTTCATCGTAATAACCGGATAACACAAAATCATCGCATCCGGTCTCGAACTGATCGATTGAGTGATTCCTGCTACAGTTATCGATTGTTCTTCATACACCGTACCGGTAATAGCTGCTAAATGACCACCTGCTGAAAATCCCAATATCCCTATTTTGGACGGATCGATTCCATATTCAGCCGCATGTGCCCGAACATAACGAATAGCACGTTTACCATCTTCTAACGGAATACGTTGCTGTTTTGGTGATAAACGATAATGAAGTACAAAAGCAGAAATACCATGTTCATTTAACCACTGTGCGACAGGCGCGCCTTCATGATCTGCACGATGTTCATATCCTCCACCTGGCAATACAATAACCACACTATCTGAAGAATCCACTATAAATGGTAACAAATAAGCTTTTTCTTCTGTAGTATTTATATCTTCTTCTACATCAATCCATATCTTTTCTACACTCACCTGATTATCCCCTTTCTGATATCACACTGGTTATCAATATATTGTAAGCGCTTAATAAAATCAACTCAATAATTGAAGCAGACCGGACCTATCCGCTTCATGATTCATTGATTAGACAAATATTAATGTCATTTATAGATTGCCTCGAACTCACATCCACTCCAACTTACATGCAGTAGAAGTTATATTTAATACAAATTACGAAATTGTTCAGGCGTTACATCCTCTAATCTACGGAATGTAGCTACAAAATGACTGGAATCTCTAAATCCTACCTGACCTGCCACTTCTTTGATCGTCATTCGTGGATAAAGTGTCATCAGTTCTTTGGCTTTACGAATACGTAGTAAAATAAAATACGCATACGCGGTCATACCGAATGTCTGTCGGAATAATGTATTCAAATGCCTTGCACTTACGCCTACTTGATCTGCCATATCTTCAAGCCCGATATTAGGATCGTCATAATGAGATTCCATAAATGACATCAATGGCTTGAGTCGTTCGACTGTATGCGATAACGAAGGAAGATTGTTTACACGTCCATGCTTTTTGAGCAATGTTAAAAAGCGATATAGATCTGAACTGGTATCCAGACCGGATAGATCACGATCACTACGAATCTGTCCCAATAGACCACTAGCAAAAGTCTCTAATTCACATCCACGATCCCATTCATAATAAGCTGAATGCGATAACCCGAGTGTAGATACAATCGCAAGAGATTGCGGGCCACCAAATGTTAAATAAGCTGTCTCCCATACTCCGCTTATTGGACGATATCCATGAGCATCTCGGGGTGCCAGTAATACACCTGATCCTGCTTTGACCGTATAGCTGGTTCCGCCAAAATAAAGCTCGCCTTCTCCATTTACCGCTTGAATCCAATGATAACAAGGATACCCGTCTGGACGATCAATCGATTCTTGATCAGCATTGTACCCGATACTCTCCATATGAATAGGTAACTGTAAGTCTCTGAGCTCTGTAAAAAAACGGCGGTCAGGTATAGTTACGTACATATTTTTCACTTCCAATCTCCATATTTTTATATACTAAGCGCATTTTATTATATTTTATAAGGGAACGAGTTGAATTACTATAGAGTTATTCTTATACAAGGAGTGACAGTCATGATTAGCAGCAAACTTCCTAAAATTTTTTACGGTGGTGATTATAATCCTGAGCAATGGGATCAACAGACTCACCAAGAAGATTTACAACTATTTAAACAAGCAGGAATCGATATCGCCACAGTCAATGTATTCTCTTGGGCACGCAATCAACCCGATGAGGTTCATTATCAATTTGAATGGTTAGATGAGTTGATTAATAGCCTTTATGAAAGCGGTATCTATACCTGCCTTGCCACAAGTACGGCTGCTCATCCGGCATGGATGGCGAAAAAGTATCCTGATGTATTACGTACCGACAAAGACGGCAGAAAACGCAAATTCGGTGGTCGTCAT
This sequence comes from Paenibacillus kyungheensis, assembly GCF_028606985.1. Classification (NCBI taxonomy): domain Bacteria; kingdom Bacillati; phylum Bacillota; class Bacilli; order Caryophanales; family Paenibacillaceae; genus Paenibacillus; species Paenibacillus kyungheensis. Next base: position 1,914,207 of record NZ_CP117416.1, on the reverse strand, counting down.
AACTCTTGCCCTAACAGTCCAACTTATCGTAAATACTCGACAGAGATTGCTAGTCGACTTGCAGAACGCTACAAAGATCATCCAGCTATTGTGGTCTGGCATGTATCTAACGAATACGGTGGCGATTGTTATTGCGACAACTGTGAACGGGCTTTTCGTGTCTGGCTCAAAACACGTTACCAGACGCTAGATGCATTAAATACAGCCTGGAACACTTCTTTCTGGGGTCATACGTTCTATGACTGGGATGAAATTGTATTGCCAAGTAATCTAAGCGAAGAATGGGGAGACGATAATACGAACTTTCAAGGGATGTCTCTTGATTATTCCCGCTTCAACTCGGACAGCATGCTCGAATGTTATCAACTAGAGTATGATGCGATTAAAAGTGTTGTTCCAGATGCGCTGATTACGACAAACTTGATGGGCTTTTTCAAGCCTTTAGATTATTTTAAATGGGCAAAACAAATGGACATTATCTCATGGGATAACTATCCAGGGCTCGATACACCTGTAAGTTATACCGCTCTTGCACATGATCTGATGCGTGGTATCAAAAATGGTGATCCATTTATGCTTATGGAACAAACGCCTAGTCAACAAAACTGGCAAGCTTACAATTCGCTCAAACGTCCGGGTGTAATGCGCTTATGGAGCTATCAAGCCGTTGCTCATGGTGCAGATACGATTATGTTTTTCCAACTGCGCCGTTCAGCAGGTGCATGTGAAAAGTTCCATGGCGCTGTGATTGAGCATGTAGGTCATTCCAACACTCGTGTTTTCCGCGAAACAGCAGCACTGGGTAGCGAACTTCAGACATTGGGTGATACTTTGCTTGATTCGCGTATTGAATCCAAAGTTGCTATACTGTTTGATTGGGACAACTGGTGGGCGATTGAGAAATCAAGTGGGCCAACAATTGCGCTCAAATATGTAGATCAGATACATAAATACTACAAAGCCTTTTATAACCGTAATATTCAGGTCGATGTAGTTGGCGTAGATTCTGATCTTAGCGCATATGAGCTGGTCATCGCTCCTGTTCTGTACATGGTCAAACCAGGTCTAGCCGATAAACTAGAACAATTTACGCAAAATGGAGGCACATTTGTCACCACATTCTTTAGCGGCATTGTAGGCGAGAGTGATCTGGTTGCACTTGGTGGTTATCCTGGCGAGCTACGCAAACTGCTTGGCATCTGGGTAGAAGAAACAGACGCTCTACTTCCTACGATGCGGAACCAGATTGTAATGAATCAATCATTAGGCGATCTAAGCGGCGATTATGAATGCGGAATGCTCTGCGATTTGCTTCATACCGAAGGTGCCGAAGTTCTTGCCCACTATGGTGATGACTTTTATAAAGGAATGCCTGTGCTTACCCGTAATACGTACGGCAAAGGAGAAGCATGGTATATCGCTTCCGATGGAGAAGAAGCGTTTATTGCTGGTCTTATGAAATTTGTAGCTGATCAAAAAGGAATTCAACCTGTTCTAGACACCCCAGCCGGTGTAGAAGCTGGACGACGTGTCAAAAACGGCGAACAATTCATTTTCTTACTCAACCATAATGCTGAAGCAGCTACTGTAGAACTGAACGATCTACAAGTAACCAATCTGCTCGATCCTGATCATACGGGTCAATCGATTGAAGTGCCTGCACGCGGTTCAGTGATTCTAAGTGCACCGTATAGCAGTTAAAACCAATTTAGAGTAATATCAATCTCAATTGGTAATATATGACATAGCAATCGATTAACATCCTTATTTTACCACGAATGAAGCGATACGTAAAATGTATTTAATTACATTTACGTATCGCTCTTTTTCAATCTTATTTCTAGTTTTTCTTGTATTCTGAAGAGTGAATTGGCTGGCTTATATTGAGATACTAGACAGCTCTTTTTTATAAAATTACACCGTCTTTAAAAATAGCAATTTCACGAAAACCATGCTTTTCACTATTGGTCTGCTTACGTCCTGAAGCGATATCTACAATTGATGTTAATAGATCAAGTGATACTTCTTCCATCGTTTTTCCTTCTAATAATTGACCTGCATTATAATCGATCCAATGTTTTTTGCGATTAGCTAGATCGGATTGAGTAGCAATTTTCATAGTCGGTACAGGCCCGCCAAAAGGAGTCCCTCTACCAGTTGTAAATAAAACGATATGAGCGCCTGCCGCTGACAAAGCAGTAACAGACACAAGATCATTACCCGGTGCTTCGATAATATTCAATCCAGACTGATGTACCCTTTGACCGTATTTTAGTACATCGATGACTTGGGAGTGTCCACCTTTTTGCGTACAGCCTAGTGATTTTTCTTCCAGTGTTGTAATCCCTCCAGCTTTGTTGCCGGGTGAAGGATTTTCGTAAATATTTTGACCATGATTAACAAAGTATTGCTTAAATCCATTAATCAAATCTACCAACTCGTCAAATACTTGCGGAGTCTGAGCACGATTCATTAAGATGGTCTCTGCACCGAACATCTCGGGCACTTCGGTTAAAATAGCTGTTCCACCAGCAGAAACGATAAGGTCGGCTACAGAACCGACTAATGGATTAGCTGTAATTCCAGATAACCCATCCGAGCCTCCACATTTCAAGCCTATTTTTAATTTGGATAAAGGTACAGGTTGACGCGATATTTGTTCTGCTTGAGTAACCAATTCTTCTAACAGTAACAATCCTGCTTCGATCTCATCATCTTCTTCTTGAGCTTTGAGATAACGAACTTTGTGAGCATACTCGTCTGGAATAACTTCGGCAAATTGTTCAATCTGATTGTTCTCACAACCTAATCCAATTACCAAAACACCGGCGGCATTCGGATGAAGTACAAGTGAAGCTAACAACTGCTTCGTATATTCCAGATCATCGCCTAATTGCGAACAACCAAATGGATGTGGAAAATGATACACGCCTTCTACACGTCCTTGCATATCTGCATGAGCAGTACGCGCTAGTGCTTCGCAAACTTTATTAATACAACCCACTGTATTGATAATCCAGATTTCGTTACGAATACCAACTTCACCATTTTCACGTACATATCCTTCAAATGTCTGTAAATGTTCAGGTACATGATTAGGATTCCAGCTAGGCGTAGGTTCATACCGATAATCTAATGTGCCTTCTAAGCCTGTGCGCAGGTTATGCGTATGAATCCATTGTCCGGGTTGAATACGCTCTTTGGCTTTGCCGATTGAAAATCCATATTTAATCACATCTTGATCTGGAGCAATATCATGTATCGCTATTTTGTGACCACGTGGAATATGATCGCTGACATTTAGGATAGTCCCATTTTCCAAAATAATCGATTCGCCCGGTGACACATCTCGAAGTGCAATCACAACATCATCTTGCTTCTGAATCGTTATGCAATCTTTTATCATTGTATTCATTGCCGTTGCTCCTCCAATATATGAATATTTGATACAATAGCTGCTTCTAATCCTTGAATCTGTGTTAAATCTTCTTCCCATATCTGCTGATCAGACAAAATAGAAGTCACAATATCGGATAACTGTGGTTGTTGCCAATGTTCTGCAAGACGCTGAATATACTCTTTATTATCTTTGATCGTCAGTGTTGCACCTGATAATGTCTGAGCTTGATGAGGTTGTCCTTCTTCTGCTGGTTGTAATCGGTACAATACGATCAAAGCCGCCAGTGAATATACGATCTCAGCAGGCAGTTGATTATATTTTTCTGTATACGCTTTCAATGTTGGTAAAATTCTTGTTTTGAATTTGCTTAGACTATTCAGTGCGATATCTTGTAATCGGTGTTCCAGATAAGGATTACGGAAGCGTTCAAATGTTTCTGTCGCATAAGACTGTAGCTCTTTCTCATCTAATGTCAGTGACGGAATCACTTCTTCTGTAATCGTTGAAATTATCCATTGGCTAAGATGTGGATCGTCCATCACATCACGCACAGTGGTTTTGCCGTACAATAAACCAACAGGTGTCATTAACGTATGAGCTCCATTTAGGATACGTACTTTACGTTCTTGAAAAGGCTGTAAATCTTTCACCCAGTGTACATTAAGTCCAATCTGTGCCAGTGGTAGCCTTTTATCTAATTCAGGCTCTCCTTGAATCGCCCACAGATGATAAGGCTCTGCTGTATTGATAAATGAATCTTCATATCCGTATTGCTCTACTAAACGTGCATATTCTTCTTCCGGTGGTAACCCCGGTACAATCCGATCAACAAGATTGTTCAAAAAGCGCTGTGATTGTTCTATCCATTGCACAAAATCAGTACCAAATCCAAAGTCATCTGCATAACGAAGTACATACTGTTTGAGTACATCACCATTATTTTCAATCAATTCACAAGGTAAAATTAATAACCCGTGACTTGAATCTCCTGCAAAATGTTGAAATCTTCGATATAAAAATACAGTTAATCGTGCAGGATAATTACGTAATGGCTCTCCTGCAATATAATCGATCGGTTCATACGTTAATCCTGCTTCTGTCGTATTCGATATAATAATATCCAGCGACTCTAATTCAGCTAACTGTAGAAATTGCTCCCATTCGGTATACGGATCGATAAACGTTTTGAAAACAGGAATAATCGATCGGTGCTCGGTCACTTCTCCATGTTGTACTCCTCTTGTAATTAAGGTATACAATCCATCTTGCTCTGCTAATTGTTGTAGTTTGACTGCTCCATTCGGTGTCGGTGGAGTCAACGCAATACTGCCATGGTATTTTCCTTGGGTAATACTTTCATAGATCATCCAATCAAAAAAACCTCTCAAAAAGTTACCTGCTCCTATTTGTAAAATTTTGATCGGCAATTGACGAATATTTTCAATCTTACGACGTTCATCCTGACTATTTATTCCGATTCGCAATGGTTGCATATATTTTCCTAGCGACATCGTATTCCTCCATTCCTTTATACATTTTCTTTTTGCTCATTTATAAATGGGTGTTATACCTTTATACAGATCACTTGTTAAAGGATACACAATGACGTTGTCAATCGCTAAAATTGGTGTATCAATATTGTTCACGTTAACATTTTACAAAATATGACTCTTATTTGCTACCTATTGTAGCATCAAATGAATAAAAATAGTCAAATAAAATATATTTAAATATTGTGAAATATCTTTTTAACAACAGATATCCTGCATATGGTTTGGTTATACATAAAAAAATAGCGAATATCGATAACTTTTTCGACATTCGCTATTTTTAATTTCATTTTTGCGTCAATACAAAGTTCATTATTTAAAGATACGACGGCACAGTAATTGCAAAAGAGGACCACTTTTCTCATACCATTGTAGTCCAGCATCCAGACGTTGTGCTTGCGCAATTACCACGTCAGCATCATCGATCCCTTCAAAATAACGACTTAAAAAATGCATAAATACATCGATACGACGCAACAAAATAAGTAATGGGATTGCTTCAATCTCCTGATCTGACAAATGAATTCGGGTCGCATACCCTTGCAAAAAAGCAGTACACTGCTTCTCATCAGCTACATTCCATTCGACTGTCTGCAACATATCTGACAAACAAACTGCCGGCTCCATCGCCCGTAAATCACGTGTCACAAATTCAAAATCTAAAATCGCTGTAATCTGTCCATCTGTAGATTCCAGCATATTGGATGCGTTCAGATCACCATGAATCAATTGATGAGGTAATGATACCAGACGAGTGATCCGCATCAACTGCTCACCCAGACGTTCTCCAATACGATATAAAATATCTGCGATACTATTAAAGTCTTCAGGCGGATGAGCACAGAATGCTTCTAATCGACCTGGACTGCATAAAGGATACGATTGTCCCAACCGATAATAAGGCGGATATACCGGATGCAGATCAATATCAATCTGCGCCAATGCGGCAGATAACTGCCCGGTCACCTGACCAAAGTGAAAAATCTCTTCTGTTGTTCTTAATTGAGGTGTATGACCATCCATATAATGAAATAACGCGGCTATTCTGCCAGCGCTACGAGAATCCTCTTCATTGACTGGCCCTGTAACATGAATTGTCTGTCCTTGGATATCTTTGACAGGCTTCGGTGTATTCAGTCCAACTAGAACCGCAGGAAGCGCAGATAACACTTCATGTTCATAGCGAACTTTGTCCGGTTCTTTATGGGTTTCGTATCGTCGTAGCACATAGCGGCTAGACGCGTGATCTATAAACATTGTGGTATTATTCATACCGCCTTTGCCTTCAACCATATGCCAATTTCCAGATGGAAAATAATGATCTGCCAGTTGTTCCATGGAATCTATATATTCGCTTTCCAAAGGTTCCCCTCCTTGCTGCCTTTTGTAATGCGGGTAATGGAGAAGCTGATTGAGTCCATATCCATAAGAACTCTAGGTGCAGACACTGACTTATCACAAGCCCAAGTATGTTAGCCATAAAATGAGCTATTCAATCATACTTCATCTATTACATTGTCTGTCTACTATTCAGCAATCCTATCAGCTTATTGCATCTTATTTTCCGATGAAAAGCCAACGCATAACCTTTTACCTGTTCGTTAATAATATAACAATTCAGGTGTCCTTACCAATCCAAATTTTAGCGAATACCAAAAGTTTTAGATTACACTTTGGTTACAGCTCATTTATGAAGGGATAGATGTTATATTGATGATGATAGTCCTTTGTTACAGGATGTAAGGTGTATCTTTGGAACAACTATATGTACAAAACAAAATCCTTTCCCTCAATGCAATAATCTGCTGTAAGGAAAGGATTCACTCATGTATAGCATAGATCTATACGATATTTGTTCCTATGGATTCAACGAACGATGTGGGATGTATCTGATAATTCTTGCTGTTGTTGCTGACATTTGGTAGCCGCACTCTGTACTGCGCGCATAATGCCACCGTATCCTGTACAGCGACATAGATTACCGCATAATCCTTCTTTGATCTCATCATCATTAGGATGGGGAGTCTGATCGAGCAATGCTTTGGTGGAAATAATCATACCCGGTGTACAATATCCACACTGAAATCCCCCTTCTTCCAAAAATGCTTCTTGAATCGGATGCAATTGCTCTTTGCTTTCTCCATGTAATCCTTCAATCGTTGTGATTTCTTTACCAGCACATTGATATGCCATAGTCAGACAAGAATTGACCGGTTCCCCCTCGATCATGACCATGCACGCACCACAGCGACCAATTTCGCAAGAAACTTTAGTTCCTGTTAGATTCAAGTCTCCACGAATCACATCGACCAGACGACGCGAAGGATCGATATCCAATTCACGATGTTCTCCATTCACAGTAGCTTGCCATGTTGTATCTGTTGTTTTCATCGCGGACTCACCCTTTCTGCTTGCCATGTCTCTATCGGTTGAATCAATAATTCCCTTGCCACTGGTAAATGAGGAACCCATACTCCAACAGCATCGCGAATTGCAGCCGTGATTGCTGGTGCAAGTGCAACCGAGCCAATCTCTCCTATGCCGCGCGGGCCAAAAGTATCGCCTTCTGGTAAATCTTCGATTGCTTCAACTTCAAGTGAAGTATGCATGTCTTTGATTGTAGGAATAAGATACGTATCCATATTTTTGGTCAAATAATGTCCTTCATCCATCACTGCATCTTCGGTTAATGTAAATCCTAGTGCCATCACACTACCGCCTTCAATCTGCCCTAAAAATCCCATCGGATTAATGACAGGGCCTGCGGCAACGGTGTGATAATTATCTAGCAATTTCACATGTCCTGTTAGTGTATTCACTTCTACTTCTGCCGCAACAGCCGCATACGTATATAAATAATGTCCGCCTACTACCGCATCCGGTGTAGTGGGATAAGCAAATTCCGTATCAAAAATCAATTCATTTGACTTGCCTGCTACACTCATATGTGTTGCAATTTCAAGGTACGTAATAACAGGTTCAGATTCATCTACAACGATAAGATCGTCGCTCAGTAACCAGATACCTGCTTTCCCTGTAGTTAACTGCTCGGAAGGCACACCGGTAATCTCAGACGCTATCGTTAAAATGCTTTGGAGAAAAGGTGTCTTTAAGCGCTGTAATGCCATCCATGCCATCGTTGTTGAGCGTGAAGCTGTACTTGATCCACTATGAGGAACACGATCTGTATCTCCGATAACGATACTCAGATCATCAGGTTCACATTGAAACAGATCGATTAACATGATCTCTAACGTCGCAATCAATCCTTGCCCGAATTCTTCATAGCTAAAGAAAACTTCAATCTTTCCCTGTTCATTTAGCGCAAGTCGTCCACCTGCTGGATCATCTATACCATAACCGAGACCTGCACCATGCATAGCCAGTGCTGCTCCTATCCCACGCTTGATCCATGGTGGTTGAAATGCAGACTCCTGTTCACTCATCCCACTCATAATCTCCACAGAACGATCTTGTTCATACTCTTGTGAAGGATGTAGCTTGCGTTGCCATAGCTTGGACTGAGTCAGTGCTTGCATTACTTGTTCAAGACCATTGGTTTGTAAAATGCGTTGTTCTAGTGGCCCTGGATCATTTTGCTGGCGCCGATTCAACATCCGAAATTCCCACGGGTCCATTTCGATCAATTCAGCCAAGCGATCCATTTGCCCTTCCATCGCAAATATCGCTTGATTTCCACCAAATCCACGAAACTCGCCGGATAATCCATTATTGGTATACACAGATACCCCTTCTACATCGACATGTTCTATACGATAAGGTCCCATTGAATGCTCTGTGGCAAAATTAAGTACCGGCGCTCCCAGTGTTGCATAAGCTCCTGTATCAGCTACGATACGCACATAATGAGCGACTAAATGACCGTCTTCATCAATCCCTGTTTTCATTTCAATCTTCATCGGATGACGCTTAAGTCCAGCACGAACCGATTCTTGTCTTGAATTATGCATTTTGATAGGACGACCACTTTTCAGTGCTAATAATGAACCGTATGGTTGTACATTTAATTCATCTTTTCCACCAAATGAACCGCCGATTGGACTGGAGATGACACGAATCCGTTCTTCTTCCCATCCTAAAATACGAGCAATTTGCATCCGGTCTTTATATCCATGCTGTGTAGGGGCATAGACTGTTAGACGACCATCTTCTTCAGGAACAAATAATCCACCTTCTGTCTCCATATAAGCATGCATCTGTCTTGGTGTACGATACACTTGATGAACAACATGAGCACAGTTGGCAAGAGCAGTATCGGTGCTGCCACGCTTTACTTGAGTCCGATGTAATACATTACCTTGTGGATGAAGTCTTGGCGCCGATTCTTCCAGTGCTCTATCTGTATCTGTAATCGTCTCTAACACTTCATATTCCACACGTATGAGAGAAAGAGCATGCTCGGCAATCTCTAATGAAGTTGCTGCTACAGCGGCTATTGCATCTCCAATATAACGCACTGTATCTTCACATAATGCCGGTTGATCTGGTGTAGCTATACCAAAGCGATTCAGTCCTGGAACATCATGATGAGTAATTACAGCGATAACCCCTTCATATGCTTCTGCCGCAGACACATCCAATGATAGAATACGTGCATGAGGATGAATACTTCGTAGTACGCGTCCATATAACATTCCTTCAGCAGTCATATCGGTCAAATACTGCAATTCTCCTGTTACTTTTTCTTTGCCGTCTCTCCGCTTACGCCAGCGTTCTCCACTACTTTCTCGATTCAGCAACATAGGCTATCATCTCCTTTCGATCTGTGCATGTATCGTTTCCCATAATCCTGCTGCTAATAGATTTCCTGCTGTTTGTTGACGATACTGTTCACTGGCAAAAGGATCGCTGTATGTTATAAATTCATCGCTTGCAAGTCGTGCTAAAGAAGTAATCATATCAGCTTGATATCGATTGCCTTCTAATAACTGTTCACATGTAGATAAGCGCATTGCGATACCAGAACCACCACCTGCGGCTATTCTTACTTGTGAAAAGTATCCTAATGGATCTATCTTGGCGCGAAATGCTACTGTGACAAGCGATGGTGTGAATGCTTCTCTGCGACCAATTTTCCGAAAAAAAGTAATCTCTTGTTGATGATCGACAGACTGTTCTATCGATTCTGTAGCTAACAAGCGATTCTGTTTCTCCAAATTTATTCCTAACAACACGGCATTCATACTTTTTCTACCGCTTTTCACGATCTCTAACCAATCGCCAAGATCCTGTTCGATCGTTGTGACTTCACTTCCAATATCTGCCCAATGAAGCGAGGCATTGTGTACCAGTAGAGCAGGAATAGCATCCCCTACAGCAGAAGCTATATTTCCGCCAATCGTAGCTTGATTGCGAATAGAAGGTGCTGCAATATGACGACACGATTCATATAATGTAGCTCCATGATAAGCGATATAAGCATCTGCTCCACATTCACGAAGCCTTGTTAATGCACCAATATATATATGTTGATCACTTTCATGAATTCCGCATAGATCAGCAATCGTATCTAGTCGAATAAAGTGCTCAGGTCTATTTACAATACCGCCTTCCCACTGCGTACGTAGTAATGTTCCTCCTGCTACGAATACTGCGTCGGCTCCATATTGACGTTTGATCATCATGGCTTCTTCTGCATCTGCTGGCTCCCAGACTTTACGTGAAAAAGGATCAGGAATCCTGCTCGTCTCTATATTCATTTCCATGATGTCACCTCCATTTGTTCTTTTCGCACGTTAGATGATCGAATATACCCTCCATCATCTATCAATTGAACAAATCTTAATGAAATCACAGTCTTATGTCAATTATTCTTACTTAAATTTGTAGCAAATATAAATAAAGAGCTTTATTTTGTGCTTTATGCACTTTTTAATTCTTCAAAATCAAATTAATATGTAATATATACTAACATGAAAGAAGTGAATTTATCTAATCATTATTTATGCAGAACTTATGTTACATAAGATGCTTCTAATAGCTAATGAAGCAGTAATTCACTTATTAATAGATTATGATAGTTAGTTATGTAGCAGAACGTATATAATGCTGGATTTGAGCTAGAGCTTCAGGCGTATCAGCATCCCAGAAAAAATGATCTGGATATTTAACGATATTGCTATAGAAATCTGGATTCATGAATACTTTACGAGCTCCTTGATCACCTTGCAGTTGCTCTAGATAAGTCCACATATGGGCGGGGAAAATCACAGGAGGTTTAATGCCTTCATGATCAGCAGAAGCGATATAGTCGACATCAGGCTGATACTGATAGATTGTTATTAGTTCTGTTAACATGGTTGAGGTGATTAATGGCTGATCGCCAAGCAAAATAAGTACGGCATCTGCTTGAGATAACCGTACTTGCTTCATACCACAACGAATAGAATATGACATTCCTAAATGAGCTTGTTCGCATACAACAGGTTGCATTTTGGAAGGATATTGGTCTGTCCAAGCTTGAATTTCTTGTTGCCATTCAAGCGAAGAATACGGAGCAGTCACTGGAACTACATGCTGAATCTGTGGATTGGTCAAAACGGTCGATAGTACTTTACCTCCGATCGTAGGCAAAGGCTCAGATACAGGCGCGCTATCTGCTGAATATAAAGGCCTACTCAATTTGTCGTTGCCCATACGACTACTTTTACCCGCTGTAAGCACTAAGGCGGTGATGTTCATGTGTAACATCCTTTCTCGGTACAAGTACACGTCCACGTTTGACAGCGATCAGTTCGGCGATAATACTGATTGCAATTTCATCCGGTCCATCTGCCCCAATCGATAAGCCTACAGGAGAATGTAACGAAGGGTAGGCTGGTAATTGATCCATTAAACGGCGTGTTCGTTCTTTGGAACCCATAATGCCTAGATAAGCACAATGCTGATCTACCATCAATTCCACCCATTCTCGTTCACGCGGAAAATTATGACTCATTAAGATCATATAGTCTTGTTCACCCGGTTGTATTTGTTCATATAAAGACTGTGGAAATCCTACGATACAGGTAGCGCCTGCAAACCGCTCCTCTGTACACAATCCAGCACGCCAATCCCCTACAACTACATCAAACCCGGATAACTGTGCTAGCGAACTTACAAGTATACTGTCATCGCCAGCACCGATTAGAATAAGACGTGGCTTAGGACGATAAGTACGAACAAATGTATACTGATCCTTTTGCCCATCAGACAGAGATTCAGTACCTGAGTTAGCATCATGAGCAAGCATTAACGGTTGATCTGATAATTGATAATCAATCTGCTCACCATTTTTTTGAAAAGAACGAGTAAGTACTACATTTTCACCTTGATCCAAACGATCATTCAATTCACGAATCACATTCAAAAAGGAACCTCTGACTGGCTCCAACAAAATATTTAACAACCCACCACAGCCGATATTTTCACCCCATGATAGATCATCTGCTGGACGCATATCGTATTCCACGATAGATACTTGGGAACTGTTCCAGACGTCATCTACACGAGCTACAAGATCGCTTTCCAGGCAACCCGGGCTTATACTGCCGAATTGTTGTCCATCAGCAGTCAGAATCATGGAGACTCCTTCTTTGCGGTATGCATGTCCTTCTACATGGACAACAGTAGCAAGAACTGTACGCATTTGTTGTTGATGTTGAGATAAAGCGATTTTGCACAGGTCTTTCATATCCATGAGTCTCCAGCTCCTTTGTTTTTTGAATGTGAATATTGCGAATATTCTCAGATAGCGAGTAAGCCTGTATTACATACGTGTCATCAAACGTTTGATCGAACGATCAGATTCGCGTAATACAATACTGCGATCGATTGTTTTGACACGGCGATTTTCCAATACAACACTGCCATCAATAATAACGGTATCTACATTGCTACGTGTTGCCGAGTACACGACTCTGGAATACACATCTACATCATACGAAGGGAATGTATGATAATCTTCCAGATCAAGCAAGACCACATCGGCTTTTTTGCCTACTTCTAGACTGCCGATTTCTTTTGCCATTCCTAGCACTTCTGCTCCGCCCATCGTCGCCATACGCAATACTGTTCTAGCATCCATAACGGTTGGGCCATGAGGAACTTTCTGGATCAATGCAGCTAAGCGCATTTCTTGAAACATATCGAGGTTATTGTTACAAGGCGCTCCATCGGCTCCAAGACCAACATGGATATGACGATTCATCAAGTCTGGAATTTCAGCGATACCAGAAGAAAGTTTGAGATTTGAACCCGGGCAGTGGGTGACTTTCACTCCACGTTTGTACAAAATCTGCTTTTCTTCTTCACTGAGCCATACGCAGTGTGCCAGAATCAGACGTGGATTAGCGAGACCGATATGATCCAAATACACAATATTACGCATTCCTCGTTCTTGTTCAACCAGTGAAATTTCTCCACGATTTTCAGAAGCATGAGTATGCACTTTAACATGATATTGAGCAGAAAGATCGCGTACTTCGGTAAGCAGACGCTCTGTACAAGAAACAACAAATCGTGGACAGAACGCGTATTGAATACGTCCACCACCAAAACCATTCCATTTTTCTAATAAATCTACACTTTTCTGAAGCGATTCGTCGGTGTCTTCCTGTAACGGTTCAGGGACATCGGTTCCGTGATCCATCATTACTTTACCAGAGATGACTCGTAGCCCGCTTTGCGCCATCGCTTGAAAAGCAGAATCGGTATGATGTACCGTCTCCATATCACAGATCGTCGTCGTTCCACTGGAAATCAATTCTCCAATTCCTAACAATGCAGAATAAAAAATCGATTCTTCATCATGAGCAGCTTCCAATGGCCAGATACGCTTACGTAACCAATCCATCAGTTCCATATCGTCTGCTCGACCACGAAATAATGTCTGGCACAAATGAATATGAGTCTGAATAAATCCTGGCAATAACGTTTTGCCTCGTCCATCTATTTCTTGATCGGCATGATCATCCAAACGTGGAGCCATTTTGACAATTTTATTATTTTCGATCAATAAATCCCCAATAAATACTTCTTCTCGCTCGTTCATTGTGACCATCTGTGCTTGTCTAATCATGATGCTTCCCATGATGCGTCCCCCTCTGTCTCTATCCCGCTCTATATTCCGATAGCAATCCCATCACTACGAGGATCAGCCGCACCGCTAAATACACCTTGTTCATTAATCATAATTCCTTGCGCTTCACCCATTACTGCATCATAATCACGAATTGGTTCTACGATATGCCCGTAAGCTTCTAAGCGTGAATAAATATCTTCATATGAACGGCTTTCGATTTTTAACGTATCGCTCATATCGCCCCATGTCCGTCCATACAACCATCGTGGCAATCCAATCGCCTGCTGGATCGTTAATTGATAATCAATCACACCGGTCAAAATAGATAATTGGGTCTGAGGTTGTCCTTCTCCACCTTGCGTTCCTAAAAGCAGATAAGGTTTACCATTTTTTGTTACCATTCCTGGCATTAATGTATGGAAAGTACGTTTACGTGGTTCCAATACATTAGGCGCCCGATCATCGAGTGAAAAGAATGAACCTCGATTTTGCAAAATAACACCACTATCCCCCGGCACATAAGCAGATCCAAAATCAAAGTAAAGACTTTGAATAAACGAAACTGTATTGCCTTCATCATCAGTTACAGCCGCATAAGCTGTATCCTGACCCATTGCAGGTGAAAGATGTGGAGACGCTTGAGGATGATATTGCATGTCATACCATAATTTTTTGGCATAGTCTTTGGATAATAATTGTTCTATAGGAATATCTCGAAAAGCAGGATCGGTTAAATAACGATCTCGATCTTGAAAAGCTTTTTTCACGGTTTCTACTACCAGATGATAAAATTCAGGCGAAAAGCGAGCAATAGACGACAAATCAACATTTTCCAAAATATTAAGCATCATCAATACCGAGAATCCCTGTGTATTCGGTGGCATTTGATATACCCGGTGTCCTCGATATGTGGTCGATACAGGTTCTACCCATTCTCCTTGATGTGCTGCCAGATCTTCCTTCGTTAATACACTACCATCTCGTTCTGTCGCTTCACCGATCATCTGTCCGATAGATCCATTGTAAAAACATGCACTTCCTTGTTCGCCAATCAAACGTAGCGTCTGAGCAAGCTTAGTCTGAATAACAATATCGCCTTCTACTAACGGAATACCATTAGGGCAAAATACTGATCGAAGATGAGTATCTTGCTGAATCCATTCCAGATCACGCATAATCCAGCGTGCTAGACTTGGTGAAGCTGGAAAGCCTTCTTCTGCGTATCGAACCGCCGGAGCGATAATCTCAGCCCATGGCAACCGTCCATACTTTTTCCAGACTGCTTCCCAGGCATCTACCATACCCGGAACAGTTACAGCCGCTAAAGGGCCACGACTTGGAATAGTCGTATACCCTTGCTTGGTATACCATTCAGGGGTTGCTTTGGCAGCAGAACGCCCACTTCCATTATATCCTTCAATCTTGCCTGTATGACCATCATGAATTAGAAAAAAAGCATCTCCACCAGGCCCTGTCATATGAGGATAGACGACACCCAGTACAGCACTTACCGCAACCGCAGCATCGAATGCATTGCCACCGGACTGCAAAATAAAGGCACCTGTCTGACTTGCTAAATAATGCGGTGCTGCAACCATTCCTCTACGCGATTGGGGCATAATGTTCACTGGTACGTCACCTCTTTCTGACCAGCATACACACCAAGTGCCGCTTGCACACCTTGTCCTGCCGGTAATTTCACACCATGGTGGATTAATACTGCTTCCAGAGCGCCTAAAACATGAAGTACATTTTTGCGACTACTGCTAT
The DNA here is from genome assembly GCF_028606985.1 of Paenibacillus kyungheensis. NCBI lineage: Bacteria > Bacillati > Bacillota > Bacilli > Caryophanales > Paenibacillaceae > Paenibacillus > Paenibacillus kyungheensis. The sequence goes on along the minus strand of NZ_CP117416.1, from coordinate 1,898,405 downwards.
ATCCCATACTACCGATCCGCCAGATTTTACCTTGTAATGGACCAAAAGAACTGGCGATCTCAATCCCAAAATCATGAAGCAACATCGAACGTACACTTTCGCCATCTACACCTGCTGGAATTTGGATACAAGTAACAACAGGCAATCTTGCACTATCATCTCCGAATAATTCTAATCCCATTCCGCGGATACCAGCTACAATCGCTGCTCCATTTTCTGCATGACGGGCAAACCGTGCTTCCAGACCTTCTTCTAACAAAATACGCAACCCTTCACGTAATCCATATAACATCGTGGTAGCTTCTGTATGATGATTAAGTCGCTTAGGGCTCCAATAATCTTGCAATTGTGCCAGATCAAAATAATTACTGGCGATACGATTATGACCGGACATACCTGCTAACGGAAGATCATTTGCAGTCCGAAGTCCACGCTCGATACTTTTACGTCCTAGAATCTTACGTTCTACTCGATCATTATACGTAATCGGTGCCATGCCTGAAGGAACAGACAGACATTTCTGAGTACCACCCATCACTGCATCGACTTTCCATTCATCGGTATAAAAAGGAACCCCACCAATTGTAGCTACAGCATCTACGACAAATAACACATCATGTTCTCGACAAAAATGTCCTATTTCAGATAAAGGTTGCATACATCCTGTAGATGTTTCACCATGTACCATCGCTACAATGGTCGGTTGATATTGGACAATCGCTTGCTTTACGACTTCAGGATCAAATACAGTTCCCCATTCCGTCTCAATAGTCTCAACCTCTGCACCGCAACGCTCAGCAATTTCAGTTAGTAAATGTCCAAATCGTCCGTAGATTGGAACCAGCACTTTATCACCCGGTTCGATTAAGCTAACCATCACTGCTTCAAGCCCTGAACGTGAAGTACCATCGACAGGAAAAGCCCATTGATTAGTAGTCATATACAATTCGCGTAACATTTCCATCGTTTCATTCATAATATCGGTAAAAGCAGGATCAAATTGCCCCAAAATAGGCATCGACATCGCTCGCAATACACGTGGGTCCACTTCAACAGGACCGGGTGTCATAATCGTGCGCGGGGGTGGAGATAAGTCTTTATAACGCTTCATGGTCTTCACCTCGATAAGCATATTGATATAGCAATTCGGTTAGTACTTTGAAGCCCTGTATAATATCAGCTTCGGCTGTATATTCTAACGGGTTATGGCTAATGCCTTCACGACTCGGTACAAAGATCATTGCAGAAGGACATTCTACACCGAAAATCTGAGCGTCATGCCCTGCTCCACTTGGTAACGATAGCGACGATATACCTGCTTGATCGCATACATGTTGCAGATCATCAATCATCGCTTGATGCATAGGAACAGGTTCTGCCCGTAAATGCTCTTTCCAGGATAATGTTAATCCTTCTTGCTCTGCTATCGCTGAAATTTCTTCATATAAAGCATCTGTATAATCATTCAATATCTGATGATCCAGATGACGAATATCCAATGTAAATGTCGTCTCTCCTGCAATCACATTCGGTACATTCGGTGATACTTGCAGACTTCCCACCGTAGCGACTAATGGATCGCCCCATTCTAATGCAGAACGCTTGACGCTACTAATCATCAAGGCTGCACCTGCTAATGTATCTCTACGCCATTGCATCGGTGTTGTGCCTGCATGATTACTCTCACCAAGTACTTTCACTTCAATCCGGCGCTGACCTACAATCCCTGTAACTACACCAATCTGATGCCCTGTTCGCTCTAATACAAATCCTTGTTCAATATGAAGTTCGATATAAGCAGCAAATTCACGCTGACATGAAGAGTATATGGATTCAGCTCCGAATCCTGCTTGCTTCATCGCCTGTTCCAAGCTAACCCCATCACGATCTTTCACTACCGGAACTGCGCTCACTTGATAGGATCCAGTAATATTGCCTGATCCCCAATACGTTAAAGGAAATCGGCTACCTTCTTCTTCGGCTAGTGATATCACTTCAATCGTTCGTAAAGGCTCCCCATAGGTTTCTTTCAAATAAGAAAGTGCCAGTACACCTGCAACGACGCCCAGTGCACCATCGTATTTACCTCCAAATACAACAGTATCAATATGCGAACCTGTTACAATCGGTAGTCGTTCAGATTGCTTGCCTACTAACCGACCTGTAAGATTCCCGACTTGATCGTAAAAAGGGGCTAATCCTTGCATTTCCATATAATCAAACAATGCTTGTTGTGCTTCTAACCATGCAGGAGTGTATAACAACCGAGTGACTCCGCCTTGTTCATCAGCTCCAAATTGAGCCAGCCATTCCACCATACTGTGTAACTTTGCACTGTAATTTTCGATCATTGGCGCTGCTTGCTTAGCCATGAATCACTCCTCCTGTCTGATAAGCAATAAATTGTCCGATACATGTATCCGTCAATCCAGATGACTGGTCATATACAATATGTCCGCGTACTATCGTCTTGTGCACCGTCGAGGAAAAGGAATATCCTACATAAGGGCTTTGACGATGTTTATCATACAGATCATCATGTTCCAGCGTATACGATTGCTCCAGATTCACAAGTACAAGATCTGCATCTAAGCCTACTTTAATCTGACCTTTAGATTGAGATACTCCTATACGTTCAGCCGGATGCTTTGATAACATATTTGCTATCGCTGGCAACGAGATCTGACGCCGATGATAACCTTCTTCCAGCATCAATAACAATGTGCTCTGTGCTCCGGATATACCGCCCCATGCTTCAAAAAAATTGTTCGATTGCTTCATTTCAGGCGGGCAAGGCGAATGATCTGAAGCAATAATATCTATAAGCCCGAGTGCGACTGCATCCCAGAGAGCAGATTGCTCTGTAGCACTACGTAAAGGCGGTGCACATTTAGCAAGTACACCTTGATCTTCTACATCTTGATCGGTTAGTACTAAATAATGAGGACATGTCTCTACAGTTACATCCAGTCCTTCTTGCTTAGCAGCGGTAATGATATCGACCGCTTCCCGGCTACTAATATGCACAAAATGGAGCGCGCAATTCGTCTGACGGCTATACTCCAGTGCACGCTTCACAGCTATCACTTCAGCTTCAATCGGTCGGGAATCCAGATAATCTCTTACTCCTGTTCTTCCTTCTGCTACTGCTTGATTGGCTAGTGCAGATACGGTGGGTTCATCTTCAGCATGTAATGCAAGCACATGACCTAATCTAGCAATCTCTGTCATTCCAGATCGTAACGTAGTATCGTCTGCTCTGGTGAAGATATCTTCTCCTTCTCCACCCGGTTCTGACATAAATGCTTTGAACCCCACTACACCGCCTGCTGACATTTCTGCTAATTGATCAACATTTCCTTCTACCAGTCCACCCCAGAGTGCATAATCAACATAAGAATGTTGCTTGGCTACTTGCTTTTTGGCTTCCAAATGTTCAGCATTTGTAGTTGGTGGTACACCATTTAGTGGCATATCAACATAGGTAGTTATTCCTCCTGCGGCAAGAGCTGCCGAACCTGTCTGAAATCCTTCCCAACTGCCTAATCCGGGTTCATTAAAATGAACATGAATATCAACGGTTCCCGGTAATATATGCAATCCATCCGCTTGAATCACAGCCACTCCATGTGTATAAGGGATAGAAGGAGTTAGTGATTGTATTTTGCCATTTCGAATACCAATATCCATTTTGGCTACACGATCTGGTAATACAACAGTGCCTTCAGTAATAATCAGATCCAGTTCTGGTTGCATCCTCTACACTCCTTCCTTATTTCCTTTGATTCTCATCCTATAATCATGAGTTGTATGTCTAACGCTGGTATATCTAATCTATTAGCTTCCACGATAAGTGCTATATCCACCGGGAGCGACCAATAAAGGAATATGATAATTTTGTTCAGTATCTACAATATGGAAACGTAAAGGAACCTTTTCCCATAATAAGGTGTCTGCTGTACTGGTACCGATCGCACGATGATAATCACCAACATAAAAGATCAATTCGTATAATCCAGCTTGTATATGTTCCCCTGCTAACAATGGTTGATCGACACGTCCATCTGCATTAGTAAAGGCTGTAGCAAGTAATAGATTCTTTTCACTATAATAAAGTTCGATTTTGACACCCTCGGCTGGTGCGCCTTGTGCCAAATTCAACACATGAGTTGTTATTTTACCGCTCACTTGCTTCACCTGCTTTCTTTGTGACCTGTTTCTTGTTTGGCGGTATAAGATCTAGAATCATTAGGAAAGAAGTAATCCTTGCTCATCTGCCCACATTTGCAGTCTCAACCCTGCAATTGTATGTACCTGTCCAAGTGCTGTCTGGAATTCTTCTTCAGCCGGCTTTCCTGTCCGATGACGCATAGATTCCAGAATCTGATCAGTCGTTTTTCCTTTGACTGCTAAAATAAAAGGAAATTGATATTGCTCGGTATACACTTCATTCAATTTCGCTAATTGTTCATATTGCTCTGCCGATAGTCCAGTCAATCCTGCTCCTGCTTGTTCTGATTGTGAATGGTCACTCATTTCGATTTTGGTCCCCAAATCTGGATGTTGTCTTAATAATGTTAATTGTGTCGATGTATCAGAATCAGATACAATCTTTTTCATCGTATTTAACATGTCTTGTAAAGTATTAAACGGTCTTTGCTCCCATGCTTGTTCAGTAATCCAAGCGGAATGTTCATATAATCCACCAAATTGCTGTAAAAATTGTTCTTTAGTCCACGTCTGCCATAGTTTCTGTGTATTTTCCAAAGGTTTTCCTCTTTTCGTTCATTCTTTTTTATCATTTTACGTAAGGTTATAGAACATATCAACTAATCAGCTATAATTTTGTTATATAACATAACATTGAAGTAGTGTTTTGTGAATAATACAAAAAACCCTCACCAAAAGGTAAGGGTCTTTAGCATAATGATATGCCACTTGTATAGAGTTAATTTTAATATGATCTTCAATCATTGATCCTTATATATCCATAACTTTTTCTAGCATCGTTACCAGAACTGAGCTTACGATTGTTGTTTATCTTTCAAAAATTTGCGGAATGTAAATACCATTTTAAGTTTGAGCAGATCGTTTGTCTTTTTAAAGTCCATCTGAAGTAGACCACCGATCTTATCCATCCGATAGGTTACAGTATTACGATGCACATATAACTGCTTGGCGGCTTCATTAATAAGTCCGTCATTTTCAACAAAAGCTTCAAGTGTATTCATCAGCACTTGATTGGGATCGCTGTCTTTGATCAGTAACGGCTCCAGTATTTTGTGACAATACGTCTCCATAATATTCTCAGGAACATGCTGAAATACATAGGCAAATTCTAACGTCTGAAATTGTAAAGCAATATGTGTCATTCCAAAGCGCTTCGCTAACTTGCGAGTCTCCAATGTTTCTTGATGAGCTTCACGCAAAGAACTGGGTTCTGTCTTAATTTTGCTAATCCAGAAGCGTGGACTACCCCCATCATGACTAAGAGATTCCATATCTTCAAACCGATTGATCAAAAAAGCAGATAGTTCCTCACCATAATCTCGCTCAGATGGACAAGCATAGATCGATAATATCCCTTCTTCGATCCGAAAATGTTGAGAAGGAAATAACTGCATCAGCGGATTATACTGCAACTCTTGATGAATCTGGGCTAGACGCTTTTCTGAAGAAAATGCTTGTGGCTCAAGTGTGGTTAATACACATTGATACGGCCCGGGAAATAAGTTTACTCCTAATCGCCCTGCACCTTCTGTAAGATCATCGAGAGACATTCGTTTGGATAGATATTGCGTAACCAGTGTACGCATTTTGTCTTGTACACCGGGATTCACATGCTCACGGTATGTCGTATCCATATGAAAAGCTAATACTTCAGCGGCTTGCTGGAATAATTCTTCTTCTTCTTTCAGTGGCATCGAGCTATCTGTAAATACCAGTAAAAATCCGTACTGTTCACTACGCTTCATAATCGGTACACGATAACAACTACCCGAGTTCCATTTCACACGTGTTGGTGACATTTTCCACGGCCATCCTTGAAGTACACTGTCTCCGCCTTCACCGCCATTGTACAGAATATGTCCGCGTGAACCGATAATCGCTATCGGGTATTTCAAAATATCTTCCAGCACAGCAAATACATTTCCCTGTTGATCCTGATTAAGCGCAAACTGCATAAGACGCTTTTGCTTATGTAGAACTGATTGCAACAGTTTGGTACTCCGTTCGTGTTCTGCTTGAAAAAGAGCATTCATCTGATCGGAAAAAGTAAATTGAAAAGGAAGCTCAAGCAGTGGAAATTGCAAACGATTGGCTTCATCAATAATCGCCTGCGGAATCACTTCCCAAAATCGCCCTAACTTTACTCCAAGCCCTGCACAACCACGTTCATTTAACTTGCGCATCAATTTGATCGCTTCTTCTTCACTGTCTTTCATAATAAAAGCAGTCGTAAATAACATTTCTCCGCTTTTGATCCAGTCGGCGATATCTGGCGCGTCCATAACATTCACAGACTTCATGAGTCGTGATGTTCCCCGGGCACCCGCAACAAGGCGCGCTTCAGACAGAGGATACACTGCGAGCGCTTCTTGAACCGTTAATTGCATACGAGTACCTCCTATTCCGCTAACATCTATACGAAATTCCAAATAATATTGTCATGTATTATAACATACAAATCATTTGCATTAGTATAACGATTATTTATACCTTTTCTCTTATCAGACCTCTTAATGCAAAAAAATACACCCTTTTCTCCTCTATAGTTAATGTCTGGTTTGATAATGATCCAGACCTATAGGGACAAAAGAGTGTATATAGATTAATAATGAGATTGCAATGTGTCTGTTATTCTTCTTCCTCTTCTACTTCATAACGGCACAGGTAACGTTCAGAAGCTGCATTTAGCTCTCCATTTCCGATAACAGTAAAGCCGATATTGCGATAAAATTCTGCTCCTTCATCATCTGCTTCAGCAAGCAAAACAGAAGGTTGAGCAGTTTCTATCAATTCTAACAAAATACCACGTCCATACCCTTTACCACGTTCATTCGGAGCAATTGCTAAATGACGGATACGTAAAACGTCTGGTGTATCTGCTTCTTCTACACAGCCGATTACACCAATCCATGCGCCGTCTTCTTGATATCCATATAAATGCATATGATCCTGTGTATGATACTGTTGAATAACAGCCTCCAATACTTGTGGATCAGGAAATACGGCATATGATAATAATTCCTGTAATTGGGGTTGCTCTAATTTTTGATCGATCCGTTCTAACACACTGTATTCCTCCTGTACGGTTTGCTTGACTACTTCTCTATTTTACATGATGTGTCAAACAGTTACACAGTACAATATGTTTATCATGCTTATAGCTTACTTGTCTGTAGATGACTGTACTTGTTGCAACACTTCAGGATGAGGCTGTGGATCTTCTTTACAAGCTGCAAATGTGATCCAATTGCCTTGTAGTTCGATCTCTTTGCCATCTTTGGTTTCTTCGATCGCTTGAGCAACTGCTTTGCGCTCGATAATATTCCAACCTTCATAATATTCATTTAAAAGTTCTAACAATTGTTCTGTGGTCAAGTTCAGCTCGATATTGCCTTCTTCAGCTTCTTGCGTCTTTTGATCCACTTGTTGAACCGAAGAAGTCATAGAGATCAGATGAATACCACCTGTACGAGTCCCTGCTTGCATGCTGTTGATTACTTTTTGCAATGAATCTTGGGAAGAAACATGCTCTAAGCATCCGGTAGCAATCATATAATCGTAAGCATCCGGTTCAATATTGTAACTTTCCACATCGCTGGTAACCGCTTCGATCCGGTCAGCCACATTGTATTCTTCTGCATATTTCTGCAATTGCTCAATCGCAGAATCTAGCAAATCGACCCCTACCACGACACCGCCTTCAGTTAATTGTTGAGCAACTGGAATCGTATGCCTGCCTACTCCACAAGCCATATCCAATACTTTTGGTGCAGGTGTATATTTTTGCAGACGTTCTAACAACTCCATCACAATCGGTGTAGGCCCTGCCATCCAACTTCCAGGTTCAAACAATTTATTCTCTTCATAAAACTTTTCGTGGTAATCGGATTCTGATTCTCTAGCTGTGTCAAATGCTGCGCACATCATGTATCTCCCCTTATCATCAATTGGTATATCTACCATTACCCAAGTAATCACATATTATAAAGGGGAGCGCTCATTTATTTATGGATATATACAAAAAAGGAACCTGCAAAGTGCAGATTCCCTGATCATTCTTTTTATTTGACTAAATATTCTAGTTCCCGACAAGCTTTTTCATAAGCAGGAGCTAGCAACTGGACGAGTTCTTGAACTCCCCGCAAATCATCTTCTTTAGCCAATGTCTCAATCTGATGCAACAATTGCGCCATATATTGAATCCCTATACTCAAGCTACCTGATTTGAGTTCGTGTGCCGCTTCCGACAATGCTGCTGCATCTTTACGGAGCACTAACTTTTTTAATCGTTCTAGCTTGGTAGGTGTCTCACTTTTGTACATTTCGATGAGCGTCCGCAATACTTCTGGATCACCATCATCATTTAATTCCAGTATTTCTTGAATTACACTCATATCCAATGCTTTTTCATGAACGATATCTGGAAGCCATTTACGCATCATCACAGTTAGACTTTCAAGATTAACCGGCTTGGTCAAAATATCATTCATCCCTGCATCCAGACATTTCTGCCGATCTTCCTGACTGGTATTACCTGTCAAAGCAATAATCGGTACTGGTGAGCGCATCTCTGCTGTTTCTAATTCACGAATTTTGTGAGTAGCTTGCAGACCATCCATAATAGGCATACGGTTATCCATCAAAATTAAATGATAGGTTTGTCCAAGATATTTGGAGATGGCTTCTTGTCCGTTGCTGACTGTATGGACGTGTTCCATTCCCATCTTTTTCAGTTGTAGTTGAATCACCTGACGATTAATAGGATTATCTTCTACAATTAATATAGCTTTATCCGTCTGTTTATGATGCAAATGAGAAGGAAGTTGATGATGATCGATCTGCTGTTCATCGAGACTCGTATGGATTAACGCTTGAGTGTCCGAAGAAGCTTGAACTTTTTTGAGCGGAATATCGAACCAAAAAGTTGATCCTTTATTTTCTTCACTTTTCAAATCAATCGTTCCTTCCATCAGCTCTACAAATGACTTACAAATGGAGAGCCCCAGCCCCGTTCCTTCTACATCGTTTTTGCCAGGTTGATCAGCTTGTGCATAAGGCTGAAACATATTTTTTTGATTTTCTTCAGAGATGCCGATTCCTGTATCTGTAACTTCGATGTGAAGAACCTGTAAATTTGCACTGTTGTGTTTCAATTGTATACTGACTTCGATCTTTCCTTGTTTGGTAAATTTATTAGCATTACTGAGCAGATTAAGCAAAATTTGTCTGATTCTGCCGCCATCGCCCACCAATTCATTTTCTACCCGGTAATCAATAAAAGCCGAAATCACATTCTCATTTTTTTGCGCTTTGGGTTCACTTAACCGAATAATATGATCCAATAATAATCGCAAATCAATAGGTTCTTCTTGCAGTCTCATTTTGCCGGCTTCCATTTTGGAAAGGTCCAGCATATTGTTAATCATACTGAGCAATAGTTCAGCCGACTCTTGAATTAACATCACAGACTGTTGTTGCTCTTGCGATAATCCAGAACTCATTAAAATTTCGGACATACCGATCATTCCATTCATCGGTGTACGTATTTCATGAGTCATAATTGCCAAAAAGCGAGCACGTGCTTGATTGGCATGGATAGCTTCTTCTTTTGCCGCATTCAACTCAGCATTGGTTTTGGCTAACTGACGTTGTAGCGTAACCATTTCATTATTCATTGCTGAAAATTCAGCTAGTATTTGCTCTTCTTGATACTTGCCTTTAATCATCTTATGGGAAAGATCTTCTATCGTTTTACGCAAAATAGTGATTTCTTGTTCAGCATTCGTCATTGCGTTCATCTTCCCTTCTAAAGGCTATTCAACCTTTTACCGAGGGCTGGCTGCCTGACTCATTCAGGGCTACTAAGCTTGTCGCTATTTCAACAGCTTCATTTGCATCAGGTGCAAAACCATCTGCCCCAACTCGCTTCCACAGTTCCCTGTCAATATTAAACGGCAATCCGCCGACAATGATTTTGACATCTCTGGTTGATTCTTCAGCGCGAATTTTTTCAATTAAGTCTTGCACTAAATGAACGTGAAAGGTCATTGTTGCAGAAATAGCAATTACATCCGCCTGATGATGCACAATGGATTGTAAAAGACTGTGATCTGGAACATTAGCACCTAAATAATAGGTGTTCCAGCCTTCCATTTCAAAAAAATCAGCCAACATTCGAATCCCGATCTCATGTTGTTCTTCTCCGACACAGGCCGCAACTAAGCGATATCGTTCCTCACCTGCGCTTATCCAATATGGATACAGACGTGAAATGATACTTTGTGTTGCCGCTGTACAGAAATGTTCTTGAGCAATATTAATATCGCCAATTTGCCATAACCGACCGATCTCGTATTGTACAGTCTGGAATATATGAATGTATATATCTTTGATAGGAGTATCGTTTTCAAGAAGATGTACGATAAGCGCGTAGGCCTCTTTGCGTTCTGTACGTAGCAAACAATCTAGGTATTGTTTTGCTTCTTTTCCCAATAACAAGGTATCCAACATATACGATGTTTGCGATTCACTGGTTTGAACATGATGTATCCCCATATCCAGATAATCAATCACATTGGATTTGTGGGGATGATCAAAATTTTTTTGAAGCGCTTTTTTGATCGCATGTAAATTTACTAATAAATCTTGTTCGGATACTCGATATCCATTTAACAGTACTTTGAGCCACGAAATATAATTCATAAACAAACTTGGACTCTTCATCAGTACACTTTCAGCTAAATAGCTAATCGTATATAAAGAATCTTGCTTGGTTCTTATTCTGCCATTAGATCCAAATCGTTGCATTAAATCTGGCTGCTGAAGATACTGCATTTGTGTTACTTTTTCTGCAAATCGATCTGCTTGCGATATGAGTTGTTGTCCTACTGTTTCTTCTCGTTGTAGTGCCATCGCGCCTGACCTCCTTGTCATAAAGACCTTACGAGGATCAATTCGCTTGCACAGATCGTAAGATGTGTTTATAACTGCTGATTATTCAGCTTATCATTTATATCCAGAATGTATACCTTGGTGAAATTTTCCCATAGATTGACGAATTAAGCAAGTTCTATAGGTTGCATTTCGCATATAAAACCCACTTTTCATATCTATATTAATGTAAAAAAACAGAAAAAGCTGTCATGAATCAACAGCTTTCGTTTTTTAAACGTATTTGCATTGTCTGCGTATTTGATAGCGTTTGCGTATCTGTCACAATTTCCCACTGAATACCGATTTTTTCGTTTATATTCGATATCATGTCTGAATGCAATAACAATCCTGATAATTGATTTCCGTTTTGTTGGTAATCCCGATGTTCTTGCAGTTGATATCGGAAGTATAAAAGTCGTTTGACACCACCGATATGAATAAACTTGAACCTGTATCCTTCAAGTATCGCTTGTTCCCATGGATCATTCATATCTGTCGCAATCTGTAGACGATCTAACATATCCATTTGCGGATCAGCTACATTTGACAATAAAGGTGTCCAATCTTTGTTATGGATATAAGCGATAATGGTTGCTGGATCTAATCCACTACTCATACAGTTCTCAATCCACAATCCTACAGGTAACGATAGCTTCACTTTTTCCAAAAATGGTTCTGTCATAAATGAACCTCTAGCGGACTATCTATATATTGCTTGATCCAATCATTCACATGAGTTAACAAGTCTACACGATAGCTAGGCTTACCGCTTTTGAGTACCATATGATTAGAATCAGGATAACGAACCATTTTGGTCACTTTGCTTTGACGTTTGAGTGCAGTATATAACTGTTCTCCTTGTTCGATAGGACAGCGCATATCTTGCTCTCCATGAATAATCAGTAGTGGTGTCTCTATCTGTTGCACATGAGCAAGTGGCGATTGCGACCATAACCGTTCTGTATCTTCCCATGGATTACCACCGACTATCCCTTCTGTATAGGAAATACCAATATCGCTAATTCCATAAAAGGAAATCCAATTGGAAATACAACGCTGTGTAACAGCTACACGAAAACGATCATCATGAGCAATTATCCAATTGACCATAAGTCCGCCATAACTACCACCACATATACCTAACTGTTGGTCATTACATTCAGGATGATGTTGCAGTATATAATCTACTGCCTCTAGTAGATCACGATAATCGCCACCCCCGAAATCTTGACGACAAGCTTGAGCAAAATGTTGTCCATAACCGAAGCTACCACGTGGATTAATCAACAGCACCGCATAGCCCTGTGATACTAATGCCTGCATTTCGTGACTATAAGCATCAGAATACATCGCATGTGGCCCACCATGAATCTGTAAAATCAAAGGAATTTTAGAATCATGATCTACTATATCTGTTGGTTTCATCAACCACCCTTGAATGTGGATGCCTTCTTTATTGGTATACCAAAATAATTCGGGTACCGATACATTGTAATCAGCTAGCCATAGATGAGTATTTGTTAACGGTTTTACTTCATCCCATTGGAGATTGGATACTGGAAGAAATGGAAATGTTACTAACTCATATGGATGAGTAGCATCAGCAACCAGCGCTACCATAATATCTTGTTGTGGAGCATAGACGATCTGATGAATATCTTTTCCACCGGTTGTTATGGGAGTACATACTCCTTCTTCGGTGATACGATATAGATCTACACTACCTTGATAAGTTCCTAATACATAGATAGATTGTCCATCTGTACTATAGATTGGCCCGGGTATCGCAGCCGCAGTCTTCATATCATTCAGTATAAAATTACCGAACTGAATCTGTGATTGTGGTGTTAACGAACGTATTTGCTTTGTTGATCGGTCTATTCGGTACACTTGATTCTGAGTACCACTGCCATACTCTCGATCATTAGCTATACATGTCCATGACTTTCCATCCGGTGCATATGCAAATTGGCTAATCATAAGATCATGATTGGTTTGTATTTCTGTATGTCCAGAAGCGATCTCTAGGGTGTACAAATCTTGATAAAAAACTAGATCCATATCACTATATATAATAGAAGCATTTTTTTGAGCAAGGTAACTTATTTCGGTTCCATCCGGTGACCAGACAGGCGATGAAGCATCAAAATCGCCCTCTGTTATCTGTGTCATTTGACGAGTCGATAATTCAAGTAAAAACAGATGTTGATACGTTCCATTCCACAATCCAGAACCTTCTGCTTTGGGTGTAGTTCGCTCTACAATTTGTCCACGATCAGGTGCATGAGCTTCTACTTCATGCTCTCCTATCACTCGACTTGTCAATACAATAGATCGTCCATCTGGAGACCAGCGAAATAATCCTATGCCACGTTCAAGCTTGCTGTATTGATTTATCGAGCTATCAATCATATCCAATATCCACAATTGTGGCTTATGATCTGTTTTGCGAATAAATGCTAAATATCTGCCATTAGGCGACCAGTCAGGTGCATAATCATAATCCCCATCGGTTATTCTTTTCTTTTGCTTTCGATCGGCTGATTGATAATAGATATGCGTTTTGTATTGATTACGTTCAGCATCAATACTTTTGTACACATAAGCTATAGCTCCATCAGGATGAATCGAAGGATCACTTACCCAGTTATACTTATACAGATCTTCAGGTTGTATCGTTGTTTGACTCATCAGAATAGGCTCCTTTACAGATCGAATCGTTATTGATAGCGCAACTATTTATCGCTTTTGTTATATGTTAGGACTGATCATTAGTGATGCGAGGATCTAATTTATCCCGTAACCAGTCTCCTAGAAAAATAACTCCTAATACTGTAAATGTAATCGCTAATCCCGGAAAAGTAGCTACCCACCAGCTAGTCGCAATATATTGTCTGCCATCACTGAGCATTCCACCCCATGATACATCAGGTGGCTTAATCCCTAGCCCTAGAAAGCTTAACGATGCTTCCATTAGAATCGTTGTCGCTACATTCATACTGGAAATTACAATTAATGATGACATCACATTCGGTAAAATATGACGGAATAATAAGCGACCTTGCCCTGCTCCTGCGGATTGCGCCGCTTTGACAAAATCGCGTTCTTTGAGACCTAAGACTTCACTTCGGATCACTCTAGCATAAGACACCCAATTGGTTAACCCGATTACGATAATCAAAGTTATCAATCCAGGCTGAGTTACAGCAAGTACAACCAATGCTAACAATATCGAAGGGATCGCTAGAAAAGAATCTGCTACTCGCATAATAATCGCATTGATCCATTTGCCATAATAACCGGATAACAATCCTAAGACTGCTCCAATCATACCGGATACCAGTACTGCACCTACACCAACAATTAAAGATACACGAGCACCATATACAATACGGCTCCAAATATCACGTCCTAGATTATCTGTACCTAACCAGTAACTAGATTCTCCTCCATCTAACCATACCGGTGGTTTGAGTCGTTTTAGCGGGGCAACTGAACCAGGATCATGAGTTGCTAACCACGGTGCCAGCAGAGCGCATAATACTACCGCCAAAATAATCAGCAATCCTAATGTGCCGGTTTTACTTTTTAATAACTGACGGATCATTCCTTGATCAGGCATATCTTATCATCCTTTCTAACATTCATTCCTGATCAACGGTACGTAATACGAGGATCAAGCAGACGATACGTAATATCTGTTAATAGATTTCCTATAATGACAATTAATGCAATCACAAATACGGCTGCTTGTACAATCGCCATATCATGTGTATTCACAGCAGTTACTAGAAGTTGCCCCAACCCTGGCCATGCGAATACAGTCTCTGTAATCAATGTACCGCCGATCAGACTGGTAAATTGTAGACCTACAATAGTCACGACAGGAATCAATCCATTGCGAAAAGCATGCTTCATAATAATAATAAATGGACGTAATCCTTTACTTTTGGCTGTAACTATATAATCCTGATTTAAAATTTCCAGCATACTGGAACGAACCAACCGTGTCATCTGTGCTCCAATACCGATACCAAGTGTAAAAGCAGGCAATAATAAATGTTCAATGCCACCTCTGCCTGATACAGGTAAAGCACCTAATATGACTGAAAATAACAAAATCAGCATAATTCCCATCCAAAAGTTGGGCATTGCTTTGCCGATCACCGAAATACCCGATATCAATAAGTCAGTAAATGTATTACGCTTTACTGCGGACAAAATACCAAGCGGAATCGCCATCACGATTGCAAAAATCATCGCTGCCACTGCTAATTCAAAGCTAGCTGGTAACCGCTCTAACACAAGCGGTAAAGCCGATTCCCCATAACGAAATGAAGTACCAAAATCACCTTGAATCGCACTTCCCAAAAATGTAATGTATTGCTTATACAATGGTTGATCTAAGCCTAATGCTTCTGTAAGTACAGCACGATCTTCTGCTGTTGCTGTCTCGGGTAACATCAAAGCTACAGGATCACCAGTCACCCGTACCAGAATAAAAACGATTAACGATACAAGTAGCAATACCGGAATAATTTGAAGTAGTGATTTCACAATATAACTTTTCAAGCTAATCACCTCCGTACCTAGCATATAGTTCTTACATTTCAATGATTACGATAACAAAAAGCAGGGACGATACATTTCCATCCCTGCTGCATTTTTTTATCCATTCACAGGTGTAATATCATCTGCATAGAACATTTCATCACTTCTTGGTGTAAATTTCACACGACCATCTGCTCCATAAATACCTTCCATTTGGAAAAAATACACAGCCGGACGTTCTTCTGCCAAAATCTGCTGTACTTCTTGATATTGTTTTTCACGAGATGCTGGGTCCATATTTACAAGTGCATCTTGTAACAACTTTTCAACTTTCGGATTGTTGAAGTCTGTCTCTCCTGCTGCTTCTGTTTTGAGATAACGATTGTAGTTATTAGAAGCATCGAACAATGAATTACCGATACCGATCATAAAGATTTCTTTGAATGACTTGGAGCTATAACGTTCACTAAAAGCACTGGGTTCAAGCACTTCCAGATTGGCTTTGAATCCTGCTTCATTGAGCATCGCTGCTACAACTTCTGCATATTCTTTGTACTGAGAAGATACGGTCATATTAAGTTCTGCTCCTGTATGACCTGACTCTTGTAACAATTGCTTGGCTTTGGCTGGATCGTATAGAGTCTGTTTGTATAGTGAAGGATCAGCTCCAAAGTTACCCGGCGTTACAGAAGTACGTGTCACAATCCCTGCTCCACCTGCAATACTATCTACAATCCCTTGCTTATCAATTGCCAAATCAATCGCTTCACGTACTTTAGGATCAGCCGTGACTGTCCCTTCGGTTTCACGCAAAATCAATTGCAATACACGTTGGATCGGAGCTTTCACAATTTGTTTTCCTTCTTCGCTTTGAATACGTTCGACATCAGTTGAAGGAATACCTGAAGCAATATCAATCCCACCTGCTAACAATTCCGATACACGTGTCGAAGCTTCTGGAATCGAACGGAACACCACTGTATCCCATTTCGGTGCATCGCCAAAGTATTTATCATTTTTGACCAGTTCTACACGATCATCTTTGATCCATTTGCTGAATTTGTAAGGGCCTGTACCGACTGGATTTTTAAGAAACGCATCGATTCCTTTATCTTTGATATATTTTGACGGAAGAATTCCTGCACCCATTTTGGATAAACGATTTAACAATAACGGATCAGGGCCATCGGTAATCATATCGACGGTATAATCATCAATCACTTTGACTTGTTGGATAGATTTGAAATACGAATTTTGTTTGAGTGCACTATCTTTGGCAACACGATCAATCGTATATTTCACGTCTGCCGCTGTAAAAGGATCACCATTATGGAATGTGACGCCTTCACGTAGTTTGAATCTCCATGTTGTATCATTTACCTGTTCCCATGATGTAGCCAGTACAGGCACTTTCTTTTGTTCATTATCATTTTTGACTAAATAATCAAACATATTCACCAGTACCGCTTCGCTAGACGTATTGTTGTTGTTATGCGGATCAAAGCTTTCGATATCTGTTGCATTCCCGATTGTTAATGTTTTGCTGTTGGTCGCTGAATCAGTAGATGTTCCTTTGCTACTCCCACAACCTGCTACCACTATCGCTACTAGAAGTAGTAATACTGTACTCGTTATCCAAGATTTTGTTTTCATACCTTCCACTCCTACCCTTTTGAGATCATATTTATTTTTATTTGTGATGATTCACTGGTTGATCCAAGTAATGTAATGCAAGTGCAGACAACGTGGCCACACCGTAAGGAAGTGCTGATTCATCCAGATCGAACATAGGATGATGTAATGGATAAGAAGTCTCTGGCTGTCCATTGCTTGTGCCTAAGCGGAAAAAGACAGCCGGTACTTTTTCTGCATAAAAAGCAAAATCTTCGCCACCTGTTGAAGGACGTGTATATTGCCATTTCGGCCCTGCTGCCATCAGATCACAAGTGGCTGTTAAGAAATCAACCATCTGGTTATCATTTTTGACAACAGGATAATTCATTTGATAATCCAGTTCATAATCAGCACCAAATGACGATACAATTCCTGCTATGATCTGCCTGATCTTGATCGGCATTTGCTGACGAACTTCCGCAGACAATGTGCGTACTGTTCCTAGCATTTCGACTTCTGAAGCAATAGCTGCCGCCATTGTGCCCCCTCGAATCTGACCGATACTCACAACCGCTGTCTCCAAAGGATCTATCATACGACTTGTAATTTGTTGCAAAGCAGAAATGACTTGAGCTGATACCGCAATCGCATCAATTCCTTCATGTGGACGTGCTCCATGTCCTCCTTTACCAACAATACGAAGCGTAAAAAAGTCAGCAGAAGCAAAAGCCACTCCTTTGCATACTGATACTTCTCCTACCTGCAAACTCGGAAAAACATGTAGACCAGCCATTGCATCCACATGAGGATGCTCTAATACACCATCTTGAATCATTGCATCTGCTCCTGCTAATCCTTCTTCTGCGGGCTGAAATACGAATTTGATATTGCCGGATGCAGGTCGACCGATAGACGTTAACAATTGAGCGGCACCCATAAGCATAGTGGTATGAGCATCATGACCACACAGATGAGCTTTGCCTTCCGATTGAGAAGCATAACTGGTTTGCTTAGCATCTTGAATCGGTAAAGCATCCATATCCGCTCGCAGTCCAATCGTTGGGCCGGGTTCTAACCCACGCCATAGCCCGACAACGCCTGTTTTCCCAATACCTGTCTGCACTTCAAGTCCCAGACTTTGTAAATGTTCAGCTACAATCGCTGAAGTTCGAATTTCTTCATACCCAATCTCAGGATGAATATGTAGATCACGACGCCATGCCGTTAAATTCTCCTGCATAGACTGCGCAGCTGGTAATAACTGCGCCAGTCTAATCTGGATATCTTGCTGATCAGGATGATTCATTATGATTCACTCTCCTTTTCCAGAATCGATACCGGTTGATCAAATACGCGATGATAAATAGACGAAGCAGACTGCTCGATATGTTGGCGCATTAATAGTCGGGAACGTTCGCCATCATGAGCACGAAGCACATCTAACAATTCAAAATGACTATCTGAATTGCGTACACGTACTTCCTGACTATAAGGCATCAGATCAAGCGCAGGATTGATTTTGGTACGAATCTCTCGCACTGCTTTTTCAAAATAAGAATTACCGGATGCTTTGGCAATCATCAAATGAAATTTCACATCTAGAGCACGAAATAACTCGCGTGAACAATCTTGTTCAATACTCATCTCCAGATACAGTTGTAATTGATGTAACTCTTCTGCTTGAATACGTTTTGCCGCCAAAAAAGCAGCTTCAGGTTCAATAATAAGACGGTACTCAAATACTTTGCTCCAAGACTCCCAATTGGTCGCAATTTGTTCATGATGACGATGATGTGAATTGAGCGTTAAAGGCAACACAAATGTTCCACCTTTAGCACCTACACGCTTCTCAATCAATCCTTCTTCTTCTAAGCGAGAAAGAGCTTCACGTACAGCTAATCGACTAGCATTGAACATCACTGCCATATCTCGTTCATTAGGAAGTTGTTCTTCTGGCAATAATTCTTTTAAAATAATAGATTCTTCTAATTGATCGAAAATAAAATCACTAACTTTTTTAGGAGAAACTTTCTCAAATTGTTGTGGAAAATAAGTTCGCATGTTTTCCTCCTGATTGAACAGATAATAGTGCAACGTAGAAGATTTATTGAGATAAAGTGGTATTTCGGATCATATGTCATATCAAATGGTCTTATTCACGACTATAATGGTATAAGGTACGAACTTTAGACCATTTAAGCAGACGACAAAAAGTGACTTTTATTTAATATACCTTCTGTGTACGCAGAGGTCAACGATTATTCATACCAAATTGATAGGTTTTATAAATATTAAATAAAAAAAGCCTAATCAGTGGTATAATCCCTGATTAGACTTCTTTATTAGCAGCGGCATATCCTAACTTTTTGAGCAATGGAATAATATCTAACTTTTCATCATGATTCAGACCTTGAGTCGCTTTCATAATCGCTTGTTTGTGACCGGTAAAAATACTTTCAAAAAATTGATTACCTTCTGCTGTAAGCTCTGCAAAAATAACACGACGATCATTATCACAAGCTCGACGGCATAACATTTTTTTCTTTTCTAATTTATCAACAACATACGTAATATTCCCGCTTGAAATCAATACTTTTTGTCCTATTTTCTGCAATGGCTGTGGATTTTCACTGTGGTACAAAAAGTCCAGCACACCGAATTCAGTTGGATTGAGACCATAACTTTGAATATCATCATTGACTTGATTCATGACAGCCTGATAAGCACGTGATAAAATAATAAGCAAATGAAGTGATTCTTTTTCTTCATCACTTTCTGTGTTGGGATTAGGTTGTATGGATGAGTGTTTCATAGCTGAAACCTCCTTACACTAAGAATAGGTACATGCTAAACATATAGCGCCTGCGATTCTTTTTCATCGATTATTCCGAAAAATACACGCAGACGCTTTATTATTATATTACAATGGTCATAAATGTAACTTAGAAGTTTTGTGCAACTGTTGCTGCATTTTGAAGACCATCAGCAACGATTTGTTGTGAACGATCTGGGAATGCGTTGTGACCTTCGATGATGAATTTCTCAACATCTGTAATACCCCAGAATCCAAGCAATGTTTGTACATAACGTACAGCCAATTCGATATCAGCGCCAGGACCTTCAGAATATACGCCACCACTAGCGTGTAACAACATTACTTTTTTACCGCCAGCAAGTCCTACAGGACCTTCAGCAGTATATTTGAATGTTTTACCAGCTTGAGACAAGTAATCGAAGTAGCTATGCAATACAGCAGGAACTGCAAAGTTCCACAATGGGAATGCAATAACAACTTTATCAGCATCCAAAAATTGAGTTAAGTATTTGTTTACACGGTCAACAGCCGCTTGCTCTTCAGCAGATACTTCCATACCTTGAGAAGCTTTGAAGTTAGCACCCAATACAAAAGCATCATAGTAAGGGATATTTTCTGCGAATAAATCAAGTTCTACAACTTCATCTTGTGGATGAGCAGTTTTGTAGCTGTTAAGGAATGCTTCGTATAGTTGTACACTGACTGCTTGATCAGCAGGACGGTTGTTTGCTTTGACAAAAAGAACTTTAGACATGGATAAAATCTCTCCTTTTATTTGGACACTGTAATAGTATCAATTCATAAATCTTAATTTAAAGATAATATATAAACAAACTTTTGTCAACTATAAATTATATAGTGCCTTTTTCAATATTACATAGAGATAACCGCCTGATCACTTCCTCTATCAGACGGTTATTTTATGTTTTGCATACAACCTTTATCTCATCAGCGACGTGATGGTGCACGCAATACTTCGATTATGCCACTTTCATAAGCTACAACGACAGCACTAGCCATATGAATAAATAGTCCATTATCTACAATACCTGGCACATTATTCAGTTGATGATGTAAGCGAACCGCATCTTCAATCACGTCAAA
This sequence comes from Paenibacillus kyungheensis, assembly GCF_028606985.1. NCBI lineage: Bacteria > Bacillati > Bacillota > Bacilli > Caryophanales > Paenibacillaceae > Paenibacillus > Paenibacillus kyungheensis. Next base: position 1,877,158 of record NZ_CP117416.1, on the reverse strand, counting down.
ATGACAATCGACTGTATAATTGCCATTGTCTGTTTTGAAAACATCGCCTTCTTTAGTTTGACGCAACACAGGCTTGCAACCAAAGCTAGCTAACTTTTCTATTGTCCATTCATGAGCAAATGTAACTACTTCTACAGGTAAAGGAAATGCGCCTAATTTCTGCACTACTTTATTCTCACCTGTAATAATCATCACCTGACGACTGCGAGCGGCTACAATTTTCTCACGTAATAGCGCTCCACCGCCACCTTTGATCAAGTTAAGATCAGGATCGACTTCATCTGCTCCATCAATAGTCAGATCAATTTCGCCTACTTCTGCAAAAGGAATAATAGGAATAGACCATTTGCGAGCTAAATTTTCAGACTGAACGGATGTCGCTACTGCACGTATATGTAGTCCTTGCTTTACACGTTCACCGATTTTTTCGATAGCATAAGCTGCTGTAGAACCTGTCCCCAGCCCAACCATCATGCCATCTTCTACCCAATCCACTGCTTTTTCTGCAGCCAACTTTTTAATGTTCATTACCTGTTCACTCCATTATTAGTCTAATAATTTATTGAATACCATGTTCATGATATGAAATAACAGAATGAATACCATCCATAGATTTCATGTAACATTTGAACTATACTGATATACGGGTGAATATTCTTAGCATCATACTATACACATTCACAAATTAAAAGGAGCCTAAAAACCATGCGAACCGAAAATCAGATCAAATCCAAACTCAACGAATTGACACTTCAAAAAAGAAATATCCAAACTCGTCTTGCCGATTTAACACCTGAAACTGCTTCTTATACCTCGCTCAATGAACAACTTGTTCGTATCGAAGATATGTCCAACATGCTTGAATGGGTACTGAATGAGCCTCTAGGAAAATATCATGCGTAATCATGCTATATTCTATTTTATCTGAATCAATTCAGAATTACAAAAGCAATTCCTCTCTATATTCCTGCCTTTTTTATTTCAAAAAGTGACATAATATACGCTTTTTTAAATTTTTTTAGGTCTTTTGATTCAATTCTATTGAACTATGTTTATAAAAATAAAGAAAATTGATTTTAACTATAAATTATTGGAATACAAATTCCGACATATAGAATTGAGTGTTACTGTGCCATATTTTACAGCGTTCTGGAAATAAAGCGACAAATTATTCGATAACGGCAAATTTTCTAATCATACTAAATACCTAATTTGCTTAATTTTTATTTGGTGTAATTTGTCACTTGTATTTCTTTTCGCTGTTTTCAACAGTCTCGTAACGGGTCCTCTATCAAATCTAAAAAATCTTAGATTGTTGGCTATCCTGACCGATAAGCTTTATAGGGGCACACAATCTTAGATCCACCAATCAAAAATAGGAGTGAGAGCATTGAAGAAAATCAGCAGACTATCTTTTTTCGCCAAAAACTTATTAATCTCAGCAATTAGCATCATACTTATTGGTGTTATTTTGCTAGTGAGCAGCTATTTTACGCAGAAAACGATCTTAATTAATCAACTACATGGTCAAGTTCAGGCGGTAACAGATACTTTTGCTCAAGGTATTACAAATGCTGATGTTGAAAAACTTGTGGCAGAAAAAAGCTATGACGGTGCTAAACAAACCGAAATCCGTAGCTACTTAGATAATATTAACAAATACAACCCTAATATTTCACAAGCTTATATTTTTGGTACAGAACTAGCAGATGGCAACAAAACGTCTCTAATCGCTGTTCCAACTAAAGTTATGGAAGCTTTGAAACAAGGAAATATAAACATTGGATATTTGTATGAACAACCTACTGAAATCGTAAATGGTATTCAAGAAATGCTCAAAACTAAACAACCAACATTTACAAGTTTTTATACAGATGATCTTGGACTATGGACAACTATTTTGTATCCAATCCAAAATGCTGACGGTAAAGTTGTTGCTTATTTTGGCGTTGATGCTGATGCAAGTGCTGTTCCTGAAGGTCTAAATCAATTATTAGTACGTGGTATTACAATCATGGTGCTATTCCTGATCGTTATCTTCTTACTTCAATTCTTTGTTGTTCGTAGAACACTAGCTCCTCTTCGTGAATTGATTCGCGGAATTGAAGATGTAAGTAAAGGTAATTTGGATATTCATATCAAAACAGGTAAAGACGATCTCGGTATTATCAATCACAAATTTAACCAAATGGTTGAGAAAATGAACAGTGTTATCGTCAATGTACAATCTGCTTCTCAACAAGTTACTGAATCTGCCAAAATGCTGATGGATACTTCATCTGATAATAGCGAGCGTTCATTAACATTGATTACTAATATTCAAGATATTGCAAATGGTATGAAATATCAGGAAGAAGCTACAGAAGATACAGCTAAAGCGATGAGCGAGATTTCAACAGTTATCCACTCTATAGCAAATAACTCTTCTAATGTGGCTGACCAAGCGTATTCGATGGAACAAAAATCAGTTGAAGGTAACAAAGTAGTCAATCAAGTCACCGAACAAATGACATTGATCTCTCGTTCTGTACATGACACGTCCAAAGCTGTTGAATTACTAGAAAGCCGTTCACAAGAAATCGGTAATATTTTGGGTATTATTACAGGGATCTCTGGTCAAACGAACTTGCTTGCATTGAACGCTTCTATTGAAGCCGCTCGTGTAGGTGAACATGGACGTGGATTCGCAGTTGTTGCTGGAGAAGTTCGTAATCTTGCAGAACAATCCGCTCAATCCGCTAACCAGATCAGTACGTTGATTACAGAAATTCAAACCGAGATTCAAAATGCTGTTACAGCAATGAAAAAAGGAACAGAAGAAGTAGAATACGGATTGTCTATTGCTGACCAAACTGGCAAATTGTTTGCCGAAATTCAATCTGTTACCAAACAAGTAACAGAGCAAATTCAAGATATTTCTAGTGCTACTCAAGAAATTTCCGCAGGTACAGAAGAAATGACAGCTACAACTGAGAACCTTAAAACAACAGCAAGTGTTGCAGCAGAAAATAGCGCTAAAGTATCTCAGCATGTAGAAGGTCAAAAATCTTCTATCATTTCAACAACAGATGCAGCTAATCAATTGTCTACAATGGCTGAGCAATTGCAAGAATTGATCTCTCATTTCCATGTACGCAAAATCGATTAATCATTAAATGGTATAAAGAATGCCTTCCACAGAACTTGTGGTTGGCATTCCATTTATATCCTAATATCTCTATGTTAAGAATTTTTTTGTTTATGTTATGCAGTCATATTTAATTCACATATATCGCGTATCCTTTTTTATATCCACCATTACAGCGATCAACTTCAAAGGAGAGATGTTTTATGTCCCTGTCGGAAAATGCCTTTTTACCTAATGATTATATTCAACTGCCTGCTTTGCAAATTCCACTAGATAATACAAGACAACAACAAAAAGACACTTTTGCTGTTTATCGTTTTGATCTTGGTGCCAAAATCGCTTTATACATCGGGACATTAGTCAACCCTATTGAGCGTCAAGCTGTTCTATTTTCTGCTTATCTTGGCTGGCTTTATCGTATCTCCGGGGAACATGAGATACATGCTGTATCTGGATCACCAACAGGATTATTTCCTTTCTCTCTTTCTATTGAAGATTTTCCTCACTTTCAATCATTAGTAGATTATGTTCATGCTCAACTTGATACTACCCCTGCTACATCACCTGTTAAAAGTGAAACAATGTTTAATTTTGGTCAACAGATTCCTGCACAACCTGGACAAGTCATGAACTGGAATTTAGAAGCTCATGCCACTTCATTATCTATTGCTATCGAATATAACGATTCTCTATTAACGGCTGCAACGATTGAACGATTTGCAGATTATTATATCCGTTTGCTAGAAGGATTATTAGATAATACAACACTTCCTATTGGTTCTATTGATATCTTAAATGCTCAAGATCAAGCGGTATATCAAGAGATGAACAATACCACTTTCCCTTATCAACAGCAACAAACGTACCATGGTGCTTTTGAAGCTGCTGCACAACAATATCCTCAACATATTGCAGTCTCATTTCAAGGAACAGAATATACGTACGAAGAGTTAAACCAACGCGCTAACCAAGTTGCACATTTGTTGTTAAGACAAGGGTTACAACCAGGCGAGTTCGTTACCATGTACATTGATCGTAGTCTATATAGTGTGATTAGTTTATTGGGTATTATGAAAGCTGGCGGTGTCTATGTTCCTGTAGATCCTTCTCACCCTGATGAACGTAATCATTATATTGTTCAAGATACACAGTCTGCTTTTGTATTAATTCAACATAAATACAACAACAAAGTACTTCAATTAACAGAAGGCATTACTACATTACGTGGAATTATTGATATTGAATATCTTACAATCACATCTGATCCTCAATTTTTGTTAAATCCTAACGTTACCGTATTACCTGATGATCTGGCTTATGTCATCTATACTTCTGGATCTACCGGTAAACCTAAAGGTACATTGGTAGCTCATCGTGGTGTTGTCAATCTAGGCGAAATTTTACAAAGAGAATTCAATGTAACTTCTCAAGATGTAATGACTCAGTTTGCTACTTATAGCTTTGACGGCTCTGTCTGGGAAACAATTGCAGCCCTTTTCCATGGTGCTACATTATTCTTATTAGATGCTGAAGAACGAGTATCTATCGAGGAATTTGCAATTGCGGTTGAGCGTACACAGACAACGATTGTAACAGCTTTACCTACTGTATTTTTCAATCAATTATCAGCTTATTTGTCGGACGAAGGTTATGCACGGTTAGCTAGTCTCAAATTGATTGCAGCCGCTGGTGAAGCTTTGTATGGCAAACGTGTACGTACGTTCCAACAGAAATTTGGCAAGCCGATCCATCTGGTTAATGCGTATGGCCCTACAGAATGTACTGTATGTGCAACTATGCATAAAGTCGACCAAACGCTAACCGAAGATATCGTCAATGTGCCTATTGGACGCCCTATTTCTAATTATAAAGTCTATATTATGAATGAGTTCCAAATGCTTGCCCCTATCGGTGTCACTGGCGAAATCTACATTTCGACTGTCGGTATTGCACATGGTTATTTGGATCAACCTGAAAAAACTGCTGCTGCTTTTCTTCCAGACCCATCCGGAAACGGTGAAAAGATCTATCGTTCAGGTGATCTCGCTAAATTGTTAGCGGATGGCACGATTGAATATGTAGGTAGACGCGATTCTCAAATTAAAATCCGAGGTCATCGTATCGAAATCGGTGAAATTGAAGATAGCTTAAACAAATATCCTAATATGCAAGATGCGGTTGTTGTTCCTAAAGTGGATGAAACTGGTCAAAATATGCTAGTGGCTTATTTTACTACGATTGATGGTACAGCATTGTCTCCAGCTGCGATTAAGCAATTTTTGTCAGATCGACTGCCTTCTTATTTTGTGCCACGATTTGTATGTCAGTTAGATGAGATTCCAATCTCTCCAACAGGCAAAGCAGAACGTAAAAAATTGATTGCGTATGATCATATTGAAATGCAAGAAACAGCTATAGACTATGTAGAGCCTCAAAATGAAACACAACAATTGATAGCTAACGCATGGTCTGAAGTGTTGAACAAGCAACAAATTGGTATTCATGATGACTTTTTTGAAATTGGCGGAGATTCACTGAAAGTACTTCATGTTCTTACATTGCTAAAACCACAATTTCCGAATCTTAAAATTGCGGATCTGTTCACTTACAAAACTGTTATTCAATTAGAAGAGTATGTAAAAGAATTGGATAATGAAGTCGTCACCGAATCGACAGAAGTAACTATTCAACAAACGATAGATCTGGTTGAATACCCTGCTCGTATTCATGATACCTATTCAGGAGTATTGAATACGACTCATGTATTGCTAACAGGTGCTACTGGATACTTGGGATCACATTTACTGTATGAGCTATTACAACAAAGTAATGCTCATGTATATGCACTGGTACGCAAAACAGGTAGTGCAGCCAGTATAGAGCGTCTTAAAGGCACAATGGAATTGTATTTTGGACAAGAAATTTTGCAGCACTTCGAAGATCGTGTTACTGCTGTAGAGGGCGATTTGGAAAGTGTACGTCTAGGACTTAGCAATAACGACTACCAAATGATTACAGATCGTATTGATGCGATTATCCATAGTGCGGCAGATGTAAGACACTTTGGAGATACAGAGCAATTTGCCAAATCAAATATCTATTCCACTGCTGAATTACTATCTATTGCAAGTACGCGTCCAGGTATTCGTTTCCATCATATTTCTACGATGGGGATTCCTGAAGACTTATCACTAGAAGGCAAATGGGATCAGGTCAAACAATCCGGTGCTCTTCTAGATGGTCTACACACAGAAAATATGTACACAAATAGTAAATTAGAAGCCGAAAAATTAATATTTGCAGCCGGTGAGCGTGGTATTCCGGTCAATATTTATCGTGCAGGTAATCTATCCAGTCAATCAGTAACAGGTCGCTTCCAGCGTAATATAGACAGTAATGCTATGTATCGTATGATCAAAGCGATGCTATTGTTAGGCAAAGCACCAGCGGCTAATCAATGGATGGATTTTACACCGATCGATTATGCAGGTCGTTCGATTATTCATCTTGCTTTACAACCAGATACTGCCGGTCAACTATTCCATATCTGCAATCCGCAACAAGTTCATTACGATCATTTGATAGAAATGATTAAAGAATTTGGATATGAGATCGATGTTTTACCTGCTAAACAATATGCTGAATGGTTATTAGATTCTTCGATTGAGAAGCAAGCAGAAGCTCTTTTACTTGCGATGGGACAATTAGATGGAGACGGAGCGAAAGATTCTGCTTATCGTCTAGCGAATCCGAATACTGCTCAACAACTGGAACAACAAGGTGTATTATGTGCCAAACCAGATTATGAATTTATTTCTGCTATGTTGAGTTATGCATCCAGTATTGGTTACTTCCCTACTGCACCTGTCAAAGAAGATGTAACGTTAGATAAAATGATTTCTAGCGATTATTAATCTATATCATGCTCAAAAAAACGATAAAAACATGCAAAAGACCCGGCAAAATTAACCGGGTCTTTTATTTTTTTCAAAAGATTTTACACAACTTAATTGAAAACTATAAACTTATTGAAAATAAATCCGATATAAATAATACATAATACGACATTTTAAGACAAAATAGAACAAAATATTTTTTGTCGTTTATTGTAATAATATGTTTCACAGTGTATAATCTGGTTAAATATATAATACTTAATACCTAATAATAAGCAGGGAGACCTAAGACTAATGAACTTTAAAAACACTAAATTAAAATTAACGGCGCTGATCGCCACTCTAGCTATTCCATTAACATTTTCATTATATACATCTTCTCTAAATCATACAGACTCAACAACTCATCGTTATCTTGTTGCTTACTCTGATACTCAGGGCAAACAAAATATCGAGAATGTTGCTGGTCAAGCTAATGATATTCATGCCTTTAACCATCTTAATATGGTAGCTGTCAATTTGACAAATGATCAAAAAGATCTTCTTGCTACTCAAACAGGTATCACAAGCATCGAACAAAATACAACTTACAAGTCAGCAGCTCAAGCTTTTGGCGCTAACATCAAAACGGTTAATGTTAAAGGCAATGAACAAGCTTCATGGGGATATGGCACAGTCGATGCTCAGATCGCTTCTAACGATAACTACACTGGTAAAGGTGTCAAAGTAGCTATTTTAGATACAGGTATCTCTGCACATCCTGAATTGAATATTGCTGGCGGCGTATCTGAAGTTAGCTACACTCAATCTTATGCTGATGATAACGGACACGGAACTTTTGTAGCAGGTGTTATTGGTGCTCAATCTAACGGTAAAGGTCTTGTAGGCGAAGCACCTGATGCTCAGATTTACGCTGTTAAAATTCTAGATAGTCAAGGTAATGGTTCTACCGAAGATCTAGCAAAAGGAATCGACTGGGCTATTCAAAATCATATGGATATTGTAAATATGTCTATCGCTTTTCCTGAAGATTCTCCTGTTGTAGAACAAGTACTTGCTTCTGCTGATCAAAATGGAATCTTGCTAATTGCAGCAGCTGGTAATAAAGGTACAGCTGATGCGGCTACAGATACTGTTCAATACCCTGCTAAATCCAGTCATGTTATCGCTGTGGCTGCTATAGATGATAATTTACAACGTGCTGATTTTTCTTCTAGCGGTTCTGAGATTGAACTGACAGCACCAGGTGTAGATATTGTAAGTACTTCTAGTAATGGTAAATACGAACTTCGTAGCGGTACATCTGTTGCAGCTCCATTTGTAACGGGTATGGCTGCTATTCTTAAAGAAGCTTACCCGGGTAGTACAAATACACAAATTCGTCAGGCACTGGATCAAGGCAGTATTGATTTGGGCGCAACTGGCAAAGACAATCTGTATGGTAACGGTATGATCAGCTTCCAGCATTTATTAGGTAAAACATCTATTCTTGCTTCTAATTAATGATCCCATGTCCGCTTTCCCTTGAAAGGCTGACATGTTCATATAGAGAATACTTTTCCCTGTTTTGCACTTGATGACGCAGCCTATATGTACTACAACCTATTCTATTCATATAGTATGATGATGATTTACATCAAACAACAATATGCATCCAAATAGCTAAGGTTATACCTGGGCTCATCCAAAAATAAAAGCGCCGTTCTCAGCCAGAGACACGACGCTTTTATTTTGTTATGTTGTTATTCAATTCATCATTTTTGTTCTGTTACTGCTTAATTTATCATTTAGGTAACTACTTATAATTCTGCAACCGATAAGCTTCCTTGCATCCAGTGTAACTCACTATCCCGAATGACATAATCAGCCCATTTCATATCTCCTATACCCCAGTTACGGAATTCGGTGATATGACGATAAAATTGCTCGATCATTGCTTCTTTTGGCTCAGCCATCAATGATTGAATCTGTTCACGTAACCGCTCAGGCTTCTCTCTAACGCCTTCTAAGACTCGCATCATCCACTTATGTCCCGGGTATAGCATTTCATTATGTGCAAGTACCATGCGTCCGCCAAATAACACCATATTCATGACCGCTTGATGCAACAAATACGCATCGTCACGCTTCAACGCTTGTCTACATTCTCCATACCAAGCTTCAAATTGAGCATAAAATCGGTGAATATTATTTTGCTTGAGCGACATCGGATACTCGGTAATCGTATTTAATACATCTCGTAATTCTGGAATATCTGAAAATACAACGATTGCACCCAAAAAGGCAAACCGTGCAGGTTCACTACCAAAGCGAGCTACTTTTTCCAAATAAGCCATACTAATGTACTTGCCATCTATGTTGTGCAAAGAACGTCCTACTTTACATTCGGCTCCATCATAATGTAACGAACCCGATTGGAAACGTTCTTCAAATTCTTGATCGGATACGATAATCATAATATTCATATCTGAATGAGGTGAAGAATAGCCATAAGCGACCGAACCAGTAATCAACAGCCCTTTCACCGATGAATCACCACGAAGATGTTCTGTCAGTTGTGAGAGACAATCCGATAATATATTCACACTGGCCCTCCTTGATTTCAATTTTTTTAGTTATCTATTGATAATGATAATTATTATCAATTAACTTGTATCGATATTGTAGCTTATTCAATTTCACTTGGCAAGCATTTATGGCGAATCTGTGTCTATAAATTTTAAAGTTGATAGCTATGTATTCACAATTCAGTGTAAAAGCAGATCTAGCGTTGATATGCTGTGGAACTAATCTAGCTTTTCCCCTATCAAAAAAAGCCTTTTTCATGTATCTCTGAAGATTGCATTCAGAAGATTACTTGAAAAAGGCTTGCTGATTAAAAATTAGATTATAGTTAAGTTTGCGATTCTATTATGCTTTTGGATGAATCATTTGTGAAGGATCGACATATTTATCGAACTCTTCTTCTGTTAATAATCCACTTTGCAATACAGATTCTTTCAAAGACAATCCTTCTTGGTGCGCATGCTTAGCAATCTTAGCTGCATTTTCATAACCGATATGCGGATTGAGCGCCGTTACCAACATTAACGAATTATCCAGATTGTGTTTAATTTGATCTACATTGGCTTCGATTCCGATAGCACAATGATCGTTGAAAGAGATCAACGCATCCCCAAGCAATTGAACCGATTGTAAGAAGTTATAAATAATAACAGGCTTGAATACATTCAATTCAAAGTTACCCTGACTGGCAGCAAATCCAATCGCTGCATCGTTACCCATCACTTGTGTTACAACCATCGTCATCGCTTCGGATTGTGTCGGATTTACTTTACCCGGCATAATAGAGCTACCCGGTTCATTAGCAGGGATTGTAAGCTCTCCTAGTCCGCTACGAGGTCCACTAGCAAGCCAGCGCACATCATTAGCAATCTTCATCAGATCAGCCGCTAGCGCTTTGACAGCGCCGTGTACATAGACCACTTCATCATGACTGGTTAGAGCATGGAATTTATTCGGAGCAGTCACAAAAGATTTGCCTGTTAATTCTGAAATTTTCTCAGACGTTAATCGTCCAAAATCTGGATGGGCATTAATCCCTGTTCCTACCGCTGTACCACCGATCGCCAGTTCTTTCATTTCTTCTACACTCTGTGTGATCATACGTGTACTTTTCGCTAACATCGCTTCCCATCCACTGATCTCTTGCCCCAGTGTAAGTGGCGTTGCATCTTGTAAGTGAGTACGTCCGATTTTGATCAGATCTTTGAACTCTTCTGATTTCTGTGTAAATGTTTGTTGAAGTTTAGCAATCGCAGGAATCAAATGATCTTCTACAGCTAATACACCTGCTACATGTAATGCTGTCGGGAATGTATCGTTAGAACTTTGCGACATATTCACATCATCATTAGGATGTAGACGTTCACTTTTCCCTTGTTCTTCAAGCAACTGATTACCACGATGGGCAATCACTTCATTGACGTTCATATTGGACTGTGTACCGCTTCCTGTCTGCCAGACTACCAACGGGAAATGCTCATCCCATTGACCTGTTAGAATCTCATCTGCGGCTTGAGCGATCGCATGTGCTTTATCAGTCGATAATTTACCTAATTGTTCATTAACAAGTGCTGCGCTTTTTTTTAGTAGTGCAAAAGCATATACGACTTGCTTCGGCATTTTTTCTTGACCAATTTTGAAATTTTCTTTACTTCGCTGTGTTTGTGCACCCCATAATTTATCAGCAGGTACATTAATTTCGCCTATTGTATCTTTCTCTACACGGTATTCCACTCGACAAAATCCTCCTTTGGATCAAATCATCTGTAAAATAGTAGGACAGATTAGCATTATATTGCTAAAGATTAACCTCTATGATTGTAACGCTTACATACTCTGCAAATCAATCCTTTATACACCAATCGATCGGTTCCATTCCCTGAGACTGCAAAAATTGATTGGTATTGCTAAAAGGTTTACTGCCCATAAATCCTTTGTGCGCTGAAAATGGGCTTGGATGCGGAGATGTAATCACATGATGTTTGGTACGATCAATCGCTGCTCCTTTGCGCTGTGCATGACTTCCCCACAATATAAAAACAGCCGGTGTTTCTCGTTCGTTGACAGCCTGTACAATCCGATCTGTAAATGTTTCCCACCCTTGATTTTGATGAGAAGCGGCTTGTCCACGTCGTACGGTCAATACAGCATTTAATAATAGAACACCTTGCTCTGCCCAATGGATCAATGATCCATGCTTAGGAATAGCGCATCCGAGATCATCATGAAGCTCTTGATAGATATTATGTAATGAAGGCGGAATTGAGACCCCCGGTTTGACAGAAAAGCTCAATCCATGTGCTTGTCCTGGACCGTGATAAGGATCTTGCCCTAAAATAACGACTCTGGTCGATTCAAGTGACGTGTAATGCAAAGCATTAAAAATATCATACATATCTGGATAGATCGTTGCTGTGCGATATTCTTGTGCCAAAAATTGGCGTAACTCCAGATAGTATGGCTTTTGCAGTTCCGATTCTAATACGTCTGCCCAATCGTTACGAAAAATAGCACTCATAAATAAAGTTCTTCCTTTCATTGACTAGATTTTTGTATTATTAACCCTTTTTAACCATAACAAAAAATAGCAGTCTCTTCATCTCTCAGAAGAAAACTGCTATTTCTCGACAAACGATAAATACTAATAACATTACAGACGAGATTTCAAAAAGTCGTTTGTAAAGTTTTTAAATTTGTGACTCATTTGATTTAAGCTATCTACCACTTCACTAAATTCATTAACTAAAATAGCTTGTTCTTGAGAAGATTTGGCTATTGCTGAGATCTCCTGCTCCATATATTGAATCGATTGTTGTACAGTTGATAGCGATTGTTCGATATTTTGTGTAGCTTGTTTGGTATCGACAGATAATTTACGCACTTCAGAAGCAACAACGCCAAAGCCTGCGCCTGCTTCACCTACACGAGCAGCTTCAATCGCTGCATTCAGACCTAATAAATTCGTTTGCTCTGAAATTTCGCGGATAAATCCAGCTACTTTATTAACATCTTTGGAATTTTCAACAGCTTCACGTGTATTGGACTGAATATCTGTTGTTGTTGCAGATAGTTGTTGAGATTGAGCAGCTACAGTCTGTACCATTTCACTTAACTGTTCGCTAATCGTTTCTAGATTCGTTGTAAAATCAGCCAATAGTTCATTATGTTGCAATGTATACGCTGTTGCTAACGCACCGACAACTTTGCCATTTGCATCTTTAATAGGAACTGCTGCTGCATCTAATTCAAATCCATACGCAGAAGCCGGCACACGAGTAACAGAAGATACTCCATCTACCAGGGCAGTCCGTAGATTGTTATCGTCAGGTGAAACAGGTGTACCCGGACGCAAGCCAAGATCCAATTCTCTAGCAGGACGATAATATTTGAACTCTGTCATATCACAGACGCCTAACATAATATCGTTACCTACAATTTTTTCAAAATACTGCATACAAATTACCATCATATCTACAATGCTTATCGATCCATGACCTGTAATCGCAAAATTACCAGAATCATTTGTTGAATTTACAGATGTATTAGCCAAGTTGTTCACTCCTCATATCATAAATTGCTCATAATTTAATTTCGTCATTTTCAAGTTATTTATGAATAGTAGACTTTATATTTATTGTATATTACATAATGAATCTATCATTTTAAAATTATTTTTATTTCTTTTGAAAGTCTCATTTTGACAATAATAAGTGCGTTTTTCTACTATATATGGTTTATTACAATTCTTAAAATCAACATATCGATTTGGGTTTGTCTTTGGTTCCCTTTCATTTGACCACAAAACCAAAAGGAAGAGTTGTGTGAATGCTTTAATTATGGTAAAAATGATACATAGACATTGTTTTTCAGCAATTTGTCTTGGATAATAAACAATCGCTTAAAAGTGTACATATCGATCATTTTGGGTAATAGAATGATAGGTGTTTATTTCTAAGCGTGTTGTAGATACATGTTACAAATTGCAGTTTGATGCCTAACGTTATACAAATTATAGAATTTTACGAGGAGGAAAAGAGAAATGAAATTTTTCTTAGACACAGGTAACCTTGAAGAAATCAAACGTATTGCGCGTTTGGGAATCGTAGATGGTGTAACAACTAACCCTTCATTGATCGCTAAAGAAGGTCGCGTATTTAAAGATGTAATCGACGAAATTTGTGAGATTATTGAAGGACCAGTAAGCGCAGAGGTTGTAAGCCTTGATGCTGAAGGTATGTTAAAAGAAGCTCACGAAATCGCAAAATGGGCACCAAACGTTGTTATTAAATTGCCTATGACTGAAGAAGGATTGTACGCTTGTAACCAACTTTCTAAAGAAGGTATCAAAACAAACGTAACTTTGATCTTCTCCGCAGCACAAGGTTTGATGGCAGCTAAAGCTGGCGCTACATTCATCAGCCCATTCGTAGGTCGTCTAGATGATATCGCTGTTGATGGTATGAAATTGATTCGCGATCTTCGTACAATCTTAGACACTTATGGTTTGAAATCAGAAATTATCGCTGCAAGTATCCGTAATGTAGGTCATGTAGAAGCAGCTGCTCTTGCTGGTGCTCACATCGCTACTATTCCAGGTACTTTGGTTCCTGTTTTGTGGAAACACCCATTGACAGATAGCGGTATCGAACGTTTCTTGAAAGACTGGGAATCTGTTCCTCAAGCTAAAGAACAAGTAAAAGAAGAAGCTGGAACTAAATAATACTTCTTCGTTGTATATAAAAAGAACGGTAAAGTAGCTAGACTACTTTACCGTTCTTTTTCATTTTATTAGCTATCCGAATATGGATTGATATTGTATACAGTACTTCTATTTACAATGTACTCTATAGGTTACTTACATAGTGACGTGGACTGACTTCACGTAATAAATAGGCTTGTGCTGCTTCATTAGGATCGACGACTGAAGGTGTATATGAAATGGGCTGAATAACTGCACGCGGATCAGCAATAGGAATAGAAGATAACAATGCTTGTGTATACGGATGTAATGGATTGTTGTACAATTCGTCACTGTCTGCTACTTCGACGAGTCGTCCGCCGTACATCACTCCAATTCGATCAGAAATATGATGAACCATTGATAGATCATGTGCAATAAACAAATACGTTAGGCCTAATTCAGTCTGCAAATCTTCGAGGGTATTGATCACTTGTGCTTGAATAGAAACATCTAACGCTGAGATGGGTTCATCACACACAATAAATTCAGGATTTACAGATAATGCTCTTGCAATAGATAATCGTTGACGTTGCCCTCCACTAAACTCATGCGGATAACGATAAAGATGTCCACTTTGTAGACCTACTTTTTCCAGTAAATCAACAATAGCTTCTTTTCGATCTTTGCCAGTATGCATACGATGAATATTCATAGGTTCGCTGATCAATTCCGCAACATTCATGCCTGGATTTAACGAAGAATATGGATCTTGAAAAATAGACTGAATTCGTCTACGAAATGGCTTGAGCTGTTTGGCTGACATACGGGAAATATTTTGTCCATCATAATAGACTTCTCCATCCGTATAATCGTACAAACGCAGTAGACAACGTCCTACTGTCGATTTGCCGCTCCCTGATTCCCCTACCAACCCAAATGTTTCTCCACGGTTAATATGAAAACTAACACCGTCTACAGCTTTGAGTACCTGTTCTGTTTTGCCCCAAATAGTAGTACTGGTTACAAAATGCTTTTTAAGTTGATCTACTTGTACTAATGGAGTAGAGTCTAGTCGGTTATCAGATTTGCGTATTGAATTCATCTGTTGTATGCGCTCCTTCCTGATCTAACCAACACATCGAACGATGACTTTCAGATATATGAGATACAGGTGGTAATGTAGCACAACGTTCATGTGCTTGCGGACAACGTTCCATAAATGGACATCCGCTAGGAGGATGCAATAAATCTGGTGGTGATCCTTCAATAGGAATTAATCGCTCTCGCAAACCTTCACTGCGTTTAGGTAGCGAACGAAGCAGTCCTTTTGTATATGGATGATGCGGACGATAAAATATGTCTTCGACCAGCCCTTCTTCCATAATCATGCCACCGTACATAACAATTACGCGGGTACAAATTTGAGCGACAATGCCCAAATCATGAGTAATCAAAGCAATTGTAGTATGAGACTGCTCTTTTAACTGTTTGAGTAAAAACAGAATTTGCGATTGAATCGTAACATCTAAAGCTGTTGTCGGCTCGTCCGCGATAATAAGTTCAGGCTGGCAAGCCAACGCTATCGCAATCATAACCCGTTGACGCATACCACCACTAAATTGATGCGGATATTGATGTAGCCTTGCCTCTGCTTGACCAATCCCTACTTGCTCCAACTGCTTGATCGCTTCAGCTTGTGCTTCTGGTTTATTCATCCCACGATGCCGACGTATAATTTCAATCATTTGATCACCGATTTTTTTGACCGGATTCAAAGAAGTCATCGGATCTTGAAAAATCATTGCAATCTGCTTACCACGAATCTTACGCCACTGCTTGGGATTCAAAGTGATCAGGGATTGTCCGTGAAATCGAATATCTCCATTCCATATACGTCCAGGTGGTGTAATAAGAGATAAGATGGCTTTGGCAGTGACACTTTTTCCACTACCGGATTCTCCTACTATACCGATCGTTTCTCCTGTATAAATATCAAAGCTCACTCCTCGAAGGGCTTGATTTTCTCCTTCTTTGGTATCAAATGAAACTTTTAGATCATTCACCGATAATAAAGGTTCTGTCATCGAATATTCACCTCTTTTCAAAAAAGACCATCTAGTCCGTATCTATTCATGAGCCCCATTATCTACGGATCAACTTGGGTTCAAATCCTGCTCGTAATAAATCACCCAAAATATTAAAGCTAAGTACCGTTAAAAATATAAGCAATCCTGGAAAAATAGCTAGTAAAGGATCTTGCGCTAAATACCCCTGCGCATTGTTAAGCATACTGCCCCATGTTGCATTTGGAGGTTGTACACCAAATCCCAGAAAGCTTAAAGCCGATTCCATCATAATAGCTGAAGCGACATTGTTAGTAGCCCCTACAATAATAAGTGGAATCAAATTCGGTAGAATATGCTTCATAATAATACCTATACTACTTTGACCGGATGCTTGAGCATATAATACATACTCTCTTTCTTTTAAAGTCATCGTCTCTGCTCGTATAATACGTGCCATATTCATCCACATTAACAAAGCAATAATAAGAATAATATTTCCAATTCCCGGCTTCAAATATACACTTAACAATAAAATAATCAAAAAGGAAGGAATAGACATCAAAATTTCTAAAGCTCTCATTAATAAATTATCGATCGATCCGCCTGCATAACCGCTAATTACGCCGACTGCCACACCGATTACTGTAGCGATAATCATTGATAAAAAACCGACTAACAGCGATATACGTCCACCATATAACGCTCTTGTAAAATAATCTCGACCATAATCATCTGTTCCAAACCAATGTCCACTACTAGGAAGTTGCATACGCTCCATCACATTTAACTGATCTGGATCATAGGGAGATAAGGAAGCTAATATAGCGCCTAGCGAAAACACAATCAATACAATAACCGCTAACCATCCTAAAGGAGAGGATGTTATCTCGTTACTCACCTGTTTCCATTTATTTTTCATACTATCATTCACCTCGTTGATTTGATTCTTGGATCTGCGAATCGGTAAAGAATATCGGCAATCAGATTCCCTAGAATCAACATCAACGATGAAAATAACGTTATTCCCATAATCATCGGGTAATCCATTCCTTTAACCGCAGTCATTCCTAGCGATCCAATACCTGGCCAAGAAAAAATAGTTTCGGTAACGATAGCACCTGCAACCAAATCAGCTAACGACATCCCGAGTAATGTAATAATAGGCAGTAGCACATGCTTGAGTACATGTCTAAACAATACTAATTTGGGACTGGAGCCATAAGCAAGTTGAATTTGTACATAATCTTCTTTAAGTTGGCTTAGTGTGCTAGAACGAATATAACGTACGTAGACTGCTAAAAATCCAAAAGATAACACTGCACATGGTAATATTCCATGCTTAACCATATCCCAAAATGAGTCTACACCTATCGTCCGCATCCCGACACTCGGTAACCAGTGCAATTTGATAGCAAATAGATAAATAAGCAAGATCGCTAACCAGAATACAGGAATCGAAATTCCGATATAACATAACAAATTAATACATTTATCGATCCAACGGTTACGATTAGCCGCTGCTAATAAACCAATAGGAATAGCAAGAACAACCGAGATGAGGATTGAAATCCCCATCAAACCGGCTGTTGCAGGCAAACGATCTAGCATTTGTTGTAATACAGGTTGATGATTAATTAATGAATAACCTAAATTACCAGATAAAGCTTCTTTGATCCATAATAAATACTGAATATATGCTGGTTTGTCCAGACCAAGACTTTGACGCATACGTTCTATATCTTCAGGATGCATATTAGGAGTAACAAAGGATAGTACAGGATCACCAGGAGCTAACTTGATCATCCCGAAGCAGATAATCGACACGAATAAAAGCATCGGTATGATCTGTATAAGTCGTTTGACTATAGTCGATTTCATACCTGTCTCCCTTATTGTTTAAGATAGATTTTAGATAAATCTTCAAAGATAACGACAGGTTTCAAAATAGCTTTATCTAAACCACCATACTTTTTATCGATTGCTACAATCGTTTTGGTATAAGCCATTGGATAAATAGGTGCATCTGCTGCGATGATTTCTTGAAGTTCTTTGTATATAGCTGCACGTTTAGTTGTATCTGCTTCTGCAGAACCTTCAACAAACAACTGATCTACCTTTTTATTGTTGTAATGAGTGTAATTAGACGATTCATTAGATGTATACAAAATACGATAAGCATCAGGATCATAGCCCATAATATAACCAGAGATCGCCAGCTCGTAATCTTTAGCATTCGGATCTACAAATTTGTTAGACCAAGCAGAAGAATCCATATTTTGTAGTTCAACATCAATACCGATTTCTTTTAACTTTTGCTGAATATAAAGGGACTGTGCTTCTTGTGATTTGTTACCGCTGGATACGATAAATCTTAACTTCAGATTACTTACACCTGCTTGTTGCAATAACTGTTTGGCTTTTTCTATATTGTTATCATACGTGGTTACATCATTATCAAAATACAGCGCATCCGGGGTAAATGGAGAACGAGCTGGTTCTGCATAATCAGTAGATGTATAAGCGACTTGAATAATTTCATCGCGACTTAGTGCGTAGGAGATCGCTTGTCTCACTTCTTTTTTATTCAAAACTCCAGTATCGCTGTTCTCGTTAAACATAAGATAAGCAAGGCGACCTTCGCTATACGCTTGAATATCAAAGTTACCTGTTGCTTGAATAGTGCTTACATCCTGTGGATCAAGGTATTTCACATTGATCTCACCATTTTGTAAAGCTAGATTAGCGGCATTCGTGTCTTTGGCAATTCGATAAGTAACAGAATCAAGATGAGGTTTTCCACCAAAATAATTGTCAAACCGTTCTAATGTTATATACTCACCTGTTTTATATTCTTTAAATTTAAAAGGGCCTGATCCGATAGGATTATTGTTTTTAGTGCTTTTTTCAATATCTGTCTCGTTCTCAAAAATATGCTTAGGAATCGGACTAACTTGAACTAAAGCTGCTTCAAAAGCAGGGCTAACTTGAGCTAATTTAAATTGGATAGTGGTGTCATTTATTTTGGTGACTTGTACAGGCTTACCACCAATAACAAAGCTGCTTCGTAAAAAGCTATGTTGACTTTCATCCAGAATTTTGTTGATCGTAAATACAACATCATCAGCAGTTAACTTTTCTCCATCATGCCATGTTAATCCCTTTTTAAGGGTTAGCGTATAAGTTAAATTATCTTTGGACAAATCCAAGCTATCTGCTAAGTAAAATGTTTTCTTGCCTTTATTCACTTGAAATAATGGTGCATATAATGCTTGGTCGATCGTTAGACTGACTCGATCCCCTGCATAGTTAGGATTTAACACTTGCGGATCTGCCGCTACAGCAATAATAAGACTTCCTCCGTCTTTGGGTTGTCCACTGTCTGTTGAAGCCGTAGCATCTGTAGAAGCAGGAGCTGTAGTATTGGTCGCTGTCGAACTTCCACTAGAGCAAGCTGTTACCACAACCATCAAAAGTGCAAGAGTAAATACGCCAATCCATTGAAACCATGATTTTTGCTTAACCATTAAATTTTCCCCCTAATCTATATTTTAAATAATACGCATCTGAATACTTGGTTTTAAAACCAAAAAAATATGTACTCCTTTCCATTTTTCGGATCACTGTAGAAATAACAGGTAGATTACTTATCAATGATCAAATTCTACTCAACTATATTTATGCGGTCAATAACATATTTTGATACTGCTTCTTTATATGGAATATCTGTAATAAACAAGTGGATTCAAATATATCTTCTCTATATCATCTACTTCATTGATATAGGAAATCTATTGAAAATTTTAATTGTTTTAGATATAATTGTTATAACATCTAATTTGATTTCATATCTAATCTGTGAAGGGAGCTTTATTATGCAAGAGTTAGAATCGATCGGTTTTGTATTAGGAACGACCTACCGCAAAGTCAGTCAGTCGCTGGCCGTTCATTTAAAAGAACATGATATTACCCCTGAGCAATGGAGTGTTCTATATTATGTATGTGCCCAAGAAGGAATGAATCAGAAAGTACTGGCTTCGCATGTATACAAAGATCAACCCACTACCGCTCGTATTTTGGATGTATTGCATCGCAAAAATTTAATTCGTAAAGAAACAGATCCGCATGATCGAAGAGCTTTTCTTGTCTATCCTCAACCTGCCGGACGTGAACTTATGGAAACAATATATGCAATTGAGCAAAAACATAATCAAGATTTAACCGATCTGCTTACACCAGAGCAATTCAAAGAACTGCATCATTTACTGCATTTGTTACGCAACAAACTAGAGATAGATCCTGATACACATGAGACACTGAACAGTAAAGTATAGGATTGGTTACAGAAATGGAGAGAAATATAGACTATGGAGCATACTAACAAAGAGAACCTTTTATCAAAAGAACATATTCCATCCCAACAATCAAACCCCT
The DNA here is from genome assembly GCF_028606985.1 of Paenibacillus kyungheensis. Lineage (NCBI taxonomy): Bacteria > Bacillati > Bacillota > Bacilli > Caryophanales > Paenibacillaceae > Paenibacillus > Paenibacillus kyungheensis. Next base: position 1,856,392 of record NZ_CP117416.1, on the reverse strand, counting down.
CAATAGAGACAACACCTATAACAGATATCGAGGAAGACGCCCCTTCTCGTCTGTGGACGAAAGAATTTTTGATTTTAACAGCTTGTAATTTACTTGTTTTTTTGAATTTGCATATGATCTTATCGTCCCTGCCTTTGTATATGCGAGAGCATTTCAATGCAGGCGATTTCTATGTAAGTCTATGTACTAGCTTGATGGCATTAGCTGCTATTGTGTCACGGTTATTTTCGGCTAGAGCATTAGAACTTGGTAAGCGAAATGTGATTTTGTTTGGTGGATTATTGATCGCCTTACTCGGTACTGTCGGATATTATTTTAGTGCGACGATTATTTTATTATTGGTAATGCGTGTTATTTTCGGATTTGGATTCGGAATGTACAGTACCACCTTTCCAACTATGGTGTCCGATATTATTCCTCGCAAACGTATGGGTGAAGGCATGGGATACTTTGGTTTGTCGACTACTATCTCTATGTCGATGGGGCCACTAATCGGTATGAGTATTGAGAAGCAATATGGATTTACACCACTGATTATTATTGGTTCGATATTTATTTTGATCCTATTTCCGCTTGCTTATAGCCTTGTCAAAGGACAAGATAAAAAGATTGCTGAGCAAAAAATCGCAGCCGATCAACGTAAACTAGCTGCACAAGCCAAAGCACTTTCAGAAGGAATAGTTGTCGAAACAATAGATACTCCACCACTTCCTACGAAAGCTTCCAAATTTGAAAAAAGATTATTATTGCCTAGTCTGTTAAATTTCTTAATGTCATTAACATATGGTGGACTGGTAAGCTTTATCGCTTTATTTGGCAAAGAAGCTCATCTTGCGAATCCGGGTTACTTTTTCTTATTTAATGCTTTGGCTGTAATTATTGTTCGTCCTTTCTCTGGTAAAATCTATGATAGTAAAGGGCCCAAAGCACTTATCGTACCTGGAGCAGTGATGTTAATTGCTGGTCTATTGCTATTATCTTTCGCTCATTCTACATGGGGATTATTTGCTTCGGCAATCTGTTATGGTCTTGGCTGGGGAGCATTACAACCTACAATGCAGACATGGATGATTCAAGTAGTTAGCCCGCATCAACGCGGAATGGCTAACGGTATGTTCTTGAACTCGCTTGATATGGGGGTAGCGCTTGGTGCTATGATCTTAGGAACTGTTGCAGGAATCACCAGTTATACTTCTATGTACCGCTTCTCTGCATTATTTATCGTCCTTTATATTGTGGTCGGTATTGTATATATGATCAAAGCCAAAACAACGCCCGCTCAGACACAACATAGTATTCATATCAAAATTAAATAATATCGATTTTATATTAAAATAAAACAATACTTCTGTTTCTATTAAAAAGACTGCCTCTACTAAATGTAGGAGCAGTCTTTTTTTAACATTTTATGGAGGATGATCTTCAAGTATTCATAAGATCATCTTAATCGTACAAACTTGTAGATTGTTACCTACACTGTATTCAAAGGAATATTTATCAATTACAGTGTTACAGTTACTTTTTGGTCTTGCGATTTCAAAATAATGCCATGTTCACCAGTCAATTGATTCGCTCCTACAACTCCGCTTACGTCTGTAATACCACGTAATACGATAGACCATGAGTTAAGCGTACCTTCTACAGCGATATCGATAGTATTATTTTGACGGGAAGCTGTTACAATTGCTTCTTGCCCACCTTGCATATTGACCAGACGGATCGAAGTAGATTGCCCTTCTTCCAATTCAAAAATATGAAGTTCTACGCCATCGGTATAATCGTAATCTGGTTTGTTCTCTTCTGCACCTAGCGCAATAATGCTATTAGGCTTAACCAGTAATGGTAAATTCATAAAGTCGAACGTTTCATTGTACCAGCGTCCACCTTGTACTACATCTCCAGTTAAGAAATTAGTCCATTTTCCTTCTGGTACATAATATGTTGCTAACCCTTCGCTATTAAAGATCGGAGCAACTAATAACGAATCCCCGAACATATACTGACGATCTAATGTATGTGTTGTCGGATCTTCATGGAAGTCAAGCACCATAGGACGCATCATCGGTACCCCTTGTTCAGACGCATTAACAGCCGCATCGAACAGATAAGGCATCAGACGACATTTCAGCTTTGTAAAGGTACGCAATACATCAACAGACTCTTCATCGAACAACCACGGCACACGATATGATTCATTACCATGCAGACGGCTATGAGAAGACAACATTCCGAATTGTACCCAACGTTTGTATACTTCCGGTGCGGCCGTCATTTCAAAGCCTGAAATATCATGACTCCAGAAACCAAATCCAGATACTCCTAGAGACAATCCACCACGTAATGATTCCGCCATTGATTCAAATGTAGAAGAACAATCGCCGCCCCAGTGTACAGGGAATTGTTGTCCACCGACTGTAGCAGAACGTGCAAATAATGCCGCTTCATTTTTGCCAAGCGTTTCTTCCAACAATTCAAATACTACTTTGTTATATAAGAATGTGTAATAATTGTGCATTTTCACAGGATCAGAGCCATCATAATACACAACATCGGTCGGAATACGCTCACCAAAGTCTGTTTTGAAAGAGTCTACCCCTTGATCAACAAGCACTTTCAGCTTGCTCTTATACCATGCGACTGCTTCTGGATTGGTAAAGTCGACCAGACCCATCCCAGCTTGCCATAGATCCCATTGCCATACACTTCCATCTTTGCGTTTGACAAGATATCCATTTTCCATACCTTCATCAAATAAATACGATTTCTCTGCGATATATGGATTGATCCAAGCACAGATTTTGAGCCCTTTTTCTTTAAGACGGGTAAGCATTGCTTCTGGTTCCGGGAACATCCGCTCATCCCACACAAAATCACACCATTGGTATTCACGCATCCAGAAACAGTCAAAATGGAATACAGACAATGGAAGGTCGCGTTCTTTCATTCCATCGACAAAATGATTCACTGTTGCTTCATCATAATCGGTTGTAAACGAAGTCGTTAGCCACAGTCCAAATGTCCAAGCTGGTGGCAATGCAGGCTTACCTGTTAGAGTCGTATAGTTATCCAATACTTCTTTTGGATTGCGACCGCCGATGATGTAATATTCTAAGCTTTCGCCTTCTACGCTAAATTGTACTTTGGATACATTTTCAGAAGCAACTTCATAGGAGACTTTTTCTGGATGATTAACAAATACACCGTATCCTTTGCTAGACAGGTAAAACGGAATATTTTTGTAAGCTTGCTCACTACTTGTACCGCCATCTTCGTTCCAGATATCAACGACCTGACCATTTTTAACAAACGGTGTAAAGCGTTCGCCTAATCCGTAAATATATTCACCGATCCCTAATTCCAATTGCTCACGGAAAAAGACAGTATCTTCAGGTCCATTGATATAACCAGGCCCACGATGAACACTCCCGGTTAAATGACGACCGGCAAAATCAAAGCTGATCCCCCAATTGGTATTTTTACGAATCGTTGCTGTTAAATCTCCAGATTGAAAAACAGTACGATCCTCATCTTCGATCACTTGAACATCGGTCTCTAATTGAGCCAGTTCAAATTCAGGCAGTTTTTGCAGTCCACCTTTGTGATGGTTAAATTGTACTTTGATTACGTTGGGCATTGGAGAACTCAAAGAAGCTTTGAGCAATGCTCCATTTAACGTATCGCCTTTATGTACAATTTTTTTGGTAGCTGCATATAACGTTAGCTCATTATTTTTGTTAACAATATCGCGAATATCTACAGGATGTTGCATACTATACCCTTTGCGTGTCATCCAATAGCCATCAGTAAATTTCATGTCATTTCCCCCAATAGTCTTTATTTGGTTATTAAAATGTATTTGTGCAAATCGCTTACCTATAGTTATAATAATATTGATAAAGAAAGCGCTTTTCTTCTTTTATTTTGATCATATGTGTAAGGATATTGATCTTTGGCTGATTTGGTGAGGGGTGGGGGATCTTTGATGGGGGTTGCTGCGTGAAGAAGGCGGTGCTTGTCGTCGCTGTTGAAGGAAAATGCCTTGAATAACTGCTCAAGCAGTTGGCATTTTTCTTCAAAGGCGAGCGCTTCGCTCTTTCAGCACCTCCTCCTTCCCTCCGCTCGTGGTAGTAGATCATCCGCTTCTCAAAAGAATGCAGGAAATTTCAATAGGGTGGTGGGTAGCAAGTGAATAAGAACAAAAAAATGAAATCGGCAAGAGAGATGTTGATTGCTAATAAAGTGTATAGTGATGATGAAGCAATAAAAGCTCTTCAAGACCAGATTACATTTATAGATAATCATGGATTATCTGAAATGAATCTTCACCTTTCATCAAATGCTGTAAAAAAGAATACATTTCTTGCTGCTATAGCAGAACATAATTTTCTTACGCAATTGATTAACTATAATTCTGGTATTAACATTCAATACGAACCTTCAGAGAGTAACAGACCAGTTGATTTCGTATATACAAAATCTAACATTAAGTATTCTATCCAAATGAAAAGTTTATCTATTAGTAAAAGAGATAATATACAAAACAAATTGATAAGTTATTTTAAAAATGAATTAACTCATATTAAAATTAATAAATATATAACAATCCATAATAGTATACGTTTTAAAAAAGTAGATATACCTGAATTTATTAGCTATTTGAATTCAAATATATCTTCTTTCAAAGATAATGAGATGTATTGTTATCCTTCTAAAATAGATGAAAAATTACAATTTAGTTTATTCCCACCAAATAAGAAAAACTTAAATAATCTAACTTTAGGTACTTCTAGTGACCTATCAATGATAGATATAACCGAAGAAAGTTCTGAACAAATAAAAGGAAATCTTGAAAAAGCTATAGGTGCTTTTGAAACTGATAATGACAATAAAAATATTAATTTGATTGTTACAGAAGCTAATGAGTTTGATGAGATAGATTTCTCTCAAGCAGCTTACGGAGAAGAAATTTATGATTTTAATAATAATTTAATTAAAATCAGAAGAGATACAGACGGTTTCTTTTTTAAGGAAGAATACTCTCATAAAATTGCAGGTATCCTATCTACGCATAGATTAGATCATACGCTAGTATCTAGTTATAAAAATGTTTTGTATATAAGCCCTCGTTTTGAAGAGTTAGTCGATATTATCAAAGCTGGTGTTCCAATTGATGAAGTTTTGACCTTTAGAGATATCCCTTTATTTGAATGACCACTTTCTACAGCGGAGCAGATGGAATGGTTCTGGAGAAGCGAAGCGTTCGCCTTTGTGAGCTAATCTCTACCGCAGAGCGGGAATAAAAGAGATTAGCTCGCAACAGCGATCGTAAGAATAATCCATTTACGGAGCGTTAAGTCGCTCCATTGCACAATATTATATGATTTAAGGCGGTGATTGGATGATTCAGGAGCAGTTGCGCGAAGAGTTAAAAGAAGATCGGATTCACGGGAGTCTGATGTATCCGGTGAGTGTGTATCGGATGGATGATATTGAAGAAGAGACAGTGCTAGAATGTCACTGGCATGAAGAACCTGAATTGATTTTGGTGACGCAAGGAAGAGCGTTGTTTCAGATCGGTACGATTCCTTATGAAGTGCATGCAGGTGAAGCGGTATTTGTGAATAGCGGTGAGATTCATACAGCATATCAGATGGAACATGAATCCTGTAGCTTTGTAGCGACCGTTTTCAGTATGTCTTTGTTAAATAGTGCAGGGTATGACATGGTACAAGCACGATTTATAGATCCGTTGTTACGCAAGCAAATGGTATTGCCTGTGCATATTCGTGGACAAGAAGTCTGGGAACAAGAAGTGTTGAAATTATTGACTGCGATTGTCGATATCAATGAGCAACAGACAGCGACTTGTGAACTGACTACCAAAGCTTATCTTTATCTTCTTTTTGCTCAAATGATTGAACATATGGATACTCAAGTCACTCCTCTGCCCGCTCCAAGTGATAAAGTAGAACGGCTCAAAACAGTACTCGGTCATATTCATGATCACTACCAGCAACCGCTGCGTTTGCGAGAATTAGCAGAACAAATCAATATGAGCGAAGGACATTTTTGTCGCTTTTTCAAAAGTTTAACTCAAAAAAGCCCGATCGATTATATCAATCGCTATCGGACGCAACAAGCTTGCCGATTACTAGAAAGCAGTGATCGCAAAATTGTTGATATCTCTCTTGAAGTCGGATTTGATAGCTTGAGTTACTTTATTTCTGTATTCAAGCAACACCGGGGCTCTACGCCTTCTCAATATCGCAAACAGACCAATGGTGTCTCTAATTCATTGATTACTGAATTACAAAAAAGCAGTCTGGAATAATATATGATAACAGCAGGATTACCTATAAAAAAAGGAGAACAACAGTAAAGTTCTACTGATGTCCTCCTTAGCGTATTTCATAGTTATTTCAATGTATTCTTAGTGAACGACTTGGATATTGTGATCTATGTGGACTCAACCACGATGATCATTCAATACATATCGCTCTTCGTCCATACCCGTAATAAATGGAGTCACTTCATCAATAGCATATAAATGTAACAAATGCATCGCCCGCGTACATGCTGTATAGAATAATTTGCGCTCTGCTTCACGATGATATTGTTGGCTGGAAGCATCATATAATACAACAGCGTCAAATTCTACACCTTTGGCAAGATAAGCAGGAATAATAACTGTTCCTTTTTCAAAAGCAGGTGTGTTTTTAGTAATTTTGCGCAATGTGATCTGTTCTTTGAGCACTTGATAAGCTTCTTCACATTCACTTTCTGTTTTACAAATAATCGCTGTATACTGATAACCTTGCTGTTGCAGCCCATGAATATCTCGAATAATATCGTTATGCATCGATTCACGATCATCATATAGCGACACTTGCGGCTTATCTCCGCGGCGATTAAACGGAATAATATGCTCTCCGCCTTTCATCATCCCTCGTGTAAAGTCTACAATTTCATATGTGGAACGATAACTACGGGTCAAACGAATAATTTCGCTATTTTCTTTACCATACAATTCTAACAATGGATCTTCTTCATCAAACACCGAATTATGGCTGTAAATCGCTTGATTCAGATCACCCAAAGCAGTCATTCGCGCACGCGGGAATAATCGCTTCATAAATTCCAACTGGAACGGTGAATAATCTTGTACTTCATCGACAATCACATGCTTAATCGCATGATTAGAACGGAATCCTTGCAATTGTTCTTTGAGATACAGATATGGTGTTGCGTCTTCATATCCCAATTCTCCTTGATCAAGCCGGCTAACTGTTTGCCTTGCAAAATCTTCCCAACCTTCAGGCAATACACCATTATTGATTTTGGCAAATAATACTTCATCGGTAAACATTTTACGATAGACCGCTTTGATATCTGCAAAACGAAGTCGTTTGACCCATTTGCGTAACGGTTTGAGCCAATCATTGACAACCATACGTGCTGCTAATTCTGCTTCTAATTGAAAATCATCAAAAGAAGGCATTTTCCCTTTTTGCTTACGACGCATCATCGTATAAGCACGATGATAATCATCCGTACTCATCAACTGTACTTGTTCTTCTACCCATGCTTCTTTACGCTCTTTGCGTCCAAATAGACTGACTTCTTTAAGCAACCAATCACGCATTAATTCGATCCGATTCCCTAATTTGACGGCCGAATCAAATCCATAGAACTTATCTAGCATCTGTTGACGGGTTACGATATCTTTACCTTGAAAACGAATCGGACGGAATACCATGCCTTCTGTTAATAATAGCTCGGTATAACGGCGAATGGCTTTGAGATAAGTTGCAGATGACTTGTAACGAATCCCTTGCACTCGTGCATCATGCTCCAGATCGTCTCTCCAGGCTAACAAGTATTCCATTTGTGAAAAGACATCTTCCAGATCAAATTCTCTGCCGATACGACGTTCTAGATACGCCTGAAATGTAGTCTGTAACATATTCTCTTCACCAAGCTCTGGCAATACGGTCGAGACATAACTATTAAACATCGAGTTCGGGGAAAAGAGTACCATCTGATCGGCACGTAAGCTATCCCGATAACGATACAGTAAGTAAGCTACACGTTGTAACGCTGCTGACGTTTTGCCGCTTCCTGCTGCACCTTGTACAACCAATAGACGACTACGATCGTTACGAATAACACTATTTTGTTCTTTTTGAATAGTGGCTACGATATTTTTCATTTGGTTATCTGCGGTATGACTAAGCACTTGCTGTAACAATTCATCACCGATTGTAACCCCTGTATCGAACAACACATCGATCTTCGCATCACGAATGACAAACTGACGTTTTAACTCCATATTTCCTTCGATATTTCCGACAGGTGTCCGATAAGAAGCAGGGCCCGGTGCTCCATCGTAATAAAGACTCGATACCGGAGCACGCCAATCATAGATCAAAAATGTCTCTTCATCATCATCTAAAAAAGAACCAATTCCTAAATAAATATGATCTGTTGCAGGTTCACCGACTTCTTTAAAATCGATCCGTCCAAAATAAGGAGAACCTGATAAACGACGTAATTTATCTAAAGTCAGACTCGAACGTTTGTGAGCCAATTCAATCTCGGTCAATACCTGTGATTGCTGTCGTAGACTGGTTGAAGTTTCTCCTACATCATCCGGCTCACTGAAGTTAACTGTCACTTCATCCCAGAAGTCTTTACGCATACCGACAACATCGCCACGCGCCGCTCCAACTTCTTGTTCAAGCACAGCCATTTTTCGATTGATTTTGGTTGTTACATCATCTACTCGTGCTTGTTCATCTTTCCAATCCTGATCATCTATTGCCATACTGGATCATCTCCTTTGTCTATGTCTACACATTCTATGCAATTATAAATTTGACAATATATATTAATTATGTTATGTTAAATCTATATTGATAATTTTGGAATATTTATGCTCTTTTGCAGACCAAATTTTATTGTACGCTCATCTATTACAAATTGCAAATACCAAAGCCGCATGTCTGGAATTATCCAGCAATGCGGCTTTTTTTGATGATTGCATGTATATCTTTTTTTATTTAGTCAAAATAATAGGCTCGCCTTTGGTAATAATCATCGTATGCTCATATTGAGCTACAAAGCTACCATCATCTGTTTTGAGTGTCCAGCCATCATTACCTTCCGCTACTTCTTCGGCTTTGGTAGATACGAAAGGTTCGTAAGCAATAACCATTCCTTCTTTCCATAATCCGTTATCGGTAGGATCGTAATAACTCAAAATATATTCAGGATCATCGTGTAGCGATTTCCCGATACCATGTCCTGTTAGATTAGTGATGATAGTGAATCCTAATTTTTTGGCTGTATTATAAGTAGCTTTACCTGCATTGCTTCGCTTGGAACCTGCACGAATTTTCTGTGCTCCTGCTTCAAATGCCAAAATAGAAGCTTCACATAGCTGAGTTAATTTGGGATCACCGTTACCAACTACAAATGATACACCTGTGTCTGCAAAGTATCCATCTAATGAAGCAGATACATCTACATTGACTAGATCGCCTTCTTGAATAATTCGATCGCCTGGAATACCATGAGCCACTTCTTCATTTACACTAATACAAGTAAATCCAGGGAAATCATAAGTCACTTTAGGACCTGATAATGCACCATGTTGTTCAAATAACTTAGCCGCATGCAGATCTAGATCGATCGTACGCATTCCTGGTTTGGTCATTTCTTTCAATTCATCACGAATAATCGCGACCACTTTACCTATTTTTTTTAATCCTTCGATATCTTGTTCTGTTTTAGCAATCATATCTTTTTCTCCTTTGTCGTAAACGTCAGGAAACGCCGACAAATAAGCAGGTATGATGGAACCTGTTTTTTGTCGGCGACTTCGTGTCGCACTTCGGTATAATTCCTGATTCATCTTCTAGCTCATATTCTATATTGTATAATTAATCTTCACTCGTTACAAATAAATCTACTATTTTTCATTATTTATCATGTCATCTTTATAAGGATTATCGTTGACAAAGCAACGCAAAAAGGAGAGAATCGCTCTCTCCTTCTTGTACATATTTAGTATGACAATCGTTTGTCATGCAGCCATACTCCGACAAGCTTCAGCGCAGTGACGGCAGGCTTCGGCACAACGTTGACAATGGTCATGATCATGTTTGGCACATTCTTGAGCACAATCTTCACAGATTTGCGCACATAGAGCACAAATTTGTTGCATATAAGGACTTTGCGAAGTTATAGCTTTGGCAGCATATGCACATATGTCTGCACATTCACGATCAAGTCGCAAACAGCCTCGCATCATATCCAAATGTTTTTCTTCCAGACAAGCGGTATAACATTGATTACAAGCTTCCATACATTCCAGACAAGCTTCTAGACACTTTTGTCTTTCCTCTACAGATATCATGTTAATTCCTCCTTGGTATTAAGTTTAGCTCTACTTGTCATTTAACCAAAATAGAGAACCTTAATACAAAACAAACGGAATTAATCCAAGTTATCGATAATACGATCAAGCATTTTAATCGTTATATTGCGCTCTTCTACAGTAAATCCATTAAATACATCTTCGATCGTTTGACTAGCTTTATCACCGAGATCATCTACAATACTACGGCAATAATCCGTCAAATAGATAAGATTGGTACGGCGATCATCAGGATGAGGAACACGTACCACCATCCCGCGTTTGATCATATTATCGATCAACCTTGATACACTGGGTTGATCTTTGCGAGACAGACGTGCAAGACGATTCTGTGTCTGCCCGTCCCGTCTCCACAAAAATGAAATCAAAATCCATTGTTCATGTGTAACCGGATAGCCACCATCACGAAAATATTGATTTAAGCGATTGTGTGCAAGACGTGTAGCAATAGAAAGTTTGTAACCAATTGAGTTCTCTAATGTGTAGGGGATATTCGTCATTCCCATAAGTCTCCTTTTAAACAGTCATCTTCGATGTATCGACTTGGGTATTATTGCTTCCAAGGCCAAGTCGGAAAATTTCTGCGTTCCTGTTTCTCTTCGTTTTCTTTTTCAACTGTATCATGTTTAGAACTGGTATGATCTACTAAGCGATTAAGGCGTTCTAATTGATAGCCATAATCATACATCACAGCGGCTACAATAGACAACCTTAGAACACCGCTAAAATTTTCTTGATAGCGATCAATCATTGTATCCAAAAATTGATCGTTTGCTTGTTCTACTTCTTCAGCCTCATGGCCATCATTTTTGATCTTATTATCCAGCTTCAGCAAAATATGCTCATGGAACTTAATTAATTGTTCCAAATGATTATCGAAATAATCATCTAACTGCGGAGTACGTTCTGCTTGAAAATAATGTTGCTCTATAGCAGTTAGCACATCTACTCCCTTCCTAAGCGCTGTTAGCATTTGTTTGTTCACTACAATGTGTCGATGACGACTGAATGAAGCTCGTTTTAATTTTTTGAGTTCTTCTTCCATCAGATTGTACTTATCGCTTAACGACTGAATCGAATTTTCCAGTGCTTTTTTTTCTTCGCGAAACACAGACTCTTTGATTTCATCTGAAACCGCTGTCCGTAAAAGCAAAGATAACTTAGCAAATGTATTCTCAATCTGCCCTTTAAATTGTTCTAATGGCTTAGGTGGTGCAACCAGTATATTAATTAAAAAGGCAGATACGATACCAATAATACTGAGTGAAAAACGATTAAGCGCAAATTGCCATTGACCTGAAGCTTCCATTACCGAAATAACAGTAACTAATGTCAGGCCAATCGTATCTCCCATTTTGAGACGCAAACAAATCATAATCACCACAACACACATTAAGCCAATCGCAATCGGCTCGTTAGAGAAAAACATTCCTCCAAGTAGTGCTAGTATGGCTCCTAATGTATTGGTCTGAATCTGATCCAGAAAATAACGGAAAGAGCGGTAAATCGATGGCTGCATCGCAAAAATAGCAGCAACAGCAGCAATTACCGGTGGCGTCAGATTAAGCCAGGAGCTAATGTATAAAGCAAGCGTAACCGCAATTCCGGTTTTGAGCATGCGGGCTCCAAAATTCACATGTGTTCCTCCTTCTGAATAATACGGGTTCGAATAGATTAATCTTTGAGTATAATAGTGTTGTGAAAATAGTGGAATATATAGTATTACCCCAGATTAGTCCTTTTGTGAAGCAGAAGGATGAACTTTTTTACCTCGAAGTCTACGCAGTAACGGTATACGATACTTTAACATCACCCATTTGATCACAATATAAATAATAATTGCAAAAATAACACTGTTTACAGCAGCTCCTGTAATAAAATCAACCCCTGCATCACGCCAATGATGAGACTGGTGTATCGGTTGCATATAATCTTCAGGCCAGTCTGGAATATCAATCTTAGGCATACTAGCAGGAAGACTGGAAGAACGCCATAATGTCACTAAAAAATGCCCTGTATGATAATTAAGAAAAAATGTTAAGGGCCAGACAAAAGAATCCAATGAAGCAGCAAAAATCGCTGCTGGCATAGCTCCTTTGAACAAACGCGTTAATCCTAATGACAATATGGGACCGATCCCTATCAGCGGATACCAACTCGGGAATAATCCTACAGAAAAACCAATAGCTACTTGATGTGCTCCTTTTTTTAAGCGAAGCAGGCGAATCATATTTAATTTCAAAAATCGTCCCGGGTGAATTTTTTTCATCAGGACCTCCAATCAGAGCCTTATCCATGTCAGTATTCTTTATTGTAACTGGTTCTTTTACGTAAAGAAAGTCTGGCTTCATGGAATTTGTCGAAATATGACAAAAAGCGCCCTTCCGTATGATAACGGCATTAGGCGCTCTGAAATGTATAGCAATATACCTACTACTCAAACAATAATTTTATCGCGGAGTAATTGTGCCAAAATATCGGGATAATCGGTGATAATACCGCCAACTTCCATCTCTATCAGCTTACGCATCATAGCAGGATCATTCACCGTCCATACATTATAGATCACGCCTGCTTGCTGTGCTTGTTGAACAGCTTCTGCTATCACTGTAGCATAATGAGAATGTAGAGCAGTAGCGCCTATACTGTTAGCATAATTCCACGGTCTTACCAGATTTTCCACATACAAAATCCCTGTCTGAATATCAGGTGCTAATTGTTTACACGTTTCCAGCGTATAATGATCGAAGCTTGAAATCACTACCCGATCAGCTAGACCATATTCATGGATAGCATCTACTAATTTCTGCTCAATCCCTATGTACGGCTCAATATTATTTTTGATCTCGATATTCAGAGTCATCTCTGTTGGTGCGATCCAGTTCAATAATTCACTTAATAATGGCACATGTTCATTAGCAAATTGTTCACCATACCATGAACCTGCATCTAACGTTTTGATTTCATCATAAGTGACATCTTTGATCTGACCATCATATCCGGTAGTACGTTTTAAGTTTTCATCATGGATAAGAACAAGTTGTCCATCTTTGGTCATTTGTACATCAGTTTCAATCCCGGTTGCTCCCAATTCCAAACTTTTCTCAAAAGCCGCCATTGTATTTTCTGGGCAATACCCGGAAGCTCCTCTGTGCGCGTAATTGATAATCGATTTCATGGAATAGCTCCTTTTCGATATAGCTGATTTGTAATGTAAGTATTTACTTTACCAATTATACACTTTAATGATTAGCAGAATATAAAAAAACCACCTTTTATATATTCTAAAAGGTGGTTTTTTGCAAAAGCGATTCAGAGCCTATTCATGTTAAGCTATTATTTTACAAGTGCTTTATTCGCTAATACTTGTGTATCAGCTAACATTTTTTGCATATCCATACCATAATGATTTCCTAGTAAAATAACGAGAACATCATCATCTAAATTATGCGTAAATCCTGTTGCATAACCTGTTCCACTACCATTGTGATAGATAGTACGTTTGCCGTCTACATTTTTGATCAAAAAGGCATAGCCATATGGCTTCAGATCCGAATACGTTGTAAACATTTTGTTTACTGTATCTTCACTCAAAATTGTATGATTATCAAACGATTTGTACCATTTCATCATATCGTCCAGCGTCGAGTAAAATGTACCTGTACCGGATTGAGAAACATAGTAGCCTGCTTCATCCCAAGCATCGCCATCTTTTACATATCCAGTGATCGTTTTGGTTGCAGGTGTAGTCTCGCCTGTATCTTTCATATTCAATGGATCAAGGAACGTGTGTTGAATATACTGTCCGTACGATTCTCCAGATACCTGTTGAATAATATAAGCTAGCAATACATAACCTTGATTACTATAGTTAAATCGTTCACCTGGCTCAAAACGCAATGGTTTGGTTTTGATCTCATCAACAGTCTGCTCTAACGTCATTCCTTCGGTACGGGTAAAGTTAGAGTTAAAGCCTGCGGTGTGAGATAACAGCATATGCACTGTAATTTCGTTACCACGCGGGAAATCTGGAATATAATCAGATAGATGATCAGTTAATTTCACTTTACCATCTTCGATTAATTTCATCACTGCGGATGCAGTAAACGATTTGCTTAATGAAGCGATACGTGATTTGCCATCAGGTGGTGTTGCTTTTTCGCCACCAGCTAATCCGTATCCTTTACGCATAATCACTTTTCCTTTGTAAGCTATCAAAGCAAGACCTGAATAATTTTGAGACTGTAAATACGTATCTACTGTTTTGGCAGAGCTTGCATATACAGTAGATTGATCTGGCGTCAAATTAATTGTAGTCACTTCTGGGGTAGAACTTACCGTCAAATTAGCTTTTAGAGAATCTGACAAAAATCGTGCAGGAACCATCATCGTACCGTATACGTTACGAGACACTTCTGGCATTTCAATCTCATATCCATCTAATGTAATCTTATTGGTATTCGGTGTATGTACAACCTTGTCTCCATGACTATACATAACAACAGAACGAGTCGATGCATCCCATTGCGCTGTGGCTCCTAATTCACGAGCAGCTTGGCGTAAAGGAACCAACGTTGTTCCTTTGGTTACAAATGGTGCAGTCTCCCAGGTAACTTCTTTACCAGCAATCGTAATGATAGCGGGCTTTTCTGTAGTTGCTGCTTGAGCTTTGGGAGCGATATGCGAAGCAGGCGCAATTGTAGCAGTTAGTGCAGTAACGATTAGCAATTTGGTCGTTAATGATACCCAATTGCTCTTTTTAACAAATGTCATAACGGTAAAATCCTCCTAAATCAGATGTAGCATCAAACGCATGCTCACGTGGCCGGTAATATGCAGCAATATCTATTATAGTATTTCAGCCTTCGTACAAGCAAGGCGAATCATTTATTCGCTACCTTATACTTTACCAAAACCTTATTATAAGTGTGTACGCTATATCTCCTGTAAAAGTTGTGCTGATCTCTGATTTAGTCTATTTTATGACGATGAAGTGAGTTGTTGTACGGCATCTTTTATTTTGAATTGATCAGCAATAGGGCCTGTACTGATCCAATACTTGGCATTTACAGTATATAGATGATTATGTTGAACAGCCGGCAAAGCTTGCCAGATAGGAGACTTCTGTAATTCGGCAAATTGAGACTGATCTTTCTGCAAATCTTCACTTGTTCCACCTGCGCTACCGGATGTGACAAATACATAATCAGCAGTGACTTCAGGAAGTACTTCTGTGGACAGATTTACATTTTGCTTATCAGGATTCTCGGTGTGTAATTGAGAGACAAGAGGCATAGGCAGTAGCCCTAGATCGTTGTATAACATCCCTGCATAACCTGGCAACTCTTTACCTTCTCGATCTTTATATCCTGGCAGATACAGGCGAATATCCTTGCTAGTCGTGCGCACAAAAGCAATCGTAGCTTTTGAACCTACGGCTGTTGTTATTGCTTTTTTGGCTTGTTGAACCTGAGTATTATGATCTGCTATGACTTGTTGCGCTTGATCTTCCAAATCTAATGCTTTACCTATTTTGACAATAGATGTTTTCCAATCTTCACGATCATACACAATCGTAGGAGCAATTAAGCTTAACTGATCATATGTAGTTCGATCAATCGTTGCACTGGCTACAATCAGATCGGGTTGTGCTTCTGCAAAAGCTTCTAAATTAGCTAATCCACTATCCATATTTAGAATAGAGGCATTTTGAGCTTTCAAGCGATCTTCCAGATAATAGTTTTCACCTACAGATACACCTAATACTAATGGGGCTTGAAGTGAAAGTAAGATATCTTCCAAATTGTATGAAGCAATTCGCTTCGGATGTACCGGAATTGCTGTTGTACCAAATACATGTTCTACTGATACTGTCTGTGCAGAGTCAGCTTGTTGATTGGATGTAGCTGATGATTGTGATGTACCTGTCTTCGCTCCACACCCTGTGATGATTACACATAGCATGATCACAAACAAAGGTAACATTTTAACCCAAGATAATTGTTTCATTTTTTCACTCCTTATGTTAATTGAGAATAATTATCATTTATAAATATAACATAAGTTAGTCTATTGTGACGCTATAATGAGCATATTTTTAGATTTCGCTGTATACATATCCAAATACATACAAAAAAACCTGCTAGTTCCCTTTAAGATGACTGTGCATCTATGAGAATGTAGCAGGCTTATTTCTTTATCGCATGATAAAGAGTTGCAACCACAATAAAACAATAGAATATTTAGAAAAATTCGTTATAGTGTATCACTACTTGCTTCAGAAATTGCAAAGATTGATCAATACTTGGTGCTTCTAGCAAATGATTCGCGTCAGGAAAAACAACGGTGTCTATATAAGGTAAATGGTTTATTTTGTCCTGACTAAGATGACTGAACATAGGATCATTGGTGCCATAGATTAACAATCCCTGAGATTGAATAATATACGGTACAGTCTGATCTAAAGGCGTTAAAAAAATATGACGTACCGGCAATGATTTGTATTGTTCAAATACGCCTCCTGCTATCAATGTACCGAGACTTTTGCTAATACTGATGTAGTTGGTATATCCAAATGCACTTAACTGTCTAATCACATCTGTACATTCTTTAATCAAAATATCTCGTTGATCTGATTCCAGTTCGGTTCGAGCCGCTTGATACCCGTATTCTAATTGCAATACATCATGCCCTTTTTCTAAAGCACTTTGGGCTGCATAATACAGTAAAGAACGTTCACAAGAATAACTTTTTCCCGGAAATAAAATGATTAGTGTAGAGGAACCTTGTGTCATATGTATATGTCTGCATTTTGTCCCCCAATACGAATCCGTTTCGATCATCTTCTTTTTAAGCAACATCATCGTCCCCCTCTACAAGCTAGCCTGATTCCCCATTGCACAAGCTATCTAGTATTCACGTCATACAAAAGTAAAAGTTCTGTTCACATCATCCTTATCGTTGTAATCCTCTACGAATAAGATTGGCACTGACTGGCTCACGTCCCACTTCTCGCGCCCATACCGATAACTGCCCGACATGATGAATCTCGTGTGCAATCACATGACGCATCACTTCTCCATACGTTAATTGTTCTGTAGAGCCATCTTTACGTACATTATGCAAAATTTTGGTTTCTTGCTCAGGTGTCCATGCTTTTACATAAGCGCCTACTTCTACATGCAATTGAGACGACAATGCACGTAATCGTTCTACCGTCTGATAATCTGCAAAATCAGTAAGCAAGCTGTTCTGATCTCTCAGATCATTAATCCAGCTATACTCTACATCGATAATATGATAGAGCGTATACAAGATACTACCGACTCCGCCTGTACGTTGTTGTAATAGTTCCTGTTGTGATAATGATTCACACCAATCGAACCATTCTTGACGTACTTGCCAGTTATAACGAAATAACATCTCCATAATAATCCCTCCTTTCTTGTTGGTATAGATATGCTATTGAAAACAATGATACAGATAAGTCTTCCCATTCATACTGCGCTGTTCGGGATCATAGATATGAGAAGTAAGTAATTGTTCTACGGTTAATGAAAGAATAAATTTCTGCAACTGAATCTGATCATCAAATTGCAAACGCAGTACCTGATCATGTTGGTCATCTTCTAATGTAATATCCCAAGTTCCTATATTCGCGTTTGTCATTTTCAAGCACTCCTTGTTGATGTGTGTTAACCCATAGTATACATGACATCCCTTTATTTTTCCTATCATTTCCTCTGCCTGATTGTACAAATAAAATTACTTTGCGACAGAACGACAGGCAAGCTATTTATCTATAGCAAAATAGAATGTATTAAGAATATCAACGCTATGATAGGGTACTTCTGTTTTATTATGTAATTTCTTCCTTATCTAAGTTGTATTTTTATCCAAATTTTTACTATAGATATGAAAGCTATTTTATCGCAAAGGAGGTACATCATGTCAGACCTAACCACCAATCAGACGTACGAACGCTATAAGCAACAACTTCAGCGGATCGCGTGGCGCTTACAATATCGTACTCATACACGCCTCCGTAAAGAATTACCTATCTTATATGATTTTAGTAGTTCACCTTCTTTTGCAGAAGAAGTTGATTCTCAATTACTGGTAGAGCAGTGGATTCACTCTCTGCCTACTGTCAAAGAGCAAGAAGTTATACGTTCCCTTTTTATTCAAGAAAAAACCGAAAAACAAGTTGCCCAACAATTTAATATTTCACAACAGGCGGTGAGCAAATGGAAAAAGAAAGCACTCCAATCCATCTATCAGAAGATGAATTATGCCAATTGATTCGTCAAGCAGCTACATCCGACAAAAATGCTTTGCAAAAGGTGATTGATTTGTTTGAACAAGAAATGATTTCATTAAGTCGATTTATTAAAATGCCTCAGGAAGATGCTTTGCAGACTCTTAAACTTGCACTGATCGAACTTATTTTAAGCGGCTTTTAAAACAACAAATAAGATCGTTTCTAGAAGATGTAGAAATGATCTTATTTGTTCGTTTTTAATAAAAATAAATGGACATCATAATACCCGATACCTCTGAAAGATAACTCCAGAGGATATCGGGTGTTTTAGTGCTTTGATGTAGAAAGAGTGATTACTGATATTAAACTTTAATTACTTTTTGCATTTTTTGCTGTCTTTATCATCGGTGTCTTCATCTGAGCGTGGATCATTATCAGTATCTGTACCTACTTTAAGTGTATCATCTGTTTCTGGATTGACAGGTCCAATCACTACCGTACTTGTGATAGGAGATACCAATTCTTCATAATCTTCTGCTGGAATACCATACGCCAGATCGAATACTTCTCCCGGTGTAAATCTTAAAATATCTGAACCCGCAACTGTTGTCGGTTCATTGTTATTGAATACGACCAGAATATGCGTTTTGTCTGTTAGTGGCGTAATCCAGTGCCAGTAACCTTGTGGAATAAAAAGTACATCCCGAGCTTTGAGATGATATTTCTGCAACTGTTTGTATACAGGATCGAAAATAACAAATTCTAGCTCGCCTTCAATCACATAATCGTATTCCGCAGAGTTAGGATGCCAGTGTGGCTCACGAATATTACCTTTGGTCATATACAAATCAGTTGATGCGACCCCTTCAAGTGAAGGAATTTGCGAAACATTCGTCTCATATCCTACATTGTCTGCGTTGCGACGAAATAATACATTACCTTGTGTGTTGAATTTTAAATTCGGTGATCCTGCCATGTGAATATCCACCCTTCTCTTATCCATAATAGTGTTAGGTTCGAAAAGGAATCCGGTAAGGAGTCGCTATTCCCTCGCGTGCATCCTTCCGTTTCGTTCCTACACTGGTATGGTAATTAGAGCGTGATGTATACAACCTGATTACCGATTTATTTTCAACTGACTATTGTTTTAATTCACTATCAGTAAAGTGGCGTATACCTTTTTCTTGTTCAAATTTGTTCTGATTATACGTAGCAGAGCTTTTACGCGGGATCGATAGGCTGTCCCAAGGACTGGTTTTGAGCATTTTGGCAATATAGACGATCTGTCCAACATGATAAGGATAATGAGCCAACTGCCGATTGATCGCTTCAAGCAACGTATGCCCTTCATTACGAATATAGATAATGTCTTCTAATTGGTGAGGTTCAACCTGATCTAATGTAGCAAATAAACATTGCCAGCCTTCTTCCCATTTGGCTATAACGTCTGTGGCGGTTGCTAGATCATTTTCAAATTCTGCGTCTCGATTGCGCCATTCTTTCTCCCCATCGGTTGTCCATATATCGGTCCAACGTGATAACATATTTCCCCACAAATGCTTGACGATCATAGCGATACTATTACTTTCTTCATTAGGAATCATAAATAACTGTTCTTCTTCTAACTGAGCTATCGCTTTATCGCCTAATGTTTTGTAATACAGAAATTGCTTGCGCACGCTTGATAATATATTAGTATAGATATCCATCGTTCCACGCTCCTCTGATCATTTTGTAATGTTTCCCTTTTTCCTGTTATATAACAGTGTAAAGTACTGCAAGCGCTATTCCCAATTCTTTTTTATCATGTAAGCGATTAAATATTTATATAAGTAACTATTTACACTTTAGAAATAGAGATAAAATGTCGAAATATATATTATCGTGTAGTATTATTCTTCAATCAAGTCATTCATTTCAATATACTGGCTATTGGCATGAATAGGATAGATTGCAGTATGATAGATATACCGTAGCTTTTTCTACACAAATATTACTGATTAATAACTTTTGAATTGGTTTAACCATCTTATACCGTATAATGGTACTGCTCATTTGGATTGTGCATTGTTATATGCAGAAAGGAACTAACTATCATGAAGCACCATGCTAGACGCGAACGAGATAATGAACAATTACGAAGCAAAATTATGGATGCGGCACGTACTCTTTTTGTTACAGAAGGATACGCTCATGTGTCGATGCGTAAAATTGCAGATCGTATTGAATATTCACCAACAACGATTTATCATTATTTTGCAAATAAAGAAGCGATTGTACAAGAATTATTGCGTGAAGTGTACTCTCAATTTTTCACCGTTTTAACCAAGCAAGCAAATGAATTAGAAGAAAATGGATACGATATTCCAGCACGTCTATTTCTGGTTTCCAAAACGTATGTAGAATATGGTATTACGCATCCTGATCATTACGATATTATGTTTATCAGCAATCTTGAAGCGGTATCTAATGCAGAACTTGATGTTAACGATCGTCTCAATGGATATACATTTCTCCATGAAGCGGTACAGATTGCGATTGATCAAAACTATATTATCCATGCAGAAGCAGATATGATTGTACGCTCACTCTGGGCAATGTTACATGGACTGACTACAACATTATCTAGCTTTGCCGAGAATATTGGTCAAGAGGAAGAGCAATCAGCACAGACAACACAAAAGGATATACCGTCTAAAAAAGACAACATTATATCCCCGTACAAACAGCAAATTGTCGACTTTACCCTTCGTCATTATATGAACAGTATTCTCAAGCCAGGTACAACGTTACCCGATTCTGATCCTGTTCTATAATTTCAAATGATAAATAGCAAATCCTTCCCCGTTTATTCCACTGTAAGATAGCTGTGGATAAGCGGATAGGATTTTTTGTGCATCCGGTGAAGACAACATCGTAATCGTGGGCTGTAATGATAAAGATGCGCGTTCTTTGTCTGATCCCCCTAGTGTAAGCGACCAATTATGATCAGCTTCTGGATGAATGATCTTCTGCTCTCGAATATACTGAATTAACACTTCTCGATTTTCTACAGGTACATCCAAGATCACACGCTCTCCATCTGGATTAGCAAAAGGTGTAGAATATGCCCGGTATTGATTAGTGACCACTATATATTCAGAATGATCTTCGATCTCTTTCCCCTGATAACATAAAGCTTCGATTCGATAGGCTTGCGGATTCAATATATATCCTGCTGGATGATAACGTGGTGGCTGACATACATTAATCTGATACGTTATTCCGTCGATTATATCAAAGTTAAACGATGGAAAATCAGGATTAATCAGCGCTTGCTCTGCTTTAGATTGTAGATCAATCTGCTGATAAAGACCCGCAGACCATTCCAGCCATTCTCGAATCTCTGCTCCAGTTAGACGAACGGCGCATAACGTATTAGCGTAATTATAAATATCTGAAGTATGCTGTAGCGTTAATTCGCCTGCTTCTATATAAGCGTAATAGTGAGGTCCATAACGTCCGCCTGTTTTGAAAGCAGAAGCAGCAGACAATATAGGCAGATGACCATACGCATGATCTGATAACGCTTGCTCTGCATACCATACTTGCGCATTATTAATCACTTGCACATAAGCGCTATCCATAATGAGTGAAAAATAACTGTATAATGGAATATCACTTTCACCTACAGGCGTCTGAATATGATCCAGTATAATCTGATGAGGAATAGAAGCTATTTGTTCTAATTCAGTATCTGCTTCTACACTGGCAAGCCCTTGTTCCCGATGATAGATCGCTCGTAATTGAGAAGATCCAGATTGTACCGTCCAGATATGATTGTCATATTGTAAATGCAGATCGATCATACCGAGATGGCTTCCCCATACTCCTGCTTCTACAGCAGGTATACCATTAATTGTTCCTCGCTCCAGGTCTATCCCTTGTTTACCTGCAAATTCATTGCTCGGAAATAGCTTATGCGCATGACCAAAAAAAATCGCATCTATACCCTGTATCTGGCTAATCGGTAACACCGCATTTTCAGTGAGTACACCCGGATCTTCCGAATCTACATATCCTGTATGTGCAAGCATAACAATAACATCAGCTCCTGCTTCACGCATCTGCGGAATCCAATACTCTACTGCTTCTACCATAGGTTGCACTGTAACTTTACCTTCCAGATGGGCTTTGTCCCATTGCATAATCTGTGGTGGCACTACACCAATCACACCGATACGAATAGGATGTATATTCCCATCATCAGCTACAATCTGTCGCTCTAAGATTAAGTAAGGTGGCAGTAATGTATCTGTTGTTCCTTCTCCTCTATCTGTTGACGAATCAATAGTGTCTATCGAAGTTTGATAAATATTAGCATTTGTATATGGAAAGTTCGCTCCTGTTATACATTGTCGCAAATAATCCAATCCATAATTAAATTCATGATTACCTACTGTTGCTGCATCATAAGACAATTTATTCATTAATTGATACATCGGATGAACTTTTTCTCCACCTTCTAGCTCTGAATCCTGTTGCCAAAACAGACTGGAAGCGGCGTAATCGCCTAACGGATTCCCCTGCAAAATATCTCCATTATCAAACAGCAGATGATTTTTCACTTCTTTACGTGCTTGATGAATCAAAGTTGCTGTACGCGATAAACCAATATCTACAGTCTCTACATTTCGATAGTAATCATATCCTGTAAGACTTACATGTAGATCCGTGGTTCCTAATAAACGCAACTGAGCTGTAACCGGTTGCCTGTTATTCATGATAGACTCCTTCTTTCGCGTTCATAATCATAACCATTTTACAAAACATTTGACCACTGTTTAATATTTTACAAATAATTGACAGAATTCATCATTTGCGCTGACCCTTTGTATCCCATAAAAAAGTAGAATAGCTTTTGTGGGTTGTTGATCACCATTTACAAATGTATAACAACTTTAAAAGTGATATTAACTATCATAGTTATACCTTGGCTGTTCGTAAATAGTAAATATCTAACCTACAAATGATTACATAAGGGAGTTTTGCATACTTCAAACTTGGCTATGGTCTACGTCATGTCTAGCTTTACCTACACAACCAGTAAGACTACTTTTCTAGGGGGAACTAAAAGTGTTTAAAAAAATATTAATGTTAAGTATGACTGTTGCTCTAGCAACAGGACTTGCCGCTTGTGGTAATCAAGCCGCATCTACAGGAACAAGCAATGCAGCCGAGTCTTCTAGCTATGTACCGACAGAATTGAAAGTACAATTTGTACCTTCACAAAATGCAGATACACTGGAAGCCAAAGCCAAACCACTTGAACAATTATTAGGAGATAAATTAGGGATTCCGGTCAAAGTTACTGTATCCCCTGATTACAATACAATCGTAGAAGCGATGGCTTCCAAACAAATTGATGTTGGTTTCTTGCCACCAAATGCTTATGTACTAGCTCACGACAATCGCAAAGCTGCTGATCTGTTGCTACAAGCACTTCGCTTCGGTGTTAATGATGAGACCGGTCAACCAACAACAGATAAAGTAAACTTTTACAAATCTATGATTATCGTTAAAAAAGATTCCAATATCAAAACACTGGCTGATCTTAAAGGTAAAAAAATGGGCTGGCAAGATGTAACTTCTTCTGCGGGTTATGTATTCCCGGCGGCTGAAATGAAAGCAGCAGGCATTGATCCTGATACCGATGTACAAGGTGTAACGATCAAAGGACATGATGCAGCAGTAATGGCTTTGTTAAATGGACAAGTTGATGCTGTCGCTGTATTCCAAGATGCTCGTAACAATGTTAAAAAAGACGTTCCAGACGTATTTGAACAAACACGTGTCCTTCACTTTACGGCTCCAATCCCGAACGATACGATCAGTGTACGTTCAGATATGGATCAAGCATGGCGCGATAAAATCAGTCAAGCATTTATCGATATCGGTAATGATCCAGAAGGTAGCAAAATTATCCAAGAAATCTACAGTCATGTAGGTTATGAAAAAGGCGACGATAAAAACTTCGAACCTGTTCGTAAATATGCTGAAGCTGTAGGTCAAGCTACGAAGTAAACCAAGAATGTAGTGAGCATTGAGCAGCACCGTCCTTTTTTACGGGCGGTGTTTGCTATTTTACATAGCACACTGGATAGCAAGCTTACTTATTTCGCGGACAGCATCATGACATTATTATTCTGAATATAGAAAGTTGGCAAATCATGATTACATTCAATAACGTTTCCAAAGTCTATCCTAACGGCACCAAAGGACTTAAAAATATTAATCTTACGATCCATGAAGGTGAACTGGTTGTGATTGTAGGTTTGTCCGGTGCAGGTAAATCTACGTTGCTTCGTTCGATCAATCGGTTGATTGATATTAGTGAAGGGGATATTCAGATCAATAGCCAATCAATTACATCTGCTTCCGGTGCCAAATTGCGCCGTATCCGTCGTGGGATCGGCATGATTTTCCAAAGCTTTAATCTGGTCAAACGCTCGACTGTGATGCGCAATGTATTATCCGGACGAGTCGGTCATCATTCCACATTACGTACTGTATTCGGCATGTTTCCCAAAGAAGATCATGAATTGGCTCTAGATGCTCTAGCACGTGTTAATTTGCAAGAAAAAGCATATAGTCGTGCAGATCAATTATCCGGTGGACAGCAACAACGGGTATCTATTGCACGCGCACTGGCGCAACAACC
Organism: Paenibacillus kyungheensis; assembly: GCF_028606985.1. Lineage (NCBI taxonomy): Bacteria > Bacillati > Bacillota > Bacilli > Caryophanales > Paenibacillaceae > Paenibacillus > Paenibacillus kyungheensis. Next base: position 1,830,994 of record NZ_CP117416.1, on the reverse strand, counting down.
ACAGATTATTCTAGCTGATGAACCTGTTGCTTCTCTTGATCCTTTAACGACCCGTCAAGTGATGGACGATCTTCAACGTATTAATCAAGAACTCCAAATTACAACGATTATCAATCTACACTTTATCGATCTGGCTCGTGAATATGCAACTCGTATTATCGGGTTACGGGCAGGAGAAATTGTATTCGATGGTACGCCAGCTGAAGCAACAGACGATGTATTTTCTCATATTTATGGACGACCGATTCATCGTGATGAAGTATTGGGCGCTAATGCACCGGGTGAAGATATCGTTACTGTTATTCCAGATGCTTCGGATATCAAAGTAACTTCTGGAGAACCATTATGAATATGACAATCGAAGCACCGACAGCTCCCAAAAAATATAAAAAAATCTTAACATGGTTGTTCTTTGTCGTTGTACTTGTGTTATGTAGTATCCAAACAGAAGTGACCCCTTATCAGCTTATACGTGGACTACCGCAAATGGGTATTTTACTGGGCGAAATGTTTCCTCCTGATTGGAGCTACTTGCCTACGATCTGGAAGCCAATGGTCGAAACGGTGCAGATTGCGCTAGTAGGGACGATGTTGGGTGGATTGTTAGCGATCCCTGTATCGTTATTGTGTGCTTACAATATTGTACAGAGCCGATTAGTGTCTTTGCCTGTACGGTTAATTCTGAATCTGGTGCGTACCATTCCTGATCTGTTATTTGCTGCTATCTTTGTAGCGATTTTTGGAATAGGGCCGTTTGCAGGGATGTTAGCGATTCTATTTTTCTCTTTTGGACTGATCGCCAAGCTTACATTTGAAGCGATTGAAGCGATCGATCCAGGCCCCATGGAAGCTATGACAGCTGTCGGAGCGAATAAGATTCAATTGATTGTGTTCGGAGTGATTCCGCAAGCATTGCCTTATTATATGTCTTATCTACTGTATGCTTTTGAAATTAACGTACGGGCTGCTTCTGTACTCGGTCTTGTCGGTGCTGGTGGGATTGGTCTGTTACTGGATCGTTCTCTCGGATTGTTCCGGTATGACCGCGCAGCGATGATTATTTTGCTCACACTTGTGATTGTACTGGTTATCGATTATGGAAGTAATGTATTGCGGAGGAAATTACTATGAATCATACCTTACCTGCTAAGCCACTCTGGCACAAAATTCGTCCGTATTGTTGGGTTCTTTTTCTAGTTGTTGTGTATGTATGGGCATTTAACGGTCTTCAATTTGAAGGTATTCAATCGACTGCCAAAAGTGTATCGTTATCGATTTTAGATGGATTTTTGCATTCAGATTGGTCATTTGTCTATGATCCAGCAGGTGAAGATTTACTGAGTGGATTGTTAGATACGTTAATTATTTCGATACTGGGTACATTTATTTCTGCATTTTTGTGTATTCCATTTGCTTTCTGGGCGGCATCCAATATGAGTCGTCGTCGCCCTGTTTCTGGAACCGGCAAGTTCAGTCTTAGTGTGATTCGTGTATTCCCTGAAATGATCGTAGCTATCTTATTTATCAAAGCGGTAGGCCCGGGTTCGTTTGCCGGCGTACTGGCATTAGGTATTCACTCGATCGGGATGCTTGCCAAATTATTTTCTGAAACGATAGAAAGTATAGATACCGGCCCTAGTGAAGCATTAACTGCTGCTGGAGCCAGTCGATTACAAATTTTGTGGTTTGCTGTATTGCCACAAGTGATTCCACAATTTCTGTCATACTCACTGTATCGATTTGAAATCAATATTCGCTCTGCTACCACCCTCGGTCTTGTCGGTGCAGGCGGTATCGGAACACCACTTATTTTTGCGTTAAATATGCGTAATTGGAATCGAGTCGGTGTGATTCTATTAGGCATTATCATTCTTGTTATTTTAACTGATCTGATCTCCGGTTGGATTCGGAAGCGGATTGTATAAATGAAACAAAGCATGATTACTCAAGTGTTATACAAGAGTAGTCATGCTTTTTTTGTTTGCATTGGACACTATATGATTTTACATGTAAATACTAATGTTCAATCTCTGCTTCATATTCTGCTTTTTGCTGTTCCCAATACTGCTTATCTTCCTCTGTAATAGCACGTAGTACTTTGCAAGGATTCCCTACAGCGATTACGTTGTCAGGAATATCTTTAGTTACAATAGATCCTGAACCAATGACAACATTATTCCCAATCGTTACACCTGGATTAATCACTGTATTCCCACCTACCCACACATTATCTCCTATTGTGATTTCTTTGCCGAATTCTAAAAGGGTATTACGCACATCAGGATCAATCGGATGCCCCGCAGTATACACGCCTACTCTGGGACCGAAAAACACATTGTTCCCTATCTTCACTTTGGCAACATCAATAATAATACAATCAAAATTCGCATAAAAATAATCGCCAACCGTAATATGACAACCATAATCACAACGGAACGGCGGTTCAATAAATACTTTTTCACCCACCGATTCAAATAATTGCTGAAGTAATTCCGTGCGATACTCCTGTTGTTCTTCGGTTGTGTTATTAAATAATCGGGTAAGCATACGAGATTTTTTATTATCTAGCGCCAGCTCTCCAACCCCTGCCATATATAACTTTTGCGCTAGCATTCTTTCTTTATCTGTTGGCATATGTATGTTCCTCCTTAATTCTTCATGTTATTTAATGATCTGATGAATAACAAAAACCATCCCTTATAATACAGGAATGGTTTTTCTAAGTATATCTATTGTATTAAATTATCTCTATATTATTCTACCATCAGAATATTGCGAATCATTTTTATATTGCCTTGTGATTCCTCTTGTTGTTGCTCTGCTTGTTCTATCATGTTCAAATGATCTTTGATTTCTTGGAGGTATTCTTGCTTTTGTTCTTCAAATTCACTAAGTACATAACTGAGGTAAAATAGTGCTGTTGATTGTTCGTCTGACTCTACATACTCTGTTACGGCTTTTTTCCATGCAGGAAATAGGTCTGTAACGATATGATCAATATTTTCGGCTAATGCTTCAACCGCATGATATTCTGTTTTGTAACAATGTTCGAAAATACTTTTACCTATAGAATTCTCATTATTTTCGATTTCTTGAATCCAGTAATGAACTTGTTTGCTAAATGAACGTTTTTGTAAGTCTACTTTTAGTTGGTCGAATTGAATATCGCCTGTATTCAATTTAGGGATAGCATCATAAAGTACTTCACATTTAACAGTTTGTCTCATCATGAGACTCCAATCAATAACATCTCCATCAACAGCAGCGTAAAAAATAAAGTTCATTGTGCTATTTATTTGCTCTTGAATCCCCTTATCTTTTAAACGTTTAACTACTTCTTGCACAGCAATATAATGTCCATATTCAACAAGGGATTGATTCATAATAATAGAGATATCTTTAAAATCTCCTGTATACATTGGAACAGGAAGTTCATCCATTTCAAAGTCTAATATTTTTTCATCAATCATATAACGTCCATCCAAAATTTTTATAATTTCATCATTATGAATCTGATTGTGAAAAGAAAAATCACCTAAATTATACTTTTGATGATTCATTTGAATGCTATTTTTTGACTCGGTAAAATACTGTTCATGAGATTTTTTATACTGTTCTTCTGTATTCATATACAAATGAAAATCGTAAAATTCGTTAGTAGCAATAGCCATTACATATACGTCTTTATTGTACTCAGAAGATAGAAATCGCTCTATTTCAACTAAGCTTTGTGTATACAATTGCTCTATCATTTGTTCTTGTGTTATGTAAGGTACACCTGCTGGTAACTCGGGTAACTGATACAATTCATCATCTGTTGTCAAAATATAATTCGTAGGATTCAGTACAAATGGTTTTCGATGTTTCATAGCTTTAGCAATATCAATTTCATAAAAATGCATAGTTGACCTTCTTTCTACGTCTACATAATAATGTTTCTTTTTATGTATCGGTCATTTTATTACTCCAGATTAACATTTACTCAAAATAAAAAGGAGATTGCTCTCCTTTGGTATAGATCTATTTGATATTGATCTTCACTAGTACAAGTATACATTCAATCATACACTTGTACTTTTCTTTGTTATTTTACAATTTGACCGCTTTAAACAAAATAAAAGAAGGCTTTCTTCGTTCTTGTTCAAGCTTCGGCATTTTCTCCAACCCTTCGGGAGTCGATTCGGGTTCGGTGATTTGTTGTATCATCAGTCCATGAGCAATCATGCCATTTACCAGTGTTGATACTTTCCGATGGTACTTAATCACGTTGTCGACTACCCAATGTGTACTGCGCTGTCCTTCTTCGCCATAATTATCTATCGCATAATGAAGTTTATTCCCTTGCTCGTCTTCTATCCAACCGTCCATATCTAGCTTGGCTGTCGTAATCGGATGTTCGGTTGAAAAGACCAATGTTCCTCCCGGGCGTAACCACTTTGCAATCTGTGCCATCAGGCGATCATAGTCTGCTACATAATGAAAGGCTAAAGAACTTACAATCAAGTCAAATGATTCTGCTTCAAACTCTAATTCTTCCATCGGTGCATGAATATATGTAATTTGCGGAATCTTCGGCGCAATACTTAACATTTTACTTGAAATATCAGCTCCAGTGACATGGTCTGCTCCTTGCTCGACCATAGCTAAAGCTAACTTACCAAATCCACAGCCCATATCAAGTACCTGCAATCCTTGTAGATCTGGTAATAATGCTTTCAAAGCAGGTTGCTCTACAAAATCATTAAATGTAATCCCTGAGCTCCGCAACTCTTTATAATATTCAAAAAAAGTAGGATCATCATAAATATTTTGACGCATAGCACATAACCTCCTAGACGCATTTACTTTTTGTGATAAATTAAAATGTTCTGTCCGTTTAAACCCATTATACAATATAAAATAAAACAAAAGAGCCACTAAATATGGCTCTCGTGTATGTATTAATAACCGCCTGTATTTGAAGCCCAGACTGGACCTTTGCCAGTAGCATAAAGAACAACGTTTCCATCATCTTGTACAACCAGGCTATCTCCAATTAATCCAGCAGGTACATTACCTTTATAGTGTGCATTGCTCCATCCTTTCACATCTGCTGTCCAAAATACGATACCTTTAGAAGGATCAGTAACGCGCAGTGTGTTAGGGAGAAGTGTTAATGCTTCTGGATATCTTTGAAATTCACGACCTAAAAATGTGTCATAGTATCTGAATACATCACCATCTGTATTGGTATCCCACATTGGAATGCCTGCATCGCGATACAATACCAAGTTGCCATCGTTTTGCATGACTAGATTAAATCTACCGCTTGGGGAGGATAACATCTGACCTTTAGCCAATGTCTCGCCAACGTTCAGTGTACTTTTAGCAGATGCAGCTGAAGCATGGTTGAACTGAAGCATAAATACTGCAAGTAAAACTAGAACAAACTTTAACGAAATACTTTTCATCATCATTTCTCCCTTTAAATATAATTTTAATTCCTGCCATAATATATTACAAATTTCAGGTATTATCAACTAATATTTAACATTATATATAATTAAAGGATTTCAAGAGTGATCGGTTATTTTATATAGTTTTTAATACAAATACGGTATATTTTAATAAAATTATTACATTGTACGTATGATTGCTAGCTTCTAAATATAGGAAAAACAAAGCTAAATAGCTTCATTTACTTCAATTGATATCTGTTTTTACATCAACGCTAAAAAATGATTTTAATAATTCTACTGATTATTTGATCATTTCTACTGTTTTTATTTCTATATCTTTATACAAAAAGATCACATATAGATATCTATTATTGCATGTATATACTCCTGTAACTTTGAGCACTTCTGCTTACAATATATTTTTAAGGGTATAAATGTAAAAAGAACCTATTTATTCAAAGGAGGAATTTGGACTTATGAAGAAGCCTTTAGGTAAGAAGCATATGGTACTCTCTTTTCTTGGTGGAGCTTTATTTTTCTCAGGAATTTCGTTTGCGGCAGATGCGACGACAGTGACTCCAAATACAGAGGCTTTAAAATTTTACGTAGATGGTGAACAAAAAGTCACTTCAGCTCAATATAATAATCAAGGTAGTGTTGTCCCGCAGTCTTTTACGTATAGTGGAACAACCTATGTACCTATTCGTCATGTAAGCGATCTACTCGGGAACAAAATGTACTGGGAACCTCATTCTGCTACGATCTCTGTGAACAGTCCAGTCGTCGAGATCAAAAATGCTAAAGGCGAGTCCATAGGTACAGCGATGCTGACACAAGATCAGAATAATGTGAATATCAAAATTAATGTCAAAAATCTACCCGCAGGCAAGCATGGAATACATGTTCACCAATCGGCTATTACCAATAACGATTTTGCGACAGCAGGATCACATCTTAATCCAGGCGGACATGAACATGGTCGACTTAATCCTAAAGGACAACATACAGGCGATCTACCTAACTTAGAAGTAGCCGCAGATGGTACAGCTAATGCCACAATGGTATTGCCAAATGCCAGTCTAGAAAAAGGAGATGAACATTCTCTTTTAGGTGCTTCTATTATTATTCACGCTGCTCCTGATGATGAAATGACGGATCCGACCGGAAATTCAGGAGATCGTATCGCTGGCGGAAATATTCCCCAGTAATCTATAGTCTACACGTTGCCAAATAGAACGCTAGCTAAAAAAACTCTCTATATCGTTTAGAGAGTTTTTTAGCGTTACTATATGTTATTTATCTTCTACTTTTAATTTGTTCTTTGCCGTAGGCGTAATGTCCAAAATAGTCTAAAATAGAAGTATCTTTCTCTATAGACTATACTGAGGATATCGCATTCCTTTGTGAAAGAGGTGTACATTCATGCCTATTCTTCGTAAGCCGATCAGACGCACAAGACAGATTATCACATTGATGGCTATTGTTGTCGTGGCTGTAACGTTTCTATATGTGAGCAGTATCAAGACTACAGAAGGTGTGTTCCGCGTAATTGGAGTGACCGATCAAGGAATTGTTGTTCAACAAGGTCAGCAAACGGCCAATCTCAAAACCACACCGGACATTATGCAATTGGTACAGATCGACCAGCTTTACTTTATCCGTTATCATTCAGACTGGATACGTAATCCCAAGTTAGAAGATATTCAACTGGTTGCTCCAAAAAGTGCAGGGTAAGGCAAAACATATCTATTGCTTACCTGCACTTTTTATTTAAGAAATCGTTCTACTAATCCTGTAGCACTGACGTACTTGGGATTATAGTGCAGACGTAGAAGTACCTCATCTGTTGCTTCCCCTTTCACTCCTTTTACATAGAGAGTTCCTTTTCCTTTGTCTTTCAAATAACGACTGGTTTCTCTGTTAGAAGTGGTATCGCTAGTGTTGGTATGTTCATTGTCTTGTGAGTACATAAATGCAGTTTCAAATGTTCGATATCCTTTTCCCAAAATATACATATACTTATATCCATCGTTTGGATCATCATCTGTACCCAGACTCAAAAAGTAAATCTGCTGTTTCTTATGGTCTGCATGAGACTCTTGTAACCATTCATCTACAAACTTTTGGTGCTGCGGTTCAATCTGATTGAATTCGTATGTATAAATGTCTTGCAGTAACGATTTCTCTACCTCTTGTTGGTGCTGTACGATGGTTGGCTTAGTCACTGTAGGAGGGTGTTCGGTACTTGTGCAACTGGTCAGCAAGATCATAATTGCTATAGAAGTATTAATAAAGATTTTTCGCATATCTTCTCCTGTCATAAGGCTTGGTAATAGAAAAAAGGATCACATCAAAAGATATAACCTTGATATGATCCTTTTTTATTATATCCAAAATGTAGGATATTTTCTATTTTTGATTAAATTATTGTAGAGCACAGCTACGCATACGATAACAATTGAGCCGATTAATACCGGAGTCACTAGAAAAGACCACGTACTTGCTGCGGTTATAACTACAATAGGATTGGCTCCAGCAGGCGGATGAGTCGTTTTGGTCAGTAACATTAGCGCGATGCCTAATCCAACAGCAACCGACAAAGACCAAATACTATTTCCCCAAAGATGATACACTGTCAGACCGCACAAAGTTGTGACCATATGTCCACCTATAATATTTCTTGGCTGTGATACAGGAGCCTCTGGCAGTACAAAAGCCAGCACACAACTTGCTCCAAAAGGAGCTATTACTAAAGACCATTGCAATCCTTCAGCAATACTTTCTAATAGAAGTATCGTCAAAAATCCTCCTACAAAAGCAACGACAGCCTGCCATATATTTATTTTCAAAGGCGACCTCGCATGTGTTACGAATTTAGCAAAATAGGCTTTTATTGCTTTCTCCACTATCATTACTCCTCTATCCATAATGTTCTCTATTCAGAGTATACACGAATATAAGGTATCTATATAATGAATAATATTGATAAGTATTATCTAATAAAATGATGGAGTATTTATGATGCTAAATCAACTGGATGGTAAATATATTTATACGTTTCTCAAAACATATGAGCAACGAAATATCAGTAAAGCTTCGATAATGTTAGGCTTTTCTCAATCAACGGTGACTAATCATATTCAGATTCTGGAAGAACTACTACATGTGCAGTTATTCTATCGAACGATTAACGGTGTCATTCCTACAGAAAAAGGAAAACTATTTGCAACATATGCTTATACGTTATTACAACTGACCGAACAGTTACACGATAATCTTCATGAAGTGCAAGGAATTATTCGAATTAAAGCGTTGGAATCATTTTGCGTGACTCACTTCTCTAAGCCTATCTTCGACTTTCTGGAAGATTATCCGACATCAGAAATTAAATTAACAACAGGTTTTCATCAAAGTATGATCGATGATGTGATTAACCAAAAAATCGATTTGGGTATTGCTCCTATCGATCCCAAGCTTAGTGCTATTCGTTATACGCCTATTTTAGAAGAAGAATTTGTCTTGATCGCTTCTACCCGGGTAAGTGAGGAAAAGCTACTAAGTCATGAAGTTCGGATGATAGGCTTCGGTAGTAATTGTATTTATCAATCTATAGCTAATAAAGTGCTCGTCGATCATGGCAAGTTGGATTATCAGAATATTGAGTATGCTAGCTTAGAAATGATCAAACAAACAGTGCTAAATGGTATAGGTATTGCGCTCGTTCCCAAGTGCTCTGTCGAAAGCGAACTTCAAGCTAATACGTTAAAAATAGTATCTCTCGGTGAACCTATTATGATAAGTCATGGCATTATCGAATTAAAGTCCAAACCTCATAATGAAATTACAGAGTTATTCAAACAACGTATTATTGATCACTTCCAAGTGAATGATTCACTATCCACCTCATCTATACATTTATAAGACGAATAACATTGTAATCGATGTGCCAACAGTACCTACTTCTTGAAATCCTAGCCGCTTATACAAACGCACCACTGGATTGCTCGGGTCAACACTTAATGAGACTTGAGCAATCTGCTGTTGTCGCAATTCAGTAAGCAATGCTTCCATCAGTGCTGTACCGATACCCTGCCCGCGATAATCATCCAATACAGCTAATCCTAACTCTGGCGTCACATCATCAATATAACCATATCCCTGATTATCTTCAGGTAAGACTCTAGCGGTTACAGCTCCAATCGGTTGTTGTTGGTCGTTGATTGCTATATAACCTATATCTCCAGCTTGACCCCAATGTTCCACATACTTTGCTAAATGTGGTTCATGAATTACTTCCCGCTCAAAAGGCTTTTCCCCTTCACGTACATATAGCGACAAATACAACGTCTCCCACAAAAAATCCTGATCATCTGCTGTAACGGCTCGTATACTACATGTATGCATATCAAACAGCTCCTTTTATTTATCTATGTAATCTGTACATTCCTGCTTACTCCCACACCTGATCTAACTTGTCCGCATAAAATAAAATCGCTCGCTGATACTGTTCAATCCCTTTATCACTGGTTGTCTCTGCAAGTTCAGTCATTAATAGCTTCATTCCTTCTGCATATTGTTCTAGATTGTATAACACCATCGCATAAAACACTTTAAATTCTCGTGCTTCAGGATACTCTTGAATCGCTTGCTTAAAAAGAGCCGCTGCCTTGTCGTAATGAGCTAATGTGCGATAAGTACTACCGAGTCCCAGCATCGCTCCCTGACGATCTTCCCCTTCTAATCCATTGGCAAGAGCTTGTTCATAATAAGGCACAGCTTGTGCTTCTAATCCTAGATTGTCATACGTCCATGCCACCTGATATAACAACCCAGGATCATTGGGATCTGAAAACAATAGATTCAGTAAAATCGTCTTTGCTTGTTCGGCTTGTCCATCTTTGCGTAATTCAATCGCTTGTTGCATCTGATTATTTGTCATCTGGGTTTTTCCTTTCAACTTGTTGTTGCTGTACTCCATTCTTAACTCGATTGATCATCTGTACGTATAAGATCGCTATCATTATAACAAAAGACCGACAATCATTGTCGATCTTCGCTATTGAATATAGAGTTGAGGATACCATTTTATTTGATCTGTTGAAATGAATCGTAATGATCGGTTGTTTTATAAATTAAGCCATCGGTAGAGTACAATATCCGATTAGCTCCCCGAAAACCAGACGTGTAGTTGATATCAGCTTCATGCCATTTGCGCCCTTTGGATGTAGGCAACAATTTTTCGTAGTTACTAAAATAATCTCCACCAATACTTTTACCAGGGGCAACTTTATCCAGATTACCTTTCGACGATTCCCAGCCCAACGATTCTGCTTTGGACTTGGTGATATAGTTACAAGGTAATTTTTTGTATTCTTTCAGATAATTCGCAACACCGTCAAAGGTATTGATAACTTTGCACGTATTCGATGTATTAGACTTGTTGGTGTTGCTACTCTGGTTATTTTGGGTTTGGCTAGTGTTGTTTGTCGATTTACTTGACGATTGATTCGGTGTCTGCGAATCATTTGAATCAACCTGTGCGGTCTGATTAGATGCTGTGGTACTTGTATTTGTAGAAGATCCATCTTGCAATTGGGTGATAAAGATAACACCCAATACCAGAATCAGTACAATACCTGATAATATCTTTTTCAACAAAAATGCCCCCTGTTCGATCTCTGTGTTGTGATTGATTATATACTCTCCATGATACCATACCCTTTTTAGAGAGTATTGATGTAGGTTGGCGATATGGTGTTGTTCCGGTATACTGATGAGATGATTTTATTGAATGTATACTCTATTACATAGTAAGAATTGAAAACATTGATCATAATTTAAAAGGAGTACTTCCTATTGAAATCCAAAATAGTATTACTAACTATAGTGCTTAGTCTGGCTTTATGTATCACTATGATCCAACCTCAACTTGTCTATGCTGAACCATCTAATCAAAGCGATCAAGCAATAAAAGATCGCCTTATAAAGCAATATAGTTTGACACCGCATGAAGAAATTGAGCCTTACCATTCTCTTGGTGACTATGGTATTAGTATAAAAATAGACAAAAACTGTTCTTACCCTTTTTTTCTTACTACATTTATTCGCCTTTATTGCTGTTTATAATTGACTAGGTTGAACTGGCTTTTTCAGATAACATGTATAACTACGCTAAGTTTCATTATGTTCAGATAAATATGGCTTATAATATATTTTTAAAAATTCTAATTGTGTACTTATTTTGTTAATTTCTTTCTCAAAAATAGAAAAAATCTCTTGTTTTTGTTGTTCAAGCAGTAATGTATGATGTTTATTTTTTTCAAGTACATTTAATTTATTAAAAAAATAATCGTAATTCTCGTTAGCATATGGCATACCATCAGTGTACATTCCAGCTTTCACTAGAAAACTCGACCAAGATAGATGCCCTTCTACATATTTCACATACAAACAAGCAATGTAAAGATTACATTTATAATGGATATCAAATTCTTCACATGCATCCAAACTAGCATATAATAAAGCAATACCCCCTGCTATTTCTGGATCTTTAGTCATACTGAGTTCAATAATCCAATAAGGCGTCTTATCATTCTTTTCAATAATTGCGTCACAAAAAGGGTAATAATATTGATAATCTATTAATTGGCTTCGAATCATTACACTAAGTTTGATGGCAAATGTTCGATCTATACTTATCATCTTGAATGTTACCCTCCTTATGCTGCTACCTCAAACGAATAAATTCAGCGTTTAATTATTCGATCTCAGTTATTTTGCACATATCTAGTTGTATGTAATACTTGAGATTCCCTTTTATTTCATTCTAATAATCAATTCATTGCTTGGTGGAACGTTGTGGAAATTCTACAATCATATTATCCAATTGCTTTATAATATCGTACAAAACGTCTTCAGGTAATTCCATCATCAGATATTTATCTACCGTTTGTCTACCATGCTCCATTAATGCTTTAGGATAAAAAGACTGAGATATTTCTATTTTCACCGTTTCATTTGGAATATATTCAAAACTCAATTCAGCTTCCATGAAATAGAAAGTCTGCCACACCACATTCTGTACTAGTATCGAACTAAACCAATCTCGTAAGTCCTGCAATTCTTTGGCTAGCATACAAGAACTGCTCGCCTCCCACTGTAATCCATTCTCATCTTGAGCGATCAACTGCACCGTTAGCCAGTCGTCATATAAGCATTCAACTCTTTCTAGAGGATAATCATAATGTAAGATGTTGAGTTCAAATCGGATATTTCCACTAATCCATAGCATGTGACGTACCGCCTTTATTAAATTTAAGTGCAAGTAGTCAGTATACCAAACTTCACGAGTGACATCACTTCGCTATCAGAGTGACCGTATACAGCTAAAATAAGCGATGCTACGATAATAGCATCACTTTTTGGAGGTCTACATTATGGATGATTTTGAAAAAGATTTTAATCAATTCAAGTCAATGCGGATGGAAAGTATAGCGAATACGATTATTTATGGATCAGAAGATTATAAGAAGTTGATGTTGGAAAGTGATCGGCTGTTTACCGAGTTATGTACATATGTGGAACCAGAGGGAATGAAATTATTGATGGATTATTGTAATGTAGTGACTCTGCTACAGGGAATAGCAGAGTCGGTGATGTATGAGCAAGGGTTAAAAGATCGGTTGAGATTTAAGCTACAACTAAAACAAATTTAATACCAAGTATATTATATTTCTGTAAATATAATATACTTGACATCTGGAGCATTAAGTGGAAACTTCACATGATTTATTGGTGATATTTCTACTTTTAACCAATCAATTAATCCTAAAAAAGAAAGATTAAATATTTCATTTATAAAAGCTTTAAATGATGAATCTTTTGGTAACATATTTGATCCAACATTTGTAACTTGTTTTTTCTTATTCAACTTTCGATTCAATAATTTTTTTCTGGATTTTCGAAGTTCCTGAATGTATGTTGGTAACTTTTCTTTATAATAATTTTCTTTAATAATAGATGGATTTACTTTTAAATAAGATTTGAGTATATATTCTAAAATATCATCTGATTCGCAAAAAAAATCATCTACAGGCTTACAATAACTTTCTAAAATAATTCTTTTTTTAAAATTTCTTAATTGATTGTCAGATTTTATACTAGCTATATCGTGAGCAAAAGCGTACTCCCATGAATGGTATATATTCTGCTCATCATCAAGATAATTATAAAAAAAGTAAATAGGTACAAAATTTTCTTCCATTGACGTGTTGATCAAATTTTCCATTTGATGCTTATGATCTAATTTTAAATAACTTGAAGTTTTATAATCAAGTTTTTTAGCTTGAATTCTAAAACTTATAGCTTTTCTACTTGAACGACTCCACATCCACCATTCCATATCAGCTCCATTTTTAGATTCTTCTTTCTCTCTTTGTTTAGCTAATATAGAGTTATTACTATGATTTATTAGCTCAGAGAAAATAATATCTGTTAAAGTAGTTTCTCTTACCATAGATCTGGTTACTTTTTCCTGACGTAATAAGTTCCAAATTCTTTGAGATATTTTCTTGATAATCTTTTTTGACACATAATATTCCAATGTTATTCTCCTTTATAAATCATTATCTTCCAATCCATCCTTTTCCAGTCAAGAACCATTTCATCATTAAAAAAAGATGTTTTGTAAGATCCATGTATGTCCATTTCTTATAATTTTCTATCAAGTATATTCTTCTATCAATAGAAGGATGGTCTAATATCAAAAAATACTTAAAATATATTTTTTGGTACCAAGTATAATTAGCCCAATGATAATCTTCTTGACTCTTCAAAATATGAAGTAATTTAATATATTCCCTTGCTCCAACATTAGATAATTGGCTTGCAAATCTATCAGCTTTTAATTCTTGAATTTGGTTCCAAAATCTTCTATTGTCTATTAATAAAAAAATCATCATGAGAATAAAATAAAGTAATGCAATTAAACAAAATATAAGGGTCAGAAAATTGTAAAAACTTAAATATTCACTAATAAAATTTAAAAATTGTACAAATACAATAAAACTAACAAACAAACATAAATTATTTAATACTCTTTTCAAATTTGCTATGACAGTAGTATCCATAAACTTTAAATGAAATATTTCATGAGCTACTAATGCTATTACAGTATTATATTCTAAATCTAAACTCTTTTTTGTAATACTAATTTGATGTTGTCTAGAACGTAACTTAGAAGATGCTTGAGCATTAATTTCTTTAGAATTATTTATTAAATCAATATCAATTTTGTTTATTCCCTGTTCTAAACACATTTTCACAATTAAATCTTCTAATTTTGGATTCCTCAAATGCTCACAATTATCTGTTTCCATTATGTAGCTAACACTTTCGTTATAACTGTTACTAAAAAAATATGTGAATTTTATACCAATTCCTATAACTAAAATTAATGACATCCAAATAGAAAAATTAAATAAATGAGTTATTAATAAGGGAGATAGAAAAGTTACTAAAAATGGTAAACTATATTGTAATATAAATCCTTCTGATTTTGATCTAGATTTAATAATTAGATCAATAGAATAAGCTATACTTATAATATTACTTAAAATAGAAACTAAAAATAAAATAATCATTTTTTCTCCTTTGGTTAGATATTTTTCAAATATAGTCTCAAATAATTATTTTAATTATAAACTGTTAAGATAAATCATCAATGTGTTCTTCACACTAAAAATAATCATCAAAAAAAGCTGTTACTCTTCTGAGCACAGCTTTTTCTTCACTTCTATATTTGCCTATCTTAATCTTCTATATTCAATCTTCCACTTCATCCCTTACCCATATCCGAAAGCCATTACCTTCCGCTTGAGCTTCTTCCAATACACTCAGCACCTGATCGGCTTTATCACCTAGACGTTGACGGCTTACATCATAATTCAACCATTCCATCTGTAATGGCAATTCGATCATGCCTGTTAAGCAATCCCATAGTGCATCTAGATTTTTTCCATAAAATTCAGGCAATTCTAGCTTCTGTTGTAAAGTCTCGTGTAATTCGGTGATCGTATGAAAGTCCTCGCCATTGATCGTTACCATTTTCATTGTTATCTCATCCTTTACATCTTAAAGTGCTATTCATAGCGATATGCCAGAAGCAATCATCTGCTCTGGCATACGCGTATGAACAACGTTTATGTTCTACATTTTGGTAAATGAAGCATAGTGATCTGTTGTTTTGTACACTAGACCGTCGTTAGAGTACAAGATACGATCGGAGTTGCGGAAGCCGGAAGTGTAGTTAATATCTGCCTCACGCCATGTGCGTCCACTTGCTGTTGGAAGTAATCCTTCGCGGTTGCTGAATACATCTCCACCGATACTTTTACCCGGAGCTACATCTGCCAGGTTTCCTTTCGAAGACACCCATCCAAGTGCTGATGCTTGAGATTTCGTAATAAAGTTACAAGGCAATGTTTTGTTCGCTTTGATGTAATTCGATACACCTGTAAATGTGTTGATAATCGTACAAGTCGCTGCTGAAGCTTTTTCTGGCTGTGCAACAGGTGTTACTTGTGAACCGGTAAAGAAGACAACCGTTAACATCAATGCAAGTAGTGCTGTGGACAAAAATCTTTTCATTTTCCAGCCTCCTATGTAGCTTGTATTGGATGAACGTTGTTAACTTATAACGTCCTATGCACATTATAGGTAACAAGCATTCTCTTTACCATTTATATCACACAAGTTTGTTTAAAATTTTAAATTTAATCGCTTTATTTGTAAATATTTCTAAATATAACGTAAAATGAGAGTAAAAAGCACACATTATGTACTATCTATTAGTTATATACATATCATTCTTATCCATATACACACTCTTTTTAATTTTACCATATTAATCCATAGAAATCTGAGATTCTCTAATTAGTTCTAGGTATGCCTTCTATATGGGTATGGATATAAAAATAGCTACCTCTTCACTTTATGTAAAGAGATAGCTTGATCTGTGTTTACAATTTTAACAAATCTTCGCGAATCGGAGTAAATACATCTAGCAGAGCAGAATCTTCTTCCAGTGCTACAACTCCATGACTGGCATGAGGCGGAATATTGATAGACTGCCCTTGAGTAAGTGTTGTCTGCTGATTATCGATCGTGAATGTAAATGAACCCCGTAGACAATAACTCATCTGCTGATGAGGATGGTGATGCTGGTATCCTTCTGCTCCTTTGGCAAAGTGAACTTCCATCATCATTAAGCCTGCATTGGCATTCAAAATACAGCGTTTTACCCCAGGTTCTGCATCTTCCCATAAACCTAGATTACTCATATCGATTCTGCCTCCTTTTGACGATTAAGCAGTATACATTCTATTATCATCATGCCTTTACTGCTTCGTGTGCATCTGTACGTTTCCATTTGCGATAATTGCCCATAATGATCAATAACAGAATTAAAAAGGCTACCGCATAACTGGCGATCAACATCAAAGACACTTGAATCGGTGCACGATCCATCGTATAGCCGATCAATACAGGGAATACTGCATTACCGAAGCCTGCAAATCCTGTAATCAGACTGGTAACCGTACGTGCCATACCGGGTAGTGTATGATTGGCATAGACCATTGTGATCGAATAGACACCTGACATCGTAAATCCTAACAATGGTACTAACAGATATCCAGCCCATTCTTGACGGAATACTAGAAATGCTAGCAGAACCAATAGACTAAGCGACATACTAATCAATAGAAAACGACTGTAATTCACACGACGGATAATCCAACCGGTTGCAAGTCGTCCAACGACCATCGCTCCCCAGAATGCACCAATACTGATCGAAGCATAATATTCCGAACTGCCGAAATACGTAATAAAGATAGATGATAAGAAATTATTGAGACTGCCTTCAATTCCACAATATACAAAAATCATCAGCAAAAATATGCTTAATAATACTATTTTATGTCTGCCTGTTACAGTAGCCGAAGGTGCAACTTCTACCGCATCGATAGCTTGATGAGCTGAAGACTCTTCTTCACCAGAATATTGAATCCGCATCCATACAATCCCCATCACAAGTGAGATCAATCCTGTTACTGCAAATACCCATTGCCAGTGCCCGAGTGCAATAAAACCGCTTGCAAAAACAGGCATCCCTAACGCTCCCAGACCGAAAGACACTTCCAAATAACTCATCGTTACCGCTCTACGACTTACAAATCGCTCCATAACTAACGCCGCGACTACAACTTCAATCGCAGATACACTTAGACTGTTAAAAAAGTTCAAGACTGTAATCCACGAATACTGCGGTAATGTTAGCATCATCCCCTGCGTTACAGCGATAACAAGGGCAGAAATTGCCAGTGTGACCTTTTCACCAAATCGGTGCATCATATAAGCAGACAATGGAACTCCGATTAGGAATCCGATTGAACCGATAAATACCAGTGTTCCACCTTCAGTATAACTTAGATTGTAATGCCCGAGTAACTGCGGCATAATCGCTCCAATCGTAGTGACGACTAATCCTGCTAGAAAATACATTAGATATGAAGCAAACGCAAACTTTCTCATATTCCCAACCTTCCTTGCACTTACGCAACCATCTTTATTTACTGGATAAAAAAATACTTGTTGATCTCTACATTCTTATATCCTATCTTTCCTACCCTATCAGAAAATGTCGAATAATGAAAGCAAAAAAGCCTACTTTCACCAAATAAATGGTAAAAGTAGGCTTTTGTTCTTCGTATAAAAAATCGTATGATTATACACTCACTTCTATATTATACCGTTACTACAGTAAATCATTACAAAAATACTATAGTACGCATCACTAAAAGTGTCATATATTCCGATACGGTTTTATTGATTTTTCAATTTAGCTTTGTATGCTTTAGAGTATTGATCGGCTGCGATAATAGCATCTTTGACATCATCGGCGGTCACAGGGAACGGAAGATTATGAGCAGTCTCATCTGCTTTGGTAGCTGCTTCTGCTACACGATAAAGATCTTCATCTGTTGCATCTTGTAAATGTAGATCTTCTAATGTAACAGGTAATTCCAAGCTGATATAGAAAGCAATATAACGCTCGATTTCTTCAATAGAACGTTTTTCAAGTGCCAGTTGCGACAATGTACCGAAAGCGACTTTTTCACCATGTGTCATATGATGAATCTCTCCATCTAATACAGTGAATCCGTTATGGATCGCATGTGCCGCGGCTAGACCACCACTTTCGAATCCTAGTCCACTTAGTAGTGTATTCGCTTCTACAACTGATTCAAGCGCAGGTGTAACCACTTTGCGTTTAACCGATTCATAAGCAAGTACACCATAGTCGAACAATACTTCTTCACATTTACGGGCAATCGCTTCAGCCGCAATCGTTGTTAGACCACCTGCCATTGTTGTTGCACGCGCTTCGATAACCGCTCTTGCTTCTACCCATGTTGCCAGAGCATCTGCTATACCTGAAGATAGGAAGCGTGGCGGTGCCCCTGCAATCGTTTTGGTATCGACAAGAATCAAGTCAGGATTTTTATTGTAAAATTTATAACTTTCAAATACACCTTCATCTGAGTAGATAACAGAAAGTGCACTGGTTGGCGCATCTGTAGAAGCAGTTGTTGGGATAATCACACTATATCCACCTAACTGATCGCTAACCGCTTTGGCTGTATCTAACGTTTTACCGCCACCTACACCCACAACGATAGTGGCTTGACCTTCTTTACCGAGTCCAGCTAGGCGATTAATCTCATTGGTTGAAGCTTCACCATTAAATACGGCTTTGGTGTACTGTACACCCGCTTTGTCCAAGCTTTCTAATACCCGGTTACCTGCAATATCCCAGACAATATCATCGGCGATTACCAATGCTTTGCCATCGCTAATTCCTTTTACATATTCTCCTGCTTTATCAGTAACATCTCTACCCTGTACGTATTTTCCCGGGCTGATAAATATGCGTTCTGTCATGAAGATCTTCCCCTTCCAATATATCCATATTTGGTCGAATCGATCCTATTACTCCGCTATGTACCTGATGTGTGTACTTCCTTTTGTATTGCAAATCCTATTTATTCATTACAGTATTGATTAGGAAACGGCAATGCGGATCAATAGTCTCTTCTTATAATTTCACCAAAACTGACCTTTATGAACACTAAGCAGGTTAGCTTTTTCGTTTTCATAGATTAAATTATTAATTGATTATGATATTAATAAGGTGTAATCAAATTATCTATAATTCTGCTAACAGCGAATCATATTTTATTTTGTTCGCCTTTTTTACGAACAAAGTATTGCATCTTTACAAGTTATACCATATAATAAGAACATAAGTTCTTATACTAGGTGGTGATATGAATGGCTGTATTTTTATCCGAAGAAGAACGCTCTCTGGTAAAAAGCTATCTGTTGCTTGTTTATATTCAAAAGAAATTTGATCGTGATGCTAAGTCGTTAGAGGAAAGCAATCAACTACCGTCGGCTGGATTATATATGGAAGTGATTCGTAGCGGTATGGACCGCACTAATCTATTGTTGTCAGAAGTTCGTCGTGATCTACGTAGCCATAATTTGCGATTGTACGAGATTGATCAATCGGCTACTCATATTGAAGCTCAGATTCTTTGCAGTGGTCATCATGGTACTTTTCAATTAGGCATCACCGAGTTTCATCAAGAAGCGAACGAACGGATGCGTGCTTATCTGGGATTGTCTCCTGTTCCGGCTGTTCATACACCTTCGTCTTATGAAGATCAAGGTTCTCCACATCCTGCAACCGTGTCTAACAATACCAAGTTACGCGAACCTTCTCGTTACTCTGGTTATCGTCCTTATCGTACAGGTACTCTTGGTTAATTACAGTTGTTCTAGGGGTTAACAGATAGATATGACCTAGATTCAATCCTAATCATTGTTAGTGAAACCACACATTTCGCTATACTATATTTTCATTCAACTCCTTGAATGGCTTTTATATAATAAAAGCATCTATGATCTGTCTGCTGTTCAGACGATCGATAGATGCTTTTTTTTGTGCAATTGTGTATTACTTCTGTATAGAACTTTGGATCACTCTCTGTATAACTTTAGATCAATTTCTCAAGTTCTTATTTTAATTAGGATCATTTGGGTTATAGATAGATCCTAATCATGATATCGTTTACGTACTATTTAGTCTCACATACATGCTATATAGTATTTACAAGTATAAAGCCTTATTCCTCAGATGCTGGATGTACTGTATCTTCCATTTCATCTAAAGGACTTCGACGCTCTTCTTTGGAAGGTTGGTAGATATAGCTACGGCTTAATTTAACTACATTACGATTTGGGCGACGAATCAATACCTGTTCATCATCCCACGCTACTACAATACCCCGAATATCATTTTCTCGAATATCATCACGAACGACACGGACTTTCTCACCGGATACCCGATATGCATCTAATTCATCATCTGTAATCATTATGTCACCCTCTTTTCTATTGTATTTATGTGTACAAAAAAAGACCTAAATGAAATCCCATTTAGGTCTGATAATTTGTTGAAATGTCTGTAGATTCTAGTTGACTGTAACGACAAAGGATTTTCCTAAAGCGGATTAACGCTGTGCAGGTTCTTTGGTATCATTTTTCTCGAACCAGAAATCAAGCACTTTAGCTGACATCACACGTTGTTCTACATATTCTACTTGATGAGCTGAAAATTCTTGCTCCCAAGCAAAATCCAGGTCTTTACACAATCCTACAATGGTCAATAGTTCTGACCAGGCAACATAGCGTTTATACCAAAAGAACTGAGGATGTTCAATCATATAGGGATACAGGTCATCAAATTCAGTGTGCTTACAATCTAAAGCACGCTCGAAGTGAATTTTTGCATCGGCTAGTTTTTTGATGAAGAACTCTTCAGTAATCGGTTCTTTCCCCATTGGTCTGCCTCCCCTCGATAACATATCTTTATTATAAGACAAATATACCCCATTTGGAAAGAGATTGCTCATATTTTCAACAAAAGGTTAAAGATATTTGTAAATGTAGTGACAGATGTGTCGATCGTTCACTTCATAATCATCTGTTGATTACTATGAGTTGCGTCTATACAACCAAACAAGAATATGGGTTATATTGTAACATATCGGAATCTTCTTTACCGAATATAAGACTTTGTTGCAACAAATTTTATTCAACTAGAAACTAATTGGTGAAATTGTCTATCTACATCATAACTACGTCTATTATACCACTTTGGATCACCCGAATGTAATTTGTCCATCTTGAAGTGAAGTAATTTTGACCAGTGAATCCAGACGAATATTCTGATCACGAATCGCTTGTGCTCCACTTTGGAAACATTTCTCGATCACAATCCCTACTCCTACCAATGTTGCACCGGAACGTTCAATAATTCGAATCATTCCACGCGCCGCATCTCCATTAGCGATAATATCATCAATAAATAAAATGCGATCATTCTCGGTAACGAATTGACGAGATAACATAATATCGGTCACTATCCCTTTGGTAAAGGAAGGCACTCGCTCGATCAACGAATCAGGATCAGCAAGCAAAGTCTTTTTACGGCGTGCAAAAACAAGTGGTACCCCTAATTCAAAAGCCGTTGTAAAAGCGACTGGAATCCCTGAGGACTCAACAGTGACTACTTTGGTCACACCTTCTGTACGATATAAATCTGCAAATTCTTTACCCATACGCATAATCAGTTGTGGATCGACTTGATGATTCAATAATGCATCTAATTTCAGCACATCGTTAGACATAACCGATCCTTCTGCCAAAATACGTTCTTTTAATTCTTCCATTTTCTCCGACCCCCATCACCGGTATTCTTGTGTTGCCTTACTGTAATCATATCATTTATTGTGTGCTAAGATTGGCTTTTCTATTCTGGTTCATTCGGTAATATAGATACGTTCGATACCGACTCTACTGAATTTTCAGGTTGAAATTCAAGGTATAGCTTTTTGAGTTCATTTACAATATGGCTTAATGAATATTGTGTTTTGGCTTTTTCCCAGCCTGTACGCGCCAATTCATACCGATACGAAGGATCATTGATCACTTTCTCTAGCGCATCAGCAAGTAACACTTCATTTTCAGGTGGAACTAATAATCCATTGACACCATCTTCAATCTGCTCGGCAATTCCGCCAATATCTGTCCCTACCAGTGCTAACCAGCACAATGCGGCTTCTGCAAACACAGAACCGAATGCTTCTGCGCGCGAAGGCAGAACAAAGATATCAAAGAAAGGCATAAACTCTTCTGGATGTAATGTATATCCGTAAAAAATCGTTTCTTCATAAATGCCTAACTTTTTCGCCAGGTCTTCAAGATCGGTACGACTCGGGCCATCTCCGATGATATGCAGTACATACGCTTGTCCACGCTGTTTGAGAAGCGCGCAAGCTTCTAGTAAGGTATCTAGCCCTTTAGCAGGCACAAGTCGACATACGGTGATCAGCTGAGCCACTTCATTTTCATGAGCGATTGGCTTGAAACGTTTCTCATCAAATCCATTCGGTAATACTCTAACTTGTTCAGGACGATCTAAAAAAGGTGCTAAGTATTGACGGAACGAATGAGACACCGTCATCAAAATATCTGCTTTATGTTCTAGTTCACGGTACAACGATGTCAAAAATTGATCTTCCAATCCACCACGTTCGATTTTACCATTCAAAATCAGCTCACGTTCATAACTGGAGTGAATCGTCTGTACCAGTGGTGTATCCGGGAATACTTCTTTCATCACCATACCGACCAGTGGATGATGAGAGTGAATCAGATCGTACGGTTTATTCAATCGCATTTTCGCCCACCAGCGATAATCTTTATACGTCTGAATATACTTTTGTACGATAGGGCTTGCACTATAGATCGTCCAGTCAAACGTTTCAAAAACCACGTCTTCTTTTCCTTTATTACGAATCCGTTTGGGCAAAGAAAATAATTCCATCTCCCAGCGTGCAGAACTGAACCGTTCCTGCAAATAAGGGATCATGGACGATACGCCCCCTGGCTGTTCAGGAGGAAAAAACAAAGCTTGCAACAATCTCAAAATTGTTCCTCCTTCCTGTATGCTGATAATTATTGATTGTACCATGTATTGAAGTCAACCAACACAATAAAACCGCTCAAAATATCGAGCGGTTTGGTAAATTTAAGCAGATATCAGTCCATGCTTGACTAGAACGTGATGAATCCCATCTTCGTTGTTAGATAACGTGACCTCATCTGCCGCCGCTTTGACTTCCATTGGAGAATTGTCCATAGCGACTCCGAGTCCAGCATACGTAATCATTGATAGATCATTGAAATAGTTACCAATAGCTATCACTTCGGAAGGAGCAATCCCTTTACTTTCAGCCAGTGCTTGCAGTGAAGCACCTTTAGAAGATTGAGGATGCATCAGATCAACAAAAAACTCTCCACTGCGTAGCATATTGAACTCTGGATTCCACGTACTCCATTCTGCATACGCTTGATCTAACTGCTCAATCGAAGCAAAAGCACTTAGCTTGAGCACAGGTTCTGTAAATTCGCTCCATGGTGGCAACACTTGAGGTGTCATCAGAAAGTTATCATACATTTTGCCAGCATCTGCTTGTAATTGATCTATAGAATCCACGTATAAGCCAAACGCAGTATTGATATCAAAATGGATATGATGTTGCTGACAGTACTGGATATATGGATCAAGCCCTTGCGCAGCTAACGGAAATTGATGCACAATCTCTCGCGTACCTGCATGGACAGTTGCTGCCCCATTGTGGACAATCACATAACCATCCTCGTGTAATCCTAACTGTTCCATGTACGGAATCGAGTTAATTGGTGTTCGACCTGTGCAAAATACGATCTCTACCCCTTGCGCGGCGACTTGCTTGATCGATGCTGCGGTCTGTGGCGAAATCTCATGCTGATCATTTAAAAGAGTTCCATCCATATCGAGTGCAATTAAACGGTATGTCATTGTTCACCTGTCCTTACATTTATTATTCAGTTCCTCGCCCAATCTGAACCAGTTCTTCAGCAGTCAATTCGCGGTATTCTCCAGTTGGCAAAGTTGGATCTAGTTGCAAAGCACCCATAGAGACACGCTTGAGGAAGGTTACTTTTTTGCCCACAGATTCAAACATTCGTTTTACTTGATGGAATTTGCCTTCCGATATGGTGAGACGAATCTGGGACATGGTTCCTTCTGGACTTGGTGTATGATTAAGAATTTGTAATTCAGCCGGTAATGTTACATATCCGTCTTCTAGCGTAACGCCTTTACTAAATTGAACGATATCCTCTTCAGTCACTTCTCCGAGTACATCGGCTTCGTATGTTTTGGGTACATGTTTGCGTGGTGATAACAGTTCATGTGCTAATCGACCATCGTTGGTGATGAGTAGCAATCCTTCGGTGTCTTTATCCAACCGACCTACAGGGAACGGTTCAAATACCTGATATTCGATATCCAATAAATCCACCACCGTAGAGTCATGACGATCTTCAGTAGCTGAGATTACCCCTTGCGGTTTGTTCATCAGCAAATAAATATATTCCCGGTAATTCACCTGTTCTCCGTCAAATTCTAGCTTTTCTTGATAAGGGTCGATCTGTAGTCCGCTGTCTTTGATAACTTCATCATTGACTTTGATTCGTCCTTGCTTGGCTGCACGTTTGAGTTCGCTTCGTGTACCGTAACCTAGATTTCCTAATATTTTATCGACACGTTGTTTTTTGACTGTTTTCTTCATAACCTTTATGTCCATCTCCATCCTGCTGGGTATTCATTTTTAAGCATACCATCTAGCCATTTGCCCCATCCGACGGAATAACCGTCTATACATACCAGTACGTATCCTTTGGGCAAAGTATCTGCATTCCGTTCTACTCGCTCGGCATCTATCGTTAACGTTTCCCCTTTTAAATAAGAAATCGCTTCGGCTGAATGAGATTGCAGTTGAATACAGCGCTTCGCTTCTACAGGTTGCAATGCGGTAGCAAGCGCATGCGATGGGGTGAAACGTCCATTCTTTATCGTACCTACAAACCAACCCGGGCGTACTACTTTAAGACCTTTGAGTTGCTCTTCTGTAATCGGCGATTGATAGATACGTCCACCGAAATGAATCCAGTTTTGCGACCATTCCAATTGTAGTTCACGTGCAGTAAATTCTTCGATCACTTCAATCATAGATAAAGATTCATGCTGATCGGCAGATGAAGCTTTGCTATCCAAACGACGTTCTTTGCCTTTTTTACCTGAACGGCGGTCGCTTTTCCAATCTTGTTGATCTTTAGCAGATTGGCGTTTATCTGCACGTTTGGGTTTGTCAGTGTACGCTTTGGAAAATGTAGATGATTGTGTTACTTGTATCAAATGATTCTCTTCCAACTCTTCCGTTACTCCCTGATGATCCAGTACACAGATATAATGACCTTCTCCTTCAATACGGTGAGGCCATAGTCTAGCGCTTTTGGCAGTCTGTTCTAGTGAAGCTGTTGAGACCGATTGATACGGAGTATCGCTATCAACATCTAAAGCTGTTCCGCTCAATACTGAGGTTCCTACTTGTAATTCCTGTTCTACTTGATGTGCCCAATCGCTATGACCGGTTGCAAAATGTTCTGCTTGTCGCGGTGTAGTCACTTGAAAGTCAGCATGCTGATCTAGAAATACAGCGATACTGCGCTCATTTTCTTCTGGAGCAAATGTACAGGTAGAGTATACGATGCGTCCGCCCGGGGCTAGCATTTTGGCGACAATATTCAGAATATCTTGTTGCATAATCGCACAGCGTTCGACTGAATGATTCGCCCATTGGCGTGCCATATCTTCATCTTTGCGGAACATACCTTCACCTGAACAAGGAGCATCGACTAATATTTTATTAAAAAATCCTGCAAACTGCTCTGCGATATGCTCTGGCGTTTCATTCAATACGACTGCGTTACGTACACCGTATAATTCCATATTTTTAGCAAGTGCTTTGGTACGATCTGCGCTGATATCATTGGTGACCAATATTCCTTGACCACGTAGAGCCGCTGCAATCTGTGTAGACTTGCCTCCAGGCGCCGCACATAGATCAAGTACCCGATCACCAGGTTGTACGTCTAACGCTTCTACAGGAGCCATCGCACTAGGTTCTTGAATATAATAAAGTCCTGCATGGTAATAAGGATGTTTGCCCGGGCGTGTGCCTTCTTCTACATAATATCCGGTAGGACACCATGGGATCGAACGCAACGCAAATGGCGTTATATGTTGAAAATCCTGATCGGTGATTTTGAGTGTATTGATGCGTATACCTGCATGGGGAGATTCTTGATAGCTGTCTATAAAAGACTGGAATTCATCACCGAGCAAATCTTGCATCCGCTGCACAAATAGCGGCGGGAGTTGCAAAGCCATAATTGGTCGTTCTCCTTTAATTGGGGTGGTTAATAGATACACTTGTCTGAATCGATCCAGACAAACGTCATTTTATTTTACCATAGTTTAAAGCTACTCATAGCAAAAAGCTTGCCATTACGGCAAGCTTGATGTGTATTTAATGTGATTATTTTGCCAAGCGCTTATTTTGCCAAGCGCTAGAGTTCTTTTGATTTGGGACCTCGTTCGTAGCCCATGCGCATCGGTAGATTCGGTTGAATAGTCTGATACGCTTGAGCTACTTCTTTTTGTAATAACGGATCAGTGATCTCGATATTAAGGTCATAGAAATCAAAAGGTCGTTCTTGATAATGTTCTAGTCGCTCGATATACAATCTCACATCTGCCATTAGCTTTTCCATATTTATCCCTAGTGCATGATGTTGATAAGGCAGTAACTTACGATAACTGCTTTTCATCATCTTGATCGCACCAGCGATTTTGTTATACGTATGATTCACTGTTCCATTACGGAAGTGAAATAGGGCTACTGCAATTTGTAGCAATCCTTGATATACCGGTTCTCGCTCTTTTTCCAGCCACAACTCTTCCAGCACTTCATGACATTCAAAGTAATCACGATCCCGATTAAAGTAGACCAGATACGCTACATACAGTGGCTCAAAATTGGCTTTCATCTTCTTCTCCACTTACTTTGACAGACTCTGCTCGAAGCATGGCTTTGATATCGCTGGATAATTCTTTGAGCCCTTCAAAGTCATGTTCTTGCCATAATTCATCAAATCGCCTGCGGAAGTCGATCGCTTCTACAATCAGATGGAAAAAATATAGCTTATGGATATCGGTCAGAATCCGATGGACGATACTGGAATCGTCTTCGAAGCTCTTCTGTGCTGATAAAATGTCTTCACGAATACTGGACATTTCATTATCAAGCACCATCGCTGCTTCCGCAGCCGTTTTGAGTCGGCTCCGAATATCATCAGGTAGACTATTGTGGTATTTATAATTTAAAGAGTGTTCAATCGTTGCCCAGAAATTCATAGCCAGTGTACGAATCTGAATTTCAGCAAGCACCATTTTTTGTCCAAAAGCGGTCTGTACCGGATATTCAGCAATCATATGGAAGCTACGGTATCCGCTATCTTTGAAATTAGTAATATAATCTTTCTCGTATAACACTGTTAAATCTTTGCGAGAACGTACATACTGGGCAACCCAACGAATATCTTCTACAAATTGGCACATGATACGGATGCCAGCGATATCCTCGATTCCAGTTTCAAGCTGATCCATCGGTACGTCTAGACGTTTGGCTTTATCCAGAATACTCGATATCTTTTTGACACGACCGGTTACAAATTCAATCGGTGCATACTCCTGACGTTTTTTCAGTTCTGCACGCATTGTTTTGAACTTGACCTTTAATTCTTCAACCGCTTGCTCATAGGGAAGCAAGAATAATCCCCAGTCTCTTCCGTCCATCTTCATGCCTCCTCAGTCTATGACCTCTTCCTTGAGTCGAGGGTATATTGGATTAATGATGATCTGCTCCCACTGCCTGGGAAATGTGTGTGAATCCGTCACGCAGCATACGCTCCCGGATATCCATATGTATCTTCCGGGTCACTTCCGGTCCTTCATAGATAAATGAAGTATAGATTTCGACCAGACTTGAACCTGCTCTAATTTTCTCATAAGCATCCTGTCCCGAAAAAATTCCTCCACAACCGATAATAGGCAGTTTACCTTCTGTTTGACGATAGACTTGAGAAATAATCTCTGTCGATCTCTTGGTGAGTGGTCTACCACTTAATCCACCAGCTTCACTTGCATGCTGATGAGTTAATCCATCGCGGGATAATGTGGTATTGGTAGCAATCAGTCCCGCTACTCCACTTGCAGCGATCGTATCGACCATATGTTCAAGTTCATTATCATTGACATCCGGTGCAATTTTGACCAGTACAGATTTGGAAATGCCATTTTGCTTCGCCTGGCGCTTCATTTCACCCATTACCAGTCTAAGCAAATCTTTCAATTCATCACCATGTTGCAAGTTACGCAGATCAGGTGTGTTAGGTGAACTGATATTCACTACAAAAAAATCAGCGTATCGATACAATGTGCGAATACAAGTCTCATAATCGCTAGCTGCATCCGCATTTGCAGTGACTTTATTTTTACCGATATTGACTGCTATAGGAATAGGTCTAGAAGATAACGAACGTAATCTTCCCGCCATAGCAGCTGCCCCTTCATTATTGAAGCCCATTCGATTCACAAGCGCTCCATCTGAAGGCAAACGAAACAAACGTGGCAATTCATTACCGGATTGTGCTTTGGGCGTTACTGTTCCGACTTCCATAAATCCAAAGCCTGACGCAGACAATCCTGGAACTGCCTGAGCATTTTTGTCGAGTCCTGCTGCAAGACCAACAGGACTCGGAAATGAAAGTCCAAACAATTCAGTCGTCATATCGGGTGTACTTTTCACTCCATACATCGACTTCATCGCAGCTAATGTGCCTGGTATACGCACCCCCGCGCCCAGACCTCCAATAACCATGTGATGTGCTTTTTCCGGATCCATCCGAAATAACATAGGTTTGAAAACATTGCGGTAAAGCAAGTTACATTCACTCCGTTCCTGGCATTTGCAAAAAGCCTTTATGCATGATTTTGCAGGAATTATTATCTATTAACCTGTAAAATCATTCTCTATACCAGTTTATCCTTTTCGGGGACAAAAGAAAAGCGCTCTTCTCATTTGAAAAGAGCGTCCACTGTGTACATAAACTCAAACGGTATATAATGAATCAATCCAGTCGCTACAAGGAACGATCCTAATTTAACCAGTGATAATGACGTGAAGGATCTGTCTGATCTTGTGTACGTTTTGTCTGGAATCGCACAGAGGGAACAGAAGTGTCTCCTGGCAATACATTACTGGCAATGGTTACTTTTGTTCCTAACGGAATCATATCAAATAATTCCTCCACATCGGCTTGATCCATCCGCACGCATCCTAATGATTCATCTTGACCTACACTATCAGGATCATTGGTACCATGAATAGCATAATTCGTATCCGATAACTGCATACCCCGACTGCCAAATTCTCCATCAGCTTTGCCATTTGGATTCATCACTTTAATTGATACTTGGAAAGTACCCTCGGGCGTTTTACTTCCACCAAGCCCTACTTCATAGTTACGTAAAATAATCGATCCACTAACTATAGCTAAACGATGCTTTTGTTTATCGACAATCACTTCAAGTGGTTTTGTAAAATAAGGATGATTCCCGAGTGTAGATGAGAATGCTTCGTCTCCGATTGTATTGCCGCTATCGTCAGTACTTTGACTGCCACTGCTCTGTAGCTTCTTTAAAGCGGTAAACGTCTGGTTCATCGTATCCGAATTACCTGCTAACCAATTGCCTGGAAAAGGCGCTTCCAACTGATTCATTTGCTCTGGAAGATTTCCTTTGGCAGTTATATAATTGATCATCGCTGTTCTCATTACAACCAACTGCTCTTGTTGCTGTACCCAAGCCGCCGATTCATTTGGATAATGATCCAACTCTCCGGGTTTACACTGACATGCTTTGGGATCATACGATTGAAGATCGATCTGTCCGGGCTGATCGGTGGCTGCCATCGTATACAAGACAGGCATATTCGGTGTCCATAATAGCCAATCGTCTTGCTTTTCCATACCTAATACTGCTGCAACTTGTGGGGCTGTTTTTAACATTTGTTGTCGCATATATTTAGAAACGGCAGACAATGAAGCATTGGTATTGTTTAGCGAAGCTTCTGCTGTAAAGCTAAGTGGAGCCGAGTATCCTTTGAACGTATCTGCTGGTTTCTTTTTTGAAGTAGCTGATGCTACTTTGGTCGGTGGCTTGGTGATATGTTGAGAAGAACGATCTGCAAGCGTCTGATCTGTAGCATGAGGAGCTTCTACAGAACGCAACGTGATTAAAAACAGTAATAATATAGCAAACACACTGTATCGCCAACGACGAATTTTGCGATCTCTTTTTTCAGCCATTTCCATAAGCTTGGCTTCGTAATCTTTCAAAATATCCGCAGGCACTTTACTATGTTCAAAAGCTTCATATACATCTCCAGCTTTGTTGTAACAGTAATTAGCTTTACCCATTTGTCCATCGGATTCATATTCTTTGCCAAGCAAGTACCAGCCCATTCTGTTGTTGGGGTGCATTTTCACATAACGCTTTAGATAGAGTAGATTTTTCATTTATTACCTCCAGCATGGACACTACGCTCCAATAGTCTATATTGTCTCTATAGTATGTACAGTTTAGGGATAGCTATTTTATATTTAAAATATAATGCAATACTATGTATATCGGCTAATCTGTGTATTTCTTCAAGTTACTTCAAAATGAGATTATAAAAGGCGTTGAGAGACACATTTCGTCTCTGCAACGCCTTTTATCGGACCATGTACTTCTATTCAGTACACTAGTAAAACTTATTCAGCTTGAGCGAAAGGCTCATCAGCAATTTTAATTGAATCTGTAGGGCAACCGTCACAAGCATCTTGCAAATCATCAAACATATCGTCTGGAATTGCCATAATACCGCGGTTAGCGTCACCTTCATAAATCACTTCAGCCAAACCTTCATCATCATAATCATAAATGTCTGGAGCTGTTGCTCCACAAGCACCACAAGCGATACATGTATCTTTGTCAACCCAACTATATTTCCCCATCTTTATATATGCCTCCTATCGTTACTTACCAGTTGTCTTTTTTTAAGAACTGACACCAGTGTACATATACTCACAATATAATATAAAAGATATATTATTTCAAATGAATAACCAACAATTACCAGTACACAAATTGTAACACACCTGTACTACGAATCCAATTATTGATTAAAATTTAAACAATATAGATCAATATTGAATCATTAGTTACTGATTATTCTTCCATGCCCGGCAAAATCATACCATCTTTTTGCAATGAAGTACCTCTAATTTTGTGATTACGAATCAGGACTGAAGGATCATTGCCTAACATACCTGCTGTTAGTATCGCACTTTCACCAAATTTATCGCGTAACTTATCCATTACTTCATTTAACTGCTCTTTGACTGGCTGACGATTATAATCAAACAAGTCCATTTGCAAAGCAGCTTCTTCTTTGGGCTGCAAATTCTGAAGAGCCACTCCTAATAATCGAACAGGCGCACGATCTTCCCAATGACGATCATATAGTGCACAAGCTTCACGATACACTTCATCCGCCGTTTCTGTAGGAACAGCTAGTGACTTGGAGCGAGTGATTGTTTTCATATCAGGTGTGCGAATCGTAATCTGAATCGTCTGAGCGATTAATTTCTGACGACGCAATCGGCGACATACTTGATCGCTTAGATTAAGCATCACTCTTCTAATATCGTCACGATCTTGAATATCAGCAGGCAATGTTGTAGTATGCCCTATCGACTTACTGACTTCCCGATCAATCTCTACAGGCGAATGATCTATACCATTTGCCGCTTGCTTGAGCCAGCTTCCCATTACACCAAATCTAGCTGTTAATCTAGCTTCATCTGCTGCTGCAAGTTGCCCTATCGTGCGAATGCCCATATCTACTAATTTGGCAGATGTTTTCCCGCCGATTCCAAACAATTGTCCGCATGGCTTATCCCATAATAACTTGGGCATATCTCGTATACGCAATATCGAAATACCTTTAGGTTTTTTCATATCTGAAGCCATTTTTGCTAGTAATTTATTAGGCGCAATTCCTATCGAACAAGGTAAATGTAACTCTTCCCAGATCCGTTGTTGCAACTGTTCCGCAATCTGAGGTGGTGTGCCAAATTGACTTGAACCTGTGATATCCAAGTAGCATTCATCAATTGACGTTGCTTGCAACATCGGTGTGTAACTATACGCAATATTCATGAATGCCATTGAGTATTGTTTGTATAAATAAAAGTCAGGCGAAATTAAGATCAGATTCGGACATTTCTGCAATGCTTCTCTAACCAACATGCCTGTTTTCACGCCACGCTTTCTCGCTTCGTAAGAAGAAGTAACCACAATTCCTTTGCGCAGTTCAACACTACCTGCGACAGCTGTGGGCTTGCCTTGATATTTTTCCGGTTCTTCTGCTGTATGAACAGAACAATAAAAAGCATTCATATCTACATGCAAAATGACTCTTCCTTTGGCAGGGTAGTAATTGGCATGGTGCCTCAAGCTGATCATCCTCCTTGCCTGTGCAGTCTTTACCCTATGGATTATGCTCTATCAGCCGAATCGCCTACAATAGATATCGTATGATTCTATTATATCGTATCTGTTTCATTTAGCCTATGATATGACGCAAAAATAAGTACAAATGTTCGGATTTATTGAAATAGACATTGGGATATGGAGAGTTATGTGGATCATTTCAAATCTTTATTCTACTTGGAGATCATGCTAATTCGTGGTTAACGCAATATTACAATTGGCGGAATTGGTTCGATGAGATATTAGATGCTGAAGTTGTATTACAAGAAGTCGCAATGGCGTCTGACGGATCAAAATCGTTATTTGAATATGCATCTTCTTTTGCGATAAGTCGGGAAAAGGACTTACTATTCTGAGATACACGTCTGTCAGATTGTGCAGAAGAATACCCGATCTATACTGTTAATACAGATCACTGGAATCATCAGACGACCTGTCGTTATGTTGCTCACTGCGATAGACTTGATCCTCTCGGATACAGAGTACACCAAATGAAAATACCTTTTTAAATCGGTCATACAGAGCACTAATAACCTGACAAATCCCCAAGCGATTGTCTTTCATTGGAATGACCAAAATATCGCCTGCTTTATATTTTGCTTTTTCAAACATCGTCTAGCTCCTTTTTGCGCTTCTGAATACGTCCACTTATTGGTTCACCTGTGCCGATGATGACTTCATGATGAGTCTCACATAATAACCATTGTAGCTTTTTGGAGACGATATAATATTCAGTCGTTCCTGTTTGTTCAATTATCCATTGAATCGCATCTACATAAGCTTCATACACCCAATATTGTTTACCACTATAAAAGCGTTCAGGAGCGAGAAACCAGACTTGTTCGGTGCGATCAATCAGTTTAGCAATCTCTCGGTACCCTTCTGTTCCTACCTGATAACTTACATGCGGTTCTTGCAAATGATTGTATCCTCGCATTAATGCAGATTCGCTTCCTGCATGTGAAGACGTGATAAACGTTTGTGTGATTGTTGAAAGTATAGATGACCACTGCATTTTACCTACTTCGTGAAAGCGAGGGGCTGGAATACGATAGTGTTGTACGAGGCGTTCTATTTCATCCCTTGTACTAGCATAATGTTGACCAGACATATATACTGACCTCCTTATCCAATACGAATCAAATCTTCAAACTGATTGTTAGCGATTGCCTGTTCAGTTCGTAACACAGCAAATTCAATATTTTGCTGTGTTCGTCCTATTTTCAAATGATATATGCCTGGTTCAACCGTTATATATTGTCCACTGTCCCCATCTTCTGGTTCTAGCTCGCCCCCTGTCACATTTTCTGCTGCTCCTGCATATAATTGACCCGAAGGAACATTGATCCATAATTGAACTACGGGTTGTTCGATCTCTTCTACCTGTTGCATAGTATACAATCCATCTGCGCCTACATTAAGAAAAGCAATATTCCCTAGATTCACTTCTAACAATTCATCTTCAGGAATAGACCACCAATCTGATGTGTCTTCCAATCGATGCTTGAGTGCCTGCAGATCATAAATACAAAGTGTTGCTGTATCTGTCATCACTTTAATTTGGTTAGGCATTGGATCGTTCCTCCTTAATTATACTCATTTCATCATGTACACATCTGATCCTGATTACAATCTCATCTCTTCCAGTACTCTTATGATCATTTACAATTCAATCCACTGATCTTCTGTAGAAATAATTGTTTGGATGGTATCAATCATTCGCCGTACAGGTGCATCATGGCGATGAAATAAACAATAAATATACACTTCGCCTTCAGCTATAGATTCGATTGCTAGATCAGCCTGCTCCACTTGAATCTGTGCTACATGTGGCCAATCTGTATAAGAAGGATCTGTGATAACCAATCCATCGTCTACCTGCTCAATCACCATATCACCCAGATCTAACGTAACCAAAGCTTGGCTCAACTGCTCGATTAACTGCCTGGCTTGCTGTTCTTTACTTATGCCATCTTCTTCTATACATTGAATACCGTATTCCCAACCCACGATGACTCACCTCATAAATTCCCGAAAATAATAATCTCATCTGCCCATTCTAATTGAATCTCTAACCAGGTAACCAGCGAGCGGATAAATGCTTTGAGCTCACGATCTTTGGTCTGATAAGCTTTCATTTCTGCTAATATATTGGTCCAGAGTGCTTTGGCTATCGGATTAAAACCAGAGGTATCAAAGTAACCATACCGATCATTAGTCACTGGATCAACAATAGGATAATGCTTTTTCAAATAAGGAATCAAATAATCAAAATCACCGGCATAAATAAACACAGAATCGGCTTGAATCTGATCCCACTTCTCACCATAACGTGCAGGCAATAATTCATATCCTAGTAGTCCATCAGTTTTACTATGCTTATACGTAATCGTTCTCATTTGTTCATCCTCATTTCTTATTGAATGACATCTGTTCACAATTTAAGTTTGATTCGAAGATAGAAATGGATACATATACGACTTCATGATTTCGTTGGCTTGTTCTTGAGACGGTGGCTGTACATAAGGTTGTTCTTGTTCCAACCGTTTTACTTTTTGTTGAACAAATGCTTCGTTCACCAGTGACGTTTTATTGTAAAAAGAAGCTTCAATCTCAGCCATATCGCTTACTTTCATCATTTTATAAAGTAGACTATTGAGCGAATCGCTACCAGCATACAATAATGAATCTGTTTCCTCACAAGAAAATTTCAAGTACAACATCGCTTTTTGAAAAGCAATAATCTCGGCTTGATTCACTTCTATCGCTCGTAAGCGTCCATCCCGATGATCATTTTGTTCTCTAAGAAATTCATTCATTTTGTAATCCTCCACTCTTGTTGCCTTTTACCATCAATTACTTGCTATCCAGTTGAATAATCCATTCCAGTGTCCGATGCTTACCTTGATCCAATACACTCTTACTTTGCTCTAAATAGCATAAAATCTGTTTTTTCATTTCAATAGAAAGTTCTGCTCGAAATTGAGAATTTGCTTTGGTGATCCAACCGTCTAGTAGATGATTCACTGTATGCTCTACTATTCTATGCTCGGTTTGGACTAATATCCGCAATAAACTATCTAGACTTTGCCAAGAGTCAAAAGCAAACAGAATACGAAGAGCATTGCGCGAAATATGGGACAATGGACAATTTAGCACCAGTTGGATCAATCGTTCTCGATCTAACATATACGTGTATTGGATAAGCGTCTGTTTCGCTATTTTGGATATGCCAGGTTGCGAATCTACTAAAGCTTGAGAGAAAACATCCATATAAGCGGTAGGCTTTAATTTACCCAAAGCTGTCAACACAGCTTTACGTACTTTAATCTGTGTATGATCTTTGTATTCAGCTATAACTTCAGCATCTTCTGCTGTCCCCGTCTCTCCTAATCCAGCGATTGCGACAGCTAGAGACGACTCATTTCCATTCCATATCTGATCCAAATAATATTCGACATAGGGTATTGGGTTGATTTTGGGCAAATGACGACGTGCTGTCTCGCGAATCGTCAGATTATGACTCATCAGACCATCAATTAACGCAGTCTCGGCTTGCATTGGAAAATGATAACTTAGTATATCCAGTGCCAGACGACGCAAAGCCGGGAAATGATCGGCTAACATCATATACACGATATCTAGCCATTGATTCGATATCTTCTCAGACGAATCTTTATCGACTTCGATCGCTTGATCAATTTGACGAGCAGCCCATAGACGAATGACTAAAGCGTGATCTTGTAAAGCAGAAGTGAATAAAGCATATCGATCTGCCGCTTCTGTTTTCAACATCATGTTGTAGCAAAATTGACGAATATAGACATCTGTCGAATGCATATAATGTTCCAAAGCAGGCCGAGCTTCAGGTTGCGCAATAAGCTGTTGAATCTGTGTATTCAACAATTCATGATGCTCTTTGCCACGCCCTACTAATCGCTGTACTAACCAGATCGACTGAATAAAGTATTCGGTATTGCGGATATGTATTTTTTGTTTCAATGCACGATAAGCTTTGAATCGAATAGGAGATACCCAATCATTTAATCGAATCAGCAACCATGGAATTTCTGATCCATTTTGAAATTGGCTTAATCGTTGTACTGCCACTTCACGCACATATCCATCCCAATGAAAGCTAGCCATAATGATCTGAATAGGATGAATATCGTTAGACCAATGCAATACTGTCTCTGGTCGAAGCTCAATCCATGCTTTGCCACGTTGTTGATAATGAAAAGGTAGTATTTCGCGACAGCGTTCACTTAACCAGATCAATTCACTCACAGGGCATTTTAGTAACAAATCACTAATTGCATTTTCAGCAGCCATCACGATGTCAGCTCGTTCTGAAAATAAAAAAGATTTGAGATACGGAATAGCAGCTAACTGTCCACTTTCTTTAATTTGTACAAGGAGGTCGACCGATTCTTGCTCATACAATTGATCTAATAAATACTCTACATGAATAGACATACGCCTACTCTTTTTGATGCCACTCATACATTCACCTTCCTATTTTTCTGCGTTCTATGTTTGAGTCTGATGTTCAGAAATTATAAAAAGATCGTGATACAACAATCTCTGACGATCCGGTAATTGTACATCTTGATGAAAATGACCAAAGTACCATTGATCATAATCTAGTCGATTCTGGATCAATTGAAAATATTTATGCATCTCATCAGCAACCACTTCTGTTGAATACTTTTGTTGTATCCATGCTAGACTTTGAGCGGTACAGGTATGAGTGATCACAATATCCACTTTCCAGTGATGTTTTTCCAGATTGGATAGCCCTAACTGGTATTCTTCATCATCCGGCATTTCACGAGCCCACCATGACTTTCCTTCGCGTCGAAATGCTTTATCATGTGAAGCGGCTCCTCCAAACGTAAAAAAAGTTAATCCTTCTATCTCATAGACTTGTCCGCGCATGAGGTGTAATACACTGTCATTGATTCGATGCACTAATCCGCCTTGCCATAATTCAGTAGGATATTGTTCTAACAGATCGAAATTTTCGTGATTTCCATCAATAAATACTGTTGTAAACGGTTTTTTCTGATCTAACCATTTCAACCAGTATTGATCTTCTTTGTCTCCGTTCCATATCAATCCAAAGTCACCTGCTACGATCACAATATCTTGTTTACTTAAATGTTTTTGCTCTGGGAAATTCCGAGTATTAAAACGTGTATTCACACTATGAGTACCATGAATATCACCAGTGATATAGATCATCGTAGCAAGCTCCTTTCATTACATGATTATCAGCTTATATATGGTCAACAGTACACTGATCCAATTGTACCCATAAGTTCTGTTCATCGTACCCGCTCACTTTACCTGCTATTACAATCCCTATTCCAAGCGGAAGTCCATCAATCTGTTCAGGTAACATCGCTCGATCTGCAATAGCATACGTATGCTCATCTAACTGAATAATACATCCTTGCGGATAGAACATGCGTAATACTCCTGTTACTGAATCACCGGGTAGATACCGTTGTTTGTAATAATCCCACTGTTTGCGATATTTGGAGATCGCTGATTCCCAGGCAATTTCAAATTCAACCACACCGATCTTTTCATCAGATTCGTATTCAACTTCTGTTTCAGCGAGCATAAAATCAGGAGCAATAGACACTTTGGAATCTGTGTCTGTCACTACAATTTGGCGATAAGCAATCTGTTGATCATCCACTTCAAAATAATATATTTCGTCTTCAAAAAATGATTTGATATACTCCACAAATCTATCCTCCTTATTCCAAGTACTCCATGCAGTCCTGTAACGTATTTTGCATATCTGGATCAGTCGTGTGACGTGAGATATTTTCAAATACAGGTAGAGCTTGCTTTAGAAGGAGATAACTGTAGACATAATAATTGAAAAAGACTTCTGAATCATATCCACGTGGTTCTTCATTTTCCCACTCTAATTCATCGTCTTGATCATCTTGATCCCAAAGATACACTTCTTCTAATAAAAGAGGCATCGGCTCCAATGTCTGCTCCGTATCTTCCAACTGTTCATGTTCAGAAAGAGCTTCTATCACTCCTGCATACAAATCGATCTCTACTACACTGACTTCATCTGGCGATTGAAGAGATAATTCTTTTAGTAAAAAGAATAGTATCCATGGGGTGACCTGCCATAATGTCAATTGATGTTCTACGATATTGGACAGACCACTATAATTTCTTTTAGTGATCATTTGAGGGACTTCTGTAGCTCTCCCATAAGGCGTAGTGATCCGATTCCATGGAATGTCTTGAATCGTTAATTGATCCAAAGAAACTGTCATTTGACCTCTCCTTTCTCCATTTGCTTCATCTGTGTATAGAATTGTAGATATTTGTGATCAAATCCTTGAAAAGCACGTGCTCCCCCGAATTGATGCGCTTGTTCAAACCATGTATATGCGTCAGACGTAGCACCTGTTTCATAACAGGTTATACCGACATTAATTTTGGCTGAAGTATGTCTGGGATTATCTTTTACCGCTTCTACAGCAATCAGCGCCCATTGGTGAGCCTTTTGATAATCTTGGCGATCCATATAGATGCTCATTTTACAAGAAGCAATCCATTCAGTAAGATCCCAATGCGCTATAGGCTCTGGAAGCAACTCCCAAGCCTCTGTATATTTGTCTAACGCTTGCTCCCATTTGTGATCTTGATGCAACCGATTTCCTTGTTCTACAATAAACACAATTTGATCAGATAGCGGTTGATTATAATCTTCTAAATTAGGCACATTTCAGCCTCCTTTATACCTTACCTATCAATATTCATTTGAAGTTCTTCATCTTAAATCTGCTGTCACTTTCAACTCAACTTATGATTTGAATTCGGCTTTGATTCCTCCACAGAAGAAACTTCCTGACATCCCTTGTGCAGCTTCAATATCAACCACCATTAATGTCTCATCATAACGAAAATCCATTTCAGCGATTTCATTTTTTTCTACATCCGGTGCAGAAAATTCAATCTCTGTCGCTTCTAAAAACGTAAGCTTGATTGTATGATCTGCAAAAGGTTCTGCCAATTGAACATCTAACTCTACCTGATCTTTGCCAATATGATGATCGGTAATGATTCCATGTTCAAAATCAGGGAAATGACCCAATGTTGCAATAATATCTTTGCTACCTACAATCGATACCGTTGGAGAAAATGCCAATTGAATCACAATTTGGTCGCCCCATTCTAGCGGCTCATCTGTTGAAATGTATAATTGAATATGATCTGCTGTTAATTCACGTACACTTGCCACAACATAATCACCCGCAGATACCATCACTACATCGTGTGGATCAAAAGGTAGTGGTTGTTCAGACGTATAATAAAGTGTGAATACCTTGTTATTTTGTTCAACTTTTTGAATATGTAATTGCATGTTGTAATGCCTCCTAGTAAACTAAATAAAATCAAAATTATCGTATCCCTTACATGAGTCAGGTGATATAATAATAAATTATACTAAAAAACAATGCTTTATTGACACCCCACTTCACAAATGATTAACGAAACACTAAAAAACAAGTATTCATTTTTTTGCACAAATGAAGGAGGACTCCCCATTATGTCAAAGTCCATATCGATTTTCGACACTACGCTTCGTGATGGTACTCAAGGTGAAGGGATCAGCTTGTCTGCAGATGACAAACTCAAAATTGCCAAAAAACTTGATGAGCTTGGTGTTCATTATATTGAAGGCGGTATTCCAGGCAGTAATGGTAAAGACATCGAGTTTTTCAAACGAGTACAAACACTTGGACTGAACGCCAAAATCACAGCATTTGGTAGTACACGTCGCAAGGGGAGTATTGCCCATCAGGACGATAATCTCAAACGGATGATCGAATCAGGTGCACAAGCGGCTACATTGGTCGGCAAATCATGGGATTTCCATGTGCATACTGCACTTCAGACGACACTCGAAGAGAATCTAGCGATGATTGCAGACTCGATCTCCTACATGAAGCAACAAGGCATGGAACTGATTTTTGATGCCGAGCATTTTTTTGATGGATACAAAAACAATCCTGAATATGCTGTATCCGTATTGCGCACCGCGCGTGAAGCTGGTGCTGATTGGTTGACTATGTGCGATACCAATGGTGGTACACTTCCTCATGAAATTTATGAAATCGTATCCAGATTAAATCTTGAACTAGGCGGCGCTCCTCTAGGAATTCATACACATAACGATTGCGAACTAGCTGTAGCTAATACATTAAGCGCTGTTCAAGCCGGAGCAAGACAAATTCAGGGTACGATGAATGGATATGGTGAGCGTTGTGGTAATGCTAATCTGTGTTCGATCTTACCAACATTACAGTTGAAAATGGATTACACCTGCATCAGCAATGATCAATTGTCTCAACTTACCAACACCGCACGATATGTCAGTGAAATTGCGAATGTGCATATGCCTGTGAATCAGCCTTATGTAGGTAATGCTGCATTTGCTCACAAAGGTGGCATTCATGTTTCCGCTATTTTGCGTGATTCTAGAACGTATGAGCATATCGAACCTGAGAAAATCGGTAACAAACAACGTATTCTCGTCTCTGAATTAGCAGGACAAAGCAATATCCTTTCCAAAGCAAAAGAAATGGATCTAATCCTTGATCCTGAAAATGAAAATACCAAACAAATCATCGGTAAAATCAAAGATCTGGAACATCAAGGATATCAATTTGAAGGTGCAGATGCTTCTCTTGAATTGCTGTTGCGTGAAGCTAATGGTGAGATCAAAGAGTTATTTGTTTTTGAATCTTTCAAAATGTTAGTTGAAAAAAATGCGGGGTCTGCTGTTGTGTCTGAAGCT
Source organism: Paenibacillus kyungheensis (assembly GCF_028606985.1). Classification (NCBI taxonomy): domain Bacteria; kingdom Bacillati; phylum Bacillota; class Bacilli; order Caryophanales; family Paenibacillaceae; genus Paenibacillus; species Paenibacillus kyungheensis. Next base: position 1,788,978 of record NZ_CP117416.1, on the reverse strand, counting down.
TTTGTCAAACTCAGAATCGGCGGAGAAAGTATCTATACAGCCGCAGAAGGTAATGGACCTGTGAATGCACTGGATAATGCACTTCGTAAAGCTTTGGTTGAACATTATCCGAATTTGCGTGAAATGCATCTATCCGATTATAAAGTTCGTGTATTGGATGAAGCAGACGCAACCGCTTCTAAAGTTCGTGTATTGATCGAGTCGCAGAATTTGAGCAACACATGGAGTACGGTCGGCGTATCTGCTAACGTTATCGAAGCCAGTTGGGAAGCATTGGTAGACAGTATTCGTTATGCATTGATTGGTCAAGCTTTACCGGATCAGAATGTCTCGAATGGCCCTTCTGTTCATGGGATCGTTAATCATTAATGATGAATATACGTATCTTCAAGATAACTTTGCACTGTAATGCTTCATAGCGTTACTCTGTATCTGAGATGGGTATAGTGTATAGCAAAAATAAGGTTCTGGATCGTATACCTTTTGAAGGTATGCTTCTAGAACCTTATTTTATGAATCATTCCACAGATAATTACAATATCTATCATAATAAAAAAAGTGACTCTCCTGATTGCATGGAGAGTCTAATAAAGAGAGGGGTAAATACAATGGCAGACCTACTGTGCACAGATAGGGACACTAACATCTTCATTCGTCCAACAGCCCTAAAGCTACTGACCGACCATATGAGCAGTTCCCTATCTTCAGAAGTCTGCGGGGTATTGCTCGGTAGAAAAGCAGCGGGAGGTATGCGCATCGAATCCTATCGGAAGCTACGCAACGTTGCACCTAACCCGCTGCACCACTTCCTTTTTGACCCTATTGAATGGGTTCAATGTTGTTATCAAGAGACTAACATGATCGGCATTTTTCATTCCCATCCATCGTCTGCTCCTACACCTTCTTCAACTGATCTTATACAATTACAGCAATTTGGTGCTTTAACCCCTATTTATCTAATTGGATCATCTACTAATTTATCAGATCAACCACAATGGCTGGATAATACATGGCTTGCAATCTCAGATCAAGATCATGTACACCAAGATTATCAACATACCTACGATACGCAATCTTTTGCTGTAGCAGGTTATCAAGTAATCACGAATAATCTAGCAGATGGAACTACATTAGATGCACCTTTGTATACATTACAATCTTCCATTTTAAAATTGGTTTAGATCATACCAACTTTTTTGAAATCAATCTTAAAAATTACTCAAATAAGCATACAAATCTTCAAGTGTATCCACCTGTTTGTGACGCATTAGACGAAGATACTCTCCCCACAATGATGCCGTCATTTTGGCATCTTCTAGTGCATGATGGCGAAGGGTAATTGGAATCCGTGCTTCTTCCAATAATTCATCTAATCCGTAACTACCAAGTGAAGGTTTAAGCCATTTACCAATCATCATGGTATCCAGTATCCGATGTGTTAATTGAATTTTGGATGTTTTCCACAATGCTGCATTCAGAAATGCTTTATCATGACCTGTACCATGAGCGATCAATACCGATCTCCCGACAAAAGCCATAAAATCATGCAAACCATCTATCAACGATGGTGCTCCTTCAATCATTTCCTGGGTAATACCGGTAAGTTCTGTAATATTCTCAGGTACATTTGTTTTGGCATTGACCAAAGTATAAAAGTGTTCGTCTGTCACTTGGTCACCGATCATTTTGACCGCTCCGAAAGACAATATTTCATCTCCATGTTGCGCATGAAATCCCGTCGTCTCCAAATCGAAAACGACGGTTTCTAGCTTGTTCAGTGGCATATACAATACTTCAGGGCGACGCTGTTCACGAGAAAGAGATCTTATAAATGCCATTTGCTGTGCAGAAGGTGCACCGAATACGGAAGCAATAGCAGATGGAACCCCACCACTACGCAGACTTCTCCAAAAACCATTGTTCGCTGTTTTCACTGTCTCTTTCATAAGCGTCTCCTTTCTAAAAAGCGTAATTGCCGTTGAAGCACACGATGTGCTTTTTTAACCGTTCCCAGACTATCTCGAAGCTCATGAAAAAACGGTCGTTGTTTCCAATCTTTTTGGGGCATAAATCCAGTACTGATATACAATCCATCGACTATTTGTACAGGCGTTGAATTACGCATACGAAGTGCTGTCAAGAAAGCTTCTTGCATCATTTCAAGCAATGATAACGTAGCCGCTTCTAATTGAATTAATCGCTCTAATCGCTTCAATGTAGACGATTCATAGATACCATGCTGTAACGCCAGATAACGTGATGCATTCACCAGTGGAATATAAATACCATATTTCACATCAAAATCACCTGCATGTTCTCCAAATCGTTCTGCGACCACCTGACCTAATACATTAAGTGTAGCTTTGTGACGAACCGTATTACGAAGTACCGCCGCAGGCAACTGTGGTGTTTCTTTCACACCGCTATATAATGTATCTAACCATGCCGCTGAAAGTTCTGCATCGCCTGCCATATGACGCATATCTGAAGCGATAATCCAATTGCGAACAGGTTCCCAGCTCAGATCATTACGCCAACTATTCAATTGCGTACGCCAATCGGTTAGTGTTTTGCGCCACATCGGTTCAGAGCACATGACTTTACCCTGACATTTCTCATACCCTATAGCTTCTAATATATCGGCAAGTACAATTCCGAATTGCTTAAAATAAGTCTCTTTGCCCTCATGAGGTTCATCACTTATGATCAATCCGTTATCTTGATCACTCCACAATGTGGATTCTAATCTCCCTGCGCTACCGAAAACAATAAAAGAATATGCAACAGGAGGCGGACCGTAGCCCGCCTCACTCAATTGTTTTTCACAAATGATAACTGCCTGTTGCATCACATGATCGTGCATCTCATTGACCTGCTTCACCCATTGGCGTGTATCGCTATCAGGCAAAGCTTGATACAATTCGGTCTGCATCGATATGCGCTTTTCTTTCAATAATTGCGGAGTATCAGCATCGGCAAGATCGCGCAAGGGAAGATCAAAAGAATGTTCATTCATCAGCTTCATCCCCTACTGCTCTTTCTTCATGATGTTGGAGAAAAGAGCGTTATTTGCGCGCGTCTTCGCCTAATGCTCTCATTTGCTCAGGATAACCATAAGAACCATGCTCACTAATATCCAAGCCCATCATTTCTTCTTCTTCAGTAACACGGATACCGTTGATCGACTTCATCACCCATAAGATAAGAAGAGAGATCACTAGAACAAAGATAAATGTACCGATCATACCTAACAACTGAACACCCAATTGATGGAATCCACCACCGTAGAACAATCCTGGCGAACCTACGCCTGTTTTTTCTACTAATTCTGGTGTAGCGAAGAATCCAGTAGATATAGCTCCCCACATCCCTGCAATACCATGTACAGAGAATGCGTAGATTGGATCATCGATTCCTGCTTTTTCAAACCATTGTGATGTAAAGAAGGTAACAATACCAGCTACCAGACCAATAACGATCGCTGCCCATACATCTACAAAAGCACAAGAGCCTGTGATTGCTACTAGAGCAGCCAGTACACCATTTAACATACTTGGAATATCTGCTTTACCAAAAACAACCCATGAGATCAATAGAGCGGCTACACCACCTGCTGCTGCTGCAAGGTTAGTCGTTAGCGCAACATAAGTGAAGAATCCATCATTTAATGTAGATAACGCACTACCTGGGTTAAAGCCCATCCATCCGAACCAGAGAATAAATACGCCGACTACAGAATAAATTTGGTTATGACCTGGAATGATGTTAGGTTTACCATCTTTATTGTATTTACCAAGACGTGGTTTAAGCATTAATGTAGCAGCTAGACCTGCTGTTGCACCTGTCAAATGGACAACGGTAGAACCTGCATAATCCTGCATTTGCATAGCGCCTAACCATCCGCCGCCCCATACCCAGTGAGCAATGATCGGATAAATAATAACTGTAAATAAAATACCGAAGATAATATACACACTCAACTTCGCACGTTCAGCAAATCCGCCAAAAGCAATTGACAAAGATACTGCTGCAAAGGCAAGATGGAAAAGGAACATCATCGAGATCGGAATACCGAGTCCAGATAGTGCATCAAAGGACCCCATCATTCCTTCACCACTTAAGAAAAATCCTTCATAACCGAAAAATCCATTACCATTACCAAATCCAAGACCAAATCCAAAAGCCCAGAAAGCAATGAGTGCAATACCCAGTGTTAGAATTGTTTTACCTGCAACGTGTCCAGCATTTTTCATACGGACTGAACCTGCTTCTAACAGTGCAAAACCAGCTTGCATGAACAACACCAGTGCGAACGCAAGGAACACGAAGAATGTGTTTAACCCTGTGGATACTTCAGCTGTTGTTACCTCAGCTGCTGCAAAAGCACTTAATGGAAAAGCAAGAAGGGTTGATGCCGCTAACCCCATAACGGCCCATTTTTTTCTCATATAACCCACTCTCCTTATGTAATATTACTTCACATGTCGTGAAATCCTTAATGTCATTATAATCAGAATAATGAAAGAATGACAAGAGTTAATTTTCAATTTTTGAAAATACTTTTTTTGTTACATCTATAGATTCTTTAATTCTTCACCGTTTAACATCGTCAAAGTCTATATTCATCAAGCTTTTGAGCTGTTTAGATGCTAGTTGTGATGATCTTTTTAATATTTATTTTCAATGCCTTTATTTATAGTACTTATATAGTATTCAGATCATTTTCATCTAAATTTAAGGGACAATGGTTATACTCATTGATAAGGTACCTAATCAATAATTACAGAATATGTAAAAGTAAGCATAACGTGAAACTGTATGGTTTGACTGTAACGTTTGTATTCCTGTAATATAAACAAACAGGATGCAAACTCAAGGGATCCTGTTTTGATCATGACTATAAATGGGGGTGGATACCTTGGGGATATGAAGCTTTACCGGATTGGCGAATTAGCCAAGACTGCCGGTATTAGTGAGCGAACAGTAGATTACTATACAAAGCTCGGATTAATACAACCAGAAAGTCGTTCCTTAAAAAACTATAGGCTCTATAGTTTTGAAACCTTAACACGCTTGGAACGTATAACAAAGTTAAAGCAGGATAAATACACTCTTGATGAAATTAGAGATAAATTGCACGCCTGGGATCGGGTTTCAGACGAAGAACAGGTTACGCAGCGACTTACCGAGTTGGAACAACACATGCTTCAATTACAACGTGAAGTACGTGAACTCGAACCTTTACTTTCGCAAATGAAGCCTAATCAAGCCAAACGTGCATTTGTTAATCTGATTCCTCAAAGTGCCGCCTGTATCGAGGCGTTAAAATTCCTGCTAGGTCAAAGTTCAGGCATGATGTAATTTGTCTATACTATGGAGGAATGAGAAATGAGTATTAATGCTTTCTTTTGGATCTTAATTATTCTTGCATTTGGATTAACCATATGGGCACAATTTAGAGTTAAAGGTACATTTAAGAAATATTCTCAAGTACCCAATGCACGCGGTCTTACCGGTTATGAAGCAGCTCGTCATATGTTAGATAGTAACGGTCTACAAGATGTTCGTATCGAAGTTGTACGTGGCTCGCTAAGCGACCATTATGATCCTATTCATCGGGTGGTACGTCTTTCAGAAGATGTATATTACCAAAACAGTATTTCGGCTGTATCTGTAGCTTGTCACGAGATTGGTCATGCGATTCAACACAAAACGCATTATCCGATGCTTGCACTTCGTCACCGTATCTTCCCGGTTGTTAATTTCACATCCGGTATCGCACCATTCTTAATTATTGCAGGTGCTATTTTCAGTTCATTTAGTCTTTTGGGACTTGGTATTATCTTCTTCTCGGCTGCTGTTGTATTCCAATTGGTCACTTTGCCTGTTGAGTTTAACGCTAGTAATCGTGCAAGAGATATTATGGTTGCTGAAGGTTATGTGACTAACGAAGAAGAACGTAGTGTTGGTAAAGTATTGAATGCTGCTGCTCTTACGTACGTAGCTACTGCATTGCTATCTGTACTTGAATTGTTACGTCTTGTATTTATGTTCGCTGGTAACCGCGACTAATATAACAATAGCGTGATCATACGAATCATACAAAATCGCAAATCGATTCAAAAAAAACCACTTTTGTTTAAACAAAAGTGGTTTTTCTTATTTTATTTTTTAACATTGCTGGTTAATTATATCTGTATAAATTGTATATGTTATTCAACCTTATTACAAACAACAGTACACTTTATTGATTTTCACATTTCTTACGCCTCTATCTACACCTTAGCGAATGTTACATCCATCCATTGTGCAGATACTATTAAACATTATTCAATCTTGTTCTGATTTTCTTGTTCAGACAGTGCTTTGGCATACGCTTCTGCTAGACGTCTCCATCTTCCTCGCAAGCCAGTTAATCTCAACATCAATCCGTAAATAAAGAATCCTGCTATTAACCCACCTACATGCGCCCAGATGCCGATACCAGGAACAACAAAGGTGAAAATAAGCCCCAGTACCAAAATCGTGTACATCGTCTTACGAGAAGCCTCATCCATAATCTGACGCTGGAACAACGCTATATACAAAAATGCTCCATAGATGCCATAGATTGCTCCTGAAGCACCAACAGCTACCACACTATTACCGGATTGTTGATATAATTCCAAACTGATTACATTTCCGATAATACCACTCGCCATATACAGAACCACATAACGCCAGCTTCCAATTAAACGTTCTAATGGAGGCGCAAATACAATCAGTCCAAAGCTATTCGATAACAAATGACTGAATCCATTATGCAAAAATATAGCTGTAATGACTCTCCACCATTGATCATACATAGGTACATTTGTGACAGCACCATAATCGGCTAGCGTCTGTGGATTCGTAGAACCACCGTTAAAGCTCAAAAAGATAAACACTGCCAGATTAATCAATAAAATCAACGAAGTGACTGGATAATACCGTAAAAAACTTTTCCAATTCTCATAACGGACAAATAACATAAGATCTTCCTTTACTGAATATAGTAGTGAATCGCATTTTTGATTTATTACCCTTACTCTATTATAATGAATTCTGGTTACGATTGCGAAATGATAGCAATGAATAAGGAGGCAATATGATATGGTACAAGAACGTACAGGTGTAGCTACTTTCAAAGGAAATCCTATTACACTTATTGGGCCTGAACTTAAAGTAGGCGATCAAGCGCCTGACTTCAATCTTAGTAAAAATCTACTTGAACAATCCACACTTAGCGATTATGCAGGTAAAGTAAAACTAATCAGTGTTGTTCCTTCTTTGGATACAGGTGTATGTGATGCACAGACACGTCGTTTTAATGAAGCCGCTTCTGAACTTGGTGACGATGTAATTGTGCTGACCATCAGTGCTGATCTTCCATTTGCTCAAGCACGCTGGTGCGGTGCCGCTGGAGTAGATCGAGTGATCACATTATCCGATTATCGAGATAATTCATTTGGTAAAGCCTATGGTGTATTAATTAAAGAATTTGTGATCGATATGCGTTCTATTTTTGTGATTGATCAAAATGATGTTATTCAATACGTTGAATATTTACCAGAAATGGCAGAACATCCAGACTATGATCAAGCTGTTGAAGCTGTAAAAAATCTACTATAGTATCATTATGATAGGTTGTACGCTAAAAGTGCTCATTCTTAGTATTACGATACAATCTCGGTAACGTTCCAAAAAAAGAAGCTTCCTTTTCACATATGATGTGAGTAGGAAGCTTCTTTCTAAATAGTATACCAAATACGTATGTATGAAGCATCTGGCTTCATTAAGTACTGGTTGTTTTGTATTGTGCTAGTTTTTTATCCAAAGAACCAAAAAGATTCAGGATGTTGCGATAATTCGCTCCCAGATCACCTAATGATCCACGAGAAGCTGAATAAATATCGATCGCACTACGCACAGGGCTTACCGATACAATCGATACCGTAATATCCATTGTGCGTCCAAAACCTGTTTTTTTCTCCAGTATAATTTCGCCTACACTTGGAACCTCATGTAATACTTTATAACCCGGAATTTTTTTGAGTGTTGAAGAAACCTCTTCCCATGCTCTTTCGCGGGATAGATTGTAATATCTTGTTTTCATTTGAGGATCTTTGGCACGATCGCCAGTTCCTTCTTGGCTACGTATAATCCCCACTAATGTTCTTTTTAACGACAAGATTTTTCCTCCTTTACATGTAAAGCCTACCTTATTCTAAGTGTATCATTAGTATATGAATAATAAAACTAATATTATGTAAGCGCACACGAAAAACGCCCTATTCTATCAATTCTGATCCAGAACTGTAGCTAGAGCGCTCTCGTATTCAATGTTTCGATCATTCACACTACACCAACTTCTTGCTTACTGATGAATCTACTAAAAAGTCCCGCATATGCCGTCTGATTACATTGTCTTCGAACCTGCGTAGCAGGTGGGTGATCGCAAAACTGTTTTTGAAGTCCCCGCATCCAATGGATAGGGCTGGTCAGCTACAGTTCAATTTGAATCTCCCAAGACATTGTTATTGGTTCAAAACAACAGATAATCAAAACGTACATTGCAGGATGTAAATTCATTATAAACCTGGTAGCGAGAAATGTAAACCTTTACACCAATTTTTTCCTGATACCTATTTTTATACCATAATACAGAGGGAAATCGATAGATAATCCGTGTATTGTTTTCGCTATGTTAACGTTCTTTATTTTTGGTCAAACTTTTTTTGACGTTCTCGTTCATTGAAGTAGGTTGTTTTTCAACATTAATCTGTTGCGCTTGTTCGACAGGAGACTGATCTCCAATCGCTAATTGTTCGTCTGCTTTTAATTCTTTTTCTTCATCTGCTAGTGCTTGCTTCTCAGACTGTTCTTGCATTTTGAGGAACATGCCATAGAAGTTAAAGAAAGCGAACCAGGCGATACCTGAAGCTAAAAAGAATACAAACAATACCGGATACTTTGTACCAATAAACAACAACGCTACTGTCCCTAGTAATGTAGAGAATAAGCGAAATGGTCTAACGATAGATAATAAAATTGCATTTTTGATAATATCTTTTAATTTCATATGATAATGAGCAATCATCGCAAAGAAATTAAATAATGATACAAATAATACTAATAAGAAGATTAACATCACAATTCCAAGCAGTTGAAGATTCGGGAATTGGTTCATATAGACGGTATAATCGACATACATAATAATAAACAATAAAGTATAGAAGAATCCGCCTAGCATACTTTGTTTATAATTTTCTTTATATCCTCTAAAGTACGTTTTAAAAACAGATACATCCCCTTCACCCATCACCCATTTACGAACAACGGTAAACAGAGCCGCTGTAGCTGGAAATAAAGTGAACGGTGCCATAATGCCCATTCCCCAATTGGCTTGCAGAATATCATTAGCCGTAAACCCTGGTTGCCCGAAAATAAATCGCATGACTAGAAAAAACAAAAATGGTGAAGAACAAATTACCCATAATAGGTTGCTACCTGCCAAGCGCATAATCCACTCGGATAGCCTGTATATTCCACCCATTACCCCTCTAAATTCCAAATCAATTTCCCCCTCACGTCTGCATCAGCATTTGGTTCTATGCCTATTTTCTCTGAACCTACATATATTAAATATACCTAACTCTTCATTATAATACCAGTGCCTATTAAGTATGTACGAGAATTGAAGGTTTCTCCTTCTTGTAAAACAAAAAAAGAAAGTCAGGCGATTAGACCTGACTCTCTTATCTATATTATATTTATTTTAATTATGCGTTGAAAGAATCGTCACGTTTTGGAGCTGGACGACGGTTTTCGCTGCTAGTTGTACGTGGTTTGTTACGATCACGTCCAGCATCTTTGTTACCTTTGTATCCGCCACCGCTAGAACTTCCGCCGCTGCTGTATCCACCGCGTCCGCCACTGCTGCTGTTGCCTTTGTATCCGCCTGTGCTACTTCCACCACGGTTATAGCTACCGCCTGGTTTACGTCCACCAGAGCGAACATCAGGTTTACGACGTTTTGCACGAATTGGATCTTCAGGAGTCAAGTCAACCTGTGCGTCTTTTTTCTCACCAGTTAACAATTTGATTGCTGCTGAAAGCAAGTTCACAGAATCATATTGTTCTAACAATTGGATAGCAATACCTTTGTATTCGTTCAAAGGAGTTGTATCGTCTTGTACTAGCTCAAGCAAGCGCTCAGCTGTAATACGTTGTTTACCTTCAATCGCTTCTGCCAAAGATGGTAGAGGTTTACGCGCGATTTTTTGGTTCGTTACACGCTCGATAAAGTGCAAATGATCTAATTCGCGTGGTGTTACGAAAGAGTAAGCTGCGCCTTCTTTACCAGCACGTCCTGTACGACCGATACGGTGAACATAACTTTCTGGATCTTGTGGCAAGTCAAAGTTAACAACATGAGTTACGCCAGATACATCAAGTCCACGTGCTGCTACGTCTGTAGCAACTAGAACATCAATACTACCATCACGGAATTTACGCATAACGCTATCACGTTGGTTCTGAGACAAGTCACCATGCAAACCGTCTGCTGTATAGCCACGTTTTTGCAAAGCTTCTGCTAACTCATCAACACGACGTTTTGTACGTCCGAAAACGATTGCTAGCTCTGGAGATTCCATATCTAACAAGCGAGACAATGCATCAAATTTTTGACGCTCATTCACTTCGATATAAGATTGATCAATCAAAGGTGCGCTAACGTGTTTTGGAATTACAGAAACATGTTGAGGGTTTTTCAAGAATTGTTGCGCTAAACGCTTGATGTTAGCAGGCATAGTTGCTGAGAACAACATTGTTTGACGCTCTTCTGGAACTTGTTTCAAAATAGATTGGATATCTTCCATGAAACCCATATCAAGCATTTCATCTGCTTCATCCAATACTACAGTTTGTACATCATCTAGTTTGATTGTTTTACGGTTTATATGGTCAAGCAAGCGACCAGGTGTACCGATAATAATTTGAGGTTTCTTTTTCAAAGCGCGGATCTGACGAACGATATCTTGTCCACCGTAGATTGGCAATGAACGGATACCTTTAAAGCGGGATAATTTCTCGATTTCTTCTGCTACTTGGATCGCCAACTCACGAGTTGGTGCCATAATCAATGCTACAATTTTATCTTCCGAACGTTCGATCTTGTTAATAAGGGGTATGCCGAATGCTGCTGTTTTACCTGTACCTGTTTGAGCTTGTCCGATCATGTCACTGCCGCTCATAGCAATTGGAATAGCTTGTGCTTGGATAGGTGTTGATTCTTCAAAACCTAGCTCCATTACCGCTTGTAGTACTTTTTCATCTAACCCGAAATCTGCAAATTTAGTCAAAATATTCGTGCTCCTTCTATATTGTGGACAATCCACCAACTTGTTTGTATTCTTAAGTAGCAAATGAGTAGTATATACCTGCATCGCAGGAGGCCTTGTGGACCGCCACTTATTCTTTTTTTTGTTATGAACTATTGAATAATTCAGTAGTTAGTATAAACTATACCTTTGTTCAATAGTTTCTATGATGAAATAAATCAGTCTTGCGTTTATAGAATAGTCAACATAATTCAGCAAAACATCCCTACTCAAGAATATCTAAATCATTATATCACAAAATACACAATGATTACTAGCTGAATCATAATATAATTACTTTTGTGAAAGATACTTCTTATAAATTAACAGGTATACTTTCCATAACTTACTAACTTACAACCCGAGGTGATTTTTGTGTCAAAAAAAATCGGTGCCCTATTTGTTGTTTTTCTGGGCTCCCTATTCACAGCTGCTGCGTTTAACCTGTTCCTGATTCCCCATCAATTATTAAGTGGTGGTGTATCAGGACTTGCTATGTTAACCGGTTATTTTACACCGCTTAATATTAGTCTGCTTTACTTTGTATACAATATACCTCTTTTGATCGCGGGTTGGTTTTTGCTAGGCAAACGCTATATTTTACTTAGTATCGTTTCTGTTGCAGCTACCACATGGATGATGACTATTATTCCTGTTGAAGCCGCAGCACCCGATTTATTATTATCTGCTGTATTTGGTGGTGTATTGATCGGAATAGGAGTTGGTATTTCATTCCGGGTAGGCGGTTCTTCCGGTGGATTCGATATTCTGGGTTCTATTATTACTCGTTATCGTGATTTCCCCGTTGGTAATGTTATTGTTGGATTAAATGGTCTCGTTGTACTTGCAATGGGTTACTGGTCTAATGACTGGAATATCGCTCTTGCTTCGATGGTATCGATCTACATTGCTGGTAAAGTGCTTGATCTTATTCATGTCAGTCATGTCAAAGTAACGCTATTTATCGTTTCGAACCATACTGATTTGTTACTTGAAAAATTAATGCCTCTTCAACGCGGTGTAACTATGATCAAAGCAGAAGGTGCATTTTCTCATACGCCTAAAGATATGCTGATGACAGTAACAACACGTTATGAATTAGCTGAATTGCGCAGAATTATTAAAGAAACCGATCCTGCTGCTTTTGTTAATATGGTCGAAACCGTTGGGGTTATGGGATCTTTCCGCAAAGGCTAATTGGGATTGATTAGATCTGTATAAAAGTTTTATTCGAAAAATGTAAACTATTTTGGTTTTGCTATACACTGAAAGTCGCTTTTTGTCGTAATATATAGTAGACTAAAAACACGCCACCTCTACTTTTTATTATTTGCAGTTTGTGTTCAGTCCCTAACATTTGTTACACAGCCATGCTTTTCCTAAAGTTCTCATCAGAATGATTTCGTTCATTAAGCGTAATGATTCCAGAATAGGAAAGGGTGATTATTGTGGAAATGGAAACGGTCAAATTGTCACAAATCGTCATGAAATGGTTTCCTGATATGATGCCTTCCCTAAAACAGCAAGAATTGAACGCTGTTATCGTTTTACGTGATGGGTTGCGTATTTTGGAACCAGAGGATGCTATGGAAATTATCCACCACAGTATTTGCGAAAATCAAAGCCAGCAATTCATGCAATAAGATTAATTGATAACGATATTAAAAATGTCACTGTTACATCTTTTATAGATGATTACAGTGGCATTTTTATGTTGTATACTTTTATTGGTCATTCAATTGTTTCGCTATGGTTTTACATGTTTAAATAGTGAAGATGGGTATTTTTAGGCACTAACGGTAACAATTATGTTGCTTTACAGTTGATGGACATCCGTTATACTTAAAAAGTAAATCCATTCTGACGTCATGATTATACATACAGAGAAGGAGCTAACACATGGAAATTTTATGGGCAATTATGCTGCTCGCATCGACAACGCTTAGTGGTGGACAAGATGGACAAGCTACAGCTAAGTCCACTACGCTTAAATCCGCTTTGAACCAGGCGGCGATTCACAGTCAATTAAGTAACACAGAGGTAGATGCAGATAATCCTCCTGCCAAAATTGATCCGCAAGTAGATGCGCCTAAAGTAAAAGGTGTCTATGTTACTGCTTATAGTGCTGGTGGTTCGCGTATGACTACCCTGCTTGATCTTTTGGATAAAACAGAGCTAAATGCTATGGTTATTGATCTAAAAGATGACGCTGGATACATAACGTATCAAACCAAAAATGCCAAGTTAAAAGAAATGGGCAGTCCGCAAAAATTTATCGCTGATCCAGACGCTATGATGAAACGCTTGAAAAAACATGATGTTTATCCTATTGCTCGTATCGTAGTATTCAAAGACTCTATCCTTGCCAAAAAACATCCTGAACTTTCTTTTGTTAAAAGCAATGGACAAGTATGGAGTAATGGTAAAGGTGACAACTTCGTAAATCCATATAACAAAGATGTATGGGATTACAATATTGAATTAGCTAAAGAAGCAGCAGCAATGGGCTTCAAAGAAATCCAATTTGATTATGTTCGTTTCCCAGAAGGATTCGAAAATCATGAATCCGAGTTGAAATTTACCAAAACCAAACAATCGCGTGTAGATGTGATTGCTGAATTTGTACAATATGCTCGTAAAGAGCTTGCTCCTTTGGGTGTACGTGTATCTGTAGATATTTTCGGTTATGCGGCTTCTGTACCTGCTGCTGAAGGTATCGGACAAGATTTTGCCAAAATTTCAGAAAATGTAGATGTTATTAGTCCAATGGTCTATCCAAGTCACTATTCTACAGGTTGGTTCGGTGTAAAAGATCCTGACAAAAACCCATATGCAACGATTAAAGGTTCTATGGAAGATACATTGAAAAAGCTGAAACCACTTGGTGATCAGACGCCTATTATCCGTCCATGGATTCAAGACTTTACAGCAAGCTGGTTAGGTAGCGGTCATTATACACAATACGGTGCAAAAGAAGTCAATGACCAGATTCGTGCAATGCATGAAAAAGGAATCGACGAGTATCTATTATGGAATGCCGGTAACCGTTATACCGCTAATGCTAATTATTAATCTTTAATCTGTGCTTTATATACTAGAGCATACGTTATGGATCAGTAAGAACCCGGATCATTGTCCGGGTTCTTTTTTTGTCTATTCAAAAGAAATGATATCCTGTACAATCATTTTTTAATGGACTTATCTAGAAGTTCGTTCAAATACACATAATTGATTATCGTAAATGAGGTTAGTCTATGATCCCTACTGTTACACTTTTGCAGAAGTTCAGTGAGTTTTTGAAAATATTATTTCCTATTCTGATTACCCAGATTGCTTTATCTTTAATGACTTTTTTCGATACGAATATGTCCGGTCATGCCAGTGCAGAAGATTTGGCTGGTGTCGCGATAGGATCGAGTCTGTGGGTTCCGATTCAAGCGGGGCTTAGTGGTATTCTAGTAGCAGTGACGCCGATTGTGTCACAATTGATCGGTTCGAATCAACGATCCAAAATCAGCTTTAATGTAGTCCAAGCTTTATTATTATCAGTTGTTGTATCCATTGTCATTCTAATTATCGGTGGATTGTTATTAAATCCAATTCTGGATCTGATGAGTCTAGAACCTTATGTACGTGAAGTGGCTCATGGTTTTATCGTATGTTTATCCACAGGGATTATTCCTTTATTTGCTTACACTGTGCTGCGAAGTTATATCGATGCTCTAGGTCAAACACGATTTTCAATGATGATTACATTATGTGCGTTACCGATCAATGTCGCGATTAATTATTTATTGATTTTCGGTAAATTTGGATTCCCTAAATTAGGCGGAATCGGAGCTGGTGTAGCATCTGCGATCACTTACTGGTGTGTATTTTTGATCGCCGTACTCGTTATACGTATCGCAAAACCTTTTCGCCAAGATCAGTTGTTTAGTAGGTGGCACTCCCCTTCTTTGCAAAAATGGGGCGAAATTTTAAAATTAGGTATTCCGATGGGCTTTGCCATCTTTTTTGAAGTGGCTATTTTCGCTGGAGTTACTTTATTTATGAGCAACTACGATACGATGACGATTGCAGCTCATCAGGCGGCTCAGAACTTTGCTGCAACCCTTTATATGATACCGTTAAGTATTTGTACAGCGTTAACGATTTTAGTCGGTTACGAGGTCGGTGCTAAGCGTCTGAAAGATGCGAGGCAATATACAAAGCTTGGTCTTGGCTTAGCGCTTGCTTTGTCATTATGCACCGCTGTAATTCTACTTGCATTTCGTCAATCGGTATCAGCGCTTTACTCTTCTGATCCTGTATTGATTGATCTGATAGCTCATTTTATGATTTATGCTGCTTTTTATCAAATATCAGATGCTATTGCTACACCTGTACAGGGAGCACTCCGAGGATACAAAGATGTGAATCCTGCTTTCGTTTTAACCTTTATCTCATACTGGATTATAGGATTACCTGTCGGTTACCTAATTGCTAATTATACCGATTATGCTGCTTTTGGATATTGGATTGGTCTCAGTACAGGACTTGCAGTAGGCGCGATCACATTGCTGTCTCGTTTACTATGGGTACAACGACAAGCTATACATTTTGTACCTTCTGAATCTAAATAGTATTACGTCATTGTTGATCTCTATATCAAATCATCATTGATCACAAAAAACAAAAGCGACATTCTCCTCAATCGGGAAAATGTCGCTTTTCTATTCTTGTCCACTCCAGTCGAAAAGATCAATCTGTTCCATTTCTACTTTCTTTTCTTCTGGAATAGCAGGTATCTCTTGTCCTAACATGCCCATCAATTGTCTGGCGTTATCTGCTGCATCTCCACCAGAATTATTATTGAAAATCACACACACTTCATCCGATTGTTGTTCTAATCGCTGTAAGCGTTCTGCCCATTCTTGTAACTCTGTCTCATTATAGCGATACAGATAACGGACTTCCCGCCAATTCGGTTGACCCGATGAATTCCAGCCTGATTCATTACGGCCATGCATACGCACGACTGTTAATTGACGATCTGTGACTTCTTCTACAATCGGTACAGAACCAATTCCTGCTTGTGGTTCATCACAGATACTATGAATCCAGTTTTCTTTGCGCATAAATTGGATCGTTTTGTCTCGCATTTCAGACGTGTACCAACTTTGATGACGAAATTCGAGTGCACATGGGTAATCTCCCATCAGTTCACGAATATGTCGAAGTGTTTTGACATTTTCTCGATTACAATCGAACCAGGGTGGAAATTGAAATAGTGCAGCCATCAATTTACCCGCTTGCTCCATCGTGCTAATCGATAAGCGAAATGCTTCAAACATTTCGGCTTCACTATCAAAAGGAATCTTACCACGCGAATGCCCGGTCATACCCTGAAAAGCTTTTACAAGAAAACGAAAAGAACCAGGTGTTTCCTCGGTCCATTTTTCCATATTCCGCCGGGACTGGATCGCATAAAATGAACTATCTACCTCTACGGTGCGGAATAGTGAGCTATAAGTGGGTAATTTGTTCTTATTTGCTTCTTTGGTTAGATAAAGAGAATCATGATCTCCCCATCCGGTTAAACCGACAGTAATCATATGAAAATGAACCTCCTAGCTCTATCGATTACACTTTGCTTTGTTTCATTCCAATACCTGATACATATAAGTTAACAATATCTAATGCTAATTGTTCTGGTGCAACTTTGCCAGGAAGAAGCTGTGTAAATACAATACGTTCGATCGTGCCTACCAAACATTCTGCAACCATATTCATCCGAAAATCAGATTTGAATTGTCCAGAACGTTGTTCACCCGATAACATCTGCTCAACCCATTGAACCAGTTCTTGTTTCATATTTTGCGATTGTGGTGCCAAATGAAATCCTATCCGAGTTAAATAAGGGTTAGCATAAAAATAATCAAACATTAATGTCAACGTATGACATAATTGGTTCAATACCCCATCGGTTGAATTGATTTCAGGAAGACGACTTTCATTAATAACTGTCGTCAAGCGAACATGGAAAAGCTTCACTAACTCCTCAAAAACAGCATCTTTACTTTCAAAATACAAATAAAATGCGGGTTGTGAAAGCTTGGCTTCTGCAACAATAGAACTCACTTTCGTTTCGTGAAAACCATGAATAGCAAATTGTTTAGCAGCAGCGTGTAGCAAACGTAAACGGCTCTCCCTTCCTTTTGCTCCTTTTTCTCTCGCCAATGTATGGTAGCCCCCTTCTAGTTGGTCTCTCCAGTTCCTACGGAGTGAGGATATAAATGACTTACTCCCTTATAGTACAATAATTTAACCGTTACTTCTAATCTTTAATTCAAAATTTTTACCATTTCTTATCATATTTTTTACAAAAGTGATATCTAAAAACAATTTTTAACAAAATAAAAAGCGCGCAAATATTAGCAATCCGAAGATTACGTAAGATTTAGCACGCTTTTTAAAGTTAATGATTGAAACATTTACTTTTTTCTAAACATAGCACTGATTATTGAGATAAACGAAGTGCCAGCTCATAAGTTTCATGATCGAACTCTTTTTTGCTATTTACTACTTTATCGATATCTGTCAATACGATTTCGCCTTTGATTACACCGCAAGCTTTATCGGATTCACCTTCGATTAATTTACGCACTGCAAAGTCTCCTAGACGACTTGCTAAATTACGGTCACGAGGAGTTGGTGTTCCACCCCGTTGAATATGTCCAAGAACCGTTACACGAGGCTCCAAGTTAGGATAATGGATATGCAATTGTTCTGCGATATCTTCTCCACGACCTGCGCCTTCAGCTACGATCACGATACTATGACGTTTACCACAAGCAAAGTTGTGATGCATACGATCTGCTACTTCTTTTAGATCATATGATACTTCAGGTACAAGAATAGTTTCTGCACCAGAAGCTAGACCAGAATGAAGAGCGATATCGCCACAATGACGACCCATCACTTCTACGATAGAGACACGTTCATGAGAAGACATCGTATCACGTAATTTGTTTACTGCATCTACTACAATGCCTACTGCTGTATCAAAACCAATCGTTGTATCTGTATACGAAATATCGTTATCGATTGTTCCTGGCAATGCCATTGTTTTGATACCTAATTTACTCAATTTGTTCGCACCTTGATAAGATCCGTCTCCGCCGATAACAACCAATCCGTCGATACCGTGTTTGCGCAGAATATCAGCGCCTTTTTGTTGACCTTCAAGTGTCATGAATTCTTTACAACGTGCAGACTGAAGTACTGTTCCCCCGCGTTGGATAATATCACCTACACTACGTAGATCCATAGGGAAAATATCTTCATTTAGTAACCCCTGATATCCACGTTGAACCCCGCATACTTCAAGACCGAAATAAAGTGCGCTACGTACAACTGCACGAACCGCAGCATTCATTCCTTGGGAGTCTCCTCCACTTGTTAGTACTGCAATTTTTTTGACTGCTGACATTTCAAATTGCCCCCTTGTTAATATGTTTACAAATACTTGCGGATCACCTGGCTATTCAAGATAAAAAAGGCACGCATAGGAGGACCTTTTCGCAATAGCCGTTTAGAGATAGCACGCACTTCTTGTTGTGTTTTGACCTTGGGGTCTGTTAAGTATAGTGCGACTAAACCTTCAACAATCATAAGATGGAATGAAGCACCCGGCAGTTGATGTACATCTGCACGCGCCCAATCAACGATCTTCTCAATTCGATCAATGACTTTAATCGATGGGTCATAATAATCGCAAAAATTAAGATCGCCAGAATGCTGATCTTCTTCCTGATCAATAACATAATCCAGCATAATATGAAGGCAACATACATTTGGAAAATAAGCAGCATGTGCTTGCTTGGCAGCCGCATCATTCATGCCTGGAAGACCACTTGCTGCTAAAAACATCATAAATATACCTAACGTTGAACCTGTTGCAGCAGCAAACTCGTGCCAGTATAAATGAGGTGTACGATGCTTATGCTCAGACCACCACTCCATCAATGTCGCTTGACGTAATTCAGGAGCGATATGTTTGTATGTTTGTAAACCGCAATATAATTCAACCAGATCACGCAAATAAGGATATACAATATCGTAATCTGGAAGTTCACTAATATATCCCTGGCAAGCTTTTACCAGTGTAGACATATAACCAACTTCACTTTCGCTATTAAATACATAATAGTCTCTTGGTTCTACGCCTGGAACAATCGCATCAAGCAAAGCCTGGTGCAATAGACGAAAATCTTCAACATTTGTACATTGAGGACGATCCGATAAGTTATCGGCATAATCGCAAATCGTCTGGAATGCTACAATCAAAGGTAGCAAATTATGAAATTGAGCCATATTCGCTACGGCATATACTGACCCACCATCACAGTGGAATTGCTTATTGCTTAGACTATCAAGCGCTTGATATCGCAATTCTGCATCAGGTATCAAGTTTGCCTGTTCGCGCCAGCGAGCAAACTCTTTACGGACTTCCGGTATTCCGTGTTTGTATACGCGTCTCATCAAAGAAACAGCATTACGCGGAAACGGATAACGGACTTTCATCATATCATTCAATGGGCTTCCTCCACATAGTTGTCTGTTGAACCTATCAGTATTATCATACATTATATTCAGAGTGCTCACAACGTACAATTGAATTTATCACACCGCGCCCTATATGGGTTTTGCTCATTTTCTTCTTCATTTTAAGGACATATATTTCTTATTTTCACTATGGTCTTTGAATAGAATACAAAAAGGATATTCAATGTTGGAAATCGGATCAAAAACACTACTTTTTGTTTTGACTTTCCACATAGACGCTTATGATCGTTTCTCCTCGCCAAATATACATAAAAACAGATAGAATTTTAAATAAATGTAACTTTTTGTTGTATAAATCATACTCTCTTCAAAACGGTTATGATATACTAACCATAATTTTTATAGACCAAAGGGAGAAGATTACATATGTCCACACAAGAACCGCTCTCATGGAGGCGGTTGTTTTCATTTTTTGTACCACTTGGAATTTCAGCTTCACTGGTCACTATTTCACATGTCATTATTAATCGTACACTTGCTTTTGCTGTGGATGCTGAAGTGGTGATTGCTAGCTATGCATTGGCAATGAGTCTGGTGACGATTACAGAACGACCGTCTACTTTATTACGCCAGACTTGTTCTGCTCTGGTTCGAGACCGACTTTCATTTAAAGCTTTGCTTAAAGTGACTTGGATTTTTCTAGCTTTTGTTTTAGCGATTGGAATACTGATTGTGTACACGCCTATAGGAAAATGGATATTCAGTACATTGTTTGGCATCAAAGATTCTATGGTTCCTCTGGTGATTGATGTGTATGCTATTTTGATGTTTGTGAGCATCTTTTCAGTTATTCGCAATATTTATCAAGGTATTATTATTACCAACAATCGTACCAAATGGTTAACGATTGGCATGGTATTCCGTTTGGCAGGAATGTACTCCTTATCGCTTTATTTTATTTATTATCATCACATTACAAGTGGAACTGTCGGTGCTATTTTATTTTTGACTGGTATGATTATCGAAGCGATTGTTAGTTATAGTGAAGGACGGAATATCGCCAAAAAAATGCCTGAAAAGCGTCCTGAACATCCTGTAGAAACACGAGCAGATGTGTTTAAATTTTATAAACCGCTTCTTTTCTCATCTTTTGTTGCCATGTTAATCGGCCCTGCTATCAATGTAGTGCTAGGTAAAACAGAAGGGATTGCTCTCGCTATTTCTTCGTTTGCAATAGCAAGCAGTCTATTGCAGTTAATGCTTAGCTTTTTTACTTATATTCATCAGATTGTATTAAATTTCTATCATATCGATCCCAAAAAAGTACGTCGATTTGGATTAGTGACTGGATTTATCCCTGTGACGTTATTAGCTCTGATTGCTTATACACCTATGAGTTATTGGGTGCTCGGACATATTATGAATGTAAATGGAGAATTATTAACTCAAAGTCTATATACACTGCGAGCTTTTGTATTATATGCACTGGTTATGCCCTGGTTGGATTATTCTAATGGACTTATTCTTTTACGTGGACAGACCAAAGCAATGTTCCGCTCTCAGATGGCGAATGCTATATGTACTTTTATTGTTCTGATTATATTATTGTTCATATTTCCAGCATGGAATGGTGTTATCGGAGCTTTGGCACAGTCATTAGGGCTTGCTGCTGAATTGGCTATTATTACGCTGGTCATCCGACGGACGGGCAGACGTTCCGGACTTCAAGTAAACAACTGATCATATGTGTAGCATGTTATAGATGAGAAAATAAGATTAATTCAAATACCTTTTGTTTGTTCTAGATTATGGTGGAGCAAATAAAGGGTATTTTTTGTCCGTTTTGATACATCATTTGAAATGATCTGTTTTAGAAGAGAACTTGATCTACTTTAAAAAAGACCTATTTGTTTGTATCGAGGATTTGTTTATAAACATGAAAAAGCGCAAGTCCCTTGAAATGAATCAAGGAAACTTGCGCTTTTACTAACATATGGATGAACATTCAATGAATGCTCAATATATAAGTGATCCGTTACCGGATATCGGTCTTATAATTTAATTACGTTAGCTGCTTGAGGACCACGGTTACCTTCAGTGATGTCGAATTCTACCGCTTGACCTTCATCTAACGATTTAAAACCATCGCTTTGAATAGCTGAGAAATGTACGAATACGTCTTCTCCACCTTCAACTTCAATAAATCCGAAACCTTTTTCTGCATTAAACCATTTAACTGTACCTTTCATTCAAAAAACCTCCTAGAATATCGCCATATATGACGCATGAACCTAGTATAACGTACATGTTCTGAAATAGCAAATAAAACAGCTGTTATGATTTGCAATTAATGAAGGCAAAGGGTATGATTTTAGCAAACGAACAGGGAGTAGAATACTATAATGATAAAAAAACACCAGATTTATAAAAAAGACAATTGGAATATGATGACTGTTGAAGTTCAAGGACGCAAAATCGTACTGAGAGAAATCTCTGACGAATGGGGCGAAGAAACACATGATTTCTTGAGTCGTCCAGCTTTGATGCAATGGGCAAGTGATCGTTTTCCTAAAGAACGCTTTGAGACAGAAGCCGAATGGGAAGAAATTATGAATGCTTTCCGGGAGGTATAACCTTTTCCAATGAATTATACAGCGATTGTCATATTTATTATTCTTGCTTTTTTGCAAGGGTTTGTACTGATTGCTTATAAGGAAACCATTCCAGCGCCTTTAAAGCGCTGGCTTGCTATTTTTGCTATTGTCATGTTATTGATTGCGTTCTTCTTAATGATCTACGGATTTTTGGTTGCCGTTAACCCTAACACATAATATAGCTTGATGTAGATCAATGTACTCTGACGCTGAATGGATTATACCCAAATCAGTGCTATTCATTTCAAATATCTATTCATAATTATTGCTCAAGAGGAGGATTTATTTATGCAGCAAATACTTAAACGGTCTGAAGTGTCACAGGAAAATTGCTGGAATTTATCCGATCTGTTCGCAGATCAACAAGCTTGGGATCAAGCGTATGACAAAGTAAAACAAGAATTGCCTGAAGCGGCTCAATTACAAGGTAAACTTCATACTGCTGAAGCAGTTAAGTCGGCATTTGAGCTAGAAGATCGTATCGGTCTACAGGTAGAACAATTATATGCGTATGCTCATATGCATCAGGATGAAGATACAACGAATCCTACATATCAGGCATTATCGCAAAAAGTTAAAAAATTAGGCGTAGAATTGGGACAAGCTCTTTCTTTTATCACACCTGAAATTCTAGGTCTGTCTGATGAGAAGTTAGATGAATTGCTAGAGTCTTCTCTTCTCGCTCCTTACCGCTTTACGCTACAAGAAATGAAACGGGAAAAAGCACATGTGTTATCACAAGCGGAAGAAGCTTTGTTAGCACAAGTAGGTAACCTGTCTCAAGCACCACAGACGATTTTTGGGATGTTGAATAATGCAGATATGAAATTCCCTAACATTATTGATGAAAATGGTAATGAAGTAGAACTTACTCATGGTCGTTATATTCAATTTTTGGAAAATCCGAATCGTGAATTACGTGAACGTGCATTCAAAGCGATTTACAGTGCATATGCTCGTCAAAAAAATACGATTGGTGCTACATTAACTGCCAATATCAACAAAAATATGTTCTATGCAAATGTACGTAAATATCCATCTGTTTTGGAAAAAGCACTTTATGGAGATAATATTCCTAAAGAAGTGTATACGAATCTGATTGAGACGATTCATGAAGGTCTTCCTCTACTGCATCGCTATATTGCGTTACGCAAAAAATTACTTGGTGTAGATGAACTGCATATGTATGATCTATTTGCTCCACTTGTAGATGAATTCAAAATGGATATCACTTATGAAGAAGCAAAAGCAACAGTAGCAGAAGGCCTCAAACCACTCGGTGAAGATTATCAACAAGCGCTTCAAGCCGGTTACAACGAAGGCTGGATCGATGTGTATGAAAATGAAGGAAAACGTACAGGTGCTTATAGCTGGGGTGCTTATGGTGTCCATCCTTACGTTCTACTGAATCACAAAGACAATCTAAATAGTATGTTTACACTTGCTCACGAAATGGGTCATGCACTGCATAGTTATTATTCAGACAATGCTCTTCCTTATCGTGATGCACAATACACTATTTTCCTTGCAGAAGTGGCTTCGACCACGAATGAAGCATTATTAATGGATTATCTTTTGAAAAAATCGACTGATCCAAAAGAAAAAATGTACTTGTTAACTTATTATGCAGATCAATTCCGTACGACAGTTTTCCGTCAGACGATGTTTGCAGAATTTGAAATGATTACACATGCTCGTGCAGAAGCTGGCGAGTCCCTAACTCCACAAGAACTATCCAAAATCTACTATGACCTGAATGTGAAATATCATGGTGAAGGTATGCATGTAGATCAAGATATCGAAATGGAATGGGCACGTATTCCGCATTTCTATAATAGCTTCTATGTATATAAATATGCGACAGGCTTCTCTGCTGCAACTAGCTTCTCCAAACAAATTTTGGAAGAAGGACAATCTGCGGTAGATCGTTATACTGGTTTCCTGAAAAGCGGCGGTAGCGATTATTCTATCAATATTCTTGCCAAAGCAGGTGTTGATATGTCTACTCCAGCTCCTATTCGTGAAGCTATGAGTGTATTCGAAGCTCTAATTACTGAAATGGAACAGTTAGCAAAGTAAGTATTGAACATCGGTGAATCACACCCAGACCTTGCATTTCCTCCAATATTCGCCCAATACTTGTAAAGACATGTTTACAATAGGACTGTTTGCGTTTTATAGATTAGATAAGGAAAGATTTGACCTTATGCTAATTTGAGGGGGTTATTTATTTTGAAAATGCAATGGATGCTTATTTTAGGTTTGATATTTGCACTGATTACCGCGGTGTTTGCCGTAATTAACGTGAATCCAGTACAGGTCAATCTTTATTTCAATGTAGTACAAGTACCTTTAATTCTTTTGATTATTGGATGCGCTTTGTTAGGTGGTCTAATTGTAGGATTTTATGGTATCTATCGTCAGTACCGTTTACAGCGTGAGATCAAACAACTGAAAGCAGAGTTAGCTCAGGTTCCAGCTGCTACGACTCCTTTGACTACATCATCTGTAGACAATGATCCGCTTAAACCGATGTATACTGATAATGATACGACTGCAACTTCTTTTTCTAACCGTAAGTAATTCATGCTGAAAAGCTACATGTAATTACTTGCTGATCAAGATGAAAAACCACTTATCTTTTGTTGTCTGATTTCAGTCAACAGATAAGTGGTTTTTTTGTTGGTTATTTTTTGAATCCATGATGGATATCCTATTTGTCAAAACAGAATATGAATCTATCTCCGTTCATCAGTAGCATGTTATTGTAGTCACTGGATATTGTTAAAATTGGATTTATTATAAAGGAGACCTTTTATTATGACGATAACGATCAATCAAGATTATACGATCTCTTTGCTTACAGAATTATTATCTACTGCTAGTCCTACAGGATTCACTCACGATATTATCAAGCGGATTGCAGAAGAAGCAGGCAAATTTGGTGTAACTACAGAATACAATCAAAAAGGCGGTCTGATTTTGACATTAGACGGTCAGGATGATTCCAAAACGATTGCTTTAAGCGCACATGTTGATACACTAGGTGCGATGGTACGTGCCATTAAGCCACAAGGAACGATCCGATTTACAATTCTAGGTGGATTCAGTATGAACAGTATTGAAAATGAATACTGCACGATTCATACACGTAGTGGCAAAACGTATACAGGGACTATTTTGTCTATTCAACCTTCTGTTCACGTATATGATGAAGCTCGCGGACTCAAACGTGAAGAAGAAAATATGGAAGTTCGAATTGATGAATTGGTAGATTCCAAAGAAGATGTCCAACAGCTTGGTATAGAAGTTGGAGATTATATTTCATTTGATGCACGTCCTGTCGTCACATCAAGCGGTTATATCAAGTCCCGTCATTTGGATGATAAAGCAAGTGTTGCTGCATTGTTTGCACTTTTAGAATCACAATACACCCAGAAATGGAAACCACAGTATCGCACTCAATTTCTTATTTCCAATTATGAAGAAGTAGGACATGGTACAGCTTATATTCCTGAAGGAATTCATGAAATGATCGCTGTAGATATGGGTTGTATTGGTGATGATCTCAGTTGTAAAGAAACAGATGTATCTATCTGTGCAAAAGATTCTTCCGGTCCTTATGATTATGAAATGACAGGCAAATTAATTGAATTGGCTCAAGCAGGAAATATTGCTTATGCGATCGATGTATATCCTCACTATGGTTCAGATGCTTCTGCTGCTCTACGTGCTGGTAATAATATTCGTGCAGCCTTAATCGGGCCTGGTGTACATGCTTCCCACTCTATGGAACGTACTCATACCGATGCTGTTATCAATACAGCCAAGTTGCTAGGTGCTTATATTACTGCTAAATAAACATAGGGTGCATCCCTTGTGAATTAACAAAAAACCTTCTTTCTTATCATTTCTGACGAGAAAGAAGGTTTTTTGATATATACTGCTGATATCCTACTAAGATGCTTGTACAATAACAGTCGTTGCAAATCGAATCTAATTTAGTTCTGACTTTGTGCTATCTTTTCAGCCAGTTCGGTTAGATACGTCCAGCGTTCCATAAGATGCTCTAGATGCTTCTCAGTTGCTGTCTGCTCAGCCATCAGCTCTTGCAGTCTTACAGAGTCACTGAACGCTTTCTCCATATCATTTGTAAGATCGACTAGCTTCTGCTCTGTTGCTGCAATATCATCATCAATTTTTTCATATTCTAATTGCTCTTTGTATGAGAATTTTAATTTATTCCGCCAAGCGTTTTTGTCTGGCGCAGGTGCTTTTTCTTTTACAGGTTCTACTGCTTTGGGTGCTACGACTGGTGTACTAGCTGCTTTAGCACTTTTGGCAAGATCAGCGATTCGCTCTTCATAATCACTGTAATTCCCTGCATGAATACTAACTTGACCTTCACCTTCAAAAGCAAAGATGCGATCACACGTACGATCTAGGAAGTAGCGATCATGTGAGACCGAGAACACAACGCCAGGGAACTCATCAAGATACTGTTCCAGAACGGTTAATGTAGTGATATCCAGATCATTGGTAGGCTCATCCAGTAACAATACGTTAGGTGCACCCATCAATACACGTAGCAAATACAGTCTACGCTTTTCGCCACCCGATAATTTGGAGATCGGTGTCCATTGTGCTGCTGGTGTAAATAAAAAGCGCTCTAGCATTTGTGAAGCAGAAATTTTGCTACCATCTGCGGTTTCGACTACTTCTGCTACATCTTTGATATATTCGATCACACGCATCGATTCATCCATTTCTTGATGTTCCTGCGTGAAATAGCCAAATTTAACAGTCTGACCTGTAACCACATTACCTTCACTAGCAACCAGACGACCGGATACCAGATTGAGTAATGTCGATTTACCACGTCCATTAGGTCCTACAATTCCGATACGATCTCCTGGAACTGCATGATACGTCAGATCGTGAATGAGTTCTTTGCCACCAAGTGTTAAAGAAACATGATCCAACTCTACAATTTGCTTACCAAGACGAGATGAAATGGCTGACATATCCATCGCTTCATCACGACGACCAGGTCCATCATTTTTCAATTGTTCAAAACGGTTAATACGTGCTTGTTGTTTGGTTGTACGTGCTTTGGCTCCACGTCTGATCCATGCTAATTCACGACGTAATAGATTTTGACGTTTGTCTTCTGATGCTGCTTCTCGTTCTTCACGCTCTGCTTTGAGTTCAAGAAAACGTGAATAGTTGGCTTCATAACGATACAGACTACCATGATCCAGTTCGATCATGACATTTGCAACACGATCTAGGAAGTAGCGATCATGGGTGATCATTAGTAAAGCGCCACGACGCTTTTGCAAAAATTGTTCTAACCATGTAATCGAATCATGATCAATATGGTTGGTAGGCTCATCTAAAATTAATAGATCAGAGGGTTGAATAAGTGCAGACGCTAGCGCTACCCGTTTACGTTGACCACCGGATAGTGTACCCATTAGAGCATCATAATGATGAATGCCTAATTTGGACAAAATATTTTTGGCTTCACTTTCAAGTGACCATGCATCCAGACGTTCCAATTCTTGATTCAAATGAATCAATTGCTCTAATACAGCTTCGTCTTCGGGATGAGTCTCTAATTGTTCCAGTACATTCATGTATGCACCGACAATTTGAAGTTCTTCTCCGCCACCATCAAATACCTGACGTAACACGGTTGCTTCTGGATCATAAGGTGGATTCTGTGCTAGATAACGAATACGCAATCCATTATTTAATGTCACACGTCCACTTTCTGTACTTTCCATGCCTGCAATCACTTTAAGAAAAGTCGATTTCCCTGTTCCATTGACTCCGACGATTCCGATTTTATCTTGATCTTCCATCCCAAATGAAGCATTTTCAAACAATACTTTTTCGCCGTAACTTTTGGAGATTGACTCCACTGTCATAATATTCATTGTGACTCACCTTCTTGGGAATTGTCCCGGTCTATTTGATCCTGATGATCTCCCGAATGATTACATCCTTCTAAAAACAAACGTGCTACAAAATCTGTCCGTTCATGAAGTTGTTCTATCGGAAATTCAGGGTTGAATAAAATATCCATACGTATGCGATCCAGCATTCCAATATAGGATTCTGCACACCATACAGGCTGAGATACGCCACCTTCTGTGAGTACTTTCTCTACAGCTTGCATATAACGCAACATAAACTGCTTCATATAATCCATAAGTTCAGGATCATTGTTGGGCGTACGGAAAAATAACTTGGTACGATGTTTGCGTTCAAAATAATACATCGAATGATGCTTAGCAATGACCAGTAAGCGTTCTGCCATCGTACTACAATTTTGCAAATTAGTATCTAAACCGCCGAGAAAATGTTCGCAATCTCGACGAGTAACTGCCATAAATAGTTCTTCTTTGCTTTTAAAATATAAATATACAGTGCCTTTCGCTATTCCCGCCTGGTGTGCGATATCTGAAATTTTGGTCTCATAAAATCCATTGGAACCAAAAAGATCGTAAGCAGCATCCAAAATCAATTCTAACTTTTCACCTGTGGTGCTGCTCATTAGCCCACTCTCCTATACCCATAAAAATATCAATGCTACCACTCCACCGATAATAGAGCTAAGCCCATTCACAATATCATTAGTCATCCATGACCAGCCACGTAAGTAGGATGTTGGACGATTACAGTGTACTTTGGTTTCTACGACTTTGCCGCAGACCTCGCATTGATACATGACTTGTACGGTTGCTCCTAAAAATGAATCGGCAAAACAACCAGCTAATCCGCCAATCAATCCAACAAGTGGCAATAGACCAATAGTAAGTATACCATCTTTAGCTCCAACACTGCTTGATTCTATAGATGCACCTGACCATAACGAAAATGCCCATGCCGCTAGACCGATCATCAATGCCCCTATTGCGGCTGCGACTGTACCACGAACCGATACCCCGCCTGAAGCTCCTGGTTCTAATACACGACCATTCAATACAGAGCGCGGAGGCTTGCGACTAAGGCTTCCCCATTCAGTCGCCCATGTATCTGCTGTAACAGTCGCCATCACGCCTACAAAAGCATATATCCATGCTGGATGAGGTATCACAGCATGACCCAGGCACAGAATCATACCCAATCCACCGTTAGCAAATACTTGCCCTGCATCACGACGTGACGTTTTGGCATAATCTTGTTCTAATTTACGTTTGCGTTCGCCTTTCATTTTGGACAGCAGACTACCACTGATAAAAAATAAAATAAGCAAGCCAAACCATAATAGATTCCCTGCTCCATAATAAATGGTACCCATAATAGCTGCCGCATAGGCACCCGAACCGGATAACCACTGCTTTTTATACGCAAGTGCAGCGATTAATCCGGCGCATACTGCACCAATCAACCAATCTAACATTATTCAGCGATCCGGCACTTACCTACAGAAGCGCCTGCATAGATTAATTCAAATGTATCGCCAGTTGCTACAGGGCCTACACCTTCAGGCGTACCTGTAAAAATAATATCGCCGGCTGCAAGTCCATAATTGTCTCCGATATGAGCAATAATCGTTTCAAGGGAAAAGATCATATTGCGTGTGTATCCTAGCTGAACTTGTTGATCGTTTTTGAGCAAAGCAAAAGGTTGTTCAGCCCATGTAGCGGCATCCGGGAAAGGAACAAAAGCAGTCAATGGTGCAGAGTTTTTGAATCCTTTCGCTGCTGTCCATGGATGTCCTTTTTTCTTGAGTACACTTTGTACATCACGCAATGTAAAATCGATTCCAAGTGCTAATCCATCTACCATTTGTTCTACTGAAAGACCAGGTTCATAATTGCATCCAATTCGAATTACTAACTCGGCTTCATAATGAATTTCACCTTTGTCTTTGGGTAATACCAATTCAGCCTGTTCTAGAGGTACAGCTGCATGAGAAGGTTTCATAAAAATCATCGGTTCAGTCGGTACTTCATTCCCTAATTCTTCAGCATGAAGACGATAATTACGACCTACACAATATACGTTTTGAATAGCAGTCATTGTACATTCTCCTCTGTGATCAATAATATATGATGAATACATGAGATTAACTAGCGATAGCATTTCCTTTGGTATCAAATGCAATACTACTGGATAGTGTTTGTAATCGTTTGAGTAATGCTTGTGCTTTGTCTGATGTCATAGGTACAGGTTGACCTAACTCTGCGGTATATGGAATCACCTGCATACTGCAATCACCGTTTACTGTACATTTGGCTTGAAATACACCGGTATCCCATGTCTTCTCCACCAATGAACGGGTAAAAATAAAATTGCCTGTACTGTAAGCAATCCATTTTCCTTTGTAATGCTCTAGCCCTTGTAACACATGCGGATGACCGCCAATAACAAGATCAGCTCCTGCATCGACAAATGTATGTGCTAGATCACTTTGATGATCTGCAAGAGTATCTGAACGTTCGATGCCCCAGTGAGCGACGACAACGACAAGATCGGCTTTGCTTTTGGCTTCGCGAATAGCTGCCTGCGCAGCTGTTGCATCATAAGCTGTCGCTACACCTGCTTGATTCTTACCAGCATTCCAACTGGTTTCTGGAATGACTCGACTAAATCCCAAAAGAGCAATTTTAATTCCTTTACGATCAAAATAAACCGGTTGGTACGCACGAGCACTGTCTTTGCCAGCTCCTACATAAGCAATCCCACTTTGATCCAGTTGAGTAATCGTATCGGTTAATCCTGTAATGCCTTGATCCAAAATATGATTGTTTGCTAAATTTACTGCGTCAATACCTGCTTGCGCCATATGTGGAAGCGCTTGAGGCGATGATTTAAAAGCATATGTTTTGTCAGCGGCCGTTGTATTTGAATCAGTCACAGGCGTTTCTAGATTCACCACTGTTAGATCATCCGAAGTAAACGAACCTTTAACATATTGATATGGATAATCATATCCTGCTTTCGCTAACTTTTCACCGACTTTTCCTGAAAACATCACATCTCCGCCAAAATTAAGCGTCACCGTCTGACCGGATGGTGTTGTGTTAGTAGCAGGCTGAAGTGCTTTGTTGGACGAATCTGAAGATGATTCAGAAGGTGCTGGCGTATTAGTAGATGAATCCGATGTTGTTGTCTGTTCTGGCGCTTTATCGGTTGCTGTAGATTCATTAGATGGTGTATCCGATGATTGCGAGTCTGTTTCTTCTGCACTTTGCTCCAAATCAGAAGGTTGTGCTTCTTGATCATCAGTTGACGTCTGATCTAGATGCTCTACATCTCCTTCTGTCTTAGAAAGTGAAAGATCATTCTCATTGTCATTTTCATGATCTGATAGCTCTGAAGAATCATTGTTTTCTATAGCAGGATCAGGTACATCTTGATCTGATCTATTTGCCGGATCTAATGTATTATCTGTCTGAACACTCGAAGCTTGCTGTACTTCCTGTGGCTTGATATGAAGCCAGTAATAACCGCCAAGCGCAACAATAGACAGAACCAGCACAGTGTTAAACATGATCCAATAACGGATCCGTTTTTGACGCTGTTTTTTTGCTTGCTGACGCTGACGAGATTGTTGAGACCTTGTTGTGTACATAACGAACTCCTTTAAAGCATAAAATAGTTTACTATACCAAATGTCTTTTTGACTATATCGAATCATACAGACCATTTGTAGCATTTTACACTTTGTCTATTATAACAGGTTATAGTTGTTCGGCAAAAGCTGACCTCTCTATACAAGAAAACCTTCTGTTGTGTTTGATCTCTATGACACATCCATCCAAGTGTATAAAATATACGACGGATAGATGTGTTCAAAAGACTTTGCACAACAGAAGGTTGCTTATACAGCTATATGATTATTACGAATGACTATTAGAAAATGAAGTCACTCGTTCTGCTTCTTTTATCGCCATTTCTTTGGCTGTACGAATACAGTCAGGTAGTCCTACACCATCGTATCCTGCTCCAAGTGCTAATACGCCTGGATATTGTGCTGCTAATTGAGCACGTAGCATCGCAATATTATCCATATGCCCTACTGGATATTGAGGCATCGAATGATGAAGTCGTGTAATCTCGGTAAATAATGGCTGTGCATCAATACCCATCAATTCGCGCATATCATGTAGCACTTTCGCTGTAATCTGTTCATCCGTTTCATCAACAACTTGCTCATCACCAGAACGTCCTACATAGAAACGCATCAGTACACGATCATCTGGACTGGTATGAAGCCATTTAGTGGATGTCCATGTACATGCTGTAATCGTGCGACCTTCTTTACGCGGTACAAGGAAGCCAGAACCATCATATTCTGTCTCAATATCTTTGCGATCAAATGCCATAACGACATTGGCTACAGATACATAATTGATCATCTCTAACGCTTTGGTATCTACCAGCGGCTTCAACAATTTGGAAGCGGCAAATGTCTGTACAGTGACAATCACATGATCGGCAACAACTTCTTGTCCATCACTTAATAACACAATATACGTACCATCTGCTTGAGGCTGAATCGATTGTACACCTGTATTCAGACGTAGATCTGCTGTAGATAATGATTCACCAAGACGATTAATCAGACTTTGTAATCCATTGCGGAACGTTAGAAATGCACTTTTCTTTGTACCTGTGTGCGTTTCTACAGGCTTACTCCCTGTATTCATTCCTTTGATCAAGCTACCATATTCACGTTCCACGACACCAAATTGCGGGAAAGTAGCTTGCAGACTTAACTTGCGTGTATCTCCAGCATAAATGCCTGCAAGCAATGGCTCGGTTACATTTTCCAATACTTCTTTTCCCAGACGACGTTCGATAAAGTCACCTAACGATTCGTCTTTGCCATCCATTTTGGCAGGTAATAGAAAATCATCCAATGCACGAATTTTGCCATCCATCGACAATAGATCACTTTCCATAAATGATCTTAATTCTGTAGGAATACCAAGTACCAGACCGGAAGGCATCGGATGCAATTGACCATCATGCAAAATATACGTTTTTTTGGCATCAGGATTCGTGGTAACCAATTCATCTTCCATTCCAAGTTCTGTTGCTAGATCCACCATCGCTGTTTTGCGAGCAAGAAAAGAATCCGGCCCGCGTTCGATTACAAAACCATCACGTTGTAATGTGTTAACTTTTCCACCAATATGATCATCTTGATCTACAATCGTGATCTGTGCAGTAATTTCTGCTTCTTGCAAAAATTTGCGCATGTAGTAAGCGGCACTGAGTCCAGTCATCCCTGCGCCAATAACAACTACGCGGCGAGTAGATTGACTCATTACGCATACACCTCTTTATATTTACGAATGACTTCGTCTGCTAATACTTCCATATATAACGGATCAGTATTTAATGAATCAATACGCATAAGACGCATATCAATTTCAGTTGCTAATTCTTGTGCTTCAATATCCAGATCATACAATACTTCTAGATGATCAGATACGAATCCAATAGGAGCTACCAATACATATTTAACTTGTTCTTTAGCTAACTCTTGCATCGTGTCTAGTACATCTGGCCCTAACCAAGGCTCAGCAGTACGTCCGGCACTTTGCCATGTGAACTGCCATGAAGGTACATTAGCACGTTCAGCAATCGCTTTGGAAGTCTCCATCAATTGATCACGATAAGGATCACCCATAGTCAAAATACGTTCAGGTAGACTATGTGCACTAAACAATACACGTACTTGCTCACGCGTCGCACCTGTTTCTTCAAACAGCTCTAATTTAGCATTAACACGATTCGATAATGTTTCGATCAATTTAGGATGCAAATGATAACTTTCGATAAATGAGATCGGCAAGTTATGTTTTTCTGCTGTTTCTTTCGCACGTTTGATAT
Organism: Paenibacillus kyungheensis; assembly: GCF_028606985.1. Classification (NCBI taxonomy): domain Bacteria; kingdom Bacillati; phylum Bacillota; class Bacilli; order Caryophanales; family Paenibacillaceae; genus Paenibacillus; species Paenibacillus kyungheensis. Next base: position 1,754,516 of record NZ_CP117416.1, on the reverse strand, counting down.
AACTTGCTACACTCATTGTAGAATAATGAGGAGCGAGTACTATACCGACTGCTTCTGTAATTCCATCAGCTGCCATTTGTTCCACACCATCTTCAATAAATGGAAAAGCATGTTTTAACCCCTGGTAACATACAAATTCCAATTCGCTGTCTTTGGTATGTTCATTGAGCATATCTTGCATACCTTGAACTTGATTATCTGTATTTTCACGTAACGGAAACACACCGCCGACAATCGCTTCATAACGATCTTTTAACTCTTTTAATTGTTCAGGAGCAGGTGGATTCCCGCGACGGATATGTGTGTAATACGCTTCTACATCATCCAAGCTTGCTGGCGTACCATAAGACATAACCAAAACACCAATTTTTTTACTCATGATTCATTCTCTCCTTCAAATCGTATCGTTATTCTAGATTACCTATACATCCATTATTTCGAAGTGATGCGCTGACGAAGCACTTCTGCTGAATACTCATGGACATAATCTGTTAATTCTTTTAACTTATCAATCGAAGCTTCCGGGAATAGACCATGACCCAAGTTGAAAATGTACCCTGGATCTTGTAAGCCTTCATCAATAATCAATTTGGCTTGTTCATGGATCAGTGAAGAAGGCCCGGTGAGCAAATAAGGATCAAGATTACCTTGTACCGCATATTTGTAATCTAACCGTTTGCGTGCTTCAGCAAGTGATACACGCCAATCAATACCGATCACATCTACAGGCAATTGACGAAGTTCCGGCAACAATTCTCCTGAGCTGACTCCCGGGAAATAAATCTTCGGTACATCCAAATCTTGAAGCTGATCAAAAATATATTGAATCGTTGGCAATACATACGTTTTGAAATCTCGTGGTGACAATGCTCCTACCCAGCTATCAAATAACTGGAATGCTTTGCCGCCATATTGTACATGGGCACGTAAATAGGTTGCTACCATATCTCCTAGCTTACGCATCAAGGAATGCCATAATTCCGGTTCACTATACATCATCGTTTTGGTACGAATATAGTTTTTGGAAGGTCTACCTTCGATCAAGTAGCTGGCAATGGTAAATGGTGCTCCTGCAAATGTAATCAACGGAACTTCTAATTCTTTATCCAAAATCTGAATCGTTTCTAAAATATGAGACAAATCTTGCTCTACTTGAATAGGACGTAACCGCTCGATATCAGCAGCACTACGAATCGGATTCGCTATGACCGGGCCAATATTTTTGACAATATCAAAATCGATACCGATCGATGCTACAGGGTTCATAATATCTGAATACAAAATAGCTGCATCTACACCTAACTTGCGTACAGGCATCATCGTCACTTCTGCTGCAAGTTCTGGTTGCAAGCAAATTTCAAGTAAACTGTAATTTTCTTTAATTTTGCGATAATCGGGATCATAACGTCCTGCTTGTCTCATATACCAGACAGGCAAACGATCTACGTCTTGTTTTCGACATGCGCGTATAAAGGAATCATTATATGTCATCTTTTTTCCTCCGCTGCTTAATAAAAATCTTTCTCCTATAGTGCATCGCACAATAAGATCTATATCTGCCGCTTCAATCTATAATGATTTTGGCATAACAAATTATGGTTCCTGTCTACAATCTCACTTATTAATTATGCCCTTTTTTAAGTGGTGGGACAACTCCCCAACCATGAACATCCCATGACAATCCGATGAATCTAGCGCTTGGCATCATAAGCGCTACATCTTCTACTCCAATAAAAAATGATTTTTGCATAGCAAAATATCTTACATAAAGCGCTTGGCATCATAAGCACTACATCCCCTACTCCAATAAAAAGTGATTTTTGCATAGCAAAATATCTTACATAAAGCGCTTGGCATCATAAGTGCTACATCCCCTACTCCAATAAAAAATGATTTTTGCTCAGCAAAATATCTTACATAAAGCGCTTGGCACCATAAGCGCTCTATCTCCTGCTCCAATAAAAAATGATTTTTGCTCAGCAAAATATCTTACATTCAGCACTTGGCATTATAAACGCTACATCTTTTACCTCATCAAAAATGATTTTACATAGCAAAATTTCTTTCTTTTCACCCCTAAAAAGTGTCTTCAATTATGGTATACTATATGAATGGACTTTTTTAAGGAAGTGAAACATGATGCAAGCATGGAAAGTAAATCTGATCGTGTTATGGTTTGGTCAATTTCTGGTTAATGCAGGAACCACAATGATCATTCCTTTTATAGCGCTCTATTTATCACAAGATATCGGCGTGCAAGGTGAACACCGGGTAGCAATCTGGTCCGGGGTTATTTTTGCTGCCAACTTTGTGACTTCATTTTTGTTCCAACCGTTGTGGGGCAAATTATCAGATCAGTATGGACGCAAAGTAATGCTACTTCGCTCTGGATTCGGGATGGCGATTGTATTTACAGCGATGGGCTTTGCAACTCAGCCGTGGCATCTACTTGTACTGCGATTATTGAACGGAACGATATCTGGCTTTAATCCAGCTTCGATATCTTTGATCTCCAGCAGTACACCCAAAGAAAAAATGGGCTTTGCAATGGGAATCAGCCAATCGGGAACAGTTGCCGGTAGTATACTAGGCCCGTTAATCGGTGGAATTATGGCAGATACAGTTGGATTCCGCTCGATTTTCTATATTACAGGAACATGTATTTTTATGGCGACATTGTTAGCTCTATTCCTTGTACGGGAGAAATTCGATCGTCTAGCTGCATCTAAAATGCCTAAAGTATCGGTGCTATCAGGATTCCGCGAACTTAGCTTAACCCCGCAATTGCCTGCATTATTTACAGTGACTTTACTGCTACAATTTGCGATGATCAGTCCGATGACACTGATGCCTTTGTATGTACAGAAATTACATGGGACAGCCGAAAATGTAGCTTTCTGGGCAGGGCTGGTGAGTGCAGTCACCGGATTATCCAATATGTTAATGGCTCCGATTCTAGGCAAAGTTAGTGATAAGTACGGAGCTCATCGGGTACTCACATTTTCATTAATAGGAGCAGGATTAATGTTAATCCCGCAAGCTTTTGTTCAAAGTGTAGAGCAATTGATTATTGTGCGCTTTATGATGGGGATCTGTATGGGTGGTCTACTGCCTAGCGTTAACTCATTAATTCGTTATTACACACCGGATGGTATGGAAAGTCGAGCTTTTGGATTTAACAGTAGTACAACAGCACTTGGTAATATGACAGGAGCAGTTATGGGCGGTGTCTTGGCAGGCTTTATCGGTATTGAAGGACTCTTTATTATGGCTGGGGTCTTATTATTGCTCAATATGGTATGGGTACGCACCAAATTGTACGTTAAACCTGGGGCATTAAAACACAATCCATCTAGCGCTTTAGAGTCTAAGCAAAGTCAGTATACTAAAAAGTGATATTGTCTTCATGATCTGAACGATTTAATTATGATTCGATATGAAACACAAAGAACCATCCGATCTCTTCTATAAGATAACCAGAAGAAATCAGATGGTTCTTTTATCAAAGTAGTTCTATATCCGTTGATCTATTTGACCATTGCTAATGCTAATCCATCGTAAGCAGGCAACAGTGTTCCGGTAAGTCTAGGATCAGTCACCATACGACGGTTGAACTCACGTACCGCTTGTACAGCAGGCCCATTTTTGTCTGGATTCAGTGTACGTCCACGCAATAACAGATTATCACCAGCAATAATCGCCCCCGGGCGAGCTAATGTAATCGCATATTCCAAATAGTTTAAATAATTTCCTTTGTCTGCGTCGATAAAAAAGAAGTCAAATTGTCTTCCTTCTTGCTTCAATTGCTCCAGACTATGGATCGCTTCGCCAATCCGATATTCAACTTGACTTCCCAAACCGGCAAGTGTCATATGTTGTCTGGCAAGTTCTGCATAATCTGCTTGTAATTCTAATGAAGTAATGTGACCTGTAGATGTTAATCCTCTACCAAGACAGACACCGCTGTAGCCACCAAGCGCTCCGATCTCAAGCACTTGTTCTGCACGTGCTAACTGTACGAGCATCGTTAATAGTCGACCATATCCAGGCGCTACCGATACTTCTGGCATTCCTTTTTCACGAATCGTTTGTTTAATTTGAATTAATAATGGATCTTCTTGAAGCAATTCATCCATATATTGTTCAGCATCTGGCAATGATTGTTCTGTCATTATCTTGATTTCTCCTTTGGATATTATGATCACTGGTTATCATTTTATAGTCTGTTGATCATTTTTGTTTGGTTTTACATGGCGTTAACCTGTTACAATAGAAATTAAAATCAATATGTGCGGAGTACCTTATCCTATACAATCACGTATATAAGCGCAATATCCTTTTTAAAATAGCGATATGCCCTCAAATGATGCCTATTTATTTTATTTATATTGGCATAGAAACGTTTGTAAGTATAGCTTCATTCACCTATACTAGATTGTATGGTTTTCGGAACTACCCTACAAGTTTAAATGGAGTTGACATTGTAAAATGAAAGAATTGAAATTAATAGCGACTTGTCCGATGGGACTTGAAGCTGTAGTCGCAAGAGAATTAAAATTACTCGGTTATCATGATACTCAAACTGAAAATGGACGTGTTACTTTCAGTGGTGACTTTGCTGATATTTGCCGTTGTAATTACTGGTTGCGTACTGCTGATCGTGTATTGATCAAAATGGGCGAGTTCAAAGCTACCACTTTTGATGAATTATTTGAAGGTACTAAAGCTTTACCATGGGATCAATTTATCCCTGCTGATGGTGAATTCCCTGTATCCGGCCGTTCGCAAAAATCACAACTAAGCAGTGTTCCTGCAAGTCAGGGTATTGTGAAAAAAGCGGTTGTTGAAAAGCTCAAATTAACGTATAACACCGAATGGTTCCCTGAAGATGGTGCATTATACAAATTAGATGTCTCTTTATATGATGATATCGCTTTGCTAACTTTGGATACAACAGGTCCTTCTCTTCACAAACGGGGCTATCGCAAACATGCAACAGAAGCACCGCTTAAAGAAACATTAGCTGCTGCGTTAGTGTTACTTAGTCGCTGGGGCCCTCACCGTCCGTTATATGATCCATTTTGTGGTTCAGGTACATTATTGATTGAAGCTGCGATGATCGGTTGGAATATTGCTCCTGGACTTCGTCGTTCATTCCCTTCTGAAGGTTGGTCGATTATTCCTGATGAACTGTGGGAACAAGCACGTGACGAAGCTTATGATGCTGTCAAAGACGATGTGCCTTTACAATTAGTTGGTAGCGATATTGATCCAGAAGCGATCGAAATTGCTCAAGCTTGTGCGAAAAGTGCAGGGCTTGGTAACGAGATCGAATTTAAAGTTATGCCTGTATCTCGTGTTCAACCACAAGGTAAATTCGGTTGTATTATCACCAACCCTCCTTATGGGGAGCGTCTAAGTGAAGTAAAAGAAGTCGAAAAAATGATTCGTGATCTAGGACGTGCCACGATTTATTTACCTGATTGGTCTGTATTTGCAATCAGTCCGACCCGTCAATTCGAACAATATTTCGGTCGTAAAGCAGACAAACGTCGCAAACTATACAATGGACGGATTGAATGTCAATTCCTTCAATATCTTGGACCTTTGCCTCCTCGTCAACCCAAAGTAGAAGCATAACCAACGTGTTATACAAATCAGATTCGTTTGATTTATTTTTTCAACCGTAAGGAGGTCTGGCTTTGCCATACTTAACTTCTCGTTCAGAGCGTGGCAGTTGGCTTGATCGCCTGAAGTGGCTGGTGTCGTTTAGTCGAATAGATTATATAATTTTTATTATCCTAATGCTGACCAAATTAGTCATTTTGCATAGTCATTTGCATCTGCAAAATATTGATATGAATCCACTTGATGTGGTTACGGCTGTGGGTTCTATTATGCTTGCCTCTTTTTGGACGATCTTTTTGCCGTATCGTGGACGGATTATTGCTTTGATTGTATTAGATGTATTGTTAACTTTTTTAATTTTTTCAGATCTGGTTTATTTCCGTTATTTTCAAGACTTCATCACGATTCCTGTATTGTTGCAAGCAGGTCAAGTCGACTCGCTTGGAGATAGTATCTGGGAATTGATCTATGTAGAAGATATATGGATGTTTGCAGATTGGATTGCATTGTTACTTGTTGGGTTATTTTTGCTGGTACGTCGTATACGTAGACGCACTCCGCGATATTATTCATCAAATCGCCAGCATTCCTCTATGTATAATGATCTTTTGGCCAAGCGCTTTTCCAAACGGTTTGTCCAAGGAATGATTGTATTTGTGCTTGGTCTGGTATTGACAGTAGGGCCGATCAAATTTGCTACATCTACATGGGCAACAGGACTATTTGTAGGGAACTGGTGGAATATGTCTCTTTACAATGTAACTGGTCTACTTGCTTTTCATGGATATGATGCTTATCGATATGCTGATGATCATTTTGGCCCTCAAGATCAATTGTCGACAGACAAAACAGATGAAGTTAAACAATGGTTCGATGCCAAACAAGCCACTAGATCCAAAGCAGGTGATGATGATCTATTTGGTGCTTATAAAGGTAAAAATGTGATTGTAGTTCAAGGTGAAGCCTTTATGAATTTTGTGATTGGCAAAAGCTACAATGGACAAGAAATCACACCGAATATTAATCGCTTGATGAAAAAAAGTATGTATTTTAGCCAGTATTATCATCAGACCGGTCAAGGTCGTACATCCGATGCTGATATGGCTTCTAATGCTTCTCTTCATCCGCTACCGACAGGTTCGGTATTTATCCGTTATCCTGATCATGAATTTGATACGTTACCCAAAATACTCAAAAGCAAAGATTACAGTACCAATGTATTCCATGCTTATGAAAGTAGCTTCTGGAATCGGTCAATCATGTATCAAAATATGGGCTACGATACTTTTTACAGTAAACCTGATTTTACGATCGATGAACCACTTGGCTGGTCTCTTGGCGACAAATCCTTTTTCCGTCAATCGCTTGATAAAATGACAGAGTTGAAACAACCGTTTTACTCTTTTTTGATCACTTTATCCAGCCATCATCCATTTAGCTTGCCTGCTTCTGTTCAAGAATTGGATATGGGCGATCTAAGCGGAACGACATTCGGTGATTATATTCAATCACTTCATTATGTTGATGCCGCATTAGGTGAAATGGAACAAGAAATGAAAGACAATGGATTATGGGATAAAACGATTCTTATGTTCTATGGAGATCATGACAATTCATTAAAAGAAAAAGAACCGATGGAAGAATTTCTAGGTCGTTCTTTATCTGATCTGGATATGGAACAATTGATGAATCAAGTGCCAATGCTTGTTCATTTGCCGGATGATCGTCATGCGGGTACTTATAATGAACCTGCCGGGCAGTTAGATATGACGCCTTCGATCTTGCATTTACTCGGTATTCAAGCGAGCTCTTATTATCTGATGGGTAACGATATGTTCAATCAGAAAGAAGATAAACTTGTCGTTTTACGTACCGGTGCATTTACCGATGGAAAAGTATTTTATATTCCCTCAGCAGATGGCATATTTGAAAATGGTACTGCTTATGATATGAAAACACGTGAAGTGACCGATGTGGAGCAAGCTCGTTCAAGTTATGATGAAGCACAAAAACGACTCAATATATCGGATGAACTCATCACGTACGATCTGATTCGTCAATTTCATGAAGCTAAATCTTCAACATCTAAATAATTTGTTGTGAGTGTATAGTCTATTCGCTCGTAGATTCACAACAGATAGATAACAGATAGATAGTTCAACAAAAAAAGCCTTTGTCGATCTACACATTATCGTGTGATTGACAAAGGCTTTTCTATTTTTATTCCTAATGATTATGCTTGCACAGATGGTTTTTTAATGAATTTAGATGCTTTTTCTAGAACTTCATCTTCTGTAGGTGCACTGACATAGCGACCGTTAATATAGACAAAAGCACGCTTGCCACAAGGCCCACAGTACGATTTACATCCTATTTTAATTTCGGCATCAGGAGCCATTTTTTCCAACTTTGGAATCATCGTTTTCAAGCGAACATGATTGCATTTATCACATACGCGAATATCGTTAGCCATTATACTTTCCCTTCTATAGCGGTCTTAGTGATCGCCATGATTGCCTTTGGAAGGGTTAGTAATAACGAAGCCTTCTTCTGGCAAATATAAATAATCAATCTTGATTCCATCTAACCAGGATTCATTTGGATCTACAGCTACATCAATTTCTTTATCTGTGCTTACTAATTCTTCTGCACCTTCTGGTTGACCTAAATCCATACCATAATGAACATGATCACCATGAGAATTCGTAATAAATACGCGCAATTTTAGACCTTCATTTTCGGGTTTATCCAATTCAGCTTGAATCACTTTCGCTGCATTACGTGTAATTTTGACTTTCATAAGATCAGCTCCTCTTCATCGACTAGCCTGCTATATGCAGGAACCATATTTGGAATATCCGATCATTATATTCTTTTTTGAAAAAGAAATGAACCCAATACTACTTTTTGGGTTTCCTTTACTTCAACATTCATGATCGGTTCAGATACTTATTCCGTAACTTTAACCTATACTATTGTATAGCTCTACTGCGCAATACGCAAGACTAAGAGCGCTTAGAACCGCAAGCGCTCTTTATTTTATTCTACTATAAAAATAGACTTGGAACAGTGAACTATGATGCTATTCACAATTGGAACAGTGAACTATGATGCTATTCACAATTTGAATACTTTACTTAGCGAAGTTTCTTGTGTTCATAGACCATTGCTGTTTTGCGCTCTGCCCGGGTTACGAACCAATTCATCATTAATAAAGTTACTCCAATATCATCTATAGGCATAAACGGCATTACATCAGGCAACACCCAATACGTTAACACAGGTATAAGAAACAATAATTTTTCTCCTAGAGGTAATTCCCGGGAGGTTAACAAGCTTGGCAGTCTTTTAAATACATGCGCCCATTGTTGTAACGAAAAAAATCGATTCCATTTCACAATCCATCTCTCCCTTTTCTATAACAAACCAATATCTACTGACACTTTTAGCGTCTTGCTCTAGTATTACGGTAAACTAATCAAAAAGTTTCAATTTTCTATAAGAACCTGTTCTAAAATTGCCAATATCTATAGCCCTCCTCACAAAAAAAGGCTTTCTTCGTTATAGTACTCGAAGAAAGCCTTAGTCTATTTTATGATCTTGCATCTACAAACCTATTCTCTCTATCTGTGCTACTTATTACGTTGATTGTGAGACAAGTTTTCCTTTGACAATAAGACGGTATTGACTGGAGTGATCAGGGTAGCAAGTAATCAGCGTCACAATCGATTGCCCAGATTCAGGTTGTAGTACTTCGACTTGATCCGGTTCTACAATCTGAATATCGTAGACCTGATAATCATACTTACCTGTGGATGTCTGTAACTGAAAAGCATCATGCTTATTCAATTCATGCAGACGATTAAAAAACTTGCCATATCGACTGGAACGGTGACCTGCAATAGAATAATTGCTATTGGTCTGCCCTGCTTCGCCACCACCACGAATATGCCCTAAAGCAGATTGTAATTGTTCTGGATCAGCGCCTTCTACAATAGCCGCTTCCAGATTCAACTTAGGAACAGTAAGGATTCCCTGTACATGAAGACCATTTACATTTTGACTGATCGTAGATGTTTGCTTATTTGTATTACTTTTGCTTGCGACAGATTGTATCTTAGCTTCTACTTCTCTACCTTGATCCAATCCTGTAGCAAACGTCTGCTTGAGTGAAGCTTGTACTTGATTCGTATGCCAGTTGGAATACAGTGTATAGCCAATCGTCGCTATACCTAGCAATAATAATAATGTTCCACATCTAGCTACAAATTGGGACATTCCTGCTCACCGTCCTTGACGATCAAAGCGTAAAGAACGACGACGAACGATCCATCCGAGTATCACCATCAAGCTACCTAATGTGTAAAGTACTGTAGAGTCTGCCCATTCTCCTGTTTTTGGCAAAACAGATAAGGAAGGTGTAGACATATTGGTTGTAGCATCTGCGTTGTTAGAATTTACAGTAGCCGCAGTGACGACTCCACGCGCTGGCTGTGAAGAACGATCTGTAGATAAAGATACCAATTGCGGTACATCGGCAGAAGCTGTAATTACATGATTCGGTTGATTTGAATTGATATTATCGGATGGCAAAGCTGTTGCTTCCATATCGTCAATCATTACTGGACTAGGATCAGTAGTAGACGTTGTTGTTACAGTAGATGATCCAGTGCTAGTAGGAACAGGGTTAGATGTTGCAATATCACTAGATACATCTACAGGTACACGACTACCATTACTTGCAGATGAAATGCCATTATTTGTACTAGCTGTGTCGCTATTATTGCCAGTGTTTCCATTAGAGTTGCCACTGGTATTGCCTGTATTGTTGTTAGGATTAGAGCCATTATTACTATTTCCACTTGTTGTATCATTATCGTTGTTATTATTGCCATTTCCGTTATTCCCATTATTTCCTGTATTGCCTTCTGTTCCATTACCGTTATTGTTATCTGGTTGTTGTGGAACCGTCGGTGTATTGTTGTCTGGAGTTGTCGTATCTGGATCTTCTGTATTTGGTGTTGGTGTAAATGTTACATTTTCCAATACAGCTACATCGATACCAGGCAATACATTATCCAGTAACCCTACTGAAATAAGAGAAGAACGGTCTGTTTGACCTTCCGCATTTTGCTGACTGCTATTTTCCAAAATAGAAAGGTCAATCGCATCTACAATCAGATCAGTTGTCGCTACTTGCACAACAGCTTGTTGGTTATGATCTGTAGTGTCTGTAGATGAATTAGCGTTGTCTAATACTCCTACATGTAAGTCGTCTCCGACTACTGTGTCCGTTCCACTTACTTCGACCACAGCTTCATGGTTGCTATCTGTAGTGTCGGTAGATGAATTAGTGTTGTCTAACACTCCTACGTGTAGGTTATCGCCTACTACAGTATCGGTTCCGCTTACTTCGACCAAAGCTTCGTGGTTGGTATTTGTAGTGTCGGTAGACGAATTAGTATTGTCTAATACTCCGACATGTAAGTCGTCTCCTACCACAGTGTCGGTTCCACTTACTTCTACTACAGCTTCGTGGTTGCTATCTGTAGTGTCGGTAGACGAATCACTATTATTGTCTAATACTCCTACGTGTAGGTTATCGCCTACTACAGTATCGGTTCCGCTTACTTCGACCACAGCTTCGTGGTTGGTATTTGTAGTGTCGGTAGACGAATTATTGTTGTCTAACACTCCTACATGTAAGTCGTCTCCGACTACAGTGTCCGTTCCGCTTACTTCGACCACAGCTTCGTGGTTGCTATCTGTAGTATCTGTGGACGAATTAGTGTTGTCTAACACTCCTACATGCAAGTCGTCTCCGACTACAGTGTCCGTTCCACTTACTTCGACCACAGCTTCATGGTTGCTATCTGTAGTGTCTGTAGATGAATTAGTGTTGTCTAACACTCCTACATGTAAGTCGTCGCCTACTACAGTGTCCGTTCCACTCACTTCCACTACAGCTTCGTGATTGCTATCTGTAGTGTCTGTAGATGAATTAGTGTTGTCTAACACTCCTACATGTAAATCATCGCCGACAATAGTATCCGTTCCACTTACTTCCACTACAGCTTCGTGGTTAGTATCTGTAGTGTCTGTGGAAGAATTAGTGTTGTCTAACACTCCTACATGTAAGTCGTCTCCGACTACAGTGTCAGTTCCACTCACTTCCACTAAAGCTTCGTGATTGCTATCCGTAGTGTCTGTAGACGAATCGTTGTTATCTAATACGCCTACGTGTAAGTCATCGCCGACAATAGTATCCGTTCCGCTTACTTCGACTACTGCGTCATGGTCATTGGTACTGTTGTTAATGGATTGGTTGTGTTGATCCAATACACCAACATGCAAGTCGTCTGCTACGATACTATCTGTTCCTGTCACATCCACTACAGCTTGATGATTTTGTTGATCAGTTGCCGTAGTTGTATGATTTTCTGGCAAAATATCAACGTCTAGTTCATCACCCAATATAGTATCTTCTGTCTGGATACTAATCACTGCATTCGATTCAGCAGTGTCTGTTGAAGATGACGTATTTTTATTTTGCAAAATACCAACCTGAACAGTACTTGAAGAAGATTCGTCGTGCTGAAGATCAACATGTACTAATGCATCACTTGTTGAATCTGCTGATACTGTTCCTTGTGACCATCCCAATACCGCCGCTAGACAACCTGTTGCTACCATTGTTTTCATTGACCATTTCATTGTTAATCGCTCCCTTTAATTTTTTATTTTTTCAAATAAAATAGGGAGCTTGCTGTGGTGGCTGTCCTGGTGGTGCATGTGTCCATTGATTACTGCCATGCTCAGATTGAGCACGATACGTTAAAAGATGGATACGATAATGCTTCCAATTAGCCAAACGATTATTGACAAATACATTTTGCGAATTGGAAGTATTACTATTAGACAATTCTGATACATTCGAAGAACCCGCAACGATTAATCCTTGAATACCTTTAACATCAAGCCAGATGGCTGCTGCTGGAGAAACCGGTTGTGTACCTTGTTCACTTGAAATAGCAGGAATATTCTCTGATTGAGGTTGAACTATTGCTTGAGCTGTAGCAACATCTGTATCAGATACATTCGATACGGTCTCATCCAATGGTACAGCAGTTGTTTTTGATGCAGGATACTGAGGTTTTCCTTTTGGTTGTACTGGCTGTGGGACTACAGGTACATATTGTGTTGTCCCTTTCTGAATTGATGCAATCATAGCTTGTGGATCTTTATCGTTAGACTCATGAATCGGTGAAGATTGTACTGCCTCTGTTGATGGGGACTGGGTTGCTTTATGAACCGATGGGACAGCAGGTAGAGCCGGTTGTGAAGATGGTGTGATTTCCGGATTACCTTGAGTACTATTTTTCTGAGTATGGTGGGTTGTATTGGTGTTCTTAGATGGAGTTGGTGCTATCACATCATCCGGTACCGGAGTAGGTGTAACTTCTACTGGAAGCTGCGGTACAATCGGCGGAAGATGGATCACCGGTACATCTGGAACAACAGGTACTACTTCTGGGATAACGGTTGTCGTTGTATCTACAACAGAAGTTACAGCATCACTAGCAGTTTGAACAGTAGATTCAATAACACCTGTTACTGTATTGGTTGTATTTCCAACTGTATGTTGCACTGTTCCTGTAACATTGTTTACAGTTTGGTCTACAGAAGAAGTTACACTACCCAGTACGTCAGAAGATTGTCCTTTTGCTGCTTTATCTACCTCGGTAATAACATCAGCAGGAATATCTACAGCATCTTTGACAACTTTATCTACGTCTATCGTAACTTGATCTACAGTTGTAGATACTTGAGTTGTAGTATCTGTTACTGTGTTGGCTACATTATCTACTGTTTTGTCGACAGTCTCGGTTGTACCTTTGACGGTGTCTTGTACTACATCTGTAACTGTACTTGTTGTTTTATTTACTATATTACCGACTAGACTTGGTGTTGACTTCGAGGAGTCATTACCAGTGGATGATGTCTGAGTTGAAGACGATTCTGGATCAGGCACTTCTCCATGTGCACGTGCGATATCATGATGAGTAAAATAATATAAAAACAAAGCAATCAATAAAGCTAACACTCGATATTTCATAGGAGCTTTCACCTCCTTTCTATATAAGAATGTTGAGACAACTATGTTTAGACAATTATTACAACAGTTAAAGTTTTAATTACTTATATATTACCCTTTAGGTTACTCATTGATATCCATTTTTATACTTTTTTAGGATTAATATTTATTCTTATCGCATACTTTAAGTATATTGTTATTCGTATTGCGTCTATAGCCAATATCTATATAAAATGCTTGTTAATACGTCAAAAACCCCTTCAACATCTTGAAGGGGTTTTTGGTGATTTAGATAATACAACATATGAGTTGCAATATCTGATTTGATTTCTTTTATTTCGTATACGTGTCTGTTGTCACTTCACTATTCCTCAAAAGATCGAAGTCTACATCGTCTTCGAATACTGTATCTGTTCCTGATGCTTGAAGTGCAGAACTTGATTCGCTATCCATATTTTCAGACTCTTATTCTTAGTTGTTCAAAATGTTCAGATTAAGATCATCTCCTAGATAGAATACTACCTATTGCTGAAATATCGATCGCCTGGCTATTTTTTTCTTTTTTGAAATATAACAATAAAAATAGCTATAAAACAAGGAATAAACTGCACCTCGAAAACCCAAAATACTGTCTTTCACATCATATTCAAACTGCATTTTTTCGACAAAAATCATCAAATAAAATAAAACCCATTGACATACTTGGTTTTAGCTTCTATATTAAATTTTAACATTATAAATTACTTGAAAGCTTTAAAGCGATTATGTACAGGGGGAAAAGAAAATGAAAAAAAGTTCAAAGTTTGCTAGCTTGCTTACATTAATGGTAGTTCTGGTGCTCGCTTTAAGTGCTTGCGGCAACGGTGCAGCTAGTAACGATACGGCTGCTACAGGTTCATCTACAGATCAACCACTTAAAGGTAAAAATATCGCTTTGATTATGCGTTTGAACAATGGTACATTTTCCGCTCAATATGTCGATGGTGTAAAAGATCAAGTAGCGAAATACGGCGGTACAGTTACAGTTATTACAGCAGATAATGATCTTAGTAAAATGGCATCTGCTCTTGATGCGGCTGTCAATCAAGGTGAATTTGATGGAATTTTACTAGATCATGGCGATGCAGGAGCACTAACAATGGGTGTGCAAAAAGCAGTGCAAGCCAATATTCCTATCGTTGCATTTGACTCTGCATTAGATGGTGTACAAGGTGTCACTAATCTAGCTCAAAATGATCAAAAAATGGCAGAGTTAACATTAGACCAACTTGCTAAAGATGCAAATGGTAAAGGTAATATCGTCAAAATCTGGGTAGCTGGCTTCCCTCCTATGGAATCTCGTCAAATTTCCTATAAAGCGTTTCAAGCTAAATATCCTGACATTAAAGAAATCGCTGCTTTCGGTACAGCAGACAATGCCCAACTAGATGCACAGACTCAGATGGAAGCTATTTTAAAACAATATCCAAACAAAGGTGATATTACAGCTGTCTGGGCAGCATGGGACGAATTTGCTAAAGGAGCAAGTAATGCGATTAAGCAAGCAGGACGCGATGAGATCAAAGTATATGGTATTGATCTTAGTGATGAAGACTTAGCATTGATTCAAGATAAAAATAGTCCATGGATCGCTTCTGCTGCTGTAGATCCAACAACGATCGGACGTGTACAAGTTCGTTATTTGTACCAAAAATTCGATGGAAATACAAAAGACGAAAAAGTAGAATTGGAACCTGTCTATGTACAGCGTGATGATCTACCAAAAGATAAAAAAGTAACAACAGCCGACCTGAATGAATATGTAAAAGGCTGGGGTGAAAGTGATCAAGGCAATACAGATAACCTAAAAGCACTTGAAAAATCTGTCGCTGGGAAATAATTAAATATACTTATTTCTACTTCACAGTAGACTCCAATTCCGGCGGTTTCTTAGGAGACCGATCCGGATTTTGTCTATATGGATAACGATTAAGAAAGGAAGAATCCGATGACTACTTCGATCGAACCATCATCTAGCAGTCTGGTGATGAGCGGAATCTACAAATCATTTGCTAATGTGCCCGCATTAACTGATGTTGAATTTACAGTGGGTAGCGGTGAGATTCATGCTCTACTCGGTGCTAATGGTGCTGGCAAAAGCACACTAATGAAAATTTTGTCCGGCGCTTATACAGCAGATCAGGGTCAGATTGTGATTAATGGTCAGCAAGTTCATATTGATTCCCCAGCCGCCGCCAAGCAAGCCGGTATTCAGTGTGTGTATCAAGAAGTGGATACTTCGCTTATTCCGCAGTTGTCGGTAGCCGAAAATATTTTATTAAGTCGTCTAACTTCTTCTCAAGGTAGTCCGATTCTGCATTGGAAATCGATATACCGACAAGCTGAAGATATTTTACAAAAGCTTGGATTTGCTATTTCAGCCCGTCAGCCTGTGAGCGAATTATCGTTAGCCGAAAAGCAGTTAGTATTGATTGCACGTATTATGGCAGAACAAGCCAAATTCGTTATTTTCGATGAACCGACAGCTCCACTTAGTATGGAAGAAGCAGAACGCTTATTTACTATTATGGAAGACCTCAAAGCACAGGGGATTGGCGTTATTTTTATCTCTCATCGATTACCTGAAATTTTCAGAGTGTGCGATAAGATTACAGTGATGCGTGATGGCAAAAAAGTAAGTACTGTTCTTACAGCCGAGACAAATGCTAATGAAGTGGTACACTCTATGCTCGGTAGAGCTTTTGCAGAAGAATATCCCAAAACATTTGTACCGATTGGTGAACCTTTACTAACCGTATCTGATCTTGCGGCAGGTCGCTATGTGCAAGGGGTTGATCTTGATGTTCGGCGTGGTGAAGTGGTTGCTGTAGTGGGGTTAGTCGGAGCAGGCAAAACAGAATTGTCTAAACTCTTATTCGGAGCAGATCAACCGGAACGAGGATCGATTCAATTAAATGGTCGTGCTATTCATTCCAAAACTCCTTATCATGCAGTCAGCTCTGGCATTGTACTTGTTCCTGAAGAACGTCGCAAAGAAGGTATTCTGGTCAAAGAATCAGTATTGCATAATTTAAGCTTGCCTGTATTAAAAAAAATTACGAATCTTGGTATGGTCTCCAAATCAGCCGAAAAGCAGCACGGGGATCAATTGATTCAATCGCTAGGTATCAAAACATCGTCTGACCAGCAATTAACAGGCTATCTTAGCGGAGGGAATCAGCAAAAAGTAGCGATTGGAAAATGGATGCAGACCGATGCTGAACTTTTTATATTAGATGAACCGACCAAAGGGGTCGATATTGGTGCCAAACGTGATATTTTCAAAGTGATCGGAGAATTAGCGGCTCAAGGAAAAGGAATACTCTATCTCACATGTGAATTTGAAGAAGCGATCGGGCTGGCTGATCGTATTCTCGTGATGTGTGACGGTAAAATCATGAAATCTTTTGCTTATGGAGAAGCTTCACAACAAGAATTGTTATACTATGCCAGCGCTGGCCGGGAGGAACTTGTATGAACCACAAAATCGCTCAGTTTTCGTATCGTTATGGAGCTTTAATTTTTATCGGATTGGTATTACTGTTTTTCTCTATTTATAATCAACACTTTTTCACATACAACAATATAAGCGATATTTTACGTTCGATTTCGATTGTTACATTTGTAGCGATAGGCATTACGATCTCACTCACGGTTGATGGATTCGATCTTTCTGCTGGATCGACAGTATCGCTGACTACGGTTGTAGTGGCGGCAATGATGGTCTGGCACCAGATGCCGTTGATTTTAGTATTGATTGTTCCGTTGATTATTGGTGCTCTAGTAGGCTTATTGAATTCCTTTTTAATTGTCAAAATTCGGATTCCTGATCTACTGGCAACGTTAGCTGTAATGTATATCGTCAGCGGAATTCATCGAACGTATACCAAAGGCTACTCGATCTACAACAATATGCAATTTCAAGATGGAACCAAAGCGCCTGGAGTAATGTTGGATTCGTTTCTCTGGATTGGTCAGGGTAAATTGTTGGGCGTTCCTTTTCCAGTTATTCTGATGCTAGTTGCTGTAATTGGTATGCATTTATTTTTCAAATATACACGTGGTGGACGGCAAATGATTATGACAGGTAGCAATGAAGAAGCGGCTCGCTTATCTGGATTGCGGGTAAATCGTGTACGTACTCTTGCTTATGTGGCTTCCGGTGTGTTTGCAGCGGTAGGCGGAATTCTATTCGCAGCTCGTGTAGGTTCCGGTCAGATTGATGCAGGATCATCGATGCAAATGGATGCGCTAGCGGCTGTTTTTGTCGGCTATTCTGTATTCGGTGCAGGTCGTCCTAATGTAATTGGTACTTTTTTCGGTGCTGTATTAATGGGCGTACTGGTTAACGGTATGACTATGCTTCATGTGCAGTATTACACAACAGATATTATCAAAGGAGCAGTACTTGTTCTCGCTTTGGCAGTAACTTTTGTTCATCGTAAACGGCAAAAAGTATAAGATTTCTTTTTTTATAAATGATCAATCAGCATTGTACTAAGTCAAATCTTTTCTATGAGGAGGATATATAGAATGACTCGTTCTGAACCATCATATGAAGCACTAACAGAAACAACCGCAATCGCCCTTGCCAAAACATTAGAACTTTTCAGCGCAGATGCTGATCTTATCTGTCATGAGATTGGTGATGGTAATCTGAATATGGTTTTTCGGATCACCGAACCTGCGGCTAAGCGTGGCATTATTATTAAACAAGCTCTTCCTTATGTACGTGTGATTGGTGAAGGATGGCCTTTGACACTGAATCGGGCTGTAATTGAAAGTGAAGCGTTACGACATTTTGCCAAACATGTTCCTCAATATGTACCTGAAATTTATTATACTGATCCTACCTATGCTATTACAGTGATGGAAGACTTGTCTCATCTCACGATTGTACGTACTGGATTAGCTAGCGGCTCTACCTATCCACTGCTTTCTACACATATTGGTGAATTTTTGGCAAAGACTCTGTTTGCAACTTCAGATTTTGCTATGGGTCCGCAAGAGAAGCGCGAACTTGCATTACAATTTCATAATCCTGAATTGTGTAAAATTACAGAAAACTTTGTATTTACGTATCCTCTATTCGACCATGAGACAAATGATGTAGAACCTATACTGCGTCCCATTGCTGAACAGATATGGGGAGATCAATCCCTTTTACTTGAGGCGGCAAAGTTAAAACAGACATTTATCACTCATGCGGAAGCATTGTTACATGGTGATCTGCATACAGGAAGTATTTTCGCTAGTGACGAAGAAACGAAAGTGATCGATCCTGAATTTGCTTTTTACGGGCCGATTGGATTCGATATTGGGCTCTTTATAGCCAATACATTATTGTCTGCGCTCGCTCGTGAAGAAGATGGACGGGATGCTCTTTTATTCCATATCACCAATGTATGGGATGTATTTGTAGACACCTTTTCTACTCTATGGCAACAGAACAATGTAGAAGATTTTGCATCTATCGAGGGTTATCTGGAATATCAGTTACAGCATATTTTTGAAGATGCTGTTGGATTTGCTGGAAGTGAAATAATCCGCCGCATTTTCGGTTTGGCTCATGCACGGGATATCGAAGCGATCATAGAAGATGCTCATAGACTCACTGTTAAGCGCAATGCAGCGGCACTAGGACGTGACTTTATCGTCAACCGCTCTTTATATCAAAGCCCTGCACAACTCGTACAGGCGCTACAACAGGTCGTTACAGGAGCATCTATCGTCCACCCCTCATTGTAATAGACCATTGAACCTGTCTATTCAGATAAATGATACCTGCTCATCATAGGGATAAGCGCTTAATCCTATTCTTTAATCATATGTAATTCAATTCAAAATATAATCAAAAAAGCTACCTTCAACTTATACAGCATGAAGGTAGCTTTTTTATGTACTTATTGCAAATAGAATCATCCATTTACATCATTCGCGAGACTTGCCATAGTACTGGAGTAAGCTTGATCTGCTCTCCTAACCATTGACGGGCAATCTGTTGAAAAATCTCCGCAGTTCCACTACAGAAAAATTCATGTACAGGTAGATCTTCTGTAAGAGCAAGTTTTCCTTTGTTGTACAAAATGGTACTGATCTCGCGCGCAGTTTCTTCGGCTGAATTGATCAATTTCACATCAGGCCCGACTGCTGCTTGGATCGCTTCGGTCAGAAATGGATAATGCGTACAGCCTAGAATCAGACAATCAATAGGATAACTACGCACAGGTGCTAACACTTGCTGAGCTACCTCATAAGCTTCCTGATCCAAAAACACTCCACGCTCCACCAACGGTACGAAATCAGGACAAGCCTGACTATACACTTGTACAAAAGGTGATAATTGCTTCAACGCTGCTGAATATGCCCCACTGTTAATCGTTCCTAATGTCCCGATTACACCGATAAAGCCTGTTTTGGTCGCGCTAATCGCAGCTCGTGAGCCTGGATGAATAACACCAATCACCGGTATAGATACCTGTGCACTGATATGTTCCAATGCTGCTGCCGTTGCGGTGTTACAAGCAATCACAATCATCTTCGGCTGAAAGGTCATCAAATAATTCACAATTTGCTCGGTGAATTCTTTCACTTCTTCTAGAGAACGAGGCCCATAAGGTGCACGTGCTGTATCTCCAAAATAAATAATTTTTTCGCGTGGTAGTTGTCGCATCACTTCTTTAGCAACAGTTAATCCTCCCACACCTGAGTCGAATATAGCTATCGGTTGTTGCACGTACATATCGCTTCCTTTTCGTAAACTGTACTTATTATACCGTATACACAATTAGTAGCAAGTGAAAGATGTAACGTTTGTTTAGACGCTATAATTTCCTTTAGTTTGTGGACCTGGTTGATCCGCTTGTTCTGCTTTGAGAGCAGCTAGTTCTACTTTCACCTCTGCTGTTGCGATATTGATCTGTTCTTTCCAATCTTTGACTACGCCTACCACTTCTCTGCTCAGTTCTGCTAATTCACGACCTTTTGCTCCTGCAATACGAGCATTGGTGGAAATATCTGAACGCAGTTCACGACCGCCTTTAGGAGCTAGCAAAAGTGCTGTCGATCCTCCTACTAATAGTCCTGTCAAAATACCACATGTTAAACTTTTCGATTTGTTATGATTTGGCATCGTTATCTCTCCTTCGTTTCACTTATCTTTTCTATATGTGTATTACCCACACACCGCTTAAAAATCCCACCTGTCGATAGATCATCATCAGATAAATCAAAAAGCAGACCGATAATCGATCTGCTTTTACTCTGAATCTGCTGCTGAATTGGATGGAAATTGAATCTGATATACGCAACAATGTCCACCTTTGGCGATACATTCAGTTCGCTTTACATCTGCTTGTAGTAATTGTTCAAATAACTGTTGTTCACACTGACAAGCAATATCATAGCGATTCGCAATCTGATTGATGGGACAGTTATATTCATAAATCGTATACTGATCCTCACTTTGTTGCTCATAACGTGCCATATATCCACCATGATGCTGAATATCAGTCAAAGCAGCTACTCGTTCTTGGTGATCTTGAGTATCTGCAATACTTTGATAACGAGATAACAATTTCTGCTTACGTCCTTCAAATAATACAGCCACTGCGTCTTCATCCAACTCACTTAGCAGATCTAACGCTAGTTGATGATAATTATGAGGAAAATGTTCTTCTGCACGTTCACTTAACCGAAAGCGTAAAAACGGTCTACCTGTTGGAATACGCACCGTTTCGGTAATCAATAATCCTTCTTGATCTAACGTATGAATATGACGTCTGACCGCCATCTCTGTAATATTCAATTCCCGTGCTAGCTCAGATACACTGAAGGGTCCTTGTGTTTTGAGCATAATCATAATACTGCGCCGGGTCGATGGTTCCTGATGGGACTTCATCGTATGACCCCCTTGCTCTAAATTGAAATAAAAATGACCCGATCCGCTTTGTCAGCGAAAAGGGTCACATTATCCCTTTGTGGATTAACGCTATTGTAGCGTATCCACTCAGCGATGTAAATTCCAAAGCATTCATTTCAAACAAGATATTTACTATAATAGGGTAGCTTATGTAGACGTCGAGGTACCTGATGATCTGTCTACATTTACCACTGTTAACGAATCTAATTCTTGATCTAGATACGTATAAATCCGTTGACCGAATTCTTTTAATACCTCTACTAGAGGAGTAGTCAGCGGATGAAGTTCAGTGCGATTCCAATCATAATACTCTTGTACTAGCGGACGACGCAGACGCACCAGTGCTGTCAACATTTCGCCCATCGGTTGATCGATTACTTTTTCATCACGCATAATATCTACGATATCGTCATAACTACTAGCATCTCGCATAATAAAACCATCAATTAAATAACTGCCGATATCAGTTACACATTCAATCGCTAAATGAAGTGCCCGCTCTTGAACAAAACCAGAAATAAGACTGTTATCCCAATCCGTAGACACTTGTTGTAATGCTTCACATACATCTTCTAAGGCTACAATTCTTCGTTCAATCTGTTCACGGTTTATATAGTACAAAAGAGTCACACCGCCTTAGTATTCGTAGTCTGCTGCTATTGAACTTTCTCTCACACTATTCATGTATTCAATGATTTTCACATGTTCTGGATGCACTTGATACGCTTGTAAACCTTCTAATGTCTCAAATGTAGCTGTTAACGCAACATCATAAGAACGTTCTGTACGCAAAATGTCTGCCCCGATTTCCAAAGCAATCAGTGAATCCACTTTTCCTTCCAAACTTCTTAATTTGGCTACGGTTTCATTCACGACTTCAGTTGTAGGATTTTTCAACTTAAATAAGACAATGTGTTTGATCATAACAGAATAGCTCCTTTATATAGACAATAAGTTTCTTTCTTATCGTATCATAAATAATCAATAGATGCGCTGATAAAAAAAGCTGACACTCTTAAAGAGTATCAGCTTTTTCGTTATGCTATATAGTACGCATTGTACAGATAGATGCAACTATTATTCTTTACCTACTTCTGGAACTTCTTCGCCTTGATTATTTGTAGAAGCATCAGTAGTTTCAGCTTCTTCAGCAGTTGTAGGCTCAAGATCTTCTTCAGCTACACGAGGTACGATAACAGAAGCGATGATCTCTTCTTCACTTGATACCAATGTAACGCCAGAAGGCAATTTAACATCGCCAGCAGTTACTCTGTCGCCGATTTCCAAAGCGGAAATATCAACTTCAAGGCTACTTGGCAAGTTTTTAGCCAAACCGCTTACTTCTAATTCTGTTGCTTGGTGTTGTAACACACCACCAGATTTAGTACCGATTGCTTCACCGTGGAAGTCAATTGGCATGGTTACATGAATTGGTTTAGTATCGGAAACTTGCATAAAGTCAGCATGCAAGATGCGACCGTCTACACGTTGTACATCTTTAATAAGAACTTGTACTTCTTTTCCACCTTCTACAGCAAGTGAGAACATTTCTGCTCCACCACGTTTAACGTGAGCTAGAAGTTGTTTAGAATCTACATGTACAGGAACACTGCCCAAATCCGGGCCATATACTACACCTGGAACGCGTCCTTTTAGACGAAGTTCACGCATTTCAGAACGTTTTGAACTTTCTCTTTTTGTTGCTGTAAGTTTTTCATGACTTGTACTCATAAGTATTGGCCTCCTAATAATATAAAACGATTGTATGTTAGTTTTTTAATGTTGCAACCAATTTAGTAAGCAAATTGGCTATCGTCTTATTTAATACCCCATTACACAACAAATGTATCAGAAATGGATTTATTTTTTTCAAATAACAACCTGTATGTTCATCGATATCCTTCCAAAAGTGAGTGATATCAAGGAAAAAGCAGACTTCTGTCTATACGCAAGAATATCTGTTTTTTTTCTCCAGTCTTCTGTGTATTTTATAAATGATAGCGATATATCTTCCAAAAAAAGGATATAAGGATCACTTTTTTATCTTATTTTATACGCTTCAAATATCAATGACTTCTATTAAAATAAAGCAGATGGTTGTGATCCATCTTACTGATTTAGATAAGTAAATATGCTTATAATCATTCTTATTTGATAAATATTCTTAAATGGTTAAAAATAGTGACCATGTCAGCTTGAAACGAGCGTCTGGGTGTTGTAGGATGTTGAAAGGACACTAAACCTAATATCAAGAAAAAATAGATTAATCGGAGGAAATATGCCTAATCAACCAGAACGACACTTTATAGAGGCGTGGTCTCTGATCAACCGTAAGTACCTCGGCAAAGGAGTGCGAGTTAAGCGATTCCGCAGACCAACACGTTGTCAAATCCGCAATCGAGTATTGCTCGCTGTGCTCATGGTCAATGATATCAAACTATCTGAGCTTGCAGAACGGTTATCGGTTTCATCACGAAGCGTAAGCGCTTGGGTCTATGAAGGCCGCCTCCCTGGCAAAGCCAATCTTGAAAAAGTATGCCGGGAATTGGGATACCCGCACCACATTTTGTTTAACCAGCAGGTGATCAATAATAGCCCTGTGATTTGCCAGCAAGAACCATCTCGCTTTATGAAAAGAACGATTACTCGTTCACCGGTACGTAATCACATTTTGACAGGCTTATGTATGGTACATGATCTATCAGTAACCGATGTTAGCCATTGGATTGGTGTTCATCCCGGTACTTTCCGTAAATGGTTACATCAAGCTACACTGCCTTCACCAGCATTTCAAGAAAAAACAGAACAATTTTTCCGTATTCCCAAATCCGTCTTATTCGCTGACTGTGTATTGGGCGAAGATGAAAAATCTCAAGCGTAATTTAGCATATTCACATTGAATGTATAGGTACAACCAAATAAGCAGCACAAAAACTCCGCTTTCCCACGATATCTAGTGAGAAGCGGAGTTTTTATTATGTCTGTTCTATAGACTTGTCCCCTATCGAGCCATAAATAACGATTATCCGTAAAAGTAATCATAGAAATTCGCAAATAATTCCGCTCCCAGAATCGGTTCAATCGCAGTCTTGAGCTGTTCTTCAAACGCTGGTAGCACTACACTATCATCATCTGTTATTTCAAAAATCTCAAATGATCCGTATACAACCTCAATAAGTAAGCTCATCGCTACAAAAAAATCTGCCAGTGTAGGTGCAATCAAAAAAGGCTCGCCTGCATCATATCCTGCATATACAGGCGTCCCTTCTTCACTGGTTGCGACGATAATAGGATTACCTTTGCCCAGATCATCTGCAATAATCACAAAGTCTGCACGCCATGTATCGCTTTCTGTAAAAGGCTCTGACATGCCTACCCAGCGATAACCAATCAATGCTTGTTGCAACTGATCGATAGGCCAGAATATAATCGGAGCAAATCCAGTCTCAACCAGTACATCAGACGGTTCATAATGACTTAGATAATAATCCAATTCAGGTGAACTTGGAATTGTATCTGGCCATTGGTGCTGCAATGTATCCGGCGATACAGGTATATATTGCCCGCTAACTTTATATTGATGATGAGTCTGTACCCATTGTGATAATGCTTTTTCTAATGATTTCATACGTACACTCCTAATTATAATCTAGCTTATCCAGAGATCTTCACTGATCCAGACAGTTATGTGGGTATTACAGCAGGAGATGATGTGGATTCACGAATAATCAGCTCAGGGGTATGTATCTTTTCGCCTAAGCCCCGTTGTTCTCCATCTAACATTTGCAAAATCATTTCTGCTGCCGCTGTTCCCAATGCATGCTTGGGGTGACTAAGTGTTGTTAGCTTCACTTCTGTAGCTGTAGCTAGAAAAGAATCGTCAAATCCGACTAACGATAGATCATTCGGTACCGAAAGACCGGCTTCACGCACAACTTGAAGCAGATTAATAGCTAATTCGTCATTATATAGTACCCATCCGGTTGCACGCTCTTGAGCAGATTGCTTAATAAGTTGTTGTGCTTGTTGAATCGGTGCAGTGCTTTTGTCATCTGTAGTATACGTAAAAATCAATGATGGTTGTAAAGCAATCCCATGCTTGCGATGTGCCGCAACGAATCCTTTCATACGACGTACGCCTTGCATATCATCTGTTTTGAAAAAGCCAGCAATCCGTTGATGTCCCAGTTCTATCAGATGTTGAGCCGCCAAAAATCCTCCACGCTCATCATCCATTCGTAGACAT
Source organism: Paenibacillus kyungheensis (assembly GCF_028606985.1). Taxonomy (NCBI): domain Bacteria; kingdom Bacillati; phylum Bacillota; class Bacilli; order Caryophanales; family Paenibacillaceae; genus Paenibacillus; species Paenibacillus kyungheensis. The sequence goes on along the minus strand of NZ_CP117416.1, from coordinate 1,728,587 downwards.
GCGGAATCCATTTCTTCATAACTCGCATTAATCATCAGATAAGGTATTGAACGATTTTCAATAGTAAGAAAATAATTGAGATTGGCACTGCGTTCTCCACTTCGAGTAGGTTCTACAATCAAAGCCGCAGGAGACTGATTGAGCATCATTTCAAGACACTCGCGCTCTTTGGTTGGATCATTTTCTGTACTCGCTAGCAGTAGACGATATCCTTCGCTACGTAGTCTCGTTTCGATACCTTGCACAATTTGGGGGAAAATATAATCCGAAATATACGTAGTAATCACACCTACCGTTTTGTTGTCATCGACTGATTTGACAGCAGGATCAGCAACAAATGTCCCTTTGCCTTGCATCCGGTTCAACCAGCCTTCTCGCACCAATTCCCCTAAAGCCTGACGTACCGTTTGTCGACTGACACTGAATTGATCAGCAATCTCATGTTCCGAAGGCAATCGGCTACCTGGTAATAATTTGGATGAATGAATCCACGATAATATTTCATCTCGAACTTGTCTGTATTTTGCGGCCATAATTCCTCCGAACGATTGATAAAGATATAAGATATTTTATTTTACCATAAACACAACTGATTAGATCAATTGATGTTCATTCATATATTTTAACCCTGTATATCGGTTACGTAGAGTGTGAGCGGAATGTAGAGCCAGTTCTAACCATTCAGCTGGCATATCTAATTGTTCGTATTCACTTGGGCCACCTACTGCGGATAACCACTGCTTCATCTGTGCGCTGGTTGGGATATCTTTGTAAGCGGCAAAAGCTTGAACTTTTGGATGATCGATTGCTAATTGGCGATAATGATCGGCTAGAAGTGCTGATGCCACTCCTACTTTGGCTCCATGTAAAATTTGTCTGTGTCCACCTTTGATCAATTCCATTTCCCAGCGGTGAGAAATATGGTGTTCTCCCCCTGACGCTGAGCGCGAATGATCAGCGATCAACATAGCTATTCCTGAAGCAAGTAGTGAATACATAACCGTATAGATACCTTCTGCACTACCTGAAGCAATCAAATCTACTTTTTCAATACATTGATGAAGCGCTTCTTCTGTAATATCGTATACCAACTGATTATAAGGTTCTTTTCCAAGATCACGGGATACTTTCCAATCTGCTAATGAAGTGCATTTGCCTAACATATCACCAAATCCTGCGGCGGTTAATGTTTGCGGAGCATTGATCAAAATATTAATGTCTGCAAAAATAGCTTCTGGTGCTTTGGCTTGAAATGTTTCTTTGGTTCCATTCACAATAAGTGGTGCGCCGGCAGAAGTAAATCCATCTACCGAAGCTGCAGTAGGAACAGACAAAAATGGCTTATTCATTTTGTGACTGACAATTCGCACAACATCATGAATCGTTCCTGAACCAATCGCTACAATCGCATCGGTCTGAGGAGTAACAGCTAACAATAATTGTACAATTGTCGCTTCATCCGCAATTACATCGCCTACTTTATTTTCACGTAACTCTAATTCTGTAATACCTACCTCAATACTTTGCAGTAAATCTATCGTTTGCCGACCTGCTGCTTCATATGTGAATTTATCATACACAACCATAATATGCTGATAACGCTCGGTATGGATATATGCGGGTAACTTGCGAATAGCTCCTGCTTCTAATTCAATATGAATCCCTATCGTCTCAAAAGATTGATTACCTGCAATTAAAGCTGACTTTTGATTCCAGATCGTAATTTGCTCGTTAATAGATAATGATGGCTGCTTCATGTTGTCATCCCCTTTTGTATAATCAAGATACCGCTTACAATATTTCTCAACTTGTACATATCATTTATTAAATTATGCGCTTTTACATCTAACTTGTACATACATTTTAGAAAAATTTTGTAGTTATGTCTATCTTTTAAAATCATTTCGGTTGTGCTAAACAAAAAAAGACATCTTATTATAGATATCTTTTTTGTTTAACCTGTTTAAGTAGGATCTACTTTTACATAAACCATATCCAGCGCCCGACTAACAATACTAAAATCATCACTGTTCCGCATTGTAGCGAGGTTCGTAATGACAACCATAATAATTGCTGATGTGTCTGCAAGTTGCGCTTATTTTTCATATGCTGGTACATACGGCATAACGGAATAGCTGTTAATAGCGCAAGAATACCGTAGATCGGCAATCCACCGACAAGTACACAGAGCAAAATACTGCACAAAGCCAGACATAATAAGAAAATCGAAAAGCGAAACGATTTTCGTTCTCCCCATACCACGACCAATGTACGTTTACCAACCTGTTTGTCTGTTTTCCAGTGTAAAAAGTGATGATTGAAAAAGGTCAGTGTCGTTAGCAACCCCATAGGCAATGATAAAAAGAATAACCGTATATCAAAGTGACCTGTCTGCACATAATAAGCGCCCATCACCGGGAACACGCCAAAACATAATACATGCGCCAGTTCACTACTGCCTTTACCGATATATCCATATTTGATCGGGGGAACAACATAAAATAAAGCAAGTAATCCGCCAATTCCTCCGAGTAATAACACGCCCCATCCACTTAAAAAGTATAATGTTAACGCGCAGACGATCGTGATAGCGAGCATACTCCATGTTACTTTTGCAAATGTTTGTTCACTCCATTTACCAGTCGTCAGATATCCTGAATCTGTCGAAATCGATTCTTCGGATTGATAAGCGGCAACATCAACACCACTGCGATAATCCCATAGATCATTAATCATCATCGAAAAAATATGTATTGCACTTGAACCAATCAATGTTAAAAGGAAAATCAGTACGCTAAATTGATCATTCCATATCCATGCTGCTAAAGCTCCCTGCACTACACAAATCGCCATTAAAGGCACAAAATGCAACCGCGAAGCCTGGCTAAACTCTACCCATTTACTCATTATGTTCCACCTTTGTATTAGATTCATCTTCTTGTTAATTTGCTTGGAATCAGATAATCTTCATTAACCGTATGTATGACTTTCAAACGCGTATCTATTTTAGATGTAGAGATCAGAATCAATAGATGATGATGCCAACGTATATTAAAGAAAGCGTATCACCTATAAACAGGCAATACGCTTTTATTTACATATCTATTCTATCTAATTAGGATTAACCGATCGTACGAGTTAAAATATCTATAATTTCTTGTTTGCTCTGAGCGTTAATCAATTCAGCCCGAAATTCTTCATGAATTAATTTGCGAGAAAGAGCTACCAGAATCTGCAAATGTTCATTTCCTGCATTGGCTTCAGGTACACCGATCATAAATGCAATTTGAGCCGGCTGATCATCTAAAGATTCCCAATCAAGCGGTTCTGCAAAGCGTGAGAAAGCTAATGCTGCTTTGGCAACCCCTGATGACTTGCCGTGAGGAATAGCGACGCCAAAACCAATACCTGTTGAACTTTGTTGTTCACGTGCCATAACCGCATTAACATAAGCTGCTTCATCCGTAACTGCTCCAGAAGCTTTCATACCTGCTGCCATTTGTTGAATCGCTTCTTCACGTGTTGTTGCGTTAGAAGGTAAAAATATACTTTCTGTGCTTAATAGTTCGCTGATATTCATGGGTAGTGTCACTCCTTCTAATAGTCATCATCTTATAGTCAACTGGTAGAACCTAAGTGTAAATCTTGAAAATATGGACAGCGACCGGACAAATCATCGTTCCGGTCGCTTGTAATGAATTATAATTACTTATAATTTAGCAGGTGCTTTGCGTTTAAGCAACAAGACCATCAACGCTGTAACGACAGTACCAATAACAATAGACAATACATACTGTGGCAAATGATCGATTGCATTCGGGATAAAGAGAACGAATACACCACCATGAGGAGCATGTAGACCTGCACCGAAGTACATTGATAATGCACCAGCTACAGCCGAACCTACCATAAAGGAAGGAATAACACGAATCGGATCAGCCGCACCGAACGGAATAGCACCTTCGGTAATAAACGATAGCCCTAGAATCGAAGCCACTTTACCAGCTTCACGCTCTTCTTTGGTAAAGCGATTTTTAGCAATAACAGTTGCTAACCAAATACCAAGTGGTGGAGTCATACCTGCTGCCATAACAGCCGCCATTGGCGTATAAAGAGAAGCACCTAGCAATCCTACTGCAAAAGTATAAGCGGTTTTGTTGAAAGGGCCCCCCATATCGAGTGCCATCATTGCACCAAGAATAGCTCCTAGAATAATAGCATTTCCTGCACCCATATTCGTCAACCAAGCTGTCAAACCTGTCAACAACCATTCAATCGGTTGACCGATAACATAGACCATCAATAGACCAATAGCAAGTACAGACAATACAGGAACGATTAGAATCGGTTTAAGTCCTTCAAAGTTTTTAGGCATTTTGATTGTTTTGATCAAGTAATGTGCAATATAACCAGCTACAAAACCTGCGATAATACCGCCGATAAATCCAGCACCCATATCTTTAGCAAGTACACCGCCTACCAAACCAGGTGCAAGTCCGGGTTTACCAGCGATAGAGAATGAAATGAATCCAGATAATACGATAACCATCAGTCCCATTGAAGCGCCACCAATTGTGGATAAAGCAGCTCCAAACGAACCCTCTACTTGATCGACTCCGCCTTTAGTGAAAGCGAATAAGAATGAGAATGCGATAATCAGACCACCTGCAATAACAAGCGGTAACATATTGGATACACCATTCATTAAATGTTTGTAGAACATATTAGGCTTACGACCTGCATTTTCTTCAGGTGTAGCTGTTGGTGAAGCAGCAAGACCACTGGAAGCTTCTTTAGCTAATGCACGATCGATTAATTCTCCTGGAACTTTGATCCCTTGTGCAACTGCTACACGAATAACAGGTTTGCCTGCAAAGCGATCTTCATCTACATCTGTATCAGCAGCGATAATAATAGCATGTGCTTCAGCGATTTCTTGAGCGGTTAGACCATTCTCGACTCCAACTGCACCACGAGTTTCTACTTTGATCGGTACACCTTTTTGATCTGCAGCTTTTTGCAATGACTCAGCAGCCATGTACGTGTGAGCAATACCGGTTGGACAAGCGGTAACAGCCAATAATTTTTTCATGGTAATATCCCCTTATAATGAGTAATGGTCTAACCTTTATCGCCTTTATTAAAACGCTTTCAAATTCATCATGATGTATCATGTATTTCTGATCCCAACGTGTAGTTAAGCGATCGTCACACCTATACCTAGCTTTTTCAGTTGATGAATAATATGAAGCGGTACTCCATCATCCATAATACAATGGTCAATCTCTGATACGTCTGCAAATTTGGCATAAGCGATATTACCAATCTTGCTATGATCTGCTAATAAAATAACTTGCTTAGCAATATCAATCATTTTGCGCTTAATAGCAGCTTCTGTCAGATTAGGGGTGGTTACACCTTCTTTGAGATCCAGACCGTTTGTTGCAATAAAAGCTTTGTCTACACGTACCATATCCAGTGAACGTTCTGCTATCGGCCCAACAAATGCTAGTGTGTCTGGCCTTAACAATCCGCCAATAATAGACAATTCAATATTCCGACAATCTCGAAGTTCGCTAAGAACAATGACCGAGTTCGTGATTACTCGAATACCGGACATATGCTTTAGTTCTTTTGCTAATGGAAGAGTTGTCGTTCCCGAGTCAAGCAAGATCGTATCACCTTGATGGATCATCTCTACCGCTCGTTTCGCAATGCGCTCTTTCTCTTCTCGAAAAGAATCTTCTTTGTCCACCATATTGGGTTCAAAATTAACACTTTGCAGTGATACGGCTCCCCCGTGTGTCCTTTTCAATCGCCTTGCATCTTCTAACTCTTTGAGATCCCGACGAACCGTTGAATCTGATACTCCAAAAGCTTCCCCTAGTTCTTGAACAGATGCCCGGTGATTCTCTTGTAAATATTGAACCATTTTATGCTTTCGTTCTTCTTCAAAAAGCATGGGACATTCCACCTGTCTACATATGTTAGCTAATAATGACGTTGAACATGTGCTCATGATCGATGATGATCGTTTATTGATTTTTTTCGACAATTTTCGTGATCGTTTGTGATTACTCTTGATTGATTTTGATTATAACAGCGTTTTCATAGACTGTAAATAGATTTTTATAATTCTTTTGAACTATTTAATATACTAGGAGTTATAGATTATATATCGTCATTATCTTGCCTAATATTTACATTTATTTGCATGAATTCGCTCATTTTCTTTATTTATTTTATGAAATGGTCATACAATACAAAATTCGACATTTAAATATGTTACTTTTGCACAACGATACCAAAAAAACCTCTGTGAGAAGAACATTAGCTATATCCAATCAGCTTGATCTTCACACAGAGGTTTTGAGTATTATCTTTTATTATTTAGCTACAAGTACTTTTTTCCATATTCCTAAAATCAAACCAGAAATAACAGCGCCAATGGCAACAGCTAATAAGAATAGTAAAGCATGATTAGCAAGAGCTGCTACGAAAATCCCACCATGAGGTGCAGGAATATTAATTCCCCAGAATTGTGTCAAGCCCCCTGCAACTGCAGAACCAATAATACAAGACGTTAGAATACGTAATGGATCAGCTGCTGCAAAAGGAATCGCACCTTCGGTTATAAAGGACAATCCAAGTACATAGTTAGTTAGACCAGACTTACGTTCTTGCTCTGTAAATTTGTTTTTGAAGAATGTAGTAGCCAAAGCAATCGCAAGTGGAGGAACCATACCGCCTGCCATAACAGCCGCCATCATTGTACCATTTACATTACCACTTGATGTAAATACACCAATCGCAAACGCATAAGCGGCTTTGTTAAATGGCCCACCCATATCGATTGACATCATTCCGCCTAAGATCAGACCTAGAATAACAGCATTTCCTGTTCCAAGGTTATTCAAGACGTTAACCAACCACGTATTAATACCACCAAAGATTGGATCGAAGATATAGTACGCAATCGTACCGGTAATTAACAGACCAAGTACAGGATATAACAAAATCGGTTTGAGACCATCTAATGTTTTTGGTAATCCAGCAAGTAACTTACGTAGAGCAAGGATCACATAACCTGCCAAGAAACCAGCTGCTAAACCGCCGAGGAAACCAGCGTTAGAGTTCGCTGCCATTAGACCGCCGACCATACCAGGCATTAATGCAGGACGATCCCCAATACTCATTGCGATAAAACCAGCTAGGATTGGAATCAGGAAGAAGAATGCGCCTTCTCCGCCACCGATCGTTTGCAATAGCTTGAAGATTTGGCTATTCTCGCCTGCTGTCTGTTCGATTAAGAACGAGATCGCAAGTAAAATACCACCACCGACAACGAACGGCAACATATGCGAGATACCATTCATTAAGTCTTTATAAATTTTACTACCTATTTTTGTTTTTTCATTTGAAGATGAAGCTTCAGAAGACGATTTTCCTCCAGCACTATGATAGATCGGAGCGTCTCCATTCATCGCTTTGCGAATCAACTCTTCGGATTTGCGAATACCATCACTAACCGGTCTTTGTAAAACAGGCTTACCATCAAAACGCGCCATTTCTACATTTTTGTCAGCGGCTACAATAACACCACTTGCACGACGAATTTCATCGTCAGTTAGTACAGTCTGAGCACCCTCGGAACCGTTTGTTTCGACTCTGATCTCTACGCCCATTTCTTGCGCTTTTTTGATCAATGCGTCTTCTGCCATAAAGGTATGAGCAATCCCTGTAGGACAAGCGGTAACAGCAACCACGAATGGTTTGTTGTCTTTGCCTTCCAGCGTAGCTTCTGCTTGTTGCACTGTTGCATTTTCTTGTTGTTTGGCTTGTTCTCTTGCTGCTTTGGCTTCAGCTTTTGCTTTTTCCGCCGCTTCTTTTTCAGCTTGTTGTGTATCGAAAAGTGCGGATACTTCGTCAGGACTGGTTGTATTCATCAATTTTTCGATGAAATCGCTATCAATCAGTAGCTTAGAGAGCGCAGCTAATGTACGTAAATGTGTATTTGCTGCTCCTTCTGGTGCTGCAATCATAAAGAACAAATGAGCAGGTTCACCATCAAGAGACTCGTAATCTACCCCTCTTGTACTTTTAGCAAAAACAACTGTAGGCTCGTTTACCGCTGTTGTTTTGGCATGAGGCATCGCAATACCGCCACCGATACCCGTACTTGATTCGCTTTCACGTTTCAAAATCTTTTCTTTAAATAGTACTTTGTCATTGATTCTTCCACTGGTTGCAAGACTAGCGATCAATTCATCAATCGCTGCTTCTTTGGTTGTTGCCTGTAAGTCCATGATCATCGTTTCTTTGATCATTAGATCTGTAATTCTCATTAGGTTACACTCCTTTATTGGATTCAATCAATAGCTTCTATAATGTAACAATAGTAACTTGTGGACGTAATTCTTCAATTTTTTCACGTGTCGCTAGATCGTCTGAAAAAGCAGTTGCACTACCAGAAGCAACACCTGTACGGAAAGCTTCAAGAGGATCATGAGTCGATACCAGTGTACCGGTAAATCCAGCAATCATAGAATCGCCTGCTCCGACAGAGTTTTTGACCGTTCCTTTAGGTACATTAGCATGATAGACTTCTTCCGGCGTAATCAACAATGCGCCGTCACCAGCCATCGAGATCAATACATGTTGAGCACCAAGTTCTAGTAATTTGCGACCGTACGTAATAATATCTTCACGACTTGCAATCACAACGCTGAACAGTTCTGCTAATTCATGATGATTAGGCTTCACTAATAATGGACGATCTGCAAGTGCTTTGAGCAATGCTGGCCCTGTCGTATCAATTACAAATTCTGCTCCTGTCTGCTTACATACTTCAATCAGACGATCATAGAAATTCGCTCCCAAAGACGGGGGTACACTTCCTGAAAGAACAACCACGTCTTCTTTGTGCAATTGAGATAATTTAGCTACCAGCGCATCAGCTTCTTCCGTACTGATATTCGGCCCTTGACCATTGATCTCTGTTTCTTCTCCATGCTTGAGCTTTACATTGATGCGTGTATCATCTGCCACATGAACAAAGTCAGTCGAAATGTGTTCAGCATGAAGTTTATCTTCTATATATTGACCGGAAAATCCACCGACAAATCCAAGTGCTGTATTCGGTGCATCCAAACGATTCAAAATACGAGATACGTTAATGCCTTTACCACCTGGAAGCTTTAAGTCACGCTTCATGCGGTTCAAGTCACCTAACTTCAATTCGTCCACTTCCACGATATAGTCTATGGAAGGATTAAGCGTTATTGTATATATCATGGTTATCCCTCGATTATTTTAGTTTTTTGAGCAATCGAACGTTGCCATTGTTCTGGCATCGCTTCTGTGATCAATACGGCTTCATTAAGACTAAACAATTTGGCAAACGTAATCTCACCGATCTTACTAGAGTCAGCTAATATATACGTCTGACTGGACAATTCATGTGCACGTCTTTTAATTAAAGCTTCTTCAGGGTCTGGAGTCGTATATCCCATCTCTGCATCAATACCGTTTGCTCCGAGAAAACATTTATCAAAGCGGAAGTTGTCCATATTTTGGAGAGCTATACTTCCAATAACGGCTTTGGTATGCATTTTCATCATCCCTCCCAACAAATAACTGCGGATCTGTTGATGAACGAGCGCTTCTACATGAGACAATCCATTGGTCACGACTGTAATGTCTTTGGCTTCAATATAAGGAATCATGGCAAGCGTAGTGGTACCTGCATCTAGATAGATACATTCTCCATCCAAAAGCTCTTGTGCTGCTAATTTAGCGATTACATCTTTTTGTTGAACGTTTGTGAATGTTTTTTCGTCCATACCAGGTTCTTGGCTTTTTTGATGAACTAGGGCTGCTCCCCCATGTATACGCTTTAGCAGTTGGCGACTTTCAAGATCGATAAGATCACGTCGAATCGTTGATTCAGAAGCACCTAAAATATCAACTAATTCTTGTAATTTAACTATGCTTCGTTCCTGTAAGCGCTGTAGAATTAAATGGTAGCGTTCTTCTGTCAGCATGTTCATTCCTCCAACTCCAACTATCGTATCACAAACCTAACAAAAAACAATCATTTTCGTTCAAAATAATCCATAAAAATTCAATCAATGACTGTTTTCGTTCACATTTTGATAAATATTTGGAGGAAATTGGATTGTTTGATAAGATTCACTATTATTCTTTTCGGTAAACTAATACATTTTGTAAAGCCATCTGCATCATATGTACGTTATTGATCTCTATTCTAATTGGGAGCGTTTCTATAATAATGATCTGAAAGCTTAATCTGATCATAAATAAAAGGCTATCCCTTATCAGATTACTGACAGGAGATAGCCTTCTTTATTTGTATCGTACTTCTATCTAAAATAGGTTTTTGATAGACTCTTATGACATCGCTTCTGCCAGAACAATCTGCTCGTACTCTGTAAATGGATCAGGAATATCCAGACAATACGATTCTACATCGCTAGCACCTACGTACAAGATCGCACGATCATTCGCTTCACGAGTCATTCCGCCACTGAAAATAACATCTACCAGATCAGGACGCTTAGCAGGTCCTTCAGGAAAATCACTTCGAACTGCTATAATTTTCATTGCAGATTTCTCACGTGTCCATGGATTCACCACAAAAGACATCGCATGATAATGAAGCATTTTCTGTTCGTCTCGATACGCTATATGCCCCAATACACCTAATAAGCCATTTTTCAATAAATGAATTTCGTTAGCGCCGCCCCATTCATTTTTATCAAATTGATCTTTAAATACAGGAGCGCTAATAATATTAGACTCTGACAAATTTTGAAACGATTCAAAAATACCAAATCCAATCAAAGCTACCGCTCCTTCTACACCAAAAGGTCTAGAAAAAACAGCTATATTACCATCAGCCATTTCATTGAGACGAAGATCTTTCATACTCCAGGGTCCACTGACTGCATATTCAAAATCACGAATCGTTTTGCCACGATACAATAAAGTACGCCAGCCGATGATTTTGTGATCTGGTTCTTGATTACGATAAATTTCAACACCACCAAAAATCAATTCATTATCCAGCCTTGTAATAAATGGATCTTGTAATTGAAACGGGGTTAAATCTTCTTTCGGTTCCCAGACATCTCCATTACGAGTAAAAAAGATTACTTCAGAATCTTCGGAATTTCTTGCTTCGACACGTCCAGCAATATACAATTCGCCTTCATTCCAAAACGGAGCTGTAATATTATACACATCCAGATTATCTACTCCTGTAAAGTGAATCTTGGTTCCTTTTTCCTTAGCAGGTGTATATTCTAGCAGTAGTTCCCGGCACGTTTTGATATCCCATTCTAATTTCATCATGAGGTAAGAGGCAACCTTTCTCAGGTATATTCCTGAAGTCCTTTTTCTTTTAGCATGATTACCATATCTTTGATATCTTGCGCACGATCTTTGGCACAGATCAACAACGCATCTTCCGTATCAGCAATAATTAAATGGTCAATTCCTATCGTAGTAATCAATCGCTTTTCTCCATAAATAATCGAATTACGCGTATCAATACCTACATAATTGGCTTTGACAATATTGCCTTCTTCATCCGGTGGGAAAATAGCTCCCAACGCATCCCAGCTTCCGATATCATTCCAACCAAAATCGCCTTCAAGCACAACCACTTCATCACAACGTTCTAGAATACCGTAATCGATCGAAATGTTTTGCAATAGCGGATAAATCTGATTGATCATTTCTTCTTCTTGATCCGTTCCTAGATAAGCAATCAAAGGAACCATCGTTTTGTACAATCTCGGCAGAAAACGCTTAAAATTATCAATAATCGTAGACGTTTTCCAGATAAACATACCACTATTCCATAGATAATGACCCGTTTCCAGATAAGACTTCGCTTTGACAAACGTAGGCTTTTCTACAAATTCAGCCACTTCATATACAGGACAAGGTACACTCATCATAGGTTCACTTTTACATGAAATATAACCATAGCCTGTTGCTGCAAAAGTAGGCTTAATTCCTATAGTCACAATTTTATCAGTTTCCATAGCAATTTGGCATGCTTCTTCTAATTTAGCACGAAATTTTTCTTCCTGAGTAATATGATGATCGGAAGGAAAAACAATCATTAACGAATCCCCATGATTTTTTTCGATATAGAGAGCCGCTAGCAAAATACTGGCGGCTGTATTTTTGGATACAGGTTCGACAAGAATATTAGAAGCTTGCACACTGGTATGCATAATACTTTCCAGTAAAACAGCTTGAGAACGATGAGTCACAATAATCGTATTCTCCATCGGGATGACTCCATCAAAGCGCTGAATCGTATCATTTAACATAATATCATTACCACTGATATTTAATAATTGTTTGGGAAGATCTTGACGGGATAGAGGCCAGAATCTTGTACCTCCGCCACCTGCCAGAATCGTTGCAAATCTATTCATTACCCATCACCGCATGAGCCATGCAGTAAGAGACGATATTCTCTGACCCTTGATTGAGATTTAAGCCTACCGCATGAATTCCATCATAACATCCACCTGTTTGACGATCGATCAACGATTCATTGCGTGAATTGCGACCGTGGAACCACTGATAACATAGCAAAGCTTGATCATGATATTTTTGCACGCCAAGCACTTTGTACGCTTCATAACAAGCCATTAACATTTCCGAAGCTTCAATCGGTTGCTCATCATACGGCGCAGCAGGCTTCCCACGCTGTAACCAACCATGACTACCAATCGGCTTGAAATAACCTTCATCTGTAAATGTTAATTCTGCTAGAAAATCTAAGCTTTCTCGCGCTGTCTGCTGAAAAGCAGCAGTATTCGAAAATTGAGATGCTTTGAACAAAGCCCACGGTAACATAGCATTACCATAAGTCACTTTATCTTCAAACCAATGCCAATCTGCACTGGCATGACCTTGATATAGATTATGCAAACGAATACCCATATTCTGAATCAATGCTTCAATTCGTGCACGTGGTAAGAAAGAGGCGCCTGATCTTTCCCCTGTAGCAAATGGGAATGTATAGGTTAGTGCATCCGGTGTTTCTAACATCGTCGTCAAACCAATTAGCGCATAACCAATCGCTCTTGGCGCGCGGATATTTTCCAAAAAGGGAAGCGCACGATTAATCATAAATTTACAAGTATTCTGCAAATTATCTGGAATCGAAGGTTCAGCAATTGTTACACCCAGTGCCCATAGACATCTGCCCTGACAATCTTCTGAACCTGTTTTTTCTATAAATGTACGATTATAATCCATAAAGTTACGGAAACTACCATTTTCATTTTGAGCATGATAGATAAACGCAAGATACGTATGAACAAGATCCAGAGACGCTTGATCTTGTTTGGTTTTGTATAGTAATACCGCTGCTATTAATGCTCTTGCATTATCATCAGAAGTATATCCTTTTGAACGGTCAGGAATACCAAATTTGGTATGTTGAAAAATACCTGTATCATCGGTTAAGCGTCGTAAATAGTGTGCTGATAGAGTAGATGTTGGCGTTGAATCGATGATATTTTCCATTTTAAACTGCACTCCCTTTTAATCCGTAACTGCTTGACATGACTTCACGAAACAACTGAGCATAAGACTTCGCTACTTCGCTCCACATCATTGTTTTTCCTAAAGCCATCGTTTTTTCTTCCATTTCTGCTTTAAGTGCTGGATGATCTAATATATTCAAAATATGCGTTTCCAAAGAAGCAGAGTCGTTAAATTCTGCCAGCAATCCTCTTCCGTCTGCTAACATTTCTATTGCATAACGGTAAGGAGTCGAAATAATAACTCTTCCATACCCTATGCCATAAGCTAACGTGCCACTAACTGCTTGATCTTTGCCTAAATAAGGAGTCAAATACACATCAGACAATACTAGCGACTGAACCACTTCTTCTTGTGTTAACAGTCGATCGACGAACGCAACATTATTTTCAAGTCCAAGTTCAGATACCAAATCAGTTAGCTTCTGACGATATACTTCACCTACTTGTTGCTTAACCACAGGATGCGTTTTGCCCCAGATAATATAAAGTGCTTCTGGATGCGTTTTGACTACACCGCTCATCGCTTGAATAGCATATTCGATACCTTTACCTGGACTCAAAAATCCAAATGTAGATAAAACTTGGCGATCGCTATATCCATAACGCTCTTTTAATTCTGTACGACTACCTGTGTCAACAAAAGGAACACCATGATGATACATTTTTATTTTTTCAGCAGGAATATTATACACTTCGATTAAGTCCTGTACTTTATTCTCTACCATTGTTACTACTTTATAACTAAGATCAGCAAGTTGTTTCATAATCTGACGCTGTTTATCACTAGGTTCAGATAGAACAGTATGGAAAATAACTATAAAAGGTATCGTTAACTGTGCTGCAAGTTCGACAACATATTCTCCACTTTCACCGCCGTAAATACCGAACTCATGTTGAATAACCAGTACATCTGTATTGGATTGATTCAAATCATTAGCCGCTCGCAAGTAATCTGCCCGTTCAAATTGATTAATTTCTCCCATTACCTGACTGCCGTATTCATAAGATTTATCATTATTAACCGCCATAATATGCGGTGGATTAAAGTCATTTATTTTTTTAATTTCATCAAGCATATCTTGCGAGAACGTAGCCAACCCGCATTCTCTTGGCAGACTTGTTCCCAAAAATACAATATTGCGTTTTGTTGTCTCTTCATTCATAGTTATTATCTCCCTTTTATTATATTTTTTTCCAAAATCAAATAACAAAAAAGAAATAAAGATATCTTTATTTCTTAAGATCGAGTTGATTTTATATTGGAGTGTGTATTTATAGTGTGCGTTATTAAATGTAGTCATGATGTATGTTCTTAGCTGATATGTGTATCTTTCCGTTCCTATCTGCTTCCCTAACTTTACCATTGTATAGATAAGTTGTCAAATAATTCACTTTCTAAGGTAACATATTTGACAAGCACTAAACTTGTAGTAACATATTAGATAACAACAAGAAAATGTGTTCGCATAGCGAGCTGATTAGACATTCATTGCTAATCGGCTTTTTTGCGTAAAATTTTCTTGAATGTCCAAGGAGGCAATACAAATGAGTAATGCTATCGTATTAAATGAACGTAGTAGCCAACAAACAGGTTCGCAAATTCGCGGTCTAAGAAACAGTGGTCATATTCCTGCTACTGTGTACGGCAAAGACATTGGTAGTGTTTCTGTTATGGTGGAAGAGAAATTGTTTTTAGCTACTATTAAAGAAAATCCTCGTGCTATTCTTATGGCTGATATCCCGCAAAAAGGTAAAAAGCCGGTTACGATTCAACATATTCAAAAAGATCCGATTAGTCGCAAAATCTTGCATATCGATTTTCACCAATTGAATATGAATGTAGCGATGGACACTAAAGTAACGATTCATTTCTCTGGCGAACCTATTGGTGTATACGAAGGTGGCGTTATGCAAGTTGAATTGTATGAAGTTGAAGTTCGTTGTATGCCTGATGACTTGTTAAGTGCATTTGAAGTCGATATTACCAAAGTCGGTATCGGTGATCATTTATTAGTATCTGATCTTGAATTCCACAAAGGAATTGAAGTATTAACAGATCCTACAGCTGTTGTAATCAAAGTATCTGCTGCGATTGAAGCTGAGCTAGAAGACGAATCAGCAGAAGCTACTCCAGTCGTTCCAGAAGTAGACAAACCATCAGCATAATCACTTTTTATAGATTTTATACGATATAAACTTATGTTAAAATAAATTACTATCGTATAATGTACTTATTTATCCACAACTTATAAGTCTGCTAACACTTTATTATTGTGTGTTTAGTGGACTTTTTTGTGTTCACTTTCAAAATCGAAACGATGAAGCATGTGGAAACAATCCATACAGACCACCCGTATGAATAAATAAAATGTTTTGCATATCCTCGAATGTGCCTTTGCGAATTTCTTCTAATAACCCGTAAAAAGCTTTGCCCGTATATACAGGATCAAGAATCACACCCTCTAATGAAGCTAAGTCTTGGATACATTTTAATTCTTGTGGTTGACTCTGAGCATAGCCTTTCCCTACATAACCGTCTATGATTTCTATCGCTTTTAACGGTATATGTACAGGTTGATCGATATATTGCGAACTTTCTTGGATAACTGTAGAGATCGCTTTTTGAAAATATTGTTCATCATCACATACATTGATTCCTAAGATCCGGTGCGAAGTTTCAAGTAACTGTTGAGCTAGCAGTAATCCAGCATGTGTCCCACCCGACCCTAATGCTACAACAATCGCATCAAATGAAATTCCTAATTCTTGTTCTTGCTGTACGATTTCTTGTAGCGCTGTATAATATCCAAATGCACCGATGCCACTGGAAGCTCCTTCTGGAATAACATAAGCTTGTTGTCCATGTGCAGAGACTTCACTAGCAATATCATTCATAATATCCATCCGGTGATCAAGATACGCTTCACTACTAATCCAGCGTACTTCGGCACCTAACAAATGATCCAATAGAACGTTTCCTTCATACGTATCAGGTTGCTCACCACGTAATACAACGATAGCTTTTAAGCCTAACTTTGCTGCTGCCGCGGCGGTAGCCCGACAATGATTAGATTGAATCCCTCCACAAGTAATCAATGTATCGCACCCTTGATCCAGTGCTTCACGAATACAATATTCCAACTTACGAATCTTGTTACCTGCAAATTCAGTTCCTGTCTGATCATCTCGTTTGATATACAAAGAATGCCCTTGCAACTGTGCAGATAAACGATCTAATTTTTCTATCTTGGTTGGTAGATTAGCCAGTACAACCCGTTCTGGAAGATGAATCATAAGTTAGACCTCCTTAGTAAATACTAGCATTAGAACAACCAGTTCAATATTGATTGCATCAATCATAATCCTATCTATTACCTTCTTTTTGATAAAGACAAACAATCGGTAGTATGTTGTATTTATTTTCTATGACTATCTTTATAAATATACGCATTAGCTGATTTAATGTATTGTTACTGACTCTTCCAAAAGTATCATCTTTATAAGTTTAAGAAGTCAAATAAACAAAGTACAAAATAGCTAAAATGAGTATTACAAATGCTATACTTATCGAACTTTTGTCCGAAAAATCAATATCTGGCTTGATGATTCGTGTAAGTTTAAACATAAATGTATAACCGGCTACAGCAATAATCGCAAATAGTATAAGGGTAATGTCCATTATATTCTCCTTTATCAATATATGATTTCATTCTGTTCTATTATATAAGGTATGAGTATAACTAAAAAAAGACACTACATAAAGTCAGTGTCTGGCAAATTGGGCTTTTTTACGTTTGCGGTATACTTGATAGCCTTTGCGCACGCCTTCTAACATAACGCCGGGAACAGGAAATAAGATGCGGGAAGCTACTGGTAAATACAAACGGTAATAGGCTTTTTTGAAATCGCTCCACATTTTACATTCTTCTTGTTTATAAAAGTCAGAGATATCGACGATTAATCCTCGTCCATTTTCGACCATGACATTTTTGCCATGAATATCATGAGGACGTAATCCTTTGGAGCGAGCATAATCTAGTGCTGCATCAATATCTTTGATCGCTTGCTCGGATACGAGAATCCCTTTTTTCATACATTCATAGACGGTTACACCACGTAGACGTTTCAATACCAAAAAGTTTGCCCCTACATAATAACAAGCAGAATAGGCAGGATGTACGCCTAGCTTTTCATATACTTTAGCTTCTTCTTGTAAGCCGGGCTTACCGACTGCATATACTTTGACAGCATAATCTTCATAATCAGGATGATAAAATACAGCAGCATAATTCCCTGCACCGAGTAAAATCCATGGCTGAGGTGCATTTTTTACTTTTACAGGCTCCATAAAATGAAAACTTTCTACTATCACATTAGCGATTAATTCATCGGTTACCTGCTGTAATAATTTTTCCATCTAATACGCTCCCTATAGCTTCATTCGTAAAGTCATTATTGTGTGGCTACATATGTAAATGCTGTAGATAATCTACTATATTATTTTACGTTATAATGTGGCAAAAGGCATCATTATTTAATCTATTTATAGTATAAATGATATTCAATCTGTTGATCATATGACCCTATAATTGATCTATGCTATACTCTTGTAGATGAGTACATATAGAAAGGAGTTATCAAATGAATACATATGAAATTGTAGCTATAATTGCGCTTGTGTTGTCCGTACTGTTGTTATTGCGCGTCATAAGCTTGCAAAGTCAACTGAATGAAATGAAATCAGATCTAGAATGGCTCAAAAATCGACCGGGTAATGGAGGACTGACTTCTACCCATCGTCCCAAACCTCTCTCATCGTCTACAGGTGCTCCAGAACATACAAGCGTACCTTCAACGATAGATCAAGCTTCATTTGAAGAACGGATATTGTTTTTGACTCATGAAAACAAAAAAATTCAAGCGATCAAAGAAGTACGGGAAGTTCGTGGTTGGGGACTGAAAGAAGCTAAAGATTATGTAGATCAACTAGAAAATGAATACAAACAAAAAAACCTGTAAGCACGCTTTATGTGTTTACAGGTTTTTTTTATGTGCTAAACTTCTTTGCATATAAGCACTTTTTGGATACATAAGCTCGTTTAGTTGTATATCCGAAATCTTTATAAGACATCTGCGTTACTGTACAAATTATACATCGACAGTGTTGGCTACTTTAGGCCACTGTCCGATAAACTCGTCTTCTGCATAAGCAAAGAATTGATGTAAAATATCTGCTCGATCATCTAAAAATAATTCGTCAGCTATCGCCCCGACTAACTTCGGTATCGCAAAGCGCATCCCTGAAATCGCAGAAGCCGACAAACCACAACTAACCAATGCAGAATAGTTAAACACATACAGCCCATGTAATTTGTCTTTCCCTACTTCATCCCTGCTCTGTAGTGCAAACCCCGGACTAAGATAAGGATGAGCATCCAATAGTGGATTGGCAACTTCTGCTGGTGGTGTATATTTGTCACTCCAACGTGCAATATAAGATTCTACATCTTGCAATTCTGGACGTAACGCTGGATCACTTAACAATCCTGTACTGATAATTAAAAAGTCGAACGAAAATGTACCTTGCGGTGTAGTGACAACAGCTTGGTCGCCCACTTGCTCTACTTTTAGCCACGGTGCGCCTAAATGAAGTTGAAATCCATCCCAAGCCGATGCACGTTCAAATGTATCATTGGTAGGTGGTTGATTATATTTAAAAAAGTGCCCGATAGCTGCATATTTATCTTCATCTTGTAAAGCGGCAAACCGTTCGATCATCCCCGAGACTTCCATTTGGCGAATAGGATTAATACGTGGTAGATGTTCACGTCTTACAAATACATGAGCTTCACCGACACCTTGAGAAAGTGCAAAATTTGTATTATCAAAAGCAGAAGCTCCACCGCCTAATACAGCGACTTTTTTACCTCGTAATGGTTCGAAATCAATATTTGCCGAGGTATGAGCATAGAGATGTGTAGGTAAATGATCACGAATCATCGGCGGAACATGCCATTCTCCGCCTCCTTGTATGCCTGTTGCCAACACTACTTTGCGTGCTAACAATATTTCTGTAGATGATACAGGCGATGATTGTGTACTTTCAATATGCAGACGATGAATCCCCTCTTCAGTCGGTTCAATCATCTTCAAGCGAGTATGATTACGTACTGGAAGATTCAGAATCTGGCGATACCAGCGTAGATAATTCATCCAATCTCCACGTGGAATTTTATCTACTGCTTCCCATCCTTCTGCACCTGTCTGTGCTTCCCACCAAGAGCGGAATGTTAATGAAGGAATACCTAGATCAATAGAAGTTAAATGCTTGGGTGTACGCAACGTTACCATCCGCGCATATGTTTCCCAGGGGCCTTCGACGCCTTCTTTATTTTCATCAATAATCAAAATATTCGATATCCGCTCACGTAACAATCCAAAACCTGCACCCAATCCACTCTGACCACCACCTACAATAACTACATCATAGACATGTCCTTCAGGGTGTTGCAATGGACGTACCCAATCGGCTCCTCCATATGCTAGATAAGAAAGGTCTGTTTTCACACGTTGATTCAGTTCTGCCAAGCTCATACTCTCTCATCCTTCCTGTGCTCTGTATCTATTTGAAGATAGAACAAATCTATATGATTCAGAACTGTTCTATATCAACTCTACTTTTATTTATTAAAGATTATTTTTAACTTTCGAATTTTGATGTAAGAATTGCTAAGGAATAGACTTATTATATATGTATTATTCTTATTTTTAAAAGTTAATGATAGATTTATTGTCATCATTTCTAAATAAGAAGGTGCAAATTGGTAGAATTAACGAATATAATTTCAAATTTTATAAATTATATGTCAGTTAATATTCCATTATGATTCTTATAAATAGTATATTCATCTATATATCACTTCAATATTTAACTTTTCTTACTCTTCATTTCTTACCCTTTGAACTACGAAACGTTTGAAAATGCTTGTTACAGCAAAAAGAACCTTTCTCTATAGGTAAAAGTAAAGGTTCTTTTTAGTATTATTTCTGTGATTGTGTTGATTATGGCTTAGCTAATGAATTCAAACTAGCTCCCTGTACAAATAGTCGCTCAATATGTTGCGCTACCGTAGGATCAGGGATTAATGGTGGAGCTTGATGAGGCTTAGTGCGTGCATCAATAATAACATTATCGCAACCCCAATGCTTGTGCTTGGTAAAGCTATTTACTCCGTATATATCATGAGATGGATTGCTACGTGTAAAGGTAACCCATAAGAAATTATCAATCGTCGCACTTAAAAATGGACTATCATCACACAAAATAATCAATGGACAATCTGGTAATTCACCACGATCGGCAATCACCTGACACAGATCATTTAATTGCTGTTCGTTATGCTCATAATCTACAAAGCTAGCTCCTTGCAAAGCAACCACACCTGGCATGACCAGATGAGCTGTTCCACATTGTGGTAGATCATGTAAGATCGTCGGAACTTCTGTACATAACTCTCGCTTTGGCTCTCCTACAGCAGCAAAAATCACTTTACTACCTGTATTCAATCCTGTTCCTGAATAATCCAGTGTATCAATCGTTGTATTCGTATAGAAATGAATATCACGATGCAAATTGATTCGTTTCAAGATATAAGTAAGAAAATGTTCAACATCGTGAGAATCCAATATTTCTTCTTCTTCCGCTGTCATAAATAAGTACTTGGCAAGACTTAACTGTCCTGTACCTAGAATCCGATTGGCAATTGTTAAAATTTCAGCCGGTTGCTTTACTTTCTGGTAAGGAGTGTATCGTTCACTACCAATTGCAAATAGTAATGGATGTACACCTGCCGCATCAACAGCATGCACTTCTTTGACCCCGGGAATCTCTTGCTTGATCGCTCCACCTGTTAATTCATGAATTAAAGCACCAAAAGCTGTATCTTCTTGCGGTGGTCTACCTACTACAGTAAATGGGAAAATAGCATTTTTGCGTGCATATACTTTATGCACTCGTAACATCGGGAACTCATGTGTCAGACTGTAATATCCAAGATGATCGCCAAACGGCCCTTCAGGCTTTGTCTCATCCGGGTAAATTTCACCTGTAATCACAAAATCAGCATCATTACTGATACAAAATTCATCTACATAACTGTAACTAAAGTGTCGCCCTGCTAACAATCCTGCAAACGTTAATTCACTCATTCCTTCAGGCAAAGGCATCACCGCAGATAACGTATGGGCTGGAGGGCCACCGATAAAACAGCTTACTTTCAGCGGTTTACCTTGACGATTAGCTTTTTCCTGATGAATCCCAATCCCCCGATGAATCTGATAATGGATACCGATCTCCCGATTCAATTCATACTCGTTCCCATTCAACTGCACCCGATACATACCTAGATTCGAGTTCATAATGCCGGGCTTTTCTGGATCTTCACTATAGACCTGTGGCAAAGTCACAAAAGCTCCACCATCATCTTGCCAGTTCTGAATAAGCGGTAGATCAGCGATCTGAATTTCTTCAAATTCCGCAGGTAATCCACTCGATTTTTTCAAAGGTAACGCTTTACGAGCAGACAACCCTGTACCTACATATTGAAAAGGATGCTTCAGTGCTTGCATCGGATTATTGCGTAAAGCAATTACATTTTGCGTCGATTCCCATGTATCTCTAAAAATAAATTTGCTTCGTTCGACAGTGCCAAATAGATTAGAAACAGCACGGAATTTAGAACCTTTTACATTTTCAAAAAGCAGTGCAGGCCCACCTGCTTCAAATACACGCATATGAATCGCAGCCATTTCTAAATAAGGATCAACTTCTTCACGAATCCGAATCAGATGCCCGTTTTTTTCCAGATCATTCACACATTCTTCCATATTACGGTAGTTCATATTCCAGCTCCATTCTGCGTTCATTACTTGATCTATAATATCAGTTTACATTGGTTAAAATTTGATTTAAAAATAAGTATATATGTTATATCCCCATTATGGCATGGCGTAACGATATAGAGATGGTACTATTATGTGAACATGAGATCACTTCTTTTTAGTGTACGATATAATGCTGCAAAACGCATCTTATAGACTACATACGAGTCAGAATGATTTTTTACAGTATATATGTTATATCCCACTCTCTATTTTCCGATATTATGTCTATGGATGCCTCTCACTTTCTAATAAAGGATGATCTATGTATGAAATTATTCAAAACGTCTGTGTATGTGGTTACGGGTCTTGTAACGACAGTAGCGATTGCGCTTATCTTGATGGCAGTGTATTCGGATCGCAATTTCTTCTCATCTTTTACCACTGCACAAGCAGATCGCTTGGGAGATTCTATTCAAGGAACTTCCAACGTAACAGTAAATCCACCATTATCCGCAGATCAACTTCCACCTGTAGAACAATTTGCTTCGATTGCCAAAAAAGATCATTATCAAAATAAAGTGGCTGTACTGATGTATCATGATATTGATCCGATCAAACAAGGTGGAGATATTATTACACCTGCTCTTTTTGCTTCTCAATTGGATTATTTGCGTTCTAAAGATATGAATTTTATTTCACTGGAACAATTCCGTCTTTTTATGAAAGGTGGCAAAGTACCGGATAATGCGGTCTTGGTTACGTTTGATGATGGATATGAGAACTTCTATACTACAGCGTATCCGATTATGAAGGAGCGCCATATTCCCGGTGTAAGCTTTGTGATTACAGGAGATTTCAGTAAAGGCGCTCTTGTAGCCACTCCTCATATGACCAAAGCCGAAATTAAAAACATGACTAGCTCTGATCCGAATATGGAAGTTCAAGCGCATACCGATAAATTACATTACAAAACAAGCGATACTACTGATGCCCTTACAGCTCCACTGGTAAAAGATGGCGTAACCGAGACTCATGAACATTATCTAGCACGGATTGAGAACGATCTTAGACGCTGTGTAGAAGCACTTCGTCCACTTACTCCTCATGTCATTAATACATTTGCGTATCCTTACGGATTGCATACACCAGAAGTAGAGAAAGTCGCTCAAAATGTAGGTATTCGTTATGCTTTTACAACTGAACTTGGTCTGGTCACACGTGATACCGATCTTATGACGATTCCACGTATCAATGGTGGCTCTCCACTGATCGATCCAGAGCGTCTATATAATTCAATCATGTGGGAAAACAAACTACCTGGACGCAATCTATTTATTCCTGATTCGATCCAGCATAGTGGTCGTGAAGCAGGAGAATCGGAAAAGTCTGACACTTCTAAATAAAGAATATGATCTGCTATTAAATACAATCTAGTACCTGTATGAAAATGAATCCGTATAGGTATACCGTCCGCTATCAGTTACTCTAGATAGCGGACTTTCAGGTTGTACTTTTACATATAACAACTACTTAATTATGATAATGCTAAAATAATAAGCTGACACTTTTCTTCCAATTCTATACAATAGATATGGAAATAAGTTTGGTGAAAGAGGGGGCAATTGATGTTAGAAAAAAAGGTGACCTGGCTAGAGTTATTTTATGATCTGCTATTTGTAGCTGCGGTATCCAAAGCGACCCATGTCTTACTTCATGTAGAACATGGTGGCATTTCACTCGAACAGTTAGGTAAGTTTTTACTTATTTTTATTCCGATCTGGTGGGCTTGGGTCGGGCAAAGTGTATACAACAATCGCTTTGGCAAAGACAGCACCAAAGATCGGATATTTATGATTGTGCAGTTATTTTTTGTACTGATTATGACCGCCAGTCTCAATATCGATTTTGATTCAAATTACATACCTTTTCTGATCGGATATATTGGGCTCAGGGCATTGATGGTTATTCAGTACATGATCACCACTACGCAGGAGAAGCATCACCGCCAAGAAACGGCTCGTTTTTTCGGAACGTATTTCTGGGTCGGGATTGTTATTTCATGTTGTTCTTTATTTTTCGATTCATGGATTCGTTATCTTATTTTGTACGCAGGTATAGCTGTCGATATTATTGTGCCTTTGATCGGTCGCAAAAATCTGGTCAAAACGCCGATTCATACTGCGCATTTGCTAGAACGATTTGCTTTATTCACATTAATCTTATTAGGAGAGTCTGTGATCAGTATGTTGTCTGTACTGCAATCTGATCAATTTACTCCTTCGTCGATCTTGTTTGCAGCAATGGCATTTGTGTTGATTATTGCAATCTGGTGGCAATATTTCGAAAATGTCGAAAAGCATGTGGATAAAGAAAAACAAACTGCTGGACAAACGATTATGTATGGGCATCTATTTATTTACTTTTCACTTAGTATGATTGCGGCTGCGATTCAATTGCTTTTTTTAGAACAACTTTCGTATCTATTTATTTTGAGTTTTACCTTTGCGTCTGTATTGATTTACTTTTTAGCAGTAATGATCGTATTCCATCGCTATCGCTAC
This sequence comes from Paenibacillus kyungheensis, assembly GCF_028606985.1. Lineage (NCBI taxonomy): Bacteria > Bacillati > Bacillota > Bacilli > Caryophanales > Paenibacillaceae > Paenibacillus > Paenibacillus kyungheensis. The sequence continues at coordinate 1,703,548 of NZ_CP117416.1, read as the reverse complement.
CATAATTTCAAGCCACGATTTCAAGTGATGATCGGACTTGCACTGACACTGGGTATATTATTCGCTTTCGATTGGTTGGTAATGGTATCACCGCATGTGGTATTAGCGGAATTGATGGTGTTCTTTATCGTATTTGCTAAAGTCACTACGTAATATGTGTATTAATTGAATTTTTAACAACTCCCTGTATTCGATCATCCATGATGATTTTATTACGGGGATTTGTTAACCATATGATAGTAAAAGAATAAATCGCTAGTGTAATAAAATCTTTTACCATACAAAGGAGCTTATTAGAATCTAATGAAAACTATACAAAATACATTTATTGCTACTATATTGTTATCAGTAGTATCAGGCTTAGTTTGTCCTTTAACTATTACAGAAGCTTCTATTCATCCATCATTACAGACGACAAATATGAAAACTGTTCTTTCTTCCAACAAAGCAGATTTAAAGATAGTATCCTCGAATATAGACTATAGTACTCCTCTAGCTCAAAGTGATGGACAATTTCACGATGGTCTTCTTTTTGCTCAAACCACAGATGGTAAATTGTTATTTTATAATACTGCTGGCAAACAAAGTTTTATTCTACCGCAGAATTTAGTCCCCATGTCTGATTTTTATCAACAACGTGCTTTAGTTAAAGATATAAATAGTAAATTATATGGATACATAAATACTAAAGGAAAATTAGTAATTGATTGCAGTTATATACAAGCAAGTTATTTTTCAGAAGATATTGCTTATGTCCAAAAAAGCAAATCCGATAATGGTTCTTTTATTAATACCACTGGTAAAAAAATACTCGATTTAGAACGAAGTTATGATTCTACTTTTAATTTCACAGAAGGATTAGCCCTTTCTTATTCCAAAAATAGCGATAAGATCGGCTATCTTAATAAAGCTGGAAATATAGTGATTCCTTACAAATATAATTATGGTCGTAATTTTTCAGAAAAGTTAGCTGTTGTTCAAGATGGTAACCAAAATTATGGATATATCAATAGAACGGGAAAAGTAATTATTCCTTTCCAATACAAAGCAGCTGGTGATTTCTCACAAGGATTAGCACCTGTCCAAAATAAAAAAGGAAAATGGGGATTTATTAATTCAAAAGGGAAAGTAGTAATTCCTTTTCAATTTAATCAAGCGGACTCTTTTAGCGAAGGATTAGCAGCAGTATATAATGATAAAGGAAATGTTGGATTTATTGATTCTACAGGGAAATGGATTATTGCTTATCAAAAATATAATAAAGCAACTTCATTTCACAATGGTGTAGCACTAATTGGGGTTACTACAAGTCATTCAAGTAAACTTGGTTATATTGATCAAAGAGGAAAACTTTTGACAGCACTTGCATATCGCTCTGGTTCAGCTTTTAATGAAGGATATGGTGTACTTATAAACTCTTTAAATCAAGCCACTATTTATCAAAAATATTTTTTTGAAAACAATCTATATGAATAGATGCGTAATATAGTAAAAACCAAAAATTATTTATCTTTTTTTTCAAATTATAGATAGTTATAAAACCCCATGTATCCAAACCTCAGCAAGAGGTAATATACATGGGGTTTTGTTTTTAACAATAATATGATTTGTTATAAGTTGTTAACAATTCGTTGTTCGATTCCACTTAGAAAAATATCCAGCCCCGCTTCAAACATCTCATCTGTACCCACTTCTCCAAATAAGCCATTGGTATACATTCTGCGAATAATACTGACTTTTTCAGGTGGGACTTGTTCAAATGCACGAAGTGCCCATTCTTCTAATGACTGTTGATTTTCATCTTCCAACTCATTCTCTACTTGTTGACGTTCATACTCGTCTAATTCATGACACAATACATAGTTAATAATACAGATAATATAGTTAAACTTTTCTTTGTCTGTAAGAGAGAGTGGTTCCAGAGCTTGTAGAAATTGATCAATCATCTGTAAATAATCACTTTCTAAAGGCAATGTTTGCATTAATAATTGTGCAGAGCAAGAATACTTTTTTAATTGATTACGCATCGTAACAGCATAATGATGTAATTGTTCTTTCCAATCTCCCTCTGGTTCCATAGCCAAAAGAACATCTTTGGCTACATGATTGGCTAATGCTTGAAAAAGCAATTGTTTGCTTTTAAAATACCAATAAATCGACGGTGCTTGAATCCCGATCAGCTTGGCTAATTTACGCATACTGAACTTTTCAATTCCATCTTGAGTTAACAATTCCCATGATGCTTCTAACACTCTGGCTTCTGTCACTGCTAGTTTTTTATTCATGTTATCCCTCTTATCTAACCCTACAAAATTGGTCTTTACTTCTTATTTGTTCATGATAACATCTAACAGTGTTAGATTCAACTTGTAGGGTTAGAAAGACAGTCTACATATTTTAATTTGATGATTCTACTTTCAAATTATGACTGATATCCGACCAACTGATAACAGCGTCATTTTCATCAAATCTTATCATCGAATATTCATAACTCCATGTATTCCCTATAATAGAGGTTGGTGTTCCCATAGCATGGATAACTTCTTGTTTAGATGAGTGTGTAGTAAATGGTCTAGCATTCTTTTGGACTGATCCCAAAGATACATTCAGATTACGACTGATATTTGACCAGCCTTTAACGAGATGATTTCTATCAAAATTCACCATCGAATATTTGTAACTCCATGTATCACCTGTAATAGAGGTTGGCGTTCCCATTGAAGCTACTACATCTTTTTGAGTAGAATATATTGTAAAGGCAGTACTGTATTCATTTTTTTCACCCATATACACTTTCAAATTATCACTTATATTTGACCATCCCTTTACTTTTCCATCCTGATCGAATTGTACAAAGGAATAGCTGTAACTCCAAGAGCTTCCTAAATCTGATGTTGGATTACCCATTACGGCTTTAACTTGCTTTTTGGTTGAGCCGATAGTAAAAGTTTCCTCTGGTACTTCTGTGACTACCAGTTCTGATTCTTCTACAGGTATAAGGGATGAAGTCTGATCTTCTGTATCTTCTTCAAATGAATAATCATCACTTTTCACAACTTCATATGGCGTAGTTGATAAAGGAGCTTCTACTTTATTGTCTGCTGTAGTGTAATCTGCATGATTGTCTACAACATTATTGTTTATAGCATCATTTCCACTTGTACCTGTATTTCCAAAATTGGACGGAGTTGAATCGTCTTCGATCTGTGCATCAAATGATCTTATAGAGCTGTCTGAATTATTTTCAACTATAGTATTAGCGGTAGAACCAGCTTCCAATGTGTTGGGTTCATGATTCCTTATCGTACCTATAAAGACACCTATAATAAACATAATATACAGAATCGCTAGTAACCAAGATATAGATAGTCCTATAATATTGATTGTCTTCTGTATGATGTTAAGCATTTTAGAAAAAAATCTAGTGGTTCCTTTCATTTCATGCTCTTCTTCTAAAGTTGTATCTAATAATTGATCCAAAACATAATCAGTATCTCTGCGGTTAACATTTGTATAGTCCAGAAGTAATTGTTGTTCAGCCTTATACGTTACTTCATAAGCATAACTTGTAGCCGATATATTAGAGACAAACATCTCAAATTCATTACTTATCCCTTTTATTTTTTTTAAGTTTTCAAATGTATGGTCTTCAGCGGATAAATGAACAAATTGACGAAGGATATGATTACGAACCATAGCACGAAGAACTTCAATCTTGGTGGTTCTATATGTATTTCGATAGACAGGGGTAGTATTAATAAATCGCTGATTTTGCTGAATTTCAAATTTCATCGCTTCTAATGTGTGTTCTTTGGCAAGTTCTCGTAATAAGTTATCCAAATTCCTTCTCCCCTGTCATTTATATACATCTTATTATGACTTAATAGCTTAGATAATTACAATATATTAAATTGCTAAATATTGATTAACATAAAAAAAGTCTGCTTACCCCTTTTTAAGGAGCACAGCAGACTTTTTATTGTATCGTAGCAATAATTTATTCAAATATCTCTATTCCAACACTGCTCCATTACTCTCAATCACTTTCTGATACCAGAAAAAGCTATCTTTACGTGAGCGATCCAGTGTGCCTTTACCTTCGTTGTCTTTATCCACATAGATAAATCCATATCGCTTCTTCATCTCGCCTGTACCGGCACTCACAAGATCGATACAACCCCATGGCGTATAACCGATTAGGTTGACTCCATCAGCGATCGCTTCTTGCATCGCGACCACATGTTGCTTCAAATACTCAATCCGGTAATCGTCATGAATACTGCCATCTGTTTGTACTTCATCGACAGCACCCAGACCATTTTCTACAAGCATTAATGGAATCTGATAACGATTATAAATATTATTTAGTGACCAGCGTAATCCTTGTGGATCGATCTGCCATCCCCAATCACTTGCTTTGAGGTACGGGTTTTTGAGTCCCATCGAGAGATTACCGCCTACTTGTTCTTGATCAGGATCAGCGCTCACACAAGTGGAAGAATAATAGCTAAATGTATAATAATCGACACAGCCTTCTTTCAAAGTCTGCTCATCTTCCGGTTCGATCACAAGTTCAATCCCATGATCTGCAAAATAACGCTTAGCAAAGCCCGGATAAGCACCTCTCACCTGTACGTCTGAACACAAGAAGTTCGTCAAATTATCTTTCTGTTGTGCTAAAATCACATCTTCTGGATTCGAAGTCAGCGGATACGAACACATATAAGCAATCATACAACCAATTTTGAAATCAGGATTAATCTGATGCCCTAACTTTACAGCTTGGGCACTAGCAACAAATTGATGATGAAGTGCTTGATATCGTGCTTGCGGATCATCTTGTGATGTATCGACTAATTCTCCATTGCCTTCGGGAATCATCGCTCCAGCTAGAAATGTTCCAAACGGTAATGTCAAAATATTGATTTCATTAAAGGTCAACCAGTATTTCACTGTGTCTTTGTACCTTGTAAATAAAGTCTCGCAATAACGTGTATAGAACTCTATCAGACGACGATCTGACCAACCGTTGTATTTTTGCGCCAGAGCAAAAGGTGCTTCATAGTGAGATATCGTTACTAATGGCTCAATATTATGCTTTTTCAATTCAGCAAATACTTGATCATAGAACTGTAATCCTTCTTCATTAGGTTCCAGATCATCGCCATTCGGGAATATACGTGACCATGCGATCGACATGCGGAACACTTTAAATCCCATTTCGCCAAAAAGAGCGATATCTTCTTTATACCTATGGAAGTAATCAATCGCTTCATGGCTCGGATAGTTTAATGCAGGATCGAGTTCCGTTGTGATTCGGCGAGAAGTGGTATGTGTACCTGCAGTTAACATATCCGAGGTGCTTAGACCTTTCCCCCCTTGATCATATCCGCCTTCTAGCTGATTCGCTGCTGTTGCTCCTCCCCATAGAAATCCTTGTGGAAATGTAGGCTGTAATGCGCTCATTGTGCAATTCCTCCTGTTAGATAGTCGTCAGTATATTAGATCAAAACAGTGATCAGATCTTCTTTGAAATGAATCGCTTGTTTATCTGTCTGTACTACATCTTGGAAATTAGCTGTATTGGAAATAATAACAGGTGTAGTCACGATATATCCAGCGGCTTTGATCGCTTCGATATCGAATTCCATTAATAATTGTCCTTTGGTAACGATATCGCCTTGTTTTACTTTTGGTGTGAAATGTTTGCCTTTTAACTTCACGGTATCTTGTCCTACATGGATCAAAATATCGACTCCATGATCACTCGTAATCCCGAGTGCATGCCCTGAGGACAACATCGAAGTTAATACGCCATCAACAGGCGAATATACTTTACCTTCAGACGGTTCAATCGCTATCCCTTTACCAAGCGCACCAGAAGAAAATGCTTCATCTTCTACCGCACTAAGTGGAAGAATCGTTCCTTGTAATGGACTTGCAATCGTTTCTTGAGCAATTTGGATCGTTGTTTTAGGCGCTTGTGGTTCTGTGACTTTTGCTGTTTCTTTATCGTCTTGGAACATCGCATACATAATGGCAAATCCAAGTACAAAGCTAACTCCAATACCGATCAACATTCCATAAAATCCAGCATCGATACCATTTGGACCGATATAACTTGGAATCCCGAAAATACCTAATCCACCCATAATATAAGCTTTAGTACCTGCAAACCCGATAATACCTCCACCTACCGCAGCCGCTATACAACTGATAATAAATGGTTTTTTACGAGGAAGCGTGATTCCATAGATCGCAGGCTCTGTTACACCGAAAATACCCGAGATAAATGCCGGAATCGAAAGCGATTTGAGTTTGACATTTTTCGTTTTAAGTAAGATCGCTAGTACAACACCTGTCTGTGCAAATGAAGCGCCGAACATCCCTGCTAAAACTGGATCGAATTTCATCACTGTTAAGTTATTGATCACAATCGGAACCAGACCCCAGTGTAAGCCGAAAATAACAAATACTTGCCAGAATGCACCGATCAACATTCCTTCAATAATCGGGCTTAAATTATAGACAAATAGTGTACCTGCCCCTAACAATTGACCTGCCCATGTAGCGATAGGTCCAATAATAAGTAACGTTAACGGAACAATAACAAGCAATGTACAGAACGGAACCAAGAATGTACGAACAACACTTGGAATAATTTTTTTGAAAAATACTTCTAATTTCGAACCTACATACGTTGCTAAAATAATCGGAATAACACTAGACGAATACGTCATCAAAATGACAGGAATTCCTAAAAACGTAATGTGGATCGGTGATTCAAACAATGTACCTGCAAATAAGGTATACAATGGAGCGCCAGCGGTTAAGCCACTAAGCGAAGGGTAAACCAATGTTGCTCCAATCGCCATCCCGATAAATATGTTGGCATTGAACTTTTTCGCAGCCGTATAACCAAGAAAGATAGGAAAGAAATAAAATAGACAATCACCTAATGCATTAAGAATCTGGTACGTTCCTGATTCTGTGGTTAACACATGTAGTGCAAGCAATAATGCGGTAAATCCTTTAATCATCCCTGTTGCACATAACACGCCCAGAATCGGAGTAAATACGCCAGAAATCATATCAATAAAGCGGTTGAATAAACTGACCTTTTCATCACTGGATGTATCTTGTGCTGTATCAGCTTGAAAGCCTCCGACTGCATTTACTTCGGCATACACATCAGGTACATGGTTACCAATAACGACCTGATATTGTCCACCACTCTGAATAACAGTTACAACACCATCCATATTTTTAAGTACATCCGTATTTGCTTTGCTTTCGTCTTTTAATTTAAAACGTAATCGTGTGATACAGTGTGTCAAACTATTTACATTTTCCCGACCACCGATATTGTGGATAATGTCTTTTGCCAATTGTTCATATTTCATGGGATATCGCTCCTTTGACAGTGAAGTACGAAAAAAGGCAAAACCTAACTAGACCGCGTATAGTCATATACGATACGATCTGATTAGGTTTTGCCTGCATGACCAGTAACAATCCTATAGATATTTTGTTGAGTGTAGCTACATACTTAGCAGTGGTTCTCGCTTTATAGTAAGCGCTTACTATAAAGCTATACTTATTGCTTCAGATCGAGATATAATACGCAAAAAGGCAAAACCCAACACATGTCAGACCTAGCTACATGTACTGGGTTTTGCCTTTTCAGTAACAATCCCTAAAACAAGAATATCATCGTTTGATTCATTTGGCAAGACAAAAAGTATACGCTTACATTATTTATTTTTTAAGAGAGATGTGAGTGCTTTTCTTTTTTCGAATAAGTCTTTTAATGTCATTCAATTTTAAAATTCATTCGTGATATTATGCCAGTTCGCCAGATTCGGTAACTTCTGCACTCCCCAATAATCTAATAAGATTTGAATGATTTCCTGATGACTGGATGTGTGGTAAGCATAATGTTGAAAAGCCGATTTGTCGCCTTCAGGTACCAACCGAATCTCAATCACCATCCCTTCCCCTTCATGTTGCTCCGAAGCGGCTTGTATGTAGATACTATGTTCGATGGGCTGACTTGGTGTGATAATGATATAATCGTAGATACCTGTTTGGAAATCAAGAACGATATCTGAAATGACAGATGCTTCGATCGAGTCGTTGTCGTAGATCGTGCCGTTGCTGTCGATGGTGTAAGTAATATGTTGGTAGGACATGAGTTGGAACCTCCTGTAAGTGATATGTATTTGGATTAGTCCTATTATACGCAAAAAGTCCGCTAAACACGAAAAGTGTTTAACGGACTTTTATTTTATGGAGCGTAGGGGGGTCGAACCCCTGACCTCTTCGCTGCCAGCGAAGCGTTCTCCCACTGAACTAACGCCCCATGAATATAACAACTTTTATATCTTACAATATATAAAAATAACAGTCAATATTATTTACTCAATGCATAAATTGAGATTATACTTATTTAAGTGTATATGTCTAAATAGGAGGTTTGATTAATGGCATCAATTAAACGTGTAGTTGCATTTTATAGAGTCTCAACAATATTACAATTAGATGGAGATGATATCCTTTTACAAAAAAAAGCTTGTGAAGATTTTATACATAAACAGAACTGGTCTCTTATCAAAGAGTACAAGGAAAAAGCAATTTCAGGATTTACAGTTGCTATGGAAAAAAGAGATGAAATTCAACGTTTAAAATTAGATGTTCAAAATAATCATTTTGATGCTGTGATTTGTTTTATGTTTGATCGTTTTGGTCGCAAATTAGATGAAGTCTCCGAATTAATACAGTGGTTGCAAGCACACAATATTGAAGTATGGTCAGTTAAAGAAGGAAAGTTTCCTCTAATAGAAGAAAAATCAATAGTCGCCTCTAACTTAATTGAAAATGCTCATCAAGAGTCTATTAATATTTCAATGCGTGTTACTGAGAAACATGAACAGATGTCCAAAGAAGGTATTTATCGCGGTGGAACTGCACCTTTTGGTTACAAGTTGGTTAAAGCTGATCATACAAACAAAAAAGGTCATACCGTAATGAAACTTACTATTGATCCTATAAATAGTCTTACTATTAAGAAAATATTTAGACTTGTCAAAGAATTGGGATATGGAAGTAATAAGATTGCAAAACATCTTAATGAAAAAAATATAACTACGTCTACAGGTGGAAGATGGAACACAGGCTCTATTAATTTTATTCTTCGAAATCCTATTTACAAAGGATATCCTAGCTATGGGAAAAGGACCTCTAAAGAAGGAATTTTTAAAACTCAACCAAAATCTGAATGGACTCTTCCTAAATTACAAGTGAAAGAATTAATTATTATTGAAGAAGCTGAATTTGATTATGTTCAATCTCTTAGAAGTGCTCGTTCACCTGCTAAAATAAAAAATCCTAATTATAAGAGAAATAATGTATCTAATAGTCCTCTTCTACTTGTAGGCATGATTAAATGTGGATATTGTGGTTCTCCCTTAACCACAACTTACTGTAGTAAAACATATAGGCTAGTTGATGGAACAATAAAAAAATCTAAAAAAGCAAACTACCGTTGTAGTGGTAAAGCATTAAGCAAAATTGAATGTTCCGGACAAACACTATATTCTCAAACCAAAATTGAAGACAATGTTATAGAACAAGTAAATATATTAGTACAGGAATTTAGCAAGATCAGTAATAAAATTTCAGTTGAAGTTTATGAAAATGATAATTATATAAAACTAAAAAAAGAATTAAAAGCACAGCATACTGATTTAGAACAAGTGTATAAAGAGTTGTATTCTTTGAAACAAGAAGTACCTAAAAGTATTCTCGGAGAAAGTTCTTTTTCAGTCAAATTATTAAGCGAGTTGATTGAAGATAAAGAAAATTTAGTTAAATCTTTTGATCGATCTATTCGTAATTTACAAAACAATATTAGAAATATGGCAGATGAATTTGATAGGATAGAAAATTTTTTTAATACAATTACTAATTGGACTGAAATTTTTAAAAATAATAATTATGTAGAAAAAAAATCAATGCTTAAAAATGTAATAGAACAAATTATTGTTTTTAAAGATAAAATTGAAGTTAAATTCAGAAATGAAATATTAGAGTTATTAATAAGATAATTTCCTTATCTGCAACCTCAATTCATACTCGTAACACCGCAGTCTGTGACAAGCGGGTGACAGTTGAGCGTAAGCGTTGACTTTGGTTCTGTGTGTATTGGTATAATGAAGTATAGTACTCAGAAAAGAGGCGAAAGCATTGAAATTTAATACCACTTATGCCAAAGCAGGATTGGGATTACTCCTAATGTTGGTTTTTTTGACGGCTTGCGGACAGCCTAAAGAAACGCGTGCCGATATTTTCAATCCAAACGGGATCAAAACGATGCCGATCAATGATTCTTTTGGAACCGTTAGTATTCCTGTATCTCCAAAGCGTATCGCAGTCACTAGCCAGTATGCACTGGATTACCTGAATGCGATTGATGTGAATGTGGCACTGGCTCCTAAGCCGACTGAAAGCAATCCTTTTCCTATCTATATGACAGATGAAGAAAAGAACAATATTTCACTGATCGAAGGCGAAGGTACAGACATCAATCTATCTGCACTCAAAGGGCAAAAGCCTGATCTGATCTTTACCAATAATAGCGATCGTGCCGTATACGATGAATTGTCCAAAATCGCACCTACAATCTATATTGCGCAAATGAATGATTGGCGTAGTGAGCTGTATAACTATGGTACGATCGTTGATAAAGAGACCGCAGTGAAGCAGTTCTTGAATGCATTTCAGCAAGCAACCAATGCAAGCAAATCGAAGCTAACCCCGATTATCGGTACATCCACTGTAGCAGCGGCTTCCATCACCAAAAACGGTATGACATTATACAACAATGCCAAAAATGGTGTCGGTGAAGTGATGTATCAGGATATGGCACTGAAAGCTCCAGCTACTTTGCCAACAGATACAGTATCTGCTCCAGCCACAGTTGCGCAATTGCAAAGTATCAATCCAGATTATCTGTTTATCTCTACAGGGGTTAAAAACGATACACCAGAAGCATTGAACAAACGCATGACAGCTACAGCAGATGGTGCTACATGGAATCAATTAACAGCCGTACAAAACGGGCATGTCTATATTGTAGATCCTTCCTTTTTCAATAATACCCCTCCTGCTAAAACGTATGTATTAGAAACGATTTTGAAAAAAGTAGAAGGTAACTCTTAATCTAGTCAGTCTTCTGAATGATGATTTTATAACAAAATTGCTTATGTAAAAAACAACGGTGAATCAGCGTCCCTTTTGATAGATATTGGGAACAGCTTATATGATTCATCGTTGTTTTTTGTTACATGCTAATTACGTTGATACAACAAGCAAAAAAACTTGTATTCACTTTTCAAATCCGATATAATCGTACTTACGGTGATTTATTCACCACTCCCACATTGACTTCTTAGACATACTTCATGATTAATGTGGAAGTTACATATTCGCGGTCATGGCGGAATTGGCAGACGCGCACGGTTCAGGTCCGTGTGGGCTTACCCCCGTGGAGGTTCGAGTCCTCTTGACCGCATCCCTATTGTTTACTAAGCTTGTCTCGTATATTGCGGGATGGGCTTTTTTATATTTCTATTGCTTTAAAATATTCAATGAATAGATGCTATATGTTCTCTTAATGATGCAGACATAGCTCCAAATTGTAGAACTTGCTCTATTTCATCGATATGCGCTGTACGACTTGCTCCGATCAGCATCGAATCAACTTGCGGATGTTCGATTGTCCACCAGAGTACTAACTGCACCAGCGTACATCCTATTTCTTCTGCTATTTGACGGTACGTATCGACTTTGGCGAAGTTCTCGTTGGTAAAATAGTGCTTAATCCGTTCTTCTCCCTTAGCCAGGCGACTTTCTACAGGAATCTCTTGCAGTGATCTATACCGTCCTGCTAATATCCCTCTTGCTAATGGGCTGTAAATAATCTTGCCGATACCCACTTGCTCACAGTAAGGAAATACTTCTTGTTCTACTGCACGAGCAAGCAAATTGAACTCAGATTGAATCGAAGCACATGCTGTCCATTGATGTGTATGACTGATCTCATAAGCAGAACGTAGCTGATCTACAGCAAAGTTGGAATAACCAATCGCTCTAACTTTACCTTGTTGCACTAGCTCATGTAATACAAATAACGTTTCTTCCAGTGGAGTATGAGGATCGAACTCATGGACTTGATACAGATCGATATAATCGGTTTGCAGACGTTGGAGCGAACGGTCGATCTGTTGTGTAATATGCTGGCGTGACAATCCTTCGTCCATCTTGCCCTCACCCATACGCATGCCTACTTTGGTCGCAAGTATAACCTGATCTCGTTTTCCTTTAAGAATATTCCCAATCATCTGCTCGCCTAATCCATCTCCGATATGATCGATATCTTGCCTTTTTCCATAAAAGTTAGCAGTGTCGATCAGAGTCATACCGATATCTAGACTATGATCTATAATACGTTGTGAAGCAGATGCATCGATCCATCTTCCAAATGCCATCGTTCCCAGACCTACTTTGGATACTGGAATATTCGATTTACCTAATATCTGCTTATCCATTCAATTGTTCTCCTTAACCATCTGTGCCAATCCACTTCCAAATGACCAGTCTTCGAATTCAGTCTCGACCAATATAATAAATACATCTTCGATCCGAATACCCACTTGTTGTGCTAACGCTGTTGCTAACTGTTTATACAGATTTGTCTTCTTGACCACACCTCGACCAGACTTCAAAGTAATCTGGATATATAATAATCCATCTGAACGATCTCCTTGTAAATAATGTCGATCATATACAAACTGTTCTGGCTGATGACTATGAAAGACTTGAAAACAATCATTCTCCGGTACATCGAAACAATCGACTAAAGCGGATAAAATAACCTGACTCATCTGTTGTAACTGTTCTGCATTGTACTGATTATGCCTATAACTTACTCTTGTAAATGGCATATCGCTGATCCTCCATACGATTGAATTGGTTGATACTGATACAAGCTTTTATGAATACTATGATTGTATCTATATTCTCTTTATTTATATAATAGATAATAATCATAAAGATCATTCATTTTACCGATGAAGATAACAAAAGGAAAATGTACTAAGGAGGTGCATTATGGATCTAACAGAATTGATTGCTTTTCAGACCGTCATGCAAGAAGGTACTTTTGCTAGAGCAGCCGAAAAGCTGAATTATGCTCAATCAACAATTACTAACCAGATCAAACGATTAGAAAAAGAATTAGGATTGACTTTGTTTTATCGTAATTGGGAAGCGACCTTAACACCTGCCGGGCAACGATTTGCTGAACAGGTCGATCAATTAATCCATCACTGGCGGTATGTTGGTGATATAGCCAAGCAATTGAATGAAGAAGAAATAGGTACTTTACGGATCGGTGTCACAGAGACATGGGCAGATCGTTATTTGCCAGCTATTTTATATCAATTTCGGCAATATCGACCCAAAATCACTTATGAGATTACTGTGGGTAATTCGGATTTTTTGCAAGAGTGTCTACAGCAGGAGAAAATATCGTTAGCTTTATGTGCAGATTCGGAGTCGTCTCACGATTATGTATTTGAACCTTTACAACAAGAATCAATCTCGCTGATTATACCGGCTAATCATGTATTGGCGAATACCCAAGCAGTGACTATCGACGAGTTATTATCACATTTGTTGATTATCGGACAATCGTCGTGCAAGTATCGCTTTCAGGTGGAAAAAGCTTTTAGAACGTATGAGCAAGAACCGTTATTTTACACAATTAATCAACTTTCTTTAATTCCGCTTTATGCTGAACAATTAAATGGGATCGGGATTGTACCGTCTTCTTTGAGTGTAGATGATACGTATACTGTTTTACCTTTCCCTTCTGTAGATCACCATTTGCAGATTGGCATTTTACAACCCCGGCGTATCAAATATAACAGCGGTATGCAGCAACTGTTTGTAGAAGAAGTTCGGAAGTATTTTAAAAATCTCCGTGAATAGTAAGCTTCAATTCGATATGGATTCAATCATAAATATTCGTTGCTTCCATGCTCCCATATCGCAATCGCCATGTATAAATATGGGATCACAAGAATATGCAATATGCCAAAAAGAGCACTCTACTTGTTACTGTAGAAGTGCTCTTTTTTTGAAATATACAATAGACGTTCATACCTTTATTAGCAATCTTAATGCGATCTAACAGGAATTAGCTATTTGAGCTATCGCTCTCGTCTTCTTTTGACAGCAGACCTTTGAGTTCTTTCATAAACATATTAATATCTTTAAATTGACGATATACCGAAGCAAACCGCACATAAGCTACTTCATCGACAGGATACAACTGTTCCATGACTAATTCGCCTACAGCACGACTTTCCACTTCTGCCATCGCTGTAGTATGTAGACTTTTTTCCACTTCAGAGACGATCATATCCAGTTGATCTACCGATACCGGACGTTTCTCACAAGCGCGAATCAGACCGCGCAGGATTTTGTCGCGACTAAATTCTTCACGACTTCCATCTTTTTTGATCACAATTAGCGGTGTTTCTTCCACCATCTCGAACGTCGTAAAACGGCGATTGCAACTTTCACACTCACGTCTACGACGAATCGATTTATTATCATTGGCTGGACGGGAATCCAGCACCTTGGTTCCATTGTGACTGCAATATGGACATTTCATTGCTCACGTCACTTCCTTTCTCGCCAACCGTTCATTCGGACATCATTTCAGTTAAGTTCATGCATATATATTCAGGATGTGAGTAAATATGAGTTACAGAATCCAACATAGTGCTTGTTCGATCTAAAAGGCATCGTATAATTCAGTATACTGCTTATAATAATATAATACACGTTGGACATAATGTCTCGTTTCCCCGAAAGGAATATCTTTGACATCTTCTAATGTACCGTCCCATTTGCCGGAACTTAGCCATGATTTTACATTACCAGGACCCGCATTATAGGCAGCAATTACAGCAATTTTGTTACCGCCGAACTGACGATTAAGCTGTCTAAGATACCATGTACCAATCTGAATATTCGGATCGATCTCATGCTTGACCGTTTCCAGTGACATGTTGTCCAAGTGCGCTTGCTCCATAATCCATTGCGCCGTATTCGGCATCAGTTGCATAATACCGAGTGCGCCTTTTTTGGATTCCATACTGGGCTTAAAGTTAGTCTCGACTCGAATAATAGAAGCGACTAGAAAAGGATCGACTTCATAAGCAGAAGCATGCGCACGAATCTCTTCTTTATACTCTATCGGATAAATCCATCCTAGCCAGCGACTATTGAAAAAAACCACAATCACAACAAGCACGAATAGCGGTAAAAGAAATCGTTTACGAACCAATTTCTTCATGAAAGACCTTTACTCTGCCAGAACTGTTCCAATTGAGCATACGTGTCCTCAAGGGTACCGCTATTATCAATTACAATGTCAGCTACTTTTTTCTTTTGCTCAATATCCATCTGAGCGTTAATCCGTTTCCAGGCTTGTTCTTCAGTAAGTCCATCACGTGAGATCAGACGCTGTAATTGAACAGGCTGAGGCACATATACGACCATAATCTGATCAAACGTATAGACCCCTTTGGCTTCCAACAACAGCGGAATATCTGCTACAACCAGTGTATCTGGATACTGCTGTTCTAACTCTACCGTACGTGTCTGAATCAATTCACGAATCGCTGGATGGGTAATATCTTCAAGCGACTTCCGTTCTTCTGGATGGGTGAAGATATGTTCCCCTAACTTTTTGCGATTCAGTGTTCCGTCTGCTTGCAACATGTCTGCGCCAAAGCGTTCTACCACTTGAGACAGCACAGGATGATTCGGCATCATCACTTCCCGCGCAATCAGATCCGCATCAATCAGCTTGGCTCCTTTGGATGATAACCATGCCGAGACAGAACTTTTACCTGTGGCGATTCCTCCGGTTAACCCGATATTCATGATATCACCTCAATGTTTCTGACGAGTAGGTAGCGGCTGACACACCGGACAAAAGTGTGTTCCTCTTCCGCCGACAACCGTCTTCTCGACAAGTGTTCCGCATTCATAACAAGGTTCTGCTTTACGACCGTAAATACGTAGACTGTGCTGGAACATGCCCATTTCGCCTTGACCATTTACATAGGACTTGATCGAAGATCCCCCTGCTTCTACAGCATCCGCAAGTGTGGATACTATCGCTTCATGCAGACGGGTTAATTGCTCTGCTGACAATGTATTAGCAATCTGCTCTGGATGAATCCCCGAACGAAACAACGCTTCATCGACATAAATATTTCCGATCCCTACCACATACTTCTGATTGAGCAATACAGGCTTAATCATCGTACGGCGCTTGCTCATCATATGGATAAATTGCTCTGCTGTAAATTCCGGTGCAAGAGGTTCAAGCCCCAGATGCATCAGTGGCTTCGACTGCAAATCTTCATCTTTTTTGAACAAATGCATTGTACCGAATTGACGAACATCTTTATACCGAAGTTCAGTACCATCTGTAAAATGAAAAATCACATGAGTATGCTTCTCAACAGGTTCATCCTGAGTATAAACTCCATAGCGTCCTTCCATACGTAAATGAGAAACCAATACCAAATGATCCATCACAATACGCAAAAACTTCCCGCGACGCTCTACTTTCTCAATCGTATGCCCTTGAAGCTCTATCTCAAACTGCTTATGATCATCTGGCAATTGAACAATACGTGGTAAAGATACCGTAACATGATCAATCGTTTTGCCGGCAACCAAGGTGTTTAACGTGCGTCTAACTGTTTCTACTTCCGGCAATTCCGGCATAACCTTTCACCTTACCTTTAATATAATAAATTTATTTTATATTGAATGAATTTGGATGTCCTTCTACATGCTCGGAGAGGAACTACCATCCCTCCGCTTCGCTTCTCTACCCTTTTAATTATAGACTATTTACTTCGCTTCATACCAGTTCGCACCATAGCTTACTTCAGCTTTGAGAGGAACTGATAAAGACAATGCTTTTTCCATCACTTCTGGTACCAATGTCTTCATTTGTTCCAGTTCATCAGCAGGGACTTCAAATACCAATTCATCATGTACTTGAAGAAGCATACGGCTGTTTAAATTATGGTCTTTGAGCGCTTGATCCATATGCACCATCGCTAATTTGATAATATCTGCGGCTGTACCTTGAATCGGTGTATTCATCGCTGTACGATTTGCAAAAGAGCGCAGATTAAAGTTAGACGAGTTGATATCCGGTAGATAACGACGACGTTCTAACATCGTTTTAACGAATCCATCTTTTTTCGCTTCGACTACGATATCATCCATATAACGGCTAACGCCTTTGAATACTTCTAGATATTGATTGATAAAGTCGCCTGCTTCTTTACGAGTAATGCCTAGATTTTGAGATAATCCATAATCACTGATTCCGTAGACAATACCGAAGTTAACCGCTTTGGCAGAACGACGCATATCGCCATCGACTTGCTCTTTGGTCACGCCGAATACATCCATCGCTGTTTTGGTATGAATATCCATATCATGCAAAAAGGCATCTTTCAAACCTGGATCATCTGCCATATGAGCAAGTACACGCAGTTCGATCTGAGAATAATCGGATGATAAAATACTCCAACCACTTTCAGATGGCACAAATACTTTACGTAATTTACGTCCTTCTTCCAGACGAATCGGAATATTTTGCAGATTCGGGAACTGACTGGATAAGCGACCTGTTGCTGTAATCGTCTGACGGAAAAACGTATGCACTTTGCCAGATTTGGGATGAACTTCTTTCAGCAATCCTTCTACATAAGTGGATTGCAATTTGGCAAGCTGACGATACACCAGAATCAACTGCACGATATCATGATAAGGTGCTAATTTTTCCAGTACATCGGCACTGGTTGAATAGCCTGTTTTGGTTTTTTTCTCTACAGGTAGACCTAGACGATCGAATAGAATCTCACCTAATTGCTTCGGTGAATTCAGATTAAATTCTACACCTGCCATCCCATGAATCTCTGTCACTAATAGATTAATCTTTTGTTCAAACTCTTTGCCTAGTTCACGCAATTCGTCTGTATTTACAGCAACGCCTTGTTTCTCCATATCCGCTAAAATACGCGACAACGGCATTTCCAGATCATTAAATAAGCTGGTCATTTCATTTTGTTCCAATTGTTCACGTTGTAATGGAACCAATTCACGAATCGCTGCTGTTTTGCGTGCAAGATGATGACTCAATACATCTTCTTCAGGCACTTTATATTTAGCCCCTTTACCAAACACCGTCTCGTCTTCTGGCATATGAGGTAGACCATATTTGGCTCCAAGAGCATTTAAGCTTTGTCCTGATTCTGTAGGATCAAGCAAGTAGGCTGCAATCTGCACATCAAAAGAAGCACCTGCAAAAGGAATATCGCTCCAGTACAATACAAGGTCTGCGCGATGTAGATCATGTCCATGCTTCGGAATCGATTCATCGGCTAACCATGCACGTACACCTGCTGCACGCTCACTAAGCAACGTCTCAGGTGTCATAAAGTAATACTGATCTGGCGCTGACAATACAATACCGACCAGTTCAGCATGATGCGGATTATCTCCATGACTTTCGATATGCAATACTTCGACAGTATTCAGTACTTTTTCCAATGCGGGAAGCTGTTCTTCACCTACAATAGTTACTTCTAGTTCAGAAGCTTCCACTTGAGCAGGATCATGCAGATCTTCTCCATCAATATCAGACAGATTAAGACGCTGAATAATCGAATTAAATTCTAATTTACGCAAAGCTACAATTGATGTCACCGGATTGAATCCATCATATTTCATACTTTCCCATGTCGCATCAAAAGGAACATCACGGAAAATAGTCGCTAACTCTTTACTCATCCGAGCATCATCGGCATGTGCTTCTACTTTTTCTTTCATTTTGCCTTTGAGTTGATCGGTGTTCGCTAAGACTTCTTCTACACTGCCAAATTGATGTAACAATTTGAGTGCTGTTTTTTCACCGACACCTGGAATACCCGGGATATTATCAGATGTATCACCCATCAATCCTTTTAGATCAATAATCTGAGCAGGTGTTAAGCCGTAACGTTCTTCGATTTCTGCTGGGCCGTAAGGTTCAATATCACTTACACCTTTGCGAGTAAGTGCAATTTTGACGTGATCTGAAGCCAGTTGTAGCATATCTTTATCACCACTAACGATCAGCACATTACGTCCTTTTTCTTCAGCCGTACGGGATAATGTACCAATAATATCATCGGCTTCATACGTATCTAATTCAAAGTACGTAATACCAAGACCGGTCAATAATTCTTTAAGCAATGGAAATTGCTCGGATAGTTCTGGTGGTGTTTTTTGACGTCCACCTTTGTAATCTCCATAAGTCGTATGACGGAACGTGATTTTACCTGCATCAAAAGCAACCATCACATGTGTTGGCTTTTCTTCTTCCAGCAAGCGAATCAACATATTGGTAAATCCATAGACTGCATTAGTATGCTGTCCACTTTTGGTTGTCATCGGTTGTTGCATCGCAAAAAAAGCACGATAAATAATACTATTTCCATCTATTAAAAGAAACTTTTCCATAGAACCTCCTGTAATTAGAACATCTCTATATTTAACCATGTACTGGTTGATGATTAGGATTAAGATTTGCTCTTTCTATGATACCACAAGCCCTTCTAATCAAAAAATAAAAGCACCGGATTTGTGTCCGATGCTTTGGGATTGCTTTATAATATAACCTATTTGTACATTAACGATTAAGATCAGGACGTACGCCTGTCACAAGGTAGACGACACTTTCGCCAATATTGGTAGCATGATCTCCGATACGTTCGATATAACGTCCTGTCAGATTCAGCAACATCACTTGCGGGCCGTCTACCGCATGATCGATCATATAGTTATGCAGTTCACGAATCATTCCACTATACATATGATCCACTTGGTCATCGTCTACACCGACTTTATAAGCTAGATCTGTATTTTCATCCAGATACGATTGGATCGATTCTTTGGTCATTTGTCCTACGATATCTGCCATACGTGGAATATCTACTAATGGCTGAATCAATGTAGAATCTTGTAGACGCAACGTTACTTTAGCAATATCGAGAGCCAGATCACCCATACGCTCCAGATCACTAGAGATTTTGAAAGCTACAATGATACGACGTAAATCTTTGGCTACCGGTTGTTGTGTTACGATCAGGCGTGAACCGATTTCCATCACTTTCTCTTCTAATTCATTTAACTTATAATCATTACCAATAATTATTTTTGCCTGTTCGATATCAAGGCGTTGTAGTGATAGCACAGCTTCTTCCAAAGCGTGTACTACATGATCTCCCATAGCAGTGAGCAATTGACGTAGCTCTCCTAGACTTTGGTCGAATTCTTTCCGGTTGGGCATGAACAAGTCCTCCTTGGTGTAGGTATTAGCCGAATCTTCCCGAAATATAATCTTCTGTTCGAGAGTCCGTAGGGTTGGAGAACATCTCCGGTGTATCGGATGATTCCACAATTTCTCCATTTAAGAAAAATGCAGTCTGATCTGAAATACGCGCTGCCTGATGCATATTGTGTGTTACCATCACAATCGTATAATCTTTTTTGAGCTCACGCGTTAATTCTTCAATCTTCAATGTAGAGATTGGATCAAGTGCTGAAGTGGCTTCATCCATAAGTAGAATATCCGGTTGACCTGCTAGTGCACGCGCAATACATAGGCGTTGCTGTTGTCCACCGGATAAGCTAAGTGCAGAACGTTTGAGATAGTCTTTCACTTCTTCCCACAACGCAGACTGACGCAAGCTTGTTTCTACGATCTCATCTAGATCTTTTTTGGAAGTAACCCCATGTAGACGTGGACCATAAGCTACATTTTCGTAGATAGACTTGGGAAAAGGATTCGGTTGTTGAAATACCATACCTACTTGTTGACGCAAATTTTCGACTTCTACATTTTCTCCGTAAATATTAGAACCACTGATCTCCACTACGCCTTCGATGCGTGTGCCTGGAATCATATCGTTCATGCGATTCAATGTACGAAGCAATGTTGATTTACCACAACCGGAAGGGCCGATAAAAGCAGTAATCGCTTTTTCTTTAATATCCAAATTAATATGTTTAAGAGCCTGATGTTTCTCATAATACAGGTTCAATTGTTCAATACGTATAATCGCTGACACAAGGTACACTCCCCTGATTTTCAATTCATTTTCGGTGACAAATGTTTTTTACATCTATTCATCATAAATCATATTTGTAAATCCCATCAGTTCGAATTGTAAACGGAATGTAAAAAATGTAAGCCTAATAAATTAACGCTGTAAAGCTTGTGCAACGATACTGGTCAAATGATCCGCTTGATCAGCCGATTTCATCAATTGTTCTGCATTTTGAGAAGCTTGTTCTGCTTCGACTGTCATTTTGCCAAATAATTGATTCGCTTGCTGAATATAGATCATACTTTGATCCATCACTGTCTCGGTCGTATGAGTGGACGAAGCAGATTGCCCAATCATTTCACCAAGTCCGGTAAGTAATCGATTTACATCTGTAGAAAGAGTCGTAATATGCGAAGATAATTTGCGCATTTCTTCTGCGACGACAGCGAATCCTTGTCCTGCCGCTTTAGCGCGGGCTGCTTCTATCGAAGCATTAAGCGCAAGCATATTACTCTGACCTGCAAGATCAGTTACCGTATGCACGACTTTACTTGCTTGCCCTGTGTAATCAAGCATCTGTTCTGCGAGTGTACGCTGGCGCACTACTAACTGTTGTACTTGCTGAAATTGTTGATGGGCTTGATTGAGATCGTGTTGCCCGGATATCGTCTGTTGCTTCATCAGATGAAGCTCCTGATGACTGGCTTGAGCGGCTTGTTGTACCACTTTCACTGCTTCTCCAATCTGCTCAACAAATTGACGTGTGTCGTGCAAAGAAGAAATCCGTCTTTGTTCTGTAGCTAGTTGCAGATGATTAGACAGCTCCATAATATCGCGTATCGTCACTATGCCTGCTAATCGTTCTTGATCTATTAATACAACACATTCATAAAAAGAATCGCCTTCACGAGCCAGAGCAGCATCGACCACGATCCAAGCTTCTGTATCGATGTCCATTACTAACATATTAGACTGACTAAACATCACTGTAGAACGAGTGTCATACAATTCACTAGCGAATCGGCTTGCCATATGTCGATAAAATTGTTCACGCATAACCAGACCTTCTGGGCGCTCCTGTTCATCACACAACACAATACAAGGAAGATGAGTCTGGCGCTTGAACCGAACAAAAGTATCCCGGCATGTTTCTTGAGCACGAATAGCAGGCACTGTTATTACATAATGACGTAGACGAAGTTCTTTTGCATCTGTGTGTATATGGGGTTCTACCTCTGTTGCTATTATCTGATCTACATGTTCTATAATCGCTTGCTTATTCTCTTTCTCTATATCAACCGGCTGCATGATTTCAGGTTCACGTATCAGCATGTCTAACATGATTGATAACCTCTCCTAACGAATTAATATAGTCTTTAAGACTCATAGACTAAGACTAAAGGATCAATGTAAAAATCAATCCTTTAAAATACGCTAAGTATGTAAAAAACGCTCGACACTCCATATTAAATGGAATGTTGAGCGCTTGTTTTTTTGCGTACTACTAATTTATAACCAACCCCACGAATCGAATCGATATGTACCGATTCAGGATCAAGTTCTAATTTTTTACGTAAAGAGCTGACATGTACATCGACAGTACGTTGACCACCAATATAATCGAATCCCCATACTGCATTCATCAGATCGTCCCTTGTCATCACTACTCCTGGTTTGCGTGCCAGATAGAGCAAGACTTCAAATTCTTTCGGACGCAGTGTAATCTGTTGTGTACCGAGGGTCACTTCGTATTTATCAGGATAGATCGTTAAATCACCCAGTTCAATACGACTCTCATGCGATAACTCTTCTTCAGGTTGATCTTCTCTACCTGTTGCACGACGTAATACAGCAGCTACACGTGCTAATAGTTCAGATACACCGAATGGCTTCGTAATGTAGTCATCGGCTCCTGCTTTGAGTCCTTCTACCACTTCTTCTTCTGCATTTTTGGCTGTCAAAATGACTACAGGTGTACGAACCCCTGAACTGCGCAATTTACGCAAAATATCTAATCCCGCCATGCCCGGCAACATCAGATCAAGCAAAATCAATTCAAACGGTTCACTTTGCGCACGATCCAATCCTGCACTTCCATGATCTTCTACAGTGACTTCATATCCTTCTTGTGTCAAATTGTAAGACAACAATCGAGATAACGTTGATTCATCTTCTATGACCAGTAATCGTTTAGCCATGATAACCTCCCACAAGGGTTCGCATTTCATACATCAATGTCAGCATATCACTCTTATGTTAACCCTGTGTAAAATGATGTAATAAAATATCAAATATCTGGTTCATCCTCTTGTAACAACGGCAAATTGACTGTAAATGTTGTTCCAATATTAACTTCACTTTCCACAGTTACCGTCCCGCGATGTAAATCAACAAGATGCTTAACAATCGATAATCCTAGACCCGTACCCCCTGAACTGCGTGAACGGGCTTTGTCTACTCGATAAAAACGTTCAAATATACGTGGTAAATCTTTTTTGGGAATACCCATACCTGTATCTCTCACATGGAAAAGAATACGCTCTTCTCCGTTGTCAGAACCTTTTTCCTCGACTGTTAATCTAACTTTACCACCATCTTGAGTATAGTTTACCGCATTAGAGATCAAATTGACAAAAATCTGCCGTAATCGATCTTCATCGGCTTCCATAAACATTTCTTCCGGCACATTCATATCTACTGTAATATTCTTTTTAGCAGCCGAAGAATTTAACATTTCCCGTATCGTATCGAAAAAAGGCTGTAAATGAATCGGTGAGAAGTTTAGTGGCGAACGCTTGGATTCAATTTTGGATAATTCCAGAATATCTCCGATCAGACGGTTCAACCGTTCACTTTCATCATAAATAATTTGTAAAAAGGCACGCGACGTCTGTTCATCCTGTACACCGCCACCTAATAATGTTTCGGCAAATCCTTTTACAGCAGCAATAGGTGTTTTCAATTCATGCGATACATTCGCTACAAATTCGCTACGCATTTTTTCCAAGCGACGAATATTGGAAATATCCTGAATCAAGAACAACATCCCTCTGTACGTATCATCATCTTCAAACATCGGTACACCATCGATCTGAATCAAGCGTGGCTCTGGATCATACAATGTCTGTTCATCATGAATACGCTCTTTGCGTCGCAATCCTTCACCTAGTAACTTGGTCAATTCATAATGACGTTTTAACTCATGATAAGACTTACCGGTTAGACGCTTAGAGCTGACTCCTAACACTTCTTCAGCGAACCGATTCACCAGTGCTACATTTCCTAACGAATTGACCATCAACATACCGCCAGTCATATTAGCCAGTACACTTTGTAGCAAATCTTCGTTATCGCGAATAATTTTGAGTTGTTTTTCCAGACTATCTGCCATATTATCAATCGCTTTACCTAATTCACCAATTTCATCACGCCGTTCTAAGCGTACACGTGCGCCGTAATCCAGACGGGAAATACGATTGGCAACTACAGTGATATGTTCTAGTGGCTTGGTTAACCCAGATGCTACCCGATAACTTACCACAGCAGCGACTAGAAATAAGATCAGTAAGCTGATACCCATAACTGTCCAGGCGTTGCGTACCCCTACTTCTACCGCTTCCAGACTCATTGATAACCGAATATATCCATCAAACAGATTACCTGCTTGTACAGGAGCTGCAATGTATAACATATTTTTGTCCAGTGTCGCACTATAACGAATCGCACTACCGACCCCACCCGCAGCAGCCGCGCGAATTTCTTCACGATCCATATGATTGTTCATCGTATGTGGATCACTTTCAGAATCGCCAATAACGGTTCCATCTTTTTCGATAAAAGTCACTCGTGAATCGGTTAAATTTCCTATCTGATGGGCTTCTTGCGAATAATATTGAAATACATCTTCAGAAGGCTGACCGTCTGTTCCTGTTGCTTTAAAATCAAATGTGGTTTCTAACAAACGGATCTCACGCACCATATTGTCTTCAAGTGTGGCAATATGTGAGCTTTTGAATATTTGTCCCATTGTGAGTGCTGCTGCTAGACCGAGTACGCCAAGCAGTATCATCAGAATCAATGTCAGACGAATGCGAAAAGGCTTCATGCATCTCTTCCTTTACGATAATTTGAAATACGCATAAAAATAGAATATTGGAGGGTCGCCATTGGTTGTTGTAACATAATCCCGAGTACGACTGGAACCGCAGTCTGAGGGCTAAAATAAGCCATCGCAATCACCATTCCGACCGAGATATTACGCATCCCTGAAGCATAGGCTAGTGTAACAGGCAATGTCTGCCCTTCTCCTTTGCGACGAAGTATAGCAGAAGCCACATAACCCAGTCCATAGCATAACGCAACCAGGAGCAATACAGACGGTACGACTAACAACAGATCCCGACGCAATGTTTGCAATTGAGGTGCAATAGCAGCGGCATTTAACAATACAACACCTGCAAAACATAACTTCGCTAATGGTTGAGTGATTGGAGCAGACCAATCTCTGAATTTGCCACCCGATATCTCGTACACGACCATCCCTGCAAATGTAGGCAATACGATCAGTAACAATAAATCTTTGAACATATGTAAAGTATCGAACTGTATATCTGCACCGAAAAAGACCTCGATTAACAGGGGCACGACAAAAGGGCTAATGGCTGAATCTACGATTACTAGCGTCAATGCTAACGCTACATTACCGAAAGACATTCCTACCCATAATACAGAGGATACGCCTAATGGAATCGCTGCAAATAGCACCAGCCCTACTGTATATGGTGAATCGCTACCAAATAGCAACAATCCCAATCCATATGCGATAAGTGGTGCAGCCACATGGGCTAGCAAAAGAGTAACAATAATCGGTGCAGGTCTGGTCAATACGCCTTTTAAATGATGTCTTCCACAACCAAGTCCCATCACAAACGTAACATAAGCAAATAAGCCTGGAATCCAACCGACAAAAGGTAATAATGGCTTGGATATAAAGAATCCCAAAACCAGTGTACATGGAATAATCAAAAACATATACTTTTCAAACAAACGAGTAAATGTAGCTGCGTGTTCTCTCATTATGTAGTCATCATCTCCAAAAGGTAACATATTTCAGTGGTATATATCACTTATCATAACAAGTATTATCATACCAGAGGTTGTAGAATAAGTCGCTTTCATTGATCGGATGATATTTGAGCTGTATTCAAAAAAAGACGATAGAACAGGTCAATTATGCCTGCTCTACCGCCATGATATCTTTATTGTTATATGAATATCTTTTCTACTCTATTCTGTATCTTTATATAATATGCAAATTAACCGTTAATGATCTCGCCACCATTAACATGAATAATTTGACCACTGACATAAGAAGAATCTGTACTTGCCAGATATACATAAGCTGGAGCGACTTCTTCCGGTTGACCCGGACGCTTCATCGGTTGACTTGCTCCGAATTTGCTTACTTTTTCTTCGTCAAATGATGCAGGAATCAATGGTGTCCAGATTGGCCCTGGAGCAACTGCATTGACACGAATTCCTTTTTCTACAATATTCATCGACAATGCACGTGTAAAGGCTGTAATTGCACCTTTGGTAGAAGAGTAATCTAGCAATACGGGTTCACCGCGATACGCTGTGACTGATGTAGTATTGATAATCGTAGAACCTTCTTTAAGATGTGGAACAGCTGCTTTGGTGATAAAGAACATACCGAAAATGTTAGTACGGAAAGTACGTTCCAATTGCTCTGCTGTAATATCTACAATACTTTGTTGTACATGCTGTTCTGCTGCATTGTTAACAACAATATCAAGCTTACCTAATTCGGATACCGTTTGCTCTACCGCTTGTTTGGCAAAAGATTCATCTCCTATATCGCCTGGAAGTAGAATACATTTGCGTCCTTCTTGCTCTACAGCCTTTTTGGTTTCTTCTGCATCGCTGTGTTCATCTTTATACACAATCGCTACATCTGCACCTTCTTTGGCATACAAGACGGCTACAGCACGACCAATACCGCTATCTCCACCTGTAATGATTGCTACTTTATCTTTAAGCTTACCTGCTGCTTGATAGGCAGGTGCTTTATATTCTGGACGTGGAGTCATTTCCGATTCGATACCTGGTTGCTTTTCCTGATGTTGTGGAGGTAATGTTTGTTCTTCGCTAGACATAATGAATTCTCCTTTCGAATATGAAAATGGATAATTTACAATTACAATAACGTAGATCCCGTTGTTGCTTCCGTCCATTATTACCACTGTCTATACATGTTTAAACATCTATTTTTTACATTTTTTTATGTATTGAAATTCAATATTTAGGGTAAATATCCTTACCTTTTATCACTGAAACAGATCTCATAATATAAAAACCTTAATACATAAAAAAACCGTCACTGATAATAGCAACGGTTTTTGACGTAAAACATTATGTGTATGGATTGATCCATCTTAGTCGATGGTCTACTATGTGTGAATTACCCATTGAATAGAATTCGTTTAAATAATATCGCGGAATACCATAAAGAAACTAATAACAACCAGACACACTGCCAGAATCATACTTAATGAACAAATTTTACCGATATGAGCTGTAATACTTTTGTTCTCGTTAATATCTGCTAATGCTAAGCGCAAAGGCTTGCCTATAATGCCACCGATTGCTGCAATCGCCAAAAATAGCACGAATACTACAACCATCCAAGCAACAGAATAATTGCCTTTGGTCATTAAATATCCACCTGTTAACAATTGTACAATCAATCCAAATTGAGCGATTCGATTTAATGTACGAATCAGCGCAATACTACCTGATTGCGCTTCTGCTGAGCCATTTGCTAATTTACTTGTTACAACAGGTAAAAATAAGTAAAAACCCATCGATAACGCTCCCAAAATGTGTATAAATACCAATACTTCAGCCATGATAGAACCTCCTCTCATTTCATCAATCACAGACCATCACTACTGCTCTGCTATACTTCATTATTTTAACGGATGATGATATGAAAATACATATTTTCGCCTTAATTTTATCGACTGTTGTGTCTATTTTTTGTCATATCGACAAAAGTATGTCTATATTCAATCTGAACAAAACCATAATAAAAAAGGCCTCCACATAAGGTGGAAGCCTTTTTGTACTCACTTTTAAACGTTTACGATTTGGATCACACTACGGACAGAATCAGCGGATTTCTCAAGAGCTGCTTTTTCATCGGAGGTCAATTCCAATTCAAAGATTTTCTCAATACCACCGCCGCCCAGAATAGCAGGTACGCCCATAAAGAGATCATTATAACCGTATTCGCCTTCCAAATAAGCAATGATCGGTAGAATACGCTTTTTGTCTTTAAGAACAGCTTCTGTCATTTGTACCAGTGACGCTGCTGGCGCATAGTAAGCACTACCATTGCCGAGCAGATTCACAATTTCGCCCCCGCCTACACGGGTGCGTTGTACAATTTCTTGAATCCGTTCTTTGGAGATCAATGTATCGATCGGGATACCACCGACGCTAGAATATCGTACAAGCGGCACCATATCGTCTCCATGACCACCTAATACAAATCCGCGTACATCTTCTACAGATACATTCAATTCTTCTGCAATAAAAGTACAATAGCGCGCTGTATCCAGTACACCGGATTGTCCAATCACACGATTTTTGGGGAATCCCAAAGCTTGATAAGCTACATAAGTCATCGCATCTACCGGATTACTCAAAATAATCACAATCGCATCTGGAGAATACCCTTTGACTTGTTCGCATACCGACTTCACGATTCCTGCATTTGTGTTGACTAGATCATCGCGGCTCATACCCGGCTTACGAGCGATACCTGCTGTGATAATAACTACATCCGAAGATGCTGTATCTTCATAATCAGATGTCCCTTTAATCTGGCTGTCAAACCCTTGTACAGGGCTAGCTTCCATCATATCGAGCGCTTTACCTTTTGTTGGGTTCTCCAACTGTGGAATATCAACCAGTACTACGTCACCAAGTTCCTTTTGAGCAAGCATCAAAGCTGTAGTAGCACCGGTAAAACCAGCACCGACTACTGTGATTTTTTTGCGCTTAATGACGGTCATAGGTTTATCCTCCTACATGTTTTCGATGATTTTGTCAGCGAACTCAGAGCATTTCACTTCTGTTGCGCCATCCATTAGACGAGCAAAGTCATAAGTAACTGTTTTGTTGTTGATTGATTTTTCTAGACCTTTGTAGATCAATGCAGAAGCATCGTTCCATCCCAAATGATCCAACAACATTACGCCAGACAAGATAACAGAACCAGGGTTCACGACATCTTTGTCTGCATATTTAGGAGCTGTACCATGAGTCGCTTCAAAAATAGCATGTCCTGTTACATAGTTGATGTTTGCGCCCGGTGCAATACCGATTCCGCCTACTTGTGCAGCAAGAGCATCAGACAAATAGTCACCGTTCAAGTTCAATGTAGCAATTACATCAAATTCATTTGGACGAGTAAGTACTTGTTGCAAAGCGATATCAGCAATCGCATCTTTTACGATGATTTTGCCAGCATCTTCAGCTGCTTTTTGCGCTGCATTTGCTTCGTCTGTACCTTTTTCTTCTTTGATCTTGTCATATTGTGCCCAAGTGAACACTTTATCTCCGAATTCTGCTTCAGCCACTTCATAACCCCAGTTTTTGAAAGCTCCTTCAGTAAATTTCATGATGTTTCCTTTGTGTACCAAAGTTACTGTTTTGCGGTTGTGATCAATTGCGTATTGAACAGCAGCGCGAACCAGACGTTTGGAACCTTCTTCAGATACAGGCTTAATACCGATACCGGATGTTTCAGGGAAACGGATTTTGTTAACGCCCATTTCGTCTTTTAAGAATTTCAATACTTTTTTCACTTCTTCTGTACCTTCTTGGTACTCGATACCTGCATAGATATCTTCTGTATTCTCACGGAAAATAACCATATCTACCAATTCAGGACGTTTTACAGGAGAAGGTACACCGTCAAAATAACGAACAGGACGAAGACATACATATAGATCTAGTTCTTGACGAAGTGCTACGTTCAATGAACGAATACCACCACCGATAGGTGTAGTCAAAGGTCCTTTGATCGCTACAATATATTCGCGAATTGCTGTCAGCGTATCAGCTGGCAACCACTCATCGTATGTATTGAATGCTTTTTCGCCGGCAAATACTTCATACCAAGCAATTTTTTTGGAACCGCCGTAAGCTTTTTCTACTGCTGCATCCAATACACGTACAGATGCTTTCCAGATATCGCGTCCTGTACCATCACCTTCAATAAAAGGGACGATCGGGTTATTAGGTACGTTAAGAACTCCATTATCAATTGTGATTTTCTCACCAGTAGTAGGTAATTCGTATTTTTCAAACTTAGGCATAATCATGTTCCTCCTTAAGGGATATGGCTGTGACATCGTCAGAGAAGGCGTTTACACATGATGAAAAGAAACTTGGAATAGCTGATACGTTTGAGTATCATGTACTCGCTCGTTTCTTCTCATCGCTAGGCATGATACAACCAATTTGTATATGCTCACCTTCACAGACATGCACAGTTCTGTATTTTATTTTACCAGACGTTGGGTCATATGAGAAATATCTACTTGTTTATAATTAAAAATTTACGATTAACGTTGTTCAATCGGAATATATTTTTGATCAACCGGCCCTACATATTCTGCACGTGGACGGATAATACGGTTGTTTTCGTATTGTTCCAAAATATGTGCAGACCATCCAGACACACGACTAATGGCAAAAATAGGTGTGAACAAGTTACGCGGAATTCCTAGCATTGTGTATACAGAAGCAGAATAGAAATCAACATTTGGTTTCAATCCTTTGCTACCTGTTACAATTTCTTCGATCCGAATACACATTTCGTATAGGCTCAAATCGTTATTCATTTCGCCTAACTCTTTAGACATTTTTTGTAAATGCTTGGCACGAGGATCACCATTTTTGTATACGCGGTGACCAAAGCCCATGATTTTTACTTTATTGTCGAGTTGTTCTTGGATATAACTTTCTAGACGATCCATCGAACCGATCTCTTCTAGCATTTTCATAACGGCTTCATTTGCTCCGCCATGTAGTGGCCCTTTAAGCGCACCAATTGCTGAAGTGATACCGGAATGAATATCAGACAATGTAGCTACTGTTACACGAGCAGCAAAAGTAGACGCATTCAATTCATGATCTGCGTGCAATACTAGCGCTTGATCCAAAGCTTTCACTGCTGTGTCTTCAGGCTCTTCGCCATTTAACATATACAAGAAATTATGAGCAATCGATACGCCTTTTTTAGGAGCAACCGGCTCTTTACCAGCAGCGATACGTCCAAGTGCAGCTACGATAGCAGGCAATTGTGCTTGTAATTTTACGACTTTTTTATGGTTCGCTTCTTGGCTCATATCTTCTGCTAGATCATCATATAGAGCAAGAGCAGAGATCGCACTACGAAGAGCTGCCATCTGATTCATATCTTTAGGATAAAGTTTCATTTGCGCAATCAATGGTTCCGGTAAGGTAGCATATTCATCTAGATCTTTTTGCAATTGATCTAGTTCTGCTTGATTTGGTAATTTACCAAACCACAACAAATAAGCCACTTCCTCAAAACTTGCGTTAATGGCTAGGTCATCGATATCGATTCCACGGTATGTAAGTACGCCGTCGACGATCGAACTAATAGATGAGCTTGCTGCAACAACGCCTTCCAATCCTTTAGTAGCTGTCATATTACTCTCTCCTTTGCAGAACGGAATGATTGAGATTTTGCCCATTTTCGGGAATGAAAACATTTACATTTTTAAATATGGAAAATTTTAAAAACTAGATATTGAGGTCCCTCACAATTGTTGAAAAGAGTTCTAATGATCCAAACACCTACCATTAACCTTCCAAGGACCTTCACTCATCATACTTTATTTTGACGGAGTTGTGAACAAAATGAAGACTGTTTGTGACATTAAATTGTTTTATCATCGCAATAAGAATTTTTTTGTAACCCCTTACAGTATCAATTATAAGCCCTTTCGTTTCAAAAGTCTTGTCTGCCGTTTAACATCATATATGATGCTGATTACATAATTACTATATTGAACATAAGGAGATCAATTCATTGAACATTATGATCCGTAATCGGATTTTACGTGGAATATGGGTGCTTGTAGCGATTATTATCACTGCAATTGCTGTGCGCTACCTTTTTCCACTTCTGTACCCGTTATTGCTTGCATGGTTGTTCGCTTATGCGATGAATCCGTTAGTTAGACTTTTACAGAATCGTGCTCACTTTCCACGCTGGTTAGCAGTCTCGCTCTCATTGCTTGTTTATTTTGGTGGTCTGCTCGCTTTACTTTCGTTTTTGGTAACAAGACTGGTTCAACAAACTATCACTCTTATGCAAACATTCAACGATCATATGGATAGCTGGCGTCAAATGTTTGTAGGCTGGACTAAAAACGATAGTCTGCAAAATATAACTAATCAAATCAATGGTTTTCTGAAAGAAACCCCTTATGGAGATACGATCAACAACAATCTAGACCAGACTACACAAAGTCTTTCTAGTACGATTAGTGGTATTGTTACAGGGATTCTAAATTATTTACTTGATTTTCTAACCGCATTACCTAACTTTGCCTGGATTATTGTCGTTATTGTATTATCTGCCTTTTTTATCAGTAATAGCTGGGAAAAACATACCCGTATCGTAGCTGGATGGTTTCCTTCGAATATTAGACTGACGATGGTTACGATTTGGCGGGATTTGCAAAAAGCATTGTTCGGATATGTACGTGCTCAATTTATTTTGATCTCGATTACAGGCATTATTGTGATTATTGGACTATTTATTTTGCGAGTTGAGTCTGCTCTACTGATTGGTCTACTGATCGGTGCTGTAGATCTACTGCCCTATCTAGGAGTAGGAATTGTAATGATCCCATGGGCGATCTATACCTTTATGAGCGGCGATATTAGCTTGGGGATTGGTCTAAGTGTACTTTATGTCATTGTATTGATTGTACGGCAGATTATGGAGCCTAAAGTGCTAGCTAGTAGCGTAGGTCTTGATCCTTTAGCCACTTTAATCAGTATGTTTGTCGGCTTAAAACTATTTGGCGCATTAGGTCTATTGATCGGGCCAGTCACACTGGTGATTGTCTCTGCGCTTAATCGTGCGAATGTTTTCCGTGATCTGCGTAACTATATTGTCAATGGCAAAGCGAGATAATTCATTGCATCACAGAAATAGCCTAACTACACCATTCATACCAATCAAGATAGGTATCTTATAACGATATACCAAAACAGGCAGTACTTTTAGAATCTAACTTCTAAAGTACTGCCTGTTTGTTATGATGGATCGCTATCATCAGCATGATTATATATCTGAATGATGATTGATAGTGGTCATACTATTTACAGAGTCAACATCATGACTACTTATGCTATTATTGACCACCACGATGAATAGTAATACTGCCCTTTTTCATACGCTTCTCTATCCAGCGTAATAACAGATTCCGATAAATAGGACGTGTTAATGGAAAAACAAGGGTAAACCCGATAATATCCAAAATAAAACCAGGCAAAACAAGCATCACTCCACCTACAAAAACACATAGGCCGTCTAACATTCGCCGTCCCGGTGGTTCGCCAGCATCCATTTGCTTTTTGGTATCTTCGATCACTTTACGTCCTTCAAATCTCATCATTAATATACCTACCAGTGAAGTGGTCAGCAAAAGAATAAGTGTATTCCAACCGCCTATCCATTCAATCATCTGTAAAAAAACATACCATTCTAGGAGCGGTACGATAATAATAAATGCAATAATCCATTTGCCGATTCCTTTACCCAAACGTACCTCTCCTTTCTCAATCCAAACCCACTACATCTGTAAAGATTCTACAAGTGCATAATACAACGCTGGCACTTGTTTATCAAGTCGCACAGGCTTGAAGTCTTTATTAACCCAGACATGTCTTGTAGAACCGCTGGTTAAAGGCTCGCCGGGTAACACTTCGTCTGCTTTGAAGATAGGGCGCTCTCCAGAAGATGAGGAATCTCCAACAGAAGTATCATGCTCATCTAACAGATGAATTTTGTACTCATAATCAATCCGTAGCTTAGAAAACTCTGTTATACGGGTATAGATTGCTACACGATCATCATATCTTGCTGGATGTCCATATGACAATGACGCATCGATTAATGGTAACAATAATCCTGCGGCTTCCATATCCCTATAACGGAATCCCAGATCCCGAATCATTTCTGTACGTCCCAATTCAAACCAGTTCAAATAATTTGTATGATACACCACACCCATAGGATCATTTTCTTGATAACGTACGCGAAAAGCAATACCATGCCAATCGCTAGGTAAATGTAATTGTTCTTTTGCCATCATGCTGTACCTCTACTTTCATTTCAAAATGTGAATATCTCTATAAAAATCATCAAAAAAAGCAATGGAATGATCCACTGCTTTCTCTGATGTCATACTATCTTGCTATCAATTAATGTGAAATTATGATTTAGCAGGCATTTGAGCCACTTTGATCAAGTTCGTAGAACCGGATTGACCCAAAGGAATACCCGCAGTAATAACAACCAAATCGCCTTCTTTTAGAAGACCTGAATCATGTCCACCTTGCAAAGCAATTTCAAACAACTCATCTGTAGAATGAGCTTGTGTACCTTTAACAGGCAATACACCCCATGCTAGAGAAAGACGACGCATTGTTTGATCCAATGTAGTTACTGCGATAATTGGAGATTGAGGACGGTATTTAGAAACCGTACGTGCAGTATGACCGGATTCTGTAGAAGAAATGATCGCTGCTGCATTCAAGTCCATAGCAGAGTTCGTTACAGATTGGCTGATTGCTTCTGTTACTGTTGTTTGTTGAGCATGCGTTTGTTTTAAGAACAATTCGTGATAGTTCAAAGCAGACTCTGCTTTTTCAGCAATACGAGACATTGTCAATACAGATTCAACTGGGTATTTACCAGCAGCTGTTTCACCAGAAAGCATGATAGCATCTGTACCGTCAAAGATAGCGTTCGCTACGTCACTTGCTTCAGCGCGAGTAGGACGCGGGTTACGTTGCATCGAATCCAACATTTGTGTAGCTGTAATAACTGGTTTCCCTACGCGATTACATTTTTCGATCATGCGTTTTTGTACCAATGGTACTTCTTCCGCAGGAATTTCTACGCCCAAGTCACCACGAGCAACCATCAAACCGTCAGATACCGCAAGGATTTCATCCAAGTTGTCGACACCTTGTTGGTTTTCAATTTTAGAGATGATGTGGATATGGCTACCACCTTTGCTCTCTAACAATTGACGGATTTCAAGAACATCGCTTGCTTTACGTACAAATGAAGCTGCGATAAAGTCTACACCCTGCTCGATACCGAAGATAATATCGTTAGCATCTTTTTCTGTAATACCTGGAAGTGAAATGTTTACTCCTGGTACGTTAACGCCTCTACGACTTTTGATTTGTCCACCGTTAACGATACGGCATTTAATTTCAGTACCTTGAATTTCAACAACTGTCAAACCGATCAAACCATCATCGATCAAAATTGTTGAACCGACTTCAACGTCACTTGGAAGGTCTTTGTAAGTAACGTGCATACGGTGTTGGTCACCCAAAATGTCTTCTGTAGTCAAAGTTACATATTCATCTTGAACCAATTCAACTGGCTCTTCTTTAAATTTACCCGTACGGATTTCAGGACCTTTGGTATCCAGCAGGATGGCTACTGTTTTACCTAGTTCTTTGCTAGCTTGTTTAATGTTTTTAACGCGGTTGCCATGCTCTTCAAAATCACCATGAGAAAAGTTTAGGCGAGCTACGTTCATACCTGCCATAATTAATTTCTTTGTGTTTTCTAAAGATTCACTTGCCGGTCCGATCGTACATACAATTTTAGTTTTACGCATAATTGATTTTCCTCCGTTTTTAAAGGTCTCTCTTTATTTTGTTTTCCCAACATGACTTGCCGAAACCATTCAACAAGCCCCAACAATTAAATCTACTACAGTTTGCCTACTTTGTATAGAAGATTGTCAAAATTCCTCAGAAATTGTGGAAAAGCTATCTTACGAATGACGTTTGGAACGCGAAGATTTAGTAGCTACTTTCTCTTCTTCATTCCCAAGAATAGGCTCCACATCAGATTGCAATTCTTCTTGAGGCTGATCTTCTATATTGACTTCCGATCTACTCGCTGGCAATGTTCCCATCGCTTGCTCTGTAAATTCGCCGATTTTGCGGAATTTCTGATAGCGATCTTCAATCAACGCTTCTGCACTCATTTGAGAAAGTTCACGCAAATGAACAAGCAGATGTTTTTTGATCGCTTCACCTGTTTCTTCATAATCTTTGTGCGCTCCGCCACGAGGTTCAGGAACTATATCTTCGATCACTTCCATCCGTAGCAGATCTTCCGCTGTAATCTTCATCGCTTCCGCTGCTTGATCGGCTTTGGATGCGTCTTTCCAGAGGATAGAAGCTGCACCGTTTGGCGAAATCGCTGAGTAAATCGCATTTTCTAACATAAGTACACGGTTACCTACACCAAGTGCCAAAGCACCGCCACTACCGCCTTCTCCGATCACTACACAGACTACAGGAACACGCAATTTTGCCATTTCCCATAGGTTACGAGCAATCGCTTCAGACTGTCCGCGTTCCTCTGCTGTATTACCCGGATAAGCACCCTTGGTATCAATAAATGTAATAATCGGACGTCCAAATTTCTCCGCTTGCTTCATAAGACGCATCGATTTACGGAATCCTTCAGGATGTGGGCTCCCAAAAAAGCGAGCGATATTATCTTTGGTATCTTTTCCACGTTGATGACCAATAATCGTTACCGGATGACCATCCAATTTGGCAATACCACCAACAATCGCTAGATCATCGCCATACATACGATCACCATGCAACTCCATAAAATCACTAAAAACAATCGAAATTAAATCGAGTGATGTAGGACGCTGTTGATGTCTTGCCAGATGCATTTTCTGTGCCGGTGAAATCTGAGTGTATATTTCACTTTCCATCTGACGATAACGTTCTTCCAAACGTGTAATCTCATCGTTGAAATCTATTCCTTTTTCTTGTCCGAATTGCTTTAACTCGTCAATTTTTTTGCGCATTTCAACGAGAGGCATTTCAAAAGGCATTTCTCCTGCCACTTAAAATCCCCCTTTTCCACTGTGAAAATCTAATAATTGAGATAAAGTAGACTTCATCTCTTTGCGGTGAATGACCATATCTAGCTGACCATGTTCCATATTGAATTCTGCTGTTTGGAAATTATCTGGTAATTTTTGGCGAATCGTCTGTTCAATAACGATACGTCCAGCAAATCCAAACAACGCTCCAGGTTCAGCAATATTAACATCTCCAAGCATTGCAAAACTGGCAGATACGCCGCCCATCGTAGGATCAGTAATTACAGAGACATACAGTCCTCCATTTTCTTGAAAACGAGCTAACGCTGCACTTGTTTTGGCCATTTGCATCAGACTCAAAATACTTTCCTGCATCCGTGCTCCACCAGAAGTCGAGAAAATAATCATCGGAATCTTACGCGCATCTGCATGTTCAATCGCACGAGTGATTTTTTCGCCAACAACCGAACCCATACTGCCACTAAAAAAGTCAAAGCTCATTACAGCAAGTACTGCCGGTTGACCATCGATTAGACCTTCTCCTGTAATCACCGCATCACGCAGACCAGAGTTCATTTTCTGTTGCTCTAGCTTGCTTGCATATCCAGGAAATTTCAAAGGATCTTTGGACTCCATACGAGCATCCATTTCTGTAAACTGTCCATCATCCACAGTCATCATAATACGGTCAATCGCATTAAGACGCATATGGTAACCACAGTTAGGGCAGACTTTCAGGTTTTTCTCCAGCTCTTTACTATAATGAATTGTGCCGCATTTGCTACACTTGTTCATTAAGCCTTCTGGAATTTCACGCTTAGGACGTTCCTGCTGTTCTTCAGTAGACTCTGTGTCATTCCCCCAACGTTGGGATGGAATGGTTGCATATTTTTTTTTCTTTTGAAATAAATCTCTAAACACAACTACACCTCTCCAGCCGTATACGCATTCCGCTATTCATGGAATTCATATCATATATTATTCACTTATACCGAGCTAATTGGACTTAAAATGTTCACAAAATAATTGCAGTGCTTTAAGCCCACATAATGGGATAATGATAACATACCACACTTTTTTACCGCAACAAAGATAAGTGAAGATAAATTGGCACATTGACGGGTTGACAATCAATGTGCGCTAGCATTTTAGACTTATTTAACTTTAACGGTTCCTTCGCCTAACATCTGCTCCATTTCCTGGAAAAGCTCTGGTGAAGGCTTAATACTATAGGTTTCACTGAGATCGAATAACTTTTGCGTTTCCTCGTAAAATAGTAATGTACCTACAGGCCCAGCATGACTTGCCAGCAGTTGTTTTAGTGCGGCTAGTTTATCTGCTTGTTGAGACTCTTTAGTAATTTTGATAAATACACGTTGTTTCGATACCGGTTCAGGATTCCGGTCGGTATGAGGAGCATCGTTTACCACACTTGCTACACCACCACCGGATGAAGCAGATGCTGTCTCCTGATGATCAGCGGCTACCTTTGGGGCAGACGTTGTACTTTTGGCATAAGGCTTAGAAGCCGAACTGGATGTTGATTTGTTAGCTTGCTTGGTCTGACTGGAAGCTTTATTTTTGGCGATATGCATCCGTTGACGAGCTCTAGTCGCTAACTCGCGGGCAGATCCTTCGTTAAGAGTAGCTACTTCTTCTGCTAACAATTTGAATCCGTCCTCTTCTTTTTGCAATTTACCACGTACGCTGAGCAGTAATCCTTTATCTACAAGTGTACTGCTTTTGCGCCATACTTCCGGGAAAAGAACCACTTCACACCGTTCAATCTGATCTTCTAGTTCCATAAAAGCCATCGATTTACCTTGCTTGGTCGTAATCATTTTGAGCGATACGACCATGCCAGCTACCGCTACTATGCTCTCATCTTCACCTTCATGTAGATTCATTAATCGAGATAATCCTGTATCTTCAATTACCTGTTCATAATCATCTAATGGATGACCGGATAGATACAGCCCTAACAATTCACGTTCAAATTCAAGCTGTTCGCCCGTTGTATAAGGCGCTACATCAGGATAAGAAACTTCCCAGTTATGAGTCTCTACAAATCCTAGATCGGCAAACATTTCAATCTGCAATTCTTCACGTTCTTTGCGCCATTTGGCCGCTTCTTTGATCGTATCATCGAGCATTGTAAGCAACTGTGCACGATGTCCGGGAAGACTATCAAAAGCTCCTGCTTGAATCAAAGACTCGATGACCCGTTTATTACAAGCTTTGGGATCGACACGACGGCAAAAGTCGATCAGGCTGTCGTAAGGACGATCTTGACGTTCTTTGATAATGCTATTGATCGCTTGTGTACCGACATTTTTGACAGCACCGAGACCGAAGCGAATATTACCTGTAATAGAAGGCGTAGAAGATTTGGACGGTTCAGATGGTTCAGTCACTTGTAGCTGTTCGCCATCTGACTCCGATGCTTTGGCTAACAATTGCTGTTCTAACTCCTGTTGCATCGCTGCGGTTACCGGTGTAAATGTAACTCCACTCGTATTCACGTCAGGTGGTAATACATCAATCCCGATACGACGACATTCCAGTACATACTCGGCAACTTTGCGATGCGTTCCCATGACTGCTGTTAACATCGAAGCGATAAATTGCACAGGGTAATGTGCTTTGAGATAAGCGGTCTGAAACGCAAGCACACCATATGCCGCCGCATGTGCTCTTGGGAATCCATAATCTGCAAATCGTACGATCATATCGTATACTACATTGGCTTCTTCTTCGGTATAAGACTGTTCTATACTTCCTTTAACAAAATGCACCCGTTCTTCATCTAGAATCTCACGCTTTTTCTTGGAGACTGCGCGACGTAACAAATCGGCTTCAGCCAGTGTAAAACCAGCCATCTGAGAAGCAATCTGCATAATCTGTTCCTGATACACGATAATGCCATACGTATCGCTTAGAATAGGCTCCAAATCAGGATGCGGATATTCTGGAATCGTGCGACCATGCTTGGATTCGATATATTTAGGAATAAAGTCCATTGGACCCGGACGATACAAGGCAACGACCGAGACAATATCTTCAAAAGCGGTCGGTTTGAGATCGCGTAGCACCCGTCTTACACCCGGTGATTCCATCTGGAATACGCCCATTGCATCACCTTGACTGAGCATTTCATAGGTCTGAGGATCATTATCTTCAATCTGCGCAAAATCAACCGGATGACCTTCTTGTTCTTCGATCCATGTCATACAGCGTTCCATAATCGATAACGTACGTAGACCCAAAAAGTCCATTTTGAGCATACCTATTGATTCCAAGCTTTCCATCGGATATTGAGTCAATACAGCAATCTCGCTACCTTCTTGAATCGGAACAATATCGGTTAACACTCCGCTTGAAATCACAACGCCTGCGGCATGAGTAGAAGCATGACGTGGCATACCTTCTACTTTGAGCGCGGTATCAATCATTTCACGAACAGGTGCAGACTTTTCATACCGATCACGTAATTCAGGTACTTGATCTAATGCTTTGCTGATCGTCATGCCTACTTGCGCCGGAATTAACTTGGCAGCTTTGTCTGTATCGGCATAAGGAACATTCAGTGCTCGTCCTACATCTCGTACGGCTGCACGCGCAGCTAATGTACCAAATGTGATAATCTGAGCAACATGATCTCTTCCATATTTGGAAACAACATATTCGATGACTTCATCACGACGTAGATCACTAAAATCGATATCAATATCAGGCATAGT
The DNA here is from genome assembly GCF_028606985.1 of Paenibacillus kyungheensis. Classification (NCBI taxonomy): domain Bacteria; kingdom Bacillati; phylum Bacillota; class Bacilli; order Caryophanales; family Paenibacillaceae; genus Paenibacillus; species Paenibacillus kyungheensis. Next base: position 1,662,310 of record NZ_CP117416.1, on the reverse strand, counting down.
GATCCGCTCTGGATTGAGAAAACGCTCGAATAACAGCTTATATTTGATCGGATCGACATTGGTAATTTCCAGTACATACGCAACCAGACTACCTGCTGAAGATCCCCGTCCCGGGCCTGTGACGATACCTTGAGAATGGGCATATTTCATAAAATCCCATACAATCAGGAAATAATCTGCAAATCCCATACTGCCTATCACTTTCAATTCATAACTTAATCGTTCTTCAATCGTCTGACGTTCTTGAGGATCATTCCAGTACACCGTATCTTGATAACGTTGCTCTAAGCCTGTACGACATAATTGTTCCAGATAACGTTCCGGTGATAGCTCATCAGGAATCGGATAATACGAAGGTAATAACGACTCGCCAAAAGTCAGTTCCAATTCACAACGATCGGCGATCACTGTTGTATTGGTAATCGCTTCAGGAACATGACGGAATAAGGATTCCATCTGCTGACTGTCTTTTAGATACAACTGATTAGTTGGAATTCGAAAACGACCTTCATCATCCATCGTTTTACCTGTACCAATACAGATTAAGACATCCTGCGTTTTGGCATCTTCTTCCGTTAAATAATGCACATCATTCGTAGCTACCAGTGGAATATGAAGTTCTCTGGCAAGATCGATTAATAACGGCATGACTTTTTTCTGTTCTGGAATATGATGGTCTTGCAATTCTATATAGAAATCTTCACCGAAAATCGCTTGATAACGAAGAGCGGCTTTTCTAGCTTCTTCCGGTTGTTCATGTAATAAATGTTGCGGAATCTCTCCTCCAAGACAAGCACTCAGACAAATAATACCTTCGTGATACTGTTGTAACACTTCAGCATCGACACGAGGCTTATAGTGGAATCCCTCTAAATGTCCAATCGAACTCAGTTTCATCAGATTGCGATAACCGATTTCATTTTTGGCTAACAATAATAAATGGTGAATCGGTTGATCTTTGCGTGCTGCCTTTTCTTTGCGTGATCCAGCCGTATAATACACTTCGCAACCGATAATCGGTTTAATGCCATGTTGCTTACATGCTTTATAAAATGGAATAGCTCCGTACATTACACCATGATCGGTGAGAGCTAGTGCTGTCATGCCTGATTCTGCGGCTTGGCTGACAAGATCCTTTATGCGCGCAGCCCCGTCCAGTAGACTGTATTCGCTATGCACATGCAGGTGAACAAATGGGGTCATACGCTTCCCTACTTTCGTTAAAATTATTCATTTTTGAAGCCTATTTTGATATCTATTCATTACTTCTTATTTTATCATACTCGTCAATAAATCTTGCACTTCTTCTTTATCTCATAGGAATATTACTCCTATTTCGACATATGGTGACAAAATTTCTAAACTTATCTGAAAAACTGCCGATAAACGTATCAATGTCAACTTTAATTGATTTCATTCATCGGGGGAAATAATAATGAAAAAACAACTGATTATGATTATGTCATTGATCGCACTTATTCCGTTACTGGTCTACGGGACATTCAGTTTGATCACAACAAGCAATAAAATAGAAAAAGATGCTTACAGTATGAACGAACAGAATGTTAATCTTGTGCTTCAAAAAACAACAGCTTTAATCAATTCTGAATTTGAGATGTTGCAACAATTATCGGAAAATCCAGAGATCAAAGAGTATACACCTACTCAATTAGCAAAAGTTAAAAATTTATTAGTATCTGTCGGTAAATTACACCCTGAAATTCAATCGATTATTTTTACCGCTACAGATGGTGAACAAATTGCTAAAAGTTCTGATGGCGATTTAAGCAATACCAGTGATCGTGATTATTTCAAACAGTTGATAGCTACCCAAAAACAAGTTGTTTCTGATATTTTGGTTAGCAAATCTACAGGTAAAAAGATTGTTACTGTTGTTTACCCTGTATTTGATACAAACAACACACTCAGTGGTATGGTTCAAGTCACATTGCCTTTAGATAGCATGAGCACCTATGCCAAAGAATTTTCTACAAACGGTCAGACAGCTTATATCGCAGACCGCACAGGAACAATTCTTGCTCACCCTGATCCGAATTCATTAGATAAAGATATTAAAGACACCCCTTCTTTCCAAAATGCTTCTCAAGGCACTCCAGGCACACTAACTTATGGTGAAAAATCAGACCGCGTATTAGTCTCTTATGCCAAAGATCCTTTAACTGGATGGAGCATATTTAGCGAAAAACCATATAATTTGATTATGGCAGATTCAAATATACTATTCCGCAACAGTATTATTATTCTGGTGATTTCTCTTATTCTTGCAATTATCGCTGGTTACATCTTCTCTACTCGCCTCACCAAGCCTATTATGCAACTTGTAAAAGTTACCGAAGCGGTAGCGAAGGGCGATCTAACGTCTACATGGGATATCAAATCCAAACATGAGATCGGTGCATTATCTACAGCACTAGCTACTATGACGAACAGCTTGCGTGAAATGGTATCGCATTTGAAAGATACGTCCCTTCATCTTGCTTCTTCTTCCGAACAATTAACAGCAAGTGCTGGTGAGACTTCTAACGCTTCTCAGCATATCGCATTATCTATTCAAGAGATGGCAGAAGGTTCAGATCGTCAATCGGAATATGTAAATCATACCTCGTCGACAGTCAATCAAATGGCTACAGGGATTCAAGGAATTGCTAGTAGCGCTCATGAAGTAGCTTCCAAAGCGGTTATGGCTTCTGAAAAAGTAAATGAAGGCGATACAGCGCTCAAAGCAGCAGATAGTGAAATCAGTAAATTGAAATTTATTTTCGGAGAACTGTCCGGTTCGGTTCATAGTCTAAATAATCATTCAGAGACGATTGGACAGATTGTGAATGTAATTGCCCAGATCGCTAAACAAACCAATCTATTGTCCCTTAATGCAGGTATTGAAGCGGCTCGCGCCGGCGAACACGGTAAAGGATTTAGTGTAGTAGCTAAAGAAATTCGTAATTTAGCTGATGAAGCTTCTTCTTCTGCTAATCAAATCAGCGCTTTGATCGACAGTATTCAATCTGAGATTCATACTGTTGTAGATCGCACAGAAGCCGGTTCTCAAGAAGTCTTGCAAAGTATTTCGGCTGTACACACAGCGGAACAATCATTCGGTCTGATTCGCCAGTACGTACAAGAAGTGACTTTCAATATTCAAAGTGTATCTGATGCTTCGTCTACTCTTTCTAAAGGTACAGAGCAAGTAATCCGTTCGGTTCATCAAATGTCTGAGATCACTAATACTTCAGTAGGTGAGATTGAATCGGTATCTGCTGCTACTGAACAACAATTAGCAACAATGGAAGAAATCGCAGCTTCGTCTGCTGTATTGTCTGATGTTGCTCAAGAGTTAAAAGGCATGGTTGAGAAATTCCAAGTCTGATGATTGGTTGATGTAGTAGAAGTAGGATTGATGAATGAATTAGAAATTATGTAAAAAAGAAGCGCTACAGGTGAGTTGATCTGTAGTGCTTCTTTTTATTGAATAAGGATGGGGATTGTGGTGCCCGGCGCTTATATTGCCAAGCGCTTGATGTAAGATATTTTGCTTTGCAAAAATCACTTTTTTATTTTATATGTCGCGCTTATGATGCCAAGCGCTAGTGGTCAATGGATTGTAGGGTTAGGATGCATTTGGCTACAGGGAGTTCGTCGTAGGACATTTGAATTTCTAGCTTGCATGTACGGCGACTGGATTCTAAGATGATCGGGCGAATGACTACTGCATCTTCAATCTGGATCGGACGTAGAAAATAAGTGCTCATATTGTCCAGTACATAATCGCATCCGCTTAATAATTTGGCTGTACGTGTAGCGGCTTGAATCATGACTGTAGTCAACACACCTTCTGAAATGGTACCCAAATCGGTCGCCATCTGCGGGGTGATAAATCCATGAAATACGATTCCACCGTCTTCATCTTTTTCTTCAGCAAATCCATTCCAAATCAAATGATCAAATGTCTCCCCTGTACCTGCATTGGGCTGTTGCTGTGCATCTCTCATCGCTTGCAATACTTCGTGACGGGTTACGGTGCTGATCAATTTCCGATTACGATCTACAATCGGTAAAAAGTCGACCCCTTCCCACATCATCGTCTGTGCTGCTGAAGCAAGCGAAGTCTGTAACGTAGCTGTAATCGGGCGGCGAATCAGTACTTTTTCGATCGGTTGTTCTGGTGTTAATTCTTCGATCTCTTTTCGTCCTACAATACCGATCACCCGGTTCCATTCGTCTACCACAGCTAATCGAACATACCCTGTTTTCTCTGTCATTTCACGAAAATCTTGAGCTGTGCTAGACGCTTTAAGTACTTCTGGCTTTGGCTTGCCTGCAATAATATCTTCAACCAGCATAATTTTCTTTTTGATCATCCGATCAAAGATGGCGCGGTTGATCATCGAAGCTACTGTAAATGTATCATGACGGGATAAGATAATAGGCAAATCACATTCATCTGCTAATGCTTTCACTTCTGCACTTGTGCCGAATCCTCCGGTAATCAAAACGGCTGCGCCATGTTCCAGTGCAAGCGAATGAGCATCTTCACGGTTACCGACAATCAATAAGCTTCCTGCTTCCACATAACGCATCATCGCTTCTACTTTCATCGCACCGATCGCATATTTAACAAGTGTTTTATTAAGACCGCCACTTCCGCCAAATACTTGACCTCCGACAATCTCAGCCACATCCGCAAAAGTAAGCTGTTCAGAGATACCACGCGGTTTCTTTTCTACACGAATCGTACCTATACGTTCACGCGTCACTACAATACCCATATTTTCAGCTTCTTTAACTGCTCGATAAGCCGTTCCTTCGCTCACTCCCATATGTTTGGCTAGTTTGCGAACTGAAATTTTGCTACCGACTTGTAGCTTTTCAATATGTTGTAATAACTGCTCATGCTTTGTAATCGTCTCATCCTGTTCTTCCAACTGTAACACCACCGTTCTTGATCTGTATCACTCCTATTTGATTATAGCACAAAAACAAGCGCCTCCAACCATAGATATCTGGCTAGAGGCGCTTGTGATGGCGCTATTTTGATATATTCTTTTGAAAGTAAGTTATCTCTCTCAAATCATATATACTTTAAATTTGTAATAATTATCAACCTGTTATAATTTGATAACCGCCATGTATTAAAACAGATATTAACGAATTACGCGTTCTCGCCACCGTATAGATCGCTCAAACTTTCTGTAATAATTTTGTTGATATCTTCAATAATTACACTTAGACGTTGCTCTGCATCGAACAAGCGACGAATATTCAAGTTCAAGTTTAACACTTCAAATACTTTTTCCATTTGTTCCATTTCTTCTGGATTCGGCATATCTCCAGACATCATACGTTGTTGAACTTCCATTTGACGCGTACGGAAATCATCTAACATACGTTTGCTTTCTGGATCATTTTCAATCAGCTTCATTGCTGCTGTAATGTCTTCTACTTCTTTACTTTCGCGGATCGATTTCGATAGTTCGTTAGCTTTGTCATAAATATTCATTATTGTATCCCTGCTTTCTTTGATATCATTTTTATATTGTACCCAATCATTGGCGATTTGAACTTTTACTAGAGTAACTGATTTGTTAGCAGAAGTAAAATTAGACGAATCAAGCTTAGTGAATCCTAGTTATTATTCTGCTTGATCATACAATGTAATCAATTGATCAAAAGAAGTAATAATCACGTCTGAACCTTCCAACTCGGACGTATCTCCAAAGTCTGCATAATTACAGCCAATCACGACCTGACCGTTCTTTTTCCCTGCTTCTACGTCTGAAGAGCGGTCTCCCACCATCCATGCTTCGGTTATATGATGGTTGGTTAACAGTAATTGGACTAGATCGACTTTGGAAGCGGTATTGTATTCTCCTGCACTATACACACCCTCCATTAAAGGAGACAATTGATGAACTTCAGCCGCTCCTTTGACGTACCCTTCCAGACCATTACTTGCTACAAATAGACGTACACCTTGATCATGCAGATATTGCAATGTTTCGTTAACCTGTGGATACATCGCAGAGATTCCTGCTGCCATTTCATCTAGTTGTAGTTGCAATAACAGTTCATTTGCTCTTGCGACTGTAGGAGCACCTGCACCTGGAATTACACGTGCCCAGATATCTTCAAGCAACATGCCAAGACAGCTCAAAATGATCTCTTCCGGTGGTGTTTCCCCGTCATACAGACCTTCTTGCTTTAACATTTCAAACGTTTTGTGATAGGCAGGAATCAGTACGGTCTCGGTCTGAAAAAGAGTACCATCCATATCAAACATCATCGCTTGAGGCTTGCGTAACTTCGGTTGTTCATTCATTTCTGCGTAACTCCTATCTATGTATGATGGGCAGCATCACACTGCCCTTAAATCATGACGTATTGTATAGGTTATTCTGCATTAATATACAACTTTTTAATCGGAATCGTTTTTATCTTCTTCATCATCTGTAATCTCAGGAACAGGATAGATACGCACACGCATAATACGTAAACGCTCGGCTTCTGCCACTTCAAAAGTTACCCCATCAATTTCTACTTTACCGCCTGTTTCGGGAACACCTTCAAGCTCTTTAAACATCCATCCACCGATTGAATCGACTTCATCATCATCGATCTCAACACCGCTTAGTTCATTTACATCTTCAATCAACATTCGTCCATCGACCGAGATTGTATCTCCATCTCGCTCCATATCAGGGCGTTCATCTTCAAATTCGTCATATAATTCACCGACGATTTCTTCCAGAATTTCTTCCGCTGTTAATATTCCGGCTGTTCCACCATATTCATCGACAACCAGTGTTAACTGAGAATGGTTTTTTTGCATCATTTGTAATACATGACTAATTTCCATAGACTCAGGTACATTCAAAATAGGTCGTGCCAACGCAACCAGATCATACGGTTGGTTCACAGGCGATAATAATACATCTGTAATATGCACAAAACCGATAATACGGTCTTTATCTTCTACGGCTACAGGGTAACGTGAATGTTTGGTTTCATTGATAATCGCCAAATTTTCTTCTTTGGAAAAGTTCGTATACAAACAAGTCATATCTGTACGTGGCAACATGACTTCGCGTGCAAGTAAATCAGAGAACTCGAAAATATTGTTCATCAGTTCCATTTCGCCTTCATCAATCACACCGCTTTTGGCACTTTGATTCATCAAAATTCGAATCTCTTCTTCCGAGTGAGCTGCTTCTGCTTCATTGGCAGGCTCTATACCTACAGCACGTAACACAGCGTTCGCAGCTGCATTTAACACCCAGATAAACGGGAAGAATACACGATAAAAGAATAATAATGGTGCTGACAGCCATAACGATACTCCTTCTGTACGCTGAATAGCGAGCGACTTCGGAGCCAATTCACCGATAACAATATGTAGAAATGTAATTACAGCAAAACCTATAATGACAGAAATTGTGGTCACTAATGGAGATTCACCGAACCCTAATTTATACATAATTGGTTCGACAAGTAATTCCGAGATAGCAGGCTCACCAATCCAACCGAGTCCAAGAGATGCCAGCGTAATCCCGAATTGGGTAGCTGATAAGTAAGCATCCAGCTTCTTGTTGACCTTAAGCGCGTATCCTGCAAGCTTGTTGCCTTCACTCTCTAATTGTGTTAAGCGAGAATGACGTACTTTCACAAGTGAAAATTCAGCAGCCACAAAAAAGCCGTTTAAAAATACGAGCAGTAAAACCAAAGCCAAATTCAATACTAAAGTTCCTATCTCAAACTCCGAATGGCCCAACCAGAACGCCCCATTTCTTCCATAGTTAATCAGCATTCTGCGTTATGCTGTTGTCCTCTTTTTATGTCTGCAATCTGATAACGCAAAATGCTTATTGATTTACAAAATAGCTTTACGTGATTTGAAATCTGTATTTTTGTAATACATGTCTGCTACGAGCAAATTCGGTCCACAGCAAGCCGCCGCATCACAATGACAATTCACTGTTTGATTCAGTGGATGATTGTTGGTCCATTCGCTAAATACATCATCAAGCTGGCTATGAGACACATTGCCAAACGCTGGAATAGCCGCAAAATCTGTAACAAATACATCCCCTGTAAACATATTAACGTTGACCCGATTACGTCCATCTGGATCATTACGAACAGTTACATTACGCTCACGATGCAGACGGTTAATCAACTTGCGATCTTCAGCATCAGAGTTACAAGCGAAGAATGGTAATGTGCCAAATAACATCCACATGTCTTGATCTCGATGATCTAACAAATCATGAATCGCTGTACGGAACTCAGCTAGTGAGACTACAGGCAAATTCGCTGCAAAATCGGCTGCATACATCGGGTGTACTTCATGACGTCTACAACCCATTTCTTTGATCAATCGATGAATCTCAGGTAATTTGTGATGGGTACGATAATTAATCATCGTTTCCGCCGAAATAAACATCCCAGCTTTGCTCAAAAGTTGAGAGTTTTCAATCATTTTATCGTACATTTTAACAGCGACTTCACGAGGAACAGGATGTCCACTGTTCGCAAAACCCACTTCATGGAAATCATCTACAGATGTATAGTTAAATGAAATATGCATCACATCTAAGTACGGTAATAATTTCTCATAACGCCCGATATCTAATGTTAAATTAGAATTAATCTGTGAACGAATACCACGCTCACGCGCATATTTAAGCAAAGGAACGATGACTTCATCCACCGTTTTTTTGCGGAAAGTCGGTTCACCACCAGTAATACTGATTGTCTGAAGATGTTCCACTTCATCTAATCGCTTCAACATCAAAGGCAAAGGAATCATATCCGGTTCACGCATCACCAGTGAATCTCCAACTGCACAATGCTCACAGCGCATATTGCATAGATTGGTAACTGTCATCTCCACGCTGGTTAGCGTATTGCGTCCAAATTTGCGAAGTGATAGCAAAGGGTCCCACGGATCGTAACTTGGGGATAACTCTTTAAGAGGCCATTCACTTCTTTGTATTACTGTCATTTGCTTTCACCTTATTTCATGTATTAACCTTAAATCATGTATTGCATAACGTTCTTTGACTCATTAAATATGCAAAATATGACGCAAGATCTCATTTATCATACCATAAACCATCGTTTTTCGGCAGACGCTAACGCTGCTCCTGGTGTCTGCAACTGCATTCGTAACAGATCGCGGATAAATTCAGGCAGAATATATTTCACTTCATGACTTTCACTAAGAGACATATAGCCGATGCCAAATGTGAACATATCCAGACAACCTACGCTGTATTCTTGTTCATCTTTCAGCTCTTGATCCCCTAAGCGAATAGCTGTAATACGATCATAAGCAGGTCGAGATAGATCATACGAGATATCTATTCCATCTACACATAGACAACCAAGCACTTTGCCTCGGAATCCAAATCCCATAATCGTTTTGTGCGTAAATTCAGGCAAAAGCGATTGTTCTAACGCTAACTTGATATTTTTTCCTTGAAGCAACGTAATACATGGATTTACCGGAGATGGGCATAGACGATGAAGCAGACCTTCTGTGACTTCGCCTGCGGGCAGATCGGCTAACAGTTGACCTGCATTCACAATCGACAATTCTGCTCCTGTAAATTGACGTACAGCCTGTGCAAGCAAATTACCAAATGGAGACTCTTGTTCATAATGAATTTCAAGTGGCGCTTCTAACATTGCTACCGTACGATTCATTCGTTCTTCTGCACGTTGGCGATGAATCACAATCGCATTTTCTATCGACGCATCCCGTTCCATATATTCGGTGATCGGAATTAAGCCACCATCCAGTAGATGAGCACGTGCTCCCTGTGTATCTTTTTTCCAGACCATTTCTCCGATATATTGACCGAACTTGCCTGCGGCTCCAAGTACTGTAGAACCAATCCAGAGCGGACGATCTAACACATGATGGCTATGTCCTCCTAGAATCACATCAATCTCAGGCAACTGCTCAGCAAGCTTCTGATCGGTAGGTAATCCCAGATGAGATAAGACAACCAGTAAATCCACTTCATCACGTAACTTTGCTACCCATGGTGCTAGACTGGCTATTGGATCACTGACATTCCATCCTAGCAATTCGTAATAATCGCTATATTGCGCTGTAGCCCCGATTAGACCTATTTTCCATGTTCCTTTTTGAATAATCCGATGAGTTTCCATCCACACAGGTGGAACACCGCTCTCCATCTCTTCTACATTACTACAAATAATCGGACAGCTAATTCCTGCATATGCTTGATTAAGCAGTTCAGGCGTGTAGGTCAGACCTTCATTGTTCCCGATCGTAATCGCATCATAACCGGTCATATTAATAATATCGATATTGGCTCCACCGGCAGACCCTTCTGTCTCAATCGACATACGATCCATATGATCACCGATATCCAATACCAATAGCTGCTCTTCACCCAAACGTTGCTTGCGTTCTGCGATGATCGCTGCAATTGCACCCATATTTTCAAAATGACTATGAATATCATTGGTGTGTAATAGTGTTAATGTATCTTCCACTTCATTTATGTTCATAAATAGTATGTCCTCCTGCATCCGTTCCCTTTGATTGGGGTTATATAATATACATATGAACTTATGATATATTAAAGAGATCGAAAAAGCACATGGAGGCGTTAAATATCATGCAACAATATACCGTTCGACTATTTGCAGGTCTTGCTGAGCGCGTTGGCCAATCGCAAGTTATTATAGAAACTCCATCCTCTGAAGAACTTACAGTCGCACAATTGAAAGAACTTTTGTCTAAACAATATCCAGAAGCAAAAATAATGATCGAAGCTGCCTTCGCTGCTGTTAACCAAGAGTACGCTTTAGCCGATAATAGGATTAAGCCTGTGGATGAAATTGCTTTGATTCCTCCTGTATCCGGTGGATCAGGAATAGACACTACTACTTCACAGACAACGGACGGTTTATATCTCATTACCAGTGAACGATTACAAGCTGAAGATGTGATCGCTAAAGTGATTGATCCTAATCATGGAGCAACGTTAACATTTATCGGAACCACTCGTGAAATGACAGGTGCGATGCAGACCGTTCATTTAGAATATGAAGCTTATATACCGATGGCACTTCATCAATTGCAAAAAATTGGAGATCATATTGCAACAACATGGACAGGAACACGTTGTGCGATCAGCCATCGTATAGGAACAGTAGGTATAGCGGAGACCAGTGTGATTATCGCTGTTTCTTCGGCTCATCGTAATGATGCTTACGAAGCTAGTCGATTTGCGATTGAACGTCTTAAAGAAACTGTACCTATTTGGAAAAAAGAGATCTGGGCAGATGGTTCAGAGTGGAAAGGTGTTCAAACAGGTCCTTGGAACCCCACCGAGCCAAAATCTTGAGCTAAATGAACTGATTTCAACATTGATCCTGCTTTTTTTTCCTGATATGATACATTTACAATTTGTTTAATAAACGGGGTGCCCACATTGAGAGTGCATGTTACCGATTTGAAGCCGGGAGATACGCTTCTTAGAGATACATTCAATACATTCGGCATTCATATTATGCAAAAGGGCCATACTCTTCAGCGGGAAGATATTGCTAAGCTGCTACAGCATGGTGTGGATGATGTCGACATTGAAGAAGTTTTCTCAGAACCTGCCGATATTAGCCAATCTTTATCTAGCCATCCTCTTCAAGATGCAAAAGTTCAATTTAATAGCGCTCTACAAGGGTTTGAAGATTTATTTCTAAACGCAGCCGCTCGCGGAGAGTTCGATGGTAGTCAGGTAGATGCCAAATTACAACCTTTACTTACAGAGTTACAAGAACAAAAAGATGTCGTATCTGTACTACTTTTTCTAAACGATGACAACAACTATACGTATACTCATTCACTACAAGTAGGGATGCTCTCTTATTACCTTGCAACATGGATGGGATATACCGAACAAGAAGCGTATCAAGCAGGTAGAGCAGGTTATTTACATGATGTTGGCAAATCCAAAATACCCAGTCATATTTTGAATAAGCCCGGACGTTTGACTACAGAAGAATTTGAAGAAATGAAGCGTCATACGATTTATGGTCACGATATTATTATGCAGTCTACAGGTGACAAGATCAGTGCCATGGTAGCTTTACAACATCACGAGCGCACAGATGGCAAAGGATACCCTAATGGACTGAGTCTAGATGAGATACATCCGTTATCACGTATTACGGCTGTAGCGGATGTGTACAGCGCTATGACGACAGCCAGAGTCTATCAGACCAAGCAAGAGCTATTACGTGTTCTAAAGGAATTGCATAGAATGAGCTTTGGTCAACTGCATGCGGAGACCACTCAGACGTTTATCCGTAATATGCTACCTAACTTTATCGGCAAACAAGTATTGCTTAGTTCTGGAGAAGTCGGTCAGATTATTATGACCAATCCTTCTAACTTCTTCCGTCCACTTATTAAAACGGACAAAGGATTTACAGACCTGGCGATGCAATCGAATTTGGATATTGAAGAGATCTTTATGTAAGTGGTTACTAGGTAATTAATAGATTTCAATGTACATGAAATAGACAAACAGACGTAACTGGCGGCGATCTTTCGTTGTCAGTTATTTTTGTGGTTTGTGGACATTACCTTATACTTAACAATATAAGAACTGCCACTCAGAATAGAAAGGAGTATCATCATATGGATTTTGTAACTGTTGACTTTGAGACTGCCAATTCTAGCCGATCCAGTGCATGTTCGATCGGGATTGTAGAAGTATCGCAAGGAAAAATCGTGTTTGAACAAGAATGGCTCATTAATCCTAATCAACATTTTGACCCAATGAATATCAGTATTCATAAGATTACGCCAGCGATGGTTAAAGGTCAGCCGACTTTTCAAGAATTGTGGCCGACACTGTTACCTTTTTTTGAAAATAAATCAATCGTGGCGCACAATGCTTCATTCGATATGAGTGTATTACGATATTGTCTGGATCATGCGCTACTGGATTATCCTGCTTTTGATTATTACTGCACGTATCTATTTAGCAAAAAAATACTATCACATCTGCCTTCTCATAAATTGAATGTGATCTCCAATCATTATGATATTACGTTTAACCACCATGATGCGCTAGAAGATGCACGCGCAACAGCCAATGTGTTGTTAAAGTTGTTAGAACAAGAACAGCATATCAGCCCTGCCGAACTTGCCAAAGCACATGGCTATCAGATTGGTCAGATGTATGCTGGTGGGTATAAATCCTTCTCTGCTTCGTCTGCAAAAAGTAAAAAGAAATTCGGATTCCGCCCTAACTCAAGAAAATAAGGATAGTTCTTTTCTCAGATACGAACTATGTACTTTACGTGTATAGATAAAGACTGCACAACAGTCTATTATTTTGTCATTTCATAACTGGTACTGATTAAGTGCTTCAAGTCTGTTGCCGAAATAGAACCGTCCAATATTACCGAGTTCCAATGGTCTTTGTTGAGATGATAAGCAGGCACGATAGACTCATATTCTTCTCGCCATTGTTCGACCATACCAGGTTCACATTTCACATTGATCCAGATATGATCTTCTCTCTCAAAAATCCATGCGAATGTTTTTTTGTTATGTTGGTGTCGGATTAACGTCCAATTGGCATCTTTGAATGGATGATCTTCATATACATTGTTGTATGCCATACAGTAATCTATTGCTTCTTGTTTGCTTTTCATAAGTGATCATTCCTTTAAATTTATAAAAAAACGGGGCAGAATTGGGGCAATCCCCCTTTTCTGTCCCGCTTTTAATGTAAAATTCCTTGCTATAAAAGGAATTAACCGATAGAACCTTCCATCTCAAATTTAATGAGACGATTCATTTCTACTGCATATTCCATAGGCAATTCTCTTGTAAATGGCTCGATAAAGCCCATAACGATCATTTGTGTTGCTTCATCTTCACTTAGACCACGACTCATCAAGTAGAAGAGTTGATCTTCAGATACTTTAGATACGGTCGCTTCATGCTCAAGAGTGATGTTATCGTTCTTGATCTCATTGTACGGAATCGTATCTGAAGTGGATTGGTTATCCAGAATCAGCGTATCACATTTGATATTGGATTTAGAACCTTCGGAGTTACGTCCGAATGATGCTAGACCACGATACGTTACTTTACCACCATGTTTACTGATCGATTTAGACACAATTGTAGATGTTGTATCCGGTGCAAGGTGAATCATTTTTGCGCCAGCATCTTGATGTTGTGCTTTACCTGCAACAGCGATAGACAATACCATACCTTTAGCGCCGCGTCCTTTAAGAACAACCGCAGGATATTTCATTGTCAATTTGGAACCGATGTTACCATCTACCCATTCCATTGTTGCATTTTCTTCAGCAACTGCACGTTTGGTTACCAAATTGTAGATGTTTGGAGCCCAGTTCTGAATCGTTGTATAACGTACACGAGCATCTTTTTTACATACGATCTCAACAACAGCACTATGCAATGAGTTCGTGCTGTAGATTGGCGCTGTACAGCCTTCTACATAGTGAACCATACTGCCTTCGTCTGCGATGATTAGCGTACGCTCAAATTGACCCATGTTCTCGGAGTTAATACGGAAGTATGCTTGTAAAGGCACTTCACATTGTACACCCTTCGGTACATAGATAAAGCTTCCGCCTGACCATACTGCACTGTTCAATGCTGCAAATTTGTTATCTGTTGTAGGGATAACGGTAGCAAAGTATTCGCGCAAAATTTCTGGATGTTCTTTCAAAGCTGTATCTGTATCCATAAAGATAACGCCTTGATCTTCCAATTCTTTTTGCATGCTGTGATATACAACTTCAGATTCGTACTGAGCGGATACACCAGCCAAGAATTTTTGCTCTGCTTCAGGAATACCTAATTTATCAAAAGTTTCTTTGATTTCTGTCGGTACTTCTTCCCAAGTCTTACCTTGTCCTTCAGATGCTTTAACATAGTACTGGATATCGTTGAAATCCAAGTCACTGATGTCGCCGCCCCAATCAGGCATAGGCATTTTTTCGAATTGTTCCAAAGCTTTCAAGCGGAATTCTAACATCCATTCCGGCTCATCTTTCATGCGAGAGATTTCCATTACGATCTCTTTGTTCAGTCCTTTACCGGATTGAAAAATAGACTTGTGATCATCACGGAAACCATATTTATATTCTTCCATTTCTGGTGCTGTTTTAGCCATTTGTGTAGCCTCCCCATCTAATTTGTGAAGATTTTAGTTGTCTTCTGTGGCAATTCCCTTGCGTAGGGCATTCCAGGCCAACGTAGCACACTTGATGCGAGCAGGGAATTTATTTACTCCAGATAGGGCTTCGATCTCTTCGTATTCTTCAAATTCCACATCTTCGCCCTTCATGAGAGCAGAGAAGCGGTCTGCAAGTTCAAGTGCTTCTTCATAAGTTCTGCCTTTTACAGCTTCTGTCATCATTGAAGCGGAAGCCATACTGATTGAACAACCGTCTCCAGAAAATTTGGCATCTTTCACTTTGTTATCTTCCACCAAAAGTTGTAGAGATATTCGGTCACCACAGGTTGGGTTGTTCAGTTCAACCGTCATCGCTCCGTCTTCAAAAGCACCGCGGTTACGTTGATTTTTGTAGTGATCCATAATCACACGGCGGTAGAGATCATCAAGTTTCATCGCCAAAATACTCCTTCGTCTGAACCAACGCATCGATCAAACGATCTACGTCTTGTTCATTATTATACAGGTAAAAGCTTGCGCGTGCCGTAGAACTTGCTCCAAGCCATCTCATTAATGGCTGACAGCAATGATGTCCAGCACGAATAGCTACCCCGAACGTATCAAGTACAGTTGCAAGATCATGAGGATGAACACCATCCAGATTGAACGTTACAATACCGACTTTACGCTTAGCAGGTCCATAAATCGTCAAACCTTCGATCTGAGACATACGTTCCATCGCATAATTCGCAAGATGCGCTTCATGCTTTTCGATTTCATCCATTCCAATTTCAGTCAGGAAATCAATCGCTGCTCCCAGTCCAACTGCTCCAGAGATAATCGGCGTACCGCCTTCAAATCTCCACGGAGCGTCTTTCCAGTCAGATTCGTACAATCCCACATCATTAATCATCTCACCACCGAATTCGATCGGTTCCATTTGAGCAAGCAATTGACGCTTACCATATAGAGCTCCGAATCCAGTAGGCCCACACATTTTATGACTGGAAAATGCGTAAAAATCACAATCCAGATCTTGTACATCGACTTTCATATGCGGTGTACTTTGTGCACCATCTACGACCATAATCGCACCATGACGGTGAGCAATCTCAGCAATTTCTTTGACTGGATTGACTACACCAAGCACGTTAGATACATAGACGACCGAGACAATCTTTGTTTTGCTGTTAATTACTTTTTCCACATCAGCCAGATCAATATTACCATCTGGTTGTAGCGGAATATATTGAAGTGTTGCTCCTGTTGCCTTGGCTAATTGTTGCCATGGAATCAGATTACTATGATGTTCCATCGGTGTAATCACGATTTCGTCCCCTGGTTGTAGACGAGGACGACCATAAGAAGAAGCCACTAGATTGAGTGCTGTTGTTGTACCACGCGTAAAGATAATTTCTTCACTGCGTCCTGCATTAATAAAGCGAGCAATCTTTTCACGAGCACCTTCATAAGCGTCAGTCGCCCGTGTTCCCAGTGTATGAACGCCGCGGTGTACATTGGAGTTATCGTGCTCATAATAATGATTGAGCGCATCCAGTACAACCTGTGGCTTCTGAGAGGTTGCTGCATTATCTAGATAGACAAGCGGATGTCCGTTTACTTCCTGATGTAAAATCGGAAACTGCTCGCGGATAGCTGAGTTCACTGACCTAGCTTCCTTTCAACCAGTTCCTGCAAACGAGTCTGCAAACGTTCCAAAGGAATATCCGATACGACTGGAGCCAGGAAACCGTAGATAATCAGTCGCTCTGCTTCTGGACGAGTAATACCACGCGACATCAAGTAATGAACTTGTTCAGGGTTAACCTGACCTACAGATGCTGCGTGTCCTGCCATAACATCATCTTCGTCGATCAAAAGAATCGGGTTCGCGTCACCGCGAGCTTTTGGACTCAACATCAATACTTTTTCAGTCTGCTCACCATTCGAACGAGTTGCACCATGTTCGATTTTGGTAATACCATTAATGATAGCATTCGCAGATTCGCGCATGACAGCACGAGTGATCATTTGGCTTGTTGTATCTTTACCAAAATGAACCGCTTTGGTTGTATAGTTCAAACGTTGAGAACCAGAACCTACAGCAATGATTTTGGCATCAGAAGTTGAACCATTTCCTTTAAGCACTGTTGCTGTATCTGTAACTGTATTGCCATCGTTCATTTCACCGATGATCCATTCAATAGAAGCATCATTTTCAGTGATTGCGCGACGGTAACTCATATCTGTCGTACTGCCACCGAATTGGTGAACTGTTGCATAGCGAACTTTAGCGCCTGCTTTAGCAACAATTTCAACTACACCGTTATGGACACGAACATCGTCTCCTGCGGAAATATAGTTATCTACATACGTTACAGAACTGTTTGTATCAGCGACAACTAGAATACGAGGTGCAAAAGTAGCACCAGCATTTTCAGTTAAAAAGATCGCTTGTACAGGAATATTAACTTCTACGTTTTTAGGAACATACAAGAATGCTCCACCATTCCACATTGCTGCATTAAGAGCTGTCAATTGATGCTCGTCAGGTGCAACGACTGTTGTTAGATAAGGCTTCACCAACTCTTCGTGTTCACGAGCAGCTGTTTCCAAATCTGTAAAAATAACACCTTGTGCTTTCAATTCATCAGATAAACTGGAGAAAATCGCACCTGAATCTTTTTGTACAATCAGGTTATCGGATTCATTGCCTTCAACCAGTGCACTGATCAATGTAGGCAACTCTTCTAATGTTGATACTTTAACAGGTGCCTGATAAGTTCCATAATCCGAAAGATCCCATTTGTCGATCTTGGTTTTTTCCGGCTTAGGAAGTTCAAGTTTGGAAGCAAGTTCAAGTGCTTTCAAACGGTTCTCAGTCAACCATGCTGGTTCGTTCTTTTGTTGAGATAATGATTTAAGAGCTTCCAGATTTAATGGAAGTATCGTTTGCAATGTCATGTTATTAGCTCCTCCTTCCGTACAGTGTTTTACGCTTCTTGACCTACAGTTTCGTCTGTAATACCAAGTTCTTCTTTAACCCAATCGTAACCTTCTGCTTCAAGACGAGCAGCTAATTCAGGGCCACCGGACTTCACGATACGACCTTGCATCATTACGTGTACATAGTCAGGAGTAATATAATCAAGTAGACGTTGATAGTGAGTAATGATTAAGAATCCACGATCTTCATTACGCATTTTGTTTACGCCGTTTGCTACAATTTTAAGAGCATCAATATCAAGACCAGAGTCAATTTCATCTAAGATAACTAATTTTGGCTCAAGCAATAACATTTGCAAAATTTCGTTACGTTTTTTCTCACCACCGGAGAAACCTTCGTTCAAGTAACGGTGTGCGAATTCAGCATTCATGTCTAACTCTTTCATGCTTCCTTCCATTTGACGGATAAATTTGATCAATGAAATCTCTTTACCTTCTTCACGACGTGCATTGATCGCACTACGCAAAAAGTCAGAGTTTGTTACGCCTGTGATTTCACTTGGATATTGCATCGCCAAGAACAGACCTGCACGAGCACGCTCATCTACTTCCATTTCCAACACATCTTCACCATCTAAAGTGACTGTTCCTTCAGTTACTTCATATTTAGGATGTCCCATCAAAGCAGATGCTAGTGTACTTTTACCTGTACCGTTAGGTCCCATGATTGCGTGGATTTCTCCACCTTTCATTGAAAGGTTAATCCCTTTAAGGATTTCCTTATTGTCGATTGTTGCTTTCAAACCTTCAATGACGAAATTCGTTGCCATAATAGTTTTGACCTCCAGTGAAATAAGTAGTTTGGTTGGATCTATATCTGTCAACAGAGAGTATAGTGACACAACTTCTCTGATGTACGAAACATAAAAAGACATTTAGATAAAGTCTAAGAATAAATCTCTCTTAGAACCATTCTAAACTGATTCTCAACGATTCTCAAGTTATTTTATAATAAATTTGAAGTAGTCGCAATGAAACGGGTAATCTTACACCATGCAAAAAAGACCTGACCGATCACTCAGTCAAGCCTTGTAGAATGTCCCGCCTGTTGCAAAGCTTGCAAAATGACAGTTCTCATTCGCTCAAACTCCGCAGCATCCAGCACCGGCGTCAATTCGCTCGTCACCAGACCACTTGGTATAGAAATCCATGATTTGCAGCCCAGGTACTGGTCCTGCACAGGGATCTCTATCGGTCGTTCAAGTATATATACCCGCACAATCAGTAAATGAAGCGGACTTTTTCTTTTCCAATGCAAACGTTCTTCGGCAAACGTATCTGTCCAGATATGCTGGTCCAGTAAAGCATCTAGCTGGTCTTGCTCGAATATTTCCAAATCATCGGTCACTTCTGCATACAGACGAATACCAGCTGATCTCGTATTAGGAGACCAGCCGTTAAGTGATTCGTCTACCAAATGATTATATTGAGATTTGAGCAATTCACGACGTTGGTGCTCATAAGTTGGATATAAGTAAAAGGAATGATCTTTCAATTCAAAGTGACGTGTTTCTTCAACAATGCCACCTTTGCGCATCAAAAGTATCTGTGTTCCTTGCTCCAACGCCTGAATAACCGAAGCCCATTCTTTTAAAGCCAATACTGATTCCGCCATCCATCGTCGCCCTCACTTTCTGTAACGGTTTGTTATCACCTATTATATCGCAGATGTGAAGGACTTCAATGTAGCAGGGTGACACTTATGCAGTACATCTGAGATGGGATTAGTTACCCAAGAAAGAACGAAGCATCCACATGTGTTTTTCAAGATCTGCTTTGAATGCAATCAACATATCTGCTGTTGGTTGATCATCAGCCTCTTCTGCCAATTCAATTGTTTCTTGGAATTGCTCATTCACTGTAGCGAAGTCTTCGATCAATGTTTGTACCATTGTACGCGCATCTTCTGTTCCGTTCGCTTCTTGAATAGTAGCTAGTTCCAAATATTCTTTTAACGTTGCAGCTGGTGAACCTTTAAGAGTCAATAGACGCTCAGCGATTTCATCCATTTTCAACGTTACTTCGTTGTACAATTCTTCGAATTTGATATGCAATGTATAGAAGTTTTCACCTTTTACATACCAGTGGAAATTATGAATTTTTACATATAATACATTCAGGTTAGCAACCTGTAAATTTAGAAGTTCTTCAACTTTTTTAGTTTGACCTTTGTTAGTTGTATTCGTCATGATTAGTTATCCCTCTTTCTTCATTTAGGTTTAAGTATGGAGACTTTCTATCCTCAGCCTCGTCTGTTTACAAATTACCCTTGTATTTCATTTACGAAACAAATAGATATTGAAAAAAGACTGTGCAAATCCTTTCTTTTCCGATATCCTATATTTTAACGTTTACTATTTAAGTGTTGGTTATGAATAAGATGTATGTTTGACGATATATAGGACAAGGAGTGTTTCTTTATATGAATCCATCATTTTCAACTTCGGATGAGAATCCAGTTAAAGCGCCATTTGAACCTCTATTATCATTGCGTTGGGATAACGATAAATTACTAATGCTTGATCAACGGTTATTGCCGGATGAAATTATAATGCTTGAATTATTTACGTCCGAGCAAGTCTTTGAATCTATTCGCTCGATGAAAGTACGCGGAGCACCTGCTATCGGTATCTCTGCGGCGTATGGCGTTGTTCTAGGCTCATGGGAATATAAAGGCGAAGATGCAGACCACTGGCTCAAACATGTGCTCAAAACGGCTGCTTATCTGGCTGAGTCTCGTCCCACTGCTGTTAACTTGTTCTGGGCTTTAGATCGTATGAATAAAAAAGCTCATCAATTAGCAGAACAAGTCGGTACAACTGCTGATCGCAATGCAGGTCTTTTAGAAGAAGCAATAGCTATTCATGTGGAAGATGAAGAAGTATGCCGGATGATTGGTGAACATGCCCTTCCTTTATTTAGCGATGGTATGGGTGTATTGACGCACTGTAATGCAGGTGGACTGGCTACTGCCAAATATGGTACAGCACTTGCTCCTATGTATCTTGCTCATGAAAAAGGAATCAATTTAAAAGTCTATGCCGATGAGACTCGTCCTGTGCTTCAAGGTGCTCGTCTAACAGCATTTGAATTGCAACAAGCAGGTATTGATGTTACGCTTCTCTGTGACAATATGGCAGGTATGGTGATGTCTAAAGGTTGGATTCAAGCGGTTATCGTAGGTGCAGACCGTGTAGCTGCTAATGGTGATGTAGCGAATAAGATCGGTACGTATAGTGTTGCTGTTTTGGCAAAAGCACACAATATTCCATTCTATGTAGCTTGCCCTTTATCTACTATTGACCTATCAACTGCCAGCGGTGCTGAAATTCCGATTGAAGAACGTTCTGCGGAAGAAGTAACTGAAGGATTTGGCAAGCGTACTGCTCCACAAGATATCAAAGTGTTTAACCCGGCATTTGATGTAACACCTAACGAATACGTAACTGCAATTATCACTGAAAAAGGTATTGTTTATCCTTCGTATGAAGAAGGTCTAAGAAATATATTTGAAGTGTAATCCATACTCATATTATGTCCGTATAATGTGATATCTGCTTTGCATCACGTATGATTTTGTTGAGCCGACCGGGTCCGATAGGATACCGGTCTTTTTGCCCCGAAATACAATATATTTTTGTAACATATTTCGACAACCCATCCGATAAAAGGTATAGATAAGGCTTACATTTCTATGGTTCATATGTGTTTGCTTGTTGATACAATAATAATAGGTTCCGAAGTATTTACACATGATATGCTTCATTTTAAAAATGCTAGGTTATAATGAATTGTAAAAAATTTTTAATATTCTGATAGGATAAGTGAGATGGGAGAATCATGGATAAAAAGCCAACTAACGACGAAGCCGAATTTTTATTTAACGTTGACCTGATGATCTCTGGTCGAAACAACGCTGTTGCTCTTCAAAAACTGCTTGAAATTCTCAATAATCACGAAGAATTGGCGGATTTTAGAGTCGTTTCTGGCATCAAACTTGGACAAAAGATTGAAAGTTCTTTGAAAGATAAAACCAAACAACAAACGCCTTTAGATATCTCAAGTATATCTGAAAGCAAACAATCGATTACAGCTCAAACCGCATCACTGGTCAAAAAACTTGAAAAACAAAAACAAGAAGTGAAATCAGCGGCTATCTTGCATGAAAAAATTGAAAACGATATGAACAGCTGGTTAGCTCTGTACATCAAAGATAATACATTGGTACGTTTAACGATTAACAATCGTGGTGATCGTTTCTCGATACCTTGTCGTATCTTAAATTTTGATAATGAAAATCAAACGATTAGTGTATATCATGTAGATGAAAAACAAGTGTATACTTTCAAATTGAATGAGATTGATGATTTTCAACATACTTAAATCGTTTTCTTGCATATGTATTCTTTTGGTAAAGACAATGATCAAAAAAAGCGTTTTTCTCTTTTACAGAGAAGAACGCTTTTTTGGATTACTTTATGATTTGACTATCTTACGATTAGAAGTAATTATTTGAAGCAAATGCTAGTATCTATACCTTTTACGCACGTTTGCCGTATTTAGCACCGACTAACGCTAGCATGAACCAACCGGCGATAAAGCATAATCCACCTATAGGTGTAATCGCTCCTAACACTTTGATTCCAGTGATACTCAATACATATAGACTGCCTGAGAAAATAATAACACCGACCGTAAACAATCGACCTGCCCAGCGTAATAGACTCGATTCACCAATCACTCCTGCTAAAATAGCAACCATAATAATCGCTAATGTATGTACAAAGTGATATTCTACCCCTGTTTTGAATGTCTGCATTAATTGTGCGCCAATAATAGGTTCTAATAAATGAGCGCCAAAAGCGCCGATCCCTACTCCGATCATTCCTAGAATAGAGCCGATAATTAAATATGTGCGTTGCATGAATATGCCTCCTGCTAATCTGTTTATTTTGATTATACCTTACTCAAATACTTGCATTTGTGAGGAAATTATGAAAAAGTAACGGTACATACATATACTGTAAAGGAGATTACATTTATGGACCCTTATGATCCAAAACGCAATTCATCATTTCCTAACTTGAAAAAAGATACGGATACGGATTCTGATCCAGCTCCAGACAATGAATTTAGAGATCCATTAGTATCAGAGCCTGTTAGAGAAGATTATGCTTCACCTACTGCTCCACCCCACTATCCTGATTATAACCAGTATAACGTGAATGATCCATATGCGTTGCCACCCGGTCAAAAATGGCCGCATTCCAAATTAGGTGTAGCTTCTTTTGTGATTGGACTATCTACGATTGTGATCAATATTATTCTGGTGGTTATTGCTGTCATTATGGTTGCTTCTGCTGTTGGAAGTACAGGGACTTCTTTGGACATGTTAGATGAAGAAAATATTACCGCATGGATGTCTGGTATGTTAGGCGGACTGGTTGTACTTATTTTGATCTGGGGATTTATGATCTTTGCTAACTTTACCGGGCTTGTATTAGGTATTGTTGGTTGTTGCATCAAGCAACGTCGCAAAATTTTTGCAATTCTTGGTGTGGTGTTAAATGCTCTTCCAGCCGCATTCCTATTACTTTCTTTGCTTCTTGGTATCTTTTCAGAAGGTAATTATTAAAAGCGATGTGTGATTAAAGTAAGTGATAAGTAATATTAGTAGCAGGTAGTAACTTCTATTCTTGTGGATAGCAGTCACTATCTGCTTTTTTGTATACTGTGAATCATGATATACTATTAGAATGTATGCTTATAGGTATATAGAATAATTGGATTCGATTGAAAGACAGGAGATTATTATGACATCTATTCGTATGTTTGTAGATAGTACTTGCGATTTGCCGAAAACATGGTTACAGGAAAATCAGATCGGTGTCGTACCTTTATATGTGAATTTTAATGATGAAGTATACAGAGATGGTATAGATATCACCCCAGCCGAATTGTATGAAAAAGTAAAACAGACCGGACAAACACCCAAAACGTCTGCACCTTCCCCGGCTGATTTTATTCAAGCGTTTCAGCCTGTTATTGACAATGGTGACACGATTATTTATATTAGTCTGTCCTCTGCGCTTTCTTCTACGTATGCGAATGCGCATCTTGCCGCAAATACATTTCCCGCAGGTGCGGTCACTATCGTCGATTCTTTAAATTTATCCAGTTCGATCGGCTTATTAGTTATGAAAGCTGTTCAAGCGATCCACCAACAGCAATCGGTTACAGAGATTGTACAGTTACTTGAATACATGCGTTCACAAATAGAGACCGAGTTCGCTATCGACTCTTTAGAGTATTTGTACAAAGGTGGACGCTGTTCAGGAATGCAAAACTTGATTGGTAGCTTGCTCAAAATTCGTCCGGTTATTCAAGTAACTACACAGGGTACACTTGTGCCGGCTTATAAAATACGAGGCAAGCGTGAAAAAGCAGTCGAACAACTTCTTCGCAATACACTGGCTCATCGACATGCTATCGATCAAGATGTTATTTTTGTAGTTCACTCATTTGCAGAAGCAGAAGCAAGACATATGCAAGCTGTATTGCGTGAACAAACCGATGCTCGTCAAGTTATGATTACTGAAGCTGGCTGCGTTATTTCCAGTCATTGTGGCCCTCAGACTATCGCTATTATGTATGCTAGAAAAATGGATTGATCAGTATTAGACGCTAACTTATTTATTAGTTATATGCAAAAAACCTGTTAAGAAGCATCGTTGATGGTATGCCTCTTAACAGGTTTCTTTATATTTAATTCAGTTGTAATGGAATACTAAAATAGAATGTAGATCCATGATGTTCTTGACTTTCGACTCCAATCGTTCCATTCATCAGCTCGATCAGATTTTTGCAAATAAACAATCCTAGTCCTGTTCCTCCATAACGCCGATTCATAACCGGATGTACCTGCGAGAATGAATGAAATAATTCATTTAATTTATCTGCTGGTATGCCTATGCCTGTATCCGTAATGCGGAAGTGCAACATCATTCCATCATCTTGCGACATATAAGAAATGCCAGCGCTAATCCGAATATTTCCTTTTTCTGTAAACTTAATCGCATTACCGATAATATTGACCAGTACCTGCTTAATGCGAGGCATATCGCCACGAGCGAGTTTGGGAACTTCCTGCTCTATATTTTTTTCAAATCGCAGATGTTTACTTTGGGCTGTAGGTAAAAACCATTGATAGACTTCATTGATTAACTCATGAAGATCAAACACATTTTGTTCCAGTTCTACATTTCCATTTTCCAGTCGATGCACATCCATAATATCATTAATAATCTGCATCAATTCATTACCACTCTGGCGAATAATATGAATATAACTAGCTTGTTCTTCATTGAGATCAAGATCAAGCATCAATTCAGCCATACCGACAATCCCGTTCATCGGTGTACGAATCTCATGGCTCATCATCGAAATAAATTGTGACTTCGCGTAAGCAACCCGCTCTGCCGATTCTTTTGCTTCGATAATTGCTTTCTCATTCGTGCGATCGCTGAACACAACCACTACACCTATAATCTGATCTCGATCTCGCAACGCATTGGTCTGATAAGAAGCAAAAAAGCTAGAACCATCCCGGCGAAAAAACACATCTTCTGTTACCCGTCTTGAAATGCTGTCTTGCATCGTTAACTCTACTGGATGATGAGCAAGAGCATACGGCTCTCCATCTGCTCTGGTATGCATTAACACATCGTGTACAGGTGATCCTATAAATTCTTCTTTGGACACGCCTAACATAGAAGATGCTGCTGCATTCAAAAAGATACCATTGCCTTCAGTGTCTACTCCATAAATGCCCTCTGAGACAGAACTCAAAATTAAGTTGTACTCATCACTGATCTTTTTAATCTGTTCGACATACTTTTTGCTTTCTGTAATATCTGTCGCTATTCCGAATACACCTGTAATCTCGCCACTTACGATAATAGGTACATTTGTAATATTCACTTCTATTTGATGACCGGTATGATGTACTAAAGTCGTCTCGTAATTTTGTGGTAATCCCATTTTGGCTTTGTTGAAATGATCTAATGCTTGTTCACGTAGATCAGAATGAATCAACTCGGCAAAGTAGATATTTTTCAGTTCTGTGCGATCATATCCACTTTGAATTTCGGCAACAGGATTAAGATTAAATAAACGACCTTGTAGATCAAATGTATAGACACCCGAAGGATTGTATTCGACAAGTGATTTGTAACGCTGTTCGCTTTCTTGTAGACGCTGTTCAGCTAATTTCCGATCGGTTACATCTCTGGATACAGCGATCACTGTGCCCTTGATTCCTTCAACCTGACTAGGAGTATACGTTGCTGTACTCTCTAACCAGATATAATGACCTGCTTTGTGTTGAAAACGATAATGTACCGTCTGTTGCTCATTGTGCTCTGTGACTGTTGTAATCCCGTTGATATAATCGCGTACATTTTGAAAATCTTCAGGATGATAAAAAAGATAAGCACTTTTGCCGATCAGTTCTTCGCTTGTATAACCAAGCAACTTTTTCACAGAAGCAGATGTATATACAAAACTCAAATGTTCGTCTGCGGTATGCGAAGAAATCAAGTCCAATGTATTATTGGACAGCATACGATATTGCCGTTCACTTTCACGAATCAGATCTTCCATCAGACGACTTTCTGTTATGTCTTGAATAGTACCTACGATTTGGCGTGTACCATCTTGATCATCGGTCACCAGAGTTCCCTGAATATTCACTGTTTTGATCTGATTAGTGCGATCGACCAATCTACATTCGATATTGATATGTTCTTGAGCCACCGATTGCCGAAAAGCAGTCCGTACTTTATCACGATCATCATAATGTACCATTGCCAAAAAATGACGATATAACAATTTAGCAGATGGAGATTCTAATCCTAAAATAGCCAGAAATTGCTCTGAACAGATTAATTCCTGTGTGTCCAAATTCCAATCCCAGTATCCAAAGCCTGCGATACTTTGTGCCAGTGCTAATCGTTCTTCACTTTTGCGAAGTTCTTCTTCCGATTGCTTACGGGCAGTAATATCGCGTCCTATCCCCATATATTGACATATTTCTCCATGCTCATCTGTAATCGCTTTGACTGTAAGTTCGATCCATTTATACGTTTTGTCTTTGCATATACAACGAATCTCAACCGCTTTGCGAGATTGAAATGGAGGTTCTAACTGCAAAATATCTTCTGGATAGATTAAATCGGTAGATAACATTTGTATTAATTCCGAAGGTAAATACCCTAGAATCTTTTCTACAGAGGGCGAAATGTATGTAATTCTACCTTCTGCATCCGAGCAAGTAATCAAATCATCTGCATTTTCAGAAATTAATCGATACATCCGTTCAGCTTCTTTGAACTTTTGTTCGATATTGTTGCGTGAAGTGATATCTTTGGCAATTCCATAAATCCCTACAATTTCTTCCTGAATTACGATCGGTGTATATGTAACATCTAGATCAATCAAATGCCCTTGTCGATGGTAAATTTGAGTCTGAAATTGAACAGATTTGCCCTCCAATACTTCTGCAACATAGGGAGAACGTATATCAGTACGTTCTTCTCCAAAAATTCTATTGTTATCAACATGTTCTAGCATATCTATGGTATAACCTGAAATCTTCTCTACACCTGGATTGATATAAATGTAATTTCCCTTTTTGTCCATAACGTATATCGCATCAGGGTGGTATTCAAAAAGAGATCGGTACGCACCACTTTCAGATATCAGGTTTTGAAGAATTTCATGTTCATGATTGTCCAATGGTCTATCCCTCTCAATCTTTCTTATGCCCTTAATGTAAAGCAATGATGAACTGTTTGGACTGGTGATGATGGTCTACTTTACTATTAACCTATATTGGTCATGATCCTTTCAAATGTAGCGCAAAAAATTCACTTACAATTTCAAGTACATCATTTCGAGTCATAAAAGTAGTCGAAGAATGACCGACACCTTCCAAAATATATAGATCCACTTCCGCAGACATCGCTGCTAACGCATCATACAAAAACTGACTTTGACGTAGCGGTACCACTTGATCTTGATCTCCATGCATAATCAAAAACGGCGGTACTTGAGCAGGAATATGAGAAGAAAGATGATGAATCGGATTGGATTGATCTGCTGTGTCTATTTTATGTCGTAAAGGTCCACCCATCAGTAACGAGATTACAGGCAATTCGTATTCACTCTGGAAATCTGCCTGAATATCAACCGGACCTGCAAAATCGACTACCGCTTTGACACTACTGGAATAACCTTGCCATTGTCCTTGTTGATCCCATTCGGATTGGTCTCCAGTTACACCTACTAATGCAGATAAATGAGCACCTGCAGAGTGTCCCCAGATGCCGATATGTTCTGGATCGATATGATAATCAAGCGCATGAGCACGTAAAAAACGTATCGCTGTTTTGATATCTTCTAATTGCGCAGGAAAAGGTGCTTTGTTGACTGTTCGGTATTCTACACAAGCGATCACATATCCTTGACGGGCTAATTTGGAAAGAGCAGGAATATGCTTGTAAGGATCGATATCTACCCAAGCTCCACCGACAACCCAGACGATTAACGGCAATGGTAAATGAGAAACTGGACGCAAGATATTCATTTTTAATGATTGTCCATTTGCAAAACGAGCAAATTGAACGTCTGGAATCAACTGAACAAAATAACCGTCCTCGGTCTGATGAGCTAAATGTTTGATTTCTGGCACAATGTTTCCTCCTTGAAAATGATATTGTATAATTTAGACAACAGAACCATTTCTTTATATAGCAATAGAGCCAAACTCGAAAGTGGGGAGACGAGAGATTGATTACAGTGACAGGGATACATCTGCCTGATTTATTATCGTTAGAAGATATGGATATGTTACGTAGTAAAGTATCATCTGCAAGAAAAGAAGCTTCTTTGAAATTTGTTCGACAGCAAGATGCTCAGCGTGGATTAATAGGAGAACTGCTTATTTTATATAGATTACGTACCCATTATCATTTGCAAGATGATCAGATTCAGTTAGACAAAAATAAGTATGGCAAGCCTTACTTACGCAACTATCCCCATATTCATTTTAATGTATCCCATGCAGGTAACTGGATTGTATGTGTTGATGGTGATGTTCCCGTAGGTATTGATATTGAACAGGTACGTCCGATAGATTTTGGAATAGCCAAGCGATTCTATACTCCTGATGAATATCAATTGGTATTGAATGCACCGGAAGATCGACAGCTACAGACTTTTTATGAATTATGGACATTAAAAGAAAGCTACATCAAATTTGTAGGCAAAGGGCTTTCGATTCCGTTAGATTCATTCTCTATTTTGCAAGATGATATCCAAAACTATCAAGTGACTTCTACGAAACCAATCGACACCCCAAGTTTTTTCCGTCATATTTCTATCGATTCACAGTACAAATTAGCCGTCTGTGCAGCAGAACCGTTAGGTCCTCTTCCGCTCGTGATGCTAGATTGGACTGAACTAATTCCGTAATTTTATACATATGGGAGCATTTAGTTCAAATTTAAGTTTATTTTTATGCAATTTGTATAACTATGTATTATACACTTCTATAATCATAACATCTAATTCCTATGATTTAAAAGGATCTTTGTGATATATCCTCTATAACAAAGGTCTTTTTTGTGTTTTCTATATGTAATCATTTACACTTATATTTACGTATTTATTCTTATATTGTCACTTTATGTAAAAATGATTACGCTGTATAGGTGGTTAGAAAAAAAGTACCCGGGCTTTCTTTTTAACCTCATCTGCTTATTCACTTGTCGCGCTTACTATTGTCTTGCTTATGATATGGATACGATTGTATATACTCAAGGAGGAATAAGATGTATGCATAAAAAATGGAGTATAGGATTAGCTACATTATTAATGTTCTCATCAATAGCAGTCTGGAATCCTTCGGTACAAGCGGCTACAGATATAGGCAAAGAAACATTAGGAACTAAAAATGGCTGGGCAGCTTATTCTGGTGGAACTACAGGCGGTGCCAAAGCAACCACTGCGAATATATTCACCGTAACCAATCGCAAACAGTTAGTGGATGCGCTTGGAAGTGCTACTAATACTACTCCTAAAATCATTTATGTAAGCGGTACAATTAATATTAATGTAGATGATAACAACCAACCACTCGGTGCCAATGATTATAAAGACGCTGGCTATGATTTTAATGCTTATCTCAAAGCTTATGATCCGGCAACATGGGGAATGTCTAAAGTTCCTTCCGGTACACAGGAAGACGCTCGCAAAGCTTCGCAAAAAAATCAAGCTAGCCAAATAAGTATTACTATCCCTTCCAACACTACGATTGTAGGTAAAGGTACCAATGCTATTATCAATGGTGTTAATTTTCAGGTAAAAAGCGGTACAGACAATATTATTATTCGTAATATTGAATTCCAAGATGCTTATGATTATTTTCCATCATGGGACCCTACAGATGGCAGTACAGGCAATTGGAATTCTGAATATGATAGTATCACGATCAAAGGGGCTACTCATTTATGGATAGATCATTGTACATTTGACGATGGTGCTCATCCTGATAGTGGCAATGGAGAATATTATGGTCGTGAATATCAACATCATGATGGTGCTGTAGATATGAGCAATGGTGCTGATCTATTAACTCTGTCTTATAACTATTTCCATGATCATGACAAAACTACGATTATCGGTTCAAGTGATAGTACAACCAGTGATGAAGGTAAATTACGTGCTACTTTGCATCATAATTATTATAAAAATACAGTTCAACGCACTCCTCGCGTACGCTATGGACAAATTCATGTGTATAACAATTATTATCAAGGCAGTACTACAGGCGCTTATGCTACCCTGTATATCTGGGGTATTGGCAAATCTTCCAAAATCTACGCTCAAAATAATGTGATTGATATAACAGGCCTAACCGCAGATCAAGTCGCAAGTCCACTTAAAGGCACTGCACTGTATGATACAGGCACTTTGTTAAATGGAGTCGCTATTAATGCTGCTACCAGTGCAGGTCTGAGTACAGATGTAGGTTGGACGCCTACGTTATATGATGCAATTGCTGCTTCTACGACTGTCAAAGCTACTGTGACTGCTCAAGCAGGCGCTGGTAAACTCTAATCTAAGTTCTACCTATCAAATAAGCCGTAGGATTCTCTTAATGATTAGAGAGTCCTACGGCTATTTATGATTTCATGTCAATAATCTGAATTATTCTATACACTTGATGATTTATTGAGAACGAATAGCAGTCATCGTTGTGTGCCAATACTCTAACTGGGCTTTGACTTGCTCATCTTGTGCCACCTTCTGCATTCGCTCTACCACATTACGTAATGTATCATATTGACTGGCTACCCACGGTTTGGTTTGAAGCAGTTCGCACCAGAAAGCAATCAGACGATCTGTCCGTACTGAATCAGTCTGAGCTAACTGTTCCCATAACTGTTGATCAATAATCAGCATAATTTCTATCCATTCATTA
Source organism: Paenibacillus kyungheensis (assembly GCF_028606985.1). Classification (NCBI taxonomy): domain Bacteria; kingdom Bacillati; phylum Bacillota; class Bacilli; order Caryophanales; family Paenibacillaceae; genus Paenibacillus; species Paenibacillus kyungheensis. Next base: position 1,630,537 of record NZ_CP117416.1, on the reverse strand, counting down.
GGATGATCTAGCTTTTCTAATTGATCGAAGATTATCAATCGGTCTTCGACCGTTTTGCGTAGCTGACGATCTACGACACGCCGTTTTAATTCACGCGATTGCTCCAATACAGATACAGGCTGAATACTTTGCTTGAGCACAGTGAGCATCATTTGCAAGGCTACTTCTTCTTCACCACGCATCGTATAGAGCATTTGCGACGCGCGCTCTAAGCTAGCTATATTGTGACTTCGATTGTATTTGAGCAATAGATTACGAATAATCGTTGCTTTACGAGTTAGTTCTTTTAGCGCTGGCATCAGTGTAGGATGCTGTTCTACTATCGCTTGTAAGCCTGTTACATTTTGCATCAAATACGTTAATCGTTGCTCCATCGCTTCTTTGTGTTCGTACCAGATATGGAATGCCCGAATATCGGCTTTGATATGATTATCGATAAAGTTCTGAATACTATTTTGTAAAATATCATAGATTTCCATACCATAAAAGTGGGCGCTGGCTTGCTGAATATCATTGCGTCTCCAAGATGAAGGACGAGAATCTACATAGTCTTGCAACTGTTCAATCAGACCGTCTAATGTAACAACTACAGCGATCACTTTGGGAGAATGTACAGGTGCTTGCTGATAGCGAATCGTAATGAGACGCTTATGCGATTCTTGAAATGAGAAATGAGCTGCTAGCACTTCTTCGATAGGAATAGAATACTCTCCATATTGAAAATCACGATTGTATCCGCTTGCCCAGAATATACCCTGCTCCAAATCATATCCATGTAGCATAATATCATGAGAATAATGCTCTTCTTGATAAAAAGCAGTATGGGACAAATAAAATTCATCAATAAACATCACCAGATACTTTTCTTCATTAATAAGCTGTATCCATGTATGAATCAATTGCTCTGCATTCAGATCTGCACAATCGGTCTCATTCGTCTCCAACCAGGGGTAATCACTAAAGTCATGTGGATGGTAAAAATCAACCCACTGGTAATTAGGAGAACTTAACTGGATAAATTGATGATACACCCACGGCAAACACTCTTCATGAGTCATAATAACAGATAGAGCATACCCTAAGTATTGATATCCTTTAACAAAAGGTTTAGCTAAAGGCAAGATTTTCTGCGAATCAGACGGAATAGGTTGACGGGCTAACGATGCTTCGTAATGAGTATAGGAATACGTACTAGAATTCATCATGGCACCGCCGTCCATTCTGTAGAAGGTACGATATTTTGCTGTCGCAGTAACAAATCTTCAGGATCGCCTTGCTCACGAATCAAATACGATTTGCCTTTATAATACAGCACCTCAGCAGGTGTAGCATGCCCTAGAAATTGAATAGGGCTGTATGTTAATCCATACGCACCGGATTGCAGAATACATATGTAATCACCAGCATGGATAACAGGCAACTCTACATTTTTGAATAAACAATCATCCGGCGTACACAGAGGCCCTACAATACTGGTAACCTGCGTCTGCTCTGTATCTGACGTATGATGTCTTGGAATAATTTCGATCGGATAATTGTTGCGTGGTCGTCTACCTCGAAATGTAGCTCCTGCATGGTGGTGCATCCCACCATCTACAATCACAAAATGTTCGCCTTTGGATACTTTGGTGTATTGCGCCTGACAGACATAGATTCCAGCAGCGGCTAATAAATAGCGACCACTTTCGATAATAAAAGAACTATGGGGCAGATGAACACTATATTCATCTATGAGCAGTGTCAGTTGTTGCATCACATATTCTATATCCAGTGGACGTTCATGGGAAAAGTAAGGAACTCCAAATCCACCACCCAGATTCACAATATCCAGTTGAACCGGATATCTAGCTTGAAGTTGGGCTGCTAAAGATAAAGTATATCTAAAATTACTCAGCAACACCTCTGCATCCATAATCTGTGTACCCGCATAGACTTGAATACCGATCACTTGAATATGTGACATCTCAGCCGCACGCTGAAATACTTGATCAAGTTGAGACTCATCAATCCCAAATGGTCGGGCTACACCTGCCATCTGAATGGACGATCCCCCTATTCCTTCTCCATCTGGATTCACCCGAATACCGACTCTTACATGGCAATCATATTCTGTAGCAATCTGATGAATCGTTTCTAACTCTGCCAGTGATTCGATATTGATACAATAAATCTGATGCGCTATCGCTGTCCGTAATTCTTTTTCACTTTTCCCCGGGCCTGTATAAATAATCTCTTCTGGTAAATACCCTGCCGCTTCAGCGAGACGCAATTCTCCTAAAGAAGCAATCTCAATATGACAGCCCCATTCACGTAAAAGGCTAGCTATCGCTATATTGTTATTGGCTTTTAACGCATAATGCAATTGAACCTTGGGATGTAGCATTTGTTGAAAAGAGTGAATATGATCAGCTAATTGATCTCCATTGTAATAATAAAAAGGCGTTGGATACTGCTGTAACGCTTCATATAAAGGATTATTTTCTGATAAATGACTCATCCATGTTCATCTCCTAACCATTTGGCATTACACATGCAACCATGTTCAACGAGAAAAAGATTTTGATAAGAAAAAGATGTTTGCTAAGCCACATATCTGTATGGATAACTCAAGATATAACACTTTTGGATTTGGCAGTCGCATGAATATGAGATAGCAGGTGGATACGCTCTACCGATTCATCCAACGAATGATGATTGGACGGATGATGAACCGTATCACGAAAAAAGCGTAATTGATTTACATAATAATTCATTGGCTCAAAGGTATGATAACGAACTTCACCTGTTTCTTGCCCATTTTCCAGCAACGCAATCTTTAACTTCAATTTATAAAAGCCTAGATTACAGCGGAAAAAGTCATTAATCGTTATCGTTGCGTGTTCAAGGTAGACAATATGACGGCTACTATACGGCTTCTCAAATGAGAATATCGCTTCTGCTGTTACTCCATGAGCAAGTCTGGCTTGCGCTTCAAATGTCCAATCGCATCCATTCGGCCCATCAAATAGAGATTGTCCATCAAATTCACCATGTTGTATACCGATCACCTGTTGTAAAAATTGGAGCCAATAACAACCTAAATCCCAGAAACATCCTCCGCCTTGCTCTGGATGGCTTCGGTAATTATCCTGATGATTGTCTTTGGCGGGTATCGTAAGCTGGGTCACTGTACGTATCAAATCTCCATATTCACCAGACTGAATCAACTCACGCAATGTATGTTGCCACGGATGATGTGCTACCATAATCCCTTCGATCAATTGCAATCCATAATGCTGTGCCGCGGCACCCATCATCGGCAATTCTTCTGGATACAAACAAAGTGGTTTCTCAACCAGTACGTGTTTGCCTGCGGATAATGCTTTGCGAATCCATGTTGCATGCAGTTCGTTACTCAGCCCTATATAGACAGCATCCAGTTGAGGATCAGCTAATAATTCGTCCAAACTGTTATAAATCGTTGCAATTCCATAATGTTCTGCTAGCGATTCGGCTTTGGATAAAGTGCGATTAGCAACGCCTACAATTTCCAGTCCATCGACATAAGGTGCAGGATCAAGAACAGCACGTGGCACAATTCCTGAACAGCCTAGAATGCCTAATTTGACAGTTGATTCTGGATGGTGACTTACTTGAGCCGAAAGAATATGTTCATCTGCGTCTGTGGTGGATTGCCTGATACTCATTTCCGAAGATTTCATCATAATGTACCTTTAGCCATCGTAGGATGAAGAAGCTGCATATGACGTTGAATATACTCATCTGCGTACGCTGGAAATTGTTGACGGGCTTGTAGTAATTGCTGATGCATCTGTTCCAAAATATCGGTACCTCCACCATATTCACTCATCCAACGTTCATAAGATAATCCGAATCCGTATTTTTCCCATTGAGCTGCATTCTGAGCTTCATGTTCACCAAAAGGATCTAAAAAGATAATCGGCGTACTGAGTGCAAAAGAATCTGCTAATGTCCCTCCACCGGGCTTGCTCACGATCGCTTGTACATTGCGTTCAATCTCGCACAAAATATGATACTCTGCTCGTGATTCATACTGAACAGACTGATCTGCTTGCACTTCTCCTAATGGCGGAAAGGTATGCTTACCCTGTTCATTTTGTTGCCATGTACGCCATTCTGGATTCATTCGATAATAGCGTTGCCCTTGTTCTGAAGTGCCTCGTTCATCTTGATCATATAGAATAATATCCAGTCCATAGCCTACTTGTTCTAATTCGGCAATACGTTCACGATACGTCCCCATCCCCCAGCCACCGCCATGTACCAGCAGTCGATGTTGCCTTTGACTATACGGAATCACAGGGTCTGACAAAGGGATATCGATATACGTGTACATCTCTTGTTCTCCATGACCAAATAGCCAGACTTCATGATAACTCTCATGTAGCTGACCTAATCGTTTGCGTACACTTTTCCAGGAAGGAGAATCGACCACATCCAGATACAATAAATCCACATGGATATTGGCTTCGCCTACCTGCTCCCGATAGCGATCTAAAATGTATATCCAGTGCCCTGATAAACAAATAAAATGTTGCCTTCCTTCGGATTCCCACTGCTGTAACAATGTTGCAATCTGTTCATCATCCATACTTTTGCGGATATCTTGTGGAATTCGCTGAGACATCAATGCAACTGAAAAATCAGCATGATATGCTTGCCGGCTTTTATCTACTTTTTGCAATTGATCGGATTGCATAACATTTTCAAATACAAGAACGTCTGTCGGAATACCCATACGCTTCAAGCTTGCTTCTACAAGTAGACCGGGTGTATAAAAGCCTAATCCAAAACCAGAGCACAATATCGTTACAGTCATGATCATCAAATCCTTCCATGTATAGGATGGTGAAGAAAAGAACTATATGTTGAGTGATAAAAATGAATAGAAGTGAATATTAAAGTAGAACATTCGCTATTTGATTAATTTAATATGCTAAATTGGTTTGTTTCTAATAGTTGTTCAAATCGAGTCAATAGTTGTTGCTTGATATAGTCATGAGTAGCTACAACCGAAAGGTAGATTCTGCCTTTGTGCTTTTTGTTATCATTACGGAAGCGGTGATTAACATGTAAAGCGGCTGATGTTAATGGGATAATACCTTGTTGGCGATTCGGCAGATAGAGCAGATTCGCTTGTTCTAAAAGATGAAGCAATTGCTCGTGCGAGACTTCGCCTGTATGGGACACATTATAGTTGGTCATATTACCTACCAGTCCGTACGTACGTAGATATTGATCCATCTGGTGCTTGATCAAGCTCATTGATTTGCGAGCGTTAATTTCCACCATTGGCTCAAGACTACCATCTTGCAACACCATAGAATCAATACAGACATGTCCAAAATAACCATCTTGATACAACTGCTTACCGATCTGCTCCATCAAAGCAAAATAACCTTCTTGTTCCAGTCGCACCATAAAAGCAGGATCAGGAGAAAGTGACTCACGATAAGCAAATTGAGAGTTAGCCAACCATTGAACAGATAGCATTTCGATATTTCCTTGTGGATCAATATAGAATTGACAGGAAAAATCACGTTCTTTTTGCAGATACTTTTCGATTAGAAATTGAACTTTTTTCCCTTTTTCTTCTTGTTTATGCAGACCATGACCAATCCGTACAAGAAGTTCAGGAGAATCGATCAGCATATTACCTTTGCCTGATACACCGTAATTGTCTTTGATTAAAAAAGACCCTTCTTTCAGCCATTCACTTCCTTTTTCAACCAGTTCTTCACTGCTTTCTACAAGTACCCCTACACCGCTCAAGTTGAGCTTTTGTTTCATTTGAGCAGAATAGTGTTTGGTATTGACCTTTTTGACGACTTCCAGATCAGGAGCATGATAACCGATCCCAAATCGTTGATTCATCTCTTCGATATGAGGAATCCATGCAAATGGAGATAAAGTCATCGTAGATAGTGGAAATGGAGCGGTTAGCTGTTCATCTTGTTCTTGCATCCACTGGAAAACAGACACAGGACGTGCAGACATCCCTGCTTGCTTGCCTGCACTCAAGCGATTGATTCCTGCCATCGTCTGATCTTGCCCTGCTAAAATATGATCTTTGATTTTGGCAGCATCCATTTCCAAATCTTGCGTATTTCCATATACGCTAAAGCCCAATTGCTGAATATATTGACGCTGTGCTGGCTCGATTGCATAACGGGTAAATAGCAGATCTCCTGGATGGCAAAAAGTAAATAACAGTTCATCCATCGCCGTAACTATTTTTTCTGCTTCTTTATCAGGTAAAGCTGGCAAAGTAGCTAGATCATCTTCACGCCAGTACAATTCGGCTTCAAAAGCACCCATGTGTAGTAATGACTGGTTACCAACACGTTCACTCATATGTATATTCCTCCTTTAGTTAGTAGCTCATTATTGACTGGCACTGGAATAATGACGCAAAGCATAACTCCAGATCACACGAATAATAATTAACAACCAGACCGGTGCAAGCAATGCCCACCAGATCATCCCTGGATTCAGAGCACCCATCACAAACATAGGTGGAAAATTGCAAATCACGAACACAGGCAATAAAAAGGTTCCCAAACGCTGAATAATACGATTATAAACAGCCATCGGAACATAATTCGTTTCAAAAACGCTATTGGACATATCGGTGACTCCTGTCGTCTGTACTGTCCAAAATGCAAGCAATTGAGGCAATAGAAATACCGAATAAGCAATCAACACTCCGATAGCGATAAAAAAGATAAACCCACCCACATGGTAAAAGTCTACCGGTAAGCCCATTCGACTCCAGCCAATCGCAACCATAATAGCGCCACCGACCACATTTGGAATCGTATATCCTAATTCAAATTGGCGTAAAGTCACTGCAAATTGCAATGAGATTGGCTTGGTAATCAACACATCCAGTGAACCGGTACGCACTTTATCCGGTAACTGTGTGAAATTAGTAAAAAACAATCCGCTATACAATCCACTCATAATCGTAAATACGCCTACATATAACAAAATCGCATCCGGCGACCAGCCATTAATATCGGTTCCTACCTGATAAGGCAGAATCGCATATAATAGCTTGATCAGTAGATACGCAGTCTCAATCAGAAAAGCTGTAATAAAATTAGTACGGTATTCCATTTGCGACATCACAGAGAATTTCATAAACCGTCCATAAATACGTGAATATCGCTTTGCTTCTTTCCAGATCATTTGCATATCATTATCCTCCCACCGCTACATAACGGCGCACTCCTGAACTCCATACCCACCTAGCTACTAGCAAAATAACAACGATCCATAACCACTGCATACCAATCCCTGTTACCGCTTCTGTTGGAGTTAATTTGCCTGTAATCATATTGACAGGAAAAAAGACAATATAGGAAAAAGGCAACATGCCTAATAATTTGGCGATAGTCTCTCCGAAAATCGTTAACGGAAATACGCTGCCACTAGCAATATAAATAATCAACGATAACGTATAAAATAATCCGGTAGATTCTGTTAGCCAGAAAGCAATACCACTAAGTGCATAATAGATGACAAAATTCAGTAACAAAGCGCCGGGTAATGCAATCAGATAACGTAGCGCACTATCCCAACCGACAGGAACATGTAGACCGATCCGCAACCAGATTAATACGACTGCTGCAAATACAATAACAAGAATAGACTGAACAGCTTTGGCTCCAAGAAATTTCAAAATGCGATATGCAAAATAATTTAATGGCTGTACCAAAAATTTACCTAATCCGCCTTCTTTGATATCGCCAGCGATCTCGTATTCAAATCCAGCTGCGACTAATTTGCCTGTGACTGCCGCCATAATGATATAGATCAGCATTTCTTGAAACGTATATCCTACTATCGTTCCCTGACCGGAGGATTGAAAAATCGCTAACCATAAAAAAAACTGGGTCATCATTGGTACAAAAAAGCTCACCAGTTGAATCCAATAATTGGTCCGGTATTCCATTTCATTCTGGATCCCCATATGTAAAATTTTGCGATACACTTTATTGGGCATGGGGCAATCCACCTTTTTCGTATAGAATCGCAATCCCTTCTTCTAAAGGAATATCTTCTATCGTAAAATCAATCACTGGTAAATGATCCAGTATTTCTTTGGATTTGCGTAATACATCGTGTTTGCTTAATTCAAATACGACTTCCAATTCAGAGCGAGAACGGATTTTACCGTATCCATTTAAAGACAGTTCCGATACTGGGGCTGATAGTTGGATTTTGAGCAATTTCCAGGAACCGATTACATCATTTACACTTTTGAGATCACCATCGTAGACCAGTTGTCCATGATTGATAATCATCGTTCGTGAACACAAATCTTCAATATCACGCATATAATGACTGGTTAACAAAATCGTTGTATTGTACGTTTTATTGTATGTTTTGAAAAACTGCCTAATTTTACTTTGTGAAATAATATCCAATCCGATCGTCGGTTCATCGAGCAAAATCACTTTCGGACGATGAAGTAGCGAAGCAATCAATTCCATCTTCATCCGTTCACCTAGAGACAGACGGCGTACTTGTACATGTAACTGTTCACTTACACCGAGCAATTCTACCAGTTCATCCAGTGTGCGCTTATATTCAGTATCGTCCAGATCATAGATTAATTTGTTGAGTTCAAATGAATCGCTTGCAGGCAAATCCCACCACAATTGATTTTTTTGACCCATCACAATCGAGAACTGACGTTTAAATTCTTTTTTACGTTCCCACGGGGTATATCCGAGCACAGAAGCTTCTCCATCACTAGGATGTAGAATACCGGATAACATTTTGAGCGTTGTTGTTTTTCCTGCTCCATTGGGTCCAAGAAAGCCTACAATCTCACCTTCGTTAATATCAAAGCTCAGATCGATCACTGCTTCTTTATGCAGTTTTTCCCGTTTAAATAAATTGGAAAATGATTTGCGTAAGCCGGGCTCTTTTTTGTAATATTCAAATGTTTTGGATAGTTGATTTAATGTGATAGCAGACAGATGACACGACCTCCTTCATGTTGCCTATTCCTATAGACGGACCTGATGTACCGTCATTCTCATGCGTTCTAATACCGCTTTTAATTCTGCTAATAAACGCAGACTATGTTGAATATATTCTGGTAATTTATCACGATTAACACGTAGACCTATTTTGTACAATTGAAGCAGATGTCTTTTCCATGTTTGTCTGAGTTCATACAGATCTGATCGCAATAGATCTGTATAATGCTCACCGCCCATCAATCCTTCATACCGACTAATAAATTGCTCGGTATATTGCAGTAAATGCATCAAGCTCTCTATCCGTAACTGGTAATATAACGTATCGCAACTGGCTCGAAATTGTTCATCATCCATATCTAACAGACGATCCAGATCACAGAACAAAACAGCATAGGCAGACCAACTTTCTTGCAAAAATTGCTCTAAATGAAGATCACACGCTTGAATGACTTTTTTTACACTCAATTCTTCTGCTGGATTGCCATTGAGATACGCGTATTCTGATATGCCTTCTAACAATAAAGTGAGATTGGTTTTGCCACTATAACTAAGCACATGCCCTGACTCTTCTAACAAAAAATGATCAGATACATACGCTTCATCTTGCTTCATATCTAACCCGTATAATTGGATCACATGCCCTTTACTCGGGTTATTTTGATACACCGGATGGAAATTCAGACAATGACTTTGTAAATGCAAAAGAATACTTTTTCCATTTTCCAAAGCATTAGACCAATCCTGTAAAATTAAAAAATCGTTTCGCTTTGAAAGCGAAGGATCGATAGTGACATGTTTCACTTCAACCTGTGTATTGGTTGACCATTGAGATAACAAATCCGCCATCGGACGTAGACCAAATGAATCGAAATTCCCTTTGTACGAGATCGACAACCCGTTGCAAAGAAAATACAAATCAGCTTCATCGGTATATACACCTTGACGCAGTAGCAAAGCGTGCAGGCTAGCATAAAAGCAATGCTGTCCTGGCGCTCCTACTGTTTCAGGCAAAACTTGTTTGGCAAGTGACCTTTTAAACATATTGGGCTAATATATTTTCAATTCGGCGTAACGTCGATAATTCTTCCAATAGTAGATTATCATCGTCGATCATGATATTTAGATGGTTTTCCAACTCTACAATTAATTCGACTGCCGATAATGAATTAAGACCGTATTCTCGTAGATCATCGTCTGGTTGTAGATTTTCCAGATCGCCTGGAGCCATTTTTAACACTTGAGCAAGCAATGGTACAACCTGTTGTTCACTTACTTCCATCGTTGTGCCTCCTTTTAACATATCGTTGACGATCACTTGGTTATAATTCTGCAATAATGTGTTCCAATTGTTCTTCCAGTCGCTGCGCTTCCTTTTGAGTATCTGCAATTACAATCGCAAAAATCCGATTGTTATACCCGCTGGTGGTTTTACTGGCTGATAATGTACCTGCCGTATAAATCCATACACCAAATGGATGCAAAGACGTATACAACAGATCATGCTCTTCCAACGTCTGACAAAGGGCTTGATAAGTTAAGCGCTCTTTCGTAATATGCCGGAAATAACGAGAACGAAATATTCTAAGTCCAAACACTTGCGGTAATAATGAAATATACGTGGATAACGTAAAACGCCCGTTAATTTCGATAACAGGAATCAACTCACCACTTTCATCAATAAAAGCATCTATCGAAGCGATCCCGCGATACTGCTTTTCATACAAATAGTGCCCTAATTCCATCGCATATTGACGGGATTGCTGCCGAATCGTTTCGCTTACACCTGAAGGCATATACGACCCAATATAGACAGTACCATCCACAATCTGACGTTTGAGTGAAAAGACTTCTACATCTCCATCAGGATGAATATAAATCTGGTAATTTAGATCCATTTGCTTTTTGTGCCAGCGTTCCACCAACCATGCTTGGTCTGGATTATTTTGCTTGCGTGCAAAACGGCTCATTACACTCAGCGTTGCATCAAGCTTTTGCGTACCTTGTAATAAATACAAGCCTTTGCCAGAAGCGCCATAAGGTTCTTTAATAATAATTTGCGCTTCTGCATCAGCTGTACCTATCGCCAAACACTCACGTCTAATCTCTTCTACTGTCGCACATACGGTTCCGCTACTGACAGGGAATCCTAATTCAATCGCTGCTTGGCGACTGAATATTTTGTCATTGACTAATTTACAGATATCCGAAGGCGCTCCGATATACGGAATCTCACAAGTACGCGCAATTTCTTCTTCCCACTGTGTAACAGCATAAGGAACCAGATACGTTTCTTCATAAGCTGCACGCCCTTGCATACCGTATAACTGCAATCGTTCTAACAGCGCTTCATCTTGCAAAATTAATTGCGATATCGATACAAAAGGATCATCACTTTCCCCTTCAGGAATCTCGATTCGAGGTAACTCAAAACCCAGATTTTCCAACATATCTAGATAATCCGGGTCTGGTTGTTTACGCAAAATCATAATATCCTGCTTACGACAGAGTAAAAGATTCATCTCTTCTATTCGATTGACTACTTCTTGTTCCTGGGGATCACTCACTCCTTTGCTGATATTATGCCAGACCGATTCAGCGCCAATATTAAAAATCCATACTAAGCGACCTTTATCACGCCGATCGGTCAAAGCATCCATTAAAGATAGCTGCTGTCTCATAAACTCCCTCCGCTCTTAAATATAGTCGAGCGAATTGACTGTACCTGCACCATGTAGATACAATACACTGCACTTCGAGCACGCAGGCGTTAGCCCTTCTTTATTAATAATATGTCTTACATTTTCATATTCTTCAGAATCCCAGATTTCTTTCAAGCTTTTCTCTTTCAAGTTCCCTACAGTAAACTCAGAAAAGAATTTACAAGGCATAACACTACCATCCGGTACAATATCTGTACGTGATGTTAACGCCAGACAGTGATTAGAACAACGACTTGTCATTTCATCACCATGAATAAACTTATCAATTTCATCGTAATCTAGACCTGGTTGATAACGAACACGGATTTTCCAGATACGATCATTGATCTTATGCAAGTCTTCCATCAATGCATCCATACGATCTGGATTGATTTTATATTTAAATGCATGCCAGCTACTGATATGACGCTCATCCAACTGACGCAACCACTGGAATTTTTCTGAGAAATACGTATCCATTTTGAGCGATGTTTCCCGTGAAATATACCAAGGGAAGCACAGCATCACTAGATCTAACTTTTTCGATTCGAAAAACTCTAGCAATTCAGTCATACGTCCAATCATATTGTCATTAATAACCGCATGAACAGAAATTCTGCCTTTGTATAATCCTTGATCACGTAATTCAACTAGGCGATCAATTTGTGCCATTGTTTTTTGAAATGTGCCTTTACCACGAATCAGGTTATGCTCATATTCAAATCCTTCAACAGCAATAAGTAACTCTAAATTTTCAGAGAGATCCAAAATAGGTTCCAAAAATTTGTCGATCAGCAATCCATTAGTACAGATCGTCATCTCACGACGATCATTTTGAATATATTCTAATATTTGTCCAAATTGACGGTGGAACATCGGTTCTCCGCCCCATAGATACAAGCGAGATTTAGCTTCTTTGGTATCATCCAACAGTTGTTTGAAAATAGCCGGATCCAAATCCATGTTCTGTTCCGCTTTATCCATTTGATGATGATATCCATCTTCATTCCATTGGAAACAGTGTGTACACCGTAGATTACAACGGTTGGTTAATTTAATCCCTAGAGATTGAGGGATAGGCGTTTTGTATGTCGGATCTTTAATCTGATTACGGTAAGAGACAGTTGCATTACGAACAGTTCGTTTGATCAGTTGGAATTCTTTGCGGTCAATGGTTACTTCGCTTCTTGGTTGCAAAAAAAACACCTCTTCCTTTGAATTCAATGTTCAAAGCATACTTGAATCTGATGACGCATAGCATCATAAGCCCGATAAGTGTCAGAAAAAGTGATTTTGTACACAATTTGTACATCAATATGTGTTAGCTGTATTCGATAAAATCGGTTTGGAATAAGTACCTAAGCGTGTAATTATGGTTAATAAGTGTTAGCGCTTTAATTTTTATGTAAGCGCTTATAACGTGTTGACCTTTTCTTCAGTCAGATTGTCTTGACCTGTCTCATGACTCACAAAATTGCAGAACGCTTGTATAGAGCCCAAATGCTCCATATCAAACTCTTCAAAATCAATTTCGACATTAAAGTCATCTTCTACACGTAAAATAAAATGAATCAATTGGATTGAATCCAGTCCGGCATCGTGAATAATATCAGAATCGCGGTCTAGACGTGTCAAACAGGAAGGGTCTTGTTTTACCTCACTAATCATAGTAATAATTTGCTCTACAGAAACCGGGGATTGCTGCATTCTAATTCCTCCTTCTAGATATAGATGTATCGAGTGGCGAGAATCAGGTAAAGCACGATTACAGATGAAGAATATAATGAACTAAAAATGGTGCTGTACAGCCGATAATCCCTTGCACCAATTAATGGAATTATATGCATATATATTCATCTATATTCCAGAAATAGTCAATCCTTATAATAAGAAACTGGTCAAAAGACCCAACGTGCATAATTACCACTAAAAAAAACACTACTCGTATGTGAAAACCACATGAGTAGTGTTTGTTCAATCGTTTTACAACACTTTTTGATCTTTGTTTTACAGAAAGCAAGTAGATACTCCTGTAATTATTTTGTCGAAATCATGCATGAATCTGAATACATTTTGTCCGTTTATTGACAAATTAAGAAGCTTTTTCAGACACAATTTCGTCACTTTCTACTAGAGCATTATTTTGATCCAATGAATGATTTAATATATCGATCAATTGTTTTAACTCATCAATACTGTTTGCAATACTGCTTACTCGTGTTGATTGTTCTTGTAAGCTTGAAGTCATTTGTTCAATAGAAGCACTCGATTGTTCTGTAACCGCAGAGATCGTGCCTGTTTCTAATACAGAATGGCGAATACCTTCGATCAATTCTTTGATCATACCACCAATTTCTACCGAGCGATCTGATACTGTATTAGCTTCTGTCATAATATCTCCAAAAGATGATTCTGTCTGTTCCGCAGAGAGCTGAATCACATCAATCGCTTCTTTCCCTTGCTGAATACGACCGGATACTACTTCTGTCTGATCATGAATACGATGCAAAATATCGGTAATCAAGACGGTCGATTGCTGTGCTTCACTAGCTAGATCACGAATTTCAGTAGCGATAACAGCGAAGCCACGACCATGTTCTCCAGCGCGTGAAGCTTCGATTCCTGCGTTAAATGACAGCATATTAGTTTGACGAGCTATATTTTCGATAGCTTGAGAAACGGAAGAAATTTCTTGTGCATAATTACGTAAAGTATCCATTGCAGCATGTGTGTTATCAATCGTCTGACCTACTTCATGCACACCTTCACGTAGACGGATCACCTGCTCATTGCCTGAACGTGTTAAGGAAGCGGTTCGTTCAGCAAGCTCTGTCATATGATTAGCAGTATTACCAATATTGCGAATAAATGTTTCTGAATTTTGCATCGATGTATTAATTTCGCCAATACTACTTGCTTGGGAATCAATACCTTTAGCAATTTCATTAAACCCTGTATTTAATTCTTTACCTATGCGATCGGTATCTTCTGCATTACGTTGCAATTGTCCACCAAACTCAGTCAATTCTTGTGCAGAACGTTCTACTTCTTGAAGTAAATTATCAATTTGCGTTTTTTGTTGATGCAAGTTGCTCATCATTTTCTGACCCAAAATACAAATCGATACACCAGCAGATCCAACCATGATCGTTACGACCACCAGTACAATAATATCCAATACAGAGATCGTTGTAACGATAGGATCAAATAGTAGCAACACTGCTTCTAAAACAACAGCATAGATAGTCGCTACAATACTTACACGCATATTCAAGTAAACGACAGAAAGCGTCACATAGATTAGAAAAGCAGACCATGAAGCTTGAGAAGGAAGTACCCAGATCACTGTCGTACAAGCGATAAATGATAATGGTGTTAATAGATATTTACCTATAGATAAATGATTGGTCTTTTTGAAAATAAAGAAAGCAGCTGGTACCAAAATACATACGCAAACGATTAAATATAACCATGCATACAAATCAACCAGATGAAGAAAATACATTGCTCCATAAATAGGAACACAACTGGTTAAAATGATAGCCAATGTATATAGCAAAAGCTTAGAAGCTAATCTTTCATAAGGTGTTGCTTTTGTTTTGTCATTTTGTGTTAATACGCTGTTCATAAGCGCCTCCTTCGATATGTTGAATTCTCATTAGTGAAATAGTTCTATTTTACTATTTCGTCAAAATTCAGCAAAAAGTTTACAGTTAATTTACTAAATTTTTTAGTTATTTTTTTGCATAAATAATCACGTAAAAAAGCAGTAACTCTGAGATCAGAATTACTGCTTTTTTTCTCCTATATGAACAGCTTATAACATCGGACTTCTGCGTGCAGGCACTGTTTTTTCAAAAGCATAAGCGATTCGGATCAAGTCAGGTTCTTTGTACGCTGTACTCATAAAGCTGATTCCGAAAGGCATACCGTCTCTACGATATCCTGCCGGTACAATAATCGCTGGATAACCACCTACTGCTGGTGCATCGGTATGCCAGGATGGCGTAAAGATGGCATCCAACTGATGCTCTTGAAGCAGACGGTCGATTCCTTCTTCACGCGCCTGGCGCCAGTTGTTAAGACGTGCTTGAATATATTTGCCTTCTGTTAATGTACCTGATGTTTCATACTGGGCTTTGATTAAAATCTCCTGCCCATATTTAAGAGCGTCTTGATGATGAAGATGATTATAATCAATCATATCTTGCAGTGTACGAATTCTGGAATGTGCTCCTAACGTGGATAGATAACTATTCAGAGCAGACTTGAATTCGTATAATAATACTGTCATGTCTTCTGATACAATTTCTGGAAGATCGGTATGTTCTATAATCACTGCTCCAGCATGATACATCGCTTCTATCGACGCTTCGATAATTGACTTTTCTTCGTCACTACATTGCTGTTCAAATGCCCGGTTAATTCCTATTCTTGCTCCACGTAGTCCTTCTGGATCAAGATAATCGGTATAATCAAGCGCAGGTGTTGGTGAAATTTGTGTCGATACATCTTGTTCATCTTTGCCTGTTAGTGCACTTAACAAAATGGCTGCATCTTCTACATTTCTTGCCATCGGCCCGGCTGTATCTTGCGTATACGTAATCGGTACAATTCCTGTGCGGCTAATTAATCCCAGTGTAGGCTTGATACCTACCAGACTGTTTTTACCTGACGGATTCAGAATCGAACCTGATGTCTCTGTGCCTACAGCGACTGCACATAGATTGGCTGCTACAGCCGCTCCCGAGCCTGCGCTTGAACCGCCTACATCTAATCGTCCGGGGCCATACGGGTTAAGGGTCTGCCCTCCGCGAGCACTATATCCATTTTGCATATTAAAAGCCATAAAGTTCGCCATTTCAGTTAGATTAGTTTTGCCTAAAATAACCGCTCCAGCGTTGCGTAATTGCTTTACTAAAAAAGCATCTTCCGGTGCAAACGAATCTGCTAATGCCAGCGATCCTGCACTGGTATGCATATGATCGCCTGTATTAATATTGTCTTTGATCAATACAGGTATGCCATGCAGTTCACTACGAACATGTCCTTGAGCTCGTTCTTGGTCCATTTGAGTAGCCATATAGATAGCATCTGGATTCAGTTCAATAACAGATCGTAACATCGGCCCATCCTGATCTATTTCTGCTATACGCTGCATATATAAAGATGTTAACGATACAGAAGTCTGTTCTCCTGTCTCCATCCATTGTTGCAGATCTCGAATACGTGCCTCTTGTAAAGGAAAATCGATCATATCTGTGCCCCTTTCAACTTCGCTTACAATCTTCTATCGATTCTATAATTGATTGGTCTGTTGTGCAAATGTTAACCTGTATCTATGTATCATTATAATGTACAAAAAAAGAACCTGACATGTAGATTCAGATTCTTTTGCTCAATGGTATCGTAATCCGTTATCTATTAGCTTAACCATACACCTATCCCTACAACAGCAGCCAGTATACCCACGCCAATCAACAAATTCGTAGCTTCATATAGAAAAGAATACCCTTTGTGTTCTCTGCTTTCTCGTTCTTTATGTTTGAATTGAGCGGCTCTTTGTGTATTTTCATCAAGTGGACGGTCTCCTAGATTAGTAAACATCTCATTCATCTTATTCAACTCCTTCGTCTTTTCAATATTTTAACAGACTTTGGTGGATGCTGTAAAATGGGGCGGTTTACATTTATCATCATTTCGTTAAAATATAAAGACAGTCTATTACTTCTTTATGTACACATATTTATTAATAGAAGTAATAACAGAAAGCATCACTATAGAATACGAAGTAAAGGATGGAGCCTACAGATGGAACTACTGATTAAGCAAGTCGAAAATGAATATGAATTGGATCATTGCCTGTTTGTTCGCAAAGCCGTATTTGTGAATGAACAAGGTGTACCTTTGGACGAAGAATACGATGAGTGGGATAATGCAAGTACAACTATTCCGCATATTATTGTATATGATGGTGAGACACCTGTGGCGACTTCACGTCTGCGTGTTGTTGAAGGAGTAGCCAAGTTAGAGCGTATCTGTGTACTACAAGAATATCGTAAGTATGGTGTTGGCAAAATGCTTGTTGACCATATGGAACAATTAGCAAGAGAACAAGGGCTAACTCAAGCCAAATTACATGGTCAGACACAAGCAGCAGCTTTTTATGAGCGCTTAGGATATGTACAATCTTCTGATGTATTTTTAGAATCCGATATTCCTCATGTCTTGTTCACCAAATCATTATCATAATAGGTGATTACCCGTACACATGAAATAGTCTGTAATTATACTTGATCTACTGACTATAAAATAAAACTTTACACAATCAAGGAGTTGTTGCACTTGTCTATATTATCTTTGTCTCAACAGCAACAACTCCTTATTGTGGAAGAGTTGCGTAGCCGATGCGATGCTCATACAATTATTATTTTTGGTTCGGTTGCCAAAGGTACAATGCGACCTGAAAGTGATATTGATATTGCTTATTTATCTTCTATACGCAGATCGACATACCAACGATTTCGAATTGGACAACAAGTAGCCGACTTATTGGATCGAGATGTAGATTTGATTGATTTTCAAGAAGCAAGCACTGTATTTCAGATTCAAATCGCTACTACAGGAATCGTATTATATGAAGAAAATCCTTTGCTAAGGCAACTCTCCTATATGCAGGCTTTTCGCGAGTATGTACAATTGAATGATAAGCGACAATATCTACTAGATCACTTTATAGAGAAAAGAGGCACGCTATGAATCACGATATTTTACTTAACAAAACGGCTACGATTCGTCGCTGTGTTGCCCGTATTCTTGAAGAATATGCCGGCGAAGAAGATAATTTATTCAACTATACCAAGCAAGATTCGATTATTTTAAATCTTCAACGGGCTTGCGAAGCTTGTCTTGATCTAGCGATACATATCATTTCTGAACGTAATCTTGGAGTACCGCAGAGCAGTCGAGATGTGTTTGATCTGCTTTTTCGCAATGGAATATTGGATAAAGAACTGAACCAAAGTATCAAAGCCATGGTCGGTTTTCGGAATATAGCTATTCACGATTATCAAGGCGTACAGGTAGAAATTATTCAAGGCATTATAGAAGAACAATTGGACGATTTTGAAAAGTTTATTGCTGCGATCAGCGCTTAACGAACCAAAGATACTGTTATCAAAAAAAGCCGAACACTTTTGATTGAATAGAGATTCAAAAGGTTCGGCTTAATTGATTATGAATTAAATTGTTTTAAAACTACATTTTCAAAAATGGCTTTGCCACCTTCTGCAAATAGACTGATTCCTTGATCTTCTTTGTTCGGGAAAATCAGACTCGAATATGCTACTGTACCATCATCTACAAACACTTCGATACTATTTTTGTCCACTAACACTTGCAAATGAACTTTTTTCTTATCGGTATTAAATGCCGCCTGACTTTCCAGACTTTTTCCATTCGTATCAGGATGTCCGGTGTATGCTCGGTTCACATACGTATACTTGCCTTCTACGAACACTCCTACATCCACATGACGGCTTTTGTCCGCTGACTCTCGTAGACGTAATCCTACATTTTTCAAGTCAGACCATGAAATATCAGCATCTAACTGATAAGAAGCTCCGCTCATAGGGAGTGCTTCCGTGTCTTCAACTTCTATCCGTTGAACGGTCTGGGTAGATGCAGGAATCTGGCTGATTGCTCCGATCGGTTGCGAAGATAGATCATAGGATTGACCATTGAATCGAAGTCGTATTTTACGAACGATCGAATCCATGCCGTTAAATCCTTCTTTCATCGTCGGTGTATTGTTCACATAATCCCAATTGTTCATCCAGCCAAAAGCATAACGTTGTTTATACGGATTAGAAGCTCCAGCAATCTCAAATGTTACTGCCGCATACCAATCAAATCCATGATCCAACCATTTCGGTTCTTTGCGGTCAGCTATAAATTTCTTGCCATTAAAGCTTCCTGTCCAGTAAGCATACGTATTTGGATTACCTGCTCCGCGACCATTAGCACTCGCACCCAGTACCCATTTATAGGCTCCATTGGCGGCTTGCATGAGGTATAGATCAGGACATTCCAGTATCCCTACATTGTCTGTAAGAAATCCACTGGTATACGTCCAATGCTTCAAATTAGTCGATGTGTAAAAGCCTATTTTGTTTCCTTCTGCCATTAACATAATCCAGTGTTTGGAACGAGCATCCCATGTTATTTTCGGATCACGAAAATCCGCAGTTCCGGGATTGGATAAAATAGGTTTTTTTCCATAAGGCGTAAAGGTGTTACCTCCATTTTTGCTATACCATAGATACTGTTCTTGTGCTCCACCATTAGCTGAAGGTTGCGTTACGATAGCGATAAAAGCATTTTTACCAAATCCAGCGGTATTGTTCGTATCGACAACGACAGAACCTGACCATGGATCACCATTTTTATTTGTATATTTAGGAATGGCTACTCCATGATCTTGCCAGTGAATCAGATCGGTAGAAGTAGCATGACGCCATTCGGTGCCATTGCCATTCGGATAATCTTTGTTATAGAGATAATAGTAGTGATACTTTCCTTTAAAATAAATAGGACGTTGCGGATCGTTTTTCCATTTGTCCGGTACTGTAAAATGATAATCAGGACGTTCGCTACTAACAGATGTTGCATTTGTATTAGAAGCGCTATAGTTAGGAAGACTGTTCTGAGTGCTTCCTTTTGCAGTTGTCTGTGTAAAAAAGTAGAATAAGGCACCTAATATAATACATCCGAACACACTGAGAACAACGAGTGTCCGGCGATATTTCGATGCGTGGTTGCTGTTGTTCAAGTGAGCACCTCCATATATTAGTGTTTCCTTTTTGTGACTGCATTTCAATCTACAGATAAAAGCAATAAAGGAAAAGAAAATGCCGCTCTTTGACGGACATTTTCTTTTCCTGTCTCTTTATTGAATCTTCAAGACTTATTGATTTAGAACGTATTTAATTAGAAGTGACTTGACCTTGCTCTAAAATGCTATTAGGAACGACTTTGGTTTCACTACCGTCAATTTCTACTTCAAAGCTTGGTGCAAATGTAGAATGATGATCGGTATAGAATCCTCTGTTGGTCATATAGCTAGTAATTACGACTTTGTTGCCTTTTACTTGTGGAATTGCGAAGTGAGCATAATTCCATGTAACATCACGTTTGTTCAAATCTTGGTGCAATACCAGTCCACTACCGTTAAGTGGTTTGTAAGGCCCATCAATTGAATCAGCTACATATCCAAGCATATAGATATCTTCTGCATCAACACCGTCTACGAACATTTTAGCACCGCGTGTATCTGTGAATAGGTACCATTTGCCGTCTTTTTCAAAAATGTTAGCACGTTCGATCTCATCGGTTACTGTATTGGAAGCAATCAATGGTTTCATTACTTTTTTAAGAGAATAATCGTTATTCAATTCAATAATACCTAATGCACCGTTCGCAATCGTCATGTAATTACGACTCGGGTTATTCATTACTTTTTGGTATTCTGATTTGAAGAATTCGTCATCTCCACCATAGTAAGCTTTGTTTGAGAACATAGATTGACCTTGATAACCTGTTTCAGAACCTGTATTCGCTTCAAATACTAGATATTTGTGTCCATTGTCTTCTACATAATGCGGATCTCTTAATGTGTGGTTATCAGAATAATCACCCGCACGGAATGCTTGATCAACCGTTTGATACATTTTGCCATCACCATCAAAAATAGACTTGAGGTCTTCTACACCGTTGACCTGAAGTGTTCCATTGGAAGGTTCAGATACATTGATTTGAGCAGTGGTTAATGTTTGTTTACCGAAAAATCCTTTGTCTACATCCCACGGTTGACGATTAGTATAGAACAAACGCACTTTGCCGTCTTTGGTCATTGTTGCAGAACCTGACCATTCTTCAGATTGATTATTTAAGATCGTATCGTTAGGAACCATTTTATCGTTGTCTTTAAATACACGACCTGCGTTTTTCCATGCATCTAATGATTGGTCACCTGCTTTTTTGTAGAACAGATAAATAAATGTATCTGACGATACTTTTGGATCTCCTGCTAGTCCAAAGACGACTTCATATCCATTATAGTTCGCTACAGTACCATCTGCATTTTGCAATGGCCATGTATCCCATACATCAAGATCAATCGTATTACCATTTGCATCTTTACCTTTGGCAGACGGAATATTGCGAATGGTAGATGCATCAAATTGTGGAACTTGATAGCGAGATTCTTTTTGCTGACTAGCTATTTTCAATGCATCAAAGCGTGTAAGATGTGTAAATCCATAAGTATCATTAAAAACAGATGATGGTGTTTCTACAACAGGTGTTGGCGGAGTTGGCTGTGTACCATTTCCGTAATCTGATTCTGAACCACTTGCAAAAACAGAAGTTCCTCCTGTTAGCATAGTAGCTGCCATCATTATAGCGGCTGTTTTTCTTGAGAAATTCTTGATTTTCATTGTGTTCTTCCTCTCTAATTTCAAATTGTGGCTGTTTTGGCGCACAAAAAAGACCTAAAAATTCCTCTGAAGAACGAACGACACTTGTCGCCCGGATTCCTCACGGAGTTTTTAGGTCTTGCCTGCTTTACCAGTAACACACCCGAATATGCTGTTGCTGACATTTATTCTATAGGGCAAATCACTAACACACTATAGACTGAATGAATCAATTTGCAAAAAGAGTAAAAAGGATAATTCTGTAAATTTTCATTGATTTTCATGATATTTAGTCTTATTTTCACTGTTTCAAAGTTTACAATTTTGTAATCCACAATAATTTATCCATACTTTGTACCTAGTCAATTGTATATTTATGCTATTAACTGCAACCTATCGACTCGGGTCGTTAGTCTATATGAATAGTTATTTTTGGTATGATTAGCGACTTTTATTCCGCTATCAACAGAATCATAAGCGACTGTACAAGTGAATTATTTTATATTATCAGGAGCTATGACCCAGTCTTTCCCGTAGACGATTCACTTCGATCGTCATTAATACGCACTGACTCTCTGTAAAAGTATAATCATATTCATCTTCCATATTCTCTGCCATCTCTTCTACTTGCTCATATAATGTTTTATATTTCTCTACTGCAATCTGAATCAACTCGCGATTAAGCTCACTTCCTGGCTGATCTTTTTCATATTCTTGAAGAATACTTTTCAGTTGGCTGATCAAGCGCTCATAATCGGCTGACTTATGATCGAGTGGTTGGTGTAGCATGTATTCGATATCTTTCACCATATCTTTGATCATGGCTGCCATGCTTGTGGCTGTTTCTTGAGCTCCTGCATTCATTCGTGCGGTATGAATATGCATCGCAATATATCCGACTTCATCTTCAGGAATATCGATCTGCAAGTGCTGTGTAATCAACTGCTTCGCATGTAGCCCAATCTCAAACTCTGCGGGATACAGCAATCGAATCTCTTCTAATAAGGTATTATGAATAATCATGCCATTGCGCAGACGTTCTAGAGCAAATGACAAATGATCGGTTAAGGCAATATGAATATGTTCATTAAAAGAAACTTGTAATTCTTGTTCTGCATACGAAATAATCCGTTCAGATACAGCGATCTCTTCTTCAGGCAACTTTTGTAGCATTTCTTGAAGATAGCCGTAACGCTCTTGATCTTCCAATACAAATAGCTTTTCGATCCGCTGGGTATCTACGATATCATTTTTTCCTTTTTCAAAAGAAATACCGCCACCCATAGCGATCTTTTCTTGTCCATGATCATCGACGACCACAGCATTATTATTGAGAATCTTTTTGATCTTCATAAGCTCCTCCTGTGAATTTACGAACAAAATGTGAGATATTGTATCGGAAAGCTGGCTTTTCTACCCCTAGCAACAGAGTCGTCAAAAACGCAATTCCGGCTGCGAGCAAAAAGCCTATCATATAATGAATAAAATTCAGTTCTCCAAAAGGAACAATATAGACTAGCATAGGAATCCCTGTTAATCCAAATGAGCTGGCTACTACGTGATGCAGACCGACATAAGCGCCTCCTACTGCTCCACCGATCGCCGCACTTAGAAAAGGACGACCTAACTTGAGATTTACCCCGAGCGCGATCGGTTCTGTAATACCGAGAAAAGCGGTAATCGAGCCAGATAAAGCGACTTTTCTTAATTCAGGATTACGAGTCGCCAAATAGACAGCCAGTCCTGCCCCGCCTTGTGCCATATTCGCCATCGACCAGATAGGCAATAGAAAATTAACGCCTACATGAGGATCGGAGATAAGTGCAATCTCAAGCGCTTGTATTCCTTGATGTAGACCGGTTAATACAATCGTGCTATAAATACCACCAAGAATAAATCCGAACAATGTTCCGCCGTACGTGAAGAGATATTCTAACCACTGACCTATCCATTCTCCAAGCCAGATCGCTATTGGACTGATTAATAAGATAGCGAGCGTACCGCCTGTAATTAGACTGATCGCTGGAGCGAGAAGTGTAGAGGCAGAGGGTGGCAGAATACGACGGATTCCTTTTTCTATCCATGCCATTACTAATGAAGCTAAAATAATTGGCATCATTGCACCTTGATAACTAAATTGAGGTGCTACCATTGTATTCACGCCCTGCATCGTTGTATGACCAATTAAGATCGCCAGATCAGGCTGAGACATCGCAATACCCAGTACTGCTCCTATCGCCGGAGTACCTCCAAACCGTTTTACTGCATGATAACCGAACAGCACACTAATCACTTGAAAAGCAGAACTTGTCAGCAATCCAAGTAATCGGAACCATACTGCATCTTCTGCTACCCAGCTCGAAGATTGTAAAATGGTAACAAGCCCTAATAAAATACCTGCTGCTATAAACAGCGGTAATATAGGGATCAAAATATCCGAAAACACCGTCGCTACCTGTATAATACGCCCGGCTATTCCACGTCTGCGATAAGGATGCTGGGATTCTGATAACTGATCGACTTGCGGTGCTGTATCAGCTTGACCGTCTACAGGTGGCTGTAGATGAGCTAAGTTTTCATACTGGCGAAGCACAATATTCATTTTCCGATGCAATTTGTAGACAAGTTCAGGGCCGACAATAATTTGCAATTGCCCGGGCAATCTATTAATATTTTGCACTTCTTTGATCTGTTGCAGTTCCGCTTCGTTAATTGGATGATCATTTTTTAATTTCAATCGGATACGTGTTGTACAGTGCATCACTTCTACTAGATTATCAGGCCCACCGGATAAATGGATAAGACGTCGAGCAAGCTCTTCGGTCGGGTTGCCCTGCGCATATCGTTTACGAGAAGATGGCAGATTTTTTTGATCTGACAACGCTATTCCTCCTTTATCGGGTTGAATCCAGAACGAATAAACCTACTTATCTTTGGATCGTAGCGTAGTTTTGGAATATTCTGAAATGTTCATAAGATGTATAAAGTAACAACTTTGTAGTATAGGGTAGTTTGCGGATTATGACAATATTTCGTGTAAATTACTGAAGTGATAATGAAGATCGTATACGATGATTTATTTGTGTATACGCAAAAAGTGTTGCTCTATACCTTAGACTAATATAGTCAGGTATGGAGCAACACTCCGGTTTACTTATAATAAAGGATCATGTATATATTTAGGATAAGTTCATAACGATACGGCGAATATCTTCGAGCGGCACTTTGGGCTTACGGTCATATGTAACTAGACCATTGATCTCCTGCTCTACATCGGTGAGCTGGGTATAACAGAATCCTTGCACGATCGGAGAGCGATGCAGTGGACGAATAACAGCGGCTAAGCGTTGTAGATAATCTTCATCATTGTCTGCGCCTGAATAGCCCCAGCCTTCCCACTCACTTTTTTTATAAGCGATTCCGCCAAATTCTGTAATCAGAATTGGTTGCCCTTGATAAGTCGCTCCGCCGACAAAAATCTCACGATTACCGGGTAGACTATGTACAGCCTTTTCAATCGAAGCATAACGTTCATCTAACACTTCTTCTTGCCAGGCATAATCATGAATCGCTACCAGATCAGTCTCCATCATTTCCCAGCCATCATTATAAATAACAGGACGTGTGTCATCGAGTGACTTGGTTAAATGATACAGTGTTAGTCCATGCTGTTGTTGCCGCTGATCATTTTTCACATTCGGGATGCCCCAGCTT
Source organism: Paenibacillus kyungheensis (assembly GCF_028606985.1). Taxonomy (NCBI): domain Bacteria; kingdom Bacillati; phylum Bacillota; class Bacilli; order Caryophanales; family Paenibacillaceae; genus Paenibacillus; species Paenibacillus kyungheensis. Next base: position 1,604,632 of record NZ_CP117416.1, on the reverse strand, counting down.
TCATTCATCGGTACCCAGACCACAATTGATGGATGATTATAATCACGCTCAAGCACTTCTTGCCATTCCTGTGTGAATCGACGTACGTATTCTTCCGAATAATTATAAGCATTTGCCGCTTCTCCCCAGACTAGCAGACCTTTGCGATCACACCAGTATAGAAAGCGTGGATCTTCCATTTTCTGATGCTTACGCACTCCATTAAAGCCCATTGCTTGTGTTAATTCAATATCTTGAATAAATGCTTCATCCGACGGTGCAGTTAAGATTCCATCAGGGAAATAACCTTGATCGAGTACTAGACGTAGAAAGTACGGACGATTATTTAAATGAAGCTTTCCATTTTCTATCGAAATTTTACGCATCCCAAAGTACGATTGTACAGAATCAATAACAACATCCTGCTCTACTAACTCTAGCTGAATATCGTATAGATGTGGTTTTTCCGGTGACCACCAGCGTCCCAATTCATGATCGTTAAAATCATGTAAACCAATCGAACGTGTATGTTCTGTATGAGTCACTACAAATTCATCCTGTGCAACAAACTCGCCTGCAAATGTAATCGTTAATCGTGTCCGTAATTCTTTTTGCATCGTTGCTGAAGAATAAAATAACCGCACTTTAATTTCATTGTGATCAATATCAGCCGTAAATTTAGCTTTGCGAATATGAGCAGGGTCAACTGCTTCGAGCCATACCGTCTGCCAGATACCGGTAGTACGTGTATAGAAAATACTAGCCGAGTCTTCTTTCCAGTATTGCTTGCCCCGCGGTAATGTCACATCTTGACTATAATCTTCTACACGCAATACGATTTCGTTATGATCTGCTTCTAATAGTTCGGTAATATCCGCTTGAAAAGGAGTATGCCCACCTTCATGAAATGCCGCCCATTTGCCATTGATCCAGACAGTCGCTGTATAATCCACCGCTCCAAAATGTAAAATCATTCGTTTGCTTTTCCAATCCGATGGCACTTCTATAGATTTGCGATACCAGACCAGATCATGAAATCCTGTATCCCCGATACCACTCAGTTCACTTTGAAAAGTAAACGGAACTTGAATACTTTGATCAAATACATCTTGTCGATCCAGATGCCATTTCTGCTGATCACCGACACGCTCATCGTCAAATGCAAATTCCCATGTTCCATTTAGATTGATCCAGTCTGCTCGTTCAAATTGTGGTCTTGGATATTCAGAGCGAGTTGTTGTTGCAGTCATAATTGTAATTCCTCCTTTGAATGGTAAACGCTTGTATAATGATGCTTCAACTATATTCTTATTCATTAACTACTCAAATTACTGACTTTATAACTCTTTACCACCTGTAAACGCAATTCCTTTAATAATCTGTTTCTGGAAAATTAAAAATACAATCAATACCGGAATCGCTGCCAGCGCATTAGCAGTCATTGGAAGTGCATACTGCTGTACATAAGAACTCTGAAACATCGGCAATCCTAAAGTAATCGTCATATAAGCTTTGTCCGAAATCGAGATCAGTGGCCATACATAATCATTCCATGCCCCAATAAAGCTAAAAATACCTAAAGCTGCTAAGGCAGGACGAGACAATGGTAAAAAGATGCTATACCAGACTTTAAAAAATCCGGCTCCATCAATTCGAGCTGCTTCTTCAAGGTCTTTCGGTAATCCATCAAAAAATTGCTTGAGGATAAAAATACCCATCGGCCCCGCAACCGCAGGCAAAATAAGAGAAGTTCGTGTGCCAAGCAGACCTAGATCTCTCATAAAAAGATACAGCGGAATCAATGTCGCTTCTGCTGGAATCATCAGTCCGGATAAAAACAAAAGAAACATAAATTTACTACCCGGAAACGTAATCCGAGAAAATGCATAAGCCGCCATCGAAGATAAGATCAGTACAAGCGCTGTGGTAATCACCGACACCATTAAGCTGTTCCCCATCCAACCGAAGATGGGAGCCTGACTCAATACTTTCTCATAATTTGCAAATGAAAGATGAAATCCATTACCAAATACATTTTCTCCTTCTGGCGTAAATGATAAAGCTAGCATCCAGACGACAGGAATCAGAAAAAATATCGCCAGTACTACAGCTACAATACGAATAAAATAATAATAGATGCGATCCATCATAGATGACTCTCTCCTTTCTAAGATTCCAGTCTCCGCAAAATAAAGGTCTGCACTAAAGAGATCACCAGAATAACGATCATAAGCACAAAAGCAATCGCTGACGCATATCCCATCTGGAACGTCTGAAATCCATTTTCATAAATCGAGAATACGACGGTTTTGGTTGCTCCTGCCGGTCCTCCGCCTGTAATCAATTTGGATTGACCAAAGATTTTGAACGAAGCGATAGTCTGAAGCACAATCACCAGTATCGTAATGCGTGATAATGAAGGCAAAGTGATATACCAGAACGTCTGCCAGCGATTCGCGCCTTCGATCTGCCCTGCTTCATAAAAAGAGGCTGGAATATCTTGAAGCCCTGCTAGAAATAAAATAAATACAAATCCTACTGTCCACCAGATGGTAGACATAATAATAGCCGCCCAAGCCAGAGTGGGTTGTGACAACCAGAAAATCTCTTCATGAATCAGTCCTAATGCACGCAAAATCTGATTAAACAATCCTGTATACGGTTGTAAAAAAATCACCCAAATACTAGAGATCACAGAAACAGATAATACATATGGCATAAAAACAGAAATGCGGAAAAAAGACTGTCCACGACGTATCCCATGAACCAGAATAGCTAACAGTAGACCAATTCCACTGACTAATGGCACACTGATGATTGTAAATATTACGGTATGCATCAAATTACTACGGAACTCTTCATCTGCGATTAAATTAGTATAGTTTTGAAATCCTACAAACACTTTATCTCCTAACAAAGACCAATCATAAAAGCTAATACGTAACCCGTACAAAATCGGAAATAAAGAAAAAAGCGCAAAGAAAATCGTATACGGCAAAATCATTAATATGCCTGTTATCCATCCTTGATGCGCTAAAGATTTAGTGCCCATAATCGTCTACTCCTTTCCAAAGTAAGATCAAACAAAAGAAGCGGTATGATCTTGATATCGCTCCGCTTCTTTTGTTATGACTTATTGTTCCCTCTTGCTATCTTTATTTGCCGGTAATTTTGTTTGTCGAAGCATCTGCTTTTTCAAGAGTAGTCGCTGGATCTTGCTGACCTGCTAACATTTTTTCAAATTCTTTCACAACATTATCGTTGACCTGTCCTTGTTTTTCGTTACGAGGCCAGTATTTTACAAAGTCAGCCGATTGAGCATAATCGCTACGATATGGCATATCTTTGAATTCTTTAGAATCGAGTACTTTGGTTACACTTGGAATATGCCCTGCTTTTGCCCACATATCTCCATGCTCTGCTAACCAATTCGCAAACGTTAATGCTGCTTGTTGTTTGGCTGGATCTTCCTGACTGTGTTTGGGCAACGCTAATGTATGCGAATCGCCCCATGTAGCAGGTTGATCATAGATTTGTGGCATCGGTACAACCGCAAAGTCTAATCCTTTAATATTTTCAAATGAACCGGTGCTCCATACTCCTGTAATTAATACAGCCGCTCGTTGATCTTGGAATAACTTCACCGCATCATTCACATTCGGCGGAATTAATTTGGATGTATATAAGCTGTTCACGTATTCTAATGCTTGCTGCGCTTGTGGATTGTTAAGCGCTGCTTGGCCATTGTCATCATAGAACTTACCGCCACCGGTTAACTGGTTATAGAATCCCCAGAACATCCAGTAAGCATCAATCCGTACGCTAGGTTGTGCTAGTGGAGCTACATCTGCTGGAACAGCATCTTTAATTTTGGTTAGAAATGCAGTGAATCCTTCTGGTGATGGGTCATATACGGGCTTGCCATCTTTCAACACACCTGCTTTTTCCAGATATGTTTTGTTGTAATACATTACGATGGCATGAGTATCTAATGGAATCGAGTAATGCTTACCATCATAGATTGTAGATTCTAGAATTGTAGGATTAAATTCATCCCAGTTGACTTTGGAACCTGCGGCAAGATCATCCAGTGGAGTCACATAACCAGCAGGTACAAATTGAGGCATCCGCGAGGAGTGTAATACCGCTAGATCAGGTGCTTGATCGGAAGCTAAAGACGTTTGTAATTTGGTATAATAATCTTCTGAGCGGTTACTCAGTTGTTCGACTTGAATATCTGGATTTTCCTGATTGAACTTATCGACCATAGCCGTCATAAATTCTCCATCGCCACCACTGAATGGTGTCCAGAATGAGATTTGTGTTTTACCGCCTGTTTTACCACTTTCCGAACTGCTGGCAGGTGCGCTCCCTCCAGCACAAGCAGATAAGATCAACATCGCCATCAGCAATATACATCCGGCTTGAATACCTTTTGTTTTTCTCATTAATACAACCCCCTTATCGAATAAATAAGTATGTGCGTTTTTTAGATAACGCTTACATTTAGAATCTTAATTCATTCTTTAAGGGGGAACCATGACGCTTTTTTCGATGCTATAGACATATATTTAGGTCTGTCTAGTGAGGCAGTTCTTTATTGCAGATCATAACTAGAGAATCTATCTGTAAATTACACAGGATGTTGGTAATGACGACGACTATCCCGATACTGCTTGGGTGTAGTGCCCGTTTCTGTTTTGAATACTCGATTAAAATGGCGAATATTCACAAATCCTGTATCATAAGCAATCGTAGCAATTTTCTCATCGGTATGAATCAATCGCTTGATCGCTTCTCGAATTCGTATTTCTGTCAGTACTTCGACAAATGAATGCCCTAATCGATGTTTGAACAGACTACTGAGATAAGAAGCATTCAAGTAGACTTTTTCTGCCATTAGACTTAGAGTGATCGGCTCTGCATAATGTTCTTCAAGATAACGCACCACCTGATCAACCGCATGGATCACATGCCCTTCTTTGCGCTGAATGAGATCGTATAACGAATACAATAATTCTCCGCAATATTGTGCGAGTTGCTGACGCTCATTAATCAACAACACATGTTGTAAGATCATACCCATGTCTTGTTTATTCAGCCATTCGCTAAGTACTTTGTAATCCAGTGCAATCTCATAACACTCTAATAATATTTTGCATATTTGTTGCTGGATCACTTCTGGATGATTCATTTGCCTGCATAATCGTTCGATAAAAGCTTGCACTTGTCTTGTTAATTCTTGCCCATTTTCCTGTGCTAATAACTGTTCCAAAAAGTGTCTGTCTGCTGCCTGCAATCGAGATAACGGCATCGTATTCGTCGCTGAAGATTCATAAACCAGCACTTGATCTCCTCCCGAAATTAAACGACATAACAGAGCAGTCTCTGCTTCACGATAAGATTTCGGTACCGATTCTAGATCGTCTACTCCACCACCGATCCCAATCGTAACGGTCATTTGAGAGATGCGCTTAATAGTGCGAATTAATTGTCCTGACAATGATCTGATTTGCTGTGCTGTGGCTTCACTTCGATCACTATTAATCAGAGCAATCACTTTATGATGATCTATAAATGTATATCCTTGTAAAGGTTCTATGATCATCTCACGCACAAATTGCTGAATATACAAAAAGAATAATTCAGGATCATTCTGACGATAACGCTGTTCTGTAACCGAATCTCGATCCAATTGCACAATCAGACAATATATTCCGTTATGAGGAAAAGAAATACTGGCTTGATCGAATAATTCACCTTCATCATATGCTATATTGCCATGAATCAGACTACTCAATAACTGCTGTCTAATGACTTGTTGACTAGGTGTATGCTCTACTACAGATTGAGATTCACTTTCTTTGCTCAATTCTGCTTCTACTTTGCATAATGCGGTATACAGTTCTTCTTTATTCACCGGCTTGAGCAAATAATCTCTAGCGCCGCTACGAATCGAACTGCGAGCATACTCAAAATCATTATGTCCACTTAGCACAATACAGCGAATAGTAGGATACTGTTCTGCCAGTGTTGCTTGCAGTTGAATACCATCCATACGAGGCATCCGTATATCGGTGATTACCAAATGAGGACGTTGAGACTGAATCATTTCCAGCGCTTCCAATCCATCTCTGGCTTCACCGATAACTGTCCATTCTAGATTAGATTCATGAATTAAATGAGTTATTCCTTTGCGAAAAATCATCTCATCATCAACAATTAAAACGTTATACATAAGAAGAGTCTCCTTTCTTCAAGTCATCTTAATAGATCATGTCAGATGCAGGCATCACAACAGTAACGCGCAGTCCTCCTTCGTCCCGATTATGCAACGTAATGCCATAATCATTGCCATACTTGAGAGCAATTCTGCGATGAACATTGACCAACCCATGACCTCCCGGGCCTTCTGGCAAAATACCGGCTTCCATATGAAGATGTTGTTCTTCGATCCATTCTTGCTCCATCCCCGGGCCGTTATCAATCACGTCTATCTGAATCTGCTCCTGCTCTACATGAACGTTTATCTGAATATAAATATCACCACGACCTCGTTCTAAGCCATGAATAATTGCATTTTCTACTAATGGTTGTAGTGTCAGACGAATAATAGGGCTGGATAACAGCGATGGGTCTGCATGAATCGTATACGTTAAGCGCTCATCATACCGAATACGCTGAATCGAAAGGTATCCTCGGACATGATCCAGTTCTTGCTCGATCGTTACTTCACTATGATCACTGCCAATACTATACCGGAGTAATGCACTAAGATGATTGGTCATTTGAACCACTTCATGATTGCCTTCAAGCTCCGCATACATACTGATTGAACCGAGTGTATTGTACAAAAAATGAGGATTGATCTGGCTTTGAAGTGAAGCAATCTGCGCATTTTTTTCCCGAATCTCTGTTTCATATAATCGATAAGTTAATGTTCCTAGACGGGATACCATAATATTAAAAGTACGACTCAAATGACCGATCTCATCTGTTTGATGAACAGGTAATGTAATATCAAACTCTCCACGTTCTACAAGCTTCATAGAATCGCGTAGTACACTAAGCGGTCTTGTAATTCGCATCGCATGAAAGATAGACACAATGACCGAGATAATCAGACAGATTCCGCCTAACCAGATCATTTGCCGATTAACCTGCTCGGCATCTTGTACCAATACTGCTACAGGAACTGCTTGCAGTACGGTCCAATGAGTTACAGGTGAGGTCTGATACGTGAGCAGTACCGATTGCTTGCCATTATGAATCGTTAACGTACCTTCTCCTCCATACTGCTGTAGCGTAGGATCGTCGACAGGAAAAGAAGGGCTTTTATAAATCAATTGCTTATGCTGATCGATCATTGCAAATAACGATGTAGGCGAACCTGCCAGATGTGTAATCCGATCAGTCAATGCTTCAGCAGGCACATCAATCACCAGCACGCCTAATTCTTTGCCATTATCCAGACTACGAATTTTACGAGCAATCGAAAACACTTGATACACCGTTCCGTTATCCGATAATACTGCATGAGGAGCGATAAAATACCCTTTGCCTGACAATTCAGTATCTAACGCTAATAATCGTTCTCGATCCCCTGACTCTGCAAATCTGCCCGGACTATCCGGTAATTCTACATATGAAGAATGCGTATGATTGGTAAATAAAGCGACGCCTGCAATATCAACACGTCCATTCACCCGAATACGCCGCACAAAGCTTTCCAATAATAAGCGATCTTCATATCGATCAATCACTTGATCTTGTGTATCCTGTTCTAGATAATCCATAATTTCTGGCGATTGATACGGCAACACAGATAATAAGACTAACTCATTCATATACGCATCCAAATTCGATGTGAACTCTCGCACTACATCTGCTTGATATTGACCTGCATTGGTTTGAATCGAATCCGAGTACCCTATACTAGAAATCCATGAAGAAATGATCAATGGAATCGAAATTAATGTAATATTCATAATAATCAGCCGGGTAACTAATCGCATATTTTTCCAGCGATGAATCCAATTTTTGATAGATATCTGCATGACTTACTCCTTCAAAATCTGGTTAATCAAAGGCTCTAAATGATCAAGCATCTGATCTACACTTTGCTTACCGTACCAGATTTTCTCCAATTCATTAATCAGTGCATCGCTGATCATAATTTGCTTCGGATTGCTGGGGAAATATTCAACATGATTGGCTTCATCTACATACTCTTTTCGCAAAGGTAGTGAAAGGTAAGCTTGTGATAATGCTTCTGATTGTACCGCAGGCACATGCCCTGCTTCTCCCCATACTGCTCCATGTTTGGCTAACCAGTGTGCAAATTTGACAGCCGCCAGTACTTTTTCTGGATCTTGTTCATGATGGGTTGGAAAAGCAAGCGTATGTGCATCTCCCCATGATCCTGCATGGTCATAAATTTGCGGAAATGGCATTACACCAAAATCCAAATCAGGTACTTTTTCAAAAGAGCCGATAGACCATACACCTAGAAAAAGCATTGCTGCTTTCCCTTGAGCAAATTCATTCGAAGCATCATTAATATTAGGCGGAATTAACTGTTGCTCATACAGGGAAGTGACTAATTCTAAAGAGCGCTTAGCGGCTGGCATATCAACAGCCGCACGTTGTCCGTCAGCTGTATACAATTGTCCTCCCCCTTCGATCTGCGCATACAATGACCACCATAACCATAACGAATCGATCCGTACGTTCGGTACAGCAAGTGGTGCTACATCCTGTGGAATATGTTTTTGTAAGGTCTGCAAAAAGTCTACAAACCCTTTTTCTCCTGGCTGTATCTGCACCTGTCCATCACGATACAATCCTGCTTTGGCTAACCACTTTTTGTTATAATACAATACGCTAAAATGCGTATCTAAAGGAATCGCATAATGATTGGTCTGCATCATCGTTCTTGCCAGAATAGACGGATTGAAGTCTTGCCAGTTCACACCTGCTTGAGAAGCAACAGTATTTACATTTTGGATAAAATCGGCGGGTATATATTGAGCGAACATCGACGCATGTATGATCGCTACATCCGGCGCTTCTTCAGTAACGATAGCTGTCGATAATTTGGTATAGTAATCATCTGATTTATTATTTTTCATCGTGACGACAATATGATCGGTATTTTCTTGGTTGTACCGTTGTACCAGTTCATTCATAAAAGAAATATCTCCACCGCTAAAAGGCGTCCAAAATGATATCTGAATAGGATCTGTAGTCGATAGATTAGCTACTGACTGTGGATGAGAACGATCACCTATAAACGATGATATCCCGCTTCGATATAGACTGTAACCGAGTATGCCAATGATGATGATCACCACCACAAGCAACCTATATAATTTTAACCTTGTCATAGGCAACCAATATTGCTTGATCCATCTCACCATATAACCTAACCTCACTTTGTAGATGTACTCGATATAAAGCAAAATAACGCATATGAATTACGCCTAATGTACCTGTTTGATCTCAAAGTGTAAACGGTTAAACTCTTCATTCAGACCTTCCCGTTCATATCTCCAATAGAATGTCTATCCATCCAAAATATCGTCCTGTTCCCCGACATTATTCTGCGTTACAGTTCGTATTGTAAGCGTTATCTATTTACTATACTGAAAGGGGCTGAATCAATGAAACGTCATCGCTTGATCATTAAAGGAGGAGTTTTATTTTTGCTATTCACTTTACTTATGAGCACCAGTATTAGTATCGCTTCTGCGGCATCTGTCCAAAAACAGTTTTATAATGTCATTATGCAGGATGGTGCAGATCCATGGATGTATAAACATACTGATGGCTTCTATTATTTCACAAAAACGACAGGTAACAATGTCACGATCTGGAAATCTTCCACATTAACCGGTATTGATGCGGCTGAAAAGCGCGAAATTACTACAGGTGGGCAAAATGTATGGGCTCCTGAAATTCATTTTCTAAATGGAGCATGGTACATTTACTATGCCAAAGACGACGGTGATAATGCGAATCATCGCATGTATGTGATGCAGAATACTAGCAGTAACCCGATGCAAGGCACTTGGGTAGATAAAGGTCAGATTACAGATACTACCAATCGTTGGGCAATCGATGGGACTCCATTATCGGTGAACGGGCAATTGTATTTTATCTGGTCAGGCTGGGAAGGTTCAGAAAATGTAAGACAAAATCTATATATCGCTCATATGAGTAACCCATGGACGATCGATTCAGCACGTGTTGAGATTGCTCGTCCTACGTATGCATGGGAGACCAATCACCAACCGAATGTCAACGAAGGCCCTCAAGTGGTGATCAAAAATAACAAAATCAATCTAATCTATTCAGCTAGTGGAAGCTGGACGAATGATTATGCGCTAGGTCTAATTACAGCACAGACCAATAGCAATTTATTAAGCCCTTCAGCTTGGAGCAAACGCACTCAACCTGTATTTGCTTCTGCTAATGGGGTGTATGGACCCGGTCATGCTTCATTTACTACCTCTCCTGATGGCAAAGAAGATTGGATCGTTTATCATTCTGCCAAATTTAATAATGCAGGTTGGAACCGGGAAATTCGTACACAGAAATTTAGCTGGAATACAGACAATACCCCTCAATTCGGTCAACCTCTTAATCCTAATGTACAGATCGCTATTCCATCCGGTGAACCGGATCGCACCCGTTATGAAGGTGAACAAGGAACATTCGGTGGAGCGGCTTATGCTTCTTCAAGCCCTAATGGTTCAGGACTATCCAAAGCAGGTCATATCGATACAGACGGTAGTTATGTTCAATATACGGTAAATATCCCGACTACAGGAACGTATATGCTAGCTGCACGTACAGGTAATGGCACAGATGGACTGGATTGGTCTACTCTTCGACTATCGGTCGATAGCGGCAATCCAACAGACTTCTTTATTACCAATAAAGGTTGGGAAAATTGGGGATTATCGACACAACGTCTATCATTGACAGCAGGTAATCATACGATTCGTTTTAGCAAAGGAAATGGTTACGGAGAATTAGACTTTTTCGATCTTGTACCTATCAAATAAAAACAATATACTTTCCGATTTAGATTAAAAGCTACTTCATATTCGATATATCATCACAGCGATGTCTTGTCCAAACTAAAAAATCCTGTCTACTCCAGCGATATTCCGCTAGGTAGACAGGATTTTTTTATATAAAAGTTAGTATTTATAGATTATAGAACCTATCATTTCTTGATAACAAAGAAATTGTTATGCAGAAGGTACGGCTGTTTTGGCATCAGATGGTTGCTGACGTCTGGAAATAAAGAACAATGCTACCCAGATCAACAAAAATCCGACCAATTGAGCCCATGTTAATAATTGTCCAAATACGATCCAGTTAATAACTACACCGACTAATGGGAAGCTTAGTTCTGCTAATGTAGCTACAGAAGCTTTGGTTGTAGACAACCCTTTGTAGTACATTAATAGACTTAGCAAGCCTGGCAACAATGCTTGACCTAGCAAATTCAGAGATACGGCTGCAATTCCACCAGAATCAGCAGATAAGCTCCAAGCTGCACCTTCATGCCATGTTAATACAAGCAACAAAGGTAAAGCCATAATAAAGCGTAATGATGTTACGGTCTCATATTTCATCTGACCTACCATTAAGCGTCCCATCACTGTAGATCCACCCCATAATGCTGCTGCACCTAGAGCAAATAGACTACCAACTTGTACAAATTCACTCATATGTCCGATAGGAATAGCGAATCCAAATGTTAAAATATACGTTCCTACTAATGCTAAAGCAAATAACCAACCAAATCCACGCGGTAATACTTCTTTTAAAATAATTCGAGCTAATACAATCGCAAAGATCGGTTGTAATTTCTGTAATAACAAGACAGCATTGAGATTACCATGAGCCAGTCCCATCGTGAATAGAATCGTAGCAATCGCCGATCCACCCCAGGATAAGAACAACAATGCTCCGATATGACGCATTTTCAATCCTTTTAATTCAGCACGGTTGACCCATAATACAGGAGCCGCCGCTAGAAAAACAATCAAATGCTCCAACAATACCAATTGAGTTGAAGTCATTGTTTTGAGTAAAATAATTCGAAACAGTGGATCAACGCCCCATAACGCTGCTCCTACAAAAACAAGCCAAAATCCACTTTTAATATGACGCTGTCTAGCTGATGATGCTGTTTTGATGTTATAACTTGCATTTTCCATGATTCAAACTCCCTACGTGATTAGAATTTGAATATGAGATCTCATACGGAAAGCCCCCGTTATCAACGTACAATAAACGGGGGCTTGATCAAATAAACGTGCAACTGTATTTTACAATACACTGGCAAGCTTATTGGTTGATCTTCTCCCATCCGGACTGTACCGTCGGCTCTGGATTCTCACCAGATCAGTCATTTTTCAAAAAAAAGAAAAATGAGTCGCGGGCTACCCTTTCTTTCAATTACAAAAGAAACGTTCACCGCCGGTCGGGAATTGCACCCTACCCCGAAGATCTCTATTCGATTTTGGTTTATTAGTATAAAGAAGCTACTCTCATGTTTAACCATGAAAATAAGATTTGAAAACTTTCTTGTATCAAACATTCAATATATCTCATTATAAAGATACTTTTAGTAACTTGCAATAGTTTCGTACAAATAAATAGTTTGCAATATATTTAAATCCTTAATTCCGATCAATTAACTATACTATAAATAGAATGAATGTCTAGTATCTATCAAATGTTTCTATAGATACATTGATTTTGTAAATGAGATTAGTCTATAACCCTATTTATTTATATTACTCTATTGTCACATATCTGTAACAGTTGTATAATCATAGAGGATTTACATCTTTACACAATAAGTAGTACATAACTGAGAGGGGTAGAAAAATTTGGATTACAATTCGCAAAACAATGGTTACCCGCCTGCGCAACCGGATGCACCCGCTTCAATCATTAGTGTTAAAGAATGGATGCTTACACTTTTGTTGCTTTTCATTCCTATCGTCAATTTAGTCATGTTATTTGTATGGGCTTTCGGTGGAGGTACTCACCCTACTAAAGCTAACTATGCAAAAGCAGGTCTTTTATGGGCAGCAATCATTATCGTTATCTACATTATTATCTTTATTGTTTTTGGTGCAGCATTCTTCGCAAGTGTTAACAATATGGAACGTAGCGGATATTAATAGCAAAACAAAAAGAAGCACCTCGCAGGGTGCTTCTTTTTTGTCTACTTTTAAGTAGATGCTTTTAATAACGATCTAAAACTAACTGTGTTTTCAACGAATCTTGAGGCACTAACCAACCTTCTTGATTCAAATAGTTCATTAATTGCTGACGATCAGTTGCAGCGGTGTTATAATCATCGGTTTTGAACGAAATCTCAATCACAGGCTCAGTACCTGTACCGGAAGCATTACGAATCGGCCAAATTTCTACGTCTACATCGATTCCATTCCAGCTACCTTCATATTTACTCGCCATCACCGGGCCATACGAGCGCGATGCTTTTAACTGCTTTTCACCCCAGCTTGATCCATCTTTCCACTTTTTCAATTTACCCGGCAGATTATCGACAAGCAAAGATAATGCTTTACTATCCGTAGGCAATGTTGCTCCTGATGTTGTTGCTTTTGATTTTTTATCGTTAGACAGGCTTAATGTCTGCTTGCTATATCCCCAATCGACTTCTGCTTCATAGTTCGTATCGGAAGCATCAAATCCTTGTTGATTAGCCAGTGTTAACGCTGCATTGATATCTCCATTTGCAATACTGTAACGCTTTTTATACGTCATTTCAAAATTATCTTTATCTTCTTTTTTGCGGAAACGTACATTCCAGCCTTCGCTGTCCAATTGCTTATCACTTGTATCGAAATACTCTACAGCAATTTTTTGCGCTTTGGCAGGTAGATCAAACGCATTTTGTACCTCAGATTGAATCGTCAGGTCGCTGTTCAAAATATCATCGTCCAGCATAAATTTAACCTCATACGTTGGTGTGAGATTGGCGGCTTTGGCATCAACAACAGATGTAGATTGTGGAATATACAACCCTGCGAACAACACACTGCTTAACAATACCAATGGAGCTTTTTTACCTAATTTCAATCCTAAATTCATTTGCAAATTCTCCCCTGTCTATGGAATATCATTTGACTACTATTCCAATGTAACAGTGAAAAATGATAGTGGAATCAACATATCTAATTGATTTCGTAAAACATATCTATAGTTTCTATATGCTATTCATCACTTTTTCGATGCTTTTTGGATTTTTGATACAAAAAATAAACGATGCTGAGAGTTAATAACACAATACTACTTATAGCAATTATCCAATGATATGAAGGCAGAGATTGATCTCTTACAGATTGCTGAACAGGCAATGCTAATTCTTTATCCTGTAAAAACTTGTACTCTACTGAAGTAAGCTCACTCACTTTTTTAGAAGTTCCACAAAGTGGATTTTCCCATTCACCATCTTTTTGATTTAGAAAAAAGATATATTGATTTCCAACTTTGCTTGGACCATTCAAAGCTCCCCATGTACTATTTTCTTGTATTATTAATTGCCGTTGCTGAATATTTTTATAACTTTTTAGAATAGTTAATACCACTTGGTGATTTTCACTATTTTGTCTATTTAACTGCTGGATTTCTTTTACTTGAGCAATCACTACCCCATCATATTTAGCATAAGCATCTTCTACAGTTAAAATATAAGCACAAGAAAGAGCAGATACAGAGGAAGTACCTCCCCATCCTATTAACGTTATACTGAACATCAATATGATACTCCATCTTAGTATAGTATTCATCTACACCATGCTCCCTTTTCAGATCGTTTATGTTGGATATTCATTATTGCCAGAATAGAGCTATATCTAACAAACGTTCGGAAAGCCATGATGTTGCATTATAATTTATTTTCTATTGCATCGATCTAACCAAACGATTTTACAAACTGATGAATCAGCCCTGAATAATGACGTTGACTGTTGTATACATAATAAATGTAACGATGAAAAGGTGTATTCGGTAATGGTCGCATATGAAGTAGACCTTGTCGCACTTCTTCTTCCACTGCCATTTTGGACAAAAACGAAACATATTCGCCTAACATCACCGACTTCTTAATCGCTTCCGGTGAATCCAGTTCCATATACTGCTCTGACCATACCCCTACACTACTCATCCAACGATCACTTAATTGGCGGGTACTTGATTCACTTCCATGCAAAACAAATCGACTTTGCCGTAGCGTATCTATATGCAACTCTTCATAGTCTGCTAACGGATGATTCGGTGCAAAAATAGCAACCATTTCATCTTCATCTACTAATCCTTTTACCAATGAAGGATGTTCAAAAGGTTCTGTCAGCATAATGCCCAGATCGATTTCATGATTGATCAACATTTCACGAATTACAGGTGAGGGCTTAACAGCAATCGAAATGCTTACACCTGGATAAGCGCGACTGAACTCATTAATAATAGAAGGTAATAAATAAGTAGCCGGTACATAACTCGCTCCGATACGCAGATTGCCACGTTCCAAAGCGCCAAATTCTTGTACCACTCTTCTAGATTCTGCCGCGAGAGCATTAATTTTGATCGCATAATGAAGTAATGCCTTGCCTGGTTCTTTGAGCATCACTTTGCCTCCTCTAGATTCGAACAAAGCAACGCCCATTTCTTTCTCCAAGCTTTTCATATGAAATGTAACTGTAGGTTGCTTGAGTCCTAACTCATCTGCAACTGCTGTGATTTTGTGATGACGATCCAATAATTCCACGATTTGTAATTTGATTAAATTCATTGATGAACCCCCTGTAACTGCTTTTCTTTCACCGTACCATAGAAACATTCGATGATTGTCAAAAGGAACACACTAAAAACTTAATGTTGCGTTTACATTCCCCACATACCCCGTGCAAATTGAGCAGATATACTACGTATAGAAAGTAGTTCAGGGCAGCAATGATACATCTTTATGTATGCCAATGAACAAGCGTCAAAGATAGGTGGAATACACAATGACAGCATTAACGATTCAAGGCATCAGCAAATCTTTTGAAGGTGTACAAGCTTTGCAAGCGACTGATCTTGTGATCGCTTCTGGCAAATTCACCACATTACTGGGGCCTTCCGGTTGTGGCAAAACGACATTGTTACGCATGATCGCCGGACTAGAGACACCGGATCAAGGAGAATTACGAATAGCAAACGATATTTTGTATTCTTCCAAGCAACGTAAAAATGTACCTCCACATCGCCGGGGATTCGGGATGGTCTTTCAAGAGTTTGCACTATGGCCTCATTTAACAGTTTTTGAAAATGTAGCTTTCAGTCTACGAGCTTCCGGTCAGAAAAAAGATATTAAAGCACGTGTGCTCACAGCACTGGAACAAGTTCGTTTGCAAGGGATGGAACAACGCTATCCGCATCAACTTTCTGGTGGACAACAACAACGTGTCGCTTTTGCTAGAGCGATCGTGATGCAACCGCGATTAATTTTATTCGATGAACCGCTCAGTGCATTGGATGCGATTTTGCGTGATGAAATGCGAACCGAATTAATGAATCTGGTACAGCAATTAGGCGTCACTGCTCTCTATGTGACTCATGATCAGACAGAAGCGATGGCGATGTCAGATGAAATTATTGTGATGCAGTCAGGGTCTATTTTACAGCGTGGAACACCAGAGCAAATTTATCAACAGCCTTCTCATCCATTTGTCGCTCGCTTTATTGGTCATTCCAACTGGATCGATAACGGTCATCAGATGGTTCGTCCTGAGCATATCCGCTGGTACAGCAATCATTCTCCTGATGAACATATACATACCGGAATGATCAAGCAGGTCAGTTATATGGGCGATCGTTATGAGATTCTATTGGATATGGGTGAAGAACGTCTATGGACAGCTTATCAAGATGAACGCATGACTGTGGGTGAATCGGTCACTATTTATATTTCAGCACACCATGTTCATACACTGAATCCCGTCCCTGTCTAACCGATGATCTTGATCCCCTTTTATCAGCTAGACTTTTAATTCAAATATGGACTCAACCACTTTAGGAGGAATAAATAATGAAATGGAATCAATTGTGGCAAAAAGGAAGTTTACTTGCTCTAACAGCAATCTTAGGAACTACGCTTGCAGGTTGTAGCACTTCTACAGGCGCATCCGGTTCAGCACAATCACCTACCAAAGATGCGGGTACACTTGTTGTCTATAGTGCAGGCCCTGAAGGATTAGCCAAAAAAATTCAAGCAGGTTTTGAAGCCAAAACAGGTATCAAAGTAGAAATGTTTCAGGGCACTACAGGCAAGATTCTTTCTCGTATGGAAGCTGAAAAAGCAAATCCTGTAGTTGATGTGGTTGTACTTGCTTCTCTTCCATCGATGCAAGCTTTAGCCAAACAAGATATGACGCTTGCTTATCCAGAAGCAGTGAATCACGATAAATTGGTCAAAGACTGGTCAGATACAGATGGCAAATATTTTAGCTACAGTGCATCTGCATTAGGTATTGTATATAACACTAAACAAGTAACGACTCCACCGACATCATGGGCAGACCTAGCGAAGCCTGAATGGAAAGACAAAGTCAATATTCCTGATCCTTCATTATCTGGTTCTGCACTTGATTTTATTACCGGTTATTTAAGTGCTGAAGGTGATAAAGGCTGGTCATTATTTGAACAGTATAAGCAAAATGGGGTTGCGATCGCAGGAGCCAATCAAGAAGCGCTTGATCCTGTTATCACTGGTGCCAAATCAGCTGTAGCCGCTGGTGTCGATTATATGGCGTACAAAGCCAAAGCAGATGGTGAACCTGTTGATATCGTCTATCCAAAAGAAGGCACAGTCATTAGCCCTCGTCCAGCAGCCATTATCAAAACAAGCCAACATGCCGATCAAGCCAAACAATTTATCGATTATCTGCTGTCAGATGAAGCACAACAAATGGTAACCAGTGCTTATCTATTGCCAGGTAGAACCGATATTACGGCTGACAATCGTACAAACCTGAACGACATTCCAACATATCCTGTGAAATGGGACTGGATGGGCGAACACAGCGAAGAAACAACAACCAAATTTACGAACCTATACAAATAAGTGGTGATCCTATGATGAAAACAAAGACCAACCAAACTTTATTCTCCTATCAAAAAATCAGTACGGCTGCGGCATTTTTGCTGCTCGCCGTACTAATTCTATTTCCGCTTCTGATGATTTTTCGAACAGCGATTGAACAAAATGGTGTGATTGATCTTATGGCTCCTTTACGTCTGCTTGGTCAAAGTGATCTTACGTCGGTCATGTTCAGTACATTATGGCTAGGCTGTTGCGTTATTATCGCGACGACTGTTCTAGCTCTTCCTTTAGCTTGGATGATGGCCAAAACAGCGATTGGTAGACAACGCTGGTTAGATGTTGTTTTTTTAATTCCTTTTATGACCCCACCTTATATCGGTTCGATGGGTTGGATGTTATTTATGCAAAAGAACGGTTATATGGAGCAATTATTGCCTGCTTCAGCAACTATCACACCTGCTTTTTTCAGCTTTGGCGGTATGGTGATGATTATGAGTCTGCACCTATTTCCATTTCTATATCTTATTCTTCGCAATACGTTAGAACAGATTGGCGGAAGCACAGAAGAAGCTGCTTCTGTACATGGTGCTTCATTTAGCTATCGGTTCCGACGCATCATTTTGCCGTTGCTATTATCCAGTTATGCGATGGGTGCATTATTGATTTTTGTCAAAACGATTGCTGAATTTGGTACACCTGCTACATTCGGTCGCAAAATCGGCTTTTATGTGATGACTTCTGAGATTCATAAATATATCTCTAGCTGGCCGATAGATTTTGGTAAAGCAACTTCACTGGCTTCTTTGCTGTTAACAGCTTGCTTATTGATGTGGTATATCCAGAGTATATTAAGCAGTCGCTATTCTTATCGCTTAACAGGTGGTAAAGGAGTCCGTAGCAAAAAGTATTCGTTACGAGGCTGGAGCGGTATTATCTGCTGGTTGTATATCGGGATATTGCTGATTACATCTATCGGGATTCCTTACTTTTCTGTGATTACAGCATCTTTATTACGCTTGCGCGGAACAGGGCTGGCGATGGGTAATTTTACATTACAGCATTATAGCGACTTATTAAGCTGGGGTTCTGAAAGTATGGAAGCACTGATTAATAGCTTTACACTTTCACTTTTAGCTGCGACTATTGCTGTACTGATCGGTACGTTTTTAGCGCTGAAAGTAGGATATGGCAAACGATGGTCACAAAAATGGATCGATCTTTTGAGCTTAATGCCTAATACCGTACCCGGTATTGTTATTGTGGTGGGATTAATCTTATTCTGGAATTCTCCATGGATGCCCATCCCTCTTTACAATTCATACGGTATGGTTGTACTAACATATATTATTTTATTTTTGCCGTACACTTTACAATATGTCAAAGCCAATAACGGGCAGATTGATCCTATTTTATTACAAGCGGGTGCAATTTCTGGTGGTCGTCCATTGTATGTATTTCGGCGGATTTTACTGCCACTGCTGATTCCGGGTATGATCGCAGGTTGGACAATGACCTTTACGATTGCGAATCGCGAGTTGGTGGCTTCCCTGTTGATTTTGCCACCATCTATGCAGACTTCGGCAACTTATATTTTCGCTCAATTTGAACAAGGTGCTGTCTCAATGGGTATGGCGATGGCTGTAGTTTCAGTGGGGATTACGACAATCTTGCTACTGATGTTACAGACACTACCTGCTTATCGGAAGCAGCAATTATCATGATGGAACTTACTATACTTGGTGGCGCAGGTGAACATGGTCGATCCAGCTATCTACTCCAACAGGGGGAGCAAAGTCTATTGCTGGATTATGGTGTCAAAAAAGAAGGCGACGGACAATATCCGATCACACCTGATATCGATGAAATGGTCGCCAGTCTGCAAACTGTTTTTTTGTCTCACGCTCATGAAGATCATTGTATCGCTCTACCTTTATTGTATAAGCATGGTTATACCGGCGAGGTCTGGACAACCCGGGCAACGGTTGGACAATTACCTGCTTATTTTGAAGCATGGAAAAGGTATACCGATCACCGCTCGGCAACACGTCCGTATGATGACGAAGATCAACAACGTATCCAATTTCGTTATTTAGAAGATATTGTCCCACCGGGGAGCTGGAGCCCTTTGTTGCCCCATCTTGATGTATGTTGGGGACGAGCAGGTCATTTACCGGGTTCGATCTGGCTGGCACTGTGCTGGCATGATAAGTATATTTTCTTTTCAGGAGATTATACGTCTGAATCGCAGTTGTTAGCCGCAGATCGTCCACTGCACCAGACACGATTAATTTCGAAAACGCAAACAATTCCGGGTATTATACCTGATCTGGATATAGCGATCATAGATGCTGCATATGGCGTTGATCCTGATCATCAAGATAATAAGCTAACTCAACTAAAAAGGCATATCGATGAGACGCTCCGGCAACAAGGAGCAGTTATGCTTCCTGTTCCTGTGTATGGACGAGGGCAAGAATTGATATTGTGGGCAAGTGAAGAGTATCCTGATACGCCATTGCTTGTGGAAGCGGGCTTACTAAATAATTTGCGTTCTTTCACTACAGATACCTACTGGCTTCATGCTCAAGCATGCGCACGAATAGAACGTTTGCTACAACATCCGTATTTGTATGTGATGGAGGATGAACAATCTCGTAATAAACTGCCTACGCAATACACATCGTTTATTTTATTTACCGATGATGGAATGATGCAATCGGTCAAAGCTCAGCAACATTATGAACGAATCGCTCACAATGAACATAATGCGGTGATTTTTACAGGTCATCTGGCTCATGGGTGCTTTGGACGCAGACTATTGCTTGATACCGAGCGAGAAGGGTGTAAAGTCTATTACGTACGCTACAAAGTCCATCAAGGGCTACCTGATGTAAGGCGTATGCTACTCGATCTCAAAAGCCCACCTGCTCTACTCGTCCATGCTACCAAGTCACGTACCGATGGACTTGCATTACGATTAGAACAAGAAGGCTTTCACCGGATACATTCTTTACTTCCACAAGACAAAATACAATTTTGAGTGACAGCGATGATCATGGGAAAGGCTATGCTTGAACATGATCATCGAATATCATCTTCTATTATTCGTTTGTAGTAAAAAGACAACAAAAAAAGCGTACCATATTCATATCCTAGGATACGAACAGGTACGCTTTTTATGACGGTTCAAAACAGTTCGAAAACGTTTTGAAATTTCGCTCAACTTACGTCTTAGTTTTTCAAGCCGTATTTTTTGTTGAACTTGTCTACGCGGCCACCGATGTCTGCGTTTCTTTGTTTACCAGTGTAAAACGGGTGAGAAGCAGAACTAGTATCAACGCGAATCACTTGATAAGTGTTGCCATCTTCCCATTCCATAGTTTCGCCGGAAGTTTTAGTTGTTCCACTCAGGAACTTATATCCGCAACTTGGATCAAGAAAAATAGCTTGTTGGAATTTAGGATGTCCTTCTTTTTTCATGAGTATCACCTTCGTTCATAAAATTAATCGCACTTTTCTTATTATACACCGTTATATCGAAATGTCAAAGAACTTATGTTTTTTATTTGCAATTAATTTTAAGCCTTTTTCAAGATCATTTAGGGTTCGCATGTGTCCCTACTACAACTGTGGAATCTATAGTCTCTGTATGTTGTAATTGTTCTAATTCATAAGCTACTTGTTGGATCATATCTGCAAAAGCCGCCAATTCTTGAGAACGCCCTGCTTGATGGCGTGACCATTCTACATTTTTACCAAATTCAGATTGCACTTGATCAAGCTTGGTCATGATCACTTTCAAAGTCATACTGATATCTTGTAATGCATTCTGAGACGATCCTGCTAACTTTCTTACTTCCTGCGCTACAATACTGAATCCTCTTCCATATTCACCAGCATGAGCCGCTTCAATCGAAGCATTAAGACCTAATAGATGGGTCTGTTCAGAAATCTCACGCATAACTGTACCCACTTTGCTGATTTCTTTGACCTCATAACCTAACTCGTCCATCTGTTGTAGTGAACTTTCTTGGGACTGTGCCATTTGATCTGCTGATTGTGAGATCACTCTTGCATTATCATTTAATTTAACGATCATTTCGCTCATCTGATTTACCGCTTCGGTTACAGCTGTTAACATATGTTGCTTTTGATTCGCCATTTCTTGAATACGATACTGCTCTCTTTCACCGTAAGCTTCAAGCACTAGTTGCGAATCTAAATTGAACATTTTGGTCAGAGCATGTAGCACTTTTATCCATTGATCTGGCAATTCGCGCTCTAATACAACCGTTGCAATATTGGTATAGGTCATATAAGTCCCTAGATAATAATCAGAATTAAGCCCTATTCGTGAATGAATACGACCAATCTTTAACCTTTGCTCGATAAAAGATTCATCTATCGTTCCAGATGCTAATGAAATCCAATAATCACGCTGTGTTTGTTTGAGACGATCTATCGTAGAACCAGCTTGCTGAATAATATCATGTAATACCGGATATTGCTCTATATGATTGTAGAATTGATCAACAACCTCATCGACCACTTTCACAAATAAATCATAATGTTGATGCAGTAATTGCAAGTCAGCTTCTTTCAAGCCAATATATTGAAGTTGTTGCTGTCGTTGTGCAGATACTTCGATCATGCTTGACATCCCCTCTTTCTCTCTAATACATACACATATATTTATTCGTATTTTACCTTTTATTGTAAAATATAGCCAATTGAAAGTGTTAGTTGTATCTTTATGTGTAACATTAATGAACAATCGATTTGTAAACGTACTATTATTCGATCTCTTCTGCTTCATGACTTCTATGTTATTATCCTGCTATGCTATACTTTCGAACATAACAGTGAATACAAGTACTATGACATAGATATAAGATATACCTATCTAAAGGAGAGAATATTGTGGCTGTACAACGAGAAACCGAACTGTATCTTCCGATCAAACAATTTTTCACTGCTCAGGGGTATGATATCAAAAGTGAGGTTAAACATTGTGATCTAGTAGGCATACGAGAACAAGATCATGAACCCCTTATTATCGAAATCAAAAAAACATTCAATATTGCACTACTGCTTCAAGGTATCGAACGGCTGAAGCTCAGTTCCAATGTATATCTAGCTGTAGAAAAAAATCGCGCCAAAAAAGGAGCTCATAATCAGCGTTGGCGTGAGATTACTGAACTATGTCAGCGTCTAGGATTAGGATTGATTGTAGTGACGTTGTACAAAACAAAAGCTCCATTTGTAGAAATATTATGTAGTCCAATAGTGTCTTCCAAGCCTGCCAAATCAGTACGTCGCGGGAGTCGCAAACAACGACTGTTACAAGAAATCGCCGAACGTAGCGGTGATTACAATCTAGGTGGCAGTACAGGAACTCCTCTGATTACCGCTTATCGCGAAAAAGCGCTGCGCATCGCTTCTGCGTTTGGTACTGACCTTTACTTATCCCCGCAACAATTACGGGAACGAAGTGGTGTCGGTAGTACAGCAGCGATTATGCAGCGCAACTATTATGGTTGGTTTGAACGTGTAGCACGAGGTAGTTATCAATTGACGCCAGCAGGTATACGGGCTCTACAACAATATGCTCATGTGATCGAGAATCAGAAGTTGCTTTAACTGCGCAGTTCAGCAATACACTCCGAAATAAGATTCATTCCTAATAACAGCTCATCCCGTCCAGGATGGGTAAAGTTAAGACGAATCGCACTGTTACCTTCATCGCTTGCATAACATCGTGCTCCTGGTAAAAAAGAGACACCTTTAGACATAGCATGTGTAAGTAACTCTTCTCCATCTAACTGATCCGGCAAAACAGCCCACAAAAACATACCGCCTGAAGGAACATCTACCTGAGTTCCTTGCCAGTTGGGACGTTTGAGCAATTCTAGCATTAATTTAATACGAATCTCATATTCGCGATTGAGCATTGTAATATGATTATCCCAATTGAAGCGAGGCGATTGTAATAAACGCAATAAAATCGCCTGATTCATCGAACTGGATTGCCAATCTGCTGTTTGCTTGGCAGCTGACATCACTTCAATCAAACGTTGATCTCCTGCTGCCCAACCTACGCGCAATGCAGGAGCGATAGTTTTGCTAAATGAACCAATATACAGAACATGATTCCCACCTTGCTCCCGATCCAATTGAAACAGACTCGGATAACGACGGCGAAAAGAACGAACCGACTCCAGTCCATAACGCAAATCTCCATACGAATCGTCTTCAGCGATTAACAATTCATATCGCTTACAGAGCTCTAGAATAGCTTTTCGACGCTCCAAGCTCCATACTCTTCCTGTAGGATTCGCAAAGCTTGGTGAAGCGCACAGTAGCTTAGGACCATATGCTACAATAAGTCGCTCCAGATCTTCTGGAATCATTCCTTCTTCATCACAATCTACATGAAGTACATTTGCTCCTTGTAATCGAAGCACTTGCAGACACCCTGGCGAAGCCGGAGATTCTACCAGTACTGTATCTTCTCGATCGACATAAATACGCACTAACAAATCGATCGTTTGCTGACTGCCTGATGTTAACAAAATATCTTCAGGATCTACATTCAATTTCTGATCGATTTGCCAGCGCGTGTTCAGCCATTTTCGTAAAGCTAATGAACCTGCGGCTTCTCCATACTGAAGAACAAGAGGCCCTGCTGAGAATACAGCACCAGCAGCTTCTCCTAATTGTGCCAGCGGAAATAGTTCTTCTGCTGGTAATTCTTCAGCTAATGAAATCCATGATTCACGACGCTGCCTGTTATCAATCGACCTGACCGAAAATGAAGGCATATGACTCACACTTGCTGCAAAAGAAAATTCCACCGCTCCAGCCTCCTGTACGATGCTTTTTCAAGATCATACACCTGAACTTTAATCCAGAGCAACCTCTTTTACTGGAACACTACTTTCAGGTGGTGCAATTATGCTGGTCATAGGTGCATTATTAAAAGAAGCTGTATGCGAATACAACGTATATTTTTCGATAGCTTGAGCCCGGCTGTTTACACCAAGTTTATGATAAATTTTGCGTAAATAATTATCAACAGAACGTCGGCTCACACGGATCATATAAGCGATCTTATCGTATGTAAACCCCTGTGTAATTTGAATCATAATCGTGTGTTCGATTTTGGAAAGATCAAAATAACCATCGGTAGGAATTTCAGCAGGAATAGGAACTACTCCTTGATGAAGCCATGACAGAGGAATAACGGTTGATCCTTGACGCAGACTACTGATCAGATGTAACAATTGAGCTGGCGAAGATTCTTTCGATAACATGCCACTGGCACCCATACTCATGAGTCCTGCAAATAAGGATAAATGATTGTCGCTGGTAAGCACAATCACATGGCTATCTTTACTCGCTTGCTTAACTTGACGCAAATAAGATTGAACTGATCCTTCAGGTAACGCGTCATCAAGCAAAATGAGGTTAGGTTGAACACTTGCTACTAAAGCGACTCCATCTTTTACAGAACTGGCAGTTCCGATAACACTCAAATTGGCTGTCTCTTCTAGTATCATTTTTGTTCCAAGCATCAGCGCCGGATGATTATCAATAATGATAACCTTCCAAATGTCTTCCATTTTGATACTTCCCCCTTTATCAACAGCTATTAGTTACTGCTTATTAACATATATCTTGATATCGGCATCTTTCACTAGATTTTTAACGTTTTTTGGATATTTGTGGATATGATCTTATGCGAGAATTGGATAATAGAAGAATGATATTGGAAGAATATAGAATCTTATCTGGTAAGATAGACTGGCTATATCGGACATGTTAAAATGGATTTTGGTCAAAAATAAAAGCTTTATCGAGGTGAGTGAATATGCAGTCAAAAGCAGAGTCTTCTTCCCAAACAACGATGCGACATCAGACAAACAAAGGGTCCTCTGCCAAATGGTTTTTAGTGTTTTGGATATTGATTATTGGACTGGGTGCAACGATCGCCTACTTATATAGCAATCATATGAAACAACAGATGATCGCGTCGATCAAAGCAGATACAGAACGGCAAATCGCTGTATTGCAACATGATTATGAGACTCGATTAAATGATATGTCTAAAGAAATGACCGCTTTGCAAAGTAAAGTCGATTCTTTTAATGAATTGCTTACATTTACGAAAGACAATGCCAGTAGCAAAACCGATAATAGCAACAAATTGTATACCCAACTCAATGAAGTGCAAAAGCAACTCAATACACTACAAAAGAAAATGGATTTGTTAAAATGACGATGCGTGTTAAAAAAATCAATCGTTTGTTGATGTTAGCGACAGCACCTTTTGCTGGATTGTTATTTATATTGGTATTTCAATCGAATCAGGTTGCCGTTCCTTTAGATATCCAAAAATATGCGCCGGTTAGTCAACTCAGCGATCAATCAGAACAGATTCTTACCCATCTGAATCAAGCTGAAAAAGTAGCTGTACAGACATCATCATCGATTGAGCGCACAACCAAGTTATACAATCAGACCACATCGACGATGTCTCGTATTGTACAGACGGCTGCTACCCAAGCGAATAAGCCTGAACAAATTTACAATAAACGAATCACGTCCAAATTAGGAGCGGCTTCAGAAAAAGTAAATAGCAATCGAATCCATATTGAACTATACCGTCTGAATCCAGGTACGTACAAAGCATATGCTATGAAAATCAAACTAAAAGAACCTTCTGCTATGAATATGACACTGGGTAAAGATTCATTTGGCGGATCTGAAACGACACTGACTGCTGTTCAGCGATCAGGGGCAATAGCAGGTATTAATGCTGGAGGATTTGCAGATGGAGGAGGCAAGCGCTATCCACTCAGTACCACTGTACTCAATGGAAAATATCTAAATGGATTTCAATCGACATTCAAAGATTTATTTTTTGTCGGGATGAATAAGTCAGGGCAATTGATAGGTGGCAAATTTACAAGTAAAGCTAACCTGGATGCGTTAGACCCTTCATTTGGTGCTTCTTTTGTACCGGTATTGATTCAAAATGGAAAAAAAGTACCGATTCCTGCGAAATGGAAAGCTTCGCCTTTGCGTGCACCACGAACAGTGATTGGTAAATACAAAGACGATCAAATTATTGTTATCGTAGCGGATGGATACAATGAAAATGGTAGTTCTGGTGCAACTCTAGTCGAATTGCAAAACAAGTTATACAAAATGGGCGTTGTTGATGCTTATAATTTAGATGGCGGTGGCTCCACTTCGCTTATTTTGAACGGACGTGTAATCAATCATCCTTCTGATGGAAGCTTGCGTCCTGTTCCAACTCATTTTTTATTTTTCAAATAAGTATATGTACACCTATTATAGATAAGATAAAAATAACCTTCCAACACAATATCGTGCTGAAAGGTTATTTTTATTTCGCATTTTATCAAGATAATCTAACTATCTTAAAATTTAAAATGTTACTTATTTACTAAATTAAGCATTTTTAGGAATTAAATTCATTTCTTCCATACATTGAGCACATACATAACGCTCTTTGAATTCCCCTACTTCTTCCATTGATCCGCAAAATACGCATTTCGGACGATATCTTTCTAAAATGATATGATCCCCCTGTACTAAAATTTCTACAGGATCTCCTTCATTCATTTGATATCTTTTGCGCAAAGACTTTGGTAACACGATTCTTCCAAGTTGATCGACTTTACGTACAACGCCTGCTGGTTTCATACTAATACACACCTCACTAATATTTATACTTTGCTGATTGAAGCAGTAGAGAAATGAAGTCATTATAAAATTTGGAATATCAGCTATATATTCACTGAATTTTAGTACTTCCTTTTATTTCTCCACTTACTTCTTGAATCCTGCTAACTTTTATTATTTCCTACTAAAATTACGATACAGAGTCAATTCATACCAATTAATCTAAATGTAAAAAGTTAAGTTGGCGTAATGCTTCATATACGATAATGGCTGCTGAATTTGAAAGGTTCAGTGAACGCACATCATCTGACATTGGCAGACGCATAGCTGTATCTGCATTTGCTGCAATTAATTCAGGTGGTAATCCTTTAGTTTCTTTACCAAATACGAGAAAATCACCATCTTGAAATTGAAAATCAGAATATCTATTTTTCACTTTAGTTGTTGCAAAGAAAAAACGGTGATCTGAGTAGGTCTTTTGAACCTCTTCGAAAGAATCATGATATTCAATATTGACGGCATGCCAGTAATCGAGACCTGCTCTTTTCAATGTAGAATCGTCCGTTTTGAAGCCTAAAGGACGGACAAGATGCAGATGCGTTCCTGTAGCTGCGCATGTTCTAGCAATATTGCCGGTGTTTGCCGGGATCTCAGGTTCAACGAGTACAATGTGTAGTGCCATAGGTTTATTTCCACCTTTTATATAGTTCTTTTTGATTATAACCGATTTCGGTAAAATGCGACAGCTTTTGACAAAAATAATTGGAAATTTTTTTTAAAAAAGCCTTCCCAGAGGGGAAGGCTGTCATTCCTTAGTACATTCAGCCATTTTTGCTCTGAAATTCCTTCATAAACTCAACCAGAGCATTGCAGCTTTCATAAGGAACAGCGTTATAAATCGAAGCACGTAGACCGCCTACGCTACGGTGACCTTTCAAGCCTATAAATCCAGCTTCTTCCGAAGCTTTGACAAATGCTTTTTCTAATTCTTCAGATGCTAGACGGAATGTAACGTTCATGATCGAACGACTTTCAAGTTCAGCCGCCCCTTTATAAAAACCATTACTGTTATCAATCGCATCATAGATTAAAGTAGCTTTGGCTTCATTTTCACGCTGAATACCTTCAAGTCCGCCTTTTTCTTCAATCCATTTTAAAACTTCATTTACCATATATATCGAAAAAGCAGGCGGTGTATTGTATAGCGAATTATTTTTAGCATGCGTGCTGTAACGGAATATCGATGGAATATGCTTAGGCGATTCGTTAATGAGTTCTTCTTTTGCAATAATAACGGTTACTCCAGAAGGTCCCAAATTCTTTTGCGCGCCTGCATAGACCATATCAAGCTTACTCATATCTAATGGACGACTCAAAATATCACTCGACATATCTACCACTAAAGGAATATCTCCTGTATCAGGAAACTTACTAAATTGTACGCCTTCAATCGTTTCATTGGAAGTGATATGCACATAAGCTGTATTTGCAGGTAGATCCAATTGGCTTAGATCAGGTAGCTTCATATACTTATCTTCTTCTGAGGAAGCGACAACCGTTGTGTCTCCTACTAACTTCGCTTCGCTTAACGCTTTGCTTGCCCAGCTTCCTGTAGCTACAAAACCTGCTGTCTTGCCTTCAGACAGTAGATTCATTGGAATCATAGCAAATTGAGTGCTAGCGCCTCCTTGTAAAAATAACACCTTGTAACCTTCCGGGTTGCCTAACAACGACAACAGACGATCCTGAGCTTCGCTATGTACCTTTTCATATACTGCGCCACGATGTGACATTTCCATAATAGACATTCCTGTATTTTGATAATCCACAAATTCTTTTTGTGCACGCTCTAATACTTCTAAAGGCAATGCAGCAGGTCCAGCATTAAAATTGTACGCTCTTTTTGTCATGTTGTTCTCCACCCTTTCAATTTCAACATTCCACTTTTTTCACTTTCCATTTCTGTAAGCACACTTATACTGCCAAGTGCTTAAGCAGTAAGATATTTTGCTTTGCAAAAATCATTTCTCGTTTTACTCGTCGCACTTATACTGCCAAGTGCTTAGATGTTAGGTTTGTGCTAAATGATTATCGCTATGATATCAGCTATTTTAGGGGTGATCAAGTGTCTTTTGTCACTTGCTATCTAACATAATGCGATATCTTGTGAACAAAATAAAATGTAATCGTTTTATTTTTCTACTCATATAAAAATCCTCCGGACATGATGTTCCGGAGGATTCTGATTACTTGATCTCTACGATCTAGTGTGTGAGATAAGTAATAATTAGCAATCGTAGTACAAGCTGAATTCGTGTGGATGTACGCGAATTGCAACATCTTTCGCTTCTGCACGTTTGAATGAAATGTAGTTTTGGATAAAGTCTGCTGTAAATACATCACCTTCAAGCAAGAAGTCGAAATCTTTTTCCAATTCATCCAAAGCTTCTTCCAAAGATGCTGGAACACTACGGATACCTACTTTATCTTCTTCAGGCAATTCATAAATATTTTTGTCAAAAGGACCATATCCTAATTCACGAGGATCCATTTTTTTCTTGATACCATCAAGACCAGCCATCAACATTGCAGAGAATGCAAGGTAAGGATTAGCTGTAGAATCCGGTGTACGGAATTCGATACGACAACCTTTAGGTGTTACAGAAGCAATCGGAATACGAACTGCTGCTGAACGGTTACCTTTCGAGAACACCAAGTTAACTGGAGCTTCATAACCAGGAACAAGACGTTTGAAAGAGTTCGTACTTGGGTTAGTCAATGCGATCAATGCTGGAGCATGATACAAGATACCGCCCAGGTAATGTAATGCCATTTCACTCAAGTTCGCATAAGCACCTTTTTCGTAGAACAAAGGCGTATCGCCATCAAAGATAGATTGGTGAACGTGCATACCGCTACCGTTATCACCGAATAAAGGTTTAGGCATAAACGTTGCTGTTTTGCCATATTGTTGTGCTGTGTTATGCACGATATATTTGTATTTCATTAAGTTATCAGCTGTTAATTTCAAAGTGTCAAAACGGAAGTTGATCTCTGCTTGTCCAGCAGTAGCTACTTCATGGTGATGACGCTCAATGCGAAGTCCTGCTTCTTCAAGCAAGCGACACATTTCGCTACGAATATCCTGTTGAGAATCGACAGGAGCTACTGGAACATATCCGCCTTTTTTACGGATTTTGAAACCAAGGTTGCCGCCATCTTCTTTGCGGTTTGTGTTCCAGAATGCTTCGTTAGAATCAACGGAGTAAGAGGATACATTCACATCGCTTTGGTAACGTACATCATCAAAGATAAAGAACTCGGATTCAGGAGCAAAAAATGCTGCTGTTCCTACACCGCTTGTTTGCAGATATTCTTCCGCTTTCTCTGCAATACCGCGCGGATCACGTTCATAACGCTCGCCGTCCGGGGTGAAGATATTGCACATAATGTTCAACGTTGGATGAGCAGTAAAAGCGTCGATAAATACGGACTCCGGATCTGGCATCATCACCATATCAGACTCCTCAATACCGCGGAACCCAGGAATTGAAGAACCGTCAAACGCAACACCATTTAAAAAAGTATCCTCATCCACTTCACTAGCTGGCAAAGAGATATGGTGAGCACGACCAGACAAATCCACAAAACGAAAATCAAACCACTCAATGTTGTTTTCTTGTGCAAGCTTCAATACGTTTTCTACCGCCATTTGTACTTTCCTCCCCAAATTTCCGAACATTACACTCTTTTTCGATGTCGAATGTTCATTCTCTCGATTTTTTTTCTGTCGTCATTATAAATCGTAAAACCTTACATCGTCAATAGCCTTTTTACATATCCCTAAAATTTATGTAAGATATGCTTACACTCATAGCTTACCAAAAAAGAAAACAGCTCGTCAATCCGTCAATTAAAAATCGGATAGAGTGAGCTGTTTTTTTAAACCTTACATGATTTTCTAAAATACTAATATATTCCAGCTATACCTAACATGAAAATTAAACAAGCTATGGAGAAATGGTTTTTGTTTTTGTACAGACATGTCCCTATTCAAATCAACTCAATTTTAAATAATATTCGGTTAATTTAAATATACTACACTTGGACAGAGGATTCAAAAAACGCTGCTGGTGCTTTGGCAGTGCTGAACGTTTTGCCAATAATAGGCGACAATTGTTCGAGATCACGCAGTAATTTAGCAAATTGATCCGGGAATAACGATTGTACACCATCACCAGTCATCGAATTATCAGGATCTGTATGCATTTCGATAATAAGACCGTCTGCTCCAGCAGCTACTGACGCTTTGGTCATAGGCTCTACCAGTTCACGACGTCCTGTACCATGACTTGGATCAGAAATGACAGGTAGATGGCTCAATTGTTGCAGTACAGGAATAGCCGATAGATCAAGCGTGTTACGCGTGTATGTCTCAAACGTACGGATACCACGCTCACACAGCATTACATTAGGATTGCTACCTGCCAGAATGTATTCTGCTGCATTCAAAAATTCATCATATGTCGAACTGAATCCACGTTTAAGTAACACAGGCTTCTTGCTTTCTCCTAATTTGCGCAATAAATCAAAGTTCTGCATATTACGTGTACCGACTTGCAAAATATCAGCGTATTCACCACAGATATCTACATATTCCGGTGTCATTACTTCTGTAATCGTTAGCAGTCCATGTTTCTTCCCTGCTTCTGCCATCATAATTAGTCCTTCGACTCCTACACCTTGAAAGCTGTAAGGGCCTGTACGTGGCTTAAATGCTCCACCGCGCAATACTTGTCCACCAGCAGCTTTGACCAGACGAGCAATCTCATCAATCTGTTCTGCTGATTCCACTGCACAAGGACCGCCCATAACAACTAATTCGCCACCACCGATCGATACATCGCCTATTTGGATTACCGTATTTTCAGGATGGAAATCACGACTCGCTAATTTGTAGGATTTGGAAATTTTCATCACTTTCTCTACGCCTTTCATCTGCTGTAAATGCTCCATCAAGCGAGGTTCGGCTGTTCCAATAAGACCTATAACCGTATGATCTGCTCCCCGAGAAATATGGGCTTGTAAGCCTGCTTGTTCTATAACAGTAGTAATCTCTTTTACTTGCTCCTGCGGTGTTTGGTTCGATACGATAACGATCATTTGTAATCTCCCTCTCTGTATGTGTTGATGATGATATTAAAATAGATAGCTGACTATATAAAATGATTTGGATATGTGATATTTATTATATTTTTACATCATCACTTAGACGCTTGTTCGCTTTTAAGCTTTTAATCACTAAAGTAAATATACAGCACTCTGTTAGACATGTCAAGCTGTGTCATAGTACAAAATCTTGTACGCATAGTATAAAGAATACAAAAAGAAAAAGTGCCTTTCCCATCAAGGGTTAGACACTTTAAATACATCATTTCGTGGACAATGTCCATCAGTGACGGACAGGTTGATTGGTTGTTCTACCTTTTTTCTCACGCACAGGAGGTAATAAACGTTTAGGATCTACTGTTCTTACCATTTCCCATGTGGATTCATCATCATTATCGTATTTTTCTAAATAGTTAATGACCTCTTTAGTAATTGGAGTTGGTGTAGACGCACCAGCCGTAACAGCTACTCTACTTTTGCCAACTAACCATTCACGTTTAAGCTCTGTAAGGTCAGAGATACGGTAAGCCGTAACACCTGCGATTTCTTCGGATACCTGTGCTAGACGATTAGAGTTGTTACTACGCGGATCACCTACAACGATTACAAGCTCTGCTTGACCTGCTTGTTCTGCTACCGCTTCTTGACGAACCTGTGTCGCTAGACAAATCTCGTTGTGCACTTCTGCTCCCGGGAATTTCTCTAGAAGTTTCTTCATAATTAAGCGAATATCCCATTGGCTCATTGTGGTCTGATTCGTAATTACAATCTTACCTGCTGGAATCTCCAATTGGTCGATCTCTTCTTCTTTTTCTATCAAGTAGACTTGATCCGGTGCAACACCAATCGCACCTTCAGGTTCAGGATGACCTTTTTTACCGATATAAATGATCTGATAACCTTCGCTTGCTTTATCCTTGATAAGATCATGCGTACGCGTTACATCAGGACAGGTCGCATCTACAGTCGTTAATCCTTTTTCACGAGCCAGACGGCGCACTTCAGGAGACACACCATGAGCGGTAAAAATAACCGTTCCACTTTCGACTTGCTCAAGAATTTCTACACGATTCGGTCCATCTAATGTAATAATACCTTGATCTTCAAATGATTGAGTGACATGACTGTTATGCACAATCATACCGAGTATATAAATAGGCCGTGGTAAGTCAAGGTTCTTGGCAGCTTGCTGAGCAAGCACCATAGCATCTACTACACCATAACAATACCCACGCGGCGCAATCTTTACAATTTCCATGAAGGGGTACACCTGCTTTCTAGGGTTGGCTTATCTTACGAAAGAAGCAATAGCAACTTCATTATAACCCATTTGATAGGGCGCAGGAAAGGAAAGTAGCAAACCTAGCTTCAAAAAGTGACTATTGTTTGCTACTTGTTGTCTATTCTGGTTTTTTGGTATCAGAAATCTCGTTTTCAGGTTCAGCTTCAAATACAGGATCGATTTTATTTTCGACCGGTACAGCCGCTAATGGAAGCCAGATTACAAATGTTGTTCCTTTGCCTTTAGCGGTAACTACTTCTACAGAACCTGCATGCTCATCGATAATCCATTTGGCTATCGATAATCCCAAGCCTGTACCCGGCGTTACACCGCGCGATTCATCGGCACGATAAAATCGTTCAAAAATATGAGGCACTTCTTCTTGATCCATACCGATACCTGTATCACTGATTCGAATCCCAATCTGATTTTGATACAATACGGTATCTAAAGATACTGTACCCTCTTTGGTATATTTAAAAGCATTCTCAATAAAGATAAACAACATTTGTTGTAGATAATCTTTGTTACCATAAATATGATAGTCGTCTAACGCCACAGTATTGGCTGGTTGCCATGTTGCTTTGTGCGGGATAAATTGGGCGCGTCTCATCACATCATCCAGAAGAGCACCCGCAGGCAAGCTCTCCATCACGATCGTCTGCCCTGCATCGGCGCGAGCTAACGAAAGCATATCATTAACCAGGCGACTCATTCGTTTGGATTCATCTGCAATATCATTAATCGATTCCATCGACAATTGCTTCAGACTTTCTTCATCTAAATGAGGCGCTTCATGAGGTTTTTTGTTCCATGCTTTTTGCAATAAATCGACATTACCACGAATGGTGGTCAGTGGAGTACGTAATTCATGCGAAGCATCAGATACAAAGCGACGCTGTGCAGCATAGGCTTCTGCTAGGTCTTTATAAAATACTTCGGTTCTGCCTAACATTCCATTAACCGTACTAATCAACTGCCCGATTTCATCATGAGGTCCATCATAATCGATTCGTACACTAAGATCTTTTCCTTTTTGGATCTGACTAGCAGCATCAATAACCTTTTCGATAGGAGCCATAGATTTGCGCGCCAAAAATAAACCTAATGTAAACGCAATAAATAATGTAGCCAGCGATCCTACAATCAGTGTTACACGCAGATCGTCAAACAACTGTCGGGCATCTGTCATATCCGCAGCTATCATTAATACGCCAACCATTTTGGCCTGGTTATCAATCGAATAGGGTATCCCACCGTAAGCGACCAGATAAGTACGATCATTATATTGAATTTGTTTTAATTCATTTGGTATTTTGTTAGAAGCAGGCGCTTGCAAAAAAGTACCATTAATATTGTTGTTAATTCCATTGGTATAATTTTTGAGTTTGACCCGAAACCCAGCGTCTGCCAAACGATCATGGTCTTTCGGTGACAAAAACACATCAATCTGCTCATCATTGACTTCGCTTACAATGATCTGTGTTTTACTAATCTGCTCGATTAGACGATTCTGCAAATCTTGATACGTATTAAAATAAACAAATCCATAAATCGCTATACTAAAAAGCATCAAAGTCACTGCCAGTATCCCCGAATACCATACCGTCAGTCTTAAACGTATTGACATACTGTCAGCTCCTTCATTCTCTAGCTGTTATTTCTTAAAATATAGCCAGCACCACGGATCGTCTGAATCAGACGTTTGCCACCGTGTTCTTCTGTTTTCTGACGAAGCATCGCAATATACACTTCAAGTACGTTTGATTCTCCGCTATAGTCATAACCCCAGATTTTATCCATAATCAAATCTCTTGATAACACACGTTTCGGATTTTGCATAAATAAATGTAATAATTCAAATTCTTTCGCTGTTAATTCGAGTCGTTGCCCATCTCGTGTAACTTCACGCGCATCAGGATCTATCGTTAAGTCTTCAAATGCTAGACGTGTACTTGTAGAAGCTTCGGATTCAGGTTTGCGTCGTAACAACGCTCTAACCCGTGCCAACATTTCTTCTAGCGCAAATGGTTTGACCAGATAATCATCTGCTCCAGCATCCAAGCCTTTTACACGGTTCTCTACTTCATCTTTTGCTGTTAACATCAAAATAGGCACAGAACTACCAGCTTCACGTACACGACGACAGACTTCAAATCCATCCACTTGTGGCATCATCACATCTAATACCATTAGCGCAGGATCATTTTCTAGCATCTGCTTTAACCCTTCTGCTCCATTAGAAGCAGTCAATACTTCATATCCTTCAAACGCTAATCCACGACGTAACATCGAAATAATTTTTTCATCATCATCAATAATTAAAATAGTTGCTCTCATCGGTCTTACCCCTTTACTATGTCTTTTTTAGTAAACATTATGATTGTTATTTCTTCTATTGTAACAATGAATAGTTATTTGTCGATACAGTCATAAGAAAGGCGGAAAGGTATGCCCTTTCCGCCTTTCTGTATCACTTATGATCTTGTAGTATGATCTATCATATACTCAGTACAACTAAGCATATTGATTTCGTAACTTTCTATTATTGACCTGTACCGCCTGTACTTGGAGAAGTCGTATCAAAGTCATTGCGATTACCGATCGTTACTTTAAGATCCATCGTTTTACCATTACGAATCACATTCAGTGTAGCCGAATCGCCAACTTTTAGTTTTTGAATAGCTGCGACTAGATCCTGACTGTTTGTATATTTTGTACCATTGATTCCTGTTATTACGTCATAAGAACGTAGATCAGCTTGATAAGCAGGAGATCTGTACAATACTTCTGTAACTACAGAACCTTCTGTAGTATCAATACCCAACTGTTTGGATACTTCAGCTGTCAATGACATAAGAGAAGCACCGATAAATGGAACAGGTGTTGTTGGGATTTTCTCACCTTTTTTCAGTTGATCCACTACATTTAAAATCACATTAGAAGGAATCGCAAATCCAATCCCTTGTGCATCTTCACTAACCGCTGTATTCATACCGATAACTTGTCCATTCATATTAAGCAATGGACCACCGGAGTTACCAGGGTTGATAGAAGCATCAGTTTGCAATAAATGAGTGTAATCTGTAGATTGTCCATTGGATGCATCAGATGCTGTAATGCTACGTTCTTTAGCACTTAACACCCCTGCTGTTACAGTATGGTCAAATCCTTGAGGATTACCGATCGCTACTAACCAGCTTCCGATCGCCACATTATCAGAGTTACCTAGAGTCACAGATGGGAACGTTTCTCCAGATTTAGGTTCGATTTTTAGTACAGCAAGGTCAAGATCTGTACTTTTACCCATTAATTTAGCAGTATACGGTGTTTTGTTGTTTTCAAGAGTTACTTGAATTACATCTGCTTCACCGACTACATGCGCATTTGTTAAGATATATCCAGATTTATCAAAAATAAATCCAGATCCAATACCGAGTGGAGTAAGAGAACCGGAAGAACCGCCACTGCTATCTCCGCCATTGCCTCCACCTTCATTACTTCCTCCGCCTTGATCACCGAAGAAGAAACGATAAGCTGGATCATTGTAAGGACTGTTTCCGCCGCTAGCTGCACCGGATTTGGACAACGTTTCAATTTTTACAACAGCAGGGCTGGCACTTTTTGCTACTTCAGCTACATCTGCTGATCCAGCAGGCAATGCTGCTTGCGTTACAGAATTATCTGTTGTAACAGCAGAAGCAGGAGCGATATTGGTTGTCGTGGTTGATTCTGACTCTGGGGTAAATAGATTAGCACGATCTGCACCAAACATCCCTGCTGTCATAATCAACATCCCTGCTAATATAGAAGCAATAACTGTTTTGGCAGAAGTTTTAGGTTTGTTGTATTGAAATTGACTGGTTTTGCGGTTGCCATTGTTATCATCATGATTTCCGTTTAGAGAATCAATATGATCTGTACGTGGCGGTGGAGTTGAACTCGTTGGATACACTGGACGACTAGATTGCGATGGAGTCATTTCCATTTTTCTAGCTTCCTGAGCAGGTTCTTGTCGAACTTCCTCTCCATCTTTATCTTTGCTTAGTGATTGGAAAGGACCATATGAGTAATAATGCGATTGGTCTGATGAAGAATCATTATTTGAGTTCGATTCATTGGTATTACGGTTTGCTGTATCATTGTTTTGGCCATCAGGATTGAAGCCATTATTCAAATCATTTTTGTTCTTTTCGTCCATTGAAGTCAACCTCCCAAGGTTCCCATGATATTAAAATAACCGGATGTGTTATTTGCTACATCCTTATATTCGCTTATTAACCTTAATCTCACCTTAAAAACAATTAAAAAGAAAATAAATCCTAGATGAGTAAGTTAATATACCATAAGTTTAGGAAATGTTATCAATTTTTGTATATGTGAGTACACTAATGTTGACTGACCCAACCTTTGCGATGAGCATAAATAGCCAGTTGCGTCCGATCCTCTAATTCGCATTTCATCAACAAATTACTGACATGTGTTTTGACTGTTTTGATACTTATATGTAATTCTTCAGCAATTTCTTTGTTACTCATGCCTTCTGCAATCAACATCAACACTTCACGTTCACGAACAGTCAATTGAGAAGCTTCATTTTGTACAGTACTGCGTTGACGAATCCCTCTAGTAAGCGCTTGAGAAATATCACCGGTCATCACAGGCATCCCCCGGCTTGCTCCTTGCAGTGCATAGATTAACTCTTCAGCAGATACTGTTTTTAAAATATAACTGACCGCCCCTGCTTCAATCGCTTCTACCACCAGCTCGTCTTCCAAAAAGCTAGTTAAGATCACAATTTTCATCTGTGGATAATTCTGCAATACCAGACGGGTAGCTTCAACACCGTTCATGACAGGCATCATCATATCCATCAAAATCAAATCAGGCATCTCGTGTTCATTACTTTGTTCTAACCAATCAAGAACTTCTCTACCGTTAGCCGCTTCGGCAATAATATGAAATTGCTCTTCTAGCATTAGATATGTTTTGAGACCCATTCGCACCATATCATGATCATCCGCTAACAGAATTTTTATTTTCTCCATCATGATTCTCCTCTTCTTCATGAATATCGAATTTGGGAATATGGATACGTATTGTTGTTCCAGCACCAGGTCGACTAATCACTTCTGCTTGTCCGCCTAACTTTTCAGCTCGTTCTGACATAATCGTTAATCCATACGACCCTTGCTTATGCATCGAGCTATTGAATCCTTTACCATCATCGCTAATATGCAGAGCTACATGATGGCGATCTTCTTGTAAAGACAGACTTACAATCGTGGCATCTGCGTGTTTGATAATATTAGCAAGCGCTTCTTGTACAATAAGAAAAAGCTGACGTTCTTTTGCTTCCGTCAGTCGCCCTGTTAACTCAATATCTTGCATTCCTTTAAGCCCATTGTGACGACAATAATCCGGAAACCAGAATTCTAATGCTTCTGCTAAAGAACGTCCTTCCAGTTCTAAAGGTCGAAGTTGTGTAATCAATGCTCGCATTTGTTTTTGCGCTAATTGCGACATTTGAATCACTTGATCCATCACGATTTTGGCTTGTTGTTCATTTTTTTCTAGCATTTTCGGTAACGATGAAGCAGACATATGAATAGCAAATAATTGCTGACTGACTGAATCATGTAGATCACGAGCCATCCGTCGTCGTTCTTCCAATACCGCTCGTTCGGTCTCAATCGCACGCTCCATGACTTCTTTTTCACCCAATTGCTGTAAAATTCGCATTTTTCGTTCAACTGTACTCATCATCGTATTGAACTGTTCATGCACCCGGTTAAAGGATTCATCTTCTGTAGGCTCCATCCGTATACTAAAATTCCCTTTGCCTACCTGAGCCATTTTTAAATGAACATAATCAATCCGGCGCTGAACACGTTGACCTGCTATATAACCTGCTGCCATACAGATCAGAATAATACCTGCAATATAATAGTACCAAACATAGGGTACACTGAGTATAATGTACCCTTGTCTGATCGCTAGAAAAATAATAATAACGGTCAATAATCCACCTGTTGTGAAAAAGCCGATTAATTCCCATTTGATATTTTTAAACCATTTTGTTCGCATCCATTAACCCACCCGACTAATCTGAATATCACCGATAAAAGCATTGACTACAAGTTCTATTTGCTTGCCTGCTTCTTCATATCCGATCGTTTCACCATCCATATGACTCATCATACCTTCGCGCTCACGTCCAAGAATATTCATATCGCCGATAAATGAATTGCCTTGCGCTTTGATGCCTACTTCAATTCCACTTGGAATATAGACTTTCACATCACCGATAAAAGCAGAAATTTCGATACGGGTTACACCATAAGCAATCTGTGCTTTGGTTAAGTCTAACATGGTATCACCAATAAAATGAGAAATATTCATCGGTTTGAGTTCAAAATAATCTTTACCAATATGCACATCACCGATAAAACCAGATTTGGTTTCTACTGAAGGATCATAATCGTAATCATAATCATAACCGCATTTTTTGCGATGATGCTTTTTCCAGTCATGACGATGCTGTTTCCATTGTTCACGATGTGCATCTTTATTTTGATTTTTATAATAAGAACGAATATCTTCTTTATTTAAATTGATTTTGGTGCGAAACGATTGCTGATCTGTACCATACGTAGAACGTGGGGATTGCGAAGATGACGAAGAACGCTCTACAAATTCTTTAGTGTAATCTGTTGAATGCACCGGTTTGCCTTTACGCTCCATTTCTTGTTCAAACCAATCATCTAATGGAGATGCAGGTGGTGGTGGTGGAGCAGAATAATCTTCATTCAATGGTGGTTGTTGTTTAGAAGACTTTTTCGGTTGACGTCGATTGAAGATCAAATGCAATCCACCTAATACCAGTAGCAATGGCATCATCATTTTGACTGCATCGATTAACGAATAATCAATCATCCCTATATTTCTACCTAAAAAGTAAACACCTAGAACGGTCATAATCCAACCACCGATATCACGTTTACATTTAAAAAGTAATTCGTTTAATCCTATTTCTAATAAAATCAGCGGCCATAACAATGAAATCACATCGCCGATGCCCCAATCGATCAAATTCATTCTATTTAACATAAATACGACGCCAATTCCGATTAAGCCTATACCCCAGAATGTTTTGCGGAATAAATGTCTATTCATTCTCTTTCCTCGCTTTCTGTACTTCTATATATGTAGTGTACTCATAATTAGAACAGAACAATAGTGGCATCAGAATGAACTTCGTATCCGCCTATAGACGGAGAAAAGCCCTAATCAGTAAATCATACCTGAATTAGGGCTAGTGTAACAGCTTATACATGATAACGAAATAGTTAGCTATACGTTATTTAAAAAATAGTACGATCTGCGATTTGGTCACGTAACATTTTGATCGTTTCTTCGACAGACATCATACCGATATCGCCTTCGCCACGTTTACGAACAGACACCGAATCAGCGTTCATTTCGTTTTCACCAACAACGAACATATACGGAATTTTTTCCAATTGCGCTTCACGAATTTTGTAACCTAATTTCTCATTACGTAGATCGGATTCTACAGTTACTCCACTACGACGAAGATCGTCTTCTACTTTGCGGGCATATTCTTCAAATGCACCGGATACTGGAATGACTTTAGCTTGTACAGGAGCCAACCATAATGGCAATGCACCAACAAAGTTTTCTAATAAGAATGCTGTAAAGCGTTCCATTGTACCCAAAATACCACGGTGAATAACGACCGGACGATGTTTTTGTCCATCTTCGCCGATATATTCTAATTCAAAGCGCTCTGGCAATAAGAAGTCCAATTGTACAGTAGACAATGTTTCTTCTTTACCTAATGCTGTACGAATCTGTACGTCTAGCTTCGGACCGTAGAATGCTGCTTCGCCTTCTGCTTCATAGAAAGGCATATCCAGACCTTCAACAACTTCACGTAACATACGTTGCGAATTTTCCCACATTTCATCGTTAGGGAAATATTTCTCTGTATCTGCAGGATCACGATAAGACAGACGGAAACGGTAATCCGTAATACCGAAATCTTTGTATACTTCCATAATCAATTCGATAACACGTGCAAATTCTTGCTTGATCTGATCTGGACGTACGAATAAGTGAGCATCATTTAGCGTCATCGCACGTACACGATGTAGACCTGTTAATGCACCCGACATTTCGTAGCGATGTTGCATACCCAATTCTGCAATACGAATCGGAAGATCACGATAGCTACGTAGATCACTTTTATACACCATCATATGATGCGGACAGTTCATCGGACGAAGCACTAATTCTTCATTGTCCAATACCATTTTCGGGAACATATCATCCTGGTAATGTTCCCAGTGACCGGATGTTTTGTACAAATCTACGTTACCTAATACTGGTGTGTATACATGGCTATAACCCAATTTTTCTTCCAAATCTACGATATAGCGTTCCAGTGTACGACGCAATTTTGCACCATTTGGCAACCAGATCGGTAGACCTTGACCGACAAGTGGAGAAAATGTAAACACTTGTAGTTCTTTACCTAACTTACGGTGATCGCGTTTTTTAGCTTCTTCTAAGAAATGAAGATGTTGCTCTAGTTCTGGCTTTTTGTTAAAAGCTGTTCCGTAGATACGTTGCAACATTTTGTTTTTGCTATCTCCGCGCCAGTAAGCACCTGCTACACTTAGCAATTTAAATACTTTTAATTTAGAAGTAGATGGTACATGCGGTCCACGACATAGATCAAAAAACTCGCCTTGATCATAAATCGTGATCACACTATCTTCTGGCAAAGCTTCGATCAATTCGATTTTGTACGGATCTTCCAGTTCACGGAAAATGTTAAGTGCTTCTTCACGACTCACTTCACGACGTGTAATCGGTAGATTTTCAGAAACGATACGTTCCATTTCTTTTTCAATCTTTTGCAAATCTTCTGGATTCAAAGGATGTTCCAAATCCATATCATAATAGAAACCATCTTCAATCACAGGGCCGATTCCCAATTTTACTTCATTTTGACCAAATAAACGTTTTACAGCTTGTGCAAGTAAATGCGCTGTACTATGACGAATCACTTCTACGCCTTCCGCGCTATCAGGAGTAACAATTTCGACTAACGCTTTGTCATGGAGTGGTGTATTTAAATCAACTACGATACCATCCAATTTCCCTGCTACTGCACTTTTGAACAAACTTTTACTGATTGAATTGGCTACATCTCCAATTGTACTGCCTGCTTCATACTCGCGGACAGAACCGTCCGGTAAGCTAATCTGAATCGCCATATTATTTCCTCCTTAGTAATATACATCTATTGGTGTATCTGCATGCACT
The DNA here is from genome assembly GCF_028606985.1 of Paenibacillus kyungheensis. Classification (NCBI taxonomy): domain Bacteria; kingdom Bacillati; phylum Bacillota; class Bacilli; order Caryophanales; family Paenibacillaceae; genus Paenibacillus; species Paenibacillus kyungheensis. The sequence goes on along the minus strand of NZ_CP117416.1, from coordinate 1,560,998 downwards.
GTTATCAACTGTTTTATTCGTAATGTTTACAATTAAAAACAGCAAAAAGCACCCATCCCGCAAGGGACGAGTGCTGTGTATATGTACCCGTGGTTCCACCCTGATTCGATCTGTTCGTAGAATAAGCTTCTTTTTGGCAGATCCTTCATTCGACATCTGATAACGGGGATGATCCGATAAAATATAATACCGAAACGACATACAGATTCGGATTCAACTTTATAGCTCTAAAGGGGTAAGATTATAGCTGTCACAGGAAGGAATTGCAGCGTCTTACTTTCCTTCTCTCTGTACAGGACTATCACTATAACTCATATCTTTATCGATGCTTTGTCCATTTAGATGATACATTGCTTCATCATTATAAAAGTGTATCGGTCAAGCGTCAAGAGAATGAGATCGATTTGATCATATTGTCATCAAAGTCTTTCACTGTAAATGTACCATGTTCCAAAATACCGTATGAATTAGGATAATCTTCTTTCGGTAAAGCGACAGAACCTGGATTAAGCACATAGATATGATCTTGTAGATCAGCTACAGGTACATGAGTATGCCCTTGAATAAATACATCTCCTGGTTGTAACAACGGTAGATTATCAATACTGTATCCATGACCATGCGTAACATAGATGCGCATCCCTTCATGATACAACATGATATAGTCTGCCATCATCGGAAATTCAAGTAACATTTGATCCACTTCAGAATCACAATTTCCTCGTACAGCGATAATTTTGTTTTTATATAAATTCAATGTATTCGCGACTTCAGACGGATTATATTCTTCCGGTAATGGATTACGTGGGCCATGATACATATAATCCCCTAAAAAAATCAATTGATCCGGTTGCTCAATCTCAGCTTTTTCCAACACTCGTCTTAACCAGTGCAACGATCCATGTATATCAGAAATAAACATTAATTTCATAACATCTAAAGCTCCTTCAACAAATAGGTTATTCTAGCTTTTATGCCAGTGAAAAAAGATGTGCTAACGTAAATGCACTTATATATTATATCACTAACTTCGATATAACCCTATTATCCAACTAACAGCTTTTATTACGGTAATTGATTGGATATAGCCACATCAGCTATCGGGTACTGATCTACAAAAGATTGAATACAGTCGATAAATTTCTGTGCCGCAGGTGACATCGTTTTAAACGAAGTTGCAGCGATCCCAATCGTTCGATGATGTGCTCCAGCTAGTGGTCGCAAACATAAATCCTCTGTATACATGGAATGCAAAATCATTTCAGGTAACATACTAATGCCCAGACCATGCTTTACCATCGCTATAATGGCATGATCATCTTCTAACCGATATTTGATTGTTGGGGTCATATGGGCTTGATTCCAAATCATTTGTACATCGGTATCACAACCTGCTACTGGCATCACAAACGGTTCATCTACAATCTGCTCAAGCTCAATATAATCGTATTGGTGCAAAGGGTGATGTGCAGGTAATACACATAACATTTGATCTTGATACAAAGAAATAGATTGTAGTGTTGAAGATACGGGTAAGTTCACAAATCCCAAATCTGCATGACCTTCCACAATCCAATTCTCTATCTCATCATAATTACCATCTAATAATTGAATATCAATATGAGGATACTGTTCTTGAAATTGTTGCATAATCTGTGGCAACCACTGAATCGATACACTTGAAAATGTGCCTAAAGTGACTGTACCTGTCTCTAATCCTTTAATAGCATCGACTTCGATCAGCAGGTGATCATTGATTTGCAACAGTTCGTTTATCTTTTTCAATATTCGTTCTCCACTATCTGTCAGACGAATCCCTGATCGATTGCGAATTAACACTTTCAATCCCAATTCATTTTCTAATCCAGATATCGCGTGGCTTACCGCAGATTGAGTAAGATTAAGGGATTGGGCTGTTTTGGTCAGACTTCCCAACTTCACGACTGTACTAAAAATCTGATATTTATGAAGATGTATACTATCCACCTCTTTTATACTTGAAAATAATTCATACTTATTATTATAAACATTCATTTTATTTATGCGAATAGGCTAGATATACTTAACTCAAAGTGAAGTGAAAGGATGACGAATATGAATCTATTATCCAATCGTTTTGAAGTACCTTATTATGCAGTGATTTTTACCAGTCAACGAACGACAGGTGATCAAGGATATGGGCAAATGGCAGATCAGATGGAATCGATGGGACGAGATCAAGCCGGATTTCTAGGAATCGAAAGTTATCGTGAATCTTCAGGAGCAGGTGTGACAATCTCTTATTGGAAAACACTTGAAGATATTCGTCATTGGAAAAGTAATCCTGCTCATCAGATTGCTCAAGATAAAGGAAAACAAACATGGTATCAATCGTATTCGGTGAAAATATGCAAAGTAGAACGTGCTTACGATTTTGAAAATATGTAAGAATATTCTCCTTCCTATCTAAAAGTACAAAATGATGTACTATGTTCATTAAAATTGCCTTCTTTGCAAATAAAATGTTCAAACGTATGATGGTTTTGGAACCACTCTATCGACTAGAGTGGACTAATTACACTTCATAGTAATGCATAGCTATACGTTATGTACTATTTGATAATATGGAAGGATGAATATAATGAGTAATCGGGTAGCCGATATTCTTGGAATTGAAAAGCCTATTATACAAGGCCCTATGAGCTGGATTACAAATGCTGAATTTGTAGCGGCTGTCAGTAACGCAGGAGGTTTGGGGATTCTTGGCCCTAATGCTGGTCAAACGACTGTTACCGTTTCGCCAGAAGAAACCGCAGAACGGATGCGCCGTGAGATTCGCAAAACTAAAGCACTCACAGATAAGCCATTTGGAACAACTGTTATTGTGGATGGCGATTTGAAATACACTTGGCCTATTTTGGAAATTATTATTGAAGAAGATGTCAAAACGGTTCTTCTGAATGGGGCTGAAGGAACACTCACAGAAAAGATTGTGAATCCTTTAAAAGAAGCGAATATTAAAATTATTTATCGTCCTTTGAATCCAACTCTAGAAGATGCCAGAGCTGCTCAAGCTATGGGTGTAGATATCTATGTCGTAACAGGGTTCGATGAAGGTGGTACTTTACCAACAAGTATTATTGGTACATTTACGATCACGCCTATGATTGTCGATGTGCTAGATATTCCAGTCGTCTCTGCTGGTGGAATTGGTGATGCTCGTGGGGTTGCAAGTGCTTTTGCTTTAGGGGCAGAAGGTGTCTTTTTGGGAAGTCGGTTTATTCCTACGGTTGAAAATCCAGCAGCAGAATCGGTTAAGCAAAAAATCGTAGATGCTTCTGCTTCTGAGTTGTTGTTATACCGCACTTTGCCTGCTTATTATCGTTCACTGCCTACGCCACTTGTTGAGAAATTAGTAGACATGGATCAACAAGGAGCATCTCGTGAAGAAATTGCTCAAGCTGCTGGTGGTGCTGGTGCTATACGTATCGGTATGCTTGAAGGCAACGGCGAAGGTGGGATTATCACTGTCGGAACAGGTATTACACCTATTACCAAAATCCAAACTGTACAAGAAGTTGTAGATGAATTAGCAACAGGTATCTGCTAAGCCTGTCACTTTAATAACAATATTCTATTTTTATTTTGGCATCCTAATAAGCAATACAAAAAAAGCTCAACGATCATTATAAACTGATCGTTGAGCTTTTTTATGATTACATACAGATTAGTTCTGCATAATAAAGTCATGAGCGACTTTTTGCGTCTCATCGTTAAATACTTTGAGAATATTATATTTGGTATCCCGTTGAGCAGGAATTTTACCTGCTTCACGAATAATTTGCAACGTTTGCTCAATATTTACTTTGTGCGTTGTACCTGCCGCAGATACTACGTTTTCTTCCATCATCGTACTACCAAAGTCATCGCAACCGTAATGAAGAGACATTTTACCTACTTCTGGTCCCATCGTTACCCATGAAGATTGGAAATGCTTGATATTATCAAGTACGATTCGGCTGATAGCTACATTTTTTAGATATTGTTCTGGTGTTTGCTTTTCAGCTTTCATATTGGTGTTATCCGGTTGGAATGTCCACGAAATAAAAGCAAGGAAACCTTCAGAATCATAGCCATTACGGATACATTCATCTTGTGCTTCACGTACACGCAATAAATGAAGAGCACGTTCTTCCATCGATTCACCGAATCCGATAACCATTGTCGCTGTGGTGTTCATGCCTACTTTGTGAGCTGTCTGCATAACATCCATCCAATCACGCCAAGAACCTTTCAAACGACTGATTTTACGACGAGTACGATCATCTAAAATCTCTCCACCACCACCTGGCAATGAATCAAGTCCAGCTTCATGAATTGCACGTACTGTATCTTCCAAAGACATACCAGAGATTTCTTTCATTTTCATAATCTCAGCAGGCGAGAAAGAATGCATCGTAATATTAGGGAAATTCTTTTTAATCTTTTTCAAAAGATCGGTATAGTATTCAAAAGGAAGATTGGGATTTACTCCACCTTGCATCAAAATTTCAGTTCCGTTTACATCTTCGGTTTCCTGAATTTTTTGCAAAATGACCTCATCCGATAACACATAACCTTCTTTTGAATTCGGACTACGATAGAAAGCACAAAAACGACAAAATACGTCGCAGACATTCGTATAGTTAACATTACGCCCAATTACAAACGTTGTAATTGGATCTGGATTTTTGCGTAACATTAATTGATTGGCTACATGTCCCATTTTCTCGATCTCATCGGACTCATATAGCATAATAGTTTCTTCTAAATCTAAGCGTTCGCCCCGTTCGGCTTTTTCCAAGATACGGTTTACCGCGCTCATATTGCAGCCTCCCTTATCCTATTCAGACATCTTACTGGTGTCTGAAGGTGAATTTGAGCATTGTCCTATATATAACCCATTTAGGCACAAAATGCATATCTAAAAATTGAAATAATGACAACACATTTATCGTACCATATTTCACAAATGAAAAATAGTCGTTGACTGTGACAGGAAGGTGATATTTTGCAATAATAATTATACATATCGTATCAACTAAATGCTGATTAGATAAGGGAATTTAGCGATTTTATCATTTGAAAATAATTTATTTTCATTTTAGAATATGATGTAGTATGAGTATATACAACATTATATTGTGAATTAGATAGTTATCGCTTTTTAGATGTTTGCTATAAAAAAGCAGAAAAGATGCGCTAACATCTTTTCTGCTTGGCAACAGTCTACTTTAAGAGCAGTCGGCAACTCAGGTGGATCTAATCTATTGAAATAGACCGAACCCTTGCTGCAGGCGGTCTATTTCTTTTTGTTTTGGTTCATAGCTACTATAATCGTCACAACCAAACCCAGTATCGAAACAATAAGGATACCAAATTGGATCATTAATCTTTAATTCTACTTGTTATCATACATAAAAGCGGTATACCCTATTTTAAAAGGTATACCGCTTTTTTTCACACTTTTAATTTCTATATTCAAGACTAATCTTGCAAAGCTTGCTCTAAATCAGCAATCAGATCATCAATATCTTCTAAGCCTACAGAAAAACGTAACAATCCGTCGGTTATACCACGTTCTTTGCGTACGCCTTCACCCATAGCAGCATGAGACATTGTGGCTGGATACGATAAAATACTTTCGACTGCTCCTAGACTTACAGCCACTAAAGGCAATTGCACTCGATCCAATACTTTTTTGGCACGCTGTCCTGAACCAACATCAAAGGAAAGTACAGAACCTGCACCTGACGATTGAGCCGCATGAATGGTAGCTCCTGGATGATTGGCTAATCCCGGATAATATAATGCTGTAATATCATCACGTTGACTCAGCCAGTCTGCTAATTTGGCAGTACTTTTTTCAGAATGATTCATTCTAGCTGCAAGAGTCTTCATTCCCCGAATAAGTAACCAGCAATCTTGAGGGCCAAGTACCGTTCCCAGTCCATTTTGTAAATGCTTGAGTTGAGCACCAATCTCAGGAGTACGTGCAACCGCTAATCCTGCCAGTACATCACTATGTCCACCTAGAAACTTAGTCGCACTGTGCAACACAATATCAACGCCCATTTCGATCGGACGCTGATAATAAGGAGTCATAAACGTATTATCTACCATAGTAAGTAGATGATGTTCTTTCGCCCAAGCGGTTACTGCGCCGATATCTGTAATTTTGAGCGTTGGATTCGATGGTGTCTCCATATAGACAGCTCTTGTGTTAGAACGAAGCGCATTTTTCACTTGATCCAGATCGGTCATATCTACAAAGCTAATCTCGATATTCATTCGATTCAAAACAGTAGTCAGAAAACGATATGTACCACCGTACACATCTTCAGTCACGATTACATGATCACCTGCGGATAGAATCAGAAAGGCAGTAGAAATCGCCGCCATTCCTGAAGCAAAAGCATATCCTGAAGCTCCGCCTTCTAACAAAGCAATATAATCTTCTAACGCTTGACGGGTTGGATTGCCTGAACGACTATAATCATGAAGTGGTGGATTCGAGATATCTTCTTGATGAAAAGTAGACGCTTGATAGATCGGTACACTGGATGCACCTGTTGTTTTGTCGATTTCAGCACCAAAGTGAATCAGTTTGGTATCTATTTTGCGTGAAGCTTGACGATCTGAAGAATAAGTCATTATCGATCACGCTCCTTCTACTTCAAGGCGTGCTACTTCCAGCGCTTGATCAAGATCAGCGATCAGATCATCAATATGCTCAATTCCTACAGAAAAGCGCAATAGACGATCATCGACACCAATCGCTTCACGAATCTCAGTTGGAATATCTGCATGTGTCTGTACGGTTGGATACGTCATTAATGATTCAACGCCCCCTAGACTTTCAGCAAAAGCAATCAATTGAATACTTCGTAAAATCGGTTCAATATAACGCGCATCTTTCACTTTAAACGAAAAGATACCTGTATTTCCGCTAGATTGGCGATTTTGGACATCATATCCCGGATGATCCGGTAGTGCAGGATAAAACACTTCTGCAATCTGCGGATGATCTACCAAATGTTTTGCCATTGCTGTAGCATTGTATTCATGACGCTCCATCCGCAATGCCAATGTTTTCATTCCACGCATTAATTGATACGAATCGGTTGGGGACAATACGGCTCCGATAGAGTTGTGCAGAAAAGCCATTTCAGCGGATAATTCTTCCCCTTTGGTCATAATCAATCCTGCTAACACATCATTATGTCCACCTAGATATTTGGTAGCACTATGAATCACGATATCTGCTCCCAGTTCGATCGGACGCTGGAAAAAAGGAGTCAACAGCGTATTATCAACAATCGTCAGCAACTGATGGCTTTTCGCCCAAGTAGCTACTGCTTTGATATCAGTAACCATCATTAACGGATTAGTTGGCGTCTCGATAAATACAGCTTTGGTATTTGGTTGAACTATTTTTTCTAACGCTTCTAGATCATTGGTATCTACATAAGAAGCAGTTACTCCAAATTTGGATAAAATACGCTCCAACAGACGGTATGTGCCACCATACAGATCAAGCGATACGATCAGATGATCTCCCTGACCGAAAAGCGCAAAAATGGTCTGTAAGGCAGCCATACCGGAACTACAGGCAAATCCTGCATCTGCTGATTCTAATGCTGCCGCCGCTTGTTCTAGTACAGCCCGAGTTGGATTGGTTGTACGAATATAATCAAAGCCTGTACTTTTACCAAGAGCGGGATGACGGAAGGCAGTTGATTGATAAATCGGAAAATTAACTGCCCCTGTTATCGGTTCATTAATCGAACCGATCTGTGCCAATTTGCTTTCAATGTTAAGAGTTCGTTCGCTTGAATGATGATCCGTCATACTATAATTCCTCCTCTGAAATAACAATCGATTGGGTTGATCTCAAATTAGATACAGTAATTACCTGCTTCAGCTTTGGCACTTTCCAAATCATATGGTGTTTCTTGGTATACATAATAGTTTAACCAGTTGGAAAATAATAAGTTGGCATGAGCACGCCATGTAGAAGGCGGTGTGCGCGATGGATCATTATTAGGAAAATAATTTTTCGGCGGTGCGACATCCATTCCTTTAGCGATATCACGTTCATATTCCCATTTTAATGACAATGGATCATATTCAGAATGCCCTGTCACAAAAATTTGACTGCCATCTTTAGTAGCGGCTAGATATACTCCTGCTTCTTCCGATTCTGATAAAATCTCCAGTTCAGGAATCTTGGCAATATCTTCATGACGTACTTCGGTATGACGGGAATGAGGCGCAAAGTACAACTCATCAAATCCTCGTAACAATTTTACATTTTCTTTATTTAAAGTATGTGGAAATACACCAAAACACTTTTCAGGCAAATCGACTTTGGGAACACCGAAATGATGGTACAGCCCTGCTTGTGAAGCCCAACAGATATGCATGGTTGAAGTAACATTCTTTTTACTCCAATCAAAAATCCCTTGAATCTCTTCCCAATAGTTCACATCTTCAAAGTCCATTGTTTCTACAGGAGCGCCTGTCACAACCAGACCATCAAAGCGTAGATGTTTGACTTCTTCAAATGTTTTATAAAATAAGTTCAAATATTCAGTCGATGTATTTTTGGAAGTATGGGATTGTGCATGTAGCAAATAGATATCAATTTGAAGCGGGCTATTTCCGAGTAAGCGTAGTAACTGCGTTTCGGTTGTTTCTTTAGTAGGCATCAAGTTCAATATAGCAATTCGCAATGGACGAATATCCTGTTGAAATGCTTGGCTATCATCCATTACGAAAATATTTTCTCCAGTTAATACTTCTTTGGCAGGTAAGCTATCCGGAATCTTAATTGGCATGTTCGTTCACTCCTTGGATGTGTGTATTTCTTATCATTTCAGGAGAAAGGTTCATTATAAGTATATACAAAAATGACCTTTCTCCTGATACTTGAGAAAGGTCATTTGCGATATGTTCGCGTATATAATAGACGCCTCTCTCATCTGTCAGCAGATATTAAGTCTAGAATGATCCATCAACTTATATCTCTGCAAGAATTAGCACCGTGCGGTTATACCGCCGGTTGCCGGGTTTCATCGGGCTAGTCCCTCCACCTGCTCTTGATAAGATTTGCTTATTCAATTTAAAATAACATGTTTTGATACTTTTCTTATACCATAATTTATACTATTCTACGGTCTGCCGTCAAGTGCTGTGAAAAATGTATTAGATTGAACCGATAAATAAGTTGTTGGTAACTATATTGGTTGATTTAAAAAGAGGTTTCTTATTTAAGCTTGAAAGGCTTCCACGACCACGGTATACTTAACAAGTATTTGACGTTTTTTCATAGTTTTCATAAATATCTAAATCAAAAAGAGGTGAATTTCAAAATGGAAGGCGACCCGAGGCCCAGTTGGCAGCAGGACGGATGGACAAATTGCAGGAAACAAACGACAACCATAGGGCACTGGAGTAACGCGCCATTATTGAAAAATCTTCTCCGTTTTTCATAAATTATAGCGAAGCTTTGTAAACAAGTGTGCGGTTGCCGCTTCTTTCCCTGCTCATTTCATAATAAAGGAGTAGAACACAATGAAAGTTCGGCACGTCAATGCTGGAGCATTTACTCCAGTAGAAAATATTACCGACACACTGGTAGCACCTGAAGAAGGATTTTATTGGATAGACGCAGATTTGGAAGATTTGATTGAACTACAACCACTTTTTATGCTTCATGATCTGGCTGTAGAAGATTGCTTGAGTGAAGAAGAACAGCGTCCTAAGATCGAAATTTATGAAAGTCATTATTTTATTGTAGTCAACAGTATTCGTTTTGATAACGAAGAGATTTTTTTGCGCGCCTTGAATATTTTTCTAGGACGGCATTATATTATTACAGTGACCAAGCAGAAAATTAATGAATTGCGTGTTCTCAAACCGATTTTATGGGAAGAAGAAGTGAGTCGTGCTGATAAATTTATGTATTTGTTAATTGACCTTGTCGTTGATAATTACTTCGCTGTCGGTGACCGGATCGAAGATCAGATCGAACTACTGGAAGAAAATATATTGATGCATACCAAAAAATCGCATCTGAACGAAATTATTGGTTTGCGTGGCGAAATTTTATGGCTCAAACGTGTATTGGGACCTCAGCGTGAAGTCATCAATACATTGAATAAAAAAGACCTCCGTTTGATCGATGATCAATTGCAAAAATATTTCAGTGACGTATATGAGAATGCGGTTAAAGTATCTGAGATGTTTGATACGTTCCGCGATCTGATGGGTAACTTACGAGAAGCTTATCAGTCCAGTATCTCTAATCGTGCGAATGAAATCATGCGTGTATTTACAGCGATCACAACAATATTTATGCCGTTGACTGTAATTACTGGTATTTATGGAATGAACTTTGAAGATATGCCTGAATTGCATTGGCGTTTCGGTTATCCACTGGTGATCGGGATTATGATTACGCTAGGTTTGACTATGTTTTTCACTTTCCGCAAAAAAGATTGGATCTGAAAAGATTAAAGCTGTCCTTATTCATCGTCAATTGATGAACAAGGACAGCTTTTTTTGATTTCACTTGGTCGCGCTTATGGTGCCAAGTGCTGATGGTAAGATATTTTGCTAAAGCAAAAATCACTTTTTTATTTTACGGGTCGCACTTATATTGCCAAGTGCTATAGGTCGCGCTTATGGTGCCAAGCGCTTAATCAAGGAAGTTGCATCCAGCGGATCATGGTTTCTAGGTTTAGTCCGTCTAAGCCGGGTACTGTAAAGTGTGCACTATCGATTCGGGTTAGTGAACTTACAGCGATCGTTTTCATTCCGATTTGACGGGCAGATTGGATCGATTCGGTAGAATCTTCAATAACCATCGTGTGATAAGGATGAATATTGACTGCATTAGCTGCTTTGATAAATATTTCAGGATCAGGCTTACTGAACTCTACATCATCCGATGTAATGATGCGGTTGAAATATTGTCGTACTCCTAATTTTTCTACCACTTCTTCTGCATCACTACGGTGAGATGCCAAAACAACAGCGATATTATGATCAGCAAAATGTTGTAGTAAATCTTCTACACCTGGCAACAATTCTGCGGATTCAATCGTTTCTGATTCTTCATCAATAACCGGAATAACTACACCTTCCAAGCCAAATACTATTGCACACAGATCACGATTGTTCGCTTCAAGTGGCTGTGTCATTGCGACTACATATTCTTGTCCATAATGTTCTATCGTTAACGGTTCTCCGCGAACAAGGCTATACGTTGTTTTGTTGCCTTCTACATTTACATTGACAAGGCGATCTTGAAATTGTACCCGGAACGAGTACTCTGTCCAGCTTGGTGGTAATTTCGGTTCAAAATGCAATCGACCGTCATATTGACGCATACCTGCAAATCCACCAATAATCGTTAACCAGCTACCTGCCATTGATGCAGCATGAATCCCGTCTTTGACATTACCATGAATATCATCCAGATCCATACGTGCCGATTCGATAAAGAAGTTATACGCATGATCCATATTACCGAGCTCTGCTGCAATAATTGCATGAATCGCTGCTGACAACGAAGAATCATGTGTTGTTAATGGCTCATAATAGGCATAGTTTTTGACTTTTTCCAACTTGGTAAATTTCTCACCTAGCAAATAAAATGCCAGAATCAGATCCGCTTGCTTGATCACTTGCTGACGATAAATGACCAATGGATGGTAATGCAGCAGTAATGGATAATTTTCAGCCGGTGTATTGTCAAAATCCCATACGCCTTTATCCAGGAAAGAATCATCCTGACCGATCAATCCATTTTGACGATGAATATAGATTTCATCCGCAGCACGTGCCCAATCTGCAATCTCTTCTTCGGTTAGTCCCATAACACTGTGCATCGCCAGATAAGAATCTGGAGTTAATTCTTCCCACTGTGTTAATTCATGTACAGTAAATTCTAATGCATCTTTGACCATAATATTTGTATACGTATTGTTATTTACAATCGCTGTATATTCATCAGGGCCAGTCACTCCATTAATACAGAATCCTTTACCTGTAATCCAATTCCCTACAGATAAGAAAAATCTTGAAATCTCGATCAACATCTCCAGACCTTTGCTCTGCAAAAAGTCTTGATCGCCTGTCGCTTCTACGTATTGAATAATCGCATGAGCTACATCGGCATTGATATGAAATTGAGCGGTTCCTCCTGGATAATAGGCAGAAGCTTCTTCTCCGTTGATCGTACGCCACGGGAATAGAGCACCTTCTGCTGCCATTTCTACTGCACGCTCTCTTGCTTTGGGCAGTGTGTAATAACGGTATTCTAACAGACGCAAGGCTAACTCGGGCTTGGTATATAGGAAGAATGGCAACATATATGTCTCTGTATCCCAGAAATAATGCCCTTCATACCCTTCGCCTGTGATTCCTTTCGCACTAATATTCGTTTTGCCATCACGACCGACCGATTGGAATAATTGATACGCATTGTATCGTAATCCCTGTTGTAACAGTTCATCGCCTTCTACATTCACATCTGCAATTTCCCAGAATTCATCTAGATATTCTTTTTGTTTTATCGTTAAAGCATCCCAGCCATTTGCTTTGACTTCTTTTAACGTAGATTGAGCCAAAATTAGCAAGTGATCTACTTCATAATCTTTTGAAGAATAATAAACGATAGATTTATCCAATGTAACAGATTGTCCTTCGTCCACTTGCATAGTAAATGCTTTCGCAATACGCTCATCTTCTTGAATCGTTGATAACGTATAGTCATAATCTAACGTATGCTCTGCGCCACACAATAAATGAAATTCTGTTTCGGTCGTACGTTGCTCTAGAGCCATAAACGTATTTTCTTCATACGACTGAACCGTATGTAATACTTGCCCTCCAAAAGCTGACCCTGCTCGTGGATCGTCTGCTGATATTTCATTAGTCACTTTACCGTTCAAAGCAGAGATCAATTTAATTTCTCCTGTAAAATTAACAGGCTTCACTGTATAGCGAACCATAGCTACATGCTTATTATCAAACGAAATTAGGCGCTGTGTATCCACTTGCACTTGTTTACCTGTGCCACTTTCCCATACGACATGACGCGATAAAATCCCATGTTGCATATCCAAAATACGTTCGTATTCTATCACACGACCGCTTAATAAATTAAATTGTTCGCCATCGATAAATAACTCAATAATTTTACTGTCCGTTACATTTAACATCGTCTGACGCTTACGGGCATAACCAAAAGCTTCTTCTCCATACGTAATATCTGCTGAATCGTAAAATCCATTCAAATACGTACCATTCAGTGCATTAATACCTGCACCTTCTAATCCTTCTTCAAAATGACCACGCATTCCCAAATATCCATTAGCAACCGTAAAAATAGTTTCTCCTCTACGATTGTGGATAGGGTCAAACGAAGATTCTCGAATCGACCACGGCTCTACTTCATATATTGAATTGCCTTCTCTCATTCGACATTCCTCCACTTTTATCTAGTTATTGAACAGTATTCTCTTACTATAGTTAACCGTTAAACGTACTCATTACATCAAATAGATCAAAATTGATTCAAAATAGACGTTTTTTTCAAGTCCTACTGTTCATACGTTAGGTTCATATATTTCTATCGTTGGATTATAAAAAAAGTCTTCTTTTCAACAATAAATGCTAAAAAGAAGACATGGTACTGATATCAATCAACGGTATGATTACTTATTCTGTTTCTTCATCTTCATAAGCGATAGCATCTGCTGCGCGACTACCTCTCCACAACAACAAAGCGATCAAGATAAACGCAATCAATGCCATAAAAGGAATCGTAATAAAACCAAACCATTCAAAATAAGGCTTATTGCAAGGAACCCCTGTTGTACATGGTAAAATTCTGCTCAAAGCTGGAATATGTTGCTCTGCATAATGGTAAATCGCTACACATGCACCAAGAATAACGAGTGGCATCGAGTATCTGACAATACGTCGATCATTATGATAAGCAGCGATACCGAGCAAAATCACCTGTGGATACATAAAAATACGCTGATACCAGCATAATTTACAAGGTTCTAGCAACATTACATCACTCAAATACAGACTTCCACCAGTAGCTACAATAGCGACTATCCATGCTAGAAATAAATAGTATCGTGCTAAAAAAGATGGAGACGATTCTGTATTCATCGTATTAGCCCTCCGATCCGGCTTCTGTTTTGGCTTTCTCAATTGCTGCTTTGAGTGCAGTATAATCGCCTAGATCGCCTGTATACTCTACTCCGTTAATGTAGATCGATGGCGTGCCTGGAAGATTTAATTCTTTGCCTTTATCGTATTGAGCTTGTACTTGTTTGGCATACGTTTTATTTTCGATATCTTGACGAAGCTTGGTCGTATCAATTGACGCATCTGCTTTTTTAGCTAAATTAACAAGAAAATCGGTAGTTGCCCATTCTGTATTTTCATCGCCTTGATTAGTATAAATAGCGTCAAAATATTTCCAGAACGCATCATTGTTTTGGTGATACACAGACTCTACAGCCAAAGCTGCTGTTGTGGAATCAGGTCCCAAAAACGGGAAGTTCATAAAGTACATAGCGGCTGTACCATTGGAAATGTAATCTTTTTGAATCTGTGGCACAATAATTTCATTGAACTGTTTACAAATCGGGCATTTGAAATCGCCAAATTCTACAATTTTGACAGGAGCTGTGGTTTCACCTTTGACAGGAAGCTGATTGTAATCAAACGTAGTCGCTTCGGCTGTTTTGTTGTTCGGTACGAAAATAATAAGTAGAACAATCACTGCAATCACAGCTACAGTTCCAATAATAAGATTACGCATTAACTTCTTTTGACGTAACGCTTCTTTTTGTTTGTATTCTTGTTGTTGCTGTCTTTTGATGGCTGGGTTTACTTTTTTCTTATTCGCCATTGGTTGCACCTTTTTCTCCAGACCATGCTAGATCTGCTAAAGCGAGCGCTCCGCATAATCCAGCATTATCACCCAATTGTGGAGGGACGATAAATTGGTCAATTTGTTCATTTAAGCTAGGATGCTGTACATAACCAGCTAGAAGCTTTTGTAATTTTTCACGAATTAGCGGGAACAATTGCTCTTGCTTCATCACGCCGCCACCCATCACAATTTTTTGTGGGGATAGAATTAGTACATAGTTCATTAATGCTTGCGCCAGATAGTAAGCTTCCATTTCCCATGCAGGATGTTCTGGAGTTAGCTCAGAACCTTTAACTTGCCAGCGTCGTTCAATCGCAGGGCCGGCTGCTACACCTTCCAGACAATCGCCATGATAAGGGCAGAATCCTTCAAAATGATCATCAGGATGACGACGAACCAAAATATGTCCCATTTCTGGATGAGATAGTCCATGTAGCATTTTACCATCGACTACTGCTCCAGCACCAATACCTGTACCTACCGTAATATAAATACAGCTCGATAATCCTTGCGCTGCTCCCCATTTGTGTTCGCCTAAAGCCGCACCATTCACATCGGTATCAAAACCGATCGGTACATCAAAATGCTCTTTCATATGTCCTACAATATTGTATTGTCCCCAGTGTGGCTTGGGTGTAGTCGTTATGTATCCATAAGTTGGGCTGCCTTTAATCGGATCAATCGGTCCAAAAGAACCTATCCCGATCGCTTCAACCCCTTTACCTTCAAAAAAAGAAATTACATTTTTCATCGTAATCTCAGGCGTTTCGGTTGGGAAACTTACTCTTTCTAAAATTTCTCCATCCTCTGTACCGATCCCGCATACAAATTTAGTACCGCCTGCTTCAATAGCCCCTAATTTTTTCATAAATGATAGTTCTCCTTTGAGTTATCCTGTATGGACAGATTAGTATTCCCCTAGATTAGTGCAGAGATGCTCCATATTTGATCATATATGATATTGAAGTCGAGATGATGTCGACACTACTGCTTTATGAACCGCTTGCACCAAAAATTAACGTATTGCTTAATAAGCGTCCGGGTGCAGTAAGCATACGTCCATTTGCATACATTCCCGATGAAGCGCCTCCATCTAAATTCATCGCTTGTTTAGCGCCAAGCTTTTGCATAATAGCTGCCCATTGTTTCATGGTTGCTCCTGGAACAGTCGCAATCATCACCGAACCATCCGCCATTATTGCAATCCCACTACGTGCACCAGCAGCAGTCAAAATTTTAGAATCTTGGAATCCTTCTGCTTCTGCATTTAGAGCGATTTTACTGTCTTTCACTAATCTTGGGCCTGCACCTACCGCAGTCACGACTTGTTGCCATGGAATATCTTTGCCATTGATATCCTGGTAAGCGATATTCATGTTGACAGTAGCACCTACCGTAAAGCGATCAGCCGCGTATTTCTGATCTCCTGTATACACAAGCACATATCCATTAGATGGAATTTTGGTTTTGTTGTTGTTTCCTTTATGCGTTACTTTGTTATTCACTACAGTAACTGCAATTCCACCTGTGAAGCCTGTATTGGTACCTCGATCAGACGTGTAGATAACAGATGTACTGGAAGCACCGGGAAGACGATTCACCCAGATAGCGTACCAGCTAGACGATTTGCCTGTTGTCGATTGCACTGTTCCTGTGACAGACAATCGTAACGAATCCATCAACGCTGTACCATTTGCCAAAAATCCTATCGTTGTGCCATATCTGCCCAAATGCGCGATACGACCGTTCTTAATTAACGTACCATAAGGATCAGGCGCACCACCATACGCTTCAAAAAAAGCACCATTAATAGCTGCTTGAGCACCATAATGTTTGACGATAGAAGATAAAGAAGCAGTCTGACCGACTTGTTGATTAGCTAGTCCTATACCTGTTTTGGTTCCTTTGGGAATACGAACAGTCTGTACAGTAAATGTTCGTCCAGCAGCAGACACTTTCTGCGTTGCAGCTTTGATTCCTGACCCTGCTGCTACCGCTGAAGAACCAGCAGTAGGTAGCAAGCACAGAATCATTACTATAGACAATATAGCGATCATTAAGCGCGATAATGTTTTCATTTAAAATACACCTACGCCTAACATAGAACAAAGACTTTTGATCTCTAGTTCTTCAAATTTCGTCAGAATGATATCATCTTCTAAAAGCAAAAGACTGGCATCCAGCGAACAAACGACAGGTACTTCACGATGAATCGCCGCCAAGCGATGAGACATATGAAGCATATCGAGACCATTTTCAATTTTTGTACGAATCGAAGGTGTTAATTGATCTAAATTTTCCAATATTCCTGCGATTGTTCCGTACTCTTTGACCAGCTTAATCGCTGTTTTTTCACCGATTCCTTTGACTCCTGGATAGTTGTCACTAGCATCGCCCATCAGAGCTTTCATATCAATAATCTGAGCAGGTGTTAATTCCTTTTCTTCCATTAGTGATTCAGGCGTATAGACTTTGTAATTACCATAGCCTTTTTTCATAATAATCACGCTAGTCCGTTCATCCACTAGCTGTAACATATCATGATCTCCTGTCAAAATCAGAACTTCCATATCTGCTTCAAGCTCACGTGAAATGGTACCGATACAATCATCAGCTTCATAACCAGGTGCACTTAGATTAGGAATACCCATACTTTCGGTCACTTCCAAAATCAAATCAAATTGAGGAATCAGATCATCCGGTGCAGCTGAACGATTTCCTTTGTAAGCAGCAAATTCTTCGGTACGAAACGTTTTGCTACTAACATCCCAACAACAAGCGATATGAGTAGGATTATACAGTTGTACAGCGTCCCATAGATAACGTACAAACCCGTAAATCGCATTCGTAGGAATCCCTGACTTTGTGCGACGAATATAACCGGATTGCGCTGTTGCATAATAAGCTCGGAATAACAGTGCCATTCCATCGACTAACATTATTTTTTGATCTTTCATTATCTTCACTTCTACCTTCTCTCTTCAATACAGATGAATCCAATCTGAGTATATCATACCGAATTTCTGCGACACTGTACAAGTATTCACAAGACTTTAAATTTTTTAACTATTCTACAATTGGTTCTTTATTTTCATACTAATTTATTTATATCGTGCGACTCATAAAGATATCCACTTCATCTTCAGAATCAAGCTCAAATCCAAAACGTTCGTAAAGTCTTTGTGCCGGGCTACCTTGGAGTACATTGAGATGAACGACTTTACCTTGAAGATGAGGTCGAGCTAACAATTGACGCAGTGTCTGACTGCCTATGCCATGACCTTGAACATCAGGATACATATAAAAATGCTCTAAAATGTAACCCTCCTGTTCTGGCTTTAAAGCAACGCAACCTGCTATCTTTCCTTCCACTTCGATCAACCATGTATAACTCGGATCAAAAGCATTACGAAAGCGCTGACGAACCTTATGCTCATCAAATCGACCCAGACGGGTAAGATCTTCTTGCAGAACCATCGCCCGTAGTTCAGCCAATTGCTCTTTATGTATAGATGATGCTTGAACCAGCTTAAGTTGTGATTGGTACATAATCTCCATCCTTTAATCATTTATATTTATAAAAATCGCTCTATACCTGAGATGATCATGATCCATGTTCAGATATAAAGCGACTCCAATATATTATATATTATTGTTTTTTGATTTTGTACGTAAATTCCCATATAGCTTCATTACCAGAATAACGCCCTCTATTTTCGGTCACTGTGACCATTACTTTAACTGTTGAACCTTTGCTAGAGATCGAAGATACGTTTACCGTTTTGGTATTTTCGCCTTCATCGGGAATTTTATCTTCTTCTACAACATAGCCATACAATTTGATACTTCCCTTCGAATCTACACTTACATTCATACTTTTGCCTTCATTGATTGCTTTACCAGCTACTGCTGCTGCGATAGACCACTCATTGCCTACATGATCATTTGATACTAATCGTGCTTGTTCAAAAGTCACTTTGTACGTAGACGATGCGGCATATACAGGCGTAGATGCACTACTACTGAACAAAATTGCACTTCCTAACAAAAGAATCGCCGATGCTTTCGACCATACTTTATTCATACCCTTTTTCCCCCATTTTTGTAATTATAAATCACTCATATTATCGTTTCTTTTGCAGATAATGTAAATAAATAATTGTCTAGTGACTAGCTGTGTTGAATCATATAAATAGCAGTAAACATAAAAAAAGCCTTTTGTCTGGCAAATATATGCTCAGCAAAAGACTTTTGGACATACTCTTTAGGTAGATCGCTATATTATTCTTCCTACTTTACGCTTTCCATGCTTCTTCATACATCGATTCTTTGAATCCTACTGTCACTTTATCCCCATCTGTTACAATCGGACGTTTAATCAATTTACCATTTTCAGATAACAATTGTAGTTGTTCTTGAGCATCCATAGATGGTAATTTTTCTTTTAGATTCTGACTTTTATAGACTTCACCGCTGGTATTGAAAAATTTCTTCAATTCCAGTTCGCTATGTTCAACCAATTCACGTAATTGCTCTGCGGTAGGTGGAGATTCTACAATATGAATTAAGTTCAATTCATGACCTTCTGCACGTAGCCATTTGATTGCATTGCGACATGTACTGCATTGTGGGTATTGATATACTGTTAATTTACTCATTGGCTTACATTCTCCTTTAATACTGGATTAAAAAATGATTTTATTGATGTGAGAATATCCTATCTTCACCATCAAGCTTCATGTCCTCGTAATTCTGCATCCAGTATTGCTAAATCTTCAGGTAATGGTGCGTGAAAAAGCATCTCTTCACCTGTAACTGGATGTACAAAACCTAGCTCAACAGCGTGTAACGCTTGTCTGCCTGCAAGTTGATCCAATTGAGCGATAGAGCTAGAAGGGTCTATATTATTGTCTGGTCGCGCATAACCATATAACCGATCGCCAACCAATGGACAACCGATATGCTTCATATGTACCCGAATCTGATGGGTACGTCCGGTCTCTAATTCCAGTTCAATTAATGATACATCACGCTCTGGAAAAGATTCTAGCACTTGATAACGGGTAGCTGCTGGATATCCATCCGGTGTGACTACTCGCATATGAGGCTCAACTAGATCACGATCAATCGCTCCTTCGATGCGATCTTGTAATATCACCGGAATATGATGCACATAGGCATGATATCTTTTCTGGACTGTATTCTGCATCATTTGTTCTGAAATATGTTGATGTACATACGGATTTTTGGCGATAGCCAGCACACCCGATGTATCTTGATCTAATCGATGCACCGGACGGAAGCGGAACTTCTCTCCGCGCTCTTGCCAGTAATGAACTACTCCATTTGCCAGTGTATCGGTGTAATGTCCGCTCGTAGGATGCACGATAATGCCTGCTTGTTTGTTAACGATCAATAGATGCTGATCTTCATAGATCACATCGATCTGCTGGGCTTGTGGCAAAATATCATCGGATTGTTCTCGCTCCATCCGAATCTCTAATAGATCGCCTGCTTGCACTTTGACGCTTACATACACATGTTGACCGTTCAGCATTACCCCTTGCTCTGTCATTTTAAGACGTGAAAGCAATTTGCGTGAAATGCCCATCCGGCGTTGCATAATATTTTTGAGAATCATACCTTCATCTTGCGATTGGATCGTATACAATATTGGTTCGTAATAATCGTTAGTATCGTTTTTAGCATTAATCACAATAGTCCCTCAATCACGTCGAAATACTTTTTGACTACGAATATATTCAATATCTGTGATACCTGAACGCACATTCGCTGTACGCGCAATCACAAAAAAATAATCTGAAAGTCGATTTAAGTATTTACGCACATTTATATTAATATCTGTTATTGCACCCAGTGTTACCACTCTTCGTTCAGCGCGACGACATACCGTACGACAGACATGTAGTGAAGCGGCTAACGGATGACCTCCTGGTAAAATAAACCGTTCTATTGGTGGATTTTCTGTCTCATACTGGTCAATCCATTGTTCCAATTGAACCGCTAATTCAGCATGAACTTTATACTTACTTTCATCTAATTCAACAAAGGCTAGGTCTGCTCCACAATCGAATAATTCATGTTGTATCGCCAACAATTGCTCCTGAATATCTGCAAAGTGTTCACTATCCGCTATTGCCAACGCTTGGCCGACAAAGCTATTTAGCTCATCAATCGTGCCGTATGCTTCAACGCGAGCATCGTCTTTGCTGACCCGACCTCCGATCACAGAAGTCTGCCCTTCATCACCTGTACGTGTATAAATATTCATTTGTCCCTCCACATGGATGATAGAACGATATTATTCTGTCATCGCTTTTAAGATTTTGAGCGATTTATTATAATCTGCAAACACAGGAATGGTAGCATACAGATTGTCCGGCGTATATTTGATTTGTTTGAAGATACTCATTTGATCGACAGGAATCGAGAATAGATGCTTTTCTTGTTTATCTACATCTTCTGCGGATGCACTACCCATCGTTACACCGCGAGCATACGTTTTGGAATCAAAATCTTTATCCAACACCATATGACCCCCATTAATCGAATAAGATTTCATATCATTTTCTGGCAAAATAATAATATCATCTTGTCGATCGACATATTCTAATGTTAACTTTTCAGCGGAATAAATCGGTGTTGTATTGACTGTTATTTTCATTGTACTGCCAAGCTTGGTCTGCAAATCTTGTTTGACCTGATCTGCTAATTCTTGTGAAAATCCTTCACTACCCATAATAAAAACAGTCACTTGATTAGGATCTTTCGGTTGATCCCCACCACAAGCTGTCAAAACGAATACCATACTCATGCTTAGTAGTAATCCTTTTATCCACAATTTCACCCAACGTTCCTCCTTCAATTCACTATATCCCATCATACCACAGCTATTTGACGTAAAAAAAGAAGCTCCTTTTTGAGGACCCTCTGTTGATTTCAGGCTATAAATGTTACATCGTATCCACTATAACAAGATCGATCATACCTCAACATTCTGTTTTGATCTGAGTTACGAATGTTTTTGATGAGAGCGCATATATTCGTTAATTTTGAGGTCAAGCAACATGCTGATTTCAATAACAACTTCTGATGTAAAAGATTGCTCTTCCAAAAATAACTGTTCCATACGCATACGAAGCAAATAAATTTCATCCTCTAGGGAAAGTATCTGTGAAGACTTCTCTGAGGACGTAGACCATACTCCATTACTCTCTGCAATGTTATGTCCACGATATCCCGGCAAATTATATTCAGCGCAATACAAATAATCCCCTCCCTTGAGTCATGATTTCCTGCTTCCAAAGACCCATTATATCACAGGATCATGTAAATGAAAGCAGGAAAATTGTTAATTCAAGGAAAAAAGAAGATTATGTGACAATTATTTTATTTTAGCTACGAATGAACCTATTCTTTCCAATGCTTCACTTAATTGTGCGACAGATGTAGCATACGAACAACGGATAAATCCTTCGCCACCTAACCCGAATACACTACCCGGAACAGCCGCGACTTTTCCTTCCACTAGAAGCTGTTGAGCAAACTCTTCAGAAGTCAGCCCTGTATTCTGAATACTTGGAAAAGCATAAAAAGCGCCTTGAGGTTCATGACATTCCAGACCAATACTGCGGAATCCATCGACAATCAGACGACGGCGGCGATTATAGGACTCTACCATCTTATCTTTTTCACCTAATCCATTGGTCAATGCTTCTAAAGCGGCTACTTGACCCATTACAGGAGCACACATAACTGTGTATTGGTGAATTTTGAGCATCGCAGAAATGAGATCACGATGACCACAAGCATACCCCATACGCCAGCCTGTCATCGCAAACGCTTTGGAAAATCCACTGACCAAAATAGTCCGTTCTTGCATACCCGGAACCGATGCGAAGCTGACGTGCTTCGTACCATATGTTAATTCTGCATAAATTTCATCAGAAATCACGATAAGATCATGCTTTTCGACCACTTTAGCAATCGGCAACCAATCTTCATACGTCATAATTGCCCCTGTGGGATTACTTGGATAACAAAGGATCAAAATTTTGGAACGTGGAGTAATCTGTGCTTCTAACGCTTCTGCCGTTAATTTAAAATTGTCTTTGGCAAAAGTCTCAATACCGACAGGGATTCCTCCACCAATAGCTGTAATCGGTGAATAAGAGATATAACAAGGTTCAGGGATCAAAATCTCATCTCCCGGTGTGATCAGCGCACGCAAAGCTAAATCGATCGCTTCGCTACCTCCGACGGTCACCAGAATCTCATCTTTCGGATCATAGGCAGTTTTGAATTCATTGTCCAAATAACCTGAAATTGCTTCACGAAGTTCAGGCATACCGGCATTAGAAGTATAACGTGTATATCCACGCTCTAATGAATAGACACAAGCTTCACGTACATGCCATGGTGTAATAAAATCGGGTTCTCCTACACCTAGCGTAATAATATCTTTGCTTGCGCTCACCAGATCAAAAAACTTACGAATACCCGAAGGCTTAATATCTTGAACTAATGGTGAAAGGTACGAAGTCATCGACTTGGATGATCCGGTCTGTTGTTCATTATTGACAATCATAGCAATCCTCTTCCTTCAGCGCTGTATTCCGTAAGCGCGATTTCTTCTGCTTATATCAAAAAGAGTTGTATATCACAACGAATATTCATGTTATGGAGAAATAATCAAGCGACGGTCATCTTCGTGTTCTTCAAAGATAATGCCATCTTGCTTGTATTTTTTAAGGATAAAGTGAGTTTTGGTAGACAATACCGATTCAATAGGAGATAAACGATCTGAAACGAAGCTTGCTACTTCTTTCAAATTGGTGCCTTCTACTTCAACCAGAAGATCATAAGCACCAGACATCAAATAAACAGATTTTACTTGTGGATACAAATAAATGCGTTCTGCAATACCTTCAAATCCTCTGCCACGTTCCGGTGTAATCTGTACTTCAATTAATGCTGTGACTTTCTCGTCATCGACTTTACTCCAGTTCACTACAGATGTGTACTTCACGATCACATGCTCATCTTCCAATTCACGAATCGCTTGAGTTACTTCTGCTTCATCAACACCTAATAATGTAGAAAGAAGTTGTGGTGTGCGTCTTGCATCTTCTTTTAACAAATCTAATATTTGTAATTTAAGGTCGCTCAATTCTTTCATAATGTAATAGCCTCCAAGTGCGCAAGATTAATCATAAGTATGACATGAATCGCCCATTTCTGCCAACCCTCTGATTGAATCATTGTCTGTCAAACGATTATCTGAATGAACTGCTTCAAGAGGACAGCAATCAGGTTACTTAATGTTATTACTTAGACAGTCAGCACCGGTAGCCTATTATTATACCTTGAGGAGCGAAATATTATGGATTTGCACACTAACCGTACAGCATGGGACAAAACACTATCTGAATCCGAGACACCGAAATACCAATCATTACAAGAAAATATTGCCTGTGATGTACTTATTATTGGTGGCGGAATGGGCGGAGCTTTGTCTGCGCGCGAACTTGCACATCGAGGCATCAATGTAGTGCTTGTAGAAAAATCAAAAATCGGTCAAGGTAGCTCTGTCGCTAATACCGGTTTACTTCAATATACTAACGATAAAATGATGACTTCTTGCATCAATACATTTGGCGAACAAAATGGTGTATTGTTTTACCGCCTTTGCCAGCAAGCGATGGAGTATCTAATCGACATTGCTCCAACATTACCGATTGATGCTCAGTTGATTCCACGTAGTAGTCTATATTATGCAAGTAATCCAGAAGACGTACCTGCTTTGAAAGAAGAATATGACAATCTCAAACGTTTTGGATTTGAAGCTGAATATTGGGATGCAGAAGAAATAGCCAAACGTTTTTCTTTTGAAAAAGCGGGTGGATTGTATACGCATGGCGATGCTGAAGTGAACCCTTATCGCTTTATTCATGCATTGATGGCTGATGCAATGAATCATGGTGCACAATTATATGAAGGTGTAGAAATCACAAGTCATGTGGCTGATGATACAGGCGTTACCTGTTATGCAGGTAATATCGAGATTCGTGCACGTACTGTAATCTATGCTACAGGTTATGCAACTCAAGAAATGAAAAAAGAACGTGGCGCATTTCTAGAAACGACGTATGCGATTATGACGAACCCTGTAGAAAGTTGGGATGGTTGGCATGAGCAAAGTATGGTCTGGGAAACGACACGTCCATACCTGTATATGAGAACAACTGCGGACAACCGAATCGTTGTAGGCGGCTTGGATGAGCCATTTACAGATCCGGAATGGCGTGATGTTCGTATGGTGAAGCAATCCCAAAAGTTGCTAGAAGAAGTACAGACACTATTTCCAAATGTAGGTGAATTGTCGATCGATTATGCATGGGCAGCGGTATTCGGTTCTAGCCGTGATGGATTGCCTTATATCGGTGGACATCCTGATTATCCTCATAGTTATTTTGTTGAAGGATATGGTGGGAATGGAACAGTCTATAGCGCTATTGCAGCTCAATTGCTAGCAGATACGATTACTGGAATCGAGCGTCCTGAATTAGAACTGTTTGGATTGACTCGTACAACCAAGCCTTCCCCTGCAACAGTTGACGATATTGTGGTGTAATTCTACAGTAACCGATTTATTGCATAATCATACCATCCTATATCACACAGCAAAAAGCTCTTATGCTCACCTATTATCAGGTAGAGAATAAGAGCTTTTTATTTATTGTTCGATATGCTTATTGTTCGTTTAAATTAGTAATCTTGTCGATAATCGCTACACGCTCATCTTCACATAGACTTTGATGCACATGGAAGCAACTTGGACATACATATACATTCACTTTAAATGTAGATGGTAAAATCGCTACATTTTTAGCTGTTGCAGGCAAAGGGGTAAATCCAGCTCCACCCATTGCTTGCGTACCTGCAAGCAACATATATTCCTGACAATGTGGACATTGCGGAATCTCTTCTTGCTGATCCAGCAATTGCTCTACATTTTCTTCATACTGCACCATGTTGAAATTCTCATCACCATATTGCTCAATCGTTTTGAGTGAAGATAGACTCGGTTGTGTAAATAGTTCTGCATCGTTCAACAGACTGGTTGCTCGGGAAGCAAAAGATTGTTGCTCTTCTTCAGGTTGAGCTACAGGTGCTACAGGAGCTCTACGAACTTCAGCAGGTGGCTTCTGTCCGCCTTCCACATATTCCTCATCTTCGTCTTCATCTAAAGCAATATTAAGCGTACGATAACCATTTAATTCATTATGACAGTGCGGGCACAATTCTTCCGGTCCAAATTCGGGGTCCCATACAATCTCACTATCACACCAAGGACATATTGTTGTATCCATGTTGTAATTCCTCTCATCACTCATATTTCAGTTCAATCTTGATTATAAAATAGTTGCCCCTATCACGTACGATAAGGAGATCGATATAATCATGGAGATCAAACCTACAGCTTTGTTATCTGCTGCAATTTCTTCGTCAATTTTAAAAACAGGTGTCAAAAATTCAAATATAAAATAAGCAGCGAGAAGTAAAACAAAACCGATAACCGACCAGCCGAGACTTTCATATACCGTACTATGCGCTTCGATCGAAAACCGCATAATATTACAAATCCCGAAAATCTTACCGCCTGTTGCCATCGCTACCGCTACATTACCTCGTCTTATTTCGTCCCAGCATTTATATTTGGCTACCATTTCGAAACACCATAGAAATACGATAAGCTGTAGTACAGCTACCGAGAAAAAACCGATCATCATCCCGACCGGATGTGCAAGCATCGGATCAATATAATCTTTCACGCCACTTCATAGCTCCTTCCGGTACTGAAATCATCTACAGACATTTCTATTCATTACGCATGAACACTGTAATGGTTTCAAGCCGGATTATTTCAGTACAGCTACAGTAACGCCATTGCCGCCTTCATTGTATTCACCGGTACGGAAACTTTTAACATGCTTATGACGACGCAAGAAATCTTGAATCCCTGTTCTTAGCACACCGGTACCTTTACCATGAATAATATAAATCTGCCCCAGGTTCGCTAAAAAAGCTTCATCAAGAAAACGATCCACTTCCATTAATCCTTCTTCTACATTAGCACCACGTAGATCAAGTTCAGAGCGCATATTGTCTTCGCGTGAACGTTTGATCGTTGTTGCTTTCTTCTGTGGCTGTGCGTTGATCGTAGCGGCTGACTGTACTAATTCTAGATCACTTAACGCTACTTTCATTTTCAAAATACCCATCTGTACGACAGCTTCTTTGGTTCCCGATAATTCTACGATATGCCCACGTTGATTCAGACTATACACCATTACATCATCACCAGGGCCAAGTGGTTTGACTTTTTTGGACTCGGTAGAAGAAGCAGATTTCTTCTTCGCACGCTGCCCTGGTGTAGCATCATCCAATTGTTTGCGAGCTGCAATCAGCTTGTGATCTTTTACAGAAGCGCCTTCTTCTTGCGCAAGCTGGCGTAATGAACGAATCACTTCATCGGCTTCTTTACGCGCTTTTTCGATAATCTCACGTGCTTCTTCGTCCGCTTTTTCCAGACGTTTATCCCGTTGTTCTTCTAATCTAGCAAGATCACGTTCATAACGACCACGTAATTTCTCCATATCAGAACGCAATGTAGCTGCCGTATTACGATCTTCTTCTGCACTTAGACGATTACTTTCTAGGGAAGCGATCATATTTTCAACACGTTGATCTTCTTCTCCAACTTCGCCACGCGCAACATCAAGAATCTTTTCAGATAGTCCCAAGCGTGAAGCGATAG
Source organism: Paenibacillus kyungheensis (assembly GCF_028606985.1). NCBI lineage: Bacteria > Bacillati > Bacillota > Bacilli > Caryophanales > Paenibacillaceae > Paenibacillus > Paenibacillus kyungheensis. The sequence goes on along the minus strand of NZ_CP117416.1, from coordinate 1,533,171 downwards.
CGAATGCATTACTACGTCCCGGTACACCTATTAGCAAGCGATACGTAGGGCTTAAAGTATTCACATCAAACTCCATACTGGCATTGATCACGCCTTTACGATCATAAGCATAAGCTTTCAGTTCGCTAAAGTGAGTCGTTGCAATCATTCGACAACCTTGTGAATGAATATGCTCCAGAATCGCAATCGCTAACGCTGAACCTTCTGCCGGATCAGTTCCTGCTCCTAATTCATCAAACAACACCAGACTTTTTGGCGTCATTTGCTCTAAAATCGAGATAATATTGGTCATATGACTTGAAAATGTACTTAAATTCTGTTCGATACTTTGCTCATCACCAATATCCGCATAGATCGCATCAAATACACATAATTGACTGCCTTCATCAGCCGGAATAAATAATCCTGACATCGCCATCAGACTCAGTAATCCAACTGTTTTCAGTGTAACGGTTTTACCACCGGTATTCGGACCGGTCACAATAATGCTGGTATGCTCATTGCCGAGTTCAAGATCAGTTGGCACTACATGAGCAAGTGGAATCAATGGATGACGCGCTTTTTTCAATTTCAAAAATCCACGATCATTCATCTTCGGCATTGTTGCGTCCATCGAGCGAGCTAATTTGGCTTTGGCAAAAATAAAATCAAGGTCTGCCAGAATATCAATATCATAATTCAGCAATTCGACTTGATCCGAGACTTGAGCTGTTAGCTTCTGCAAAATCACTTCAATCTCGCGTTCTTCACGTAGCTTGGCTTCACGTAACTTGTTGTTCATCGCTACAATCGCTTCTGGCTCAATAAATAGTGTCGCACCTGAACCGGACTGATCATGAACAATACCACCGAAGTGAGCACGGTATTCTGCTTTGACCGGAATTACAAAGCGATCACCACGAATCGTTACTAATTGATCTTGTAACATTTTGGCTACACTTTGAGAACGGATCATACTGTCCAGCTTCTCGCGGATACGTACTTCACCTGAACGTAGTTCACGACGTACTGCTGCAAGTTCCGGGCTTGCTGAATCCATCACATGAGCAGAGTCATCAATACAAGCACGAATCGCTTTTTCCAGTGGACGTTGATCAGAGATCAGTTCGACCAGATCAGCTAGCATCGGTACAGGATTTTCTTCATGTACCATCTCGACATGACGACGTGCACGTCTACCGCCCATAATCGTATTTGCAATACCCAATAGTTCACTTGGATTCAATGTACCACCAATACGTGCACGACTCACGGCTGCACTGATATCAACAATCCCACCAAAAGGCGGGGTTCCTTTAAGACGATCAACCAATGTCGCTTCATCTGTTGTTTGAAGTAACTTTTTGACATGCTCCAAATCGGTATCCGGTTGCAAAGCAAGCGCTGCGCGTTTACCGATAGAAGTAGCTGCATGTGAAGATAATGTATTCAAAATTTGACCATACTGCATGGTATGGAATATTTTTTCGTTCAACGTAATGACACTCCTCTAACTAACAAATTCCTTTATAATATAATGCACTACTTCTTATTATACATCTAGACCAAATATTCACAAAATACTTGTAGGACAAATAATAAATAATGGGTATATGATCAAAAACTAACTGATCTCAATTGCTTTCTAAATGATTACTTAATGATTCGTATTTCTTTTTTTCGCCATATTTTATTTTAAATTTGATGATACCGGTTACTCTTTATGTAGAACAGAGTTATACTATTTATGAATATTGGCAATGATCATTATTATATATCACTATAGGAGGAATCAATGCATGTATACCCCATCTCAACCGAATACCAAAGTAAATACGTATAAAAAAACGCTGATTATCGTTAGTATGATGATCGCAGTCATGGTTCTTTTATCTGCTTGTGGTCAAAAAAATGAATCTGCTACCAATCAACCTCAAGGTGGTGTTACCGAGACAGGTGTTGCACCTGCTGATGGCACAGAACAATTGATGATTAAAGCAACCAATTATGCATTTGATCAAAAAGAATATCATGTCAAAAAAGGACAACCGGTACAGATCGTATTTGAAAGTGTACAAGGTAATCATGGTGTGATGATTCCAGCGCTTAATGTCGATCTGGATTCACAAAATACAACAGCAACCGTTACTCCACAAGAAGCAGGTCAATTTGATATTGCTTGCTCTATCATGTGTGGTTCCGGTCATAGTACAATGGTTGCGAAATTAATCGTAGACGAAGCGTAATCGCTTATAGCTATTAAATATTATTAAAAAATCCCTTTCTGTTTCACTACAGCTAATATATGTAGTGATAAGCAGAAAGGGATTTTGATATCTAATTCTGGTCCTGCTCGATTAATTCCATCCACTCATTGTATTCAATTTCCAGACGATGATGCTGTTCTCGCAATTGTTCTAACTCACCTATAATACGTTCTTTCTCTTCACGCTGATCTTGCAGTTCGATATGAACCAATCGTAATTGGTGGGAAGACACTTCGTATTGCTGCAATATTTCTTGCATTTCTTCTGACTTCTGTGTTTCTACTGTAGCCAGTTGATCTTGTTGCTCACGCCATTCACGTTCTTGTTGCTCTAAACGCTCAATATGCTGTGCTTGTTCTTGTTGTAATTGCTCGGTTGCTTGAATACGTTGTTGCCATTCATTTAATTCTTGACGCAACTGATGGCTTTGCTGTTCTAAGCGTCCGATTTCTTCCAGATACCCTTCTTCATTACGACTCACTGTGCGATAATCTTCTTCCAGTTGAGTATACCGATCATTCCATTGATCGATATTATGATTCGCTTCTTGCAAAATCTGCTCTTGTTGACCTAACTTATCTTGTAACGAAAGCAACTCTTGATTCAATGTAGCTACCTGAGCTTGTGCATCTTGATGATATTGCTGTTCTTGTGACCATTGAGCTTGTAACGTATGCAATTCATCTTCTTGTTCACTAGAACGTTCACGCCACATTTCCATTTCTTCCTGAATCGCTGATTTTTGCTGTTGCAGTTCATTTAACTGATCGATACGTTCAGACTGTAACTCTTCTAGATCTTGGTATTGATATTCTAATGTCTGACGTTGTTCTTCGATAACACGAAGCTGTTCTTCGAGTACTTGGCGTTCTGCTTGAGCATCTGTCCACCTGGCTTGCAGACGATTCACTTCATCCTCTTGTTGAGTTGACAATTCACGCCATGTCTCGGCTTCTTCGGTTGTAGTAATCATCTGTTGCTGTACATCTTCCAATTGTTGTTGAAGAGATGACTGCTCTTTTTCCAGTTGATGACGTTGTTCTTCCAGTGTCTGCAACTGTTGTTCTAATTGCCCAACCTGCTCACTCATTTGAGACAATTGAGCTTGCGCCTGTTCTACTTCTTGCTCTTGCTGGCTAGAAAGTTCGCGCCATGTCTCAGCTTCTTCTTGCGTATTGGCTAATTCTTGCTGCGCCTGATGAAGTTGTTGATTTAAAATAATCTGTTGTTCTTCTAATTGTACTCTCTGCTGATCTACTGTCTGCGCTTGTTGTTGCGTATCTAGTAATTGAGCTTGAATCCGCTCGACCTCTTGTTCCTGCTGTCCTGACAGCTCACGCCATGTCTCTGCGTCTTCTTGTGTTACAGTTAATGTTTCTTGAAGCTCTACTAATTGTTGCTGTAACTCCAACTGTTCTGTTTCCAGTACATGTACTTGATTTTCCAGATCATTACGCTCGCTCTGGATACTATTCGACTGTTGTTGTAAAGCCGTATATTGTTCTTGCACCTGAGCAAGTTCAGCTTGAATTTGAGATACTTCTTGTTCTTGTTGTGTGGATAATTCACGCCATGTTCCGGCTTCTTCTTGTGTTACGGTTAATGTTTCTTGAAGTTCTACCAATTGTTGCTGTAGCTCCAACTGTTCTGTTTCCAGTACATGTACTTGATTTTCCAGATCATTACGCTCGCTCTGGATACTATTCGACTGTTGTTGCAAAGCCGTATATTGTTCTTGCACTTGAGCAAGTTCAGCTTGAATTTGTGACACTTCTTGTTCTTGTTGTGTGGATAATTCACGCCATGTTCCAGCTTCTTCTTGCGTTACGGTTAATGCTTCTTGAAGTTCTACCAATTGTTGCTGTAACTCCAACTGTTCTGTTTCCAGTACATGGACTTGATTTTCCAGATCATTACGCTCGCTCTGGATACTGTTTGATTGTTGTTGCAAAGCCGTATATTGTTCTTGCACTTGAGCAAGTTCAGCTTGAATTTGAGATACTTCTTGTTCTTGTTGTGTGGATAATTCACGCCATGTTCCAGCTTCTTCTTGTGTTGCTGTGAATGATTCTTGAAGTGTACTTAGCTGTTGATTCAGATCATGTTGTTGCTCTTGTAGCTGTTGTGCTTGCGTCTGTACAGATTCATGCTCGGTCTGTAACTGTTCACTGGTTGCTTGTAATGATTCATACTCTGCTTGCACTGTAGCATATTGTTGTTGTAGAGACGTATATTGTTGCTGTTGCTGTGCAAGTTCGGACTGAGCTGTCTGTAATTCCTGTTCTTGTTGATCAGATAATTCATGCCACGTGTCTACTTCTTCTTTGAGCGTAGCGTTTTCTTGACGTAGTTCAGTTAATTGTTGGTCCAGTTCTGACTTTTGTTCTTCCAATTCGTTAAGCTGTTCTTCTATCGCTACACGCTGTTCTTCCAATACAACTTGTTGCTCTTGAGCTTGTGACCATTCACCTTGAATACGAGCCACTTCTTGTTCTTGTTGACCGGATAATTCACGCCATGTTTCTAATCTTTGTTTGGTAGCGGATACTTCGTTTTTAGCATCTGCTAATTGTTGTTGCAAAATAGACATTTGTTCTTTGGTTGCAGATGCTTGCTCTTCCAACGTTTGACGTTGCTCTTGAGCTTGTGTTAATTCGACCTGCACTTTTTGTACTTCTTGCTCTTGTTGCTGTGCTAATTCATACCAACGATTGGATTCTTCTTTGGATTCTGCTATCTCTTGCTGAGCAGTATCGAATTGTGCTTGTACTGCTGTCAATTGTTGTTGAGATTCGCTTAATTGCTGTTCTAATTGTTGTTGTTCTGCTTGTACATTTGTTAAATGAACTTGTACTGTCTGCAACTCCTGCTCTTGCTGTACAGACAATTCGCGCCATGTCTCGGATTCTTCTTGCGCTTCTGCTATTTTTTTGGTGAGCTGATCATGTTGTTCTTGTAATCCTTGTAACTCTGTCAGTGTACGTTTGTTATTTTCCTCCAGTTCGGCATGATCCTGTTGCACACGATCATGTTGTTGTTGTAACAGTTGCAACTGCTCTTCTAACTCCATTACTCGCAAACTGGACACTTCTTCATTTTCAGTTAAAAGATTAATCTCACTGCGTAAATTTTCTGTCGTTTGTTGCAGATTTTGTTCCAGTTCTACATTGGATTTCAAAGCTTTTTGAAGAGCTTCTTCAGCAATTTTCCATTTGTGCTGTATTTGTTCGTTATTTAATTTGTGTTCTTGATTTTGCTGTTGTAATTGTTTGTTTTGACCTTCCGCAGAAGTTAACTTTTGCTGAGTCTGTGTTAATTGAGCAGATGTTTCTTTCACATTTTTTTGTAATTGTTCATTGGTCGTCGTTTGTTGTTGATTGTCCTGTTGTAATTTCTGAATCAATTCTTGTTGTTGAGCTTTTACACTTTGCAATTGTTCTAGCTCTGTATTTAAGCGCTCTTGCTCTGCGATCGCTTTATCAAATTCAGACTGATTGATCTGGGCATTAATCGATTCTTCCGCCATGTGTACAGCTGCTAATACAGCTAATTTAGCTTTATCTAAATGAGAATGAGCTTGCGATATATCGTTCATATGCTCGTCTACATAACGAGCAATTTGTCTCATATAATCGGCACTCGTGCCAACTAATTTATAAGTTGTTCCATAAATATCCACGTTTACTCGAATACGTTCGGGTGTCGTCACAATCGTGCCCTCCTTTACTTCTTCTGTTTATTCTAGTTGGATGTAGACAAAAAAGCCACATCGATTGTTATTCGATGCGACTCTTGTCAATTCCTGCTATCATCCCTAACAAACATGATTCTTTATTTCCGAGTCATTTGGATAGGGAATCTACGCAGTATAAAGATTGGACAAAATGATTACTTACGCAGTTCTGCACCAAATTGTTCAGACAATACCGTTAAGACTTGATCATGCACAGTGGTTACTTCTTCGTCTGTTAACGTATGCTCTGCATGACGATATACGATAGCTATCGCTACACTCTTCTTACCTTCGCCTACACGATCACCTGTGTATACGTCAAATACTTGTACGGTTTCTAACAATTCTTTCGCTGTCAGGCGAATAGAAGCTAATAATTCTCCTGCCGCTACGTCTTCGTTGATCACAACAGCGATATCGCGTTGTACAGAAGGGTAACGTGGCAATTCGCTGTATACGATTTTCTCATCAGCTTCTTCATATAATGGAGCCAATTGAATCTCTGCTACATACGTATCTTCAAGATCAGACTCACGTTGAATATCAGGATGAATCTGTCCGATTACACCGATCCATTTTTGCTGACTGCCTACTTGCAAGTATACAGATGCAGAACGTCCTGGATGGAATCCTTGTGGTTGATCTGCTTTGTATGTGATCAACGATTGCAATCCTAGATATTGTAGCAAGCTTTCTAAAGCACCTTTGAGATCGAAGAAATCGACACGTTCATTGCCTGTATTCCATTGCGCTTGTTGACGTCTGCCTGTAAGCAATAGTCCAAGTAAAGGAACCTCTGTCGGTTGACGAGTCAATTCTTGCTCAGAGCTGAAGAATGCACTACCGATTTCGAATAAAGCTAGATTTTCTTGTTTACGATTACGGTTAAATGAAGCTGTCTCTAACAATTGCGGAATCAATGTGCTACGTAACACACTACGATCTTCACTCATTGGCATCGCTAGTGCGACTTGTTGCTGTTCTCCACGCAATTGCGGGAACAGATCATTTTTCGCTGGATGGGTAAATGAATACGTAATTGCTTCTTGATATCCACCATGCGTTAACAAATGACGAATCGTACGACGCAAGCGTTGAGATTTGGTTAATGCTCCTGGTGTTGTTGTACCTTCAATAGAAGTCGTAGGGATATTATCATATCCATATAGACGAGCCACTTCTTCAATCAAATCAACATCGCGTACGATATCACCACGACGAGTAGGAACACGAACTTCTAATAAATCTTGTGCTACATCACCGCAAGGAAATTGCAAACGAGCAAAAATCGTTTTGATTTCAAGTAAAGATAACTCTGTACCTAAATAACGATTTAATTTACTTAAAGACAATTGCAATGTTTTCTCTTCTGCAACTTGTACCACTTCTTCTACGATACCTTCATGAATTAATCCATGAGCATAACGAACGATCAATTCAGCCGCACGATTTAGTGCAGGCACCACAGCAGAAGGATCAACTTCTTTTTCAAAACGTTGACTTGCTTCTGAACGAAGCCCTAAGCGACGTGATGTTTTGCGAATCGTTCCACCATCGAACTTGGCAGATTCTAATAAAATGTTAACCGTAGATGCAGTGACTTCAGTGTCAGCACCACCCATAACGCCAGCAAGCCCTACAGGTTGTCCACCGCTTGTAATCAGCAACATACGATCGTCTAACTTACGTTCTTGATCGTCTAGTGTAGTAAGTACTTCACCTTCACGTGCCATACGCACTTCGATAGCACCTTGATTTAATTTGTCAGCATCATAAGCATGAAGTGGTTGTCCGTATTCCAACATTACAAAGTTGGTAATATCTACAATATTACTAATCGGGCGAATACCTGCTGCAATCAGACGATTTTGCAACCACAATGGAGAAGTACCTACTGTAATCCCGCTAATATAACGAGCAGAAAAGTGACTACATTGTTCGGTTGCTTCAATATTCACTGAAATATGATCTGCTGCTGCATCTCCAGCTTCAACAAAATTCAGTTCAGGCAATGTCACATCACGACCTAAAATAGCACCAACTTCATAAGCCGCTCCTAACATACTCAAGCAATCTGAACGGTTCGGAGTCAGATCGAAATCTAAAATTGCATCATCTAAGCCAAGCAATTGTACAATCGGTGTACCGATTTCTGTGTTCTCAGGTAACACCAAAATACCTTCTTGTTGATCTTTAGGTAACAATTTATCGTTAATGCCTAGTTCTTTCGCAGAACAGATCATTCCTTGAGATAATACGCCACGTAATTTGGCTTTTTTAATATCCATACCGCCTGGTAATTTGGCACCAACAAGTGCTACAGGAACTTTTTGCCCGGCATCGATATTTTTAGCGCCACATACGATCTGTAAATCTTCACCTTGTCCGGCATCAATCACACATACATTTAACTTGTCTGCATCAGGATGCTTTTCTTTGCTTTTCACATAACCAACAACAACATTGGTAATCCCTTGATTACGATATTCGACGCTGTCGATTTCGATTCCTGAACGTGTAATGCGCTCAGCTAGTTCTTCTGGAGTGACTTGATCCAAAGAAACATATTGAGACAGCCATTGTGTAGATACTTTCACTGCTATTCACTCCTTTATATTAGATACGTGAGAATTGTTTGAGGAAACGCATATCATTGCTGTAGAAATGACGAATATCATCAATACCGTATTTCAAAATCGCTATCCGTTCTACGCCGATACCGAATGCAAATCCACTATATACTTCAGGGTCAAAACCGCCCATTTCTAACACTTTAGGATGAACCATACCGCAACCTAATACTTCGATCCAGATACGCTCACCGTTCTTTTTCACAAACGTAACGTCTACTTCTACGCTAGGCTCTGTGAAAGGGAAAAAGCTTGGACGCAAACGAATCTCTGTCGATTCACCGAACATTTCACGCGCAAATTGAAGCAATGTTCCTTTCAAATCACTCATGCGAATTCCTTTATCGATCACCAAACCTTCGATTTGGAAAAATTGGAAAGAGTGAGTCGCATCGTCATCATCACGACGGTATACAGCACCCGGACAAATAACTTTCAAAGGAGCTTTTCCTTTTGCTGCTTCCATCGCACGAATCTGTACAGGAGAAGTATGCGTACGCATCAACAAATCTTCTGTTAAATAGAACGAATCTTGCATATCACGAGCAGGATGATTTTTAGGCAAATTCAATGCTTCAAAGTTATAATGATCACTTTCAGCTTGAGGGCCTTCTGCTACGCTGTATCCCATACCTAAGAAAATATCTTCCATTTGTTCGATTACTTTGTTGATCGGATGAATACCACCTTGTGGCAATCCACGACCTGGCAAGGTTACATCGATTTTTTCAGCTGCTAGACGTTCATTCGTTTCAGCACGTACAAATTCTTCTTGCTTGCGATTAATAACTTCTTCAATCGCTTCACGCACTTCATTGGCAACTTGACCAACAACTGGACGTTCTTCAGCGCTAAGCTTACCCATACCACGCAATACTTCAGTTAAAGCTCCTTTTTTACCAGAGTATTTAACACGTAGATCAGCTAGCTCTTTCGGTGTGGCTACTTTTTCTAATACTTCCAGTGCTTCTGATTTCAAAGCAAGCAAATGTTCTTGCATTTGGACGATTTCGCTCATCGTTGTTAAGCCCCTTTCTTCCTATCCCGCAGTGTGTGAACTTTATCAAAACAACAAAAAAAGGCCTTCTCTCCCCTTAAGGGACGAAAAGACCGTGGTACCACCCTTGTTAGAAATTTATAATCTGTATCTCAACATAGAGTCTCCTCTATATCAATCACATGTAGATTATAAGCTTCTCGCTCGAAACGACGATAACGGATCGTTACACCGGCTATTCCTAATCTACAAATCAGCTTGCTTACGCCGCTAACTTATATTTCAGAACGCTGCTCCAGAGTGAACTTCAACAGTCTGCTTCTGTAAAAATGCTCTCAATCTAATGGCATTTTCTCCCTGTACGACAGTACTGTTTACTCTTCTCTTTCGTTGCAGATGTCATAGTGAAAATAGATACTCACTATTTTACAAACAACCAGCCTTCCCGTCAACGATTGTTATGCAAAAAAGAATATTCTATTTGATTTACGAATGAGACGAGTATGATGCTAACTCTTTGCGTAACGATTGAATTTCTTGCCAGACAGGATCATTAGCTGGCTGCTCTAGATTTAAATCTTCAATAGATTGTGTCGATTTGGAAAGATGTTCATGGGATCGAGAAGACGAATGAGATTGCTTCTGATCTGCAAGCCCGGCTAACAATTGAGATAGACGCAATTCTAGCATCATACGTTGTTGATAACCTTCTACTCCACCTGCCATAGCTTCTTGTTGCTGATGTGCTTTGGCTGCTTCATATTCTTCTACAGTTCCTTCAAACCGTTGATAATGATGGCTACGTTCTAACTGTAACAATCGAGTCGCTAATCGCCGAACTAACATCCGATCATGAGAGACCAAAATAATCGTTCCTGAGTATTGTTGTAACGCTGACTCGATCACTTCTTGTGCAGCGATATCTAGATAGTTGGTCGGTTCATCGAGAATCAACACATTTGCACCGCCAAAATATAATCGTATTAATGCGACCCTACACTGCTCTCCCATACTTAGATGTCCAATCTGCTTATACACTTCTTCGCCACGGAACAAAAAACAACCTAAGATCGTTTGCGCTTCGGTGCGTGTCATAGAAGGCAACACAAGCAGACTATCCAGTAAGGTCATTTCTAACGGCAATCCTTCGAGTTCCTGTGAAAAGTAACCTATATTCAGTGCTGGATGATGCCATAATTCACCACTGGATGGTTGGAGCTGTCCGAGTAATAACTTGATCAGTGTGGTTTTACCTGACCCATTTGGCCCTGTAATCGCAATACGATCGCCACGTTGTACATTCATATCAAGATGTTGAATCAAAGCTTTATCTTCATGCTCTGTATTCTGATGTTGTTCTATTTGTTCTAGATCAGCATCATACGCAAAACTTACATCATCTAACCGAATTAAGGTATGCCCTTTAAACTCACTCGCTTCTAGTTCAAAGTTCATTTTATCAGCATCACGTGGTTTTTGAACGCTTTCTGAATCTAAACGTTCCAGCGCTTTTTCTTTGGCATGATAGCGTGAAATATTTTTGTTCGCTTTATCTCTATAAAAGCTTTTAGTAATTTTCACTTCATTTTGCTTACCGGCTGCCCGATGCGCTTGTTCGAACCATTGCTGATAATTGCGAATCGATTCTTCTAACGCTTTGCGCTGTTGTTCTTGCTTTTTGTAAAGCGATTCTTGCGCTCGTAATTCACGCTCTTTGTGTTCTCGATAATCGCGGTATCCACCTTTATACTTGGTCATTCCTGTCTGTGTCAATTCACATACAGACGTCGCCATCCGATCTACAAATTCACGATCATGTGAGACAAATAACAAAGTACCTGTGTATTGTTGCAATCGCTTTTCTAACCATTCCATGGTCTCTGTATCGAGATGATTGGTAGGTTCATCTAAGATTAATAGCTGCGTCTCACGCGTTAAAACAGATGCCAGACGGACTCTTGTTTTCTGACCTCCGCTTAACTGTGTATAGGGTACATTCCATAACTCAGATGTAATCCCTATCGTAGTCAATTGCTTTTCCACTTCAATTTCCCATAGGAATCCATCATGCTTCTCATATTGTTCTAACGTACTGCCATACTGTTCCAAAACCTCGTTGTAATGATCGCTTTGTTGTTCCACTGAAATATTCTGGAGTTGTTGCTCTAATTCATCTAATTGTTGGCGTAAGTTCCACAATTCTGGCTTACCTTGTCTCGCTATTTCTAACGTTGTCCAGCCTTGATGAATATGCTCCATATCATCTTGCTGTCTCATCCAATCCCATTGTGCCAATGGTAAGAAGCGTTCGATTTTGCCTTCTGTAGATTCAGTATCATTCATTAGCAGTTGAATCAATGTGCTTTTGCCACTTCCATTCTCACCGATCAAGGCGAGACGTTCTCCTGCTTCTATTTGTAGATTCACTTGTTCGAAAATTCGTTGACCGTTCCAATCTTTTGCCAGATTGCTTACTTTTACGATGGTTGTCATTGAACATCATCCTCTCTGAAATCATAAAAAAACCGCCAGAGCAGATGCTCTCGCGGTGATTAATGCTAACGTCAGATCGTTCATTATCCATATGTAAAATAAGCAAAAGGATATAAGTATAGAGTGCTTCTACTTTACGATTAGTCGTGTCTATTTGTCGCCTAAGACATCATTAATCACAAAAGTAAAACCATTTTCTTCATCCTGAACTGTTATGATCACAGTTTCCTATTGCTATCCATGGACATACGTCTCCCGTTTGCATCAGCCGCTTGAGCTGTCTGCCTGCTTCATCATGTGCAGTTCGTAGGGAAATTCGTATGTTTACTTCATTGGACAATAGGACCCTCTCATTTCTTCAGAATGGTCAGCTTGAAAAGCATAAAGTATATAATTACCGCTGACAACGACAGTATAACAGAGCTTTCACAAAAAACCAAATCTTATTGTGCTACTCATACTCATTTATATTTGTATACAGGCATTACAAAAAGATAAATATAACAAAAAAAGCCTTTGCTTTCGCAAAGACTTTCTCTTGGTATTTCAGTAAGCGGGTGATGGGAATCGAACCCACGCTATCAGCTTGGAAGGCTGAAGTTCTACCATTGAACTACACCCGCATAAATGGATGGTCGGGATGACACGATTTGAACATGCGACCCCCTGGTCCCAAACCAGGTGCTCTACCAAGCTGAGCTACATCCCGAGGTCACGTTTGGAAAGTCATTAGGCTTTCTTAACGACAAGATATAATATATCATATTCATTTTTATCTTGCAACTTCTTTTATTTATGTATCATTTTGAATAGCGTTACGTATATAAAAAGTATAGTATACGCTTTATCAATCAGACAGGAGTGATACAAATGATTATCGTAACGACTGAACATATTCCAGGTTATCGAGTAACTAATGTGCTAGGCTCAACTTTTGGTGTCGTTGTACGTGCACGCGGAATAGGTGGCGATATTATGGCTTCTTTTAAAGGATTAGTCGGTGGTGAAGTTAAGCAGTATACTCAAATGATCGAAGATGGTCGCCGTCAGGCTTTAGATCGAATGGTTGAAAGTGCACATACAATGGGTGGTAATGCAGTAGTAATGATGCGATTTGATAGCGGAGATATCGGTAATAGCATGAGCGAAATTGTTGCTTATGGTACAGTCGTTACCATTGAACCGATCGCATGAGTTTTTTTAATATGGGTGCTATCTATTTCGCATTACAAATCGCTGGTTTTCTAGCTTTACTTTTAATAAGCTGGTACTTTTTTGATAAGCGATACAAAGGAAAACAACGATCTTCTCAACAACAAAATGATATTCTCAAGCATTCCTATCCTACCCCTGAGGTCTTTGTCGATCCTGCGGATGGCAAAACATATCGAGTCTACTATCATGAACAGACAGGTACACGTTCGTATGTGGAAGAGTATTCTCAATCTTAAAATGATCTTTACTTAGAACACGATAAACTAAAAGAGCAACCTTCCTTAATGACTGGAAGTTGCTCTTTTGGTTTATTTAGTATACTTTTTTAGCTAATTCTACTTATTTCCTTTAGAAGAATCGAAGCTCACTTCTGGAGTCGTCAACTTATCGTAGAACTCAACTGAATTATCTTTGTCGTCTGAAGCACGAAGTGCCATCGCAGAACGTGGATGCTCATCCAATGATCCTGTGATCATATAAGGAATGATATAACCCCACTCTTCTTTTTCACGCAAAGCAATCATATGCTTGTCGATCATTTCTAAGACTGGACGCAATGTATACTTGGTATTTTTTAAATGAGTCACTAGCAATTCAGTCGGACAGTTACCTGCCGCGCGACCCATACCGTATACAGAAGCATCTAATAATTCGACACCATGCTCTGCTGCTACAAGCGTATTCGAGAATGCCATTTGCATATTGTTATGGGTATGTACACCCAGACGTTTGTTAGGCAAGTTAGTTTTGAATTTATCAACCAAGTAAATCATGTCTTTATAATCTAGACTACCATAGCTATCTACGATATAGACAACATCAACAACACTATCGTTGATCAATTCAAAAGCTTCTAATAGTTCATTTTCCATTACGTTAGACAATGCCATAATATTGATCGTTGTCTCATATCCACGATCATGGAACGTTTGTACCAATTGAAGCGCTTTGTCTACATCTTTGATATAACAAGCTACACGAATCAGGTCTAACATACTTTCTTCACGTGGCAAAATATCTTCTTCCGCAACACGACCGATATCTACAAGCGCAGACAACTTAGTTGTTCCTTTTTGAGGAATAACTGTACGCAAGAAATCGTCATCTAGAAAGCGCCAAGGACCTGCTGCTTCTGCACCTTTAAGTAATTTGGGAGAGTTTTTGTAACCGATCTCCATGTATTCTATACCTGCTTCGTTCAAACTTTTATACAAATCTTGTACAAATTCTACGCTGAAATCCCAGTTATTCACCAGACCTCCATCACGAATCGTACAGTCTACAATTTTGCTTGGATTAAGTTTCATTGTTAATCTCCTTTCAGCCGTTTCATTCTCTCCATGATACTGTAAGCATCCTTTAAAAGTAAAGAATTTTCTAACACGCTTTAAAGCTTCACATGAATAAATTCATGAAATATTCAATCTTTTTTCTCCCAACCTTTCAGTTCTTCAGCATCCACAGACTTGGCACCATACCGAATCTGATTGTACCAGTGTATCAATATCGAGATACGTTGTTCTGAATAGGTTGACGATTCCTTTGGATTTAAATCAATCATTTTGCGTCCAAGTGTATTCGGTGTATCGCCCTTATGCTGATCCAGACCGCGCTTTATTCCTCGCCGAATCAATCGTTCATAATGATAACGCACACGTTCAGCAGGATCATCCGGCACTTTCTTTTTAAAATTCATTCCTATAGATGCGGATGTGGGACGAATCTTTTCGGTTTGATCGATATATCCTGAAGATGGCTCTTGTACAGGTACTACAATATCACTTTCAATCCCCAGAATACGTAATAACCAGCGCCAGAGTGGTAGACCATATTTGCGAAGTAGACGGTATAGAAACAGCCCTACACCTATTACAAAAGCAGCTAGAGCAGCAATCATAATGATCTGAGCGATTCGCTCAATCCACTCCGGATTCAAAATAGAAGGGCTTTGCTCCGGTAAATCCATTGGTGGTAGCAATGGGGGCGGTGTGATCGGTTCAATCATTTGATTAGGCACGGTAGGTTCATTATTTTGGAAAAGAGACAGTATCTTCTGCCACAACCAGCTCAATATCACCGACAATTGTGTACTACCGCCGATAATCGCAATCAATCCAATCAGAATCCATGTCCAACGCCGACTCCGACGAATAACCAATTGAAGAGCAGCTAGAGGAAATCCATCTTCCCAGACAGAATAGCTTATCTGACGGGAACCACACCGCATAAGAATCGCAAATAAATGAATCATACCTGCTACATAAATTGAAAAATGAGTAGATGACAGATCACCTTCTGAACCTGTAATCACATAGAAAATCCATGCTACAATCAGTAAAACCAATTGCAATGTTAACGGAAATAGTTGATCCCAATCACCCATCACTAGCATATTACCGCGAAATAATCCAACAACTAACATACATATACTGGCGATCCAGATCGATGATAAGCCCACCTGTTGTACCATTGTCCAAAGTATAATAGATCCTACAATAATCCATACTATATACCAACTGATGATTTTCCATTTTCCAGAAGAAGGTCTACTGGCGATACGTAATGTAATTCCCAGACCACCTGCACATAATAGCCACAACGCCCATAGTACAGGCTGATCTGTATGAAATAGATACGCATCTAACAGAACTATAATCGGATAACAGGCAGCGACTTCTGCCAGCATATAGGCAAGCGGTTGCCAGTGACTAGAGAATGAGTAGCTTGTTATCGTTGAACGACTTTTGGTTGTCATACGCTCACCTTCTTACGAGGTTGGTGATCTTGCATGGTCTGATAGTGGTTAGATTTCTTCAACTGCTCTATACCAGGCACATGCAAAATGCTCACAGTAGAGCCAGACTGTTCTAATGTCGTGATAGCTTGCTTGATCGGTTCCGATACATGTGGAGTAACGATTAAAATGTCCATGTTATTACTCTGTCCATGTTGCGGAACAAAAGATTGTAAAAATTCATGAAAAGGCAATCTACTTTTTAATTGTACTTCTGCCATACATTGTAGTAATGCTGATAATTGTTCACTTCCGTAAGCGGGTAAAATGCGCGCATCTTGTTCATCTTCTGTTGCAATAATCGCATTATGTCCAAATCCTGCTTTCATACCTTTACCGATTAGATCTGCTGCGATTGTTGCACAATAACTAAGACCACACTCTGCTACTATCGGCTCGGTGACCACTCTCCACATCTGTTCACTAATTTCAATATTCAGAAGAATCATTACGTCTGGATCAGCACTATATCCCTGACGATACACTTGTAATTGACCTGTGCGTGCTGTCGCTTTCCAGTGAATCTGATTCATCGGATCACCCGAGCCGTATTCTCGCACTCCTGTAATCAAAAAAGGATCTTCATTCGTCCAGCGTCTAACTTCTACTTCACCTTGCCAGCTTCGATACGCTTCTGGCATCTCATCTATCGCTGTATACGCAGGATAGACAGTCATTGTAGATTCAATCCGAAGCGGACGATTCGCACGTGCCAATCCAAATACATCCCCTGCACTCATCAAAGCGCTATCCATATGAAAAACACCACGTTGTCGACAAGTAATCTGGTGCCTGCGTGTAATCCGTGTAAGCGCAGACAAACTAAATAAGCTAGTATGATTCTGATACAGTGTGCCTTCGCTGATCGCTGTCTCTGCTTGATGACCGAATTGAAAGCCTGCTGGTAAAATAGACTCTAATCGTAGCCAGGGTACAGGAATACGGCGCTTATTTTGAATAATCTCGATCATTTCAATATCTTCGCCAACATGACAGTAAGTTCGAGACAATTTGCGCTCATAATCGATCTGTCGAAGAGATCGTCTGCCTAACACTAGAGCTTGAAGTAAAACAACGACTCCAGCAATCAGAAGTAGCCAGAAAAACTCCATTTACTTCACTCTACTTTCCAGATTGGCTTCAGTAGGAACCTGTTCAGTATCGAGAATAGATTGGATCAATAGATGAGCTTTATGTTTATCATTGTGATGTCGATTTTTAAATACCAACCGATGGGCTAGCACCGGAGATGCCATCGTCTGAATATCATCGGGTAATACATAATCTCTCCCTTGAATAGCTGCATACGCTTGAGCAGCTCGTAGTAAGGCTTGTGTGGCTCTCGGGCTTGCACCTAGAGCAATCTCTTCGTGTCCACGTGTAGCTTCTGCAAGACGAACAATATAGCCTAATAGATCCTCATGAATAGTAACTGCATGACATAGCTGTCTTGCTTCAATAATTTGTTCACGAGTTACTTGTTCAAAAACAGAACTTGAATTAGAATCTGTAGTTGTTTCTTTACTTGCTTGTGAAGATAACGATGTTCTGCGTAAAATCTCAATTCCTTCTTCTGCGGAAGGATAACCCATCGACATTTTTAACATAAATCGATCCATCTGAGCTTCCGGTAATGGAAAAGTTCCCTGATTATCTACAGGATTTTGCGTAGCGATCACCATAAATGGATTGTCTAATTTCATCGTCTCTCCATCTACACTAATCTGCTGTTCTTCCATACATTCCAGCAGACTGGATTGAGTACGTGGTGTTGCACGATTGATCTCATCTGCAAGTACGATATTAGCAAATAAAGGCCCTGCTCGAAATGTGAATTCGCTTTCTTTTTGATTGAAAAAATGGATTCCTGTAAGGTCAGAAGGTAATAAATCCGGTGTGAATTGGATGCGCTGAAAATGGCAACTCATCGCTGCTGCTAACGTTTTGGCAAGCATCGTTTTACCCGTACCGGGTACATCTTCCATCAATACATGTCCAGAAGCAAATAAAGCCGTTAGTAGTAATTGAATCTCATGATCTTTACCTACGATAACTTGTCCTACTTGTTGCTGAAGACGATCAGCTAGTGTCTTAACGGTATATGTATCCATTATTTAGATCTTCCTTTCTGTACCTATCTAGTTTTATCATACAGTGATTTGGATGAAATGCAAAAAAGGAGAAGCATAATATAGAGCTTCTCCTTTTTTATATATTCAATTGTTCGTAATGTATAAGCTTACTTGTGTTGAAGACGAGAGCGACGTAGACTCATAACAGCAAGGCGTCTTTTCAGATCACGTTCCCATTTCTCATCATTGATTTTTTTGGCTACAGCGAGCAGGTCTAGACCCATATCAATCTGACTTTGCACCATGGTCATTGGGTCATCTTCTTCCATATTCACGCAATTCTCGAACATGGTTGCTTCATCTTCCATCACATAATCCTGAAAATCAATCTCAGGTGTGCCATCGCCATGCGCATACTCAGCCAAAATCTCATACTCACTTTCTACTTTGTAATGAACTTCAACCCGTTCACATACAGGACATACGAGTAGGGGAACATTATGAACCTGGGTTCGAAAATGTTTTAAAGTCCCTTTCGTACCTATCATACTGCCGCCACAGCAAAAGCTCATGTTGCTCACCCTCCATACATTATTCTATGATTTTCAACCTTACCCCAATATCATCAAAATAATTGATTGTGAATGATTATTAACCAGCTTGTGTCCATTCTACACTTTTTTGGGAGAAGACAAAACCCCCCCATTCGTAGAATATACGAATGAAGGGGCAAAATAGATTACTTTTTCTTATATTAAGAAGTAACTAATGTTTTTTGTCCTGGTTTCCAGTTCATTGGGCACAATCCACCAGATTGTAGAGCTTGCAATACGCGAAGAGTTTCTTCTACGCTACGACCTACATCGTTGTGGTTAACTACTTCATATTTCAATTCGCCTTCTGGATCGATGATGAATAGACCGCGAAGAGCTACGCCTTCTTCTTCGATCAATACGCCATAATCAGAAGCAACTTTTTTCGTAATATCGGAAGCCAATGGGAAGTTCAATTGACCTAGACCATTGTTTTCTGGAGCAGTGTTAATCCAAGCTTTGTGACTGTGAATAGAGTCAGTACTTACACCAACAATTTCAGTATCCAATGCTTTGAATTCTTCAGCTGCATCACTAAGTGCAGTGATTTCTGTAGGGCATACAAAAGTGAAATCTAGTGGATAGAAGAAAAATACCAACCATTTACCTTTGTAATCGGACAATTGAACGCGTCCAAAATCTTTACCGTCACCAGAAACGGTCTCCATGTTAAAATCTGGTGCTTGTTTACCTACCAAACGATCTGCCATAATCCAGTATTCCTCCTTTTATATAAGAAAAGTCAATACACACTTTTCTTTCCTATCTGTATGATAACTCTAAACGCTATGACAAGAATGTTATCATCGACCCAAATCAAAGTCAAGATTAGAAGAGATACTTTATTATAATAATTCTAAATAAGGATTTTTCAGTACAATTTAATGTCTGCTGGCTCTAGCAAAGAGAGCTAATGTCACATTTTGATCACATATACAAACGATAAACGATCTCCAAAATGTGAAATGAATGGATTATGCTTTTTGCATCGCTGCTACGATCAAATCACCCATTTGTGAAGTCGATAATGCCTGACTCTTATCTACAGCAATATCAGCTGTACGGTGACCTTCATCTAATACTTTAGCAACAGCGGCTTCAATCGCATCGGCTGCGTCTGCATAATTGAATGTCAGACGGAACATCAATGCCACTGACAAAATAGTTGCTATTGGATTCGCCAATCCTTGTCCTGCAATATCAGGAGCTGAACCGTGTACTGGCTCATACAATCCGAAGCTTCCTGCATCGGTACTGTCTCCCATAGAAGCAGATGCTAACATTCCGATCGATCCTGTTAACATTGCTGCTTCATCACTCAGAATATCGCCAAACATATTTTCAGTCACGATCACATCAAAGCTAGATGGACGACGAAGCAATTGCATCGCACAGTTATCAACCAATACATGCTCTAGTTCTACATCTGGATAATCAGGAGCGATCCGATTTACCGTTTCACGCCATAGACGAGACGTTTCCAGTACATTCGCTTTATCTACAGAAGCTAATTTTTTACGACGCTTTTGAGCAATTTCAAAAGCTTGACGAGTGATGCGCTCGATCTCAGTCACATTGTATACACAAGTGTCTACCGCTTCTTCTCCATGTTCACCTTGTCTTCTTAATTTCTCACCGAAATAAATACCGCCTGTTAATTCACGTACTACCATTAAGTCTGTACCTTCTAATACTTCTGGTTTCAGTGTAGATGCTTCTTTCAAACAATCAAATACAACCGCTGGACGCAAGTTAGAAAATAGACCTAATGCTTTGCGAATCCCAAGTAGACCTGTTTCTGGACGTAATTCTTTAGAGTTGTTATCCCATTTCGGACCACCTACAGCTCCAAGCAATACAGCATCTGCGCTTTTACAGACATCTAACGTTTCTTGAGGAAGCGGTGTTCCTTTTTCGTCTATAGCAATTCCGCCAAATAGCGCATGTTCCGTTTCAAAAGAATAGCCGTATAATTCTTCTGCTTTTTTCAATACTTTTTCAGCTTCTGCTACAACTTCTGGTCCGATACCGTCACCAGCAATTACTGCAATTTTTTTTACGTCTGTCATATTAGAAGTCTCCTTTTATGTTAAGTTCGTTCATTTCACCTATACACAGTTTTATCATACATGTCAGGTCTTAGCCAAGATATACAAACTATGACCTTCATAGGCAAATCCTATAAGCTTCTTTTCAGAGATAAGATTGAGCAATTGTAATTGTATTTTGTATAGATAGAAAAGGTTCTTTATTTAAAATAATATGTTATTTCAAGCTATAATTTTTCTTATTCCCACTTCTGTATTCTTATATGGTATAGTAACATAGGAATTTGTACCAAATTATGGATAAAGAAATTTGCTGTTCACAGGTACAAGGTCTAAAATAGTTACGGAGTGCTGTTCAACACGACATTCAATATTTTAAAAACAGAGGAGTGCATATTATGGATTATTCATATCTTGGTAAGTCAGGGTTAAAGGTCAGCCGTATTTGTTTGGGCACCATGAATTTTGGACCTGTTACAGATGAGAAAGAATCATTCCGAATTATGGACGCTGCTCTTGATGCAGGCATCAACTTTTTTGATACTGCGAATGTATACGGATTTAAAGTAGGTGTTGGAACAACTGAAGAGATTATCGGACGTTGGTTCAAACAAGGTGGTAACCGTCGTGAAAAAGTAGTGCTCGCAACTAAAGTATATGGAACGATGCATAAAGATTTGGATGGCCCAAATAGCGATGGTGGATTATCTGCTTACAAAATTCGTCGTCACCTTGAAGGTTCTCTCAAACGCTTACAAACAGATCATGTGGAATTGTATCAAATGCATCATATCGATACAAATGTAAGTTGGGATGAGTTATGGGGTGCATTTGAAGTCGCTGTTCAACAAGGTAAAATCGGTTATGTCGGTTCAAGTAACTTTGCTGCATGGCATATCGCTATCGCTCAAAAAGCGGCTGAAAACCGTAATTTCTTAGGTTTGATTTCAGAACAGCACAAATATAGCTTATTGTGTCGTCAACCTGAATTGGAAGTTCTTCCGGCTGCTCATGCGCTTGGATTGGGTGTTATTCCGTGGAGTCCACTTGATGGTGGATTACTTGGACGTAATGCACTCAAAAAAATCGAAGGTTCACGCAGTGGTGGCGATGCCAATCGAGTAGATCAACATAAAGAACAGCTAGAACAATATGCTGAATTGTGTAATGAACTCGGTGAACCTCAAGATGTGGTTGCTCTGGCATGGGTACTTGCTAATCCAGCTGTTACTGCTCCAATTATTGGACCACGTACAGCAGAACAATTTGAAAGCTCTTTACGTATTATCGATGTGAAGCTAGATGAAGCTACAATGACTCGTCTAGATGAAATATTCCCAGGTCCAGGTGGAGCCGCTCCTAAAGCTTACGCTTGGTAAACGATACGCTGTCTTCTATAAGTATTTTATTTTTTATACATGAATAAGCATTAGAAAAAGCTCTTCTACTTGTCTGCAAAGACAAAAGAAGAGCTTTTTTTATTGTTGCTAGCTACTTGCTATATTGTGGCTAATTATTTGCTGTAGTATTGCTAGTTTATTGCTATCTAGTCATTTGCTAGTATCACTTTACTATTTTTTAACGCTCATATAATTAAAGAGTTTCTACCAGAATACCTAACGGTGTAGAAGAAGCACCTGCAATCATCAAAGCAAACGTATATTTACTATTTCCGGGTGGCGCATTAAGTGTATAGACAGGACATGCTTGTGTGTTGGTACGCATTAATGGAACACCATAGGTCTGTCCATCTTTGCGAACAGCTCCACCATAACTACCACCACGTGGATTCAGTGAAATTTTGATTGTACGTGTTTGTGAAGATGGGTTATTAACCGGAACAGTAACATTGTAGACTGCTCCAAATTGAGCACGATTATCTAGAGAACTCGGTAGTTCACTATTGGCTGCTGTAAATAATTGATCGGCTGGTAACGAGCCATCTTTTTTCGTTTTTGCAGCTGTTGGATAAATGACACGAGCTGATCCTACCGTATAGACAGGAGTGATTGCATTAGTCTCAGAAAAGTTCCAACTACCACGTGGATGAGCCTGTGGTGCAGGGGGCAACGGTGCTGATTTAATTAAAGTAAGATCATATGCAGTATCACGCGAAGCAACAGTACGCACTTCATAACTGATCTGTCCACTATCTGTACTTTCTACTGTAAAGTCATACATAAATCCAAGCAATTTACCCGGCGGTACAATAAAGCTCTCGATCAAGCCAGATTGTAACTGTTTGATCAATGGATTCTCAGCTGTACGTTGATCAGCTGTTCCTCCTAATGTAGCTCTGGAAATACAAGTACCAATATCGTTAATCCAGTTCACATCATCTCCACCGACCCGGTATTCACGAGTAACCGATGTAATACGAAGAGCACCATGATTAGCTTTATTTTCAAGTGTAATTCCGACTTTCACTGGATCTTTAAGCACGTTATAATGCCATGCAAAAATGCGGTGTTGTACCGTTTTGTTATTAGTCTGCACTACGTCATGCCATAATGTACCATGACGTACAGGGAAATTCGCTTCATTCAACGTTTCTGGATTATCACTTACCATTAGGCGCCGGGTACCGCCTTTGGTAGCTGAAGCGATATCGTACTGAACAATTCCGGTAGTGTCTACTACTTCGATAGGTAAGTCTTTACCTTGACAGGTCATACTGTATTCCTCCTCTAATTTGATATTATTTTGATCTAAACGACAGACTACACTTCTACTTCTACTTCTACTTCTACTTCTACTTCTACTAAATAAATAACCACACTGTCATTTACAACAGTGTGGTTAAAAGGTCTTACATTATATAAAGTAAAAAATCACGAGGTATTTACAACCTACATTATTATTTTTTTGAAAAACTTTTTAGATCATCGAAATATTGTCACGTCTACCGTACGTTTTACGCTTTTCAACCAGACGATTTAATGAGTCGACATACGCACGAGCACTTGCTTCTAGAATATCTGTACTTACTCCGCGACCTTGCGCTGTAATACCATCTTGCGTTAGAGCGACATGTACTTCACCCAGTGCATCTTTACCCTGCGTTACCCCTTTAATCGAGTAATCCGCTAGTTTTACTTCTTCTTGTGAAGCTTTGTCGATTGCATTGTAGATAGAGTCAACAGAACCATTACCACTAGATTCTTCTTCACGTACTTCTCCATCCGCAGTCGATAAACGAATCTTCGCTGTAGGTGCTCCTTCACTATCAAAGGAAACAAATAACGAATCCAATTGGAACAACTCGGGTGCATCCGCAAGACGCTCTTCTAACAAAGCAAACAAATCATCATCCGAGATTTCTTTTTTCTTATCAGCCAAAATTTTAAATTTAGCAAACGCTTCATTCAATGCTTCTTCTGTCAGGTCATACCCTAATTCGATCAAATGCTCACGGAACGCATGACGACCCGAGTGTTTACCCATCACTAATTTGGTTGCTTTGAATCCAATCGTTTCTGGACTCATGATTTCGTAAGTCGTTTTCTCTTTCAGCATACCATCTTGGTGAATACCGGATTCATGAGCAAACGCATTGGCTCCAACAATCGCTTTGTTACCCGGGACGACCATACCTGTCAATTTGCTGACCAAACGGCTAGTACGAGCAATTTCAGAAAGAGTCAGACTGGTTTTGGCACCAAAGAAATCTTGACGCGTTTCCAATGCCATCGCTACTTCTTCCAACGCTGTATTCCCTGCACGTTCCCCGATACCATTAATTGTACCTTCAATCTGATCTGCACCGTTCAAAATTGCAGCCAGTGCATTCGCTGTTGCCATACCTAGATCATCATGACAGTGAGCGCTCAATTGTACTTTTTCAATATTAGGTACATTTTCTTTTAAGTGTTTGAAAATGTTACCGTACTCATAAGGTGTCAAAAAGCCGACTGTATCTGGAATATTTACCACATAAGCGCCTTCTTCAACAGCCATAGTAACCATTTCTACCATAAAGTCGTATTCAGTACGTCCTGCATCTTCTAATGAAAATTCAACTTTGTCAAAATACTGACGTGCATAGCGAATCGCTGAACGTGCTGTATCTTTTACCTGTTCTTTTTCCATCCGAAGCTTATGTTGACGGTGAATCGGTGAAGTCGCCAAGAACAGATGTAGGCACGGATCTTGCGCACCTTTCAGTGCCTCGCGTACCGCATCGATATCTTGTTCTCTAGCTCGCGCTAGACCGATAATACTTGCATTTTTGACTGCGCGTGCTACAGCGTTAACCGCTGCCAAGTCTCCAGGTGATGCTGCCGGGAATCCAGCTTCTATCCGATCGACACCCAATTTTTCGAGTTGATAAGCAATCTCTACTTTCTCGCGAGTATTCAAGTTCACTCCCGGCGATTGTTCTCCATCTCTCAATGTGGTATCAAAAATATAAATTTTGCGCATCATCGCACCTCCTTGTTTTTTTGAAAAAAATACCGATATGCAGTAAGGCTGATATATTCCTATTCCTTACTACATATCGGTCTTAACGATACTTGGGTTCACTTCATAATGCTTGTACTGCCCAGAGATAGCGGAAAATTTAATATCCAACTATCTTTGCTTATTTCATTTAGACAACATAGATAAGTTTAATCTTTTATTTTTTGATCCAGTGCATCATACCGCGAAGTTCTTTACCTACTACTTCTAGTTGGTGCTCGGATTCGTTACGACGAGTCGCTGTCAAGAATGCACGACCGGATTGGTTCTCAAGCATAAAGTCACGTGCAAATTTACCTTGTTGGATATCAGACAATACTTCTTTCATTGCTTTTTTCGTATCTTCAGTAACGATACGAGGACCTGTTACATAGTCACCATATTCTGCTGTGTTACTGATAGAATCACGCATTGTAGACAAGCCACCTTCATACATCAAGTCAACGATCAATTTCAATTCGTGTAGACACTCGAAGTATGCCATTTCTGGAGCATAACCAGCTTCTGTCAATGTTTCAAATCCAGCTTTAACTAGCGCACTTACACCACCACATAGTACTGCTTGCTCACCGAACAAATCAGTTTCTGTTTCTTCACGGAATGATGTTTCGATAACACCTGCACGTGTACAACCGATACCTTTAGCATAAGCTAGACCGATTTCTTTTGCAGAACCTGTAGCATCTTGATGAATCGCGATTAGGCCTGGTACACCGAATCCTTCTTCATATGTACGACGTACCATGTGTCCTGGAGATTTAGGAGCGATAAGCAACACATCGTTACCTTCTGGAGCTACGATTTGTCCAAAGTGAACATTGAATCCATGAGCGAATAGTAATGCAGCATCAGGTTTCAAGTTAGCTTCGATATCACTTTTGTATACACTTGCTTGTGTTTCATCAGGCATCAAAATTTGTACAAGGTCTGCACGTTTAGTTGCTTCTGCTACAGATAGTACTTCAAAACCATCATTTTTTGCTTTGTCAAAAGATTTACCTTCACGAAGTCCGATTACTACAGACAATCCGCTATCACGCAAGTTTTGTGCATGAGCATGACCTTGACTTCCGTAACCGATAATTGCGATTGTTTTACCTTTCAATACGTTCAATTCTGCATCATTTTCATAGTAAGTTGTTATAGCCATTTCTTATTCCTCCTCTAATGTATGAAGCTTGTTCTCGGTATACACCGGTAGTCATAATACGCAACCCTCTGACAAGAGCGGGTATTTCAAAAGATAACATGATATAGAAGAAACTTATTTCATCTGTAAACTACACCTGAATATACACTAGGAAGTTATACAGTTATCTTTTCAAATTACCCGCTCTTGCCTGATCAATAATCTTTTATACGTTACCGCGTATCATCGCTGTCGCGCCTGTGCGGGAAAGTTCACGTATACCATAAGGCTTCAATAATTCAAGCATAGCATCAATTTTGTGAGTATCTCCTACCACTTGAACCATAAGGCTGTTAGGGCCGATATCTACAACTGCTGCGCGGAACGTTTCTACAACTCCCATAATTTCTGGACGTTCAGCCGGCTCTGATTTTACTTTGATCAATGCTAATTCACGTGTAACCATTGGCTTGGAGCTTAGATCGATAACTTTGATAACATCAATGATTTTGTATAGTTGCTTTTCGATCTGTTCTAACGTTTTTTCGCCGCCTGTAGTCACAATAACCATGCGCGACAATCCTACTTCTTCCGATTGACCTACTGTAATACTTTCGATATTGAATCCCCGACGGCCAAAGAGTCCTGAGACTCTTTGAAGAACGCCGGGCTGATCATTCACTAAAACAGCGATTGTATGCTTTGTAATATTCATTCTTCATCCCCCATTAACATTTGATCAATGGTAGATCCCTGAGTAACCATTGGATACACGTTCTCATGTTTGTTAACAACAAACTCGACAACGACCGGGCCTGGTGTATCCATCGCTTCTTTCCAAGCAGCTTGTGCTTCTTCTTTATTAGTAGCACGTAGACCTTTAACACCATATGCTTCTGCTAATTTTACAAAATCAGGGCTTCCTGCAAGATCAATATGACTGTACCGATTATCATAGATCAATTCTTGCCACTGACGAACCATACCCAATACCTGATTATTCAAAATAACAATTTTGACTGGAATATTATTGATCGCGCAGATCGCTAATTCTTGCGAACACATCTGCATCCCACCATCGCCATTGATCGAAATAACCAAACGTTCTGGATTCGCCATCTGTGCTCCAATAGCTGAAGGGAAACCAAAGCCCATGGTTCCGAGTCCACCTGAAGTCACCCATGAACGAGGTTGGTTAAAGCGATAGTATTGTGCAGACCACATTTGATGTTGACCTACATCTGTTGTTACGATCGCTTCTCCGTTGGTTGTATCATTAAGCATTTCTACCACCCATTGTGGCTTCAATACTTCATCTGAATCATCATAGCGGAAAGGCTTTTCCTGTTTCCAACCTGCTACTTTAGCACGCCATTCATCTGCTTTTGTCGCATAAGGTACATTAACATTTAACATTTCCAACACTGTTTTCACATCGCCTACGATAGGAATATCAACTGCTACATTTTTACCGATTTCAGCAGGATCAATATCAATATGAACAATTTTGGCATGTGGTGCGAATCCATCTAGCTTACCTGTTACCCGATCATCGAATCGTGCTCCGATATTGATAAGTAGATCTGATTGTTGAATCGCATTATTAGCTGTATATGTTCCATGCATCCCCGGCATACCAATCCATAGATCGTTACCACTCGGGAAACCACCAAGCCCTAGCAAAGTTGTTGTAATCGGAATACCTGTAGAAGTAACGAACTTGAATAGTTCTTCATGACCTCCAGAGTATACAACTCCACCACCTGCAAGAATCAATGGACGCTCTGCTTCAGCGATTGCCTGGTGCAATTTATCTAATTGTAATCTGTTAGGTGTGACTGTTGGATTGTAACCACGCATCGCTACAGGTTCTGTATGTGGTTTGAATAATGCTTTTGCTGCTGATACATCTTTAGGAATATCGATCAATACCGGACCTTTACGACCTGTATTGGCAATATGGAATGCTTCATGAATCACTCTTGGCAAGTC
This sequence comes from Paenibacillus kyungheensis, assembly GCF_028606985.1. Taxonomy (NCBI): domain Bacteria; kingdom Bacillati; phylum Bacillota; class Bacilli; order Caryophanales; family Paenibacillaceae; genus Paenibacillus; species Paenibacillus kyungheensis. The sequence continues at coordinate 1,504,768 of NZ_CP117416.1, read as the reverse complement.
CTCTACATCACGTACTAGATAACTGTGCTTGGTGATTGGCATTGTGATACCGGTAATGTCTGCTTCTTGGAAAGCATCTGTTCCGATCAATGTTGTTGCTACGTTACCAGTGATTACAACCAGAGGTGTTGAATCCATATAAGCTGTTGCAATTCCTGTTACCAGATTGGTTGCTCCTGGTCCAGAAGTAGCGATACACACGCCAACTTTACCACTAGCACGAGCATAACCGTCTGCTGCATGAATAGCACCTTGTTCATGACGTGTTAGCAAATGTTTGAAATCTTCAAATCCATGCATCGCATCATAAATATATAATACTGCTCCACCCGGATAGCCAAAGACACAATCTACACCTTCCAGTAGTAAGCTACGAAGTAACATTTCCGAACCTGTAATCACTTCCGGTTTCATCCATTTCTCACGCAATTCATCTGTTGATTGTACATTAGGTATATTCGTACTCATAAGTCATCCTCCTCCCAAAAATTCACATCAATCTTACATTGGCAAATGAACAATATCCCTTGATCCAGCTTAGGATGTACAGTACAGATTTTCTGTTATAACTGGAAGAAAGACATCAAAAAAGCCTTTCGCCGCCTCAAACAGAAAAATCTGTTATTGAGGGACGAAAGGCTAAGCTTCCGTGGTACCACCCATATTTGCGCACAGCTTCACAGCATAAGTACGCCTCATAAAGTAAAGTAGATTAAGACTTTACTTGTTGTCTGTAACGTAGACCTTACGATTTTCCCTAATAATCATATTTGGAGTCAGATATAAATCTATAAGATCCACATCTACTTAAACATGCCTTTCAGGAAAACAGCTCCGAGGTGAGCTCGTATATAAGGGATTCTGATGAAGCTTACACCAAATGCTTCACTCTCTGGACAAAAGAGCCCTTAAAACTTCGTCCTCTTCATTGCCGATACATAGTATTCAATGATTACTGCCGCTTACGCTTGTCAGCGACTCAAATGATTTAGGAATATTATATGATTCATTTTCGATAGAGTCAATACTTCTTTTTTGTCATTCTTTACAATCCCATTTTAATACATCATTTGTTACATACTTAAAAAAAGTAATCAAACCAAGCTTTATCAGTAATCTATATGATAATTTATACCAAGTAATTTAATATGTATTTTGTTCTTTATGCACAACATCTATAAATAGTATAAAAGAAATCTTTGTCTAACAAGCACTAAAAGTTGGAAAAAATGCTGACTCACTTGCTTCATGTATCTAAATAAGTAATTGGTTAATTTTACTTTTTTATTCATACAGCATCTCTATAAAATTTAAAATAATGATCTCTTTATAGGTCAAAATTGATTTTATTTAATAGCTTGCAGATATAAAAAAAGTCGAAGTTCAGAAAAATCCAAACTTCGACTTTATTCAATCATGTGCATATATTACTTTTTATACCGACTTAACGTTTACTTGGATCATAAGGTTGTCCCAGTGCAGACGGTGCACTTGAACGTCCTACTGCTGCAACCAATACAATAATCGTTAATACGTATGGCAACATATAAATCACTTCTTGCGGAATACTTTGTGTCCATGCAAAAAGCTGTACATAGTTACGCACTGCTTGAGCAAGACCGAAGAATACAGCCGCTCCGAATGCTCCCCATGGATTCCATTTACCAAAAATCATAGCTGCAATCGCAATATAACCTTGCCCTGAAATCGTATTATGCGAAAATGTTCCTGTAGTTGTCAGTGTAATTGTTGCTCCACCAATACCAGCAAGTGCTCCACTTAGCATAACTCCGATATAACGTAACCGATTGACTTTGATCCCTACTGTATCTGCTGCACTTGGATGTTCCCCAACAGAACGTAGACGAAGACCAAACGGTGTTTTGTACAATACATAATACGTAACAATAACAGCTATTACTGCTAAATACGTTGTAGGATACGCATGGAAAAAGACATCACCGATCAATGGAATAGTAGATAGATAAGGAATATTTACTTTATCAAACCCAGAGATCAAACCTGTTTCACCTGCACCATCAAATAACAATTTAACCATGTACAATGTACTACCAGCAGCCAAGAAGTTAATTACAATACCGCTGATAACCTGATCCGCTTTGAACGTAATCGAAGCTACAGCATGAATCAATGAAACCAAGACTCCAAATACGATCGCTGCCAATACACCGATGCAAGCTGCACCAAAGCCGCTTAATCCTGCATCTTGAGCATAAAATCCTGCTACGCCTGCTGCAAACGCACCAAAAATCATCAAACCTTCTAGCCCTAGATTAGTAACCCCAGATTTCTCTGAGAAAATACCGCCTAAAGATGTAAAGATAAGTGCTGTAGCAAAGACTAGCGTCGTATTAATCAGCTGTCCAATAATAGTCAACACGTCCATTACAACACCTTCTCTTTCTTACGTTTAGCATAAAAAGGTTTTAAGACCCAACGTACAATGCCTTGCGCTGCAATAAAGAATATAATCGCTCCGATAACAATCCGTACAATCTCCGGTGGAACATCAGCACTAAAGCTCATTCCTGCTGAACCATACGTTAATGTACCGAATAGAATCGAACCTAAAATAATACCGAATGGATTATTTAGACCAATCAAAGCTACGGCAATTCCATCAAATCCAGTTCCTGGTGAACTTGCCATAACTGATTGATATTGGAATACACCAAGTACTTCAAAAGATCCAGCTAGACCTGCAAACATACCACTGATAAACATCGCTTTGACAATATTGCGATTCACGTTCATCCCTGCATATTTGGAAGCATCCTGGTTAAAGCCTACAGCACGAAGCTCGTACCCTTGTTTTGTTTTCCACATAAATACATAGAAGAACACAGCCGCAGCCAGAGCAATAGCTGTCCCCCAGTGCACACGAGCATTACCCATCATTTCAGATAACCACATGATAGCAATAGATGCACTTGGTTGAATATCTTCAGAACGGTTTTGACCTTGTAACAACATAAAGTGATTAATTACAAAGTTAGCTAGATACAGACCGATCCAGTTCAACATAATACAGGAGATAACTTCATTAACACCACGAACTGCTTTGAGGAAACCAGCGATAGCCGCCCACAATCCTCCAAAGACAGCTCCTGCAATAATCGCAAGCGGTGCATGGATATAAGCTGGTAGACCATGAAGGTTCACAGCAACCACTGTAGCAGCTGTCATTCCAATTAGAAATTGTCCTTCGCCACCGATATTAAATAGTCCAGCACGTGCTGCAAAAGCAAACGCCATACCTGTCATAATCAACGGAGTCATTTCACGAATAGCTTCACCGAAATCATACGGATCACCATATACACGTGTGAGCAATGCAGAGTAAGCATCTATCGGATTGTATCCGCCGATCAGCATAACAATTGCACCTAGAATCAGACCCATAATAATTGCGACAATTGGCAACACAAACGAATCTTTGGTAATCGCTTTGAGAATATTATTCATGTGCTGCACCTCTCTTTGCGGTGCTTCCTGCCATCATCAAGCCTAATTCCTGATCATTGGTTTTGTCTGGTAGCACTTCGCCTACAATTTGTCCTTCATAAATAACAGCGATGCGATCAGATACGTTAATAATTTCATCTAGTTCAAATGAAATCAACAATACCGCTTTACCTTGATCACGCTGTGCAATCAATTGTTGTTGTACAAATTCTATCGCACCAACATCCAGACCACGTGTAGGCTGAGCAGCAATCATTAATGTAGGATTTTTATCAATCTCACGCGCAATAATCGCTTTCTGCTGATTACCACCGGACAGTGAACGGGCATGTGTAGCAATACTTGGTGTACGCACATCAAAGCGTTCGACAAGGCGTGTAGCATGCTTATCAATCGCATCAAAGTTCAAAAACCCACCTTTATTGAATGGAGCTTTATAATACGTTTCTAGAACCATATTTTCACTCACTGAAAAATCGAGTACCAGACCGTGCTTGTGACGGTCTTCTGGAATATGAGAGACACCGGATTCTGTAATTTTACGTGGAGACAAATTAGTGATGTCTTTACCAAGTAATTTGACAGTACCTCCATCTACATGACGTAGACCGGTTAATGCTTCAATCAATTCACTTTGACCATTACCATCAACACCAGCAATACCCAAAATTTCGCCTGCTCGAACTTCCAAATTCAATCCTTGCAAAATAGCTGCGCCTTCTTTGTTGTTAGAAATGATATTTTCCATTTGCAATACAACATCGCCTGGTTCAGCAGTTTTTTTGTCTACTTTGAAAGTAACATTACGACCGACCATTTTTTCAGCCAGTTCTTGTGGTGTCGTTTCTGACTTTTTGACGGTATCGACTACTTTACCACGACGAATAATAGTTACATTGTCGGCAATTTGCATAATTTCTTTCAACTTATGTGTAATCAAAATAATCGATTTTCCTTCAGCCACAAGACGCTTCATAATTTCCATCAATTCCGAAATTTCTTGCGGAGTCAATACTGCTGTTGGTTCATCAAAAATCAAAATTTCCGCTCCACGATATAATGTTTTCAGTATTTCTACCCGTTGCTGCATACCTACTGAAATATCATGAATTTTGGCATTTGGATTGACTTGCAGACCGTATTGTTCTGAAAGCTGACGAATCTCTTCAGTCGCTTTTTTATAATTGATTCGGGTTCCTTTTTTCGGTTCTGAACCCAGAATGATATTCTCAGTAACTGTAAATGGCTGAACGAGTTTGAAGTGCTGATGCACCATACCAATCCCGAGCTCGATCGCTCTGTTAGGACTGTCAATGATCACAGGTTCTCCATTAACTTCGATACTACCTTCTTCAGGCTGATAAAGACCAAATACAATATTCATCAATGTTGATTTACCTGCACCATTTTCACCTAAAAGAGCATGAATTTCCCCCTTGTGCAGCTTAAAGCTAATAGAATCATTGGCAATAATACCAGGAAAGACTTTTGTAATTTGTTTCAACTCTACCACAGGGGTTGCTGCACCCATGAGATCACCCTTATAAGCGTATTGATTGGTACAGACAGCAAGAACTGTCTATAACCGAAAGCTAAAATTATGAGATTTTCCGAAACGACAACTGATATTTACATCGAACTATCAGGTTATAAACGTGACAACAAGGCTAGTGTCTATGAACCAGCCTTGTTGTTTTTTTTATTTGAAAAGCATATTAATGATCAAGTAATTACTCGCTAGGAACTTTCAATTCGCCGCTAACAATTTTAGCTTTGTAATCATCAACTAGTTTGATTACATCAGCAGGAACATTTTTGGAAGAAGTATCTGCTAAGCCTACGCCATCCTCTTTAAGTCCCAATACTTCTGTACCACCAGCAAATGTACCATCTACGACTTCTTTAGAAACTTTTTCTACAGCAACGTCTACACGTTTAACCATAGAAGTCAAAGTCACTTTATCACCGAATTCTAGTGATTGGTCTTTATCTACACCGATAACCCATGCCGTTTGACCAGAGTTAGAACGGGAAGCTGCTTCGTTAAATACGCCTGTACCTGTACCACCAGCAGCATGGAAAATGATATCCGCGCCATCGTTGTACATTGTAGCTGCTGCTGCTTTACCTAGATCAGGTTTATCGAATGCACCTGTATAGTTAACAAGCAATTCAGCATCAGGGTTTACTGCTTTGATACCTGCTTTAAAACCAACTTCGAATTTTTTGATCAGTGGGCTATCTACTCCACCGACAAATCCGATTTTGTTGGATTTTGTCATTTTACCTGCTACTACACCTACTAAGAAGGAACCTTCATTTTCAGAGAAAGTTACAGATTTAACGTTAGGAGCATCTACTACACTATCAATGATAGCTAATTTTGCATTTGGATTTTGTTTAGCAACAGTAGCAATACCGTCTGCTAAGCTAAAACCAATACCCCAAGTTAAGCTGTAATCACCTTTTACAAATTGATTCAAGTTAGGAATATAATCCTGATCAGATTTACTTTGCAGATATTTAACTTCTGCTCCGCTTTCCTTTTGTACTTTTTCAAGAGCTTCCCAAGCAGATTGGTTAAATGATTTATCATTTACGCCACCTACGTCAGTTACCATACCAATTTTAACATCGCTTTTTGCTGCTCCGCCTGTAGCATCGCCACTCCCTGCGTTGTCAGTACCGTTGCTTTTGTTCCCACAAGCTGCTAATACCAATGAAAATGCTAGCAACATAATGAGTGAAAGTTTGTACGCCTTCTTCATGAATCTTTTTCCCCCTTAGAAGTATAAGCTATGATCTGCTGCCTCTCTGTCTGGATACGAACAATTTTTACCCTTATCGAGCTCAATATTCGTTATAGGTGCAGATTTAACAGTCGATGAACAAATTATACAATCAAGTGGTAAGAAAATCTACTATTTAAATTACTATTGGTCAATTAATTTACGATTTTATTTTCTGTAAGCGCTTTATTATGTAAGAAAATACTATTTTATGTTAAACCCATGTAATATTACCGTTCATACTCTTTACACATTTTACGTTTTAATGCGTTAAATCGCGATTTTCATGTTATGTTTTATTACTATGTATTTTTTGCTACTAATTTGCGTATAAAAAGAGCCCCCGGATCATCCGACGGCTCTTTATGCAACTCATAAGAATAAATCTTATGCGTTAATTTTTTCTTTAGCTACATTAGCCAATGAGTTAAACGCGTTAACATCATTTACAGCCAATTCAGCTAGCATTTTACGGTTGATATCAACGCCAGCCAATTTAAGACCGTGCATCAATTTGTTGTAAGACAATCCGTTAATGCGTGCTGCTGCGTTAATACGAACGATCCACAATCTGCGGAAGTTACGTTTTGTTTGACGACGGTCACGGTAAGCATACACCAAAGATTTGTTAACTTGCTCTTTTGCAGTTTTAAAAATACGGTGTTTCGAACCGAAGTAACCTTTTGCTAATTTAAGAATTTTCTTATGTCTGCGACGTGTGACGAATCCGCCCTTCACTCTTGCCATATCAGTAAACCTCCCAGTAAATTAAAATTATTTAAGATTAGATAATTGTTGTTTCAAACGTTTTACATCACCGCTAGACATCAACGGGTTTGTTCCCAAAACGCGTTTTTGACGTTTTGATTTGTGAGAAAGCAAGTGGTTTTTGAACGCTTTATAGCGTTTTACTTTACCTGTTCCTGTAATTTTGAAGCGTCCTTTTAAACTACTATGAGTTTTCATTTTCGGCATTTTAATATCCCCCTTTTAATTTTTCGGCGCCAAGATCATGATCATGCTGCGGCCTTCCAATTTTGGTTGGCGCTCTATTGTACAAAGTTCTTCAACTTCAACTTTTACACGATCCAATATTTTTTGACCAATACTTGCATGTGTAATTTCGCGACCGCGGAAGCGGACCGAGCATTTCACTTTGTCGCCATCTTTTAAAAATTTAACAACATTGCGGAGTTTAGTTTGATAATCATGCTCCTCAATGTTAGCACGGAACCATACTTCTTTAAGATCAACGATCTTTTGGTTTTTGCGTGCTTCTTTCTCTTTCTTCTGTTGCTCGTAGCGGAATTTACCATAGTCCATAATGCGACATACAGGTGGTTTCGCTTGTGGAGCTACATTTACAAGATCCATGTTCAAATCGATTGCCATCTGCAATGCTTCACGAGTAGGCGTAATTCCGATCTGTTCACCTTCAGCACCAACCAGGCGTACTTCTTTAACCCGGATTTCGTCATTGATCATATGTTCTTTACTAATAACTTTCCACCTCCATATTATGATTGTACAACTATATTAAATATAGAAATCAAAAAGGGATGCAGGTCTAGTCACCTGCATCCCTTGATCAGCTCATATTCATAACAAGACAAATTCTTGTTATTACATTCAGATCAATGAACCAGCCGACTATATATCGGGCAGGTGAGAAGCAAAGCTTCTACTTTGTATATCTCAATCACGTACTAAAATAGTATACCATATGTTTTTAATATATACAAGCCTTTCGTAAACATAAAATAATCATTGATTTATAAGACTTTTGAAATCTTATTTAATCACTATATTCTATGTTGCTAGTCATCTGTTGCTTTGTTAATTCTAACTGTAATTTATATTTCGTCATAAAAAGAACCTGTACAACAGATAGACTGTTATACAGGTTCTTGAGTGAGATATCTTTGTGTAGCTTCAAGCGAGATTAACCTTGTTTGCTTTGTACTTCTTCCAAACGTACAACACGCGTATGTTGCGTATGGCTCCATTGTTTGTTGTTTTGTGTGAAGAAAGCATAAAACGTAATTGGCCACCAAGATAGACCGTAGATAGGGAACAATAGCAAGTATAGATATACTTTCCAAGACTTCACTTTTTCTAATGCCATTGCAAGAATAAAAGTAACAACATTGGCACCAATTGCTGTAATAGCTACCCACATTGGCAGGTAATTATAGATAGTAGCGATATGTGGTCCACCTAGAATAGATGTATCGATCCACATAGCAGCAGTCATTAAGAATGTAATTAAAACGATATATACGTTGACACTATACAATGCCAAGTCGAATTTGATGATGCTCATTTCTTTTACACTTTTCCATAATAGCGGGAAGAAATAACGACGAGCTACTGTAAAGTGACCTTGCATCCAACGCAAACGTTGGCGAGAAGAAGCTTTGAATGTTAACGGCTTTTCATCAAATACTTTTGCATCATAGCTAAAGCGCGGATAGATTCCTTTTTCTGCACAACGCATTGTAAATTCTAAATCTTCTACAAGGCTTGTTGCGCCCCATCCGATTTCTTTCAATAGTTCATTTTCAAAACACATACCTGTACCACCCAGGAAGTTCGCCATATTCAAATTATGACGAGACAATTGCCATAGACGGTTGATGTACCAGTAAGATACGCCATAAGCAGCAGTGATCCAAGAATCTTCTGGATTCTTTGTATCAATATAACCTTGAATAACGCGTGCACCTTCACACATATCGTTGTTCATTTCTGTCAAGAATCTGTGATCTGCCAAGTTATCAGCATCAAACATTACGATACCATCGTACTGACGAGGCATACTCCACAATTCTCTTAGCATCCATTCGATCGCGTATCCTTTACCGCGTTCTGCTGGATTCGTACGTACACAAGCGTTCATTCCATGGCTACGTACGATATCTGCTGTACCATCTGTACAGTTATCACAGATAACAAACACATCATATAGTTCAGCCGGATAATCCATATTTTTTAGATTTTCCATTAATGCTCCAATAACGGTCTCTTCATTGTGCGCTGCAACTAGAACAGCAAATGATTTCTGTGGAGCATGATCCGCTCTTTTTTTCCTTTTAACAATTCCGAATAGCGAGAATGAAAACTGATATACACCGATAACTGCCAGTAGAACCTGGAGCACGATAAATATAGCATCAATAATGTTTCCCATAATAACTGTGAACCTCCTTAAATTTTAAAACCACAATATAACAAATTCATTCTTTTTCTCTAGATCACTAATTTCAAGACGTCACATTTTAAATTTAATTTTTAGCATGAGTCGCTTTAAAACTTTTCACCCCAGATGATTATACTATGACGAACATTAAAGTTATGTTACAAAACGATTACAAGCGACATTAAGATTTTGCACATTTTTTATGGATTTGTCAAAATTCTAAAAGAGGGTATACGGTTAAAAACCATGGAATTACGACGAGTTATATGCAATAAATGTTACAGAACAAGGTTTAACGCCATTTTATGCCTATTTATGTTCTATTTGCTTATTTTTATTGCTAATGATGTTGGATTTGTATGAGGATAAATAATGAAGCTATGATGACTGATTGAGTTGTGGGTGTATTTCTTTGAATTTTTAAACGTATTTATTTGAGTTGAACCATGTTATTGATAACGATTTACATATTGGTTAAGGCGCATGTGAATGACTTTTGCCATTCTCGGGTAAGGGTAATAAGAAATACTTTTGGATTATTTTGCAAATCAGGTTTAAACTATTGGGTAACTTACAAAAGTTGTATCTATTTTAACACTCTGTTAACGTTATAAAGCTTGAAAAGCGTACTGAATAAAAATATGATGAATATAAGCCGAAAATTGGCAATTAATACGGGGGTCTCTCATGCGTCAGTTTCTTATTCGCCTACAAACGATGGAGCAACACATTTTTAGATGGTTTAACTCAAGGCTCCATAATAAGTTCCTAAATTTATTTTTTTACTACTTAACGAATTTAGGCGGAGCTACGTTCACGATTATAGCGACTTTGGCAGTATGGCAATTAGCGCCATTTCCTTGGAGCCGCGCAGGTCTCCAAGCAGCTGTAGCACTAGCGATTAGCCATGTGCCTGTAGCTATTGTTAAAAAGCTATACCCGCGTATTCGTCCATACTTAGCTATCCCTGAAACGATTACGTTCCGCAATCCTTTAACAGACCATTCGTTTCCATCAGGACATACCACAGCGATCTTTTCCGTTACTGTTCCATTTATGCTGACAGATCCACTCATGATTCTGTTGCTGTTACCATTCGCACTGATTGTTGCTGTGTCTCGTATGTATTTAGGATTACATTATCCTTCAGATGTACTGGTTGGAGCTGCAATTGGAACATCGGTAGCGATGGGTACATTTGCATTATGGCCGTAAAGAGGCTATTCTAGCAATATTACCGGATTGTTACAGTAGTATTACAGAGAAAGCTGAAATGTTTGCTTCCTCTACTCCATTTTATTAGAGAATACCTTGCAGAAAAGGTGAACTGGACGTGTCAAAATATAGAGTGCTGCTTTTGTCGGAAGGTTTTGGTTCTGGTCACACACAAGCTGCTTATGCACTAGCAAGTAGTTTACGCAAAATCTCACCGAATATTCAGACTAAGGTACTGGAACTCGGTAGTTTCCTTAATCCTAAAGTGGCTCCACTCATCCTAACCGCATACAAAAAAACGGTCATCTCGCAGCCACGACTTGTGCGTATGATGTATCGCAGCCAATACAAAAAATCGATCAATCGGCTAGCCACGCTAGCTTTACATCGTCTCTTCTATACACATACACATAATGTGATTCGGCAATTAAAACCAGATGTGATTGTATGTACACATCCGATTCCGGGAGCTGTGATTTCAAGGCTCAAACGATTAGGACTGCGTACACCGTTATGTATGGTTATTACAGATTATGATGCTCATGGTACATGGGTGAGTCCAGAGGTGAACCGTTATCTGGTATCTACACCTGATGTACGTTCCAAATTAATTCAGCGTGGTGTACCGATTCAGAAAATTGAAGTCTCTGGTATTCCTGTCCATCCAAAGTTTTGGGAACATACAGGCAAAGTCGAATTTCAACAGAAGTTTGGACTGAAAAATATGCCGACAGTACTAGTGATGAGCGGCGGTTGGGGATTGATGAGCGATGATGTGGTAAATGCGTATCTTACCAGCTTCAGCGATAAGATCCAATTTATTTTTTGTTTTGGTAACAATGAGAAAGCTTATCGCAAAGCTAAGCAGAATGTGAACTTTAATCATCCAAATATTCATTTGATTCGATACACTAATGAAATTGATCAATTGATGGAAGTATCCGATCTTCTTGTAACCAAACCAGGAGGAATGACATGTACTGAAGGATTGGCCAAAGCGATCCCGATGTTATTTTATAACCCTTTACCTGGACAAGAAGAAAAAAATTCTCAGTATTTTACGCAACAAGGTTGGGGCGAACCGATTACATCGATTGATGTGGTTACCGAATGGATGGACTTGTTGATTAATGATTATGACGCTGTTGTAGAGCAACGTAAGCAAAATATAGCTCAGATTGATCGTTATAATCCAACACAAAGTGCTCATAGCATTGCTGAAATGGTAGAAAAAAGTAAGGTCTTATCCTAAATTAACGGATAAGACCTTACTTTTTTTATGTTATAAATTAATATTTATCTAGACGCATCGCTTGATATTCACGCAAAACGTCTTCACCGATCAATACTTCGCAACGATGAATATTCATCCCTTTGCCCATAAATTTAGCTTCATATTCTGTCATGACATGTTCTTCGTTGATACCATCACGATGAAGATTCAAGCTAATATTCGTCATTTGTAGACCGTAATCGGCAAATGAATTTAGTGAAAATTCAAATAGCGTTTCAGAATCGGTTTTGAAATGAATTTCACCGCGAGTATTTAACAATTTACAATACATGTCCAAAAAGCGTGGATGTGTTAAACGACGACGACCATGTTTCTTTTTCGGCCAGGGATCGCTGAAGTTAAGATAGATTCGCTCAATCTCACCAGGAGCAAATACCTCTTCAATTTTTTCGATATTTGCGCGAGCTAGCTGAATTGTCGTTGGTTCTCCGCGTTCTGCTTCTTCCCATGCCATTCTTGTTTTCTCACTGGCACGGCGTACCAATTCATCATACATATCGAAGCCGATATAATTGACATTTGGATGTTTGACACTCATTTGGCTGACAAATCTTCCTTTGCCCATTCCAAATTCAACATGAATCGGCAGATCATTTCCAAAACGCTCTTGCCATTTTCCTTTATATTGTTCAGGATTCAGCACGACCAAATCTTCCTGCTGCTCCAATCCTTCACGTATTCCTTTTCTACCTCGTAAACGCATGTCGTTCCTCCGATTTCAATGGTCTATATAGTGATCCTACTACTAAGGCATTATTGTGACGAAGAAATGAGCAAATGTAAAGCATTTATCTGCATCATTATCTGGACACAGGAAAAAAGGATCTCCCTTCTCTGCAAGCAGATCAGAAAATCCTTCTCTCTATATTTGGAATTGGGGTCCAACAAATTTAGCAATCATAGTCTACCATTTTTCGTTATAAAATTAAATGGGTATCGTGATAAACTATGAAAAAATTAAGCTTTTAAGACGTTTCTACCTTTGATTACCCCTTTTTTGTAGAAATGAAGCGAACCTTAATTTTAAATCATTTATTTTGCAAATAATATTTTGAACTTCGTCACCTGTTGCTATCTTTTAAATCTAGATTTTTGTTACAATATAACCTAATTAGAGAGATATTATACATGTTAACGAACTGTTAAATACTTAATGAAGAACGATTGAAGGAGCTTCACTATGCTTATAACTCAAGATACATCCACTCCCCTATTATGGAGTGATAAAAGGTTTCATACGTGGAATACAGAGATGCGTGAACAATTTGGAAATAAAGTATTCAAAGTAACACTAGATGCTGGCTTTACCTGTCCGAATCGTGATGGTTCGATTGCTAAAGGCGGTTGTACATTCTGTAGCGCTCGTGGTTCAGGCGATTTTGCAGGCAGTCGTCGTGACGATCTAGTGACTCAATTTAATCATATTCGTGATCGTCAGCACCAGAAATGGCCTCATGCACAGTATATTGGTTATTTTCAAGCCTATACGAATACGTATGCTCCTGTAGAACAATTACGCGAATATTTTGAAATTATTTTGAAGCAACCGGGAGTTGTGGGATTATCGATAGCAACTCGTCCTGATTGTTTGCCTGATGATGTTATTGATTATTTGGCTGAATTAAATGAACGGACTTATCTGTGGATCGAAATGGGTCTGCAAACGATTCATGAATCCACTTCTACACTTATTAATCGTGCTCATGATAGTCAATGCTATGAGGAAGCTGTAGCCAAATTGCGTGCTCGCGGTATTCGAGTATGTGCGCATATTATCTATGGATTACCTCAAGAAACACATGAAATGATGTTAGATACAGGTCGTGCTGTAGCTCAGATGGATGTGCAAGGAATCAAAATTCATCTTCTTCATCTGATGCGCAAAACACCGATGGTCAAACAATATGAAGCTGGATTGCTACGCTTCTTGGAAAAAGACGAATATATCAAATTGATTGTAGATACTCTTGAAATTTTGCCACCTGATATGATTGTTCATCGTCTTACAGGAGATGCACCTCGTGATCTATTAATCGGTCCAATGTGGAGTCTACGCAAATGGGAAGTACTTAACGGAATCGATGATGAATTGAAGCAACGTGATACATGGCAAAGTAAATATTGGAGAGCATTATAATATGGGATTTTTGTCTGTTTTGAGTTATGCACACAAATTGGTTGCAGAGCGTCTGGATGCTCACAACGGCTATGCTATAGACGCAACTGCTGGTACAGGTGTAGACACACTGATGCTTGCTAAGACCGTAGGCAGAAGTGGTCAGGTATTCAGCTTCGATATTCAGCAAGAGGCTCTTGATCGCACACAGGAGCGTTTAGACAAGGAACAGCATACTGTACTTGCTCCTGTGCAACTGATTCTGGATAGTCATGCTACAATGAACCAGTATATTCCTGATCATTTACATGGTAAAATCCAAGTGATCATGTTCAATCTAGGTTATCTTCCTTCAGGAGATTTGAGTATTATTACTGAACCGGATTCAACATTGACTGCTTTGGCATCTGCTTTTGATCTATTAGCTATTCGAGGTATACTAACGATTGTTCTGTATCCAGGGCATCCCGGTGGCGCTGAGGAAGCAGAAGCTGTGCAAGCGTGGGCTTCTACTCTGTCTGTTGCGGTAGCACAATCGATTATGTACCGCCAATTGCAACGACAAGATGCACCTTATCTGATTGCGATTGAGAAAAAAGGATCGCCAACATCATGAATAAGTATGCCCTGCTGTATGTGATGTAACATTATATTGAAGGAGTGAGTATGGATGGCTGTACGCAAACTAGAACATGTAGGTATTATGGTGAAATCGATAGAAGTGTCGATTGCTTTTTATGAAGATGTTATAGGTTTGAAGCATCTTGAAAATGCTGGACATATCGATGAACATATCAAACTCGCTTTTCTTGCTTTTCCAGATCAATCGCAAACTGAACTTGAATTGGTGCAAGGATACACAGGTGAGCTCGCTAATGAAGGCAGAGTGCACCATGTCGCTTTTGCAGTAGATGATATTGAACAAGAATATGCACGCATTCAAGCACTGAATTTGCACGAATTGGATACCGAAATTACGACTTTACCTAATGGCAGTCGCTACTTTTTCTTCAGTGGCCCGGATGGAGAGCGTCTGGAATTTTTCCAATCTGCACGTTAAGATAGATACAGATTGCTTGGAGAGACAAAATGCATAGGATACATAGAACGGTTGTATACCTATTACACTTGGAGGAGAGATAATAATGACTAATCCATACCCGCTTCAATTTCAACCGGAATTTAAAGAACGTGTGTGGGGCGGACGTGCCCTTGAACAATTTGGCTGGGATATTCCTGAAGGTGTGATTGGTGAAGGCTGGATGATCGCGGATCACCCGAATGGAACTACTTCTGTAATCGGTGGCGAATTGGATGGTGTCAGCTTAACCGAACTTACGCAAAAATTCGGTCGTGATTGGTTCGGTACCAAAGGCGTATCTGAAGTGAACGGACGTTTTCCATTGTTAATCAAATTGCTGGATTGTAATGACGATCTTTCAGTTCAGGTTCATCCTACAGACGATTATGCAGGGCTTCCTAAAGGTGAACTTGGCAAAACCGAAATGTGGTATGTACTTGCTGCTAAGCCAGGCGCTAAGATCATTTATGGTCTTAAAGAAGGCGTGACTCGTGAATCATTAGCAGAAGCGATTAAGAATAATAAAATTACAGATACACTGCAAGAAGTTTCGGTAGAAGCAGGTGATACATTCTATATTCCTGCCGGTACTGTACATGCCTTATGTGCAGGCGTATTGGTTGCTGAAATTCAACAAAATTCAGATACTACCTATCGTCTGTATGATTACGATCGCCCCGGGTTAGACGGTAAGCCTCGTGAACTTCATATTGAAGATTCTCTTAATGTGATCGCTTATGAAGGCGCTGGCGCAACAACAATGAAAACAGACGGTCTTACTGCCGGACAATGGTTAAAACTTGCGGCTTCCCCTTATTTTATTGTTGAAAAAGGTATTGTCGACGGTGCATGGGAATTATCGACTACAGCAGAAAGTTTTACTATTCTAGTGATTGCTGATGGCGAAGGTACGATTGCATGGGGCAATGAACATGTCGCTATAAAAGGTGGACAATGCTTCTTATTGCCTGCTAATTTAGGACAATACACATTAGATGGTCATTGTACGGTTATTCGTTCTTATTTGCCATAAATAATGGAGCGATACTGACTTCACTTTAATGTTGATTCAATGATTGGAATACATGGTTAACATTGCTTAGATTGTATTTTGTAAATAATACCAAAATAGACCTGTACAAACCTACATTGATTGTGTAGATTTGTACAGGTTATTTGCAAGGAGGGATAGGATGCTCGAACATACATTTACCATGACTGATCCTGAAGATGTTGCTGTACATGTATATGAATGGCGTCCAGAAGATCAAGCCGATCAACTACCTTTGCGCGGTATTGTTCAGATTACTCATGGCATGTCTGAGACCGCCAAAAGATACAAACGGTTGGCCGAATCGCTTACTACTCAAGGATTTATTGTCTATGCTCATGATCAACGTGGACATGGATTAACCGCTTCCGGGCCAGAATATTTAGGCGATCCTGGTGATAACGGATTTTATTGGATGACTCAAAATGTGATCCAATTATCCAAATGGATTCGAGATCATCACCCGACGTTACCTCTTTTTATTATGGGACATAGTATGGGTTCTTTTATTATTCAAAAAGTAATGTATGAGCAACCTGATCTGTATGATGGTTTTATGTTATCAGGCACAAATGGGAAACGTAATCTGCTTCGAGTCGGTAAACAAATTGCTCATCTTCAGCAACGGTTTCGTGGTCAGGTACATCGCAGTCTGCTATTAAATATCATTGTATTTGCTTCTTACAATAAAGGGCTCCCCCGTCCACGTAAAACATTTGATTGGTTATCGCGTGATCCTGATGAAGTGTCATTATTTATGAATGATCCTTTTTGCGGAAAGCTACCTTCTGTGCGTTTCTATGTTCATTTTTTTGAATTATTATTAGAGATTCATCAACCCGGGCATATGAAGCGTATTCCAACGGATAAACCTGTATATTTATTTAGCGGTGAACGTGATCCTGTAGGGCAGTATGGTAAAGGGGTCAAGCAATTGTATCAACAATATCTTCAGTTAGGTCTACAAGACGTTAAGTTAGATCTGTATCCAGATAGCAGGCATGAGACGCTCAATGATATTAATCGTGATGAAGTAACGGCTAATGTGATTCACTGGTTAGATGAACATATATCCAGTACAACGATTGCATCCAAATAAAGCAACCTCTCCTATTGTAGTAGGTAGAGGTTGCTTTATTTTTGTACACCTATAATGATTTATTATGAAGAAACATTCCGTGACGTACGTAACAGATTGAGACCTAATAAGATAAAAATACTACCTGTAATCTTATTCATATATGTAGCGACACGACTAGATTGTAGACGATGTGCCATTTTGCTTGAAAAGACTACTAACAACATACACCATAGGATGCCAGTCGTACTGAATGTAAGTCCTAGCAAAATAAATGGAATCGCTCCATATGTCTGTTCCGGGCTTACAAATTGCGGTATAAATGCTAAGTAAAACAAAGCTACTTTGGGATTCAGTACATTGGTCATCATCCCTTGTAGATATACTTTACGATTACTTTGAGAATCTACAGCTTGCATCGCTTGCGCAGATTCGTGACGCGCCATTATCGAACGTATCCCTAACCAGATCAGATAAGCAGCTCCAATCCATTTGACTATATTAAAAGCTAGTGCAGACTGCATAAGAATTAAAGAAAGCCCAAGACCTGCTAACAATGTATGTACTAATGAACCTGAGATAATACCGTATACTGACATGATGCCTGCCTTTTTCCCTTGAAAAATACTACGACTCAAAATATAAATCGTATCACTGCCAGGGGTGATATTCAGCAAAATACTAGACAGTATAAAAATCCAATAATGTTCGATTCCCCACATCTATCTTCACTCCTATCTTTTTTTCTATTTGAAGATTATACATGCTTTGATCGAAAATGGGTATAGAACATATGACTTTTAAAACGATACATTCAGATGATAATACAAAAAATACAGACAAACGTATCTTATAGATACAATGTTGTCTGTATTTTGTGAAAGTAACACTTATAGCTAGTACATGATTGACTATTCTACCATCGCTTAGAAATTTATTGACGATTTTCTAATTTTCTTGGATCAGGGCTAGTATTGGCTGTCATTGCTACACCTTCATGTAGACCTGCATCAATAGATTGCCATGGAACCATTTTGAAGTTTTGATTAATCTTTTTGCCATTTTTCAAATTCTCATCATCTTGCGCAATAAATACACCATATGGATATTGGCTGCCCATATTAGCACCTAATACATCTATTCCGTCTGTCTCGGTAGTTCCATCTATTCCTTTTCCATCGTTGATCGTAAAGTTAGAGATGTACTTGTTATTATCTTGACGATCATACACAGCATACGTATTGTTACCTTGGCTAGAAGCCATCAAATACCCAGTTCCATTTGCGCCGTAATACAGAGTTAAGCCCTCAATATCATCGTGCAAACGACGTCCATCTGCGATATCTACAGTACCTAATGGTTGATTACCACCATCCGGTTCAGCGCTGTATTTCCAGATCGCTGCATCTTCTTCAGCAATATACAATGTGCCGTATTCGTCATCCGCAACCATACCTTCGGATTGTGTATCTAATTTGAAATGACGTACTAATGTGCCTTTCACTTTGCCTTTACCATTATCCGTTAATTCATATTGCTCAAATTCGCCTTCTTTACCCAAAACAAGCGCATAATATTTGTTTGTTTTCAAACTATGATACAAGCTAAATCCATACACTTCGCCCATTTTGGATTTGATCGGATTAGCCAAAATATTGGTAAGTGCTCCTGTTTTGCCATCAAAAGAAAAAATGTCTACAGTATTAGATGAACGATTGGTCGCACCAACAATATCTACTTTTTTACCATTCAAAGGAAAATCATAACGAAGATCTGTATTGTTCATTTTACCTGTGCTGTATGATTTTAATTCTTTCCCTTTTAGATCGTAGACTAACATTCCGCCACCTTTGTTCGTAGCAATAATCTTGCTATTCGAAGCATTGGAAGGATCGAGCCAGATCGCGGGATCGTCAGCCGCATCTTCACCGGATTCTACAGCATCTGTCTCCCCTGTCGGTTGTACTGCGAACACAGGTACTGCGTCGGTAGGATCATTGAATTTGGCATTTTCAGCATTAATCATTGTTAGTAAGGTTTGTGGGATATAAGTAGCTCCCTGTTGCAATTCAGCCGCTTGTTCCAATGTACCGCTTTTGCCTGCTAAGCGATATTTCTTCTCACCGACTGTGATTGAACCTGTAATGCCATTTTTCAATTGGAAAAAGGCAGCTTTGTCTTCCCCATCCCAGTACATTTTGCCACCCATTGCTTCGATCGATTGTCTAAGAGGAACGGATGAACCCTCTGCTGCATGTACAAGCGGACTCGCTACCGCTGTTGTAATACTGATTCCTGCCATTAATAAAGCCGTTTTACCTATGTTCTTTAACATTTCATCTGCTCCTTATCGCGATTACGCTATGTATGGCGTGTCATACCCATCGATTTAAATATAGGTCATGATTGTTAGCGTGGAGTCTGTGTTGTGTAAAGTTCAGGTAAAGCGCAGGAATTCCATTTATTTATCCAAATCTAGCTTCTTTTCATAGCAGAGACTAATTCCATCATCTTCATAATCTGCAAACACAGGAATACGATAATAGCCGTTACGCTCATAAAAAGCAGTCGCTTCAAACTGCTCTGCACCTGTCTCCAGACGAACAAAATGACATCCTTGCTCAATCGCTTTTTGCTCTAATGCTTGTAACATATTGCCAGCAATCCCTTGTCTACGGTAAGTAGAATCAACAAAAAATCGCTTCAATTCTACACTGTCTGTATCCAATGGTCGGATAGCGCCACAACCTACCGGTGTATCGTCTATATAAGCAACCATAAATGTAGTGTGAAAAGCATCTGGATGATCAAGATCGATCGTATAAATATTTTCCTCGTCATACCGTTGTTGCAAATCTTTATCTAATGCCTGAATTAATGTTCTCAAATGAAGATCAGTTGGCGAAACTTGCTCGATACGAATCATAGTTATAACACTCCTTCGGTGATTAAGATTGAGATGATTCTACAATTTCATAATGATGAACTGCCGGGAACGGATCATAGTAATGATGCAGTAATTTTTTCCATTCTTGATATTCTGCTGATCCGCGGAATCCTTCAGTATGATCAGCTAATGTCTCCCAACGGACTAACAATAAATATAGATTGTCAACTTCAAGGCAACGTTGTAATTCATGAGATATGTACCCTTTCATACTGGAAATAATCTTTGAAGCCTGATGAAAACTTTGTTCAAACTCATACGTTTGACTTGCTTTTACTTGTAAATTAGCTACTTCTAATATCATAAAACAATGGCCTCCTTATACGTTAATAGGTAGCAGTATACGAATGATTCAGCACTACCCATAATGAGTTTGATTTAGTATAAATGGCTTTGCGATTTCGTTCAACCTGAATGTGCAAAAAAAGCCTTGCTCCTACAATAAGGAACAAAGCTTTTATGTTGATTATTTAATTACGGCTATTCAATTTAGATAACAAACGTAGAATTTCCATATACAACCAGATCAAAGTTACCATCAGACCAAATGCTGCATACCATTCCATATATTTAGGAGCACCTGATTGCGCTTCTGTCTCAATAAAATGAAAATCTAACAATAAGTTAAGTGCAGCAATCGCTACGATAAATAAGCTAATACCGATACCAATCCAACCTGTTTCATGAATAAACGGTACATTGATTCCAAAAAAGCCTAAAATAATATCAATAAGATATACAAGAGCTATTGATGCTGTACAAATCACGATCCCAAGTGCAAATC
This sequence comes from Paenibacillus kyungheensis, assembly GCF_028606985.1. Lineage (NCBI taxonomy): Bacteria > Bacillati > Bacillota > Bacilli > Caryophanales > Paenibacillaceae > Paenibacillus > Paenibacillus kyungheensis. Next base: position 1,483,728 of record NZ_CP117416.1, on the reverse strand, counting down.
CTGGGGTGACTTTGATAATACGTAGTGTGTAGATCGCTAACATCAAAAATAACGTACCTACAGTAATCAAAATCGCATTGATGACGATTCCCGGGTAACTATAATCGGTCCACGCCGAGATTGCTCCTAACATTAATCCATTCAAAATGACATATAACGGTGCTGTTACAAACGCTGCTCTTTTGAAAAAAATAGTGATTAATGAAGTCACCAGACTACCGATTAGACCTACAATCAAAAAGCCTGTTACATCCTGTCCTTGATAATACAAATACCATGTGTACACTGCCGCAACCATCAATAAAGCAAGAAGTACCATTGTTTTTCCTACTGTACCGCCAACCGTCATTGCACCTGCTTTAAAGTCACTTTCTTTAAAATCCGAGAATGCTTTTTCGCTAAGTGCTGGATTGTTTAACGCCATATGATCATCTCTTTTCTGTCTAAAATGTAAAATCCCCTTTTCTATACCATGACTGTTATCGATTACTTGTCCATTATAGGTGGGAATGATTCATTTGAACAACCATAAATAGGTAATTTATCATAAATATTTATGAGGATGTAGTTCTTACAATCTACGTATTCACCCATTTGGCGCGTAGTACAAATACTTCTTTATTATTTTTAATCGTTTCGGCTAGATTACTACTTGTCGCTGTATGCTCACCGTCATTATTAACACGCATCGAAAGATCAATCGTTTTGTTCATCGGAATTGCGCGCTGATCTAACATTGTACTCGACATAGAAGTAGAAGCATGTACTGGAACATATGTATACTCTAGACTGGTAGAACTGAGTCCAACTTGAATTGTGATATCTACCTTCTCTTGACCATCATTTTCTTTTTTAGAATAAGAGCTAATCGTCATCTGTTGTTCTCCTGTTGGAATAGGCACATTGTTATACAACATTTGTTCTTTGAGCTGTCCATTGCGATAATGATCTATCCATGTTCGGACTGTTGTTACTTTTTGCTGATTGATATTTACTTTGGCGATCACGATATTTTCTAATGTTTGTGCTTGTAACTTTTTGTATTCAGAATCAGTATTAGGTAGCACATATAACTGAATCATCTTTTTTTGTTTTATCGCTTTTTTGGTAGCTTCTTTGGCTTTGTATTGTTCGATCAGATCTGTGGTTAAACCTTTTTCTGAAGAAGGCTGTGTGCCAGAATCGGTCACAGGCATATCAGGCGTTTGGATGACTTTAGCTGTGGCAGGGTGTGGTGAAGAAGATTGATTTTCACAACCTACTACTAGAATCAGTAATAAAACTATTATTGTTTTTTTCAATCGTTTGGCTTCCTTTCAATCATAGGATGATCATGATTTCCTAGAAATGATTTTAGAAAATATTGCACTACGGGAAGATCAGGTGGATTGATCATCTGCGGTAAATCAAACAGATCAAAAAATTGTAGTTCTTGAACTTCAGAACATTGAACTTGCAGTGAACCGCTATACTCTCTACATACATAAGCCGCAACTACGTTATACACTTCATCACCATGTGGATACTGATAATACAGTTCAGGCCCGGAGAAGATATCCAGTAGCTGCAAATGCACAGCTACCAGTCCTGTTTCTTCTTCCAATTCGCGCTTAGCGACTTGTTCTAATGTCTCACCCAGTTCCATACTTCCACCTGGCAATCCCCAATAATGATTATCGACACGCTTTTGCAATAGAATCTGTTGTTGATCATTCATCAATACGACTGTAGCACCAGCCATAATAAGAGGTCTGCTTCCTACAACTTCTCTCAGTTCAGTGATATAGCTCATCCACCTTTGCTCCTTATTGAACAGCGATAATTTGCTGTTTGGTCTGTCGCGCGATTTCTCTGCCTTCTTCATCCAGTGAAGCATCTAACATCGCAAACCATGTATCAATATCCATTTTGTCTTTACGAGCAATCAAAATAATTTTCACTGCTTCCATCGCATGCGGTAGCATAGGCACTCCTCGCATATACAAAAAGGTATCATCTGTAATATGAAGCTGCTTATAAATATCCATTAATTCATTTAAAACAGTAAATGCACGATCATATTCTTTCGCATCTGCCAGTGCACGACAAGCATAATACATCATCTGTGGAATCGGTACACCTTCATCATCTTCAGCTTGTGCCCGTAATTGTTTGGCTTGTGTATAAGCTTCCATACCTTGATCGATATGACCTGCTAGAATAGCCGACGTCATCAAATTAAACCAATCATTGATATCACTATACTCTTTTGCTAACCACTCGAATGTGGCTCGTGCTTGTTCATATTGTTCTAAGCGAAAATACGATAAAGCTGTTAGACCGTATGCTTCTTTCACCACATACGTATCTAGAGATGAACGATACGGTTCTACCTCTTGCAAGACTTCATTGAACTTCTCTTGTTGAAACAATTCACGCAACCGATCCATTTCTTGAAATTCAGGATTGGCTAGATTCACTTGCTGTTGTGCTGGCTCCTGATCCGACGCGGATACTGAAGCTTCTTGTTGTTGTGTAGAGGCGTTATCTTGTTCAGTGGATGCATCGGAATTTTTACCAAATAATGAACGTAATTTTTTCATCATATATATTCCTTTCTGGTAGCTATTTTAAGATTGTTGCCAGTTGTTATCGATAAACTCGTCCCGTCCGGATTGTTCACGATCTTCTTTATAATGTTTAGGATTCTTTTTGTGATAATCTTGATGATATTCTTCGGCTGGATAAAAAACAGGTGCAGGCAAAATCTCTGTAACAATCGGTTGTGTAAATCGACCGCTTGCTGCCAGTTCTGCTTTGGATTGAAGCGCTAATTCTTGTTGTTCTTCATTATGATAAAAAATAGCAGTACGATACTGTGTACCACGATCTTGAAATTGTCCGCCATCATCGGTAGGATCTGTCTGTGGCCAGTACAGTTCTAATAATTTCTCGTAAGCAAATAAAGATGGATCAAATGTAATTTCGACCACTTCATAATGACCGGTATTGCCTGTTTTGACTTGTTCATATGTTGGATTTTTGATATGTCCACCTGTATAGCCAGACACAATCCCATGAATACCCGGTAATTCTTCAAATGGTGTAACCATGCACCAGAAGCATCCTCCTGCAAATGTTGCTTTTTGTAATTCTGACATGTACGTGATCCCCTTCTGTTTACAAATATATTTAGTACACCTTTATTATACGTATGTTTAGAAAGCATTACAAAAGCCGCAACACCCAGATGATCACTCATCTTATGCTTGCGGCTGATTTTAAAAATTCATATGGCTTATCGTAATAAGCATTGTATAGACTACCTGCTATTTCTGTTCAGGAATATAGACGACAAACCCGCTATCTTCACAAAACACATCACTGAATTGATATACCTGTTTGTTATCGACAAACAACCATTCCAGCACTCTACGGATGACTTGCAGCATGATAGTCCCCTCTCTTCATTTCAACTTCGCCTGTATGGCTTATCGTCATTTTAAGGTCGAGAACTATCGTTGTCAATCATGATTTTTGTAAATAAAATAAGCAGATATTAACGCTGTGTAAACGTTTCAATATAAATGGATTTATGAGGAAGAAATATCAAAGTAATGACCAAATATCCCTAAAGAATCAATCGTCAAATTCCCTTTATTGGTTGAGTATTCATCTGTTGTTTTTTTGTACAAAAACAAATGACGTTCTGCTCTGTCTTTCCATTCAATCGCTTGTCCATTGATACTGCAATCTCTGGTTACACTAGCGCTGGTACACTTCAAATTATATTGATCGACCAACCATTGATTATAAGACTTTTCCCCTGGTACCGTTGCAATCATACTCAAAATAAGTGCAAAAAAGATCATAATCAAAATCCATTTTTTTCTTTGTTTCGGCAAAATGTAATCAGCTCCTATAAATGTGAGAACGCTATAATACTTTGTAATGACTTCGATGAGGATTGCCATGCTCTTGCTTAAATGCTAGCTGTATATAGAACTGACTGGCTTGCTCACTGTTTGTATACAATACAAGTATATTATAGAACTTCTTCGCTTCAGAAGTCACTTTTTGCACCAATTGCTTGCCGATTCCCAGATGGCGATAGTCAGGATGAACATACAGTCGTCGTATTCGACCTGTCGAATGATCGGAAAAAGGATCTTGATTCAAGCCGACTACTCCTATAATCTGCTCCTGTTCACGAACGATATACAGAGCTTCTCCTTCACCTGAAAATGTATTTTCTCCTGCTACGTATTCGTTAACCAATCGCTGGAGATGTTTGAATCCTTCTTGTTCACTTCGGATCACTAAAGGTTCCAGTTCATGTACTTTCAATTGTTCTACAACAGAGATGATCATATGTATAGCCTACTTTCTTTAGATATTTTCGTTCAACATAAATACAGATCATATCCCTACTTGAATAGAGGAATATGATCTGTCTGAATATACTCTTTTATTTAGCTATGTTCAACTTTAGACTTTTTACTCTGGTTGATCATTGTCTCGATACGTTCATTGCCTAGAATCTGGCGGAAATGATGAATCATATGCTCGATATAATCAGCAGCCAGCCATTCCAAAGTCACACTTTCTCCAGAAGGTAAAATACCTTCTTTGGTATAATCTTCTTCAGGAATCTGAGCAAGTACTGTCGAAATCTGTACATTGCGATTGATCCAGAGCTGAATCACATCATATGGATCATAACTATTATGGTAATCATTGAGTTCTACCCAGCGATCTTGATCATACCCTTCGATCGGAATAGGATAATCAGACAGAGCAATTTTGACCAGACGTATATAATTGTTGGCTGCCGAATCACATAGATGACCGACAATTTCTTTTTTAGACCATTTGGCTGGATGAGATTTGGCGCTAAATTCGTCTTGAGGAATACGATTCAATTCGGTCTGAAAATGCAATACCAGATTCTGAAGTCGTTGACTGTAATTCATTAAAAATCCTCCTTTAGCAAAATAAAATGATCATCGATCTAACGAATATACACGCCAAAATAATACTGACTGTTGTTATCTTTATTCCATGTCGCAGAAAGTACATACTTTGCATAACCACGCTCTAGAGGCACAGTGTACCTTCCAGATCTATCTACTTCTACTGGAAAATGCTCTCCATTTTTTACCATGTATAATTCTATTTTAGCAGGCTTGGTTGGAAAGTCGACTTTTATTTGTGATGAAGGTGCAACTGAAATTGCTTGACCCTCAATCTGTTGATCTAATGTATCAGGTGCTGGTGGTATGCCACATATAGATTCTAACTGATGTGTCTCTGGATTCCACTTAGACGAGCAAAATGCTCCTGAATATAACGGAATCGTTGTCCCGCTGATTTGTACTGTAGGCTCTGGCAAACCTTCTGGAAAAGTAGTACTTTGAAGAATCATATCTCTTAATCGATTCGTATCTGTACTGGAAATACGATAACCTTGATGACTATCCGCACCATCTAAAAGTAAACCTTCTGTATGTGCATTATGTTCAAATCCTAGTGAAAGCGAATAGTGATGAGTTGTCTGATCATTATCAACTAATTCTACATTATACTCTGTAGACATATCGAGTATGCCTTCAACGGGCTTCGCATGTTCAATTGCATCTACAATGATCTGTAAATCTTCTGGATGTGTAAATGAAGTCTCTATACATGAATCATTCTTCCACGTGGGATTACAGGCAAATGTTGCTTTCTGGATCGTATCATGAGGATCTTTTAATCCCATATGAAAAAGACCATTATCTGCTTCATGATTATAAATAGCTAATAACACAATAATGCCAACGACTACTAAAATACGTGGATAGATGGCTACCTTCCCCTTCTTCTAGATAATATATACAAATAATACCATTTTACGTTCAAAACAAAAAGACGCTCTTAATGAGCGCCTTCGGTTCCAGCTTGGATTACTGGATATCAGTATACAATCGAACATAATTTATATGTTGCGATTGAGTGTTATACGAGAAAATAAGAAAAGATTTTGGAAACTTGGGATTGGTCAGATGATAAGTGGCTTCTGCTGTATAAGCTATATCTTTCGAAGTATCATTGGTCTCAGCAGTCTTACCTAAGTTAGCGATAACCGTATCTATCTTTAATTTTTTGTAAGCATCTGCCCCTGAAGTGAATTCTACTATTTGATCATTAGCATCGAAAGTCACATCGAGTGTGCCGTAACTCAGCATAGGTCCTTCTGTACCACCTAGTTCAGGCTTACCTTGTAAACGAACTAATGTTGACCGACTTGATCCTAACGATAGACCTTCAGGTAGATCAGGCAATGTACCTTTGTTGGCGGCTTCCAGAATGGTCGTACCAGAGATATCAGTGTCATTATCAGTAACAGTACTTGTTGCAGATGAAGAATCAGTAGTAGCAGAAGTAGATGATTCTTGTTCTGTTGTAGTCGGTTCCTTCTCTGTCTCAGTAACTACCGGTTCTACGATCTCATGCGCCGATGAGGTTGCAGATGTAGAAGAAGGGGTTGATGGTTGATTACCACATCCTGCTACAAGCAACAACCCTACGATGAATAAACTGGCTTTGCCGAGTCCAGTTGATAGCTGTCTTTGGTTAGATAATAAATTACGATTACGTGTAGATCTATTCATTTCATATTCTCTCCTCTGTATAACTGATTCATTGAACATAGTATATAGAGAACATGTATCTGCGATATGAACGAATGTATCTAACTTGTAAATAATAGATGCTTTTATAATTGCTGAATTAACGTCGTATAATAGCTGTTACCATTGCGCTGATCTAACCGCCCTGCTGTTTCTAGTGCCATTTGTTCTAGACGACTCGCTATAGCTGGCAAATCATTAGCTTCTTCTGGATAGGGATAGCCAGCTGGTAATTTAACAGATGTCACATTGCCATCGGCAACCAGACGCTTGAACAGTACAGCCGCATACGCATTAAACATCATCTTATCACGCGGATTCTCATGATCCAAAGATAATCCAACCCATTGTTCGAATACTTCCAAAGCCTGCAAAAGATCGATATTTAATAGGTAATACATATGCTCACCTGAATGAAGTACAAAGTCACGATTGCCTTTAATCAGGCGATAGCCTTGTTTTTGATATTTCTCTGCTTCTTCTAATTTACCTTGACGATACAATGGCATTAACACTTTCGATAATGTCAGATGAGGAACTTCACCACAAGTCATTCGTCCTTTCAGAATAGGTCTAGCTGTGCGAATAATCTGCTCGTCATTACCTTTCATCACTTCAAACTCTACGAATTGATGTTGTTCACATGCTTCACAATCGCTCATCTCATCACGATCCATCGCTTTGGTCTTATTTAAAAATTGTTGCGCTTCTTCCACTTCACCATAATCTTTAAGTAGTGAAAAGCGATAGTAATAATAAGAACGCTCACTATATCCGAATTGTTCATAACGTTTACGCATATCTACTAATAATTCATCTATTTGTGCTCGGCTGACTTCTGGAAATGAAGCAATCGAATCCAAAATCCATTTGTATGACCATAACAATGTAAAATCATCATACTCCTCTGGTTGTTGATCAAATTGACCTAGTAACCATGAGAATGCTACCAGTGCTTTCATCGGGTGACCGCTAAAAGTACAAGTTTCGACTAATTCTTCGCGTGCACTATAACCCTGTTCTACATCACCAAGACTGTCTGCAATCCGAATCGCTTCTTCTAATAAAGCGATTTTGGCTCTCCCATTAGGCAAACTATACGCTTGATCCATAATATCTTCAAAATCTGGATTGATCTGTTCAGGTTGGTTATTCATTCGGTATGTCCTCCTTGATCTGTATTCGCTGATAATCCCCAATCTAAAAAGCGAACAATGCCTTGATTCAATACTTGCATCTCTTGTCTGTTCATCGGATAGTGACCCATCATCAATGCATTTACATATAACATTTCGATAGCAACAACAATCATACTTTCATTTTTAGCTTGGAAAATACGCTCTACGACTGAATTGTTTATATTCAGATAAAGTGTCGAATAAGCAGACTGTTGCAATGAAGAACTTAGACTTTGCAGTACAGAAGTTAAAGCAAGCGGGCTAACTGATTTGGATGTCTCAATAGAGCGCAAATCCGAAGCTTCTTGCGATAAAGTAAATAAGGCTGGTAAATCTTCCGGCTTGAACCGTTTGAGCTGAATCTGACAGCGGAATCGTTGCAAAGCAACATCTGCATAACGAACAGCTTCATAATATTGTTTGCGCTCTTCTGTCGTAATATCGGTAAAAGCAAGAGAGACATCTTCTGGAATTAAGCGCTCTGTATTCGCTTCTGCACATACTTCAGGAAGAAGAGCAATCAGTTCTGCATCGTACACATAACCACCATTTACCACTAATAACGATTGTGCAGAAGCAACATGAGTAATCTGACGATATTCGTCCAAACTGGTCGTATAATACATTTTCTGATTGTCTGCTAGTAATTCATGCACTTTACGGCGACCGTATGTTGTCTCAAAAGGCAACCAGCGATAAATAATCTGGAAAAATGATGTATCTTCAACCGCAAGAGCTTTCATTGATAACGCATGCAATTGAATAATGCGTTGCAATCGATCAGGCTCATATTCTGCCATACGTAGCAATTCAGCACGAATACTATTTCCTAGTTCTTGACGAACTTCTTCCAATTTCTCATTTTCGTAGAAATGTTCACGAGATGCTGTCGGTTGTAATTCATCTGTCCAGATAATACTTTTCACAAAAAACGCCCAGTCTGGCAAAATGTTTTCTGCTTTTTCTGAGACTAGCATATATTTCAAATATACTCGATTCGATTTCTTCACATTCAGATTCACAGAGTGCGGCAAAATATAAGCGATACCGCCTGTACGTCCTGAAGCAGTTCGCAAAGGAATATAATCTTGAAATTTCTCACCAAGTAGACGCTGTCCCAGTTGTAATACTTCATCACGATGACCTCGTGCTCGTTCTGGATCATCCAGCCATACAGGACGCTGATCGTTAATAATGCGCTGAGTCTGCTCATCACGGAATGTAATCGGATAGGGTAATAATGCACCATAATCATAGATCCATTGTTGCAACAATTCAGATTCATAATACATTTCACAATCAGGCTTGCAACGTAAATATACTTTCGTCCCTGGGGATAATTCTGTCTCTAGTTCACGAATATGATAAGTACCATCTGGATTACCACGCCACTCTAGCGCTTTACCACCTTTGGCAGATTGAGTCACCATAACGATCTCATCACTCACCATAAAGCAAGATAACAGTCCAATACCGAATCGTCCGATAAAAGAAGTCTCTTGGGTAAACGCATCTGCTCCACTACGCTTAGACGATTGACCGATCATCGCCAAAAATTCATGTACATCTTCTCTTGTTAAGCCAATGCCATCATCTTCGATCATCAATGTCGACCCAGCACCTGAACCTGTTAACTCAAGATGGATACTTCCTTGATAAGTGGCATCTTGTTGCGAACGAGCGGTTACAGCATCGACGGCATTTTGTAAAACTTCACGTAAAAACACTTTAGGATTACTGTATAAATGATTGGATAAAATATTAATCATTCCACTAAGATTGACCTGAAACCGATATGTATCTGACTCACTCATAGAACACAACTCCTTCAATAATTTTAATGATTGTCCATTCTAGCTACCACTTCATCGTATTCCAAAAAAGCATCGTATTCATAATAATAATTAATCGCAATCACCATCATTTCAGGTGTAGGCGTTTTGCCTGCATTGTGCAAAATATCAATAATATCTTCGAACGTAGCCAATTCTAACCACGTTTGTATATGTTGATCATCCACCCAATCAGGAAAAATATCTTCACGAGCGTTGGTAATGGTTCCTCCTTGATACTCCAATTCATTTAGCCAATCTTCATTAAAATAATAAATAGGGGTAGTAAGCGGATTGCTTTCCCACTTTTTCACATTAAGATAGAGCCATTGATTTTCTATCTTATTCATCACAGGCAACAGTTCTACAAAATGATCAAACTTGGCGTATTGTAATTCTCCTTTTTCATATAAATCAACGATTTGCTGTTGATTTGGATTCATATTATTTCCCTCCTCTTTGGGCAAATACAATTAGACTATATTATGACTATGTTCATACTTATGCTGTACCTTTTGTAATGCTTTGACGATCCCATCTCTATTTTTGGCATCTTTCATATACTTGGGTAAGCGATAGGACGCATGACGCTTAATATACAAAGAAGGCTTCATCCGCAGATCAGCCGAAATATAATCAATAAGATAATTCAAATGTTCATGATTCAGTGCCCAGATCAATTTGCCTCGATAATGGGTCAGCAAATATAGATTTAATTGAAAAAAAGGGTCTTTCCCATCTTTAATCACAAATCCGGAAGAACATCCATGAGATGTTTTCTTGTTGAGAGGTACTTGATTACTGGTATGGCAGTATGGGCAACGAATATGTACATTTTTATGTTGCTGTTGACCTTTGTCTGTCACTTGCACGTTAAACCAACGCTCGCAAGATGTACACACCCCGCTTGCTCGATAATCATAGTCCATTGGATACTTTTGCATATAAAAACAATGGGAACATCGCATTTCTATTGATTCATTGTCGGTGATAGAAGCAGGGCCAGCACATTTAGGGCATTCTACCAGTACCGGTTTGCCATGATGCAATAAATACCAGATACTATAAGGTTCACCTAATTCATCGAAAAAACGTTTCATGATGCATCTCTCCTTTGTGTAGTATATCGTATGATATGGATAAGTATTTCGTTCCACACAACAAGAATAATATCAGCTAGAAGTAGGTGTAATAACGTATAACTACTTAGACAAGCCATACAATCATAGCCACATTTATTCTGTATTACCTTACTTTTAAGTATACATTTCTCCAAAGTACAGAACAAGCGTTTGACCTGAATGCAAAAAAAACTTGCGTAGGGTTATATCTTTTTCCCTACTACAAGTCTTAATGTATTCTTATTCATTTAGATTTCGCCATTCCATTCTTTGTAAAAGCGGTCTACATATTCTTGCATATATTGATGACGTTCTTCGGCGATAATACGTGCAGAAGGCGTATTGATCATATCTTTTAATTTGAGCAATTTTTCATGGAAATGATTAATAGCTGTGCTCTTCTCATTACGATATTGTTCAGAAGTCATTGAAGTACGGACTGGAATATCAGGATCATGAATAGGACGACCGGTATGCCCTGAATAAACAAATACACGAGCAATAGAGATAGCTCCAATCGCATCCAGACGATCAGCGTCTTGTACAATCTGTCCTTCAAGTGTACGTACAGGAGGGTTGTTCCCTCCATTGTAAGACATAGTGGCGATAATCTCTATTATATGTTCCACATCGGCTAGAGGGATCGATTGTGTATCTAACCAATCGGTTACTTTACGCATACCTGCTTCTTTGGAGACATTGAGCTTTTCGTCTGCTACATCATGAAGCAAAGCCGCCATCACTGCAACAAATCGATTGCCTCCTTCAGTCGCTGTAATACGTTCGGTCATTTGTACAACACGGTGAATATGCCACCAATCATGTCCACTGGTATCCTCAGAAAGAACCGATTTCACAAATTGGGCTGTATCTTGAATCACTTGTTCTTGTATCTGCTCTGTACTATTCGGTGTGGTTGTCATTGTGGTATCGTCCTTTCGCTCTAAAGATTATCAAGATTACGTGGTCGGACAAAAAGTATACATGATTTTGGATATACTGTACATCTATTGCTGTATTTTTATCGAAGTTTGTATCAATACATCCATATATATGTAAATTTATAATCGAATATATGGCTCTAACCCTAATTAAACGCTTGAAAATGGTCGATATTATAATCAATATAAACGTGAGACTTCTATCTAAAAATAATCCTTACTTAAATGATCTTACTCGTTTTGAAAAAAAGAATAGCTGAATTGGATGATTTTATTTGTGAGAGGAAGTTACTTGTGCAGAACTATAATCAACAATCAATGGATGCTTTAGTAGTCAAAGCTTTGGAGAATAACCTTGCTATTATTCGATTTGATACTCATCGACGTGTAGCTTATGTAAACGATATTTTTGCTCGTACTATGGGTTATACACGTGAAGAAATGCAAGGAATGGATCATCGGTCTTTTTGTTTTCCTGAGTTTGTGAACAGTCCTCAATATGAACTATTTTGGAAAAATCTTTTATCTGGAGAAAGCTTTCAAAATAAAATCGAACGTATGGATGCTAGCGGCAACTCAATCTGGTTAGAAGCCACTTATATGCCTATTTTCGAAGATGACAATCATCAAGTTATTGGTATCTCTAAAATCGCAACCAATATTACACAGCGCCAAAACCATATGACTACTGTCGTCACCGAGCTACAAAATATGGCAGATCATATGAGTGAACGTGCCAATAAAGGGATTAACCGCAGTCAGGAATTATTGCAAAGTATAAACAAAATTGCAGATGTCTCTGCTGAAAACAAACACACTTTGATGAACCTTCAGCAACAAGCTTTATCGATTCAAGGAGTAGTACAGACGATTCGTGATATTTCTTCTCAGACGCATTTGCTTGCTTTGAATGCAGCGATAGAAGCCGCTCATGCTGGCGAATTTGGACGTGGATTCGATATCGTTGCCAAAGAAGTACGCAAGCTATCGAAAATGGTAGAACAATCTATTATTGAAGTACGTGATAGTGTAGATGCGATTACACGCGAAATTGAGAAAATTGCTAAAGGCACCAACGAAGCTCAATCCACCGTAGAACAAAGCCAGCAACAGATTCAAGTAGCGATGAGTGATTTTACCCAAATCTCCTCGGCAGCTCAAGAATTAGATATTCAAGCACGCGAAGTATCGGTAATCCTTTAATTCAATAAATAAATTCAAAAAGACCGTTCTATATGAGCAACGGTCTTTTCGATTTAATATTTTGTATTCAAAATATTACTACTAAGTATTTTTTATTTCTTTTCCTTTAGTGTTGAGAATGATTTGGGCTGGTTACTTCTTCTACCTCTTCTAATGGATCATCCTTATTTGCACTATTCAGATGACGTTTCTGCTCCGCTTCTGCGTGATATAGATATAGAATCCCTGCGGCTAACGATATCCAACTCAAATATAAAGGTGCTTGCCCTACACTATTTGAAAAAGTATCAAACAGTTCACTGTTCCATGTAGTTGTTCCTGATCCCCATATTGCAGCACTCATGTATTTCACACTATACAAAAAGGCGGCTATCGCGATCAGACTGATTCCTGCGGCTCGTTTGTTCATCATAATCTCCATTCTGATTTGCGTATTGGTATGACTTAGATAATTACTATTACTGAATCTCAAATTGAAGGCATATCAGATGGCATCTGTGGTGCTTGATGATTGGTATATTGCCAGCTCATAATCGTTGCGCTGTCTTTGCCCTGTTGGGTATGAATATGTTGTAAGATGGACTCTATATTCGGCTTAAGATCGTGATCATTTACCAATGCTTGATATACATGTGTAGGATGTTCAAAATAATGATCAGGTGTATCGACTACACCATCTGTCATTAAAACGATAATATTATCCCCTGCTCGTAACTGTCTTTTGCCAATCGTGTAACAAGGAACTTCCAGATCGAACGTATTCACCTGTCCAATCCATTCATAAAACTGTCGCTGATTCAGTCCATATTGACCCCAGGCGGCTAGGTCAGGATGAAGTAGATATGCCATACAATCGCCTACAGAGAACCACCATAGATAAGCGTCTTTTTGTAAAACGATCAGACAAGACGTTTCTCCGGTTACCTGCTGACATGCTTGACGAAAAGACACACTCGAAAACAAGTCTACGATATACTTTTCAAATACATCGAATAGATCAGGTTGTTCTAACATCGCTTGAAGTCTAGATTCATCTTGTTGTAACGTATCAATAATCAGTGCTGCACTGGTCGCTGTCTGATGAGCATCCAAAAGAACAGCTAGCCTGGCAGAACCATTTTCACTTTGCATCACTAATAAGCCATCTTCATTTTTATAAGCGCCTGCTCCTGTATGCCCGCCGTACCATCCTATATGTATCCCATGTTGCTCTGTCATCGTTGGCGTATCTAAAAAAGGTTGCTCACTTCCGACCCATCTATAACTGCTAACACTCATAAGTACCTCCTTTATTTATGTCCCAAAAACCTGATCCATCTTTTCCAAATCATACGGTAAAAGCCAATCATAATATTGCTCATACAAGCGTTGTAATGAACCTTTTTGCATGCCTACAATATCGAGTCCACGATCATCGTACATATGGAAGATGATTTGTTGCTTGGGCTCTATAAAATACACGCTTTCAGATAAAGAAGCTCCTCGCTCCGGAAAATCTGTATAACTAATCGCTTTGAAAATCCCTGCATAATCAAGATCATGGATCGTACACCATACATATTGGCTTTGAATATATCCGTTTAATTCTGCTGTATCTTCATCATAATCAGGTTGTTGCGAATGGAGCTTAACCTGTGAAAAACATTCTGATCGTAGATACGTTGATAATACCTGAACTTCATTTCGCTCAATACGTTCAATATCAGATAATACAGTCTGATAAGTAAAAGTCAGTACACATACTTGTTCACTTTCAGCAAATACAGCTTCAAATAAAGATACAGCATGTTGTTGAAGTTGTTCAAAATAAGTCGGATCATCAATACCACGATAAGGTACTCCTAATTCAAACCGTAATCCTAAAGGAAAGTTATAAAACAAAGGCACTTCTAACTTCATTTGTGGAAAAGTCTGCTCTAACCAATCATTAAAATCATTATTCATAACTGTAGTCACTCTTTACCTCGCTTGGACTGTAATTCTTCCCATTCATGCAAATAGATCATCTGTTCCTGATCGGATGTATCTAATTCAATCGGACAAATAAATTCTAACAAGTTACCATCAGGATCATCAAAATAAATAGCCGCATGCGCTTGAGGTCTATTTGGTAATACAATCGGGCCAATCGGTTGAAAGCCAAACACTTCGCGTACAGCAATTCCTTTGGCTTCTAACCACTCTTTGGCTTGCTTGATATCTTCATAATCAACGCGAAAAGCCATATGACGCAAAGAAGGATGATACGGTGTGTTCACCTGCTCGCCTTCCCATAGCCCTAACCAACTGATTCCTTTCTCGATCCATACAAAACTCAGACTCTCTCCGCGGTGAGCAATCTCAAGCCCTAATTTCTCATAAAAAGCGAGCGATCTATTCATATCTTTGACAGGTAGCAATGCTTCGTACAATCCTTTAATCATCATAATCCTCCATTCGTAGATGTAAAATTCAATGTTTCTTTACTATTCTACCTCAATATTAAAACTTGTCTAATTGCCCAAAATAGGGTTATATACACATATATCCGTTTACAATCAGGGGGCGTTTTGATGAAATCCAATTCACATACAACTGTGCCTTATGGCTATGAACCTGTTATCGAAAAAAGCAAAGGAACGCTAATCTACTACGATTCGTTCGAACACACAACAGATGATGATCTGAACTTGGCGCTACGAACGATGGATCATATGCAATTTACACGCTTGGTGCTCTATCCACTGCATGAGCAGACAGTAAAGCGCATGTCCAAAGAGCCGGTATCTGCCTATTACAAGCGTGAAGACCGTCTACATGCCTGGAAACGAGAAACCGAACGCAAAAGTATCACCGTAGAAGGCTGGGATGGTAAGCGTAAAAAGTATACTCCTATCGAAGCCGCATTACGCCATCTGGTAGATCAATACCAATCTCCTTATTTTCTACTGATGACTCCTGATATGGCGAACTTATTCGCGTCATTTTCTTCTTTTGAAGAATGGATCAGTAAGCTCAAAATCGTTTTGACAGAAGAACCTACTTCTCTTCATCCACGGATGCAAAAGTATAGCAAACGTTGGGTAGTAGCAGGAGTCGAAAAAGAGTAATTCGTCTATGTTTCTGTCTTTTAAAAAATACGTAATTAAGTTATAATAATGCAATAAAACATTTATTTACGTGCTATGTATAAGGCTGAAAGGTGTGGAATGGATGGAACATATGCTTCAACAGATTTTGCAGGAAATCCAATCGTTACAGAAAGATAATCAATTTCTAAAAGACGGCATGCAAGAACTTAATCAGAATCAAATTCTTTTAGCAGAAAGACAGTCACAACTAGAAAAAAACCAACTTCAATTTGAACAAAATCAAACGGATTTACAAAAAAATCAATTACGCATGGAAGAAAACCAGGTTCGTCTGGCTCAAAATCAGATCCAACTAACAGAAAGTCAATCCCGCTTGGAGCAAAGTCAATCACGACTAGAAGAAAACCAAGTTCACTTAGAAAAAAATCAAGTGCAAACTAATATTAAAATCAGTGATATTCACACTGCGGTCGTTCGTCTTGAAAATGATCAACCCAAAGATATTGTCGCTCTGTTAGAAACGTTTGATGATTATTTTTGTGAAAAAGATTCGGAATTAGCTATACTGAATCATCGTATATTTCGAGTAGAATCTAGATTGGAACGTATGAGTATGCGTGCTTAAGCCATCCTGAAGGATGGCTTTTTTATTATCTACTTATTCTCTGCTTCTTCTTGATCTGGTTGGTACTCAATCAAGTCAGACAATTGACACTGAAATGTATCACATAATTTATTTCTAACAAAATCAGTAACGCTATGTATTAAATAAAAACACCAGCTATATCATTACAATATAACTGGTGCTTCTTGGTCTTACATTGCTGCCCCTTCAGGCGATAAAGCAGTAGTGAAAAATACAGGTTTTTGCTGTTCATTCTGCTGATACGCTACCAGTAACAGACTGCGTCCTTCGCTAGCTGTTACTGGTTCACCGGCAAGAATTTTATCGAGACGGAATGGCAGTTCTTCCATCACTGTATGTTTGTGAAGTTCTTTATCATTTAATTTCAAATCAACAAACTCGGTTGAGAAGTCTTCCGGTTGTTGAATAGCATGTCTGATATGGCTGGACATCTGGTCTTTGTTCATCGTGAAGTCCCACCAGATTTTGCGTGGTTTGTACTTATGGTTGAGGAAGTAGTCTAACTTCATCAATCCCAGTACCACATCCATACGAGGTGTCTGGCGATCCATTAAGAAGGCTTGTAAATGGGTAAATAAATCTTCCAATTGATGACCAATCTTCTGCCAGCCTTGAGCTTCCCAGTAATTGCCGAACTCCTGGAAAAAGTCGAATGGCGACTGGAATTCGTTATACAGCAGATAGTTCAGCGTATAATCCATGCGATGCGCATTCCAGTATTTCTCCAATACATCTTCCAGACGCTTCAAGCGTACAATATCTTCAAAAGACAGCTTATCACTACTCAGAATCTCATACGGCGCATGATCCATATACGTATACTGATATTTGTCTGCATCGATTCGCAGCCCTGTTCCGCGTAACATTTTGAGGAATCCTAATTGCAATTCTTCTGGCCCTAAAGCAAATACATCGTTAAACGTTTTGCGGAATGTATCATAATCTTCAAGCGGCAATCCTGCGATCAAGTCCAAATGCTGATCGATATTACCAGATTCTTTGATCTTCGTTACTGTCCGACTAAGCTTGGTAAAGTTCTGACGACGCTTCACCAGTTCATTGGTCGGATCGTTAGTGGATTGCACACCAATCTCAAAGCGGAATACACCCGGTGGTGCATGTTCTGCTAGATAATCTAACACTTCGGGACGCATAATATCTGCGGTAATCTCAAATTGGAATGTACATCCATTATGATTCGCTATTAAAAACTCGAACATTTCCATCGCATAATCACGCTTAATATTAAATGTACGATCGACAAACTTGATTAATTTGGCACCTTGATCGATCAAGTACAGAATATCACTTTTGGTACGTTCGATATCAAAATAACGCACACCGACTTCAATACTGGATAAGCAAAATTGACAGCTAAACGGACAACCACGACTCGTTTCAAAATATACAACCCGCTTGGCAAGTTCAGGTACATCTTCGACAAATCGGTACGGCGAAGGTAGTTCATTGAGATCAAGCTTCGGACGACCTGGCATCATAATCAGTTCTTCGCCTTTGCGGTATGCTACCCCGTAGACAAAATGATATTTGCCTGCTCCTTCGATCTCTTGTAGTAAATGATGGAACGTTTCTTCGCCTTCACCAATCACGATAAAGTCGATATTGCTGACACGCTTCATCCAGTATTCGGTATCATAAGATACTTCAGGGCCACCGAGTACAATTTTCACTTCTGGCATGACTTTTTTGAGAATATCGACCACTTTAATCGTTTCTTCAATATTCCAGATGTAACATGAAAATCCGATCACATCCGGTTTCCGTTGGAACAAGTCAGATACGATATTCATCACCGGGTCTTTGATTGTAAATTCGGCAAGTTCAATATCAAAGTCTTTTTCACTAAAAGCTTTTAGGCAACGAATCGCAAGTGATGTATGAATATACTTGGCGTTCAATGTAGATAATACGACTTTCATAGCGATATGCTCCTCTCATGCTGTAACAAAATCATTCGGATATCGGCAAGCACCTGTTCTGCGCAAGTATTAATAAAGAAATGTCCACCATGATAAGATTTGAATGTCGTTGGAAGTGATGAATACTCACTCCATGCTTCGATATCTATCGTTGTCATTTGATCCTGTTCTCCGGTTAAGACCGTGATCGGGAACGGAAATACTTCATACTGCTTGTTATAGCGATATTGCTCTACAAGCCTAAAATCGGCACGCAATACAGGAATAATCATCTCCAACAATTCCTTATGTTCCAGTATAACATCCGGTATTCCGCCGAGGGTAATGACTTTTTCAATAAAGGCTTGATCTGAAAGTTGGCTCCATTCTTTGCGACTGGCAATATGAGGAGCTACTCGGCCTGAGAATAGGCTTGTTACCGGATAACGACCTGTTTCGGTATACACTTTATGTATCATTTCAAATGCAAGAAGACTGCCCATACTATGCCCGAAAAAAGCAAACGGACGATGGTCTTGAAAATACGGTCGGATCTGTTGCCATAGATCGTTAACAACTACTGCCACATCGCTAACTAAAGGCTCTGCAATTCGGTGTCCATGACCGGGAAGCTCAATCGGAATCAATTCAATCTGTGGCTGTAATGATTTTTTCCATGAATTATAAATATAAGCATTACCACCTGCATACGCTAACGTAAATAATCGAATCTTATTATTCATCTGTATTCCTCCATATGATTGTTGGGATAGCGCTATGCAGTAAATATACTGATTCGGCATGATAGCAAATCTGTTACAAGCATCCCAATACCCATCCTTCTAACAGACTCAATTGATATTCTGCTCTGCTTAATGTAGGCAAAGACAGATAAGGTGCTAACGTCTCTTCTTGATCGCGCTCTTGCATCCATGCTGCAATATAATACGCATCACGTTCATGTTCACTATAGGTCGAGATATTGGATAGATGAGGTTCGGTGATCATTCTTCTTTTGTACAATGAAGGATACGCTTCGACAATCACATGATGTTGTTTTGGTATTATTTTACCATCAAATGGCCAGAAGTGGATGTTCATTCCATGTCTTTTTTGCCAGTATCGTAGACGATATATCCATGCTAATCCGGTATGGGTCGAATAAGAGACTGCCCCTTGCATCCCGGAGACACGATCCAGATCAACTACACTTTTGGTTGAGGGTACAAATTCACGTTCCACTAATCGCTTAGCGATAGAGTTGGTGTAATGAGCTTGTTCTTTACTTTGCTTCATGGTAAGTTTGGTCGTCTGCCATGTCTGATAACTCCATTTGAGAAAATCATCCCACTGATCCAACTGCAATTGTTGCAACACTGACAAAGGATACGACAGCCCATGATCGATACCGATAATCATTCGTTCTTGACTGGATAATAACTGATCCCGTAACCAGAGATACACTTCTTCTCTTGACCAGAGATGATCTTTGTCAGATGATGATGTGCTAGAAGTAAGCGAACTAACAGTAGAGGGATAGACTAGAGAAGCAGGTGAATAGATACTTCCCTGCACAACAGCCAGACCTTTAATTTTGGAGCGTGGCTTATCTGCTCCCGAGTAATCTATTCCGATATATTTTTCAAATAAAGGCATATTTATCTTCCTCCGCATGTTCTTATCCTGCTGTGACCTCATTGCAAAACATTACAAAAAACCGATACTTCTTACCGGTAAGCTCTTTTCAATATAGATTGTGAAAAGAAACTTGATCGAAGTATCGGTTGTTGGTTGGTTTCTTTTAAAATTCTTCCATATCGTAACGTCCTTGATGCATATCCATACTTTCTTTCTGGAAAAAGGCTAAAAATGGTTCGCCATATTTGCGGAATTTCACTTCGCCGACCCCTTTGATCTCCAGCATTTCGCCTTCGCTTTGCGGTTCGACAACACTCATTTCACGCAATGTTGCATCATTGAAAATAATATAAGATGGTACACCTTCACGTGATGCCAGTTCACGACGAATCAGACGCAATTGCTCGAAGATTGTCTCGTTAACTGCTGAAGCATCGTTATTACGGCTAGTGCTACGACTACGGCTAGAACCTGAACTACTTGAAGCTGAAGTCGCTATTGGACGTGGTGCACGTTGCATGACTTTACGCTGTCCTTTGAGCACTTCGGCTGCGATCGGTTGCAATTTTACCACCGGATATTGTCCTTCGGTTAGCAACAGATATCCTTCGGCTGCCAGTACATTGATCCGCTCAGAGATTTCTTTTTCTGATAAATGAGACATTAATCCATGAGTAGGCAATTGATCGAACTGATATTGCAGTACTTTTTTGTTACGTGAACCTTTGAGTACTTGCGCTACCACCGAGACACCGAATCGTTCACGTAGACGATGAATACAGGAGAAGATTTTCTGCGCATCGATCGTCATATCGACTAACTCGCGAGCATCCCGGCAAGAGCTACATTGTCCGCAGGGTTCACCGGAATGTTCTTCATGAAAATAATCAAGCATCGCATTACGTAGACATTTGGTTGTATAACAGTAATCGACCATCTGTTGCATTTTGCGATAATCGTTATGTTTGCGATCACCTTCATGCATATTTTGTTCCAGTAAAAATTTCTGAGTCATAATATCTTGCGGGCTAAATAATAGGATACATTCACTAGGATCACCATCACGACCTGCACGACCTGCTTCTTGAATATAAGCTTCCATATTTTTAGGCATATTATAATGAATAACATACCGAACGTTAGACTTGTCGATACCCATTCCAAATGCATTCGTAGCCACAATTACGCGAATATCATCATAAATAAAAGCTTCCTGACTCTGATCCCGTTCATCATCACTCATTCCGGCATGATAACGTCCAGCCGCTACCCCACTACTAAGCAGACGACTATACAGATCATCTACATCTTTACGGGTAGCCGCATAAATAATACCGGATTCATTGTCATGAGACTTGGCATAATCGATCACAAAGTCACGTCTCTGCGTACCACGCATGACCGCCATCGCTAGATTATCCCGACCCAATCCTGTAATAAATACCTGCGGATCATCTAATTTTAAAAGACGCAAAATATCGTCACGCACTTCCGGTGTTGCAGTTGCTGTAAAAGCGGCAACGATTGGACGCTGTGGCAATTGATTTACAAATGGTGAAATCTCAAGATAACTGGTACGGAAATCATGACCCCACTGCGATACACAGTGTGCTTCATCGACAGCGATACACGTAATATTCACACCGTTCATTTCTTCGCGGAACCAATCCAGTTCTAAGCGCTCGGGTGCAACATATAATAACTTCAGGTCGCCACGACGTGAAGCTCGAATCCGTTCATTCACTTCTTTACCTGTTAACGTGCTATTAATATAAGCCGCTGGAATCCCTGCCGCTGTAAGTGCATCGACCTGATCTTTCATCAGTGAGATCAGCGGTGAAATAACTAGCGTCACTCCGTCATTAACCATCGCTGGAATCTGATAACAGATCGACTTACCGCCACCTGTAGGCATAATTCCGAGCGTATCCTGACGTTGTAATAGACTATTTACAATCTTCCGTTGACCTTCTCTAAAATCTTCATATCCAAAATACTTCTGTAACAAAGTCTGTGCTTCCTGCATCACAGGCGCTTGCACGCTCATTGCCAAAACTCCTTATCCTGATTCTGTAGTGATCGTGTTGCTGTCTTCTGCTTCAAATCTATACTCCTATTTTAACAGAGAACGAACGATAATTCTCAGCAACTTATCAATTCTGATATAATATATGTGATAATGATTATCATTTTCATATGTAAAGGAGAATCAATATTGAACTTTCCACAGATGGCACCGATAACTACCCAAGCAACTGTTCAAGCACATCCTTATGTATTACAGCTGCATCATGCAGATATTCAACATATACAACCTCAGACTTCATTGTCATTAACACAGATTATGGCGACTCATATGACTATTCTTGTACTGATCGAAGGCGAATGTATATTAAAGCGTGAAAATGATCCCTACCCTATGAGAACAGATACAGTCTATCTATGTCACTCCGGTAGTACATTTGCTTTGTCTTCCGAACATATGGATACACAGGTAGCAATGCTTCATCTGGAATTATATCTGCCACATCCAGACGATCCTAGACAATTGCAGTCTGCTACCGATTCTCAACACTTATATTTTCCGACTGAAGCTACACTTCCGTATGCCAGTGCAAAGTGTCAGCAGATTTGCTCTGCTTTTCGTTCGACTCATGTGTTACATCGCTGGCGTGCTCAGATTGATGCTATTGAATTGTTGTTTGAAGTGGCTACTGCCAAAGAAAAATGTACGTTCCAGCAAGAAGATGGTCTGGTGCGTGCTCGAAATTATATTGCTGATCATCCTCAGCAAGCACATACGCTAGAACAATTAAGTCAGATTGCTGGACTTAGTGCCAAGCATTTCTCTGATGTATTTAAAAAAACCTATGGTCAAAGCCCTCATGAATATATGACTGAAATTCGTCTTACGCAGGCCAAACAGTTGATGCTTCGTTCAGGCTACAAACTCAAAGATATCGCACATGAAGTCGGTTATCGGGATGAATTTTATTTTAGTCGTGTATTCAAAAAAGAAACAGGTATATCACCTTCGACATATATACACAAACGCAAGCAAAAAGTAGCCGCTTATGCTAGTGTGTCTACACTTGGTTATCTGCTACCGCTTGATATTGTACCTTATGCTGCTCCACTACATCCCAAATGGTCAGGATATTATCTAGAACGTTACGGTGCAGATATTCCTTATCATTTGGAATATGGAAATTCATATCAGCAGACTCATACCGCTATACGACAGCTAGAAGAACTCAAGCCTGATTGGATCGTATGTTCACACGATATTCAAGCCGAAGAATATACACAGTTAAGTCAATCTGCTCAAATGATTACATTGCCAGCTCCACAACGTGGTTCATGGCGAACAGGCTTATATCAACTGGCAGAACAACTTCAGATGAATGAAGAAGCCAAGCAATGGATTAATACATTTGATCAACATACTGCACGTGTTAGAACGTTACTTACCCGTTCAGATGGTTCCAGACCTACTGTATTATTTGTGCGTATGCTTCATGATCAGTTATACAGCCTCGGTTCAGCCGGATTATTAGATTACGTCTATAACGAACTGGGAATACAGCGACCTCACGATACACCGGCTGACGATAATGAAGAGGATATAGTGACATGGGATCAATTACAAGCAAGTGATGTAGAACATATTGGTATCTTAATTCGTCAAGATTCAGAGACATTAGAACACTGGCATCGATTACGTCAATCTTCTCGCTGGCTTGATCTTCCAGTAATCCGTCAACAACAATTGCATATTCTAAGTTCAAGTCCATGGCGCGAATACTCTCCTACTGCTTTGACCAGAGTACGTGAAGAGCTAATACACTATTTATCCGCCAAAAGTCCATGTGCTATCCGTTGATTGTCTATGGCAAAGCACAAATATAACCTCTATGATAGCTATTGAGAATCTTTCTCACTGATATTGAGGGGAGTTATATAATGATTATGAAAAAAACAATTACGTCTATATGTATGATTGCCACATTTGTAATATTGGCTGCATGTGGTAAGCCTATAGCGACAGAAGGAACTAGCTCTTCAGCAACTACACCTGTAGCTTCGACGGATTCAGCTTCTACAGCTACGCGAACGATTACGTATCTGGACAAGTCTTATACGATTCCAGCCAAAGCCGAACGAATCGTGATTACAGGTTCTTTGGAAGCAATGGAGGATTCTATTTTACTTGATATTCATCCTGTTGGCGCAATCTCTGTCTCCGGTAAATTCCCTCCTTTGTTCGCTTCGATCACTGATCAAGCAGAATCAATAGGGGAAAAAATCGATCCTAACTTTGAAAAGATTTTGTCTCTCAAACCGGATGTTATTCTCGGCACAACCAAGTTCGATCCGGCTATACTGGAAAAATTACAACAGATTGCCCCCACTATTCCTTATTCGCATGTTGCTACAAACTGGGAAGAAAATTTGACCCTGTTAGGTGAAATTAGTGGCAAGCAAAAACAAGCAGCACAAGAAATCACTGCTTACAAAGCTAATTTAGAAAAAGCGAAAACGACTTTACAAAGTACATTAAAAGATAAACAAGTATTGCTAGTTCGTATGCGTGAAGGAGCTGTCTGTCTATACGGGCCTGACTTATACTTTAATCCTGTATTATACAGCGATCTGGGGTTAGCTATTCCAGCAGAAGTTGCCGCTGCTAAATCACAAGAAGCGATCTCAATTGAACAATTTGCTCAAATGAATCCAGATGTGTTATTTATCCAGTTTTCAGAAGACGAGAATCCAGATGCTACAGGCGCTCTGGAAGATCTGCAAAAAAATCCGATTTTCCAAAGTATTCAAGCTGTCAAAGATGGCAACGTCTTTGTCAATGTAGTTGATCCTCTCGCTCAAGGTGGAACAGCGTATAGTAAAATTCAATTTCTTCAAGCTTTTGTTGATACGTTACAATCCAAATAAGAAGGTAATGAATCTAATATGTACAACATTTATAGACTACCGGCAGTGATCTTTTGGACTGCGCCGGTAGTCATTATTTTCATCATTGTGATATCTGTTCTATATGGAGCCAAAAACATCTCATCTCTTGATGTCTGGAACGCTATCTTTCATTTTGATGCTGGTAATGTCGATCATCAGATTATACGTCATTCAAGGTTACCGCGCGCGATCGGTGCTTTGTTGATCGGGGCTTTTCTTGCGATGTCTGGCGCAGTCATGCAAGGGATTACTCGTAACGATCTAGCTTCCCCTTCACTACTTGGTGTATTGGATGGTTCTGTATTTGCGATTACATTATGTATGATCTTTGCACCGTCTATACATGGAAGCAGTCTGATTGTGGTATCTATGTTAGGTTCGGCTTTTGGCATGTTATTGGTATTTGGAATGTCTTATCTGATTCCAGGAGCACAGTCACCGATTGTTCTAGCTATTCTAGACACATTAACCGGTATGTTTTTGAATGGATTAGCTGATGCGATTGCGATGTATTTTCATGTATCACAGCGGATTAGTTATTGGTATAACGCTCGCTTATATCAGATTGATCCTGAATTGATTCAATTATCGCTTCCGTTTGCTATTGTCGGCTTTGTGATTATGTTGATTATCGCTCGCTCTATTTCTGCGTTATCTCTAGGCGAAGAAATATCTACAGGTCTAGGTCAACGGGTCAAACTTATCAAATTGGCAGCTTTTATAGCAGTTGCTTTGTTATCCGGTATTTCTGTGGCTCTAGCGGGAAAAATTGCTTTTATCGGCTTGATTGTTCCTCATATTGCCAAAATGATCGGCGGAACCGATTATCGCCGTATTATTCCGTTATCCGGTGTACTTGGAGGGATGTTTTTAGCTTGTTGCGATATTTTATCTCGGTTTGTAAATTATCCATTTGAGACTCCTATCGGTGTAATTACTGCTTTATTCGGTGTTCCTTTTTTCCTTTACCTGATTCGTTGTAAAGGAGGCTCACGACATGGATAAAGACTCTCAAGCACGCTATATATCGATCATGAGTATTGGAATAGTGTTGATTTTGCTTATAGTGGGGATCGGTCTTACGTATGGTGAACTCAGACTGTCATGGATCGAGATGATGTCTACACTGCTTCATAGATCGAGTGATGCTTCTCATTATATTGTCATTTTTCAATTTCGCTTGCCTCGTATTGTATTGGGTCTAGTGATAGGAGCAACCCTCGGGATTGCAGGAACTGTCGTACAAAGTCTCACTCGCAACCCATTAGCTGATCCGGGGATTCTAGGGATTAATGCAGGCGCAGGTATGTTTATTGTGCTGTTTATGTTTTTGATTCGTGATCAGATCGATATGACAGGAAATATAGCGATTATGATGATGCCTTTATTCGGCATAGTGGGCGGTTTGTTAGCTGCTTTACTGATTTTTCTACTAGCCAAAGATCAACACGGGCTTAATCCACAACGATTGATTCTGGTAGGGATCGCTATCACTACAGGATTCTCGGCAGTTACGTTATATGCATCGCTCAAAATGAATCCGCAAGATTTTGAAAAAGCATCAGCCTGGTTATCTGGAAACTTTAATTCAGCGAACTGGCTATTTGTTTTATCGATGCTTCCATGGATAGTAGTATTGCTTCCGTGGTTGCTTTGTCAGACACGACTGCTAGATGTTATGCGCTTAGGTGATCATACGCTGCTTAGTCTAGGAATACCTTTGCGCCAAAAGCGTAGTCAATTGATGTTTATTAGTGTAGGGCTTGTAGCGGCTGGTGTGGCTGTATCCGGTAGTATTGGCTTTGTAGGATTAATAGCTCCTCATATGGCGACCCGGCTTGTTGGACTTGCTCATCGGCGTGCTCTTCCACTTAGCGGTGTAATCGGTGCTTTACTGGTGCTTATTGCTGACTTTATCGGACGAACTTTATTTTCGCCAGCTCAATTGCCTGTAGGGATCGTTCTTTCGATTATAGGAGCACCTTATTTTGTATGGTTATTAAGTAGACGTCGCCAAGCATAATGATCGTCTCGCACAGATAAGATGATATAAAATCAGCTACCAAAAAGTCTGTAGTTGAAAGGAGATACTTGATGAAACGGACAGATCAATTGGATATATTAGGACGCAAATTAACGGTATACTTACCGCCTTCTTACCACCTTTCAGAATGTGATTATCCTGTAATCTATGTACAAGATGGAGGTCAATTAATAACTCACTGTCAAAATTATATCGAACGATTATTTCGAGAACAGTTGCTACATGAAGTGATTCTAGTAGGCGTACATACCGATCGGCGTACTTATGATTATACCCCCTGGCCAGCTCTGGCTTTGAATCCTCAATTTCCTGCTTTTGGTGGACAAGCCCACTCTTATATTGATGAATTAGCCGATCAGGTAAAGCCTCATATTGATCAACGTTATCGGACACTGACAGACGCTATTTCTACAGGGATAGTCGGTGGTTCTTTGGGCGGGTTGGTTAGCATGTTTGCTGCGTACTGGCGACCGGATATATTTGGCTGTGTGGGTATGCTTTCTCCTTCTTGCTGGTATGAAGGAGTGATGAATTATATCGAAGAACATTCGGCTCCTTCCGCTGATCTCAAGCTATATGTGTCGATAGGCAATTGTGAAGGATTATACAAACAGAACAGTCAACAGCATATGTTCCAAAATGTACTATCTGCATGTGAATTGTGGCAAGCAAAAGGCTTTCCTGCACACCAGCTTCTGCTTGAGATTGAAGATGGCGGTACTCATGATCTGATGTTTATGACGCAATATTTTATCAAATCATTACAATTTCTTTTTGGTGCTTCTGATACAGCCTATTCTGGCACAATGTCTTGCAGTTAATGGTCTTCTCATACAGCTCATACTTGCTAAAAGATTATGACTCAGACAACACAAAGCAGACCTTTTACCATTACAGTAGAAGGTCTGCTTTGTTTACTTTTTCAATATAATTATCTATGCGATATTGAATAACAGCTTTGAAGATCTATCGGTTAACGATAAATCATTGTTGCTACATCATGTAACGATTGTCTGGCTGCGATACTGATGCCTGCCAGTTGGAAAAAGCCATGATTCACACCTAGATAACGACGACAATGCACATCTACATCAGCTAGTAATAATTTGCGATACAAAGCTTCATTTTCGAATAATAACGGATCAAATTCAGCGGTTAACATATACGTTTCTGGAAGCCCTGTAAGATTCTCTGCATATAACGGGCTGACTTCTGGATGATTTAACGGTAAATCACCAAAATAAGCTTCATATCCACTGATCAATACATCTCTAGTTACAATATAATCGTTGCCATACTGTGCATATGTTGTACTTGTACCGCTGGCATCAAGCATCGGATAAATAAGAATCTGACGCTGTGGCAACCAGTCGCCTTGCTCTTTCAACCGCAGACATGTCACCAGCGCCAGATGTCCTCCTGCACTATCTCCTGCAATCGTTATTCGGTTACGATCTCCACCCCATGCAGTCACATGCTCACGAACAATCTGTACAGCGCGTACAGCATCATCGTGTGCAGTTGGATATGTATACTCTGGTGCTAATCGGTATTGCACAGCAATAACCAGAGCTTTACCTTCATAAGCCAACTGACGCATCTGTTGATCATGAGTCTCCAAGTCTCCACTGACAAAACATCCCCCATGATAATAGATCAATACAGGCAAGTCCCTCTGATCTACCGGTTGGTAAAGGCGTAATGTAATATCATCAATATTCACATCTTGAATAGAATAAAGCTCTACTTTGTCTCCTGCCAATGGAACTGTGCTCAAATATCCTGCACGACGTTCTTCGATACTTTGATGAAGTACAGACGGACGACCAGCTTCTACAAACTGTTCTACCAGTTGACGTATTCCTTTTTCCAAATGATCTAAATGTTCTACTTTATGCATTGTATATGTTCTCTCCTGTCATTCGATATAATCTATATTTACACAGTATTGATCAAAGGAGCATCTTGCCATTCTGTAGCATGGCGATGCACGATTTTTAGAAAAGCATCCAAAGCAGGTGATTGCCATTTTTTTAAATGATAACTCAGTTGTGTATACACTTGTTGTTCACGATCATCCCAATCTAATCGTGCTAATTTGTGTTCTTGCAGTTCACGTTCCACTGCTACAAGCGGTAAAAAAGAAATGCCCAATCCTGCCATCACACATTGCTTGATTGCTTCTATACTCCAAAATTCCAGACTGGGATCAGGGAAAATGCCATGACTATTTAGATATTGTTCAAATAGTGTGCGATACGTACAACCCGATTCAGTATGCAAAATCGTTTCGGTACGCAAATCTTCTGGAACAATATGAGCTCGACCGACTAATGGATGATCAATAGGTGCGATCATCGCCATCTTTTCATACACAAGTGTCTCCATATGCAGTTCACGATCTTCCAGTTCAGGTTGTAACAGAAACGCTATATCCAGCGCTCCACTACGAATCATTTCTAACAGTTCTGAACATGCACCCGGTTTGAGAATGATTTTGACAGCGGGATGATGTTTGCGATATTCACGAATAATATTAGGTAACCGAAAAGCAGCTAGTGATTCTGGAGCCCCTATAGTTAATGTACCCGACATTTCTGCATCCGAACGAATCGCATCTTTGGCTAATGC
Source organism: Paenibacillus kyungheensis (assembly GCF_028606985.1). Classification (NCBI taxonomy): domain Bacteria; kingdom Bacillati; phylum Bacillota; class Bacilli; order Caryophanales; family Paenibacillaceae; genus Paenibacillus; species Paenibacillus kyungheensis. The sequence continues at coordinate 1,453,883 of NZ_CP117416.1, read as the reverse complement.
ATGCATTTTGGATATTTCTTGTGCATACGGAAGTAAACGGCGCCCTGCATCAGTAAGCAAAATCTTTTTGTTCATTCGATCAAACAACGGTGTACCCAACTCTGCTTCAAGCGCTTGAATCTGTGCGGTAATGCTAGATTGCGCATAATCTAAACGCTGAGCTGCACGTGTAAAGCTTCCCACTTCTACTACGACTAGAAACGTAAATAAATGCCTGGATTCCATATTTATCTCTCCCATCGGTTTTTTAGATGGATTGCATTTGAAATTTCCGTTTTTCCGATAACACTATTATCTGCTACGCTGTAGCAAATGACAAGGAAAGCAGGGAAATTAAAATGAACACTTCACATTCATCTCATCTAAAACGGACGATCGGTTTACCGCAAGCTGTCGCTCTCTATATTGGAGCTGTTCTAGGATCAGGTGTATTACTTGTTCCCGGACTGGCGGCTCAAATGGCAGGCCCTGCTTCACTGATTGCATGGGGATTTATGACGTTGTTAATTTTGCCAATGGCTTTGTCGATGGGATTATTATCTGCCAAGTTCCCGAATGCTGGCGGAGTCTCTCATTTTGTGAGTATGGCTTTTGGGCCGCGTGCAGGTGCATTGGTCGGTTGGTTTTTCTTATTATCTGTTCCGATCGGTGCACCTGTAGCCGCTCTTACCGGTGCAGGTTATATGACAGCTGCGATGGGCTGGGATGAATCGGTTCGAATCGGGATAGCGATCTTAATGTTACTGGTTGGATTAATCACCAATTGGTTCGGGATGCAAGTGGCTGGCAAAATCCAAATTGCAGTCGTTATTTCTATTGTAGCTGTGCTTACATTTGCGATTATCGCTGCTGTGCCTGAGATTCAAGCCGTTCATTTCACTCCATTTATGCCCCATGGTTGGACAAGTATCGGACAAGCGGCTGCGATATTGTTCTGGTGCTTTATTGGCTGGGAAGCCGTATCTCATATGTCCGAAGAATTCAAAGATCCACGTAAAGCAGCCATTCGTGGTGTTGTGATTGCTGCAATTATAGTAGGTATTTTGTATTTTCTAACTGCACTGGCGACTGTAGGTACACAAAGTTATCTGATAGGTGGATCAGATGCTTCACTCGTGTGGATAATCAGTCGACTGCTTGGTTCATGGGGTGCTGTATTGGCTGGGGTTACCGGTATCTTTATCTGTACAGCTACTATTATTGCGTATGTGGGTGCTTCTTCTCGTGTTGCTTTTGCATTGTCCAGACAACAATATGCTCCTAAATGGATGAGTCTATTATCTGCTAGATACAGTACACCTGTAGGCGGTATTCTTTTTCTAAGTGTATGCTTCGGGTTGATTACTGGTTTGTACGCAAGTCATATCATTTCGTTAACCACTTTAATTCAATTGCCTAATGCGACTTTTATTTTGACCTATCTTGGTGGATGTGCCGCAGGGATTCGCTTATTACGTGAAAGTCGCTTTGGATGGATCATCAGCTGGATTTCTTTTGTAGCTACTGCTATTATTTTTCCATTTACAGGCTGGGCTATTTTGTATCCGGTAGCGATCACTATAGTATTCGGAGTCACTCTTCTTATTCAGTCCAGATATCGAGTGAACAAAATACCACTTTGGGATCAAAAGTGAAAATAATTGATACGATAACAAAAGCTGTTCTGTAAGCATCTCGCCTACAAAACAGCTTTTTGTTTGACAACTATCTTACTCTAGCAAAAATTCACCTCATGATTATGCCCATTGCTGTATCTAATGAATACTATACGTATCTGTACTTACTGTTGGATCTGTAATATCACTATACGTATCAGTTAGCACCGTACTATGAGGGTTGGCACTATAAAACAATAATAATTCTTGAAATGTCACCCATGTGGTGGTCGTCTCCGTCAATATCATAATGCCTTCATATTTGCCTGCTGGCACAGGAATAGGTGCTAATACGCCGCCAAAAGGATTAAAGTATGCTTGAATTTTGCCATCATATAATAGATTCCAATCATTGCCCTGTAGACCATAGATAGTGAATGCCTGCTTACCCGGAACATTCAACATACTGACTAATTGAATCGCATCTAATGCAACAGGCTTGGGAAAATGATAATTAATCGTTCCACTCTTATGATTGCCTGTATTCGGTATCCAATAGGTAGATAGATCGCCATCAATCGTATATTCTGGTCGTTGGTTATCGTAATAACCGACACTGGTTACCGTAGTTCCTTTGGGAACAGGATCACCGGTCGCATAACTCATCGGTGTAGCATGTACAATATTGGAATAGTTTTGATTTTGCCCGTTAACGACAGCATTAACAACAAAGTAATACGGAACACTGTTATTATCTAACCCTGATACTGTGTAATTCTGGTACGTATCTGCATTCACAGTAATCGTCTGTCCTAGCAAAATATCTGGATATTGCTTCATATAAGTGATGCGATATTGATCAGCTGCTGGAACTGTATCCCATGTTAAATGTACTTGTCCATTTTGCGGTGTAGCCTGTAGACCGGTTATATAAGAAAGATCGCTTTTATATAATAGTTCATTTACTACGACTGGAGCGGCTGTAGAGCTAATTTCTATTTTGAGTAGTTGGTACCAATCTGGCTCAATAGGGATACTGTCGATCGCTATCGGAGAAGTAGAACCTTGTACATGTACTGTTTTTTGCCCGATCAACGTATTGCTGTGTTCCCCTTCTTCATATATTTTATACGTAATATCACTTTCTACTGGCGCTGTTATCACAAATTGCAGTTCATTTATATATAATGGATATCCGACAAGATAGCTTAGTGTTGCATTTTTACTGTTGTTTTGAGTTTTCCATGTGGATGCTATATCTCTATCCATTGTATTTTCTACAGGGTTACGATAAAACTCACTACTTGCGCTTTTACCTGTATTGACCGGGAAATTATATCCGGGTACTGGCATGCTTAATACTTCTGTAGCGTAATTCGTCCGTACTCCATTGCGCACTCCGGCTACCGTAAAATAATAAGCTGTGCCTGTTGTCAGATTAGGAATCTGTACATCTGTATACGTATCTGCTGATACAGTGATTGTCTCTGTATAATGCCCTGAAGTCGTACCATAACGTATTTGATAATGATCTACATTGGCAAGTGGTTGCCATTGAAGCGATACTTCTTCATTGTTATTGGTCGCTTTGAGCTGTGTTGGAGCAATGCTAGTCGTTGTAGGAACTAGATTCACTTCACTCATTAGCAACCAATTACGCGTAGAACTCACTGAAATATCAATTCCTTCATACCAGCCTATTTGTACAGCTATTGGTGTAAGAGCTTGATATTCACTGGCAGTCACATGAAATGTACGTGTTGCAATCGTGCGCCAGTATCCATTTTGCAGACCGCGAATTGTATATGTCTCATACCGATCTCCCGTGCCTCCTGTAGAGACTTGTACACCTTTCAGATTCACAGCTTCTGGAAAGTTCATTTGAATACGTCCTGTATTACTAGATACTTTCCATATACTATACCAATCACCATCTCCGATATTTTGCGGTACAAATGTTGGATCATACGTAGTCGAAGTATATGTTGTACCTACAGGTATACGACTCCCGACCATCCCTTCACTTCCATCTGTTACCGCCGAAGCCGCTTCGATCATCTTCGCCTGTGGGATAAAAACAACCAGCATACTAAAGATACACAAATACAGCCACCCTTTACCTAATTGAGATTGGCTTTTCATAATTGACCCCCTTTTATCATTTCATACAAGTAGAAATGCTGTTATCAACGGGTTATGTATATTATTGGATGCTTAATTAATAGCATAATATGGATTTAATGTATATTTTTATTTTATTATATGATTTGAATGATGTAGAACTCTTATACTTTTATTATTTCATACACTTTTCACACATCTATTCCATTATTCTCACATAACCTCTTGATAAGATGAATTTACATTCTAAGAAGAGGTGATTCCAATGAAAAAATGGACAAAAAATGCGGCAGTATTATTAACAACAATCAGTGTATTAGGAGGAGCAACAAGCGCTTTTGCAGCTACACCGACAACAGCTACTCCAACCACGCAAAAAACGACTACACCTGTAACAGCAACGCATAAAACAACAGCTACTCCAGCTAAAAAAGTAACAATGCCAGCAAAATTGACTGCAAAAACAGCAAAAACGGTTACAGCTAAACACAGAGCAACCAAAGCGAAACATAAAGCTACTAAAGCCGCTCATAAAGTAAAACACAAAGCTACCAAAGCAAAACATAGAGCTACCAAAGCCGCTCATAAAAAAGCAACAACTCACAAAACAGCAGGTACTACACATAAAGTCGTTACTACAACTCCAAAACACAAAGCAGCTCGTCATGTCGCTAAATCAGTAGCTACCAAACACCATGCTAAAAAAACGACTCACAAAAAAGCGACTGCTCATAAAAAAGCAGCTACTACACACAAAGTAGTGACTAAAGCTCCAAAACACAAAGCAGCTCGTCATGTGAGTAAACCAGTCGTTGCCAAACACAACACTAAAAAAGCTACTGCTACAAAAGCTACAGCCCACAAAAAAGCAGCTACTACACACAAAGTAGTAACTAAAGCTCCAAAACACAAAGCAGCTCGTCATGTGAGTAAACCAGTCGTTGCTAAACACAATGCTAAAAAAGTTACTTACAAAAAAGTAGCTCATAAAAAAGCAGTTGCTCACAAAGCAACAACGAAAACAACTGCTACAAAAGCACCTGTAACTAAAGCAACAACACCTGCAAAAACAACAACACACAAATAAAAGGATCGCTTAGATACATCAAGTTCCTTTTAGCTACAAACGTAAGCTTGCTAAGTTATGACTAAAACTCACTCTTAAAGACGGGACTGCCTAGCAGGTTCCTGTCTTTTTGCTTTAGGCAAACTTTGATATTGGTGACCCTGCTCTGCTACATTAAGATTAGAACGTTTATATCTCTGGAAAGATAAGGAGTTACCGCTATGACCAAACTATTTGTAGTTGATGATGATCCGTCTATTTTGCAATTAATTTCTGAGTATTTACGCAAAGAACAGTATGAAGTATTTTCCTTTGCTCATGGACAACAACTGGTTGAACAGGTACAACATGAACATCCGGATTGTTTGATTTTGGATATTATGATGCCTGGTATTGATGGGCTTACTTTATTAACCGAACTTCGTACATTTACAGGTATTCCTATTATTATGATCTCGGCGAGGGGCGAAGAAGTGGATCGGATCAACGGTTTGGAATTAGGTTGTAATGACTTTTTGAGTAAACCTTTCAATCCTCGTGAATTGGTTGCACGTGTAAAAGCAATGCTTCGCTTAATTGACACTGGTAAGCGTGCAAGCAACCCGATTAGCGTGTCTGCTGTTACAGATACGGCTACACCATCTGTACCTGAAGCTTCTACCTCTTATGTTTATGCAGGTAATTTATCGATTTCGGAAGAATTTCGGCAAGTGCTTATTCAGAATAACGAATTGTATTTTACTTCACGCGAATTTGAATTGTTGTTATTTTTGGCGACCCATTTACAGCGTCCATTCAGTAGAGAACAATTGATTCAGCAAGTATGGAATTATGATTTTTTCGGAGAATTACGAGTTGTAGATGATCTGGTCAAACGGATTCGCAAAAAATTAGTCCAGTATCAATCGACACTGACGATAGACACGGTATGGGGATTCGGCTACAAAGCCGCTATACATGAATAATGAAAACGATTCGTGGCAAAATGTTGCTGTCACTTTGTGTAGGTATGCTGATGACGGTAGCGATTACCGTCTTTTTCTTTGTACAATTAATGGATGATATTTTACTCAATCAAGTCAAACAACAATTATCTGCTCAGACGATCAAAGCAGCCCACATTTTGAAAGACCAAGATATTGATGGACTGGATAGTACAGACTTCCGCTTTTTTATTAAAGATATTTTGTTTTATGCTGATTATTTTGTACTTGATAAAAACAATAAAATTATCACTTCCAGCAATACGCAAAACAATGGTAAAATCCTCAAAAACTTTTCCAGTAATCATCAAGGATATATGCAGTTAAACGGCAGTAAAGTGTTATACAGTGAAGCTCAACTCAATCATCAACCATTTCGCGTGATTCTGTACTCTCCTTTATCATCAGTACGTGCCCTATATATTCCTTTGTTACGAACGACTTTATTATCTATCGGCGCTAGCTTTATCGTTATTTTATTTATTGCTTTATTTGCTGTCTGGCGCATGGTACAACCGCTCAATCGGTTAAAAGAAGCAGTCAGTCGGTATGAACCTCATTTACAACCTAATGAACATTTTTTACAAGCAGATCATACCGAAATAGGGGAATTGATCAGTACGTTTCAATTGATGGCCAACCGATTACAGCGACAACATCAATACCAGATTGAATTTTTGCAAAATGTATCCCATGAACTGAAAACACCACTGATGTCGATTCAAGGATATGTCTTTGCGATTCAAGATCAGGTCGTCACAACCGATCAAGGATTAGAGATTATTACTACTCAATCGAAGCGCTTGATTCATATGGTCGAGAAATTACTGCAATTATCGAGACTTGAAAGTGTAGATGAAGTCTGGCAACAAACCACGATTGATCTCAAAACGATGGCAGAAGAAGCTATTCATTTACTACAGCCAGCAGCGCAAGAGCGCAATATTCAATTACAAGTCATCGGCCCTTCACTGATTATCGCGATTGCGGCTGAACAAGTTTTTCAAATTTTACTGAATCTGCTTCAAAATGCTGTTCGTCATACTGCAACACAGGTACAGTTGATCATCGAACCGACTTCAGATCAGCAATCATGGTGTATTCATATCGACGATGATGGAGAAGGATTATCTGAGGAAGAACGACAGCAGATTTTTCAACGCTTTTATACAGGTAAAAGTGGAGTTACCGGGCTAGGGCTTGCGATCTGTCAACAAATTGCATCTCATTTGCAAGCAGAGCTTCTATGTACTTCTTCCCCGCTTGGAGGGGCTAGATTTACCTTAATCCTACCCAAAACGACAGAATTAACAAATACGGGTGCAAGATCACTATCTCCATGATATAGTGAAGGGGTTAATTACAGGAGGCTTACAGCTTATGCAAAAGAAAAATTCCCGTTCTCATTCATCTTCAAATCGTTCCAAAACAACGAAATCAGGTCATAAAGGTAAACCGACCGCCCACTCATCCAAAGCGAAAAGCAGCTCATCTCGCAATGGTTCCTATCGTGGCAAACCACTTCCACCTACGGTCTATACAGTGAAGGAAGCGACAGAACTTCTTCCTTTTTTACTGGATAATCTTACACATATCAGCCGTAATTCGGTGAAATCGATATTGGCGCGTGGTCAGGTCATTATTAATGAAAAAACCGTTACAGCGTACAATCATATGCTTCGTCCCGGTCAAGAAGTAATGGTTCACAAAGAACCACGGGTTGCTGCACCTGCGATGGTCGGTCTATCGATTATGTTTGAAGATGAGCATTTGATTGTGATTCACAAAGATGCTGGACTACTTTCTATCGCATCGGATAAAGAAAAAGATGTCACAGCTTATCGTCAGCTTACCGAGCATGTACGTGCGACTGATCCGGAACAACGAATCTTCGTAGTTCATCGGTTAGATCGAGATACATCCGGTGTAATGATGTTCGCCAAATCTCATGAAGTTCAACAACAATTGCAAAATACATGGCGTGAAAGTGTAGAAGAACGTACCTATGTAGCACTTGTTGAAGGCGAAGTGAAAAAGCCTGAAGGAACCATTTCTTCATGGCTGAAAGAAAGCAAAACACTTAAAATGTTCTCCAATTCACATGATAATGGTGGACAACATGCTATTACTCATTTCAAACGATTACAAAAAACACGCGAATATTCCTTATTAGAAGTTCGCTTAGAAACAGGACGCAAAAATCAGATTCGTGTTCATATGGAAGATCTAGGGCATCCTATCGTTGGCGATAAAAAGTACGGCGCTCGTGCTCAAGGTGTAGGTCGTCTTGGTCTACATGCACGTGTACTCTCTTTTATTCATCCTGTTACCGGTGAAACGATGCGCTTTGAAACGGATATTCCTAAAAGCTTCAAACATCCTTTTAAAGATGTGCCTGAATCCACATAAGTGATCATGTATGCTGTTAAGAAAACAGGTGCTGAACTGCACCTGTTTTTTGATGCTTATCTCTTTTTACGTATGTTATAATCACCACTACCCATTATTTATAGGAGGCAATTATGCTTAATTTTGAACAAAAGCTTGAACTGCTACAATCGTATCCACAACTACAACGTAAAGATGTTTCTTTAGGTCGTGTGAATTTCCATTATGAAGACAGTGCCTATGAGAAAAAAATTGTCGCTTTCCATATTCATCCGAACGGTAACGGTTATATTTATGCTGGATTATTGCATAACTATGAAACCGATGATAAAGGATTTGTAAATATCCGCGATTATTCGGAAGAACAGTTACGCACATTACTGGATGAGACGATCAAAGCGATGTCGTACAACCACAAAACGGTTGAGTTGAAAGAAAAAGAAGAAGCTAAAGCTTCTTTCAAATTAGCAACGACGACTTCTACAGGCGGTACATGGATCGATGAAGATGGACATATTCTAACGCTAAAATACGAAGATGAGATGTGGTGTGTCTATTCCGGTCTGAATTTAGATATGGCTTTTGAATCCCGCAGTGAAGCTGGCGACTATCTCAAAGACGAAGGATTCAAGCCACAGACTCAAGCTTGATTTTTATGGTAAAATTAATCGTTACATCAGTAATCATATAAAAAAAGGTCATCTACTCTCAAACTACAGAGCAGACGACCTTTTTTTGTGGAATGATATCTATATTAATCGCGCAACTTGAATTTACTTAGATCTTCTTGCAGTTGGGTAGACATATCACTTAATGATTCTGCAGAAGCATTAATTTCTTCCATCGAAGCTAATTGTTGCTCGGTTGCCGCAGCCATTGTCTCTGCTTCGTCCGATGTACGCATTGACACTTCAGACACTTCTACAATAGAAGCTGTTACTTCTTCCATCCCTGCTGATATTTCTTCAGAGGTAGCTGATACTTCTTGAATCTGTGCACTCACTAACTGGGTAGCATTCAAAATTCCATTTAACGTCTGATGAGCATTCTGAATAGCTTCAATACCGCTCTCTGTTTCTGTCTGTGTCTGTTCCATCGATTGAACGGCTTGTTGAACCAACTGTTCGATATCAGCCACCAGACGGGAGATTAAGCCTACAGATGATTTGGTCTGCTCTGCTAACTTACCTACTTCTCCAGCTACCACAGCAAATCCACGTCCATGCTCTCCTGCACGAGCCGCTTCAATATTCGCATTTAATGATAACAATTGAGTCTGTGCGGCAATATTCATAATCACAGTGACAATCTGTCCAATTTCTTGCGAATGCTCTGCTAACACTTTGACGGTATCGCCGGATTGATGAACCGAATCACGAATACTTTCCATTTGATTGACAGCAGATACCAATTGCTGATCGCCAAATTGAGCACGTCCTGTCGCTTGAATCGAAGATTCAGCAACTTCTGATGCTGATTCAGCAATACGAGCGATACCAACCGACATTTCATTCATTGCATTAGCCGTTTCTTCAGTTGCTTTTTTCTGCGTATCGGTTCCTGAAGAAACCCCTTGAATCGCTTCTGCAATTTGTTGCATCGCTTGAGTCGATTCATTAGCGACATCTTTAAGTTGTATAGAAGCTGCGGATGATTGGGCGGCAATATCCTGATTACGGCGTAATAATAGATTCAATTCTTGAATGGTCTGATTAAAAGCATCTCCGACCTGACGAAGCTCATCTTGAGTAGTGAGATGAATATGCTGAGATAAATCGCCTGATGCCATCGCTGTCGCTCCATCACGCAAACGTTGTACAGCTTCACGAACACTACGGTAAAAAGCAAGATAAAATAAAGTCACTAATAGTAAAGCGAGTATAGTAATTCCGATAATAATGTTTCTGGATTCAGTTAAGCGATGAATTCGTTGTTGCAACAATTCATTCAGCTCATTAGATATACTAGTTGTAAATGTATGTGTAGCCTCTATAGTCTGAGTTGCGGCATCATAAAATGTTGATGGGGTTGTAGCAAACGTTTTATCTGTAATTAGATCATTATTTACAGTTGTAAGGAATTGATCTAATGTGGCAAGTGTTGTTTTCCCTTGTGCACCCAAAATACTTTCTAATTGACTGTTATTTTTATACGCTGTGTCTAGAGAATCCGCAATTCCGTCACGGAGAGATTGCATTTGACCTTTTTCTAGCAAAATATCAACCAATTCAGCTTCTGTTATTTTTTTCTTTTGTAGAATGTTCTGACCTTCTCCACGAAGTTGAGCATTTTTTTCCATAGTCTGAGTTAGTTGATTCACGAAAACATCCATTAAATAATAAGAATCAATTTCTGTATCTAATGACATGCCTGAATCGTCTGCTGTAATCAGTACAAAATTATTCATTTTATTAATAATAGCGGTATGGCGATCAAAGCTGTCTGCATTATTTAATGAGAATTGTTCTGTTTGTAGAGTTTTCCAATCTGCTTGGATCGATTGCCACTGCTTGCTAGAATCAGCAAATTCATTTTGAGCTACAACTTGATCAATCTTTTGGATTTGTGTATCGATTTCTTTTTCTGTAGTTTCGATATCTGGTTTGACGTTTGTTAATCCATTGGTATAACTGCTATATAGTGCGCGATGTTCTTGAACCGCTAGAAAAAGAGGAATAATACTATTTATAGAAGTGATTCCTTTTTGCTCTTGATGAGTAATATCAATTTTTTCTTGATGTGTGTTAAACCAAATGACAAATAGCATAATAATCGGAATACAGAACAAAAAACTAATCAGTATAAATTTTTGTGCGTAATTCAATCTAGATATTACTTTGGTAAAAGGCAACAGAATCTTAGTTGACATTGACATTTTCCACCTTTGTTCGACATTTTTTTCGTTGAATCCACTATTTTTATCGGACAGTTTACACTGTTAAGTAATAGAAAAAATAAAATGATGTTCTATTTTAGGTATCTCATGTCATTCATTATGATGTAATCTTTACTGCTTACGTGTATCTGTGCTGGTATTAATAAAAATGTCATTTTGCATTTTACAGTACCGTTAGTAATGATCTATATAACAAAAGATGTAATTTATAAGCTCAATTTGTAATTTCAAAAAAGGCTACCTACTCTGAATGTACAGCACAGATAACCTTTTTTGAGACATACTATCTATATTAATGACGCAATTTGAACTTGCTGAGATCCTCTTGCAATTGGGTAGACATACCACTTAATGATTCTGCGGAAGTATTGATTTCTTCCATAGAAGCTAATTGTTGTTCAGTTGCTGCTGCCATCGTCTCTGCTTCACTCGATGTTTTGGCAGATACATCTGCAACTTCAATCATAGAAGCTGTTACTTGCTCCATACCTGCTGATATTTCTTCAGAGGTAGCAGACACTTCTTGAATCTGAGCACTTACCACTTGAGTCGATGCCAAAATATCTTTTAACGTCTGATGTGCTTGTTGAACTGCTTGAATCCCTTGCATCGTTTCGTGATCTGTTAGTTGAATGGAAGCGACCGTTTGCGATACTAATTCAGTAATATCACGGACTAACATAGAAATCATTTCTACGGAAGACTTCGTTTGCTCTGCTAGTTTACCTACCTCTTCAGCTACTACGCTAAATCCTCGGCCATGTTCACCAGCGCGCGCGGCTTCAATATTTGCATTTAATGATAGCAATTGAGTCTGTGAAGCGATCCCCATAATGACAGTTACAATCTGTCCGATTTCGTTAGAATGTTCGGATAGTGTACGGACTTTGTGACCTGATCCATCTACTGACTGACGAATACTTTCCATTTGAGCTACAGCATCAACCAATTTTTGATCTCCAACATACACCAGTTCTGTTGCTTGGATAGACGACTCTGCTACGCCTGATGCTGCTTCAGCAATGCGCGTAATACCTATCGACATTTCGTTCATCGCATTCGCTGTTTCATTCATTGATTTCTTCTGTCCTTTGTTACCTTCAGAGACGCTTTGAATCGCATCAGCAATTTGCCCCATCGCTAATGTCGATTCAGTCGATACAATTTTCAAATGAGCAGAAGCTGTTGCAGATTGATCGGATACTTGTTGATTACGATGCAACAGCTCATTTAGAGACAACATCGTTTGGTTAAATGCATCTCCCACTTGTTTCAGTTCATCTCTAGTCTGAAGTACAATCGTTTGCGAGAGATCCCCTTGTGCCATAGCATCTGCACCGTTTTGTAAGCTTCTGACCGATTGCAATACATTGCGGTAAAAAGCGATATAAAATAGTGCCACAAGTATAAGGACGAATAAAGTAATTCCCAAAATCAGATTGCGCATATACGTTAATTCTTGTATACGTTTGGCAATGAGAACATCTAATTCATTAGCAATAGATTCTGAAAACTGTTGTAAAGACTGAATCGTTTGCGTACCTGCCGCAAAATAATCGTTAGAAGAACCTTTTAAGCTTTCATCATTAATAATTTGATTGGTGACGATATCTACAAATGCATTCATTTGACTGATATTTTCGTTTCCTTTTTCAGCAAATAATTGTTTTAACTGCGGGTTATTGTCATACGCTGTATTTAAAGAATTAGTGATATCTTCAATCGTTAATTTCATTTTGCCTGTATTTTCTGTGATTTTTACAACGGTATCATGATTATTCTGTTTGCTAATCAGTAGTGCTGTTCCTCTACCACGCATTTGTGCTACCATATCTGACGTTTGCGCTAATTGTTTGGTAAAAATACCAGCCAGTGAAGTGGAGTCAATATCACTATCTAGAGATAATCTCGATTCATTCGCACTTTTTGTAATAAAATTCATCATTTCTTGGATCAATTCACTGTGACGAGTAAAACTATCTTCTGCATTTAAAGAAGATTGTTCTTTTTGTAATGTACTCCAATCTGTTTGAATACCTTGCCAGATTGTAATCGACTGAGGTAGTTGTTGGGATTGGATAATAGGATCAATTTTTTTTATTTCTGCGCTAATATCTTGTTCAGTCTGACTCAATTGTGATTGAGCATTCGTATCTCCTGATACATAATTGCCATAAAAAGCACGATGATTCTGCATCAGTAAAATAAGCGGGAAAATACTATCAATATTAACTATTCCTTTTCGTTCTGAAGATGACATTTGAATTTTAGCTTGTTGATTCTCAAACCAAATACTGGTTAATAAGAGTAAAGGTAGCGCACATAATACACTAATTAATATAAACTTTTGTGCGTATTTGAGCTTAGATATAACAAACGTAAATGGGGATAGCAACTTCTCTATCACGACAATAACCGCCTTTTTTCGACATTTTGTAGTTCTTAATACTTATCGTCACTATCGTTATTTTATTTAATAGATAGTGCAAAATTTTTTTGTGGACTATAAAATAGCGTAAAACTCAATATCTTATCTACTCAAATGACCTAGCTGTTGAAGTTGATGTTTTACATTTATAGCTATGGATATTAGGCAAGGCATCTGTTAACATTGAATCGTATGTAACGACCATATTCAGCATTCGATTCGGCATTTTATCATGCTAATACGTACAGCTTAATAGCTGAATGTTTTTGAATAAGTCAATGGGGTATATGAATAGTATTTTCTATTACTAAGTGCTCGGCACTTTAAATATACAACTGTCCGATCCATACTATGTATTGAAGCAACACAACATGGATATCGATATCGACGACAATAGGGGGAATACAGATGGGATTGACACCGCAACAGCGCATTCAGCTTCATAATTTTAACAACTTAACAAAATCTTTGAGCTTCAATATGTACGATATTTGCTATACACGTACGAAAGAAGAGCGTGAAGCCTATCTTGCTTATATTGATGAACAATACAATGCAGATCGTCTAGGAAAAATCTTAACGAATGTATGTGATATTATTGGAGCTCATGTGCTGAATGTGGCGAAGCAAGATTATATTCCACAAGGAGCAAGTGTAACGATGTTGATCTCTGAAGGTCCGGTAGAGACAGCACCTAATGCTTCTTTTGAAGAATCACCTGGTCCATTGCCAGAGCATGTATTGATGCATCTGGATAAAAGTCATATTACCGTGCATACGTATCCTGAATACCATCCTGATGAAGGTATCAGTACATTCCGCGCGGATGTTGATGTGTCTACTTGTGGCGAAATCTCACCACTAAAAGCATTGAACTTCCTTATTCATTCATTTGATACGGATATTATGACAATGGATTATCGGGTACGTGGATTTACTCGTGATATTCAAGGACACAAGCTATTTATCGATCATGATATTAGCTCGATCCAGAACTATATTCCTTCTGAAATCAAAGACACTTACGATATGATCGATGTGAACGTGTATCAAGAAAATATTTTCCATACAAAATGTAAATTAAAAAAATTTGATCTGGATAATTATCTATTCGGGTATACCAAAGAAACATTGACCGAAGAAGATCAAGATCAGATTACACAACGTCTCAAAATGGAAATGGACGAAATCTATTACGCCAAAAATATGAATACAGATCGTTCGGTCTAGTCACTATGAGTGAAACTATTCTACGAAAAATAGACCGACGCAAAGAAGATTGGGGCGCAGAGTTCTATGCCCCTGTTTTTAATCAATATATGGGCGTCTATGTTGGTGATCCGGACATTTCTACAGAAGCGGTAGAAAAAGTAGTTCAAGCGTTTAATCAGTTGGATCAGGATACCCTTGCTAAATTATTTCAATTTTCATGGGATTACTGCAAAAGCTTCTGCGATTATGTAGGCGACCAAGAGTGTCCGTCTATTCAACAACCAGAAGAAATTTTACAGTATATCGAACCTATTGATATGATGATAGAGATGGATCCCGAACGAACCGAGACGATTATTCGTATAGAGCTAAATTGCGATTGGGAAGTAGAACATGGATTAGAATGGTTGATTCGAGATCAGCAAATTTTGTATGTAGGTAGTTGCGAAGTTCCTGATGCATGGAAAGAACTATCATACTATGAGAACTACAGTCTTAATTTCGCTTTTGGTAACAATTACGATAATCTTTAGCAAAAAAAGCTCCAAACCTATTCACTGTGCTTGATCGTGAATGGTTTGGAGCTTTTTATGTTGTACGATCATTTGAGCTTCTACGCATGATCACTAGCGATACGTTGTCGAACTTGTGTTAGACATTTTTGTTTTAATGTAGTTACTTTTTGCATAAAGCTATCTGCACGCTGTTGGTAATAATGATGTTGTTCTTCATCTTGAAGAGTCACCAGATTAATTTCTACGGTTAGCAGTAAAGATTGCGCCGAAGCTTCAAACAAAATAATACTGATACCGACATCCGACAAAACAGTTCGATTGCATATCTCAATCAACGGTGATGCGCTATACAGACCATAAAGACAACATTCCATTAACTGTAGCGGAATATCAATCGACTGTAATTTCATCGTCTGTAGCGTTTGCTTGCGTTCCTGCTTTTCTTTGTCAGTATGATGTGGCAGACGTAAAGCTTCAATATATTGTCCAAATGATTCCATATCTTTATTCATCAAATGCTCACAAGCACTTCTGATCTTATCCATATCTTGTAGTGCTTGATTCACTTCTACTTGCACTTCTTCATATCCTTCGCCTTGCGAAAAGTGGGCGGTCATCGAAGTCATCGCTGCACCGAGCGCTGCAACAATTGCAGACACACTACCTCCACCCGGTGTCGGTTCTGCTTCTCCTAACTGCTTCATCACTTCACGCAAAGATTGATCCCAAGACACTGTATTGACTTCTTTATTCACCTGTACGCCCTCCTGATAAAATCATCTTATGATGTATTTTACCCTGTTTGGCGACGATTCATTTGCCATTCCAAAAAAGCTTTGGTCAATAACGTCAATACCGCTAGAAATACCAGTAACGACGACACTGCAAATGAAGCGGAAAATTGATATTCATTATACAAAATTTCGATATGCAGTGGTAATGTATTGGTTTCTCCGCGAATATGACCGGATACCACCGATACAGCTCCAAATTCGCCCATAGCGCGTGCATTACACAAAATAATGCCGTACAGTAAGCCCCATTTAATATTGGGCACAGTCACCCGCCAGAAGATTTGCCAGCCTTTCGCTCCAAGACTTGCTGCCGCTTCTTCTTCCTGTACCCCTTGTGCTTGCATGAGTGGAATTAATTCACGCGCTACAAAAGGAACAGTGACAAAAACAGTTGCTAATACAATCCCCGGCAAAGCAAACACAATCTGAATATTATGCTCATCTAACCATGGTCCAAGATATCCTTGAGCACCAAATAACAAAATATAAACCAACCCTGCAATAACAGGCGATACAGCAAAAGGTAAATCAATCAACGTAATCAGCGCATTTTTACCACGAAAACGAAATTTACTAATCGTCCATGCCGCCGCTATACCAAATATCGTATTCAGCGGTACAGCAATCAAAGCGACGACTAATGTTAAGCGTAGTGCTGACAAAGCATCTGAATCTGTAATAGAAGCTTCGTATACACTCCAACCTTTTTTGAAAGCTTCGATAAAAATACAGACTAAAGGCAACACCACCATTAATCCTAGAAATAACAGGGCAATACTAATCAATGTCCAGCGTACAATGCCTGATTCATTGATATGCCGGGGACGATCCGCAGATGTATGCGAAAGATGTGCAGTAACAGCACCAGCCATATGTCGATCTCCTTTCTTGGCAATCTATCCGCCTTCAATCGTGCGGCGATTTAACCGCCATTGCATAAAATTAATCAGCAATAACAACAAAAACGAAATAATTAACATTACCAATGCAATCGCTGTAGCTCCTGCATAATCATACTGTTCTAATTTGGTCATAATTAGCAGTGGCGCAATCTCTGTTTTGAGTGGCATATTACCTGAAATAAATACAACAGATCCGTATTCCCCTATACCACGAGCAAATGCCAGTGCAAAGCCTGTCAATAAAGCAGGCATTAATTGTGGCAATACCACTCGATAAAAAGTTCGCCAGCGATAAGCACCTAACATCACTGCGGCTTCTTCTGTTTCTTGATTCAAGTCTTGCAATACTGGCTGAACCGTACGGACGACAAAAGGAATACCGATAAAGATCAGCGCAATCGTGATACCCAGAGGGGTATAAGCAATTTTCCAACCGAGCGGGGTAAATAAATGCCCTATCCACCCATTCGGTGCATAAATTGTTGTTAATGCGATCCCTGCTACAGCTGTTGGCAAAGCAAACGGCAAATCGATTAAGCTATCGATCACCTTTTTACCTGGAAAACGATAACGCACCAGCACCCATGATAACAGTAGCCCGAATATCAGATTAATGGCTGCCGCGCAAAAAGCAGTGCCAAAACTAATTCGATACGATGCCAATACACGCGGATCAAGAATGGTATGCCAGAACTGTACCCAACTGAGTTCGGTCGTTTTGATAAAAATACTTGCCAATGGAATCAAAACAATTAGACTTAAATAAGCAATCGTGAACCCCATCGACAATCCGAACCCCGGCAAAATAGTACGTGCTTTGGATGGACGAAGCTTGGTGGTACGAACAGGTTGAGTACTCATTAAGAACCCGGTGTATAAATCTGATCAAATAATCCACCATCACTGAAATGCTTCTGCTGTGCTTCTCTCCATCCTCCGAAATCTTTATCTATCGTCAATAACTTCATTTCTTTAAATGTATCTTTGTATTTAGCGGCGATCTTTTCATTGATCGGACGGTAGTAATTTTTGGCGGCAATCTCTTGTCCTTCATCCGAATAGAGATACTCCAGATATGCTTTGGCAACATCCTGTGTACCATGTTGCTCGGCTACTTTGTCTACAACAGCAACCGGCGGCTCTGCTAAAATACTGATCGATGGATAGACAATTTCAAATTGATCAGGCCCTAACTCATTAATAGATAGAAAAGCTTCATTTTCCCAGGCTAACAATACATCGCCTAATCCTTTTTCTACAAAAGTAGTCGTAGCTCCTCTGGCTCCAGTATCGAGAACAGGGACATGTTTGAATAATTGGGCAAGATAAGCTTTTGCTTGTTCTTCATCATTGTTGTTTTGTTGTAGGGCATAACCATAAGCGGCAAGATAATTCCAGCGTGCTCCACCGGATGTTTTGGGATTGGGTGTAATGACCTGTACATCGTCTTTGATCAGATCATTCCAGTCTTTAATATTTTTGGGGTTGCCTTTGCGTACAAGAAATACAATCGTGGATGTATACGGAGAACTATTATGTTCAAATTTGGACTGCCAATCTTCAGCAAGCAATCCTTTGTCTGCAATCGCATCAATATCATAACCGAGTGCTAAAGTAACCACATCTGCTTTGAGACCATCAATAACAGAACGTGCTTGCTTACCAGAACCACCATGAGATTGTTTGATCGTAACGTCTTGACCGGACTTCTCTTTCCAATATTTTTGAAAAGCAGTATTGTATTCTTCATACAATTCACGTGTCGGATCATACGATACATTCAGTAGCTCTACCGCATCTTTACTGGAACCTGCATTTCCTTCAGCGTTGTTAGTAGCATTACTATTTCCCCCGCAAGCACTCAACACAAGTACTAAACTTAACAAAACACTAAATACAGACCCTAATTTGTAGCTTCCCTTTTGATTGTCTCTCAATCTCAACACCCCATCATTTCGATTTTTCTACTTAAATTTAATAATTCCTACCTGTTTACTTTGTTATGTAGAAACTTTATCAAGCTTTGTATCGACAATCAATATAACTTTTTATATTTTTGGGTAAAACTGGATAGAAGTTTGTAGCATTTCAAGCGTTCAGATAAAGAACATCTATATCATCTCCAAAATGAATCTTTTTTCTTTTACAAACATGCTTTGTCATATCAAGGGTGACTCGGGTATAATATTGTATATTGAATACATGTATCCGTACATATTTCGGGGTACCCATATATGACGAATAGAGAGGACGATTCCATGATCCGGTTTGGTATTATAGGCACTAATTTTATAACAGAGCGATTTATTGATGCTGCGCAACGGAATGATGATTTGCAGATTACTTCACTGTACTCACGCACACTTGAACGTGCACAACAATTTGGTGGCAAACACAATATTCCACATGTGTTTACAGATATTGCAGAAATGCTAGAAAGCGGGCAAGTAGACGCTGTCTATATTGCTAGCCCTAACTCTTTTCATGCAGAGCAAGCGATTCTATGTATGAATCATGGTAAGCATGTATTATGTGAAAAACCACTGGCTTCTAACGTAACCGAAGTTCGCGCTATGATCGAAGCCGCTAAGCAAAACAACGTTACTTTGATGGAAGCGATGAAATCAACGATGATGCCGAATCATATTGCGATTCATGATAATTTGTATCGGATCGGACAAGTACGTCGTTATTTTGCAAATTACGGGCAATATTCTTCTCGTTATGATGCTTACAAAGAAGGCAATATCCAAAATGCATTTAAGCCTGAATTCTCCAATGGCGCTTTAATGGATCTCGGCGTTTATTGTCTGTATCCGCTTGCAGTAATGTTCGGTCGCCCGAATGAAGTGAAAGCGACAGGGGTAATGTTAGAATCCGGTGTCGATGGTGAAGGTAGTATTATTTTGTCTTATGACGAAATGGATGCTGTCGTAATGTATTCCAAAATCACAGACTCTTCACTTCCTTCTGAAATTCAAGGTGAGTTAGGCAGCGTACGTATTGACAAAATCAGTGAACCTCAACAAATTACGATTACGTATCGTGGCGGATATGAAGAAGAGATTAATGTGAGTCAATCCGAACCACCGATGTATTACGAGATTCGTGAGTTTTTGAATTTGATTATCGAAGGTAGACAACAATCGTCTATCAATTCATGGGAACATTCGTTGATTACATTTGAAATTATGGATGAAGCCCGCCGTCAATTAGGTCTGGTCTTCCCTGCTGATTCTAACTAATCACAGACTAGCAACAGAATAAGCGCTTACGCTTTTCTGGATAAAAGGAGTGTCTATCACCTTTGAGTATTGGTATATATCATGCTACTCATCCTTTGCAGTTGCTTCCTTCTGCACGTATAGAGGCTATGGTGGATGCGGCAGTAGAGCTTCAAGTGCAGATTCTTTTTTTCGATGAAAAAGGGCTTGATCTCAAAAACAAACAGGTTACTGCTTCGGTTCCAGACCCTGATCAACCAGGGCAATGGATTATTCAGACACTTCCTTTACCAGATATCGTGATCAACGAAATGGGCAAGCTACCTAAAGAGCGATCTTCGGTAGAACAAAAGTTAAATCGGATGGTCACGTTCACATCACATCCGATTCATGGCAAATTGCGTATTCAACAATATTTGAGTCAATCGGAATCTCTAGCTCAACTGGTTATTCCTACACAACCCTGTCGTAATATTCACAGTCTACAAGATTACTTATCACATTATCGTCATGTGATTGTTAAGCCAGATCGTGGACGACAAGGTCAAGGGATTGTAAGTATACGTATGACCGGACAAGAAGAATTTCTATGGCAGACAGCCACAACTGAACAGATTATGACATCTGCTGGATTAGAGAAGTCATTGATGGCGCTGATTGAACATCAAGATTATCTAGTACAACCGTATATTCATTGTCAGACTACAGATCATCGTCCATTCGATTTTCGTATTCATATGCAACGTAATCATCAAGGAACTTTTCAGATCACAAAAATCTATCCACGGATCGGTGAAGCGCATACTGTTGTAAGTAATTACAGTCAGGGTGGAACTACAGCGTTGTGGACATCATGGTTACAAGCACAATTTCCACAGACCGCAGATTATTGGATCGATACTTTACCTGAGATTGGATTGCAATTAGCAGAGTATATTGATGCGATGTATGATTATCCTTTGGATGAGTTAGGAATAGATGTAGCGATTGACCATGAAGAAAAGTTATGGTTCTATGAAGCGAATACAGCTCCACAGACACGTGATCATGAGTATGAACGTGCTATGCATACGATCGGTTATGCTCATTATTTAGATCAGCGTTATCATATATTGGAGCAATTGCCTTCATTACCTGATGATCAGATTATGATTGGACTGTTAGCCGAACATCATGGCAATGATAGTGATGAGAATTTTATCGAAGCTTGCGCTGCTGTTGCTGCTGTTAATGGAGCAAGATTAGTACGTATCTATGCTGATGATATCTTTTTTTGGCAACAACGACTGTTAGGTTATGTATGGGAGCAAGGCGGATTTGTTCCTTATGCTTGTCGTTATCCTGATGTAGTATTTGATCGATTGAAAAAAAGAGGAATTGCTGCTTATTCTCGCATGTATGATGCGCTGGCTTCGATTCCTGCTACTCATGAATTGAAAAGCGGTTCGATGAGTAAAGTGCATATATATCGTCTACTAGCAGATGCTTCTGAGATCGTATCGGCATCGGTGATTCCTTTTCACGATATGCAACAATCTGATCAAGTGGTGGAATTTATGGAGCAGTATGAAAATACCGTTCTCAAACCTGATACTGGCTCACACGGGCAAAATATATTTAATATTCAGCAACGGGAGTCAGATTATGAAGTGTATGATCAATCGTATCTGCATTACCTAGATGCTAATCAATTGGATCATTTTGTCCGTATGTCATTAGGTAAAGGTTATATTTTTCAACAGTTTGTAGATAGTTCTACTACAGAAGGTCATCCTTTTCATTTACGCACCCATGTGATGAAAGTTGGCGAAGGACAATGGAAAGTTGCTTTTGTACAACCTTTTGTTGCCGTATCCACGTATCGCAAAGTGACTAATCATGCTCAAACGTTACGGTTATCTACCAAATGGGACTGGTTTCTAAATATGGAATACGGCGAAGCGCCAGGACAACAAATGGATCGTCGTGTTCGTCAATTAGCGATTGAGACAGCAACTCATCTTGAGAAACGTCTGGGACGTAACTTCCCTGAAGTGGCGATTGATCTGGGTGTCGATAAGCAGCGTAATATTTGGATATTTGAAGCGAATTTTAACCGGATTGGCAATTCATTTCATGCTTTTGAAGCTGCTAAATATGCAGTTCCTTATGCGATCTCTTTGTATAAGCCTTTATCTTAATCAGAAAGTAATCTGTTATGCTTATATACAAAATAAAACCGGAATATCCTGCTGGTATAGATCAGCAGTGAATATTCCGGTTTTTTGTTGCTTTCTATGCACTTACGATTATTAATTAAGAAGCCCTGAATCTTGTAGCCATTTCACCAGCATAGTCGCTCCTTCAGACTGGGTCGTAGTTGGAGAAGCTGTTAATGCGGATCCTTTAGCAGATTCTACACCTGTATTATTCCCTGAAGAGATCGCTTGATCTAATTCTGCTTTTGCCCATTGGCTGGATGAATTATTACTAGCATTTTCCATATTGTTAGCGTTACTGCTTTGATCCAATCCATAAGCAGAAGCGGCTCGTGTTAAAATAACAGCCAGTTGCTCTTTACTAATCGTACGGTTCGGAGCAAATTGAGTAGCTGATATTCCGCGTAATACACCCGCATGATAAAGTGCTTGAATTGCTTTGGCTTCCGATGATGATGGGTCAATATCAGTGAATGTTGAAGCTGGAGCACTATTCACATTTATACCGAGTGCATTGACCAGATAGGAAGCCAATTGTCCGCGTGTTAACAATCCATCATTAGCCACAGTAGCTTGATTGCTAACCGGAATAATTTGTTTATCGACTAATTTTTTCAATTCTGGTGAAGCATTGGTCACATTGTTGGAAGGATTGACTTTGACAATAGTAAATGTCCCATTTTCCAGACTATGAATACTCGCTTGACCTTGATTATCAAATACCACAGGAACTACATGCGTACTTCCATCGCTATCGGTAGATAATGCAATATATTGATCATTGCTAGCAGCATTTTCAGGAGCAGCTACACTTAATTGTACATAACGATTGTTGTAATTATTAAGTGTATTGACTGTACCGTCATTATCGATTTGAACACTGACTTGATATGTTCCACCTGCTGTAGTGACCGGATTGCCTGCCCAGTTACTGAACGACGCAGGTGATACTTTTTCAGCTTTGATCGTCCAATTCGCTGTAGTGTTATTGCTCAGATTGAGATTGCGATTAACATTGGTAAATGCAGATGCTGGCACATAGATGCGAACATCCCCTGTTTGAATCGCTAATCCATTTTGCTTGGCCACTAATGATTGCACCACATTACCTGCAAAATTGAATTGATATTGTTGCTTACCTGTAATCGCATTAGCAGCAATCGTAATCGTTTCTTTCGGCGCGGCGACTTCGGTAGCTGCATGAACACGATCGTAGATCAGATCCAGTACAGCACTATTATCGTCCGACTTGGATAAGGTTGCTGCACCTTTGGTGCGTTCACTATTACTACCTGTTGCTGTTCCATTGGTATCTTTTGTTGAATGTACTGCATCAATAGTTACCGGTTGCGCCACCACAGGTGTAGGTGTAGAAGGCGTAGTTGGTGCTGGTGTTGTCGGTGTATTTGATGAAGGATCTTTATCTTCTTTGTCTTTTTTCACTTCGATTGTTACTGTAGCGACTTCTGATTGATTGTTTTGTGGATCAGTAACGTTATACGTAAAAGTATATGTTCCGACAACTGTTCCAGAATATTCAAATGTACCTGTAGATGTATTGGTTAATACGACTTTCCCTTGTTGTGGTTGAGTCAGTAAATGATATGTTAGATTGTCGTTAGTTTCTTCATCTGTAGCTTGTAACTGACTGCTAAATACTGTTGATTTTTTGATGATAAAGCTTAAACTTTTCGCGATTGGAGCTGCTCCACTTTCTCCATGTGTCAAAGAAGAAGAGCTACCAAAGAAGTTTTGCTCAAAATAAAGCATTGAATTACCATTATATACCGTAGGTTGGTCTGAAGAAGTCTGATATGAACTGGAAGAAGTAGAAGGCGATGATAGACTTTGTGCTCCTGTGACAGTGGGTGCTGCGACTAATCCAGTCGCCAGAATAGAAGTACCTGCGATTTGCATAACCTTTTTGACTGTAGAATTCTCTTTGTTTGTATTTTTCATACTTAATGATCCGCCTTCTCCCTAATGAATATAACCTAACGGTTTAAAACACTTAACTTATTAATATATTGTATTTTTATCGGGATTTTATACGTTTTTTTGAATAGAATTTTAGCGAATATTGTTAAAATATAAAGAAAAAGCAAAGACACTATCTATGTCTTTGCTTTTTCTTTATATTTTCTTATTCTAAATTGTAATAATATGATATTAAGATAGTTGTGTAGCGATCATCGCTAGTAGCTGAGTGCGAATCTCTGTATAATTGACAGCTTCTGTATCTGGCTGATGATCCGATTCACGAATTGCATGACGAGCATTGAACCAAATCATATGCCAGTGAGCACTAACGGCCCCCACTACATCATTACGCCAGGAATCACCAATAAAGTAGCTATATTCCGGCACTGTATCTGTCTGTCGATTGACATAAGCAAATATAGCAGGATCAGGCTTTTCCAAACCAATCTCCCCTGAAATAAATATTCGATCACGCGCAAATACTTGATCCATATGTAATGCGCAAATCTTTTTCCATTGATGTTCAGCAGGCCCATTGGTTAATAAGCCCACCGTGTAGCCTTGATCCATCAATTCATGAATCAATTCGACTACCCCATCATACGGACGAATATCATACTGGCATCCTAAATAAATCTCCTGCATCTGCTTGGCTTGTTGCTCATTGATCTCAATCTCAAATTCCTTCAAAGTCAAAATGAAGCGCTGGTAACGCATTTCTTCTAACGAAAGAGCATGAGGATTCTGAGGCGATACTAACACTTCACTATAATAACGAAAACGTTGATATACATCGCCATACGATAATGACTCCTGTTGGTCTGGAATCACTGTTTGCAATGCTTCAAAGAGCGGTTGCAAATGATCGTATAACGTGTCATCAACGTCAAAAAAGATACCTATTTGTTGTGGATTCAATGGGTCGGATTCTCCTCGGTCATTAATTCATCCAGCGCTTTACCATATTTACTGATACGTTCCATATCTTTGTCTGTTGAGCTCAAAATACGTGACGGGTCCATATTATCTTCAATATCGGCAATTTTGACTGGACGAGCTAATGAATTTTTTTTAGCACGTTTTACAAATTCATGATAATCTTCATCTTCACTACGACTTAATGCTTGAACAGCTTCTACAATTTCATTAGAAAACCCTTCAGCAGATAAATCATGAGCTGTTACATCGGTGTCTTCCAACACATCATGCAAAACAGCAATAATTCGTTCTTCTTCAGTCGTCATTTTTAACATCACGCGCAATGGATGTAAAATGTAAGGTAAGCCTGATTTGTCTGTTTGCCCTGAATGCGCACGGGTCGCTAAAATAATAGCACGATCTAAATTACTCATCTTATTCACATCCTTTGGTTAGAGTGATTATGTTGATACACATGTTATTTATTACACACGTATAGCCGGATGAATCACTTCACCCGGCTGAACGTTATCAATTAATCAGGATATACATTAAAATCAGTTAACAATTGTACACATTGACCATCGCTATCATAACCGATATAACTATGGTAAATACCGTTACCAAAACCGCTAGAAAACAGTGCAATATTATGCCCGTTATCCAGTTCTTGCACCAGCCAGCTTCGTGTATGAAGATAGGACTCTTCTGCTGCTAATTCCCATGCTTCCATTAATTCTTGAGCCACTTCAGGATTTTCTTGTTCTTGTTGAAAAGAAAGCCATGCATATGCTTCGGCATCTAGAAAACTACCTGTGCCAGAATCCACTGCATACCCCCAACGTTCATGTTCATCCATTTGATATAAGCTAGCATCTGGCTGAACTTCACGCTCTGCACCTACCCATCTAGCCACAGGAGCTTGACTAAACGTAATGCGTGCAAAAGCAATCCGTTCATCTACATGATCTTTATGCCGATCGGTTGGATCGGTAATACGAGCAATAGATAATTCTATTGGAAAAGAACCTGTGGGGAAAGTCTGTACAAAAGGTGTAGATTCGATCAAGCTGTATGGATCATCGGCTACAATTTTGCCGGTTATCACACGCAGTTCCCCGATAGACTTGGTATAAAAAGCAAGATTACGTCTCTGGCCTCTCCATAATTTAACTTGTTCTAAGGCAAATCCGTCTTTAAAAACTTCTTCGAGCACCTTACTTTCTTTAAGAACCTCGCCCATCTTCTTTTCCTCCAATCAGATGTAGATTATTTCCCATTATACTCCTATTTAAAGAATACGGTACATGTTATGATCAAAAAGTTTTGAATTTTCACTTAAAATTTTTGGATATTGAGTGCAATATCTGCATTACTCGCATAAACCTCACATTTACCATTGAATGATGGCGTAGAATCAAGCATAATATGATACGATGCTGTAACAAGAGTTCATTTAGAAAATATTGCTTTACCGCGCTTATAGTTCCAAGCGCTGGATGTAAGATATTTTGCTTTGCAAAAATCGCTTTTGATTTGAATAGAAGAATTCGCGCTTATAGTGCCAAGCGCTTAGAACGGAGAATAGCTTTGGATCAACCATCAACGATCAGTCGGGCGATTTTTGAAATTATGGATACTTGTCTGCTGGCCGGTAAAATTATGTTGCAAAGTGGTGCAGAGACTTATCGGGTAGAGGATACGATGATTCGTATTGCAGAGACGCTCGGTATTCCCGGGTCCCACAGTTATGTAACCCCTACAGTGATTATGTTTTCTACCAATGGAACAGATCCTGCTAAATTGATACGTATTGCAGAACGGACAACCGATTTACACAAAATTGCTCAAGTGAATCTGGTGTCACGCCGTATCAGTAGCGGGGAATTGAATGTCAATGAAGCGTATGAGTTATTAAAAGTGATTGAAGCTGCACCAAGTGAATACAGTGTTCGTTTGCGAATTATTGCAGCAGCGATTGCTAGTGGATGTTTTAGCATTATGTTTCAAGGAAGTTGGAGCGACTTTTTGCCTGCTATTGTAGCAGGTGGGGTAGGTTATGCGGCTTCACTTTATTTACACCGCTGGGTACAAGTAAAGTTTTTCGCTGAATTGTCTGCGGCATTTCTGATCGGATTATTAGCGGCTATATTTATTAATTTGGGCTGGGGCGATCAACTGGATAAAATTATTATCGGTTCTATTATGCCACTTGTTCCCGGGTTACTTATCACCAATGCGATTCGTGATCTGATGGCAGGTCATTTGGTATCCGGTATTTCCAAAGGAGCCGATGCGCTTTTAACCGCTTTTGCGACCGGATCAGGAGTAGCGATTGTGTTAACATTTATCTATTGAATTTAGAATGAGAGAAGGTTATATGCATTATGCTGGCGCAATTAATTACCAGCTTTATTGCTTCGGCAGGGTTTGGTATTATTTTCAATGCTCCGCGAGCTTCTTTACTACAATGTGGCATCTCAGGAATGTTAGGCTGGATGGTGTATATATTGCTGTATGAAACATTGACTCCTGTCTCCGCTTCTCTGATCGCAACTGTTATTGTTGGTGGAGTCAGTCAGATTTTTGCTCGTATGTACAAAACACCGGTGATTATCTTTAGTGTAGCCGGTATTATTCCACTTGTTCCTGGAGGACTTGCTTACAACGCTATGCGCAAATTTGTTGAAAACAATTATGCTGTAGCTATGGAATTAGCTGCTCAAGCCGCTATGATATCCGGCGCTATTGCTCTTGGTCTAGTGTTATCCGAAGTTCTGAATCAAATGATACGCCGCGTGATCAAATAGATCCCGGCGTATTTTTTATATTTTATCTCGGCTGTAATGCTATTAACAGGATATTCTATTTATGATTATACGGGCAACCGTTCTGCGCTATAATCTTCAATCAAGCGATCAATAAACTGATCTTCCACTTCTAATATGGAAGCAGTACAAATCATATCGATATCATCGCTTATATACGCCGCTAGATCCGAATCTCCGCCACCTTGCATCACCTGTGTAAAAGCTAAGCGGCTCCATTCAGTAATCTGTGCTTGCTCTGCTTCGGTAAGACGATCTCGCTCTAATTTCTGATAAGCACCGATCCACTCGGTATCAAAATCAGCACGATCTCGATACGCTAGATACGATGCACTGTCTAGTTCTTTGAGCAAAGAAGCAGGCAGTAATGATCCTTGCTGTAATTTTATTTTCAAAGCTTCGATCGATTGCTTATCCATGCGCAACCTCCTTGAATTTTATCACTAGACAATCGTACCTTGTTCTAACCGAATCCATAGATTCACATGATCAAATCCAGCAACGACTGCTTTTAACAAATGCCCCGGATATAAGCTTTCGGCAGGAATCCCTTTTACACAGTCGCCTACATTAATCACCCCTAGCGCATCATTCGGTAGACTCAAAATAATGCCTTGCGGATAAATAACTTCAACGATGCCTTTAACATGATCACCTACTTTAAATGTTTGTTGCGTCTTTTCCCAATCTTTCATATAAGGCTTCATTGCTTCTTGCCATACTTTTTCAAATTCTTCAGCTGAAATATCTTCCCGAATCGCTTGATTCATATCTTGATCAAACTGTTGATCATATAGACAAAAATGTAGCTCTTCATCACGTTGACTGGATACGATCCACCGTTCTTCATCTTCGATCACTTCACGCAATACCGTCTGTTCTTCATTAATTTCAAAATAATAATTCTCATCATTCTCTTCATAGCTCAAACGGTAATATTCCATAACCTTGATCTACTCCTGACTTTGGGAACGACTAGATTCCTGTACTCCTGCATAATAAAGATTACCCGGATTAAGATCGATCACTACTCTACGAGGGGCAATCAATGAAAATTGATGCTCACACGTCCAGCGCTGTTCTTCATCTTGTCCAATCGTTTCTCCATCGGTAATAATATCGCCTTGCTCATATAGATAGTGCGCAATATCCATCAAGAAACCAGCCACTTCATTCGGATTCATATCGTAAAAGTGACACTGCACATCCGGCACACCGAGCGCAGCTAACCCACAACTATCCATAACCATCTCTTGACGTTGTTGCTCGGATTGAATATTGTACAATCGAATATTTAGCGCGCCATACAGATCTTGTTCTTCTTGTAGAGCAGCTAAAAAAGCTTCCGGTTGAATCATTTTATCACTGCTACGCCAGTAAATTGCATCACATGGAGCAACTTCAAGTATAGCACGCAACACTTGATTAAAAAGTTGTAGACGCTGTTGATGAGGTAGCCCGCGTGCCATCATATCGGTCAACATCAATTCATATTGGCATTGCTCAACCACTGCCGAAGCTTCTTGCCAGTGCCATGATTGCTGTAGAGCAGTCGCATATGATTCCACTTGAATTGGCGTTTCTGAAGGCATAAGCACCGTTTGTACAGGCAAGTCTCCATCTTCATAATTGATGATATGATTAAGATGGAAAAAATGGTAATAATCTTTCGGGTCTACTTCTGTCTCTACATCATCAGTAGGGTTAGCTTCCCATACAGCCAGTGATTCTTGTTCGGTTCCTTCATCGTCTACAATGGTATGAAGAGGCCCTGTATATTCCTGTACTTTGGCATACAGTATATCTCGATCTATAGTGGGTGGTGTACGATATAGCAATTGTGCAGAGTATATATTAAAAAATCCAAAATCCTCATCAGCTTGTTCATTTTGCTCATTATGATCGTGTTCATTCATACTCATAACATATCTTTCCCCTTTCGCTCAATGGCTCGCTTAAGTAGTATTAACCTTTTTTTATGTAGTCGGCGCATTATTCTATGATTTACTGGTAACAGACGTTCGTCTTTTATCATACAATTCCTATGTGTTAACGTAAACCTATGATTTGGTCAGATTGGATTGTAAAGGGTGAAGTATGTTTAAATAGACTTATAGGCTAACAGCCAAGGAGGTCATGAATATGATTCATCCCAATACGATTAAAGTACGTGAAGATATTTGGAATTTTGCAAATGCTATTGATGAAAATGTAATGAATGAACATAGTCAGCCTAATAAGTGGACGATAGCACAGGTGTTAGAACATTTGTATCTGATGGAAACGGCAATTACAGCAAGATTACGAATGAAAGTAGCGGAACACAACCCAGCTCCTTCTTCTATGCCGTCAACTCCATTTCATCTTACTTTGGATCGCAATCGTCATACGCCTGCACCTGCTGCTCTAGTACCTGCTGATAAGCACTGTACACTGATTGAATTGCAGACAAGACTGATACGTTCACGCGAACTGTTTGTTGAATTGATCGAAAGTATAGATCCAGTGATGCTGGAAAATCGTACGATGGATCACCCTATATTCGGCCCACTTACTTTACAAGAATGGACTGAATTTATTGGACTTCACGAACAGCGTCATTTAGAGCAAATGAAAGAAATCGAAGCAGAATTATCACAATATCATTAATAGGTATATCCTTTATCTTAAAGATCACATAGATAATCCTTGATATGAGCAATGATCCAGAAGTAATCCTGCTTTCTAACAAGCCTTCTCTTCTATAAGAGAAGGTTTTTTTAATCTACACTACGTATCAGATCGTTTTATACTATGTACTAGATTGTTAGGATAAATGAGATGATAGAAGTACTGGATCTTATACGTATTTGTCCTAACAGCTATTCCACGTTAAAATAGATATAATGTGACAACGTATTCTATAAACGATAAGGGGACTATACACATGGACGACAGAATCGCCAAAATTCGTGGACATATGCAAACAAATGGATTGGACAGCTTACTGATTACCGATCCCAAACATGTATACTATCTTACTGGATTCGCCAGTGATCCACATGAACGCTTTTTAGGGCTTTTTATTCCAGATGGAGACGAAGCCTTTTTACTATTACCTGCACTTGATGAAGACAAAGCTCGGAGCGCTTCTAGCGTCCCACGTATAGAGACACATACGGATACAGACAATCCTTATGTACGGTTGAAACAATTTGTCAAAGGTAGTATTGGCAATCTGGGTATTGAAAAAGAAAATTTATCTGTTGCGAGATATGAACAACTGTCAGAAGTACTCGGGGCAACTTCGTATCAAGATATCGGCAGTATGCTTAATTCAATGAGATCACGCAAATCACCGGACGAAGTGAAGCGGATGAAACATTCTATCCAATTGATCGAAGAAGTATTACGTCGTGGTCTATCCAGTGTACGTATTGGAGTAACAGAGATAGAATTAGTCGCTGAACTTGAATATCAGATGAAAAAAGTAGGTGCTGAAAAGCCTGCTTTTGATACGATGGTTCTATCCGGTCCGAATACTGCTCTTCCTCATGGCGTACCGGGTACTCGTAAAATTGCTGCAAATGAATTATTAATGTTCGACCTCGGTCTATTTGCAGATGGATATGCTTCAGATATTACGCGTACATTTGCTATTGGAGAAATCGATGCTGAACTGAATAAAGTCTATCATACAGTGCTAGCTGCTAATGAAGCCGCTATTCAAGCGACTAAGCCAGGAGTAACTTTTGCCTCTATCGACAAAGCTGCTCGTGATGTGATTACAGAAGCTGGATACGGTTCTCGATTTGTCCATCGTCTTGGTCATGGATTAGGTATGGATACTCATGAATATCCTTCTGTACATGGTCAAAATGAAAACCTATTGCAAGAATGTGTATTGTTCACTGTTGAACCAGGTATCTATATTCCAGGTCATGGTGGCGTACGAATCGAAGATGATGTTATTGTGACTGCGGATGGTGTAGAAGTGCTAAGTTCATTCCCTAAAGAGTTAACAGTTTTAGGTTAATTTGCACCTTCACATATACTATTTCTGATTATTATTGTTGGTTTTTGATATATTTTATAGTGGTACGTTATATGCTGTTAGTTTATTTCATACAAAAAAGACACGCTCCAGATCAGTTAATCTTTTCTGGACTGCGTGTCTTTTTTATATTATGGCTTGGCTACTTCTTGTGTTTCTTCTTCTGCTGCTTTTTCTTTAGCGATCTGGTAGCTAATCATTAGCGGTTTGTCTTCTTCTGCTACTTTCATACCTCGTGCAATGTACAAGAACGGTGTACCTGCTGCGGTAAGTACGAATTTAAGAATATACGTTGTTAAAAATATTTCAATCCATACTTGCCATTCGTATACACCCAAGAAAGCAATACTACAAAATACCAGTGTATCGACAAATGAACTGATCATTGTACTTCCGTTATTACGTATCCATAATTGATGTGGCGCAGGAAACAATTGGCGCAACCATGTATATAGACGTACATCTAGGAATTGACTAATTACATATGCAGAAAGGCTTGCTACCATCAATGTAGGAATTTGGTCAAAAATTCTTGCTAAAGCAAATTGTACTTCTTCAGAATCATCAACACCAGAAGGTGCAAATCCTAAAGCCATTTTCATAACAATTGTAGTCATAATCAAAGTGAAAAATCCAAACCAAATCGCTTTCCGTGCTACTTTAGGTCCAAATTTTTCATTCAACAGATCGCTTGCTAAATACATACTCACATACATCGTATTACCCAGTGTCGTCACAATCCCAAATAATTCAATCGTTTTAATTACTTGAATATTGGCGAGTACTGTAGCAACTCCAATCCAAGCATACATTCCTTTAATTCCAAATAACCGATAACATAACGTAAACAATCCATAATTGACGATAACAAATAAAATGCCCCACCATATATTGAACATACTTTTCCCCCTAGTTTTGATAACGCGGGATGGTTACGAACCGCGGATCAATCACTGAAAACCTGTTTTACTTTATCATACGAGCAAGCAAGCTGCCAACTATTATAACTAATTTTTCCATAAAAGATATGTCATTATAGATATTGATCTTCTTTTGACCTGAAAATAACAGGCATCATATCAATCCTACTACTTTATTAAAACCCAAAAAGTCTACTCTTTATCTATAACGATAAGGAATAGACTTTTTGAATGTTTATCTATTATTGCATATACGCTAAAATAAATGATTATTTACGAATTAAGAAGCTTCTGCTGTATCCAGATCACGATCAGGTTGATTGTATACCTCTTTATTCTGTTCTTTTAGCAATTTACTACTAATTACGCCAGATGTCATTGATCCGCTAACATTCAACGCTGTACGCCCCATATCGATTAATGGTTCTACAGAGATCAATAGACCTGCTAGAGCAACTGGTAGATTCATCGTAGACAATACGATCAATGCTGCAAATGTAGCTCCACCGCCTACACCAGCTACACCTAATGAACTGATTGTAACCACTGCGATCAATGTCAAAATAAACTGCCAATCTAATGGATTGATGCCTGCCATTGGTGCGATCATAATCGCTAACATAGATGGATAAATACCTGCGCATCCATTTTGCCCGATAGTCGCTCCAAAGCTAGCAGATAAGTTAGCAATCCCTTCAGATACACCTAACTTCTTCGTTTGTGTTTCTACATTCATTGGAATCGTAGCCGCACTTGAACGGGAAGTAAAAGCAAATGTAAGTGTAGGAATAATCTTTTTAACATATTGAACTGGATTCAGACCTGAGATTGCTAAAATAATTAGATGAACAACAAACATTGCGATCAAAGCTACATAAGAAGCCACTACAAAGTTAATCAATTTCAGTATTTCTTGACCACTTGTCGTTGCAACCATTTTAGCAATAAGCGCTAAAATACCGTAAGGCGTTAGACGAAGAATAATCGTTACCATGCGCATAACTACACCATAGATCGCTCCCATCATACTCTGGAACATCTCACCTTGTTTTGGATTTTTGCGTATAAGACCCAACGCTGCTACCCCAACAAATGCTGAGAAAATAACAACTGCTAACGTAGAAGAACGACGAGAGCCTGTCATATCTGCAAAAGGATTAGTCGGAATAAATTCTAACAACTGTGCAGGCAACGACATATCTTCGACATCACCTAAACGTTCTTGCAGTATCACGCCACGTTGTTGTTCCGCTTCACCAGCAGGAATATCAAGAGCAGTTAGATTGAATCCAAGTGCTACTGTAATTCCTATCGCTGAAGCAATTGCGGTAGTGAATAGCAATACCCCGATAATCGAACCACTGATTTTACCTAGATTTTGCTTACCACTCAGATTAAGAATTGCCATAATGATCGATACCATAATAAGTGGAATAACGACCATTTGTAATAATCCTACATAGCCACTACCTACAAGATCGAACCATTCCATAGAGTCAGAGATCACTTCTGAATCCGGCGTATAGATCCATTGCAAGACTACTCCGTATGCAATACCAAGGATTAACCCGGCAAATACTCTTTTTGTAAATGAAATATGCTTTTTCTGCATCCAACCGAGAAGAACGATCAGTAAGATCAGAACAGCTATATTCACAATAACTAGCAAAACATTCATTTTGACACCCCTTTTGATATATATGTAGTGACTGAATAGCGAGTCGCATTTCATTTTAGCATAATGTCTAGTAAACAGGTAGGGTTATTTATAAGATATATTCATCATGCTTTTTCTACAATTTTTGCGCTTTTTATAGAAAAAAATTAGTTTTATAGCTAAATAAATGAAAAAATACCTATTCAAACAGTGGTCGATTGATATAATATAGATAATTATTTGTATCTTTTTACTCAGTACTTTAAGCTTATATACGCAATTATTCATGTCATATTTACAGATAAACCTGTTTAAATAGGATGGATATTGAGAGGGGTCGAATAAATATAGTTCTTTTTACTTAAAATATACATAGAATTGTATATTTAGTTTGTTTCACTTGGAATATTTGCGCAATTATCTATGTCACATTTTGTCACGTCACTAGGGGTCAGTTGGAAAAGGTTGTTTAGCTACTTTTTGATGAAAGAAAGAGTAACTGTTTTTAAGTATGGGAAGGGGTAAGTTTGCATGTTCAGAATCAATCAATTTATTAGCCGTAAAATTATGGTGACGTTCGCTTTACTTATTGTAGCAGTCTGTATTGTACTCAGTCTTTTCTTTTTCTTTATGACTCAAAGAATAATCAATCAAAATGTAGTTCCTCAATTCCGTCAGGTGTTGAATATCGCTATGGATGGTATTATCAAAGGAATGGATAATACACAAGCTATGCAAGCAGCACAAGGCAACAGTGGCGAGATCATGAAGATCGAAACATACTTAGAAACTCAACTTCAAGCCTATCAATTGGATAATCTATATCTACTTCGGATTGAAGAAAATAAAGCCGTTGTAGAAGCTGTAGCGAATAGCTCCAAAAATTTTAAAGACAAGCAAGAAGTTCAATTAAGTGACAATATCAATACTGCAATGTCACAAGGCAAGCTTTTGACAGATTTATATCAGACCGATGCTGGTTCTACAGTAACTTATTATTATCGCGTACCGGGTAGTTCAGTAATTGTCGCAGCTAGTATGGATGCTAGTTTTGTAAATGGAATTATTTCTAACTTAATTTGGACAACTGTAATTGTAGCAATTGTGGCTCTTGCCGTATGTCTATGGGTCGCTTACAAATTCAGTCGTAAAATCACTCTTCCTCTTGCCCGTCTGGTTCGTCATACTCGTCTAGTCGCAGAAGGTAATCTACAACAAGAGATCAAAATGACAGGAAATGATGAGATTGCTCAATTGGCTCGTGGATTCCGCCTGATGACCGAGAACTTGCGAACAATGGTTCATCAAGTATTGGATAGTTCAGACAAAGTAGCTGTAGGTACAGAAGCATTAACTACACGCTTAAACAAAATGCAACATATGGTGGATCAATCAGTTCAATCTGTAACCAGTATCGAATCAGGTAGTGAAATGATCGCTAATACCACTTCTGAAAATGCACGTGCGATGGAAGAAATCACTACAGGTATTCAGCATATTGCTTCATCTACCGCTGAAATTTCAGAACAGATTGGTGATGCTTCAGATAGCGCAATTACCGGTAACCAAATGGCACAACAAGCTGTTACACAAATGGGTTCTGTTGAGCAAGCAGTACAGGATACCAAATTATCTGTACAGACATTAATCGACCGTTCTGAATCAATCAGTCAAATTCTAGTAGCAATGAGCGATATCACCAAACAAATCCGTATGCTTTCCCTAAATGCTTCGATTGAAGCCGCTCGTGCAGGCGAACATGGACGCGGATTCGCTGTTGTTGCTCAAGAAGTAGGTAAGCTTGCTGAGCAATCCCGTCACTCTACTTATGAAATCGAAGAAGCGTTAGAATCGATTCGCGAAGAATCTCAAAAATCGACACAATCAATGGATATCGTCAATAACGAAGTTAGATCAGGAACAGAGTTAGTTCAACAAGCAGGCGAAGCTTTCAATCGCTTTGTCGAAATGATGCAAATTGCTAACCAAACTGTTCAATCTGCATCAGCTGCTACCCAAGAAATCTCTGCTGGTTCAGAAGAAGTGAGCGCTTCAGTCGACGAAACTGCCGAAATCACTCACAAATCCCTATCCAACGTCAAAGCCATCGCCAAAAACGCCGAACGTCAATCCGGCGAAATGTTAGCCTATGTGGAAATCATGCGCGAACTCAACAACGAAGCTCTATCTCTACAAAATATCGTGAGCAAATTCAAAATCTAATCCATTTGCCAACCATATACCAAAAAAACTTATATCCACAAATCCCATCCAGACCAGTATAGCCATCAAGCTATACTGGCCTTTTTTTTCAAATCCACATTCATTCCACTTCCCCCTCAACCAAATCCCTATTACCCTTTCTTAATATCCCACCATCTATATCTATATCTATATCTATATCCATTCCCTATACTATTTCCTTTTTCATCTTTCTTGTTCACGTTCTTTTCTATTACACCTCCCCACTTCACTCCCCCCACCTATTTTCATCCCCTACTCCCTGTACCACCTTATCTTTTCTGCCCTTCTCCCCCCGGGTTTGAGCATTTTCTCCCTAGCCGATACCCAGCGGAGGGGATCAATTCTTCTGAAAGAGCGAAGCGCTCGCCTTTGTAAAGAAATCCCGACCGCTAAGCGGTTATTCAAAGGGATTCCTTTACAACAGCGACGACAAGAAGAACTGATCCCCGCAGCCTTCTCAGCTCCCCACCCACCCCCTTTTCAATCCCCCTCCCCCTTATATTTTCCTATTGTTTGGTTTACAATAAGAAAGCAGACAATTTACCATACTTTTTGATAAAAATCTGTTAATGATGAGTACAAACGGAGGAAGAATCATGCTTTTTATTGATAATCAGGGAATTCACGATCCAACCATCAATCTGGCAATCGAAGAATTCGTACTTAAACATTTGCCAATGGATGATAGCTACCTGCTTTTTTATATTAATGAACCCTCAATCATTATCGGTAAGCATCAGAACACGATCGAAGAGATTAACGCTGAATATGTAAAAGAAAATCATATTCATGTCGTGCGTCGTCTTTCTGGTGGTGGAGCAGTGTACCATGATCTAGGGAATTTAAGTTTTAGCTTTTTGACCAAAGATGACGGTCAATCGTTCCATAACTTCCGTAAGTTTACTCAACCGGTGGTTGAAGCATTGCATCAATTTGGCGTTAATGCTGAATTGTCTGGACGTAATGATCTTCAAGTCGGTGAACGCAAAATTTCAGGAAATGCACAATTTTCTACACGTGGACGGATGTTCAGTCATGGTACATTGATGTTTGATTCTGAACTGGATAATGTACAATCTGCTCTTAAAGTAAATCCAGAGAAGTTCAAATCCAAAAGTACCAAATCAGTTCGTAGTCGTGTAGCAAATATCACTGAGTTTTTGGAAAAACCGTTAACGATGGAGCAATTCCGCGACGATATTTTGCGCCATATTTTCGGTGTCGAACCTTCCGAAGTGCCTCAATATGTGCTGACAGAAGACGATTGGAAAAAAATCCACGAAATCTCTGCCGAACGTTACCGGAACTGGGATTGGAACTATGGTCAATCACCTGAATCCAATATCAAGCATACTCGCAAATTCCCTGTAGGGATTATCGATCTACGTATGGATATCAAAGACGGTCATATTCATGAGATCAAAATCTATGGTGACTTTTTCGGTATAGGCGATGTAGCAGATATTGAAAATAAATTGCGTGGTCAGCGTTATGAAGAAAGTGCAGTACAGACAGCACTTGCTGATACAGATATTAAGCACTATTTTGGTAATATTGAATTAGACGAATTTGTTGGATTGGTATTTTTGCAAGACTAGAATGAGATAGATAAAAGGAGAGTTACCTACATGTATAAATTAATCGCAATCGATATCGACGATACACTGATCAATGATAATAAAGAAGTAACACCTGCTACACAGACTGCTCTTGAACAAGCTGTAGCCAAAGATGTAGTGGTGACACTCGCTACAGGTCGTGCTTATGCTTCTGCTCAAGCGATCGCTCGTCAAACAGGACTTAATGTACCGATTATTACGTATCAAGGGGCATTGGTTAAAAACTTGATGGATGAAAAAGTATTGTATGAGCGTTATGTACCGATCGAAGCCGCTCGTAAATTATTTGAATATTGCATCGAACACAATTTGCATTTGCAAACCTATATCGATGATAAATTATATGCGCGTGAAGTAAATCAACATTTGATTGATTATGCAACATTGAACGGTACACAGTACCATATCGAACCTGACTTCAACAAATTGATTGAGCAACCTACACCTAAAATGCTAATTATTGATGATCCTGCATTTTTAGATGAATTACAACCTATTTTGCGTGAATTGCTAGGCGACAGTGTTCATATCACCAAGTCCAAACCTCAATTCCTTGAAATTATGCACAAAGAAGGAACTAAAGGGGCTGCACTCACGTTCCTTGCAGATTATTTCAATTGTGATCTAAAAAATGCAATCGCTGTAGGTGATTCTTGGAATGATCATGAAATGTTAGAAGTAGCGGGTCTGGGCGTAGCGATGGGTAATGCGATTCAACCTCTAAAAGATATTGCTGATTACATTTCTGCTAGCAATAATGAAGATGGCGTAAAAGAAGTAATTGAGAAATTTATTTTGAACGCTTAATATAGCTTTCATCTGAAAATCGTATGTAACAAACAAGCACCTTGCCAAGGAGTATAGGATCATCTGCATCATTATGTGCTAGATAATCCTATACTCTTCGGAAGGTGCTTTTTTATGCGTTCTGACTCTATTATCTATTTTTCATCTGGTCGAGTGCTTCTAGATATAACACTTGCAAAAACTTTTTGATACTGACTTTGCTTTTGCCATCGTCTCGCTCTTCATCGATTTCTTTCATTTTGGCACGAATATCTTCAAAGTCGAAATACAGTGGCGCATAATGTTCAAACTTGGGATTACCATAATCGGTTAACCCTATCGAAGCTAAATGATTCAGCGCTGTTGTCACTGTCCGTCTGATGCGTTGCTCAATCGCTTTGGCTTCTTTATCGACTTCGCGTGGAGTATGCTTGTAACGACTCGCTGCGGCTTCATACAATTGTCGAAGAGGTGGAAATGAACCTGGCTTACCTTGTTGTTCCAAAAGGATTTCCATAATCGCTGTCAAATCACCACACCCTGATTCGCCTACGATCCCTAGATTCATATAAATAGGACGTACCATATCATCGACTGTTCGTGGCTTCACAGATGTAGAAGAAGACGTATGAGGTGATATCTGACTAAGGGTATCCAGTTTGGATAAAGATGATTTGAGCTCATTCAAATAATGCTTGATTTCTGTATGCTCACTCACCCGAGACAGTACTGATTCTACTTCTATCCGGTTGATCGGCTTACGAATAAAAAATTCAATCCCGGATTGATAAGCTTCGCCTACCATTTCTTGATTTTCAATCTGCGAGATCATAACGTATTTGCCATGATAGCCTTGACGCTTCAATTGGGTAATCGTTTCTAATCCATCTTGATCCGGCATCAACCAATCGATTAGCACGACATCAGGATGCGTCTCTAAAATAATACGTGTTCCTTCTTCCCCACCGCGTGCTGTACCAATCACTTCGCCAAGCTGACTTTCTTTGATGATATTTTCAAGCATCGCACGAGTTGCTGGATCATCATCTACAATACAAAAAGATAAAGCCATCTTATTCCCCCTTTTTCAACAATAACGTTGGTAATTTCACTTCAAAGACTGTTTTCCATAGTGAAGTATCTGCTTCTTGTAATTGAATACGTCCTCCTAGCGAAGATACAATATCATGTACATGGGAAAGCCCTATGCCTGTAGCCGCACTTCCACCTTGAGCAAATTTAGTCGTAAATCCAGGTTCAAAAATCAATTCACGTGCTTGTTGCTCTATTCCTTTACCCGAATCATACACAGTTAGTACCGTATCTTGTCCTTGTTCACATACACTGACCTCAATCGAACCCTTTTCACCCAAAGCTTCGACAGCATTAGATGTCAAATTGTTCAATATCGTGAGCAAAGGAATATATTCAGAAGTACTATAATTCACTTCTAAGCGAGCAGTAAATGTTACTTTTTTGTCTAACATGGTGGCATATTTACGATTGCCGCGTATTGTATAATCGAGAATTTCGAACAGTGATAATACCGTTTTTGATTGTTGATCAAATAATTTGAGTAAGCCTGCGGCAATACGTTGTGAGTCTTTTTTGACTTCATGTATTTCTTGGGTAATACTCAGTTGTCGTTGGCTGTATTCTGTCAGACCTTCTCGCTTCATATCGGTATACAATCGGTAACTGCTACTGGTTAGATGTTCTATCGTATCCATCGATTTGCGCAAATAAAACACTTCACCATATAAGCCTGCATTGACAGCTAACATCTGTTCCATCCGCTTTTTCTGTTCACTATGAAGTGCACGAATCTGACTGACAGCGATACTGCTATATAATCCAGTCGTAAAAAATCCACGAATAACAGCGACTAGAAAAATATAGCCCCATGTAGCTGGAATCATAATATCACTACCTGTGAGTCCCCAGCGACAGATCATTTCGACCGTATTGGAGCCAAAGTCGATAAGTGCAGTCACTCCACTTAATAACAGTAGATTCATCTGAGGAAGTCGACTTTGAATAACAAACATTCCAATCGCAAAAGTCATATAGTACAACCCTGCTGAAGTATGCACACGTCCACTTTCTTCGATTGAAAATAAATGAGGTGCCGAAATAAAATCTAACACCATCCGAAACACAACTACCGTCAAAGCAGTAAATACCCCTGTTTTCAAATAAGGCAGACGATTCATCAATAACATTAATAATAGAAAAGCACTACCACCCAGACCAATACGGAACAGATCACCCTGTACCGGATTGATTTTAAATTCCCCAGCTACTGCTGTACCGATTGCTACAGTAAGGATCTGGATTTTTTCATTTTTAAAAAAAGTCGCCATCCGTCCTTCCGCTCCTCTGGAACTGGTTTCTGCTGCGACTTGCTGATTCACTAACGAGTACTTTACCTTTGTCATTAGCTTATAAAAAGTATTTTGAAATTGTTTATATGGTATCATACATTTTCCCTTTCAGGCTGTATACTTTTACAAATTACTTACAAATCTTGATTTCACATACCAAAAACCGGCTTCCCTGCGGAAACCGGTGATATAAAGGCACACATAATGATCCATGTTAAGCTGTTTTGGTTTCTAACCGTTTGGAAATTAACGATAGCGCATAATTAATCACAAAATAAATAACAGCGATTAATAATAAGATGGGAATCGGGTAATTTGAATTTTGTCCCATAATAATCTGTGCATTGTGTACTAATTCTGCAAGCGAAATAATAACAGCTAACGACGTATCTTTGAGTAGCGAAATAAACTGACTCACTAATGGTGGAACCATTTTGCGTAGTCCTTGTGGTAACACAATATGCCATAACGTTTGCATTTGCGTAAGCCCTGAAGAACGTGCAGCTTCTACTTGTCCTTTGGGAACCGAAGTTAGACCGGCACGTACAATCTCCGAAATCATCGAAGCTTCAAAAGCAGTTAATGCTACAATCGCTCCAAAGGTGATCGTCATTTTGATACCAATCTCTGGCAAGCCAAACTGTACAAACAAAATAATAAGCAATAATGGCAAATTACGCAAGACTTCTACTATAACCATTAAGATCGGGGATAAAATAGGTACTTTAGCGTACCGAATCGTACCGACAATACAGCCGATTACAAAGCTAAGTATAATAGCGATAAAGGCTACAAAAAGTGTTATTTTCAGCCCTTCCATAAGAAAGCGCAAGTTATCCGGTGAATATGCTCCTATGAAATCCATAGATTGCCCTCCTTTGGTTCCTCTGACTCTTACTTTTTATTTCTGTGTTATGAGAGTTTCTATCTCAATCGTTATGAATTTTTCGCCCATTTGCGTTCTAATACAGATGCTCCATAACTCATTGGTAAAGTCAGCACAAGATAGAACATCGCTGCAAAAATATAAGTACTGAAGATAACATATGTTTCGCTACTGATTTTGTCTGAAAAATACATCAGATCCAGACCAGCTACGATCGTAAGTACAGAAGAGTTTTTAATCAGATTAATAAATTGATTACTAAGCGGTGGAATAACCAATTTGATCGCTTGTGGCAAAATGACATGAATCATCGTCTGAATATAAGTCATTCCCGCTGAACGAGCTGCTTCAGATTGTCCTTTAGGTACTGATTGAATACCTGCCCGAATCGCTTCTGCTATAAATGCCGACGTATAGACGGTTAAGCCTAATGTACCTGCGGCAAATCCATCTAATTTGACACCGATTGAAGGTAATCCCCAAGAGAAAAACAACACCACGATCAAAATAGGAATATTTCGTATAAATTCAACATAAGCGGTACCGAACCACTGTAATGGCTTCACACCACTAATTCGGAAAATAGCAATAATCGTTCCTAATACAAAGCTACCAATCAATGCCAGTACACTCGCTTTGATCGTATTCAGAAACCCTTCCAAATATAAAGGCAAATAATCGACAAGAATCGAAAAGTCCAACATATATTCTGTACCTCCTTAGCCTGTGTATACATCATCAAACAAAAAGGTAGGCAACGATTGCCTGTTGCCCACCTTCTGTATGTGTTACGAATGATCGCTTCAAGAGATCATGATTTAGGTTGTTGGCTCTTTACCAATCCATTTTTTATAAATTTCATTGTAAGATTTATCAGCTTTCATATCGGTTAGAGCTTTATTGATCGCTTCAACCAATTTGGTTTCGCCTTTTTTCACAGCGATACCGTAAGGCTCATCTGTAAATGGCTTACCTACCACTTCATAGCCAGGATCTTGCGCAGCCATACCGTATAGAATCGCATCATCTGTTGTTAAAGCATCACCTTTACCTGCTTTGAGTGCGTTGAATGCA
This sequence comes from Paenibacillus kyungheensis, assembly GCF_028606985.1. Taxonomy (NCBI): domain Bacteria; kingdom Bacillati; phylum Bacillota; class Bacilli; order Caryophanales; family Paenibacillaceae; genus Paenibacillus; species Paenibacillus kyungheensis. The sequence goes on along the minus strand of NZ_CP117416.1, from coordinate 1,410,232 downwards.
TCTTGATAATTATCAAATTCCAATACGGTTACACCTGGTACTTTGTCTTCAATATTTTTAATCGAAGTCGCACCTTTAGAAGCAAGTACAGTCGTATCTGCGGTTACATCTTCAATTCCTTTGATCGGGCTACCTTTTTTCACTAATAGAGATTGTCCTGCTTGGAAATACACATCCGAGAAGTCTACTTCTTTTTTACGCTCATCTGTAATCGTCATCGTTGCGATAACCATATCAATATCGCCATTGTTAAGCATAGGGATACGTGTTTTGGATGTTACTTCTTTGAACTCTACTTTGCTCGCATCTCCTAAAATACTTTTTGCTAGCGCATGAGCCATATCAATATCGAATCCTTCTACATCACCTGTAGACGGGTTTTTCAGACCGAATAATTTGGTATCGTATTTTACACCTACGATTAATTTATCGCGTTCTTTAATTTGATCCAGAAGAGCATTTGAACTTGCTGTGGACGAAGAAGTCGGTTTGCTTACGCTACATGCTCCGAGTACTGTAACAATAGCTACCATACACGCTAACAACATCGCTAATTTTTTAACATTGTATCTTTTTTGATTTTTCATAAGTAAATCCCCTTTTCTATGTGTTATTAGTGAACTATAGAGATTAGATATTAGTGATTTAATAAGCGACTCAAGAACAACTGTGCACGCTCTTCTTTTGGATTGGAGAAGAATTCTTCAGGTGTAGCTTCTTCTACAATTTTGCCTTGATCCATAAAGATCACGCGGTCTGCGACTTCGCGAGCAAATCCCATTTCATGAGTAACGACAACCATAGTCATTCCTTCTCTAGCGAGTGCTTTCATAACATCAAGTACTTCACCGACCATCTCAGGGTCTAATGCAGAAGTTGGTTCATCAAATAACATAATTTCAGGTTTGACAGCAAGACCTCTAGCAATTGCGACACGTTGCTGCTGTCCCCCGGATAATTGGGAAGGGTACGCATTCGCTTTTTCTGCTATACCTACTTTTTCTAAATAATACATAGCTGTCTCTGCCGCTTCTGCTTTGGATACACCTAATGCTTTGATAGGAGCCAGTGTAATATTATCGATCACTTTTTTATGGGGATACAAATTAAAATGTTGGAACACCATCCCAATTTTGCGGCGAAGTTTATTGAGATCTGTTTTGCGATCATCTACTCTTACATTGTTGACCGTTAACTGTCCACTACTGGTATCTTCAAGACGATTGATACATCGGAGCATGGTGCTTTTACCAGAACCAGAAGGCCCGAGTACAACAACCACTTCTCCTTGCTTGACATGAAGATTAATTCCAGTCAGCACTTGAAAATCTCCATAGAACTTGTTAACTTCATGGAAGGTAATCATCATATTCCTCCTTAAAATTCCATAAATAGTATATGTTATGTTTCTCTTGTTAGTTATACTTACATTTTATATAATCTTAAGCTACACCTATGTAAAACTACACAATCCTACATTAAATAGTAGTAAATTTCTGTTTTATTCTAAATAATGATCATAAAAATGCAAATAAACCGGTACACAATCTACCGGTTTATCGTATTTCTCTATATGGTGAATACCTTTATTCTTAGTGTTATTCAGATAATAGCGAAGAATAATTGCCTAAATCTACAGTCATACCTGTGCGAGCGATACTAACACTGGCAGCCAAATTCAAATCTTCACGCAAATCTACTTGATGAGACATATGGGTATAGATCGTTTCAGAAGGAACCACTTCATCTATAAGTTCAGCCGCTTCATACATATCATAGACAGAACGAGTATGATATTCTGCTTCTTCACGAACAAAGCTTGTTCCTAAAATCAATAAATCTAACATATGCATCGGTTTTTTCTGTTCTTCATCAAGTCCAATAGCATCCGAGCAATATACCCAGGCAAACTCATTTTTTTCAAACCGATACGCATAAGAGTATCCGTTATGTCCATGATGTACTTTCCATGGAGTAATACTCCAACCATTCAATTCCATTCCTTGATCATTCGCTATCAATTCAATATAACTACTAATCCACGGAAATTGCTTACCGATCGCATCCAATACTTCTTGTGGAGCAAATAAGCGACCTTTTAACTGTTGCCAGCGACAAGCGTCCGCCCATTCTGGCAAACCTCCAATATGATCAAAGTGTGCATGAGTCACAATAACGTCTGTAATATCTGCGCGACGATTGATCATTTCCATCTGTGTTCGCCAATCAGGTCCACAATCTAATAAAAAGTCTCCTTCAATACCTTCTACCAGTACAGAAGATCGTAACCTTCGGTTCGTTCCACCACTACGTGCTTCTTCACATACTTCACACTCACAATATACTCTTGGCACGCCCATTGCATCGCCTGTTCCTAAAAATGTTAATCGATCTACTCGTCCGTTCATGTTTATATTCTCTCCTTGAGCGTTGCCATCTAGTATCATTTATTATATCATTTTCTTGTATCTTTCGACATATGAATCGTGACCTTTGGCTTAGTTAAAAAGGTAAGGTATTTAGGTCTTGTTCTGCTTTTACCCACAAAAAAACTTCTTTAAGCGTGAAATGAGCTTCACGTAAAGAAGTTTTTTAATTTTATGCCCAATAACATCTATTTATGTTATTTTATATCCCAGCTAGCACCTGATACCATATTCCACGACTAGAATATAGATTTTTGCGTACTTCACTCCATCCACCCAAATAGTTAATATCAAACAGTCCTTTTGGTGTAGGATACTCACTTACGTGTTTTGCCATCACCTGCTCATTTACAGGACGGAACCCATGCTTTGCAAATATTTCTTGGGCTTCTGGTGTCCACAAATAAGCAAGAAATGCTTCAGCTACTTTACGTGTTCCATGTTCATCGACATATTTATCGACAACTGCGGCTGGATTTTCGATCAGAATAGTATCGTCAGGTATAACCACTTCGTATTTAGCTCCTTGCGCCATTCGTGCAAGCAATTCATTTTCATACGTTACAATCACATCGCCTACACCATATTCAAATGCCGCCATAGAAGCACGTCCGCTTTTGTCCAATGACTCGACATTTTGATGCACTGCTTGTAGAAAAGCTTTTGCCACCGCAGGATCTTTCTGACCTTCATCTCGTTCAGATTGCTTGAGACCTGCACCATAGATCGCATTAATATCCCACTGCGCACCACCGGATGTTTTGGGATTAGGGTATAACACTTTTACCCCGGGCTTGGTGAGATCATTAAAGTTATGAATACCGAGAGGATTGCCTTCACGTGTACCTAATACAACGATAGAACGTGTAATCATTCCTTTATGCGGTTCATCTCTCCATGTATCTTTGACCAGTCCGGCTTTTACTAATTTATCAATATCACCTTCTAGTGATAACAAAGTAACATCAGCTTCAAATCCACCTGCAATTGCTCTAGCTTGCGTACCTGAAGCTTCATACGATTCTTGAAATTTTACATTTTGCCCTGTTTTGGCTTTCCATTCTGCTTGAAACTTGGGTAAAATCTCGCCTACAGCATCTTTGGCTACACTGTATGCACCAATCACTAAAGTAATATCTTTGCCATCATTGGATACAGCACTAGCAGAAGCTGTAGCGTCTGTTTCTGTTTGATGACTACAAGCTGACAAGACTACACTCATCATAAGTAGTAAAGCCAGCACTAAACGACTACGGATCATAGACATTCTCAAGCGATTGTTCTTCAAGCCCAATCCCTTCCTTTCCCGCGTTCACAGACCATACTCAGCTTACTTTTGCTGTTAAATAAACATCGATAACGTATCATTTTTCAGGCGGTTTTCAGCGATCCAACTTTCTTGATCATTAAATAGATATGCCCGGTGCACCATCACATGTACAGATTGTCCGATTTCTAATGTTTCTTTTTCCAGTGAACGATAGGTGATCAATGAATTCTGACCCACCTGTACTTCAACCAACCACTGACTGCCCCGAAAATGAAGATGTTTTACTGTACCTTTCTCGGTAGCAGATAATAATGGAAATTCACTGGCATGACCTACTTCAATATATTCAGGGCGAATCAATGCATGAATACCCGGATGAGACTGCTCATGATCGAATCCTTTTAACAGCGATACTTCATCTACAATCGTTGATTCTCCAATAAAGGAAGCAACAAAAGGAGTCGAAGGTTGTTTATAAATATCCCACGGTGTTCCTTTTTGCTCTAATCGTCCACCGTTAATAATCATAATCTCATCAGCTACTTCAATTGCTTCATCTTGATCATGAGTCACAAAGATCGATGTAATACCGACACGTTCAATCAGCTCGCGAAGCCATGTACGTAATTCTTGCCGAATCTTAGCATCAATCGCAGCAAATGGCTCATCCAGCAATAACAATTGCGGTTCAGGCGCAAGAGCACGCGCAAAAGCTACCCGTTGTCGTTGTCCGCCTGATAACTGATGCGGATAGCGATGTTCAAATCCTGCTAATCCTGTGAGTTCTACTAATTCCTGTACACGTTCTTTAATCGCAGACTTTTTCATTTTTTTTACGGTTAGACCAAAAGCGATATTATCGAATACGGTCATATGTTTGAACAACGCATAGTTTTGAAAAACAAAGCCGATCTCGCGTTCTTGTGGAGGTAGTTGATTGACTTTTTGCCCATGAAAAATAATATCGCCACTATCCGGTGATTCTAGTCCAGCTAACATACGCAAAATAGATGTTTTTCCTCCACCACTTGGGCCTAATAATCCGATCAGATGACCTTTTTGTACATTGAAGCTAACGTCTTGTACAGCGTGAAATTGTCCAAAATGCTTATCAAGGTTACGAACTTCCAGATGCATACTCAGTGCACTCCCTTTCTCTTCTTGGCGCGTTCCATTAACAATAATAATCCTACAGAAAATACAGCCAACACCAGAGCAACTCCATTAGCAGCAGTGACATTGAAATTCTCCATATCTTGATACACCAGCGTGGTTGCTGTTTGTGTTTTGTTAATAATATTGCCTGACACTACCAATACCGCTCCAAATTCACCCAAAGAGCGTGCAACTGTCAAAATCGTACCGTAAATCACAGCCCAGCGAATCGAAGGCCAGGTGACTTTCCAAAACGTTGTCCAACTATACGCGCCTAATGTAGAAGCCGCTTCTTCTTGATCGTTTCCTAATTCTTGTAGTACAGGCATAACTTCACGCACCATTAATGGAAATGTAACAAATAGTGTCGCAATAACCATCCCTGGAAAAGCATAAACCACTTTAAATCCAATCTGTTCAAAAAATGTACCAATCACTGTATCTGGCCCTAGCAATAACACAATCATTAATCCACCGATTACTGGTGAGACCGCATAAGGTAGATCGACAATACTGTTGAACAGTTGTCTTACTCTACGGCTTAGCCATGTTCCTCGTACCAGATAAATGCCCATCATAATCCCAAAGATTCCATTTAAAATAGTCACCACAATAACGATAAGCCCTGTCATCATCAGTGCATGTCTTGCTTCGGGACGACTTAATGCATCAATAAGTCCACTGGTTCCTTTATCAAAAGCTCCTGTTGCCAGTACAGCCAAAGGAATCAAAATCAATATGCTAAAAACGATCCATGTGAGCGGAATCCAATATTTTCTCATTAGCGTGCTCTCCTTGTCTGTACTGCATTAATCAGCCAAAGAATAAGAAACGATAATGTTAATAAAATAACCGATACAGCAGCGGCTCCTGCTTCATTATCACTTTCTACTTCACCAAAAATATATACGGAAGCAGTAAGTGTACGTCCTGGAATATTACCAGCTACCAGAACGACAGCTCCAAATTCAGCCAATGCTCTTGAAAAAGCCAGCATAGCTCCACTTACAATACCCGGTGTCATCGATGGTAAGATCACTCGAAAAAAAGTATCTCGTTTGGAAGCTCCTAGTGTATAAGCCGCTTCTTCAGCCGAATGATCGATTTCTTCCAATAATGGCTGTATCGCCCGAATCACAAATGGAAAGGTGACAAATACCATCGCAATAATAATCGCCGGCTGATGAAATACGAACTGAAAGCCTAGTGTATCTGCTAATTTGCCCATCCAACTGTTCGGCCCTAACAAAACGAGAATCATCAATCCGCCTACAGCAGTCGGTAAAGCAAAAGGCAAATCTACAATACTATTTAATAAAGACTTCCCTGCAAAATCATAACGTACCAACACCCATGCAGACATCGTACCGATCAACACATTAATAAGCGTAGCAATCAGCGCTAATTTTAAGGTTAATAGAACAGCTTTCCATGCGATAGGATCACTGATATTCTGTACAAATGCTGCCCAACCTTCTGAAAATGAGTTCACATACACTCCTGCAATCGGTAGTACAATCAATAGTAGAAAATACAATAATACGGTAGAGCGAAATCCCCAAGTCCATCCTTTATGACGCAGCAATGTACTATTCACGATATGACTCCTTTGCTTTAACCTTTATTTCCTATTAGTATACTCGGCTTTAAATCTTAGCAATACTTTAGCAAATTGTTATGCCTACCGTCAATTAAAAGAGTACTTTTTGTCAAAATGGTTAATAGTGTTAAATGTATTGATATGATAAGCATTTCGTGCAAAATGGGTAATACAGAAGTAGATAGTCACTTATTTTGCGATCTGATTTCAGATCAATTTTCGCAATATTTTGTCTATATATGTAAAATAATAATCGTTGAATATCCAATTTGAAAAAAAGCAGAGAAAGAAGGAATAATGATGCTGTATACATTGCCCATTTCAACGAGTAAACGTGATGCAATGAGAGATATTACGCGTGATGTGTCTTCTTTGATTACGCAAAGCGGAGTACAAGAAGGTATTGTCGTGATCTATTGTCCACATACAACCGCAGGCATAGCAATCAATGAAAATGCTGATCCTGATGTAAAGCATGATGTGATTATGCGATTGGATGAAGTCTATCCATGGGAACATCCGAAATACCGTCATATGGAAGGCAACACAGCTTCCCATCTAAAATCAATTACGACCGGCCCTTCACAGACCGTTATTATTCAAGAAGGTCGTATGTTACTTGGACGCTGGCAAGGCATTTACTTCTGTGAATTCGATGGTCCTCGCAAGCGTGAATATATGGTCAAAATTATAGCAGGTTAATTACAAAAGGCGATCTATCCATATATATATTGTGGATAAATCGCCTTTTGGCATGATACATTGTTACCCCGTCATGTGTGTAGTGTCTATAGCGATACATGAATTTACTATAGGGGATTACCGTTTTGACAAGGGAAAGTCTTAAAGTATGCAGATATAATCCCGCTTGCTTTGAATCAGTGACCTGATTCTTATTTGTATAAGCAATCATTGTATTGTCCCTTCACAGTACACGACATAATGTCTTGACATGGGCAATAACAGCTGGCTTAATTTCATCATATCCAACACGATCTTGAATATAATACGAAATAAAACCATGAATCGATAAAAATAAACTCAATGGCACAGTATTCATTGCTTCAGCCGTATGATTGGATGTGTTCATAGATTGACGGATAATAGAAGCAAATAAATCAAAACATCGTGCTTGTTCTGCACGACAATAACTTAACAACTCTTCATCTCGTGTCATAAACATAATTTCATACTGATGCGCATTATCCAGCCCGAACCGAATAAATTCGATCAACAAAAGCTCTACTTTGCTCCATTCCCCATGTTCAGGTTTGTCTTTGACTTCTCTAAATAACACACATAGATGATCAAAATCTTCCATCACAATCGCATAAAACAATTCTGCTTTTTCTTTAAAATGATAGTACAACGAACCATGACTATACCCCAAATGTTGACCAATACTACGCATTGAAATTGCCCGATATCCTTTGGTGACGAACAGATGTCTGGCAGCTTCGAGAATTCTTTCTCTGGATAATTCTTGTTCTACCGCTCTTCGTGCCATGATTACGATTCTCCTTCAAGCATTTTGCATAGTCTGATTCAAAATGCAGCTTCGATAAAGTAACGCTGTTCACCTTCAGTGATCACAGATTGTCCCTGCGTAATATCAGTGATCCATGCTTTGAATGCTTCGGCTTCACTTGCAACAGGTAAGCAATTCATAATCACTTTATCGGTAAAATCAGTCTCGGCTGTGCGAATACCGCGATTTCGCAATTCATTTTCTACTTTGCCGAGCCAGGTGTAATCCAATTCTACTGCAACTTCTTGATGAAGTATACGAGTAATTGCTTCCCCTGCTTCAATCGCCGCTACAGCGCCGTCTGTATACGCACGAATCAATCCACCTGCGCCTAACATAATCCCTCCAAAATAACGAGTGACTACAATCGCTACATCTTGAAGTTGCTGATTTTTGATCACCTCCAAAATCGGCTTGCCTGCTGTACCGCTTGGTTCTCCATCATCTGATTGACGTTGTATTTCTGCACGCGAACCAATCAAGTAAGCAGAACAATTATGAGTTGCATTCCAGTGTTGCTTTTTAATTCGTTCTATAAAAGCAATCGCTTCTTCTTCATTTTGTACAGGCATCACATGCCCTAGAAAACGAGATTTTTTGATCACGATTTCTTTGACACCTTCTTGCTTTACTGTACGATACCGTTCAGGCTTATCCATTTTAATCCCCACTTTATTCATTAGACACTGTACTATTCTGCTATGATGCTGGATGTATGTAACGCAGAATAGCGCTTGTGTTTCCAAAGATATAATACACTATATTTAAGTATCAAGAAAGCAGTTCCCTGACATCACTGTCAAAGAACTGCTTTCTCGTATTGATTTATTCTATTTTAACTTAAAGTCACTTATTCGGAAAGTCTTGCTTCAAGTTCTGCTTTTTGTTTTTCAAATCCTGGTTTACCTAGCAATGCAAACATATTCTTTTTGTAAGCTTCTACGCCTTCTTGGTCAAATGGATTTACACCTGACAAGTAACCGCTGATTCCGCAAGCTTTTTCAAAGAAATACACAAGGTATCCGAAAGAATACGGTGTTTGATCTTGAATATTTACAATCAAGTTAGGTACTTGACCATCAGTATGAGCAAGCAATGTACCCTGGAATGCTTTTTTGTTTACAAAATCAAGTGTTTTGCCTGTTAAGAAGTTCAAGCCATCCAAGTCATCTGGATCCGATTCGATCGTAATATGACTAGCTACATTTTCAACTTGTACTACTGTTTCGAAAATGTTACGGCTACCGTCTTGGATAAATTGACCCATAGAGTGCAAGTCTGTTGAGAAATCTACAGCTGCTGGGAAGATACCTTTGAAGTCTTTACCTTCACTTTCGCCGAATAGTTGTTTCCACCATTCAGATACAAAGTGTAACGAAGGCTCATAGTTAACTAGAATTTCGATCGCTTTACCTTTACGGTATAGAGCATTACGCACTGCTGCATATTGGTAGCTTTCGTTTTCAGCAACATTAGGATTGCTGTATTCTTTCGCTGCGTCTGCTGCACCTTGCATCATTTCTTCAATATTGATACCTGCTGTAGCGATAGGCAACAATCCTACAGGAGTCAATACAGAGTAACGTCCACCAACATCATCAGGAATCACGAATGTTTCGTAACCTTCTGCATCAGCCAATGTTTTCAAAGCGCCTTTTGCACGGTCAGTTGTTGCATAGATGCGTTTTTTCGCTTCTTCTTTACCATATTTTTTCTCAAGTTCTGCGCGGAAAATACGGAAAGCAATTGCTGGCTCTGTTGTTGTACCTGATTTGGAGATAACATTCACAGAGAAATCTTTACCTTCAATATTTTCAAGCAATTGGTTTACATACGTAGAACTGATGTTGTTACCAGCGAAATAAATTTCAGGCGTTTTGCGTTTGTCTTTAGGTAGTGTGTTATAGAACGAATGAGTTAACATTTCGATCGCTGCACGAGCACCTAAGTACGAACCACCAATACCGATAACGATCAATACTTCGGAATCGCTTTGAATTTTTGCTGCTGCTTTTTGAATGCGAGCAAATTCTTCTTTATCGTAAGCTGTAGGCAAATCAATCCATCCTAAGAAATCAGAACCTGCGCCTGTGCCGTTATGCAATTGTTCGTGAGCCAAACGAATCGGCTCTGCAAAATAATCCACTTCGTGTTGAGCGACAAAAGAAAGAGCGTTACTGTAATCAAATTTAACTGTTTTAGCCATAATATTGTTACCCTCCCAAAATAAATTATGATACGGTCCCATACCCAATGTGCTAGTGAACATGCTACACTAAATGGATAAGTATAGATGTTCTAACTCACTTACGATATGGAGGAAATCAAGCTATGAAAAAAATCGGATTTATTGGCCTTGGCACGATGGGTCTACCTATGGCAGCCAATTTGCTCAAAGCAGGTTATACCTTAACTGTATACAATCGTACAGCATCCAAAGCAGAATCTCTAGTTCAACAAGGAGCCCATCAAGTACATACTCCGCGTGAAGCCGCTACAGATCAAGATATGGTGATCACGATCATTAGTGATGATGCTTCGATTGTTGATGTGTACGAAGGTGAAGATGGTATTTTAAATGCTGTCCAAAACGGATTAACCGTTATGGATTGCAGTACCATTTCTCCATCACTTGTCAAACAATTAGCCACTTCGATTACAGACAAAGGTGGTCAATTTCTAGATGCTCCTGTAACCGGTAGTGAGCCTGCTGCTATTGATGGAACACTTGTATTTATGGTTGGCGGTGACCCACACGTTATTGATGCTCATCAAGATGTATTTGAGACACTAGGTCGCAAAGTCATTCCAATGGGTGCTAACGGTAGCGGTGCAACTGCCAAACTTGCTCATAATACGATCGTAGGTATTCATACGGTTGCTCTTGCTGAAGCTTTTGCTGTAGCAGCCAAAGGCGGGATCGATCCATCGGCATTTTATGAACTGGTACGTATGGGCGCAGCCGGCAGTCGCACAGCTGAACTCAAAGGTCAAAAAATTATCGATGGTGATTACACCAACCAATTTTCATTAGCATTAATGCTCAAAGACCTCAAACTTGCCTCTGTGCTTAACGATACCAACGGTGTCCCTTCGCCCATGCTAAATCTGGCAAAAAGTATGTTCCAGATCGGTCAAACCAAAGGCTATGGTGATGACGATCTTTCTGTTATCGCTAAATGCTATGAAGAATGGATCGGTCAAACGATCAACGGCAAAGAGCTGTAATCCTATATCCATAGTACAGTATAACGGTATTTCATTGTCTTTCGCATGATGTATCGCACAGGTGATGGATCACTTGATTACGCATGAAAAGGGTAAGTTCTCAGTATAATCTATACTGATGAGCTTGCCTTTTTTTACGATCTACTTTTTGTACTAACTATATTGCTATTAAGCATAAGAGCAACAATAATCAGTAACCACAGCAATTTCAAGTTTGAACTTGGTATGAGCAGGCACTTCAAATGTTGCCTGTCCTTTAATATCTAACCATTCTTCGGTATCTGGTAACAGGACACGAAGTTCACCGGACAGAATTTCCATCGTTTCGTGTTGATCTGTTCCAAATTCATAAGAGCCCGGCAACATAATCCCTAACGTAATTTTGCTACCATCTGGCAAAATCACAGCACGGCTTGTTACTTTGCCTTCATAATAAATATTAGCTTCTTTGATTACTGTAACCTGTTCTAATTGCGTCATAAATTCAGACCGCTCCCCTGCTCATCATTTGAAATACAGACCTAGAAATAGTTATAAAAAGGTGCAGAAATGGCGCTTTGCCAACTTCTGCACCTTTAACAGTACTTTATAATTATTTAGACAATAGACCTTTAACATGTTGAACAACGTTCTCAACAGTAAAGCCATATTCAGCCATTACGCGATCTCCTGGAGCAGAAGCACCGAAAGTTGTAATTCCGATAATTCCACCTTTGTCACCCACATAACGTTCCCAACCGAAAGTTTGAGCCATTTCGATTGCAAGACGTGGTTTAACATCAGGCAACAATACAGAATCTTTGTAAGCTTGGTCTTGTTGTTCGAACAATTCCCAGCTTGGCATACTGATAACACGTACTTCGATACCTTCAGATGCTAGTGCTTCTTGAGCACGAACAGCCAATTGTACTTCAGAACCTGTTGCAATCAATTGTGCTACTGGTTGTCCCGCTTTAGCATCAGATACCACATAAGCACCTTTTTTGATGTTTTGACGAGAATGTTCTACAGTACCTGGCAAGATCGGCAAGTTTTGACGAGTCAATACAAGCGCGATAGGGCCTTTTTGGTTTTCCATAGCATGAGCCCAAGCAGCAGAAGTTTCGTTACCATCAGCTGGACGAATCACTGTCAAACCTGGAATGATGCGTAGAGAAGCCAATTGCTCGATTGGTTCGTGGGTAGGACCATCTTCACCAACAGCAATACTATCATGAGTCAATACATACGTTACAGGCAATCCCATAAGAGCAGCCAAACGTACAGCAGGACGCAAGTAATCTGTAAATACGAAGAATGTACCACCAAAGATTTTAACGCCTGTATGAAGAGCAATACCGTTCATTGCCGCAGCCATACCGAATTCACGTACTCCGTAATAGATGTTACGACCAGCATAACTTTGAGGAGTAAAGCTGTCTAGACCATTTAGGTGAGTCATTGTTGAACTCTCAAGGTCAGCAGAACCGCCTGCTAATTGAGGAACACCATTGATTAGACCATTCAAAGCATTACCAGAAGCTACACGAGTAGAAACTGCTTTGTCTTCTGTAGTGTAATGAGGAAGTTCTTTGTCCCATCCTTCGCTTAATTCGCCAGCGATAACTGTTTCGAATTGAGCAGCTAATTCAGGGTTTGCTTTTTTGTACTCAGCAAATTTCTCGTTCCATGCATTGTTCGCTTCTACACCACGCTCTTTTACTTTAGCGAAATATTCACGAACTTCGTCTGGTACGTAGAAATCTTCTTCGTATGTCCACTCGTAAGCTGCTTTAGTCAATTTCGCTTCAGCAGAACCTAGTGGAGAACCGTGAGTACCACCGTGACCGCCGATACCCTGTTTGTTCGGGCTACCGTAACCGATCACTGTTTTTACTTCGATCAATGTTGGACGAGAAAGATCAGCTTTTGCTTCTTCCAAAGCAGCTGCAAGTGCAGGAAGATCGTTACCGTCTTCTACACGAATCACTTGCCATCCATAAGCTTTATAACGGTCTTCTACATTCTCAGAGAAAGAAAGACCTGCTTTACCATCCAATGTAATATCATTGGAATCGTACATCATGATCAATTTACCTAATTTCATATGACCAGCCATAGAAGCTGCTTCACTAGAAACGCCTTCCATCATATCGCCATCACCACAGATAGCGTATGTGAAGTGATCAACAACATTAAAGTTGCCTTTGTTGTAAGTCGCTGCCAAATGAGCTTCAGCAATCGCCATACCTACAGCCATACCTACACCTTGACCTAGAGGTCCAGTTGTAGCATCAACACCAACAGTATGACCAAACTCAGGGTGACCTGGAGTTTTACTGCCCCATTGACGGAACTGTTTGATTTCGTCCATTTCCAAGCCATAGCCTGAAAGGTGTAGCAAGCTGTACAATAGCATAGAACCATGTCCAGCAGAAAGTACAAAACGGTCACGGTTGATCCAAGTAGGATTAGCCGGGTTATGTGTCATTGTTTTAGCAAATAATTGGTAGCCCATTGGTGCAGAACCCATCGGCATACCAGGATGTCCGGAATTAGCTTTCTCGATAGCATCGATAGAAAGCGTACGGATTGTTGAAATCGCCAGATTGTCCACGTTGGAGTTCTCTGATTTACTTATACTTTGTTCTTGCTCTTGTTTCTTGTCAGTCATGTTAATCCTCCTCATTCTTCTTGGTAAAGCGAGGTGCTTGAGATTCTATTTCATCTGAATATCAGATCTTAGCAAAGTCGCAAATGAAATAAATCCTCTTGAGTCTTTCAATTTGACTTATTAGCCTTCAACCATTGTAACACTTGTTTGAGAAGTTTGCCAGAACGTTATTTAACTTCATCCTTATTTATACCCAAACTGGCTATAACGAAAAGGAAGTTACGCATTTAGTTTTAGAAAAACACGTTTTATTTTAGGGTATTTCGCCTGTTATTCCGGCTAGTCTGTTGTTATAGCTGTTAGTAAATATTGTCTGTTATTAACTATTGTGTGTTAGGAACTATTTTTGCTAGTGGTAATAATATACGGATAAGCGATCGTTCAACATAATGTACGTTGCAAAAATTATTACTTGATTTTATGACATTCAGTCGCGCCATTAATTTTAAGCGCTAAAGAAATGAGGTTTTCATGATAAAGCAGAATCGGATATGGATCGTCGAGTTCACGTATGCATTGCTGTTGGGCTTGATTAGCGGGTTTATTTTGGGATTCTTTTTGAAATGGGTTCAATATGCAACTGGTTCATTGGTTTATACACTTTTATTGAATATCGATTTTGTTCCTTTTTTACCGGAACGTTTGCCTGAACCGATTGAATTTGCTTTACATCTTGTGGTGGCAATCATTATTGCTTGGATCTACAGTATATGGATTCGAATTTCTCCGCATCCGTGGAAGTATGGTCTATATATTGGTATTGCCTCTTCTTTTTTATTTATTCCGTTAACATTGATGTCTGATCGAGTGCCAGACATTACTGATATAGTGGCTTACGGGTACTGGTTAGCAGGTCATTTATTATACGGATTGTCTTTGGGGTTACTTGGAACATTATTATTAATACGCCGAAATAGAGCCGAAATAGAAAAGAACAATAAGCTTTAATTCCAGATTTTCTTGTGTGCAGATTAGTGAATACTATGTAGATCATTTCCACTATTTTTTATGCAATTTGATGTAGCAGGATTACATTTGTAAATTTTCTTTGGATAGAGCTGTATCTATATTCTCTTTAGCATACTTGATCTGTATTAACACAACATTAACGTAGCAACAAAAAAAGCACGAATGATTTTCTGCTAAATAACAGCAAAAGATCATTCGTGCTTTTTACATATTTATAATACAGCTTGTCATACACTGCTATCGTTTGAATAAAAAGCGATTATGATGACAAAGGATTAATTAAAAACGACTGTTTTGTTTTGATGTACCAGTACACGATCTTCTGCGTGCCATTGCACTGCACGTGCTAATACTACACGTTCAATCGTACGACCAATACGCTTCAATTCATTTACATTGTCGCTATGACTTACACGTTGTACGTCCTGCTCAATAATCGGACCGCCATCAAGCTCTTCTGTTACATAGTGAGCTGTTGCACCAATAATTTTAACACCACGATCATACGCTTGTGCATAAGGCTTACCACCTACAAATGCAGGCAAGAACGAATGGTGAATATTGATAATCCGATTACGGAAATGCTCGATAAATAATGGCGAAATAATCTGCATATAACGAGCAAGTACAATCAGATCAATATCTGAACCGATCACTTCTAATTGCTTTTGCTCTGCTTCTTTTTTCGTATCCGCAGTCACTGGAATATGATAGAAAGGAATACCAAATGATTCTACATAACTACGCATATCATTGTGGTTACTGATCACCATCGCAATATCTGCATCCAGATCACCTGCTTGCCAGTGCCATAATAATTCCACCAGACAATGGTCTTCTTTGGATACAAAAATCGCTAGTCTTTTTTTGCGACTCACCTGATTAATTGTCCATTCCATTTTGAACTGATCTCCTACCGCTTGAAAATCACTTTCTAGCGCAGGTAGATTTTTACTTAATTCAGGCAGATCAAATTCGACACGCATAAAGAACATACCGCCTGCTGGATTCATCGTATATTGATCGGATTGAACAATATTCGCTCCATGTTCAAATAAAAAGCGTGATACAGTAGCTACGATTCCAGGGCCATCCGGGCAAGAAATCAGCATACGGGCGCGATTTTCTTGTTGTTCTTCTCTTGCAGTTTGATTTCGTTTTACATGTACTTCCATTGAATCTTCGTTCCCCCTTCAAATATCTTATATTACAATCTATGTCATGATGCTAAGAAAGTAAATATATTTATTCAAATTTATTAATATTCATTCAAAAAAATGTCTTTACTTATCCTGATGTGATTAGCTATTCATAGACATTGGGTGCAATTAAAGAATACTTTTCCCTGCAAAGTAAGCAGTTAAGCGGTGATTCAATGCTTCTTCACTCAACTCGGTAAATAATCCTTCAGCAATCACCATATCGTATAGACGTTCCATCGGTTCACGCGGATCTGCTTTACGCGCTTTAGCATCGCTTTTCAGCATATCCCATGTTTCCAAAATATATGGACGTGCTTCAATCTGTTGCCCTTCAAAGAAATGATGTAATTTTTCTACATCTTCTAAGAAACCTGCTCCAAAGCGACCAGTTAGATCACCACGTAGCAAAGCAATTTCAGCTTCATACATCGGACGCTGTGTTTTCGCATCTTTACCGATCCACGGCGTTTCCAAAATAAACGGACGACCTTTCAACTGATCATGATGCACAACACGACTAAGTGCTTCATAACCGATCCAACCCGAACCTAGTGTAGTATGACGGTCTTTGCCTGCGCCTGTCGGATTTTTACTATCGTTCACATGGACAACAGTAAGTCGATCCAATCCGATAAGACGATCAAATTTCTCCAAGACTCCATCTAAATCATTAACAAGATCATAACCAGCATCATGGGTATGACATGTATCAAAACAAATCGTTAAGCGCTCATTATGAGGAACCATATCAATAATCTGCGCAATTTCTTCAAAGCTACGTCCTACTTCTGTTCCTTTACCAGCCATTGTCTCCAACGCGATATTTACATCTGTTTCGGATACACCGGATAATACTTTTTCCAGACCTTTTGCAATACGTTTTATACCAAATTCAGCATCCATATCTGTAAAAGCACCTGGATGAAGCACGATATTACGCACACCGATTTGATGAG
This sequence comes from Paenibacillus kyungheensis, assembly GCF_028606985.1. NCBI lineage: Bacteria > Bacillati > Bacillota > Bacilli > Caryophanales > Paenibacillaceae > Paenibacillus > Paenibacillus kyungheensis. The sequence goes on along the minus strand of NZ_CP117416.1, from coordinate 1,393,245 downwards.
TGCGACGGATTTCTTCTTGTAAAAAATCAACTGCCAATTCGTAGATATTTTCTTTGTACGAACCTAAATTAATGATATAAGGTGCATGCACAACGATTTCTTCTACACCCATCGTTTGCATTTTTTGTTTGCCTTCTTCAATAAATAACGTATCTATAGGTTTACGGCGCGTATTTTGCGGCGCTCCGGTATATATCATAAATGAGCTTGAGCCATATGTATCTGCCTCATTCGCTGCACTGAGTAACCCTTTACTAGAAAGTGATACATGGGAACCGATCTTTAACATAGTGTATTTCCTCCTTATTGTTCCGCTATTCGCGAATCTCACCTATTTTAACGTGAATACCAAAATAAATCTAGAAATAGCTGTGCTTTTCATCTTAAATTCATCGTCTGCTGATCAGATCACCTGTAGCAATTATGGGTAATCATTGAATAGAAGAATAATTAATGCTTAACATCAGTGGAATAAGATTAATCTATCTTATACATGGATAACTATATTGATTATATGACTGGATTCATAGTTTGAATGTACTAATGTATTTTCAATAAAGATTATTATAGAAAAAGAATGTATAGAATCGGATAAACATAATAAATATTGTTGATGTAAACAGACTCTACCATAGGCATAACGAACAGGACATAGTGAACTCACTTTAGATTAAATAGGAGGATTTATATGAATATTGTTGTGTGTGGTGGTACAGGTTTAGTAGGTAGTCATTTGGTTCCATTTTGGCTTCAAGAAAATCATGATCTGACTGTAGTGACTCGTAAGCTTCCAGATACATCAAAATCTAATCCAGCAGTAAACTATATCACCTGGAACGATATGGAACAAAATCCTACTCAATTAGAAGGGGCAGAGGTGATTGTTAATCTTTCAGGAGAGACGCTAAATCAAAGATGGACAACCAAAACCAAACTTGAATTAGTAGAATCCAGAATGAGAACGGTCAATATCGTTTCAAAAGCGATCGAAGCATTAAAGAAAAAGCCTGAAGTCGTTGTTCAAGCAAGTGCTATGGCAATTTACGGTACTTCAGATACGGAAACATTTGATGAAAATAGCCCTAAAAGAACGATGAATTTTCCTTCTAGCCTTGCAGAACAATGGGAAGCAGTAGCGGATAGTATCAAAGGTGTCCGTCTAATCAAGCTGAGAGTTAGTATTGTACTCGACAAACATAAAGGTGCATACCCGATGATGAGACTCCCTTATATCCTTATGGCTGGTGGTAAATTAGGATCAGGAAAGCAGTGGAACTCATGGATTCATATTGATGATATGGTGAGATTGATCGATTTTTGTGTTAAAAATAAAGCGATTGAAGGCCCGATCAATGCGTCTTCTCCTAATCCTGTACGTTATGCTGATCTGGGCAAAACGATTGCTAAAGTCACGCATCGTCCACACTGGTTCCATATTCCAAGTATTGCGCTCAAACCAACATTAGGCGAAATGTCAGATATTTTACTAGATGGACAACGTGTTATCCCGAAAAAAGCAATGGATCATGGATTTACGTTTCTTTTCCCTGAGATATATGGAGCTTTAGAACATATTGAAAAAACGCAATAATTTAGAGATATTTAGATATTTAGAGATATGATGTAATGCGGTAACTTCTAAATTATCAACTCTATAATCATACATGTAAAATAATAGACTGTTTGCTTATACTTATTATTTGTACAGGTTGAGAAAAAGAATAAAAGGCGATTTCTTTAATATACTCTAAAGAAATCGCCTTTTTACTGTAGTATCTTACGTCTTTGCTGTAGTATCTTACTGCCTGACTCTTTTGCTATAGTATCTTAATTATTTGGCTTTTATCATTTATTAATCACAATGATAGTACATAGCTTTAAAATTATATCAACCTAATCGCAACGTATACACTGCTTGCGCAATAGTAAAAGTATCACCTTCATGTAAAAGATACTCTTTGTACGGTACGATTGGTTCTCCTTTAAGAATAGTTCCATTACGCGAACTTAAATCTTTGATCGTAATCTGTTGGTCACTAATTTCCAATTCTACATGATTACGTGAAGTGCCAGTCGATTTTTCTAAATAATGAACACCTTCCGCAGCTCTACCAATAATAAAGCTTCCTCGTGTTAAGCGGATAGGCTCCATCTGCATCGTTCCATTTTCTCTACGTTCTAAATATCCTGTAAAGGGTTGAACTCCCGAATGACTATAAGCTTGATCATTAGAAGCATCTTGTCCTAACAATACAGTTGCCATATGAGGAGAAAGCATTTCTGTACTATGATGAGATGATTGTTGTGAATAATTGTCTTCATGATAATTAGGTATAGATGAAGCCTGTGCTGAACGACCAAACTCTATAGGTGAACCTGTAGTAGAATAGGAGCCTGACTGTTGTTCATTTCTATTCATCATCGCATTTTGACTACGAATCGATGATTGTTCTGGTGTATCCGAACCAAAAATAGCAGCAATATTCTCATCCCGCCAGCGCATCGGATCAGGTGCTGGTGTGGAAGGTAGCGTTGCTGAAACTAGTCCTCCTCCGCCTGCTAACACAGGATCTGCTTGCCAGCGCCAACTTTCGTTTCCATCTTCCTCTTCTGACTTCTTATTACGAACAAAAGAAGGCATTTGAAGCCCTTTTTTTAGTGGAGATTTACCTTTTAAGATCATATAAATAACTAAACCGATCGCTACAGTCAAAGCTGTACAGCCATATAACATAAAATCATTGCTGTGCGAAAGGTAACCAAATTTCCAGATCATAGCTGTTACTAATGCTCCTCCTGCTAGCAAATATGTTCGATGAGCTGAAGGCATTGGTTGTACTTCCTGATCTGGTGTCGGTTGTGTGGGTGTAGCCGAACTTTGACTTTTAGACATTTTGGTTGGCTTATGATTGTGCTGGCTTGGCAAAGAAGACGCTGATACTTCTGATAGATCTGTTCTTTTTTTCTTATTCTGCATATGTTGTAAAATAGGATTGTTTGCAGGTTGAGCTGGAATATTTACTTCTTGTTGGTATCTAGCGTTAGCAGATACCGATTCTTGTGATGGTATAGCATTTGAAAATGACGGAACTTGCTTATTTCGTAATTCTGCCGGATCAATCCATTTTGAAGTAGAAGATTGAGTAGGTTGTGGCGTAAGATCTATCATTTGCTGTGGATTGCCAAGTAATTCAAGCAGTAACATCTTGATGCCTTTGATCGTAAAGTCTTCTGCATGACAGTAACGCAAAATGCGCTGAATCTGGTTACCACTTAATTCAGCTACAGAAGTCATCCACCTTGATGCCAATTGACTCAAAATCATTTGTACAGGTTCTTCATTTAATGTCTCCATTACCGGAATATATGTAAAATGTAATGTGCCCGCTTGTAGTGAACCTTCTACAAAAATATATTCTTCATCCAGTACATAATTGGTCATCGACAACATATGCTGACTACTTTCTTCGAGAGTAGAAACCACTTGTAATAATAGACCTAGATACTCTGCAATGCCCATCATTTCGCCTTGCATACAATGTTTAAGCATTCGTTTGCCTGTAATGTCATAACGTAGTACAGCTTGTAGATCGACTTCTTGTAAATGAAGTTGTAACACTCCGCGAATACGAGAAGCTAGCATCATTCCTGTCTGTGCTTTACTCAGATCACTATTTTGAAAACCTTGCTCACGACCTACAATCATATATGTTTTGCCATCTTGTACAAAATCCTGTGTTAATTTTTGCATGATCATACATGCCCCCTTACTTTCTTTGCCTAATATTAATGTGTATACAAGATACTCAAATGACAACATGTGAATGATGAATCACTTATGCTGTGTAAGCAGATTTAGTTTTATGTGATAAAAAAATAACAAAAAGCGACTCCTGGTAATACGGCGGTCATAAAAGGGAATGTTAAAAATTGCTGGTGTTCAGCTTCTGTTGAGCGAATCGATTGTTTCCATAACACAGAACCTGCAAGCTTCCAGAATACTCTACGCATACGTACAATCGTTTCACGTCTCCACAGCATAATAAAGAGACCAATGATGCCTGCGAAAATAATAGAATATATCATCACCTGTGCAGTCATTCCCATCCCAAACCATACACCGATCCCACCAAACAATTTCACATCACCTGCGCCTACAGCCTTCATCCAATGAAGAATAAGCATGATACCGAATCCCAATAGAAACCCTTTACCAGCAAAAGCTAGACCATCCCAACCAGACATTACCGCATGATATAGTAATCCACTGACTATAAATAAAATATTCAGTATATTAGGAATTTTGCGTTCTTTGATATCTGTCCAAAATGCCCATAATATAAAAACTCCACCGCCGATAAATATCGTTTCCATTGCTATTCTGTATCCCCTTTTAGTATCCAAATAAATATTATAGTTTGATTATGAAGCTGCACTACCAATAACAGGTCGACCATCGTATTCTGCCACTTGGAATACACCTCTAACTTCTTTTCCATCTGCTGTAGTGATTGTGTAGTTCGCCCATCCCGGTGTTGCATTAGAAGGGATTTTCCATGTCCAATTCACATTGCCTTCTGCATCTACTGTCGCCTGACCCAATCCCTGTGCAGTACTGTTTCCACTTTTATATTGAATATTAAGATGAACCGTTGTACCCGGTGGTGCTTTGGCTACAATTGAAATATTTGATTCTGGATGAGCAGGTGAAGGAACCGATACTACAGATACGCCTGTCTCTTTAGTAGCTTCTGCGGCTGCATCTTCACCAAATTCTCCAGTATCTCCAATCCACAATCGTTCGGTTGCTCTTGCTTGCAACACAATCGGTTTGAAGATCAAAGGAATTTTGAAAGGTAATTCGTAACGGATCTCAATTCCAAAATACGGATGCGTTTTGGCTGTAAGATCAGGCACGGTGACTTGCGTGACATGAATACGTTCATAATCCAATTTATTTTCTGCTGATAACTTCTGCATCAATGGTTTGATCATTGTATCGAGTGCAGGTGCAGATAATTGATTTTTCATTTCTTGTAACTTGATATCTCCACTACTTGCTGCTTCCATCATCCATGTATTTAGCGGAGCAGGGACAGAATCTTGATATTTGGACGCCAGTTCTGTAAATGTTAATTTGGGTAGTCGCATCGATTCAGCAGGCAGAATTTTTTTGGCAACCAAATTATCTGCGGCTAATTGAACAGGATACATATGAGTAGCGACATATCTGGCTGTATCAGAAGTTACATTTTGCATCGCTGTATATACCAAAGTCATTTGCACTAAATAGACTAGAAAAATAGAAATAAACAAAAAAATCGGTAATACCATAGCGGCTTCTAATACGATACTGCCTCGTTCTCCATTTTTAAAAAAAGTACATTTTATACGCCGATTTGGAGGAGGATTTTTGAGTTCATATACATTATTAGAAGGTGAAGATTGGGAATGATAGGTATGATCAGATCGATCATTTGTGCTTTTGGAAGAGTAGGTAGCAACAAATCGGGATGCAGTGTTAAACACACCGATTTGCTGAATCCTATTTTTGCTTTTAATAGGAGTAATCTGCTTGTTTATCTGCATAATACACACCCTGTTCTATAGAACTATTCACGCTGGTTGAGTTCACCATTTTGATTACACCTGGTAAAAACCAAATAGGCATCGCTGTTCGTATATGAGCAGACGCATACGTATTTCGTTCTGCTGGATTGATATCTGTCAAAAAGCGAATTAACGCTAACATACGAGACATTTTTTTCTCATTACTAGGTTGCAACAAAAACAAACGCATATAATCTCGATATTCAAATTCTATCGGGAAATACGCTGATAATTTCGTTTTACCTGTATTGAGCAGTTCGATCATGTCTTTGATCGCCATCTCTACTCCATAAGCAACTCCTGCTGCAAGAACAGCTAGGGGATGCCCTAGATTTGCATTTTTAACAAGTCCTTCAGCAGTACGAATCGCAAGTCTCATTCCAAAAATTTCGCTATATGCCGCAGCAATATTAGCAGAAGGATCGTTAATACCGTAAATAATGTATTCAATCTGCTGATTACGTACTCCAGCCTCTTCAAGCGCATCTGTAATTGAGCCTTCTGATAACGTATCTAATAACCCTTGAAGCTGAATAATATCGAACGTATTAAAATACTGAATTGCATATTCATTTTGGAAAAATTCATTTCTACCTGCTAGAAGAGCATCGGATAAACCACCAAATACAACATCCATCGCACCCATAGCGTTTTTGCTTTCTTTATAAGGATCATTATCCATAGTAGAGTCAGAGGTAGCTCCTCCATCTGCACCGTTAAAAGCGATACTTTCTTTGTAATATCCATCTACTTCATCGAATTCTTTAGCTAATAATCTTGCAGCGGCGGCTGCACCTACGATTTGAGCCAACATTTTTTTAGCTTTTTTCAATTCTTCTTTTGCTTTCGCTTCTGAAGCTGCTTTTGTTTCTGTTCCTGATCTTGCTGCTTTGAGATCATGCTCGATCACACCCATGATTCCGTTGGGTGCTTTCCCTGTATAATTATCAATATATTTTTGTAAAAGCTTAGCGGTACGAATGGTACTGCTTTTTAACGAGTTAGCATCGCCAGTTGTTTTGGTAAGTTGAGCTGTAGCTTCTGTAATTAAGTTGCTAATAGCATACTTAGCTGTCGTGTAATCATCTTTTTGTGTTTTGATCGAACTTTCCATTTTGCCCAATAGATCATCCGATAAAACAAGCTGTTCTAGATTTTTGCGAAGTTCTGCTAATTTAGCTTCCGATTCTGCATCTCCGGCATTCGATCCACCCGGTATATTTGTATTTCGTACTCGTTCATATGCTTCATTTTGTGTACGTGTTTTGGCTTCTTCAATAATACGAGCAATTTCTTGATTATATTGTTTGATTTTAACCATAATTTCATTGGCTTCTTTGTACGTATTTTCGTGAGTATTAATTAGATATTTGTAATCTCGTGACAAATTAGATAGAAATGTTTTAGATTTACTTTTGTACGCAGAAATTTTGGCTGTATTGATCGGACTTTTATCTTTTTTCTTACGCTTTTTATCTTCTGCTATTAAAGCTGTATAATTATTGAACTGAGCTGCAATATCGGCGACTGACGTAATCGCTCCTACATTTTTGTTAGCGATAGAATTTTTGACAGGATTCATAATTTTAGTTGTTAATTCTTGAACTTCACCTGCCGTTTTTTTCTGCAAAGCTATTAATTTATCTATTTCTTGTTCACGCTTATCATAAGGCTCGCGTACATCTTCTAGGACATTGACCGTTTGACTTGCTTCTTTTAGTACACCGGACATGCCTTTAAATTTATCTACAATTTCTATGGTGAAATCTATAGGCGCTTTATATTTCATTTCTTCTTGAATCTGGTGATTAAAAACATCATAACTTCCTAAAGGTCGACTTAATTGAATCGAAGTGTTAGCTGCTTTCATTGGAATTAATTTAAAACTATCTGTATTCTCGGTATAATTAAAATTCTCATTTAACGCCGTATCTAAAAGTTGTGTAGGATCAGATTCTCCCGCAGCAAATAATCCATATTGTTGTTGGAGATCGGTATCAAACGCAGACATTGCTGAACGAACAGCCGCATGTGCTAATCGCTCGGATTGTACTTCCATCGCTGCTATACGCGAGTAATCGATAAAAACTGCTGTAAATAAAAAAACACCTGCAAGTACAACAATCATAAAAATAGAGACAGCGCCTTGTGTATCTGCTAACTTGCGTAGTAATAACTTTTTCCAATATGTGATTTTTAGTCTTACTTGTGATTTACGTGCTTTTCTCAAAATGATTCACACTCCTGCTTCAACTACCTGCTGCTGTAGAAAACCATTGCAGTACGGTTCCAGCACGTCCCATGTTCATAGCCGTACCATATTTCCCCGTAAATTTGGCTCCGTAATAACGCATTAATTCAATCGTACGAATAAATTCTACTGGTTCCACAACAACTGAACTTGCGCTAACTTCACTTCGTAGTGGTTGACCCAATTCACGTTCTAATGCCCCTAATGAAATAGGTTCACTTAAAGTTGTATTTACATTTCGCATCATCAAATGGTTGTTATACGTTGTATTCCCAGTCATTTTGCCCGGTATCCATGAAGCAGCCGCTGATAATTTAGTTGCTGGCAATGATCCACTACCTCCACCTGGAATAGCAACATTTGCTGTATTGGTAGCTCCTGCCCATCCAAAGAGTGCACTGATCATACTATCATCTGTAATACGCCAGTACAGACCATCATCTTGACCTTGCGGAAAAGCACCTGTATTGATATCTTTATGACTGTTATCCCATGTATACGCAGCACGCTCTGAAGTTTTGGATGCTGCTTGTTTCAGCATTGTATTTTGATATTGGTACATACACATAAATAGAATCAACAACGTTGTGAACAGGATAATAGGAAAAACGATGGAAGCTTCAAGTGTGAAGCTCCCTTTAGTATTTTTCCAAAAACGTTGGATATTCATATTAAGGTTGTTTAAATGTTTTACTTTGAGTATCCATATAAGTCAACATATCTCCAACTACTGTCTTAATTGCATCTTTAAATAAGATAGCAATCATTATAAGAACTGCTATAATTAGAACCATTTCTAATGTACCTACACCATCCTCATTTTTCCAAAAACGTTGGACTCCAGTCCAAGAACCCTTAATTAAGCTTGTCATTATATTTTCCTCCTACATATTCATCATCATAAATGCTGGCGTGCCGACAAGAACCATAACTATTAAAAATATTAAAACCATTGGAAGAACCATCTTAGAAGAAGCTTGCTCTCCTCTTATACGACTTACTGCTTTTCGTTTATCCCATAATGTCCGCGAAAGATCACGTAAAGCAAGTCCAAATTCTCCTCCACCACGGCGGAAATTAAGCAACACTGTTGTTGTAAATACCGAAACTTCCTGAACTCCACAACGTTTACTAAATGACTCTAATCCTTGCTGAAAAGAATAGCCATTATCCATTTCATTAATCATCTGAAAAAGCTCTTTATATAATGGATGATCTTTAGCATTTTCTTTGCGCTTTACACAACGTACCATTGCTTTTTGTACCGTTTCACCAGCACCTACGAGTAAAATGATTTTATTTAGAAACTCGGGCAATTCTAGTAAAATATCTATTTCTCGTGTTTTTACTTTCTTTTGTAAATCACGGAATAATGCAACAGGAAGCAGTATTGCTAGCCCTACTCCCATAACTAACCATGTCATACTACCGCCCGAGATCGCTGCCATCACAAGTCCACCTGTTAGTAATAACCAGATATAGCCCGCCATTTCTGCAATATAAAGCAAGGTCATTTCACCGCTACGATGTACCCCAAAACCTTTTTGAATCGAGCTCTGAATCCGGTAAAACACCCCTGAAAATCGTGATACAAAGCGAATTTTTTCGAGCAATACCAACATAGCTGGTAAAAGTGGTCTTAGCTTAATCACTTCTAATGGTAGCTTGGCAAGCTCTTTATGTAACGTACTGGCACTTTGATTCAGTACGACCCATCCGATCACTAATGCTGTCGCCAACAACCCTTCCAACCATATCAAAAGCAGTTTGTTCACCTCCCTTCCAGCTTATTGTGATACTGGTTTACACTTTGATATTCATAAACTTCCGAATTAACCAGTAACAGAACCCCAATGCCGCTAAACAAATCGTAGAAATCACAATACCAATCGGATTACCATACAATGGCTTCATAAAGTCTGCTGCTGTTACATTTAAAAAGATCAGAAAGAAAAAGGGAGTCGCTACAAGCGCATTAGATTCAAATTTTTTCTGCGAAATCATAACGGATATCTCTTGCTGAATATCTAACTTTTCACCGATGGTTGCAGACGTTTTACGTACTACTTCTACCAGATCACCACCAGTACGCTTACACGTCACAAATACATCTGCAAAATTCGTAATATCTTCATTCATCGCTCGATCGCTAAAATCTTGTAATGCTTCTTCTATGGGTTGCCCATACTCCAAGCGTGTAGTAATAATATTCAGTTCTCGAATCATATCGTTATCACCATCTGGATATAACATCCGTAAGTCCTGCGCTGCTTCGCGAAATCCATTTTCCACTGAACGTCCTACAGCTAGCGAAGATGACAATGAATATAACGCTTGTTTGAAATGGGAGCTCAAAGCAGCACGTTTGCGTTCTAGTAAATGTTTGCGAAGTAACTTCGGCATAAACCATGCTCCTATCGCCAATACACTAGCAATAATCCATTGATGGTAAAATAAATAGCCGATCATCATAAACAAAACTGCGCACAATACAATACAGCTTATTCGCTGTAAAGCAGATAAATGATACACCGTATAATCAGCTAACTCTGCGCGCGGCTGTTCAGAACGTGCAAGTGGTGGAAGTGGCGACGAAGATGGATTAGGTACAGCAGGATTGACTTGTGCTACAGGTGTAGCCGGTTGCCTTTTTCCTGCTTGATTAGCTTTAAACATATTGTTCTCCTTTCTTCATATGTCTTTGCACAACTGCTGAGTAAATACGTTATACTCTGCTATGTTCCGCAGTAGGTGTATACATCGAAGCTAATTTACGCCATTCTTCGATTCCAGCAGCTCGTAATTTATCTGTATGAATCAATAGATTGCCTGTAGGTACAAGATCGCCGATAATTCGACCTTCTTTTTCGCCAGACTCTTGAAATACGAATAAAGGATTCAACACCACTTCACCATCTACCATTCCTCGTACTTCGGAAATTTCTACAATACGACGTGAACGATCACGCAAGCGAGCCAAATGAACAAAAATATCAATCGCTGAACTAATCTGCTTACGTACGACTTGCATCGGTAGATCTGCTCCGCTAAGCACCATCGTTTCTAGACGACTGATCATGTCTACAGCGCTGTTAGCATGACCTGTAGATAATGAACCATCATGCCCTGTATTCATCGCTTGTAGCATATCCAGCGCTTCTGATCCCCTAACCTCACCGACTACAATCCGATTGGGACGCATCCGTAGAGAAGAACGAATCAGATCACGTATTGAAATTTCACCTTTTCCTTCAGTATTGGAATTACGTGTCTCCATAGAGACCAGATTAGGAATCGTTTTGATCTGTAATTCCGCCGAATCTTCAATCGTGATTACACGTTCATCCTCAGGAATGTATTGAGAAAGAGCGTTAAGAAAAGTAGTTTTTCCAGAACCTGTACCACCACTGATAAAGATATTAAACTTACTTTGTACAAGCGTCTGTAGCAAGTTAGACGCAACAGGAGCAATTGCGCCCATACGAACCAGATCACTCATCGTCATCGGTTGCTCTGGAAATTTACGAATCGTCATCGTAGGACCTTTAAGCGCAACAGGTGGAAGTACAATATTGACACGTGATCCATCTTTGAGTCTTGCATCAACAATCGGAGAAGATTCATTGACCACCCGGTTAACACCCGATACAATCGTCTGAATAATATCTTCTAATCGATCTCTAGATTCAAAGACTGTAGCATTACGCATCACTTGTCCATTACGTTCAATAAAAATATCGGTATGGCTATTGATCATAATCTCGGTCACACTTTTATCATCTACAAGCGGTTGTAAAATATCTAATCCACGAAATGAATCAAATACTTGCCGTACTAACCGTCTTTTCTCACCAGCTGTTAAGTTAGGATAACGTTGTTGATCTAATACTTTCTGCTCGATACGTTGCATCAGTTCATCATCATCGATAGTAAATGTTACATCTAGTCCAGATCGTACTTCATCCCGTAATGTTATAAATAAGTCTTCGTTCACATTTCCACCCCATTAGTACTGCGAAGATCATATGTACCGGACTGGCATAATTTCAGAATATCTCGTTGAAAAATAGGAGAGCACCATAACAATTCGCTATTCGTCACTTGCTTCCAAGAAGGAACATATGCCAGTGTACCTTCTAATTGCATATCTTCTACCGGCAATACATTCACAATACTGCCGTTAAATTTGTTCATAATAAACGACGTTTTGGCTCGCAATTCCTGATACAAGCTTGCATAATGATTTTCCCAATAAGACATCCAGATCGCTGTTTTGTTCATACAAGGTAGATCATCTGTTAACAGCCATAACACTCGATCACTTTCTTGTAATGCCACCTGTATCCGGTCATGCCAGCTAGATTCTCCATCAATAACGATATGATCATATTCCCCACTATTTACAAGATAACGAATTAACATTTGCGTTTCTTCTTTTGTCATTCGCAATAATTCATTTAAATTCTCAGGCGGTTCAAACGTATCAGCTTTCATTTCTTCGGCATACACTGCGTATGAAGAAGGAAGATGAGTAGGCATTTCCTTTTTTTCAGCGAATGCTTGCAGATCATACAATAAGCGTGATAGTCCATTACCTTGTTCACGTTGCTGATCCCAATGAAGTAACCATGTGCTACTTGCTGATTCTAGATTCAGATAAAATACATGATGCCCGCTCATACTAAGTTGCTTGACCATATTAATTGCAGTGATCGATTTGCCACTACCTGGAACAGCAGAATGTACCATCGTCACAACAGTACGATTATCACGCCGTATTACATCTGTGCTTGCAGGCTTGGTCATTGCACATAATTGTTCTAGCAAACTTTGTAAAGGCTGATATTTCGCAATCGAAGGACCTTCAAGAGTTTTTTCTCCGTATTCATTTAGACAGACCCACCGATGTTTCTCAATATTTTCACTATCTAACCAGCTTTTAAGAAAAGAATCTTCTGCCGCTACCAACCCTGAATGTTCCCCACTATTCATGTAGGTGCGAAATGTAGCTATATTCGAAAATGCTCTGATTCTTACTTTAGATCCATATTCACTGTCTCTTACATAGCGCAGTAACAATTCAATATACTGGCTATCTTCAACGCCCAGAACAATTTGTACTGGAGCCATAGACGTTCCCCCTCAAAAAATGCAACAAAAAAAGCACCGTTTAAATACCACACAATATATATTGTGCGATGCTTAAACGGTGCTTCCGTTGCATGTGTTATCCAATTAACGATAGAATATCATACATTTTATAGGTCTGCAATACTATTTTACTAAAAAATTCAAAAAAATATTGAATAATATGAATATATAGTCTCACTTTTAGTTAGTATCTCTATGATTTAGTAAAGTATATATACCTATACAGTAGTCTAAATAACTATTTTATAGGTATAATAGATCTTTACCATTTGTATAGTACAAGTTTTTAATATAGAGATATTACATTATAGTTACATCTGTTGCATTTAATTAAGATAAGGTTAAATGGATACAGAGTAATCAACTCAGTCTATGCCAATCAGGAGAGGTGGAAAATTTATGTTTCAACGCCCTATTAACACTAAGCCATGGGCAGCTTTGCTTTTGACAGGAGCAATCTGTATGGCTTCACCTTCATTTATGTATGCAGCGGATACCGTTATGCCATTAACGAATCCTTCGTGGACTTCAACGTCCCTGTTCACCGATAAGATGGATAATGCTATCGCGACTCGTGCAACCGATGTACACGCGCTTCCATCTAAAAATCTGGTGTATGTACATACTCAGCAAGATATCCCTAATACAACCGGTCAGACGAAAAATAACTGGTATCTGGATACAGTCAAAGCTTTCGATATCAAAACGGGGAAACTGAAATGGCAGTACACTCTACATGAATCTGCGGGGCCTTACACATTAAATACAGATATGATCTATTCAAGTTATGGAACAGTTTATGTGTATGCCGCATATTCTGATGGAACATACAAACTTCACTCGATCAATTCAACAGGTAAACTCAACTGGGTCAAAACATTAACAGAAGCAAGCAGTATTACAATGCTCAAAGATAGTTCTTTATTAGTCTCTTCTCAAGGAACTGTAAATACAAAAGGTGTTGTCAAATCGACAATCAGTCGTTACGATTCTATGGGGACATTATTGAACACAAAAAATATTCAAGGTACTGTGCTCAAAGCAGAAGGCGATCGTATTATTGTGACTGCTAGTAACTTGCTCAAAAATCAAAATGGTTGGGAAGCTGTTCCTAATCCGAAGATCGATGTATACGGTCTAGCTTTGACCAAATTATATTCTTATCAGTTCCCTGCTAATATCAATATTTATGGAGATGGCAGTGACTCGATGTTTGTTCTAAAAGACAGCACCGTCTTAATTCGGACGAATATCGATCGTACCAAAAATAAAATGTTTGCATTTAATGCCAAAGGTAAATTGATGTGGGGACGCAATATTCCAGGTGGTTCACTCACCCAATCTACAGGCACTGGATACGTGGTTTATGATAAGCAAATGATGAAATTATATAACACGTCTTCTAGCAAAGTGATCGCTTCTCGTGAATTAGAAGGTGAACCTTCTGCTGATTATACATGGGTACAAAAAACAAATGATGGCAATCTAGCTGTTAATTTGGATGATCGTACGTATATTTTGTATCCAACAAATCTTTCAACTGTGCATGTATTCAAAAATAGTGCTTTAAGTGCACCAAATGATTATGTGAACCATACTATTTATTCAGTAGATGAAGATATGCTTGCCAAAATGGTATTAAAATAATATTCTCTAGCTTTTGACCTTTAAAATAGTATTCAAAAAGCACCTCTATCCGATAAGGACAAAGGTGCTTTTTAATATATATCATTTTGGTATAGAAAGAGATTAATCTATAAATCGTCCACGAATCTCTGGACTAGGTAACATGCATTGATCTGATTTGCCAAACCAACGGTAACGGTTTTGAGCTACATAATTATAAACGGCATCACGGAATGGCTTCGGTACAAGCATTAATGCAAACATCATCGGCCATGGAAAACGTAATTTGCGAGCAATACGCAGTGCTCCTGTAGAACGAGTATAATACTTACCATTTTCGATCAATACAAAAGTATCCATCGTATCGGTGCGGATTCCACCCCGTTTGAGCAATTCTTGTCCTATCTCTGATTGAATCGAAGCAAAATGGAATGTTCCTTTAGGATCACGAGCAATAATGATTTTGGTTAAGCCCTGACAAAAGTGACACACTCCATCTACTAGGACAATAGAATGATCTCCATGAATTAATTGTTGTACTTCTGTTGATGTTTTATCTGTTGGATCACCTGGTTTGGATACTGGTGCTTGACTGGTTGCAGGTACATTAGCAGTTACCATTATAGTATTCCTCCTTATAAATTCATAACAGAATATAGAAAAAAGACGCAAGGGTACAAAACCCCCGCGTCTTCAATTTAATGAAAACTATTTACATATTAAGAAAGTGCTTTATCAATCAATTGACGATCTTGAATCTGTTGATTGATTTCGCCTGCAAATGCATCCATACATTTACAAATAAAATCTTTACGGCATACTGGGCAAGGTGTTGTTAACAAACGATTGATGTTTGTCATTTTCCACTCTGGGAAACGATTGTAAAACACACGGCATTGTGTTCCATCAGCAAGTGTCAAAACAAATTCGTACAAACCATCTTTTTCATTGATACCAGCTTTTTGTAATTCCGTAATATTCGGTCTATATGCCATTAATGATCACCCATTATCCTTTAAATTTCGGTCTAAAACAATAGAAATTCACCTATGTCATCTTAAAGAATTTTGCTTTGCCTGTCAACTCATTTTGATTGCGGGGGAGCAACAATATCGTCAAAAAGGCAATCATAGCAATAGATTCGATCATTTTACTTGTACAAATTTATTTTAAAAATACTCTGTTATCTACACTTACCCTTCTCTATCATTTTTAATCTTTTCATTCTAAGATAATGATCATTTTCAGCCTAAATTGTATAGATAAAATAAAAAAGAACCTGAAAATATTCAGGTTCTTTCATCTATTGTACTTATTTAAAACAAATACAATCGAAATTAGACGATATTCAATTGTACATCAATATTTCCGCGAATTGCTTTGGAGTAAGGACAGAATTCATGTGCTTTTTTAGCAATGTCTGTCGCTTCTTCTTTTGATAATCCAGGAATATTAATATCCATACGTACGGATAATTTGAATCCACCATCTGTATCTTTATCAAGCATAACGTTATTTACAATTGTAGTATCTTTTACATCCACTTTAGCTTGGCGTGCTACGTTTGCTAATGCACTTTGATAACAAGCCCCGTATCCTGCTGCAAATAATTCTTCCGGATTCGTACCTGTACCTCCGCCGCCACCTAATTCTTTAGGCATAACCAAGTCTACATCGAGTCCACCTGTAGTTGATTCCACTTTACCTTGACGTCCACCGTGGACTGTTACTTTTGCTGTATATACTGCCATTTCTTTTCAGCTCCTTGTAATAGGCTATTTTAGACCAACACTATATTTGTAAAGCATTTCTAGCAAAATGAAACGTAAGACACACAATGAACTCTATTTTTTGAAATTAAATTGTATCATGTTATAATAGGTTACCAAACAAAAAAGGTGGTGGAGTATTAGTATGAGTGTCTATGATTACGCTGTTGATAATATTCGTGGAGAAAAAGTACCGTTAGAAAATTACAAAGGAAAACCTATGTTAATCGTCAATACAGCGAGTAAGTGCGGCTTCACTCCTCAATTTGCCGGTCTTCAAGATTTATATGATGAGTTTAAAGATCATGATTTCGAAATTTTAGGATTTCCAAGTAATCAATTTGGTCAACAAGATCCTGGTTCTAACGAAGAAATTTCTGAATTTTGTCAGTTGAATTATGGAGTTACTTTTCCTATGTTTGAAAAGCTAGAAGTCAAAGGTTCTTCTGCACATCCACTTTTTCAATATTTAAGCAAAGAAGCTCCCGGGATACTAGGCTCCAAAGCAATTAAATGGAATTTTACCAAATTCTTAATTGATCGTAATGGCAAACCTGTCAAACGATATTCACCTCAAACGACTCCAGACAAAATACAAGCAGATATCCTTGAATTGTTAAAAAATGATACGGATTCTTCATCGACACCATCATAATTTTTTATAGCATCCTAAAATTTCATACAAAAAAGCCTTCTAAACCTAGAGACATATAAATATCTCTTACTGTTTAAAAGGCTTTTTGTGTTGAGGAATATGTAACTTTGTATTCGATAAAGCTTATAATGCGGTCGAGAGGACTCGAACCTCCACGGGTATACACCCACTACCCCCTCAAGGTAGCGTGTCTGCCATTCCACCACGACCGCGTACATATCATGTTCTTATAGCGAACCTCCATATTATACTATCCTGAACGTCACTTGTAAACCTTCTTATACTTCCCATACTTAATAAGCAATAAAGTGAACACTGTCTACTACGCTTTGTTAACTATAGTACAAATTACTTCATATAAAAAGCCCGTCATTGAACGACGGACTTTGGAATACATTATATTATTGATCTTGCTTTTTATTTTTGCGATACACTGTGAATTCAATATATTCTTTGATAAAACCTTTTTCCTGTTCTGACAGTATTTCATCTTGGCAATTCAATTGCCCCATTAGTTCAAAAAAATAAGGATCAGTCTGCTCTTTAATTAATTCAGGAAGACGTTCTTGCCCTGTAAGCAACCAATCCAGACTTGTGTTAAAGTAAGCGGCAATTTCTATAAGCTTATGTGTACCGGGTGTCGATTTGCCTCTTTTCCAATCACCAAAATTACCTGTACTGATTTTCAATTGTTCACAAAATGATTTTTTAGTAATCCCTTTATTCTTAATCAATATTTCGATTCGATCATAGATAGATTGCATATTGTACCTCCACTCCCGACGTTATTATCTTTAGATACTCAATTAAGTTATTTTTATTGATTAACAACTTAAAAAAGTATATACTTACTTTAGCGACATTTTTTTACTACTTTCCCTAAATAATTATATCATAGGTTGTTCAATAATGAATTTGAAGCTCTTTATTTACAACCTAAGCATACATCATTTTATGTTAAATTAAGGGGTGATTTCTATTGAATCGTAAGCAGCCCGTTACCCCCTTCGGTTGGGCAATCAAGCAACGTCTAGCAGAATTACAGATGGATCAGAAGACATTTTGCACGCGTTACGGGATTCCTCCTTCCCGCTTATCCAATCTTATTAACGGGACACGCAAAGCAACCAGATATCGTAAACAAGTCGCTGACCTGCTTGATATTCATGATTACTGTAACCACTGATATGCGTACATAGGTCACCTATAGCTCTTGCACTATACAGCAGATCAAGATTGATTCGCATCATATTTATGTATTCAAAGCTCTACTACGGATATGACGAATAGAAATGAATCACTCGTTATATTCTACCAAAAATAAGCACTCTATTCTATCCTATATTTATAACATTAGAAAAAAAGTCCATGCTATAACAGCTAGGACTTTTTTTACTTTATATGCGGTCGAGAGGACTCGAACCTCCACGGGTATACACCCACTACCCCCTCAAGGTAGCGTGTCTGCCATTCCACCACGACCGCTCAATAATATAACTGAGGACTATTGTTTACAAAAATGGTGAGCCATGAAGGGCTCGAACCTTCGACACCCTGATTAAAAGTCAGGTGCTCTACCGACTGAGCTAATGGCTCTCAATGTAGATAAATGGTGACCCGTAGGGGACTCGAACCCCTGTTACCTCCGTGAAAGGGAGGTGTCTTAACCACTTGACCAACGGGCCATGCTTTTAACAACAGACATGAGTATAACAAGAATCGATATAGATAGCAAGCATTTCATAGTGAAATTATTTTACTTATCATTTACAGAAATGTACTTGTTAAATGACTTAATATTACTTATAATTACTTATATATACTTAATAAAAAGGAGTATTCTTATGTATCAAGAGGAACGAATGCTTCATATTTTGGATTATCTGAAGAATCATCAACGGATTAATATTGAAGATATTTGCCGATTGTTCGATGTATCCAGAGATACCGCTCGGCGTGATCTTGTACGTATGGAAGAGCAAAATTCGATTATTCGTACACGTGGTGGTGCACTGCTTCCTTCTTCTGAAATGATTATCCCCAGTTACCAAGATCGACTAAATACGGTTTCTTCTGAAAAGAAAAGTATCGGTAAAGTCGCTGCTTCACTGATTAGTGATCGTGATCGGGTTATTCTTGATTCTTCGACGACTGTACAAGCTTGTGCTGAATTTCTAGATGCTACGGGTTGTACCATTATTACTAATTCTATTAATCAAGCAGATATTTTATCTGAAAAAGAAGATATTACGATTCATCTCTTAGGCGGACAACTACATACTCAGCATCGTTATGTGTATGGTTCAGCAGCGATTGAACGACTTTCGCATTATTTTGTTCAGCGTGCTTTTATTGGTATTGGTGGAATTTCGGCTAAAGGGCTTACTTCGGTGTCTGATGAAGAAGGCATGATTAAACATAAAATGATGCAACAAGCAGATATCGTTATTGTTTTAGCAGATCAATCCAAATTCGGCAGAGAACTGTTTTATAAATTTGCAGATTTGTCTGAAATTGATCTTATTATTACAGATCGTGCTCCTACACCAGAAATGGCGGAGTTATTAAAAAAATATGAAATTGAAGTGCATATTGCCAATCAAGCTATTTTAAAGGAGATAAGTCTATGACTGTTAAATTAATTGCTATCGATTTGGATGGAACGTTATTAAGCGCCCATACTCATGTAAGTGAAACAAATATTCAAGCGATTCGTACTGCGCAACAAGAAGGGATTTTAGTTACTATTGCTACAGGGCGCGAACATGGTAACGTACGTGAAATCCTGCAAGCATCCGGTCTTCAAACTCCTGTTATTTCTTCAAATGGTTCTGTTATTCATGATGAACAAAAAAAACAACTATTTGCTTTGCCATTGGATCGTCAAGCAGCTAATGAAGTATTGCAATGGTTAGAAAGCAATGAATACTATTATCAGGTGCATAGCGACCGCGGCATTTATACAGTAAACAATAGTCATCAATTATTAGCGATGGAAGTAGATCGCCTGCTGAGTACCGATCCTGATCCAAGCTTGCTCAAGATGCTAGAAGCGATGCAGTTCCACCATGAAAATGCAGGATTTTTACGAATCTCTTCCTTTACTGAAATTCCAGATCAAGCGGATTTGTATAACGTTATGGCATTGTCTTTAGATTCAGAGAAGTTACAAATAGGACGAGACAAATTCTCCAATCGCGATGATATGACGATGGTGATCTCAGGTAGTCATAATTTTGAAATGGAACATAAACAAGCTTCTAAAGGATTTGCTTTGCAACGTCTTGCTGAACATTTCAATATTGCGATCGAAGATACAATGGCTATCGGTGATAACTACAATGATGTATCAATGCTCCAAATCGCAGGTAAAGGTGTAGCGATGGGCAACGCCGATCTAGAAGTCCAATCCTATGCTGATGAAGTTACCAAAAATAATGAAGAAGATGGCGTAGCTCATGCGATTTATAAAGCAATGGGTATGACAATCCCTTCTGTTTAACAGGCTACCTTTTCAATTTTATCTTGTCCTTATTTATTGCTTTATATAAAAAAAGATTCTGATATCAGTCAGAATCTTTTTTTATATTTTACTTCTACACGTTGACTATACAAATATAAAAAAGGACCAGCAATTGCTGATCCTTTTGTTGTATGTACCTATGATCTTACTTATTCTACTCATTCTTATATGGCGGAGAGAGAGGGATTCGAACCCTCGCACCGCTAACGCAGTCTAACCCCTTAGCAGAGGGTCCCCTTATAGCCACTTGGGTATCTCTCCATATGGCTCCCCGAACAGGACTCGAACCTGTGACAACTCGATTAACAGTCGAGTGCTCTACCAACTGAGCTATCAGGGAATATCTACAAAGAATAATATAGGTAGTACAAGAAATAATTTACCATGATTCCTGAGGCAAGTCAAGCTGTTCCAAAGTTAATTTACCGCTGCATTTGCCACAACGATATTTGTCTGGATTCATTTTTCGTTTGCGTAAATATTGAGTCTGGCATGCAGTACATAATAGTTTGTAACGGTACAATTCTTTGCGTTTTTGTTGTTCTATCGCAGGTGGAGCCTGACAATATCGGCTTCCTCCTACACGTTTGAGCCAGTATTTGAATTCTGCATCACGGTGCCGATAACCCATTCCATGAATATGTAAATGATAATGACACAATTCGTGTTTGATAATCCGTTCTACTTCTTCTATACCAAATGCTTCTAGTTGATGCGGATTGATCTCTATATGATGACTTCGCAAAAAGTAACGTCCACCTGTCGTACGTAATCTAGCATTGAATACAGCACGATGACGAAAAGGCCATTCGAAATGCTCCAGCGACAGTTGTTCCACCCACGTTTGTAATTCTTCGTTAGTCATGGACAATATGGCTCTCCTTTGTATCTGTTTTCCTGTATTTTAATCTCTTCTCTTGAATTTTAACTTTATTGTAAGCTACACTTCAAGTATAAATTATATAACCTATTCGATATCTAAAGGAGAATCTAATGATGACTGCTACAAACATGCGTTATGTGCTATTGCAACAAGATTCACAGCTTTTTTATATAGAAATGCCTGCTGATTATGCTTACCAATTAAGTGCCCTTAACCTTAGATTACATAAAGAAATCAGTAAATTAACAGCCGCAAACATTCCTTCTCTGCCTCGTGCTATTGCAGAATGTAATGATTTAGAACTGTTAGATGAGCATGCTTCGATTACAGGCGGACTGGATTATATCAATGAATTAGAACGTTCTTTTGCAGTGCTCAAAGAAAATCATTATCCTTTAATCTCCTTATTGACCGAAATTAGAGCTTTGCAAGCGCAATTAGAACAATGGTATGAAGAATACGAAGAGACTCAAGTATAATACTTCTTTTCAATTAATTATTTTTCTATCATAAAATTCTATTTCTCAAACATCCGATATCCAGCACATACACATTCACCCCTAGCTTATATCTGGCTACAGCAAAAAGCGTACATCTCTCGAACGACTATTCGAAGAGTGTACGCTTTTTAGATTACCTTTGGAGTTATTTATCTTTTACGATTTGTACCATATAATCTCGTATACATAACAAGAATGCCTTAGAAAAAGCTATTCTAATTGCTTTACGCTTGAGCAGCTTCATCCGCAGAGGATTTGCGCATCGTTAAGCCGACACGACCTTTTTTGTGGTCTATATTCAATACCCACACTGTTACATTATCTCCAACAGACACGACATCCATCGGATGTTTTACAAAGCTGTTGCTCAATTGTGAGATATGCACCAATCCATCATTTTTGATACCGATATCGACAAATGCACCAAAATCAATAACGTTACGAACGGTACCTTGTAATTCCATACCTGGTGATAAATCTTCTATTTTCAAAACATCTGTACGGAAAATAGGCAAAGGCAATTCATCACGTGGATCACGTCCTGGACGTTGTAAGCTATCCAAAATATCGCGTAATGTAGGCACACCGATATCCAATGTTTCTGAAGCTTGTTCTACATCTACATTTGATAACGCTGTTACTGCTTCAGGTGTACCTAATTGTTCCGGTGTAATCTTCAGTGATTTAAGCAATTTGGTTGTCGCTGCATAAGACTCTGGATGAATCGATGTATAATCGAGCGGATTTTCTCCACCATTGATTCGTAAAAATCCTACACATTGTTGCAAAGATTTCGCACCAAGACGAGGTACTTTTTGCAATTGTTTACGACTTGTAAATTTACCGTTTTCTTCGCGGTATTTTACAATGTTTTTGGCAATCGTCGCATTAACGCCTGCTACATACGATAACAGCGATGGAGAAGCTGTATTCACATCTACTCCAACATGGTTAACTGCGGACTCTACAACGGCTTTTAGACTGCTCTCCAGATGTTTCTGAGACACATCATGCTGGTATTGTCCTACACCGATCGCTTTTGGATCGATTTTGACCAATTCAGCTAGAGGATCTTGAACACGACGAGCGATCGAAGCAGCACTACGTTGAGCTACATCGAGATCTGGGAATTCTTCTTGTGCTAATTTGGAAGCGGAGTATACACTTGCTCCTGCTTCACTAACGATCAAATAAGACAATTCTTGATCTGTAATTTCTTGAATGAGTTCTGCTACGAACTGTTCGGATTCGCGCGAAGCGGTTCCGTTACCGATAACGATCAATTCAATATCATACTGCTTGATCATACGACGGAAGATTTCAGCCGCTTCACGCTTTTTGTTATGCGGTGGAGTTGGATAGGTCACTTCCACTTCAAGCAGTTTACCTGTACCATCTACAGCCGCTAATTTACATCCTGTACGATAAGCCGGATCGACACCAAGCACACGTTTTTCTTTGATCGGTGCTTGTAGCAATAGATTCCGAAGATTGCCTGCAAAAATAGAAATTGCTTGTTGATCGCCTTTTTCTGTTAGCTCTGCGCGCACTTCCCGTTCAATTGATGGTGCAATGAGACGTTTGTATGCATCTTCAATCACTGTAAGCAAAAGATCACGCACTGCCGAGGAACCTTTAACCAGTTGCTTTTCCATATAACGATGGATCGACTCTGGTTGTACTTCAAGCTGTACTTTCAAAATATTCTCACGCTCTCCGCGGTTGATCGCTAAAATACGGTGAGGCGGCATTTTTTTGGCTAATTCACGATAGTTGTAATACATTTCGTATACAGACTCTTCTGTTGGTGCTTTGGCTTCTGTGACCAACATCCCTTGATCCAACGTATATCTTCTAATCCATGCACGTAGATTCGCATCATCGGATATCGTCTCAGCAATAATATCCATAGCACCTTGTAGTGCTTGATTACTGTCTTCTACACCTTTATCTACATCAATATAGCGCTCTGCTTCAACTAATGGCGCAGGGCTTGCATGTTGTTCCATAATCCAGTTAGCAAGGGGTTCTAATCCTTTTTCTTTGGCTACACTGGCACGTGTTTTACGTTTCTGGCGATATGGACGGTACAAATCTTCTACAACCTGCAATTTAGCTGCATTTTGTATCGCTGTTGCTAATTCTTCTGTTAATTTATCTTGTTCACTGATGATACGTAGCACTTCATCTTTACGTTCTTGCAGATTACGCAAATATTGATGGCGTTCTTCGATATCTCGTAATTCATTTTCATCCAATTCGCCTGTCATTTCTTTACGATAACGGGCAATAAACGGAATAGTATTACCTTCTGCAAGTAAATCGATCGTTGTACGAATCTGTTTTAAAGAAATCTGTAATTCGCTTGCGATTTGTTTAATAATTTGTTCACGAACCTGCTGTTCGGTGACTTTGGCTTCTGCTTCTGTAATTACTTTTTGTTCAGACAAATCCTATCCCTCTTTCTCTTCTCCCTACAATGGAGATTCCTCGCATAATACCTTTATTATCTCAGACAATGCTTTTGATTTCCACCTGATTGCATAACTTCTCTCTTAGAGATGCTCCAGAGACACTATCTTGTTCTCTATATCCATACAAAAAAACCCGGTGTAATTCACCGGGTCGGAATTGTGGTCAGGCTTAAAATTCAACTAAGCCCAAACTGATCTGGAGCGCATCATGTACACGACGCATTGTTTCTTCATCCAGATGTGTGATTTTGTCAGTCAGACGCTGTTTATCAATAGTTCGAATCTGTTCCAGCAAAATGACGGAATCTCTATCAAACCCATGAGATTTCGCGTCAATCTCCACATGTGTTGGCAATTTGGCTTTTTGAATCTGTGCCGTAATTGCCGCCACAATAACCGTTGGACTGAAACGGTTGCCGATATCATTCTGGATAACCAGAACCGGCCTCACGCCGCCCTGTTCGGAGCCGACGACGGGCGATAAATCTGCAAAAAATACATCGCCACGTTTTACGATCAATGTCTACACCCCGCTAACTAAACGGTCCAGAGTGATGTCCGCCTCTTCCTCCGCATGAAAAGCTTCGCAAGCAATTCTCAGATTAATTTTGGCCATTTCCATATATCCACGCTGCATCGCTTCACGGATATACCGCTTTTTGCGTTCAGTGAGATAAATTTTTGTGGCTTTTCTGATTAGTTCACTGCGATCGGAATCTTCTAAAGCTGCGATACCATCCACTTCTTGCAGAAGTTGATCCGGCAAACGGATCATAATGCTCTGCGCATTTTGCATGTTGTCCAACTGTCAAGCACCCCCAAAACCTTTTCCAGCTCTACCCCTATAGCGGCTGTATTGGCATCTTTCGTGCACGAATCTAACTTCCTGGTCTTTGCGACACATACGACATATGAGGCAAGTTTGCTGCCATCATTATAAACCAGATCATAGGTGTGCGTACAGACCTTTCTTGATACTTATGTAAGATTCGCCGTAAATAGTTGGTTTCCTTCTGAATTTACAAATTTAATTTGTAAAATGTGTAAGGGGATTCCAAAGGGTGACAATGGCATTATTCCGGTAATAAGCACGCGGAACTCTAGCGGCAATCATACAAACGACTTCGTAGTGAATCGTACCTAGCTTAGATGCAAGCTCATCAGCAGTAATCACAGCATCTTGCTGTCTGCCAATTAAGACAACCTCTTCGCCGATTTGGATTTCTTCTGCTTCTTCAGCAAAAGATTTAAGTGATACCATGCATTGGTCCATACAAATCGTTCCTACTACAGGGACACGACGACCACGAATCAATACTTCCGCTACTCCCGTTAACATTCGAGAATAACCATCAGCATAGCCAATAGGAAGTGTTGCAATATATTCATCACTTTCGGTAACATACTTACCGCCATAACTTACTTTGGAATGATCAGGAAGTTGTTTGACATATGTTACTTCTGTTTTGAGCGTCAATACTGGAGTTAATTCTATCGCCTGTTCGTTCACTTCAGCTGAAGGATACAGCCCATACAATGCAATACCTATCCGAACCATCTGAGGTGATAGTTCAGGAGTATCAATAGCGGTAGCACTGTTCCCCGTATGTATGATAGGGATAGAGTAACCCAGTTCACGTAATTGCATGTTCACCTGTTGAAAACGTTCATATTGTTCCAATGTATAACTTTTGTCTAACTCATCAGCTTTGGCAAAATGGGTAAACATTCCTTCGATCTCAAGTTGTGGCACCTGGAAAGCTCTTGTAATAAAATCAACTGCCACATTTGTTAAAAGACCAATTCTACCCATTCCACTGTCGATCTTGATATGAGCTTTAAGCTTGCGTTCGGAAGAATCAAGCACAAGTTCAGCTATCGCTTCAAGTACATCCTCCGTGAATACATTAAGAGTAATATCATATTCATAAGCAGCAGATATACCTGCCGGTCCGGTATAGCCCAGAACAAGAATAGGCATACGTATACCTTGCTGACGCAGCTCAATCGCTTCATCCAAAAATGCCACACTCAAATAATCCGTACCTAATCGTTCCAATTCTCGTGAAATTTCAACTGCTCCATGTCCGTATGCATTACCTTTGACACAGCATAACAATTGAGTTTGTGGAGATAATGCTCCACGAAAAGCTTCGTAGTTGGCACGTAATGCATCCAAGTTAATGTCTGCTCTTGTTGCTCGATACTGTTGCACTTGCAGTCACCTTCTAATCCGTTTTTGCCTATAAAGGGCAATAAATATATGTTAATGCGGAAGTAAGATAACTGTCAATTACACTTGGATACATTAACAAGGCAAATATTAAAAAAGACGATGTTCCGTAGTGCAATGATGCCTTGCGGTTTCGTCTTATATCGTAGTATTTACCCGCTTCATGGTCGATAGAAGCGGGATTTTGAGGATTTTGCAAATTTACATTTAAAATTAGAACATTTACTTTTCTATTCATACACAACTGTGTTTCCACAGTATTCACAATCCTTCGTTTCATGCGGTGCAATCGTATAAATCGCTCCACAACCGGAACAATCTACCTTTTTAGGTTGAAGATTAGGAGTGGGTGAAGGATTCATTTGCTGATTACGTTGCTGTTGTTGCCATGACGTATAAGGTGCTGTTTTAGGATCTAATGGATTAAAAATTTTGTAATCGGTTGTTGTCGTACTGTTGCCATTCATATTACTGGTTGTCGTTGTGGTAGATGAATATGATGTTGTCGTATTACTATGATGATTAGGATTCGGCTGACGATGTGGAATATGTTGCATATCTTCGCGATCAATTGTATGAATAGAACCTGATGAATGATTTTGGTGCTGCTGTTGACGCTCATTATGAATTTCATTTTGGCGAGCATACCAATCTTTTTGTGCTTGAATTTTTCGATTATGCAGTTTGATTTGTTTGACACCAAAATAAACAAGTAAAAAACCTGGTAAAAATGTAAATAAGGATACTATAATCCAACTTCCCCAAAGACTACCCATAGGAATAGAAGCTCCTGATGGATCTGGAATAAAAATCCCAATAGACATTATTCCCCATACTAATAAAAAAGGAATACCAATTATAATCATAATGATACCTAGTGCCATATAATAAACCCCTTTATATGTTTCTCTTTTCTTATTCTTCAAATTACTCTCTTACTATTTATGTGTATCAAGACTTTACAGTAATAAGCTTACGATTACGTTGTTGCAGTACAGTTTGAACTGAATCAAATAATGCTTTTACATTCTGTACTTGCTGAGTAGCTTTGTGTTCGTCTTGCATTTGGCTTTGCATCATTTGTTCTTGTAAACGTCTGACTTCATGCATTAACTGCTCTTCTTCTTGCCAAATATCAGGATGAGTCACAGGATCACTAAAGCGTACATTTTCTTCAAGATTAGTGAGTAATTGTTTGAGTTCGCTGCGATAAGGTTCTTGCCAACCTTTTAATTGCAGATTCGATTCGCTAAGTATAGAACGAATTTCTTGAATACCGAGCATTTGCAATCGTTCTTCTTTATCAATACCACGTTCTGTCTGCATAAACCAGATCAATAACCCACCAATTACAAAAACAGCACCAAACGTAATCAATTGAATCCAGATATACAAGCTAGCCGGTACAGCAATCACTAACCAGAGCACCACAGCATACAGAATCGTTAAAGCTTGATACAAAACAGCTACAACAGCCAATCCCATAAAAGCAGGAACTGTCTTTTTAAATTGTTCAGCTCGTAATGCACCCCAACCTGCTAAAGACCATACACATGTTTCTGCCAACACAATCGTAGCTAAAGACACCCAGAAGCGAACGTCTAATATATGAAAAGAAGCTAACAGAAAAAAGCCAATCACTGTAATCGTCAAAATAACACCGTATAGTAATGTGATGATTTTGATTCCTAAGCGGTTATCAGTCATATTATTGTTCTCCTTCTGGTGTGACCCGTTGACCACATTCAGGGCAGAACTTTTGACCTGGCTGAACAGCATGTCCACAACTACTGCAAGTCATCACAGCTGAAGCTCCACATTCCGGACAGAATTTGACGCCTGCTTTGAGTGCTGTCCCGCAACTACGACAAGGCTTAGCAAATGCTTTTCCACAGCTTTTACACTCTGTAGCATTTTCTGGATTATCTGCTCCACAGTGTTCGCAAGAGTGATATTTATCTCCACAATGAGCACAAAATTTGGAACCTGGTGTTAACGGTTGACTGCATTTATCACATGTTTGTGTAGCTGCCGAGTTGGATGATGTAGAACTGTTAAATTGGACATTTCCTGATCCACCGGTGATATCCATCACCCGCCCAAGACCTGCCATTCCTTGTCCAAAAGCACCACCCAGACCAAAACCCATCCCCATGCCTAGTCCAGCACCCATCACTCCTGCTTGTGTACTACCTTCATTTTTGGCGGCACCTTCTAATGTATCAAAGCTACGTTCTTGCTGATAGGTATATCCGACAATATCCATTTCAGCTTTGCGTGCTAAAGCTTCTTGCAATCTTTTGACTGATGGATCGTCATCCGGTGTATTGACTGAATCCATATACAGATTAACAATCTCAATCCCAAATTCTGCGAAAACCGGCATCATTTTTTCTTTCACATGATTAGAAATTTCGCTTATGTAAGCATTAATTTCCAGGATACTGATCTGCTTGTGAACCAGATAAGAAGAAATACTCTCATTGATATTCATTAACAATAGTCCGCGGAAATAACGTGAAATATCTGCCTGATCAAATTGAGATAATGTCCCGACCAATTTCACCAAAAATTTACGTGAATCTTCAATGCGAATACCCATCTGTCCAAAAGCACGCACTGGAATAATAATTTTATACTTAGGGTCTTGTAGTTGAATCGGTGCCGTTGTGCCCCATTTCATATCTAAATTGCTAATTCGATTCACATACCATATTTCGGCTGCAAATGGAGAATGTCCACCAAACGGAATATTAACAATATTATTAAGTAGTGGAATATTGAGCGTGCTTAGTGTATGTCTGCCTGGCCCAAAGGTATCAAATGCTTTACCGCCTTTGTACAATATAGCTTCTTGAGATTCGTTAACGATCAATTGTGTCCATGTGCCTAACTCTTCATTAGGATGTTTCCAAGCATATACATCTGGTGTTCCGTCGTATTTTATTACCTCTACTAATGCCATCTTTCTTCCCCTTTTCTCTATCTTTATATTCGTATTATTACATACGTACGACCTATGAGATAAGTCTCAATTTTGGCAAATGAAGGACAAACTGTTATTTCGCGCTATCCTTTATTTCGGTTGCGTATTTGTGAAAATAAAGATAAACACAAAAAAAAGAGCCATTCATGGCTCTTTCTGGAATTAAGAAACTGCTTTGCATTTGTTGTTTGCTTTATTTTTGTCACGCTCTTTGACCCGACACTCTGTGCAGATACCCTGAAAATCAAGACGATGATCGGTAACAGTAAATCCATATTCACGTTCAATACGCTTTTCAAGCGGTAGCAACCAATCATCCATAATTTCTTCTACATTTCCACATTCTGTACAGATCAGATGATGATGCAAATGAGGGCTATTTGCTTGACGAAGATCGAATCGAGCTGCTCCATCGCCGAAATTCACTTTCTGAACGACATGAAGTTCAGTCAACAGATCAAGTACACGATATACCGTCGCCATACCAATCTCAGGAAATTGCTCTTTTACTAATAAAAATACTTCTTCCGCACTTAAATGATCTTTTTCATGTTGGAGTAATACCCGAATTGTTGTTTCACGTTGAGGTGTTAGTTTGTAGCCTTTTGATTTTAAGCGCTCTTTAATCCGGTTCAATTGTTCTGTCAGTATCATTATGTGTTCACACCTTCCGGTTAAATTTGCAAGATATCTACAGATTCTAAGATGAGCATAATCTGGTTTTCACGATAAATCTATATGTTCTAGCACAACTTGTTATGCAATTATTATAATACGATAACAATATATAGTATTTATACTTAGAATAATTATAATTCTATAATAACTAAAATGTAGACGTCTTGTAAAGCATATTGGATAAAAAAGTAAATTTCTTACGCAAAAAAACGCCAATAAAAAAAGATAAAATCTAAAATTGATTTTCATCCTTTTCTTGACGTTGTTATTACAAGCTATTCTATCTCTATCGTTGTCATTTATATATGAGTCTGAAGTTGAAGACGAGCATGTAGATCATGTATCACTTTTTGCAATCCATTGATGGTAATTGTAGATTGAATACCATATTTAGCTTCGATCTGGCGTACAGATTCTAATGGATAGTCTTGATTAACAATAAAATCAATAGAAGCTGCTGGCACACCTAACTTTTGCCCGAGCGATGTACCCAGTATATATTTGGCTAAGTAAGGCGGAACAGACCCTATCGGTTGAGGAGCATTCAATTCCGAACTGATTAGCTTCACCAATTGCTTCATGTCATGTGTATGTGCAGGGCGATTTAATAGATAGTATGCTTGCATATGAGGTAGCTGTGAGTGTTGCTGTTCCGATAATAAGCAGATCAGAAAGTCAGCGATATAATCGACATGAACTAAAGGCAACCAATGGTGTTTTCCACCCGGTACAATACGCATCTTTCCTTTACGTACAGCATCGACTACGATTCCTAATCCTCCTAATTGCGGAGTGTCTCCTGTCATTGAATCTCCAATCACCACTCCTGGATGAATAATCGACAATGGAAATTGATGTTGTAATGATTGCTTACGAATATAAGCATCGGCTTTGAATTTCGTCTGTTCATAAGGGGCTTCATGTTGTAACAACTGATTCAATCGTTCTGGAAACTGTATATGTTCTTCAGTGACCGGGCTTTTGTAACCTACAATATGAATAAATTGCTTTAAAAGTTGCGCTTGATGAATCTGGCTTGCCAACTCTGCAATATGAATAGCACCTTGCATAAAAGCAGACTGGGCTTGATCGGAATGAAGTAAAATATCCATTGGTCCGCCTGCATGAATAATCGTATCAGCTTGCATCGCTAGGCTCCAATCTTCATGAGACAATCCCAAATGTGGTAATCCTAGATCTCCTTCTATCGCAATAATTTGTAAGGTGTCACTCCACTTATGTAATCTTCTCCATTCTTGCCATCGTTGTAAAGAACGAACCAGTACAATGATGCGGTAATCGGTTGCTAAACATTTTTTCAAAATTGCCTTTCCAATAAACCCTGTAGCACCTGTCAAAAATAAAGTATCCATATTGTCTCCTTTTGATGTTTATTCACATTTTTATATTAGTACCGATCTGTACTAATATATTCAAAAAAAATTACTTCAGCATCGCTGCCAAAGCAAAAAGTGATGATCGAATCATTTGTGGATTTTGATGAACATGACCTAAAAAAAGTCCTCCTTCTATAGTAGATACGATTAATGAAGAAACGGCTGGTGGTTGCAACGAATCATTAAATTCTTTACGCTGTATCCCTTCAATGATCAATTGTTCTACGACTATCACTTGCTGTTCGAAAAAATGCTTGATCGTATTGCGAATATGTTCTGCTTCTATAGGGGTCTGTGTATACAACGTCAAAAATGGACACCCTCCCAAACAATCGACTTCTTCCATGATTAGAAGTTCAGTAAATCGTTGCAGACGTTCCCATACAGATTGATCATGCTGAGCAGCGATATGTGTAATCTTTTCTGTATATTGTGCAATCAGTTGATGAATAATAGCTGCTAACAGTTCTTCTTTACTTGCAAAATGGTAATAAATATTAGTCTTAGAGACTTTGCTTACTGCTACAATCTCATCCATTCCTGTCGCTAAATATCCTTTTTGTAAAAACAATTCTTTGGCTAACTGCATAATCAGATCACGATTTGAGGTTTTATTTTTTTTTGTCATAATTAGTACTATACGGTACTAAAATTAATATAGTCAACTATTATTGCTTTGTGTAGGTCTATCATTTACATTTTTATTTTAGTTAATATTTATGTTAATTATTAATATTATTATTGACTGTATAAAAAATATATGCTACATTTGCTTTGTTAAATTATGCAAGAAGTATCCAAATGAAGCGTTATCATTAATGATGATCGATGATAGAAAGGATGAATATTATTGTCACAGTCTAACCTCAAAGCTAAGATGGTCGTGGATAAAGCTTTCCGTATCGCCGAAATTGATAAACGCATTTATGGTTCCTTTATCGAGCACTTAGGTCGTGCCGTATATGGTGGTATATATGATCCTTCTCACGCGTCCGCAGATGAAAGCGGTTTCCGAAATGATGTCAAACAATTGATACAAGAGCTACAAGTGCCTATTATTCGCTATCCTGGCGGTAATTTTGTATCCGGTTACAACTGGGAAGATGGTGTTGGCCCTGTTGCTTCTAGACCGAAACGCTTAGAACTAGCTTGGAAAACAGTTGAGCCTAACGAAGTCGGTACAAATGAATTTATGAAATGGGCAAAAGAAGCAGGTTCGGAAGTGATGATGGCTGTCAATCTGGGAACACGTGGTATCGATGCTGCTCGTAATCTTATCGAGTATTGCAATCACCCGGGCAACTCTTATTACAGCGATCTACGTAAACAACATGGAGCTAGTGATCCTTACAATATCAAAACATGGTGTCTTGGTAATGAAATGGATGGCCCGTGGCAAATCGGTCACAAAACAGCCGATGAATACGGTCGATTAGCATTAGAAACCGCTAAAGCGATGCGTCAAGTTGATTCTAGTATTGAATTGGTTGCTTGCGGAAGTTCCAATACAGGCATGCCTACATTCCCTGAATGGGAAGCTACAACACTGGATCACACGTATGAAGCAGTTGATTATATTTCACTTCATCAGTATTACGGTAATCCTACCAACAATACAGCAGATTACCTTGCTCGTTCGATGGATATGGATCATTTTATTCATACCGTTATCTCTACATGTGATTATATTAAAGCGAAAAAACGTAGCAAAAAAACAATGAACTTGAGCTTTGACGAATGGAACGTATGGTATCACTCTAATGAAGCAGATAGCAAAATGGACCCTTGGAGTATTGCTCCACCACAATTGGAAGATGTCTATAATTTTGAAGATGCTTTGTTAGTTGGAAGTATGCTACTTACCTTCTTACGTCACGCCGATCGTGTCAAAATGGCTTGTCTGGCTCAATTGGTCAATGTTATCGCTCCGATTATGACTGAAGATGGCGGACGTGTATGGAAACAGACGATTTTCTATCCATATATGCACACTTCTACATTTGGACGTGGTGTATCCCTCA
The DNA here is from genome assembly GCF_028606985.1 of Paenibacillus kyungheensis. Lineage (NCBI taxonomy): Bacteria > Bacillati > Bacillota > Bacilli > Caryophanales > Paenibacillaceae > Paenibacillus > Paenibacillus kyungheensis. Next base: position 1,359,488 of record NZ_CP117416.1, on the reverse strand, counting down.
AGCCTGTTGTTGATTCTCCTAAGTATGATGCTAGTGATTATACAGATGTTCCTTACTTAGATAGCGCTGTTGTGTATGACGAAGAAAACGAATACTTAACGATCTTTGCACTGAACCGTCATTTAAGCGAATCGTTAGATTTGAATTGTGATGTGCGTTCATTCGAAGGTTACCAGATTGAAGAACATATTGTTCTTGAAAACGATGATCTCAAAGCTGTAAATACAGCAGATGAAGAAAAAGTTGCGCCACATCGCGGTGGTCAATCTCAACTAGATGATGGCATGTTAACCGCTCGCCTTGCTAAAGCTTCGTGGAATGTAATTCGTCTACGTAAAGCCTAAGCTTCGCCTTATTGCCTAAAATCAACAAGGTCATGATTTGAATCTGTACAGTGGTCTATGAATTACTTTTTTGAAATTAAAGGGGAGGTTTAAACTATGTTGCGTCAAAAAAGTTGGCTGATTGTCTTGGCGAGTGTGTTGATGTTGTCTTTGGTGCTTGCAGGCTGTGGAGGTTCTAAAAAGAATTCAGATCCAAATCAATTAACATTTATGTTCCGTGGTGGACCGGATGAGCAAAAAGCATATAATGCGGTAGTCGAAGAATTTAAAAAAGATAATCCTGGAGTTACGGTCAAAGTCATTCAGACGACCGGTGATCAATATGCTACTAAATTACAAGCAGCGATTACAGGAAACAGTATTCCTGATGTATTTTTCTACAATCCTGCTGACCTTAAAGCATATGTAAATAGCAATATCCTATTAGACATTAGCAAGTATATCGAAAACAACAAAGAAGTTGACCTGAAAAACATGTGGGCTGATGGCGTAAATTTCTATCGCTACGATGGTAAAGAAGTGGGCAAAGGCGCACTATACGGACTACCAAAAGATTTGGGTCCTTTCTCCCTCGGCTATAACAAAACCATGTTTGAAAAAGCAGGCATCCCTCTGCCGGACAAAAACAAACCTTATACATGGGATGAATTTATCAAAGTCAATCAAGAGCTAACCAAAGATACCGATGGTGATGGCAAATTAGATCAATTCGGTACTGGACTTAACGTACAATGGGCGCTACAAGCGTTCGTATGGAGTAATGGCGCTGATTGGATTGATAGTACACATACGAAAGTGACAATCGATGAACCTAAATTTATCGAAGCTCTACAATTCTTTGCAGATATGCAGAACAAATACAAAATCACGCCTGCTATTGAGCAAGCACAAACACTGGATACGTACCAACGTTGGATGAGAGGCGAACTTGCATTCTTCCCTGTTGGACCTTGGGATCTAAGCACGTATGATCGTGAATTGAAATTCGATTATGATCTGATTCCTTACCCTGCTGGTTCTACTGGCAAAACAGCAACATGGATCGGAAGTCTAGGTATTGGTGTATCTAGCAAAACAGCTAATCCTGAACTTGCTGCTAAATTAGTAACCTACTTGTCTGCTTCAAAAGAAGGTCAAGAAGCGTTAGTTAAATCTGGCGTACAGATTCCTAACTTGCAAGATATGGCGAAAACATGGGCTGCTGATACATCAACCAAACCAGCTAACAAAGAAGAATTCCTCAAAATCGTAACTGAGTATGGCAGACCATTACCAGGTCAATATACGTACAATGCAGAATGGTACGACCTTTTCTTCACAGATATTCAACCAGTAATCGATGGTAAAATGTCTGCTGCTGATTATGTCAAACAAGAACAACCTAAAATGCAAAAACTACTTGATCGTGCCGTAGAACAAGATCAAAAATCTAAAAAGTAAGCTGTACCTGCTGTAATAAATCAGAGCCATTTTGAATATGGTGAAAATGATGTTAGCTTTCCCTAGATCCAGATGGGACTAACATCATTTTCATTCCAGATGAATTAGGGGTGAATTATGAAAACCAAATCTAATCTGTATCGTAAAGAAAAATATTTTGGTTATTTGTTTATTTTGCCACCCGTTGTCGGTTTCTTACTGTTCACACTTTATCCTGCACTATATTCGGTATACGGATCATTTACCGATTGGAATGGTCTTGGACAGATGAACTTTATCGGGTTGGATAACTTTAAAGATATTTTGACAGATGATTTCTTCTACAAATCAATGTTTAACACCTTATTCTTAATGATCGGTATTCCGATTGGATTGGTTATTTCTTTGCTACTAGCACTTGGACTTAATCGTAAAATTCCAGGTACCACTACATTTCGTGTGATCTATTATGTACCGGTTATCTCTTCACTGGCTGCAATCTCGATCCTTTGGCAGTGGGCATATAACGGGGATTATGGACTTGTGAATCAATTCCTTGATCTATTTGGTATCAAAGGCCCTAACTGGTTAGCAAATACGACGACTGTCAAACCAGCGTTGATTATTATGACGATCTGGAAAGGTCTTGGATATTCAATGCTTCTATATCTGGCTGCTCTTCAAAGTGTGTCTCGTAGTTACTATGAAGCGGCTGAATTGGATGGTGCAAGTGGATTCAAAATGTTCCGTCACATTACATGGCCGATGGTGAAGCCAGTTACGTTCTTCCTTGTCGTTACGAATATTATCGGGGGATCACAGATCTTTACCGAGATCAATATTATGACACCTACAGGTGGACCGGAGTACTCTTCAGCTACAATCGTATTCTATATCTGGCAAAAAGCTTTTGATAACTTACAAATGGGTTATGCTTCCGCAATGGCTGTTATTTTAGGACTATTTATCTTTATCGTTACATTAATTCAGTTCAAAATGAATGAGCGTTCAAGCTTTGATGTCGATTGATTATTAGCTGTAAAGGAGTGAGTACAGAATGGTTCATACGAAGCAACAAAAGATAAGCAATGCGTTCATTTTTGTTTTACTCTGCATAGGAGCTATTGTTATGATCGCTCCGCTACTTTGGATGGTATCTACTTCTTTTAAAGATAGACAAGATGTATTTGCGCTTCCACCTAACTGGATTCCAGCCGTGTTTCATTTTAATAAATACCAAGAAATCTGGACAGCAGGTCCTCTATTAAGCGGTATTATCAACAGTCTGATTGTTGCTTTAACCGTAACGATTATCGGAACGATTACATCCAGTCTGGCAGCTTTTGCTTTTGCCAAACTACGCTTTCCTTACAAAAATCAAATCTTTTTATTATTGCTTTCTTCAATGATGATTCCGTATCCAGCAGTCATGATCTCTCAATTTATTATGTTCTCTGAATGGGGATGGGTAGATACATTATTACCACTGATTGTACCGGGATTGTTCGGTAATATTATTATGATCTTCTTCTTGAGACAGTATCTGTACAGTATTCCTAATGCGATTATTGAAGCTGCCAAAATCGATGGAACCTCATACTTCGGCATTTATGCCCGTATTATTTTCCCGTTGATCAAGCCAGCAATAGCCGCTCAGTTAATCTTATGGTTTATGGGAATCTGGAATGATTACTTGCCTCCTATTCTCTATCTGAATTCTCCTGAAATTCAGACGTTACAGATCGTTATTGCTAACTTTAACGCCAACTATGCGATCCAAAGTGATTATCCGTTGATTATGGCGGCATCTGTTGTATCGTTATTACCAATCTTAATTATTTTCTTGATCTTCCAACGTCAGATTATCGAATCTGTGGCGATCTCAGGGGTAAAAGGATAATCATTACCCCCTCTCCATCTGTTCTAACTCATTGTTAACAACACAAAAAACGGCTAGAGCCTATGCTCTGTAGCCGTTTTTTTGTACGGTTTGATTACGATTGTGTTTCTGCTTCGCGTGCACTGGCATTCGCAGAATGAATTAATTTGTCATAATATAATCGGAACACAATATCTTGATTATAGTTACCAAATCCTCTACCGAACAGTGTTAACCCACCGACATGCTCAGACGAAGGATCAACAGCAATACGTAATGTCCATTGACGATCACGTACATTGACCTGATCCAGATTCACATCAGACAACTTTTGTCCATCCATATATGTACCATCTCTGGATACAGTCAGATGCTTGAGTAGTCCATATTGATTTACAATATCTGGCCACCATTGTGGATTGTACTTACCACGCTTATCTCCGTAATCGCCTGGACTTGTCCATGTTCCTAATTTCACTTCATTTAAATAAAATGTAATGTCTGAAGGAAAACGGTTATCTGTCAAAGGAGCTTCTGAAGAAATCTCAAGTGAAACTAATAATTCTAAAGGATTTTCGGTAGACAACAAAAAGTTAGGAATCTTATACTCTATAAATCCTTCACTAAACCACAAAATTTTGGCTTGAAAACGTTCTGCATCAAAAAAATAACGGGTATCATCTACTTGCCCGATAAACTTCTCGGCTGACGCTAAACCACAAGTCGGTTCTACTTTGAGGTCTGTATAATGTCCAATCGAAATTTCACTTTCATGGTATTGGCGTAAATGCTCAACTTTGTTCGGAAAGTTAATCTGCGCTTCCTCTACTTGAAGTGAACATATTTTTTGTACGCCACCTTTACCAGGTTGCATACTGGTTGAAATAATTCCTGCTTTTTCTAGCTTTTTTACATGCATAGAGACAATGGCACTGGTTAAACTTACTGCTTCCGCTAGTTCACGAATATTCATAGGTCGTATAGCAAGTAATTGAATGATTTTGTGCCTTACACTGCTTGCGAGTGCTTCATACACAGGCAATGATTTATCCGAAATATCCAGATTCATATTCAGGCTCCTCCAATACCAAATGTGTGTAACGTAAACGAATACCTTTCCACTATATCGTTATGTTAATAAAAATACAAACGTTATTCTATTTATGTCGCAAAATTATATTATATATTATCAAAAAACGTGTTATTATCGTCATGTAAGCGATATCAAGGAGGTATATATATATGATTAATATGAATATGAATATTCAAGATATCACAGGGAAAATCAGTCGGCATATCCACGGACAATTTGCTGAACATCTAGGTCGTTGTATTTATGAAGGCATCTGGGTAGGTAAAGATTCACCGATTCCTAATATCGAAGGCATGCGTATTGATGTGATTGAAGCATTACGAAAACTACATATTCCCGTTCTGCGCTGGCCGGGAGGTTGTTTTGCAGATGAGTATCATTGGAAAGATGGAGTCGGCCCTGTAGACCAACGTGCTCGTATGGTCAATAACAACTGGGGTGGCGTAGAGGAAAATAATCATTTTGGTACACATGAATTTCTACGATTATGTGAGTTACTTGAGACAGAACCTTATATCAGTGGCAATGTAGGTAGTGGTACAGTCCATGAAATGCAGCAATGGGTGGAATATATGACACTAGATGGACAATCTCCAATGGCAGACTGGCGTAAACAGAACGGTCAGGACGAACCGTGGACATTGACTTATTTTGGTGTAGGAAATGAAAATTGGGGTTGTGGTGGTAATATGCGCCCTGAATATTATGCTGATCTCTACAGACACTATTCTACGTATGTTCGTAACTATGGAGACAATCAGATATACAAAATCGCTTGCGGAGCCAATAGTGATGATTACCACTGGACAGAAGTGTTGATGCGCGAAGCAGGACATTTAATGAATGGATTGAGTCTACACTATTACACGCTTCCTTCTGGTGATTGGACATCAAGCAAAGGTTCATCCACTCATTTTACAGAAGAAGAATGGTTTACTACGTTCAAAAATACATTGTATATGGAAGAATTGATTATTAAGCATTCCAAAATTATGGATAAATATGATCCTGAGAAAAAAGTAGGCATGATTATAGATGAGTGGGGAATCTGGACAGATGTAGAGCCAGGAACCAATCCAGGCTTTTTATATCAGCAAAATACATTGCGCGATGCTATCGTCGCTGGAGTGAACTTAAACCTCTTTTACAAATATGCTGATCGGATCAAAATGGCAAATATTGCGCAGATGGTCAACGTACTGCAAGCAATGATTTTGACAGAAGGCGATCAATTGATACTGACTCCAACCTATCATGTATTTAATATGTATCAAGTGCATCAGGATAGTGAGAGAATAGACTTACAGTATACTAGCCCTAAATATACGATGGGTGCTCAATCGATCGATAAAATCAGCGCAGCGGCTTCAAAAGACCATCTGAATCATGTTCATCTGACGATCTGTAACTTGAGCCACAATGAGAGTGAATCGTTCTCTTGCCAAATTGAAGGTTTCACCCCTGCTGATATTCAAGGCAAAGTATTAACAGCTTCAGCACTGAACACACATAATACATTTGAACAACCAGAACAGATCGTACCGGTAGCTTTGGATGTTTCTTTTGCCAAAGACGGCACGCTAACTTTTGAGCTTCCAGCGGCTTCTGTCGCAGCGATTACGTTGATCTAACAGAGAGGACGGTCTGCTGATGCCAGCAATCACTCATGGGTGCAAAGGTTGTAACCGTAGCCCTCAATTGTCTGAAGAAAAGATTGAAGTATTGGTCGCTATAGCCATCCAGCACAAACAGCCACATGAGCTAACACCTGAAACTGTACAACAAGCACGTATGAATGCCTGTCTGTCTTGCCCTTCTTTACAATACGGAACCACCTGCAAACACTGTGGATGTCTTGTTCATATCCGTACACGCTTGGCTGCATCTTATTGCCCTTCTCCTTATGGATCACAATGGGAAAAAGAAGATGTGCTATAAGACATTCTAAGGTATAATGCAAACGGGAATGGTTAAGTAATAGAATCACAACCCGTATTGAATTCTTGGAGGTCTGGATATGACAACACATCAAATTGAACAATTATATGTTGAAGGTATTATCAATGACGATACACTAACTGATATTTTGCACCAATGGGCTGTTGTGCCCCTACTGTATGATGATGGTCATGAGATCAAAGTCGAAGATTATTTCAATCATTTGGAACATTCATTGGGTGTAGAAGCTTATGCTGCTGCTCAATCCCTATATGAGCTATCTGTACAAGCTTCTCGCCGTTTTGCAGAACCGGATGTATATGAAGTGTTGCAAGACTGTATCAGCTTACAGGAAGACCTGTGGATGACGAATGTTCTGACATTGGGAGATTGGATTCACTGGATGGAACAAGCGGCTCAAGGGCAACTGAATCTGCCTGTAGTTGATTTCCATAGTCTGTTCGAAGATTTGCCAGAAGGATATATGATTCAAGATTTTCATGATGATCTATTATTTATGCTTGAGCAAGAAGATCATCCTAAATATCAGGAAGCGTTACAGCAACAACAATCTTTGTATCGCCAACTAGGTGTGTCTGCTTCGTAATCAGGCGATTATAATGATACGCTACTCATATCACTTTATAGCAACAAAAAAGACGCTCAGCTAATAGCTAGAGCGTCTTTTTTGTTAGATATTACTTATTTGGCGTGTATATGCTGCTTCAATATTACTTTTTAGGAGCAGTAATTTTAACCAAAGCATTTACAGTTACTGTTGCTGTTGGATCAGTCACAGAAGTGATTTGAACTTTCAACTTCGCCATACGTGAACCGGATGCTGGATACTTGATTAATACACCATTGTTATCTACATATTTCGGATCATCGCTAGACAATACTTTGTAATCTACACGATTATCAGTTGGTAATGTAAATACAGATTGTCCAAGGACATTGTTACCATCAATGATGTAGTTAAATGGTTTTTTCGCTGTTGCAATACGTGTTTTCTCAGTACCTACAATACGGTATTGAGCAGAAGATGTGTAAATAGAGTTGCTATCTACTGAACCTGTTGGAGATACATTGTAAGCAGCCAATTGCAATTTGTACGTGCCTGGCTCTAATGCTTTAAGAGATACTTTACCATTTTCAGTAGCCATAATTACATTATCAATATCATTGAATTGGTAGTATCCTGGATCAAATAAAGGATAACCTTCTTCTGTTGGAGTCTGTACATATTGAGCCGCTGTTCCTCTAAGCTCATCATCCAGACCGTATACATTCAATTCAATAACATTTGAATTTTTGGATGTTAAATGGAAACCAATATCCGTTACATCTTGTTTACCATCCAAGCGAATATTCGTGTTGCTTACGGTTACTTCTTGAATACCCAAGCCTGTATCCGGTAATTCAGTACCTACATGAAGTACAAACGGTAAATGCAATGTAGGATATCCGTTCGCTGTTAATACTACTTCGCCTTCATAAGGCCCTGTTGCCGCAGAAGCATTAGGTTTAACAGCTAATGAGAATTCTTTTGTTGAATTGCCGCCTAGCAAGATCGAACCGTTAGCATCCAATCCTTTCAGTGTAGCACTGATATTGCTTACATCCGGTGTTGACGTCGAATTGTAAGGATCAGAAGTTACATCAGAATGCAATTTGATGCTTGCTTTGTAAGACACAGATAATGAAGAAGTGTTTTTCAATTGTAGTTTTTTCGTTTGTTCTGCACTACCTGGTTTTAATACGCCAAATGCAGCAGAAGAACCATAGTTAGTGACTGTTTTCTTATTCAAGTTTTTGTCTAGAATCACGATAGGTTCTACCGTTTCTAGTAAAGCTGGTGAATAGACAGCTGCTGCTACATTCGCACGTCCAGCACCTTGAGAATATACATCATATTGTTGATCATTTTCATCTTTGATCACATCTGCTGTATTCACCAATGCTGCACGAATATCAAATGGTGTCCAATCTGGATGTTCTTGCTTGAGCAATACAGCTAGACCTGCGATATGCGGGCTTGCCATACTTGTTCCGTTTTGACGCGTATATGCTTCTGCATACGAAGCATCTTTGATAAATTTACCATAAGCAGGAATCGTTGATTCAATACTTACACCTGGAGCTACAAGATCTGGCTTGATACCTAGTAATCCATCTTGGTTTGGTCCACGTGAGCTGAAGTCAGCCATCGTATCGCCACGTTTTTCTGTTTTTGGATAACTGCTTCCGAATTTGAATGTTAGCGCATCAGCAGAAGATTTCAATGCTTCTCTTGCAAGAGCACGTCCTTCTTTACCAGCCATATCAAATGTTGGAATGTATTCAAAACCATCACCCAAGAAAGCGCTAGAACCGATCTGTCCGTCACGTCCACTTACACTTTCAGACAAATCAGCTTGCAATGGATCAGACGCTTTAACATTACCGTTGAAAATGATTGCTGCTTTAGCTCCATTTTCTTTGGCTACTTTGATTTTGTCTACGAATGTAGCACTACCACGCGAGATCAGAACCACTTTATCTTTTACATCTTTTCCTACATAATCACCGACTAGACCTAATCCTACATAGACACCGTCTAGTGGAGAAGTACCCAGTATTCTTTGGAAATCTTCATTTCCTGTACGCCAAGCCATCAAGTTCAATCCATACGATTGACCATAAGCATCTGCGGTTACTGTTGTAGTGTCATCAGCATTGTGATAATTGACTGCCGCTGCACTTACTGCTTCTGCTGTAGCATCAGCTTCAGTGTTGTATACAGATGCTGTTACTGTCGAAGTAAACTGTTTGGTAGGGATTGTAGAAGCTCCTACAGAAATCGCTAACTGAGACGATGCAGGTGAACCCATAGAATAGTAGTAATATCCTTGTTTGGCTGCATTACCGTTCGCAATAACAGCAACTACACCGCTAAGTACAGCATTGTTGATCGCAATAACGTCTGGTGAGTTTACATCTTTTTCAGCATCAGAACCTAGAGACAAGTTGATAACGTCCATACCGTCTTTAACCGCACGTTCGATACCATCTATTACCTGTGCAGAAGAACCTGAAGAACGTCCTGTTTCTGCGTTACGTCCTAATACTTTGTATACATAAAGGTCTGCATCATAAGCGATCCCTTTTTGTACAATATCACTTGTTTTGTTAGCTGCACGACCTACGATTGTTCCAGATACGTGAGTACCATGCGATGTACCTGCAAATCCTGTACCGTATGGATCATCTTCGATTGCGATTGGTGGTTCTTCATATGGATCGTTATCTTTTTCAAAAGAATCGTATCCGCCTTTATAAGCGCCTTTCAAATCTGGATGCTCATAATCGACACCTGTATCAATAACGCCGACTTTGACACCTTTACCTGTCAAACCTTTTTGCCAAGCTACAGGCGCACCGATTAAGTTCAAAGGTGAAGCATCATATGTAGCAGTTGTTGCTGTCAACGAAGGAGGGTCTTGCACGGGAATTGTGTAATACACACTATTTTCATAGATAGATTTTACACCTGGCAATTCAGCCAATTTAGGAATTTGATTCGCTGGAATCGAAACTTCCATCCCGTTAAGAACAGTGTTATAGCGATAGTTCACTTTTAACAAAATGCCTTGTTCTTTAGCGGCATTGACGATAGCCGCTTGCTGAGAATCAATCGCTCGTTCTGTTGATTCAGTTGCAAAGCTACGAACGCCTGCTTCAGCTGCATATTGACCTACAGCAACTGGCTGATTGGACAACTGCACAATAACGCGAACCACTTTACTGGAAGTTACATTTAATTTAGGAGAAATAACCGGTGCTTCGTTAGAAGTCTGATTTAGTAAAACACTTGGTAGATTACGTCCTATTTCATAAGGAGAGGATGCTGTGCCTGCTTCAGCTGCGAAAGAAGCAGTCGGCGATAATAAAGTACCTACAGCAAGAACTGCTGCCATGGAGACAACAGAAAATTTACGGATAACGTGTAACTTCGTCAAATGATTTCCCTCATTTCGTTAAGTTAGATAGTGTACTCGATGATTTTTTTACCGAACTTGAAAGTAGCCCCAGAATTAAACCGTTAACATCTTACTTTTTGTGTGAGCTATAGTAACCTCCTTTACGAAGAATGTGAGGAAGATTTTGTAACATAAAATTATATTACCACCTGAATTAACCAGTGGCTAGATATTTTATCCATCTATAGACAAAATTTGCGTTAGTTATAATGAAATAATGATTTTTTATCAATCTTTACCCATTAATTATATATATATTACATTAAATGGAATAAAAAAGAACCTTCCATATCGGACTAACTTACCTGACGGTTTTGTTAGTTTCTACATGAAAGGTTCTTTTTGTCTTAACAAGTGCTATTTACAGCTTTTAATTATTTGGCATTTGCTTTGATTTTGATCAATGCTTTGACTGTTGTTTTGACGGTAGGATCTGCTACTGATTGAATCTGAATATTTAATTTGACGATACGCGATCCAGATGTTGGATATTTTAAAAGTGTTCCGTTGTTGTCTACATACTTCGCATCGCTTGAAGATAATACTTTGTAGGTGATGCGATCTGTATCGTTGAGTGCAATTACTGGCTTGGCGATTACCTGTTGCCCATCCAGAATATAACGAAATGGTTGTTCAGCAGTATGAATCCGATCTTTCTCTGTTCCTGTAATCCGATAAGATGAATATGCAGGATGAACCGACTCAGGATCGGTCACACCTTGTGGGCTCACATGATATACAGCTAATTCTAATTTGTATTGTCCCGGTGGAAGTACTTTCAGCGAAGTTCCGTTATTATCAGCTACCATTACTACATTATCGATATTATTAAAGTTATAATACCCTGGCTTGTATAGCGGATATCCTTCATCTGTAACAGGTTGTACGACCTGCGCCAGTGTTCCTTGAGCAACATCGTTCATATCATATACATTCAATTCCATTACATTGGAATCGGTAGCTGTCAAATGAAAACCGACATCTATACTATCTTGCTTGCCATTCAAACGAACATTTCGATCACTTAATGTCACTTCTTGTATTCCTAGACCAGCATCAGGAAGACTGGTTCCTACATGGAGAACAAATGGTAAATGCAATGTAGGATACCCATTCGCAGTTAATACCACTTCTCCTTCATAATCTCCTGTTACGGCTGTAGCATCCGGTTGAACGGCCAGAGCAAACTCTTTAGTTGATTTGCCGCTCACTACAATCGAACCGTCTGGATTTGTTCCTTTTAACCTTGTAGCGATATGGCTTACATCCGGTGTGGATACAGGTTGATACGGGTCTGAAGTAACGCTTGGATTCATGTGTACACTGGCTTGATATTGAATACTGGTTGTCGATGTATTTTTGATCTGTAATGTTTTGGATTGTTCTGTTCCACCTGCTGTGATTACGCCAAAAGCAGCAGACGAACCATAATTCGTCACTGTTTTCTTTTTCAATTCTTTATCCAAAATTGTAATCGGTTCTACCGTTTCAAGAACAGCCGGAGAATAGACAGCATCTACTACATTGACACGTCCACTTCCTTGAGAATAGACATCATATAAAGTACCTTCTGCGTCTTTGAGTGGTGTCGCTGTATTCGCTAGTACTGCTCGAATATCAAAAGGAGTCCAGTCAGGATGTTCTTGTTTTAACAAAGCCGCTAATCCGGCTACATGAGGACTAGCCATACTTGTTCCATTTTGCCGCAAATAAGCTTCTTTGTACGAAGCATCTTTAATAAATTTGCCGTACGCTGGAAATGTGGATTCAATATTGGTACCTGGCGCAACCACATCCGGCTTAATTCCAAGCAATCCATCTTGATTAGGGCCGCGAGAACTAAAATCAGCTATCGTATCTCCTATTGAAGATGTTTTGGGATACTGATTGCCAAATGTAAATGTTAATGGTGTAGCCGGAGATTTCACAACTTTTCTTGCTAATGCACGTCCTGCTTGTCCTGCCATATCAAAGCTCGGAATATAAGGATACCCATCTCCAATATAAGCTCCACTTCCGATATTTCCGTCTCGCCCTGCGATATGTTCGGATAAGTCAGCTACAGTGGAATCATTGACTTGAGCATCACCATTGAAAATAATAACCGCTTTGGCTCCTTTGGATTTGGCAAGTGTGATTTTGTCTGTAAATTTAGAACCTCCGCGTGACATTAACACCACTTTATTTTGTACATCTTTGCCTTTATAATCATCATCCAATCCCAAGCCAACATATACACCTTGATACGAAGTTTCTCCCAAATATTGAGCGAAATCATCTTGTTTGGTGCGCCATGCGATCGCATTTAATGGATAACTTTGTGCATACGTATCTTTACTAACTGTATCCGCGCCATATACAGAAGCGGTAACAGTCGCTTGGTATTGAGTGCCGGGAACGGTAGAAGCTCCTACAGAAATCGCTAATGGCGAACTAGCTGGAGAACCTAGCGAATAATAGTATGAGCCTGGCGCCGCTGCATTGCCGTTCGCAACCACGACCACGACACCGCTTAATACCGCATTATTAATAGCAATCACATCTGGAGAATTGACGTCTTTGTCTGCATCTGTACCTAACGACAAATTAATAACATCCATGTGATCTTTAACAGCATGTTCAATTCCATCGATAATTTGCGCGGTTGTACCTGTAGAGCGTCCAGTCTGCGAATCACGTCCTAATACTTTGTAGACATGCAATTCAGCATCATAAGCGACTCCTTTTTGCACAATTTCACTGGTCTGATTCGCCGCTTGACCAACGATTGTACCGGATACATGTGTACCATGCGATGTACCTGCAAATCCTAATCCTTGCGGATCGTCTTTTATAGATAAAGGAGGATCTTCATAAGGATCATTATCATGATGTACTGAATCATATCCTCCTTTATAAGCGCCTTTCAAATCAGGATGTTCATAATCAATACCCGTATCAATAACACCGACTTTGACCCCTTTACCGGTTAACCCTTTTTGCCAGGCTAACGGAACGCCGATAAGATTGAGCGGTGAAGCATCATATGTAGCACTTGTTGCAGTAAGCGAAGTTGGTTCCTGCACAGGAATCGTATAATAATTATTATTTTCATAAATCGACTTGATCCCTGGAATTTCAGCCAATGTAGGAATCTGATTGGCAGGTATAGAAATCTCCATTCCATTTAGTACAGTGTTATAGCGATAATTGACAGTCATCTTAATTCCTTTAGCTTGAGCAGCAGCACTAAAATTAGACTGCTGTGAATCTATCGTTGTAGCTGTAGACGCCATTACTTGTCTATCTTCTATAGATGAAGTGGTTAAACTTGGTGTTCCTTTATCAGCTTCATATTGATTGACAGCAACAGGTTCATTATTTAGCTGTACAATCACACGAATGATCTGATTGGATTTTACATTGATATTAGGCGAAATGATTGGAGCTGAATCAGCAGACGAATGCAGTAATGATCGATTCGCAGTTGACGTTAATTCATACGGAGAAGTGATCGTGCCTACTTCAGCAGCAAAAGAACGGGTCGGCGATAACAAAGTACTTACGGTAAGTAATGCTGTTAGTGTAATCATAGAACAGGTACGCATAGCTTTGGCTTTATTCAAATGATATCCCTCTTTTCAGTGACTAACGTTCACTTATTTTTTCCTTATAATCGTTTGACATAAATTAGAAATACGTCACAACCACTTTGCAAATACAGATTTATTTGCTTTTTTATTATGCCAATTTTGTAATACAAAGTTATATTACCATCAGATACCATGATCGACCAGACCTAATATATAAATATGTATAATGTTTTGATAGTTATATTTGGATAATTATATTCTAAGTAAATAAAATAATGATTACTTGTATTAGTTGTTACTTATATTTAAAACAAAAAACCACCTTTACCTGATCAATAGGTGAAAGTGGTTTTATTTTATAGCTCACTATTCTATTCTTCTTTAGGCACAAAATCGAAAATCTGTCCTTCTTCCATCAGATCAATCAATCGATCTAACCACATATAATAGCGAACCGCTTCTTCCATTTTTTCTTTATCTTTGTTCAATACTTCTGTAGCAGGTGACTCGCTATCCAACTCTACAATCAATTTATCGATTTCTTTGATCGATTTGCGTAATACTAAAATATTACTTTCTACCGATTTGCGCCATTTGATTGCAAAGAAATCCGTAAATGTCTGGTACCAATCATATTCGACTTCATATAAGTCTTTACGTGATCCTTTTTCCCATACTTTATTGACCATACGTAAATCTAATAAATTACGAATACCGGTACTCATACTTGTTTTGCTCATTGCCATTTCTGTTCCCATATCATCTAAAGTCATAGGCTTGTCTGCAAAAAAGAGCATGCCATATAAATGTCCTGTCGATAATGTGACTCCATACAAATCCATATTGCGTCCTATCACTTCAATAACTCGTTTTCTTACTTTCTCTACTGCTTCTTGCTGTGATTCATTTAATTGGTCCAAGCTCATGCTTGCACACTCCTATTCTATATATACAGTTTATTCTTTATGATCTGAATTTTAAGTTTCCTAAATCATTTTAAAAAAGATATTGTCAAAAGTAAAGTTTCAAAATGAATAGCATCGGTGAGTATATGAGAGAATATTAAAGTATTCCATATAAACTTTCTGTACAGTTTTTTCTGTACATACTAAATATACGGGTTTTACGGTTGATTTGCAAACTTATATTTGTTACAATGAATCTCGTTGGTTTGCAAATGATGAAAATAATCATTTATTTTCTGTAAATATAATGTTTTTCATCTTTATCTTCCTACTATATAAAAGGGGTGACAAATAGTGTCTATTTTAGAAATCAAAAATGTAAGTAAGTTGTTCGGTCCTAATGCAGAACAAAATGCCAAATTATTGGATCAAGGCTGGACGAAAGAAAAAATGGCGAAAGAGAAACAGATTACTGTTGGTGTCAATCGTGTAAATATGGAAATTGAAGAAGGCGAGATTTTTGTTATTATGGGATTGTCCGGTAGCGGTAAATCTACATTGGTTCGTATGTTCAATCGTCTGATCGAACCTACATCCGGTGAAATTCTGGTGAATGGTAAAGACCTTCGCAAAATGAATAAAGAACAACTTCGCAATGTGCGTCGCAAAACAATCAGTATGGTATTTCAAAAATTCGCTTTATTCCCTCATCGTAGTGTTCTCGAAAATGTGGAGTATGGACTTGAAATTCAAAAAGTCGCTAAAGCTGAACGTCGTACCAAAGCAGAGACTTCTCTTGAATTGGTTGGACTTAAAGGCTGGGAAAACAAAATGCCTGATGAATTAAGTGGTGGTATGCAACAACGTGTAGGTCTAGCACGCGCTCTAGCAAATGATCCTGAAGTTCTTTTGATGGATGAAGCATTTAGTGCCCTAGATCCACTGATTCGTCGTGATATGCAAGATGAATTACTTGAATTGCAAGACAAAATGAAAAAAACAATCATCTTTATTACGCATGATCTGGATGAAGCGCTTCGTATCGGTGATCGCATCGCTCTTATGAAAGACGGAGCTGTTGTACAAATCGGTACACCGGAAGAAATTATGATTCAGCCTGCTAACTCGTATGTAGCACGCTTTGTCGAAGACGTTGATTTGTCTAAAGTATTAACTGCTGCTCATGTCATGCGCAGACCAGAAACAATTACATTGGATCGTGGACCTCGTGTAGCGCTTGAATTGATGCGTGAACGTGGTGTATCTAATTTATTTGTAATAGATCGTTCCAAAAAATTACTCGGTATTATTACTGCAGAAGATGCTGTAACAGCGATGAAAACACAACAAAAACTAGAAGACATCTTAATTCGCGATGTGCCTCAAGTTGAACCGGAACGCATGCTAAATGAGTTGTTTGAATTAGTCAGCACAGCTAAATTGCCTGTTGCTGTAGTAGATGAACGTGATCGCTTAACAGGTGTATTGATTCGTGGAGCCTTACTTGGTGCACTTGCCGGCGAAGTAGATAATGGAGAGGTGAATGAATATGCCTAAGATTCCTTTAGCACAATGGATTCAAACGTTAGTAGATTGGCTGAGCCTGCACTGGGCAGGATTTTTTAAAGGCGTATCTAACATCATTAGTTATGTCGTCGATATTTTTACGTATTTCTTTATGTTGCCACACCCGTTCTTATTCGTCATCATTGTCGGTATACTCGGTTATATCGCGAATAGATGGTCGCTCGCTATATTCTCAGCACTTGGATTTTTACTAATTTACAATCTGGGATATTGGACAGAAACGATGAATACATTAGGTCTTGTTATCACGTCTGCTCTGATCTCCATTATCATCGGTGTTCCACTAGGTATTATGTGTGGTTCTAGCAAATTAGCTGCACAGATCATTACACCGTTACTTGATTTTATGCAGACGATGCCAGCATTCGTATACTTGCTACCGGCTGTAACATTCTTCAGTCTAGGTGTTGTGCCTGGTGTAGTTGCATCTGTTATTTTCGCTATTCCACCAACGATTCGCCTGACTCATTTGGGAATCAAACAAGTTTCTGAAGAATTAGTAGAAGCGGCTGACGCATTTGGGTCAACCGGTGGACAGAAATTATTTAAAGTTCAATTGCCATTAGCATTACCAACAATTATGGCAGGTATTAACCAAACGATTATGTTATCTCTATCTATGGTTGTTATCGCATCAATGATCGGTGCTCAAGGTATCGGTGCTGTTGTATACCGTGCTGTAGGACAACTTAAAATCGGTGAAGGTTTTGAAGCAGGTCTAGCTGTTGTTGTACTTGCTATCGTACTTGACCGTCTTTCTCAGAGCTTATTCAAAAGCGGTCGCAAACAACGCGCTTAATAGTAACTCACTAACTACAACAGCAACATTTGAAAATATGAATAAAAGGGGCGAATTATACGCATGAAAAAGCATAAAAACTTGCTGCTTTTCTCCTGTATTATATTGATCATGATCATTTCTGCCTGTAACCCGAACCGTCAACCATTTCCATCGTTCCCGGGCAGTAAAACAACCAATAGCTCCGATGCTATTGGCGATCAAGTCGGTTACCAAATTATCGGTATCGATGCAGGCGCAGGCATAATGAAAGCTACACACAAAGCGATTGAAGATTATAAATTAACAGACTGGACATTGGTTGAAGGTTCTAGTGCAGCGATGACAGCTACACTGGATAAAGCAATCAAAAATGAAGAGCCTATTATTATTACAGGTTGGACACCACACTGGATGTTCAGCAAGTATGATCTTAAATATTTAGATGATCCGAAGAAATCATACGGAGATGCTGAAGAAATTCATACCCTTGCTCGTAAAGGATTGCAAAAAGATGATCCAACAGCTTACCAATTTTTAGACCGTTTCGAATGGAGTTCTGATGAAATGGGTGAAATGATGGTAGCGATTCAAGCAGGTACTGATCCTGCTGTAGCTGCTAAAGATTGGGCTGAAGCTCATGCTGATCGTGTAGATGAATGGACGAAAGGCTTGAAAAAAGCGAACGGTAATACATTAACACTAAGTTATGTAGCATGGGATTCTGAAATCGCAAGTACCAATCTTATGAAATATATTTTAGAAAATAAATTAGGTTATAAAGTCACTGCTCTACAAGTAGAAGCAGGCCCTATGTTCACTGGTGTTGCTAATGGTGATGCAGATGCTACTGTAGCTGCTTGGTTACCACTCACACATGCTGACTATTGGGAAAAATACAAAGACAAACTGGATGATCTTGGTCCTAATATGACCGGTGTCAAAGTAGGTCTTGTTGTTCCTAAATATGTAAATGTGGATTCGATTGAAGATTTGCAACCTCAAGCTGCTGCTAAATAATCTTTACCTTTGATAACATTTAATCTTATAGCATTTAAATAGAAAGACAAAAAAAGCTATCTTTGAAATCGTCAGTGATTTCAAAGATAGCTTTTTTAATGCATTACAATAGCAGTCTATATCGATTGAAGCTTATTCTGGATCATCTTTGGTATCGTTAAGTTTTTTAACCCACAATCCAAAAGCAATACAAGCTACTACTATCATTACTGCATACAATAAAATGTAAGGTGTGTGTGCATTAAATTCCATAAATAAAGGCAACACAGCCGGCAAAATAGAAGTTCCCATCAGGTATTCCTCCTTTATAAATTTTCAATAACGAATTTTTAATCAATCCTTATCTTATTTTACCTCAAATAATACCCTTGTGCCATCTGAATAATTGTCTAATTGGTTACCTATCCATGAACCTGCGCCGCGATTATCTGAAGGTTTGATATAACGAATATCTGCACCTTCTCCACCTTCCTGACACATTGCCATAGGCCACTCATCTCGATCATAGCCTTTTTTGGTAGCTATTCCTCGCAAAGATAGCTGACGATTCGCTTTGGCGCCCCCACGATCTATCGTACAGATCGCAGAATGTCCTTCTGCTATAGCATCTTTAATGTGAGCTGCGGTCTTAGGATAACGATCAGCAGGCACAACAAGGGTATAATCAGCTTGTCCATTTGATGCTTGGTTAGGATTCAGTATCCCGCCTAGATCAACATGTCCATTCACTAGATAAATAACCCCTGCTAGAATCGCAGTAACCACAAATCCCCATATTTTTTTAGAAGACATCAATCGTTCCTCCTGTTGTTCTGATCTCCTTATTATACCCTGTCATCTTAGAAAATAGGAACAGACGTTTCATCATAGAAAAAAACACAAAATTCTTCTATCTAAAAGACGAACTCTGTATCATCAGTTCATCTTCTATATAGAAGAATTTTGTTATCTTTTACTTACTTATTTATCTATTGAATCTAATCTTATACGCGGAACTTGGCAACTTCACTCTGCAATTCCATAGATAGATGGCTTAACGATTCTGCTGCATTGGAGATTTCGCGCATAGATTCTAATTGGATCGTTGAAGCTTGTGTTGCTTCTTTAGAATCTGACGTGATTTGTTGAGAAAGATCTGCAATTTGACGCTCAGAATCTAGAATTTTAGACGAACTGGATGAAATTTGATTAGATGCCGCCGACACTTCTTGTACCTGTTCTGTAACAAGCTGGATCGCACTTTGTACATTTTGGAAAATAGTACCCATTTGTTGTACAGCTTGAGTACCACTTTGTACTTCTTTGGCGCCCTCTTCCATTTTACTTACAGCATGAGAAGTTCTTTGAATAATATCTTCGATCTTTTCGTTGATCTGTCTAGCTGAGTCATTTGAATATTCAGAAAGTTTTTTCACTTCACTCGCAACAACAGCGAATCCAAGACCATGTTCTCCTGCACGAGCAGCTTCAATCGAAGCATTCAAAGAAAGCAAGTTAGTCTGTCCAGCGATATCACGAATCACTTGTACAATCGTAGCGATCTCTTTCGATTGCTCTGCTAATTCATAAAGCGCTGTAGCTGTTGCTTGTACAGTCTGATCTACATTTTTCATTTGTAATACAGTTTGCTCTACATTGCTTCCACCATGTTCTACATCACTCAATGCTTTGGAAGAAGAGTCAGCTACTAATGCTACAGATTCAGCAATACGATAAATATTGTTTGTATTTTTTTCTAACAATTGTTGGTTATCCATGACTTGTTGTAATTGACGTCCTGCCGAAGATGAGATTCCTGTTACAGTAGTTGTAGCTTCATCTGCTGTTTTTACAGATTCTTCGGATGTCGCTGTTAATTCTTCTGAAGCCGCAGCCATCTGCTCTGCACTAGAACCGATAACTTGCATCAATCCACGTAGATTATTTTTCATCTCATTAAACGAAGTTGCCATTTGTCCCAATTCATCTTTACTTGTAATTTGAAGATCAGCAATCGTTAAATTACCATGAGCGATTTCTTTAGCACCTTCAGCGACAAGAGCAATTGGTTTAGAGAACATACGGATAACGAAGTATGCAATTAGAATACCAACAATCACAGCAATCACACTGATAATCATTAAAGTATACAATGTTACATTTGCACTATTATTCGTTTCGACCTGTGCTTCTTTTAATAGGTTAGCATGATATTCTTCCATTTGTTGTGCTTTATCTGCTAAAGATAATGCCATTGGAACACACTGTTCTTGTACCATTTTTGTATAAGCGGCTACATTATTTTGTTGTTTGTATACGATAAGTTGATCTGTAATACCACCATATTGCGTTTCAAGATCAGATAATTCTTGTAACATTTGCGAAGCTTTGGAATCGTCTGCTAACTTTTGTTGCCATGTAGCAATATCTGCAATTAATTTTTCTTTGTTCTGCTTGAACATGTCTAACTGATTGGTATCCCCTGTAAGTAAATATCCTCTTAAATATTTCGTCTGATCGCCTGCCAAATAACGAAGATCTTTAATCGCTAATATGGTCTGTACTCGTCCATTAAGCAAATTTTGATAATTTTTACTTGCGGTGTGAACTTCATATCCTCCAATAGCGCCTACAAGCAAAACGATAAGTATCATAATAGAAAAAACCCCTGATAATTTCTGTTTAATATTCATTTAGCATACTCCTCTACTTTTATATCAATTGTCCACAATTCAAAATTACAATTTAAGGAAATCATTAATAATATTATTATCGGTTGAATCACGATATGTAACATAAGCATTTGTACCTATTTTTCGATAAAAAACGACATTTTGCGCATTTTATATATTATTTATTTTTCTTGAAATACATTCTCAATCCTTTATAGTTAATATTTCCAACTTATTACTCCTTTTCTCAATTAGTAATAAACTTTAAGCCTACATCTTAATACCTATATTTATAATAGATGAAACATGGTTACTCACTTATATTTGTCGAATAATTTTGGATATTAAAAGAACAGATCACAACATTTTATAAAAAATAAGAAACGTCTATATGAATTTGCCGTATATGTTCATATCTGAATTAGCAATTTATTATACAAAAGGGGAAATGTCCAATGTCATTCTTTAATAAAATGCTTGCTCGTGTAGGCGTAGGCGCTGCCAAAATCGATACTATTTTAGAGCGTACAGAGTATTATCCTAACGAAGATATTAACGGAGTGGTTCATATTCAAGGCGGTAACGTCGATCAAGAAGTTGGTAATATCTATATTAAAGTGATGACTGAATATATTCGTGAACATGATGAGAAAAAAGAACATGTACAATATGCGATGGCTCAATACAAAGTGTCTGACGAAATGATTGTGAAAAAAGGACAAAAGTTAGAAATCCCGTTCTCCTTTATTTTACCGTCTCAGACTCCTATTACTTTTGATCGTCAAAAAGTATGGTTGCATACCGGACTAGATATTGGCATGAGCCTTGATCCGACCGATCACGATTATATTACCGTTCATCCTCACCCTTATATGGATACCGTCTTCCATGCTACCGAGTTGTTAGGATTCCATTTCCACAGTTCATCAGTAGAATATCTATCCCGTTCTCGTTATGGTGTACCGTTCGTACAAGAATTTGAATTTACACCAGGACGCGAATTTAGTAATCGGATTACCGAATTAGAATTAGTCATGCGCCTAGAACCTCATGGACTACAAGTACTGGTTGAAGTGGATCGCCGTGGACGCGGACTAGGTGGATTATTCGCTCAAGCATTTGATATGGATGAGCGTCATGCATGGTTAGAACTGCGTGAAAGTGAATTAAATCGTGGCGCAGAATATATCGCAGACAAATTAGAAAATTTAATTATTAAGCAAAGTCGTTAATAAGCAGACATTGCTAAGCATTGATAAAATATAAGCAAACTTAAAAGGACGATCTACGCAAATTGGTGTAGATCGTCCTTTTTTTACTTAATCGCTTCTAATTTTTGATCTAACGTGATTAGAGGTGTGAATACTTCCAATAGTAAAGTTCCTCTATTCCTATCATTGCTAATCTTATAATGTGTATGCTTCTCCATCTTCTGGCACTAATAGTTGAGAAGAGAAATCTTTTTCAGCGGCAAATCTTCTCAATTCTTGTCTGGATAGTCCCCAATGGTTCGCTGCTTCCATATGAACAGCCATGATCGTTGCAGTCGGTGTTGCTTGATGAACTTCATACACATCTTCTTTGTCCATAATGATTGGCCCACCTTCCAGGAGTTGATTGGCTCCTGCATTCACTACAATCACTTCCGGGTTGTGAGTATGAATCGTTTCTTCTACGCTCTGATACCATACCGTATCACCGGCTATATATAATGTTTTCTCCTCTTGATGCTTAAACACTACTCCAGATACATGCCCCATAAGGTTCACCAGATCTCCTCTACCATGCTCCCCCTTTGTTTTGGTCAATTGAATACCTTCAAATACAGTATCTTCTTGCAAAACCTCTACATGTTGAAAACCAGCACTTCGAACTTTGTTTGCATCTTCTTCGTTTTGAGTGAACAGTTTTACGTGTTTTGGCAATACTTCTTTGGCAGTATCATCCCAGTGATCCAAATGTAAATGAGTCACAATCACTGCGTCGATATGGTCGATAATGTCATTTATAGGCACAGGTAAATTTTGTAACGGATTATGTTGATCTTGTCTTGCTGAATTTGGGAACGGAGGATACACACCTTTTTCCGCCAAAAAGGGATCAATTAGAAACTTTTTTCCTGCATAGTTGACGATCAATGTAGCGTTGCGTATGAGCTGTATATTCATGTGTGTAACTCCTTTTGTTTGATTTACATACAGTGTATACTATTGAAACATTGCAAATACATGGCATAAATAAAGTGTTTTTGCTGTTTGACTTTATTAATGAAGGGATTTGAAAGAGATGTTGGATAACACAGATAGGCAAATCCTAGAAGAGCTTTCTAAGAACAGTCGAATCTCTATGAAAGAACTAGGAACAAAAATACATTTAAGCGGACCTGCCGCTTCTGCACGAGTCGAAAAACTAGAAGCTAGTGGAATAATTGAAGGATATACGATCAATATTAATCAGATCAAGATGGGGTATTTTATTCATGCATTGATTAATATTTACACCAAAAGTACTCATCATCAGCCTTATCTTTCTTTTCTAAAAACACAAGAACCTTATGTGATCCATAATTATAAAATCAGCGGAGACAGTTGCTATATTCTAGAATGTAAATTCCCATCTAATGAAGAACTGGATAAATTTCTTATTCAATTAAATGAGCATGTTAATTATAAATTATCGATTATTATCAATAAATAAAGAACTTTCGTGTATGCACAGAAATCTATAGCCTATGATAGAATAGTTATAGTATGAAAGGAGCTGATATTATGTCTAAATTTTATATGGTTAGAGAAGAAAAATATTCTAGTTATATTCAAGAGACGTTGAATCAGTTGATCCAAAAAGAACAACTTGCGTTATTAGAAGCAGGTCATCAAACCACTCATCAAGATAAAGTTCTATTGTACTGCTCCACTCATCACGATGAAGAAGATACTCCTTATAAATATATTTATTACTTAAATGAAACGGCTAGAATCATTTTTGAAATCCATAACATTCATCTTACGTATTCAGCAACAATTCCTGAAATCGCTCTTCCCCCTCATTGCTCTAAGTTAATAGAAGCGATACGATCTGTATAAAACAAGCGCACTCCATGTATTGGGGTGCGCTTGTTTTTGTAATATCTAATATAAAAAAGAATTACTCTTCATATTCTTCCTTAATTTGCCGATAAAGATAGTGTTATGTATATTTTGTAGATACATGGCTATATTTATTTTCCGACATAAGGCACAAGTTATATTCTCAGCCGATGAGACAATACACATATAAGGGGTTATTATTCAAATGTACAAAAAAATCGTACCAGTCATTTTACTATCTGTAGCTTTAACAGCTTGTGGATCTGCTAACAAAGAAGCTACTCCAGCAACCGAAAGTAACACAGTAGCAACGAATGAATCTGCAACAACTGCACAAGCAACTACCACAGAATTCAAAACTTATGATGCTGATCTATTTTCGATAGATTATCCTGCATCTTGGAAAGAATATGATACTTCTAATCTCAATCAACCTTCTGTTCAAATAGCATTTGTAGATCCTGCACCCAAAGCTAAATTTGCTGACAATCTAAATGTAACAATGGAAGCTTCCAATATTACTGCTAAAGCTAATTCTGAACAATTAATAAAGTTTTATGAAACAAGTGCAACATACATGGAGAACTTTAAATTAATTGAATATAAAGATAATGATAATAACTCTGGAGTTCTTGTAGGCGAATATACTCAACCAGAAACTAAAGAAAATGTTGTATTAACTCAATACTTGGTTCCTTCCAACGGAAATTTTTATGCTATTTCTTTAAGTTTGGGTAAAGCTTCATATGATAATGGTGGAAAAGCTATGGTTGACCAAATGATTGAATCATTTACACTAAATGATGAAACAAATACAAATAATGAAGTAACTGCTGAACAAGCAACAAGCTCTGCTCAAACAGTAACCGCTGATATGATGACTGAAGTTGTACCTAATGTGGTAGCAGATGGTGCTCTGGATGATTCTACCTATAACTATATTGTAGACAATTCTAACCTATTTCCTGCAACTACTGCTGCTGACAAGAAGCTAGCTAAAGCGGAAGTTGATTCTACTATTACTTCAAAACACCTTTTTAAAAATATCAATCCTTATTTAGACACTATGGTTTCACTTACTGGTGATATTATACAAGTTCAAGAACAAGAAACCGCTTATGGTACAGTTGCAACGATTCACATCTCTGATGAAAATGATAATTCTATTGTAGGCATTTATAAAGGTTCTACAGGTGACATACTTGATGGAGATAATGTTACGATGAGAGGTGTGCCTACAGCATCTTATTCTTTTGAGAATGTTGGTGGCGGAACAACGAATGCTGTATTATTAACTGTTTCTACTATCCAAAAAAATTAATTATAAGCAAATAAAAGCAATTTCTAGAGGTTATCTAGAAATTGCTTTTTTGTTATACAAACAATATTAATTATCGACACTTGATTGTTATTTTTTACAGAATAGGTGAAAGCAACCTGGAAATACCTTCTTTAAACTTGATGATCCATGATCTATTCTGGTAACGCTCTAATGTAAGTTCACTACTCTCCAGGCTGTCTTGATCAAATAAATCATGCAGTTTCTTCGCGATCTGCTCATCGTACACAATCGCATTAATCTCAAAGTTCAACCTAAAGCTACGAGAATCTATATTCATCGTTCCTACAGAAGCTACTTCTTCATCCACCACAATCGTTTTGGCATGTAAAAATCCTTTTTCATACAAAAGAATTTTAGCTCCATAATCCAGCAATGTACCTACATGTGCCCATGTTGCCCAATAGACAAACGGATGATCTGGTTTGTTAGGGATCATAATTTGCAGATCAATCCCTGAGATAAGAGCAATTTTACACGCGTCCATAAAGCTCGCATCTGGAATAAAATAAGGAGTCTGAATATAGACATTCTTTTTAGCCGATAAAATCATCTTAATATACATATTTTTGAGATGTTCTGTCTCCGAGTTAGGTCCACTGGAAACGATCTGGATCATACTATGACCATGATGCTTTTCAGAACGGTATTCAAATTCATGATAATCTTCTTTTTGTTCTTTGCGAGCTTGATGCCAATCTAGAATAAATCTGCCTTGAATATGGTTAACTGAATCGCCTTCTATTCTAAAATGGGTATCTCTCCAATAACCAAATTTTTGATCTAATCCAAGATACTCATCGCCGACATTGAATCCACCAATATACGCAATCGTTCCATCAATAATGCAAAGTTTGCGATGATTTCTGTTGTTAATACGGAAGTTAATTAATTTGAAAAAGGAAGGGAAAAACACTTCGACTTCTCCACCCGCTAACCGTAGCTCTTTAAAAAAGGAACCTGAGATTTTCTTAGAACCTACTTCATCATAAAGTAATCTTACTTTTACACCTTCTTTAGCTTTTTGAGTTAAAGCATCTCTTAATCTTTTGCCAAGTACATCGGGTTGAATAATATAATACTGGATATTGATTTCTTGGGTAGCTGATTGAATATCTTGAAATAAAGCATCGAACTTAATATGACCATCGTCGAAAATAACGATCTCATTGTCATTCGATAATAAAGCATTGGTTGATCTAAGATTAAGTGTGACTAACTCATCATATTTGGAAGGAATCTGAAATTGTGGAGACTGCTTATCTTGCAGTGTGAGTAACTGCTTATCGACTTCAGCTTGTACAAATCCGCGTTCTTCCGCAGAAAGCCCGTAGAAATTTTTCTTTTTAAGATTACGCCCCAGAAAGATATATACCAGAAAACCGACAATCGGAATAAAAAAGAGAATCATCAACCAAGCCCATGTATAGCCTGCATCTCTTTTCTCAAAAAACAGAAATCCGATCGACAACGCAATATTAATGACGGTAACGATTGAAACGATTAGTGTGACTACATTTCCATATTCCATATGTACGTCCCTTCTTATAAAGTCACTTTTACTTCATCTATTAACGTAATAACACGTCTTTGTATGAATGTATAATCCTAATATAGTTAGTTTAAAGCTTCAAGTCATGAATCACAAATAAATATTACATTGTTACATCATAATTACACTATTATGTTAAACCTTGACGTACTTTATCATATTAAAACATCCAAAATACTTATAAATCATTAATTATTTTAAAATTATACTTGAATATCATTAAATAGAACTATAATATTACTTACATGAGGTGATTACAATGTATCAAGAAGAACGATTACTGAAAATACTGGAATATTTAAAACAGCATCAATCGATGAGCGTAGCTGAAATATGTACTGAATTTGAAATATCTAAAGATACAGCTCGTAGAGATATTGTTAGATTAGTGCAAGAAGGAGTCGTGATCCGTACTCATGGAGGAGTCTCATTACCTCAATTAAAAAAAGAAATATTATCTTATCAAGATCGTCTGATTGATGAAGCCGAACCTAAAAGAAACATTGGAATGTTAGGCGCTCAACTTATTCAAGATCATGAAACGATTATTTTGGATGTATCCACGACTGTACAATTTGTCGCAGAACAAATTAAAGCTCAACATCTCACCGTTATTACTCACTCTATTGATAATGTAGGTATCTTATCAGATCGAGAAGATATGCAAATTTATTTGCTTGGTGGTTATTTAAATGTGAAAAACCGTTCTTTATTTGGTCCTTCTATTCTCGATAAACTGAGTCAGATTCGCGCAGATAAAGCTTTTATTGGGGCTGTAGCTATCGGTTCAGATGGTATCTACTACTCTTATGAAGAAGATGCCCGGGTAAAGCAGGAAATAGCTAGAAGATCAGATCAAGTCATTGTGGTAGTAGATCATACTAAATTTACAAGTAAATCATTTTATCGATTAGATTTTGATTATGTAGATATTTTAATTACCAATCAGCCTGTTCCTAACCCTTTAAAAGAAATACTTAGTCAGAACAATATTACGGTTATTACTTATCAAGAGGATGAACATGGAATAGATTATAATGACTAAGTCATATTATAAGGATGAGCATATCTATGTATACTATTTTGCAAAATGTAGAACTGGTACTTCCAAATGAAACTTTAACCCTTGTTCATGTAGGAATCCAAAATGGAAAAATTGTAAAGATGGATACAGCCCCTATTTCTACAAATGGAGAATATCAACAAATCGATTGTAAAGGACATCGGTTAATCCCTGGCATGATCGATGTTCATATCCATGGAGCCAATGGTTTTGATATGATGGATGGTCATGAAGAAAGTATACAAGAAGTGTCTCGTACATGTGCTTCTACAGGATGTACCTCGTTTCTCGCTACTTCTGTCAGTTCTACGATTGAAGATCTTTTAGCGATGATCGACAGTGTGAAACGTGTCGTCGGTCATGAAGTAGGCGCTAAGATCGCAGGTATTCACTTAGAAGGGCCTTATTTAAATCCAATACGTAAAGGTATGCAAAATGAGAAGTATTTGCGTCATCCTGATCTAGAAGAAATGAAGATGATCTTTAAAGAAGCCGACTCTCTGATTAAAATGGTGTCGATTGCTCCAGAGTTACCGGGAGGGATGGAACTAATCTCATTTCTCAAAGAACAAGGTGTTATTATATCTATTGCTCATTCGGATGCGACTTACGAAGAAGCTAAAAAAGCATTTGAAGCTGGTGCAAGTCATGTTACACATTGTTTTAACGGGATGCGACCGATCCATCATCGTGATCCAGGAATAGTGGTAGCTGCTTTTGAAGAAGAACATGTTAGCCTTCAAGCGATTGTAGACCATATTCATTTGCATCCTGCTATTATTCGATTAATGCATCGTTCAAAAGGTGCTGAAGGTATGGTTTTGATTACAGATGCTTTACAAGCAATGGGGATGGGAGACGGACATTATCTGTTTGGAGGTCACCATGTAACGGTAACCGATGGTGTGGCTAGATTACATGATGGAACGCTAGCCTCAAGTACAGTTACGATGAACGAAGCACTTCGGTATACGGTTGAGACAGGGATTTCTTTAACAGATGCTGTACAGATGGCATCCACTACGCCAGCACGTATTCTGGGTCTACAGCAAAAAGGAGCAATTGCAGTAGGTATGGATGCAGACCTTGTGCTACTGGATGATGACTTTCAAGTACAATGGGCTATGATCGATGGTCAAATATTATAATAGTATTACATAAAAAAGAAGCTTCTCAAAAGTTTATGCAACTAATGAGAAGCTTCTTTTTTATAAATTTATTATGGTCGAAATATGGTCAGTATAATGATAAAACAGTTCAAAATCCTTTTATATCAAGGATTCTTTTCTGTTTTACATCATTCCACCCATTCCCCCCATGCCACCCATACCGCTCATATCAGGAGCGCCACCAGCGCCAGCAGGTTCTGGTTTGTCAGCGATAACTGCTTCTGTTGTTAAGAACATAGCTGCTACAGAAGCTGCATTTTGTAGTGCAGAACGAGTTACTTTCGCCGGGTCAACGATACCCGCTTCGAACATGTTTACCCATTCGCCTGTAGCTGCATTGTAACCAATACCAACTACTTCTTTTTTCAGACGCTCAACGATTACAGAACCTTCTTGTCCAGCATTCGCAGCGATTGTGCGGATAGGCTCTTCAAGAGCACGTAGTACGATGTTTACGCCTGTTTGCTCGTCGCCTGTCACTTGTACAGCAGATACTGCTGCATATACGTTCACAAGCGCTGTACCACCACCAGATACGATACCTTCTTCAACCGCAGCGCGAGTTGCGTTCAAAGCATCTTCGATGCGTAGTTTGCGCTCTTTCAATTCTGTTTCTGTTGCTGCACCGACTTTGATGACTGCAACGCCACCAGCTAATTTAGCTAGACGCTCTTGCAATTTCTCTTTGTCGAACTCGGAAGTTGTTTCTTCCAGTTGGGAACGAATTTGGTTCACACGAGCATCGATATCCGTTTTGTCTCCAAAACCGTCTACGATGATTGTGTTTTCTTTTGTTACACGTACTTGGCGTGCTGTACCCAATTGCTCGATTGTTGCTGTTTTTAGGTCTAGACCCAATTCTTCAGTGATCACTTGACCACCTGTAAGAGCAGCGATATCTTGCAACATAGCTTTACGACGGTCACCGAATCCTGGAGCTTTAACAGCTACAGCATTGAATGTACCACGCAATTTATTTACAACGAGCATAGCCAATGCTTCGCCTTCGATATCTTCAGCAACCAATACCAATGGTTTGCTTTGTTGTACTACTTTTTCAAGCAATGGCAAGATTTCTTGTGTGTTTGTGATTTTTTTGTCTGTGATCAAGATATATGGATTTTCTAGAACAGCTTCCATTTTATCTGTATCTGTAATCATGTATGGAGAAAGATATCCACGGTCGAATTGCATACCTTCTACGACTTCAAGTTCAGTAGCGAATCCACGAGATTCTTCAACAGTGATAACACCGTCTTTACCTACTTTTTCCATAGCTTCAGCGATCAATTGACCTACTTCTTCGTCAGCCGCAGAAATAGATGCTACTTGAGCGATAGACTGTTTGTCTTCCACATGTCTAGAAATGCTTTGCAATTCTTGAACAGCAGCACGAACAGCTTTTTCAATCCCTTTACGGATAACCATAGGGTTAGCACCAGCAGTTACGTTTTTAAGACCTTCACGAATCATCGCTTGAGCCAAAACAGTAGCTGTTGTTGTACCATCACCAGCAACATCGTTCGTTTTAGTAGCAACTTCTTTTACTAATTGAGCTCCCATGTTTTCGAAAGCATCTTCTAGTTCGATTTCTTTTGCAATTGTTACACCATCATTTGTGATCAACGGGCTACCGAATTTCTTCTCAAGAACAACGTTACGTCCTTTAGGTCCCAATGTAACTTTTACCGCATTTGCAAGAGCATCTACACCACGAAGCATTGCGCGACGAGCATCTTCACTGAATTTAATTTCTTTAGCCATAAGAATAGTTACCTCCTTGATATTTTAAAATCATTATAATGACAGACCGGCGTATACCGACTGTGTAAATGTATATTCGTTGGTATTAAGATAGAATAGCGTGAATATCGCTTTCTTTCATAATCAAATATTCTTTACCTTCGAATTTAATCTCTGTTCCAGCATATTTGGAGAAAAGGACACGATCGCCTTCTTTTACTTCCAAAGGAATACGCACTCCATCTTTTAATTGACCGCTACCTACAGCAATAATTTTGCCTTCTTGCGGCTTTTCTTTAGCAGAGTCTGGAAGGACAATACCAAATGAAGTTGTTTGTTCCTGTTCGATCGCTTCTACCAATACACGTTCACCTAAAGGTTTGATCATGAAAAATAGCCTCCTTAAAATAATATATTGATTTGTTTCATGTGATGGTTGTTATTTATGTAATTAGCACTCGACACCTTTCAGTGCTAACAACCAACTTTATGATACTCAACTTGAGCGATAATTTCAAGTCTCTTTGTGTAAATTTATAAAAGTTCGGTTCAAAATAAGAAATAACCCACCATACAATCACTCTTACAATTACCCAATCCCAGGGAATAAAACATCATTCTGGTTATAAAAAAAGAAATCAACGTGATTTGGATATCTTCACATTGATTTCTTTTGCTTTATAAAACGTTGATTGTAACGCAGTTTCTGCCTTTGGTTTTGGAACGATATAACGCTTCATCTGCCAGTCGATAAATCTTTTCTTCAGTCAGTTCATCGTCTACCGCGGTCACAACCGCCAGACCTACAGAAACAGTAATGTACGGGCTAGCGTCATTTTGATTATGAGGAATACGCAATTCTTCGATACAAGCACGCAATGATTCAGCAAATTCATGAGCTTCTTCAATGCCTGTACTAATATGCAAAATAGCAAATTCTTCCCCGCCCAGACGAAAAGCCATATCTGTTCTTTTGCGCATCTGAGCTGTTAGTGTAGAACCGATCATTCGTAATACATGGTCACCTTCATAATGACCATACGTATCGTTGTACTTTTTGTAATGATCGATATCTAACAACATAAAAGCAAGCCCTTTTTGCTCTTTAGCTGCTTTTAAAATTTTGTGCACAATACGATCGTTAAAGTGGCGACGATTATACAAACCTGTTAGATCATCTATAATCGAGATACGTTCAATTTTCTTTTTGTCTGTAATATTATGACCGATAAACGTATACCCGATAATCTGATTATGATTCAAAATAGGCTCGATAATCATAGCTAACCATAACAGACTTTTATCTTTTTTCGGTTGAATCAATTCGCCATTCCATGTATTTTCTTCATTCATCACAAAGATATCATAAGAACCTTCGCGACGATCTTTAGAATATAAGAAATGGTGCTTGGTACCGATTAATTCTTCGCGTGCATACCCGGTCATAAGGCAGAATTCTTCGCTGACCATCGTAATTTCGCCCAGCAGATTCGTTTGAACGATAATTACATTTTTATCTACAATGTTAAAGTATTTACTTAGTTCTTCATTTTTGATTGCCAATTCTTCTGTGCGTTCTGCCACCAGGCTCTCCATATTGGCATAAAGACTAGCATTTTCTATAGAATAGACCATATCTCTGGATAATAAATTAATCATTTTTAGACGCTCATTGGTAAATGCACCGGTCATCAAATTATTTTCCAGATAAATAATAGCAATCAATTTGTTCTGATTGTATAACGGCATACATAATACAGATTTAGGTTGATGTTCTGTAATATACGAATACGCCGCTAGTCCGATTCCAGAACGAGCATCGCTATGAAGCAACGTTTGTCCACTATGGGCAACATAATCAATGATTTCCCACGGGAAATGATGATGTTGTTCTCGGTCTTGATCATGGTGCAAGACAATATCCATTTTATTGCCTGCATGATTGTACTCCCCTTCTACCCACAGTGAAAAATTCGATTGCATAATCATACAACCACGTTCTGCACCTGCATTCATAATCACAACTTCCATGATTTTTTGTAGCAGTTGATCAAGATCAATTTCTTTGGAGATCATCTGTGATGCTTTGAATAACAAATGAATATCGATATTATCAGTAGAAGAAGTGAGTGTATTCTCTGTATGAGATGGAATCCACTGCACATGATACATTAAGTCTTGATACTGCTTTTCCAGATGTTCTACTTTGGCTTTGGCACCCCAGACCGAATAATAATAAGAAGCTTGCTTGAAAAAGTAAGCCGCCAATTCATTTAACGTTCTAGATTTGTAGAAACGGGCAATTTGTTCGCTTGCTATCGCTTTGTAACGCGTAAAATTACCATGTCCACCAGAAGATAACGCAAGATGATAATATTTTTCTGCTTCTTTGTATTTGCGATTGATCCGTAACCATTCAGCTTTCATCATATGTTGCTGGGTTAAAAAGTTATGAGGAAAATGAATTGCCCATTTTTTCATTCTTCGGTACTCTTTACGCATACGTAGACGGGCAGTCTGCTTCTCTCCTACGCTTAGCTCATCATAACAAGCTGCAATATTCATAAACGTATAAAACGAGAACTCTTCCAAAAATGTTGAACCTGCCAGTGTCCCCACGACTTTGTATGCTTTATCGATATATTCCAAGGCTTGCCGATAATTTTCAAAAATAAAAGCAATCTGGATTTTGTTAATATAATAAATAGCAATTCCCGAGTAATAATTGGCAGCCGTCAACTGCTCCAAATACGCTTGTTCGCTAAAAAAATCATCGTCAAATGAATCGGTCTGCTTCAATTCTCCGGCAAGTACGCGAAACTTCTGACGTGATAAATGGGCGGTTGCCAGCGCTTCTTTGTATTTGGTATTTTCGATCATAGATATCATCTGATCGCTTTCTTGCAGATACTTTTCAATTTCAAGTGCTGGATTCCAGAGATTGATATAATAACAAGCATGTGCCAGATACAACATATCACCAGACAGTATACTAGAATCAATCGCTTGGCTATACTGTTCTTCTAACAATTCCCACTCATGGCTCCAACTGTAGCAAAATAAGGTATATAACACTTTAACAAGGCTACGCCACTGTAGATCATTGAACTTCTCATTAATATCGATCGCCAGTTTGCCATAATCTTTTGCACCTTTGAGATCGCCCATACCCGACAATAGCATCGCATATCCGATATAGGCACCTGCTGATTCAGGCCCATTTCCATATTGGATCGATAGATACGTTTTTTTCAAAACAGCCCATGCAAATAGTGTCTGTTCTCCTGAAATAAAAGCAGGCGGAATAAAACTTACTAACAAGCGCATCACTAATTTAATTTTCTCATCTTGCACTTCAGGGCCATGCAATAATTGATGAGTTGTTTTGCCACGAAGCTTTAGTTTGACGCGTATAATCTCTTTGCCTACAATCGCCATGTTTAGCTTGGTTGGCACAGACATACCGAGACTCGCCAGACCTAATTTACCAGCATCTATCGCTTCTTTCATCATTCCAAGATACATATAATGGTTAGACTGCATTTCATAGATGGTAGCCAGTTCGAGCGCTGTCTGTACATGATTGATTAATACAAGACTAGCTTGATCTGCCGACTCCAGTTGATGAACAAGATAAGAACATTCGCTATACAGATAATACAGGTCAAATGTAGTCTGATAATCTGTTGTCCAACTGTCCGTATCCAAAAGGCTGAGTGCCATTTCAAGAAACTGGCATGCAATCTCATAACCAAATGCTTCTTTTGCACGCTTGGCAGCTCGGAGATTGATCTGAATAATTCGCTCACGCTCTTGAGTCGATTGAACTAACGATATTCCTTTGTTCAAATGCCCTGCGATATCCATACTATTTTCACGCACTTTATCGACTGACCAGTGATCTAACAATAACCATCCGATCTGCAGATGTAGACTTTGACGACTCTGTGGATCTAACATTTGATACAATGCTTGCTGAAGCTTATCATGTCCGAATGCAAATGGAACATCTAACTGCTTCAATTCGATACTTACTTCTTCTACACTGCTTAGCATTTGATAATTGGAATGCAGAGGTGTAATAATATCGTCTTGAACTGCCTGGGTTAAAGACTCTATGATCACTGTAGGGGTGGCATCGCTGACCAGATGAAGAATTTGCCAATCAAAACTACGACCAATAGCAGCAGCTAATCCAAGAATATGTTGCATGTGTACAGGCAATGTTTGCATTTTACTAATCAGATAATCAATCAGATCTTCATTCATCGTCATCTGTATAACTTGCGCCTGATTCAGATTCCATGTGCCTAATTGATCATCAAAAAAGATCGCTTTATTTTTGTACAAATCTTTTAAAATTTCATGGATAAAAAAGGGATTTCCTTTGGTCTGGTGATAGATATTGTCGCGTAAAGGCTCAATAATGGTCGCTGTTGTTGTACCTAATGTATCTTCGATCAGATGTTGTACATGCAGTGCAGATAACGAAGTCAATTCAATATGATGCAGCATTGCCTGTGCTTCTATCTCCTGCAACGCTGTCGCTAACGGATGACCAGGATTGACTTCATTAGCACGATACGAACCGATAATAAATAGCTTTTTGAGACTGCTACTTTCCATCAATCGTCCTACCAATTGAATACTGGATACATCTGCCCATTGTAGATCATCTAGAAATAAGACCAGTGGTCGTTGTCCTGCGGTTAATCCTTCAAGAAAACGTATAAATGATAAGAAAAATCGATTGTTTTCTTCTGTAGGATTGAGTGGTTCTAGCATCGGCTGTATACCGAGTATTTGCTCTAATTCAGGCAACCATTTGGTGATAACACCTGCATTGTTACCCAGACAATTACGAAGAGAATGCTGTAGTTGTTGCTTTTCTTCCGGCAGTCCTTTGAGATACTGCACCAGCAATGTACGAAAAGCTTGAATAATAGCACTATACGGAATATTTTTATTATACTGTTCGAATTTTCCTTGAATAAAATAACCACGTTCTTGTGAAATAAAGCTGTGTAGCTCATTTACAAAAGAAGTTTTACCTATTCCTGCTTCTCCAGATACTAATGCCAATTGAACTCGCTCTTGAATCCCTTCGGTCAAAATGCGTTTCATTTTACTTAACTCTTCATCACGTCCATGCAATCGTTGTGGAATATGAAATAGACTTAAACGGTCTTCATGTCCGATCTGAAAATCAGCTTGAGGATCATAGCATTTTCTAAGATCTGCTTTGATCCCGTAGGCACTGCGATAACGATCCTCTGGTGATTTTTCTAACAGTTTCATAATGATATCCGATAATGGACGAGCGATTTCACCATTTGAAAGCTCATACGGTGAGATTGGCTTTTTGGCTATAATCGCATAAATCTGTTCTACAACTGACTCAGCAGGATGTGGCTTTTGCCCGGTAACCATTTCGTACAATACAACACCTAGAGAATAAAAGTCAGAACGGTAATCGATATTACGATTAATCCGTCCTGTTTGTTCAGGTGAAATGTATGATAATGTTCCTTCCATCACGCCTGCATTTTGAAATTCTTGCTTTTCATTGGTGAGTTTGACAGATAGATCAAAGTCGATAATTTGAATCTGATCGCTTTCACGATTCCAGATTAGATTAGCAGGTTTGAGGTCTTTGTGAATAATCTGCTGTTCATGGATACGTCCAACAATATCAACAATTTTGATCGCTAAGCGCAAAATCGTTGATAGTTCTAACGGCTCATCCCGGATTATATTGCGTAGCGATTGCCCATCGATATCTTCCAAAGTAAGTACAAAAAAACCACCACGTTCTTCAAGTTGAATCGGTTGGATTACACCGTCTACTGCACCTTTCAGTTCGGATAGCATTTTGTATTCTTTTTTAATACGCATCACTGCTTCATATGTGGATGCTTTGGCTCCTAGAACCTTGGCAATAACTGTTTGTCCGGAAAGATTATCAATGCAACGATAGATCGCCTTACTTCCATGATCGGCGATCTCTTCAATCACTGTATATTTTTGATCTTTCCATATCATTAGTGTTCCCTCGCTTTATCCCCTGTTCCTACAATTTCAAAATTAGGATCAAATTTAAATACATATGCACCTGTTAGCCAAATAACCCAACAATTGACGCCAAAGAATAAATAACCGAAATAGCCCAGAATAGGCATTTCTGAAAAGATATGAATTTTATCTAAATAAGGAACAGAATATTTCCAATAATTCGGATTGACTGGAATCCCCTGATTAAACCATTCACTACCAAAGTTCCACATTTCCCAGAAGAAACCATTCGCTACGGTAGCAATCGCTATTAACAGAAGCGGCGACCAATTACCATTCTTAATCGATGTAAATGGTGTCCAAAAGCCGATTAATCCCATAGCTGCTGACAACATAGGCACCAATGCCACCCATAATACAAAGAACAACTCGAACGGGAAATATCCCATCGCAAAAGCAAGGATCAAACCTACGATATAGAACCCTATAAGCAATGGTTTATTCAAATGAATTTTAGGTCCATTGCTGTACCTCTTTTTCAAAGCTGGAAACGTCTGAAGCAATAAATACCATTCGATAATCGCTGGTAATACAGTAGTATACGACAATGCAAACCAAAAAATATTACCAAAGTTCGAAAATACATCTTTATTTGGATAATACCAATTTTCCATAACAAAAAAGTTCAAATATTCAAACGCAAACCAACTAAAACAAGAAACAATTGCCAGCAACTGCATTATGTATAGCTTGCTGGATAAAAGAGAAACCCCGTTATTTCTTTTGTATACGATACCATCCAAAATTAAAATAAATGCCCACCATAATGGTACAAAAGTATACGGTTCAAGTAAACTTACAAATCCTGCGCGAGACCATATAATAAACCAGCAGATCAATAATATTGGAAAAGCAGCCCAGAACCAGATCGGAAAAGCTACTTTTGATCGGACAACACGTACCGTTTTCTCTTTTTTAAATCCAAACAAACGTGGAAATAACAAAAAGGCAAGTATAAAAGCAGCGATCACACATGCTCCTATAAAATAGATTAAGTTAAATCCAGGATCTTGTACATTATTCTGTACAGGAAATACTCCGTATCCCGGAGGTAATCCGTCCCATTTTGCCAGACTCCCCAGTAATGGCAAAATAAAAATCAACGCAAATGTAGTCAATAAAAACGATATTTTTTTCATGATATTTATCCCCTTTTTCGTTCCTTCCCTTACCATTTTAGTACAACCACTCTGTACAAATACTGAACAAAAGGCGCTCTTTTTTGCTTTATCTATGCTTTTTTGCAGTATTTGTCATATTTTGACGATTATTTTGTTTTCCTTTCTATATTCAAGAATAATTTCTATTTTCTCTCTTCTATTTATAATAGTTGCTCTTCAAAAAAGATAGTGATTTTTTTAGAAAAATGCACATTAAAAAAGAGCATTTTGGCTAGCTTTGTCTGATTTGTCAGATCAACGCTATTGCAAAAATGCTCTTTTCTTTTGATTGATATCTTAATATCACTTGTTGAGTTGAAGTTAGTCGTACTTTTGCAGTTCTTCATCGAGCCTTATAGCATCTAATCGTTGTTGTTTACGATAAACAATTCCTGACAAAATAACACTTAACTCATATAAAAATAACAATGGAATAGCAACTAAAATATCCGATACAAAATCCGGTGGGGTAATCACAATAGCTATAAATACGAGTACAAGATAAGCGATTTTTCGTAATTTTCGCAAAAGTGCTGGATTCAAAATACGTAAAGTCGTCAAAAACATAATCAAGATAGGCAACTCAAACAGAGCTGCTACAGGAAACACGATATTGGACATAAACGTAAAATATTGTACCACTCCATACGTTTCAGCAAGTCCCATATTCCGAGTCACATTGGATGTAAACGTCAACGCCATTGGAAATACAACATAATAGGCAAATAGAACGCCTAACAAAAACATCATAAATACAAAAGGAACATAACGTAATGCTGCTCGGCGTTCTTTATCTAAAAGTCCCGGACTTACAAATGCCCATATCTGGTATACCGTCACTGGTAGAGTTAGCAACAAAGCAACTACCATTGCAATTTTCATATACAATCCGATACCATCCCAAAATGAGAATACATGAAATACCAGATTTCGTGCGGTCTCTGCGGCTACTAAATACTGATAAATCGGTTGAGCTACAAATAGTCCCAAAATCATCCCTAGAAACAATACAGCAATAATAACAATCAATCTACGCCGTAACTCTCCTATATGTTCGATCAAAGACATCTGCTTTTCAGGATTATCCATATGTTCCTCCTATCTCAAAAGAAAATCCCTTCCGTAGGGAAGGGATTCGGAATCGTCTACATTCTTTAACGTTTATCTTCTGGTTGAGCAGGTGGAATCACTTCTGCGGACTGGATCGAGTCGGTACGAGTCTTAGATGTTGTATCTTCATCTTTCATCATATCGCGTGTACCTTCCTTAAATTCACGGAAAGTTCGTCCTACTGCACGTCCTAATTCAGGTAATTTGTTCGGACCAAATAAAATAAGCGCCAATACAATCAACAATATAAATCCAGTAGGTCCTATACCAGTTAGCATTCGGTATTCCTCCTTATTCATGAGACAAAGCGTGCTTTGTCTGTTTCATCATAGCATATCGAAATGTACACTTCATCTTTAGCCCTATTATAAGTTAACGACAAAAAAGCACAATTCTTTAAGCAAAAAAATTGTGGAACATCAATCACTCTGCTGTATACACTTCATCAGTCTTAACGCTCATCGGTGTTGCTGTACTGTCCGGTAATCATTAACAACGCTTCAGGTAATTGATCCATAATCGCTGCTAGATGCTCGTGTACACCTTTGGGAGTGCCTGGCAAGTTCACAATCAGACTACGTTCACGAATACCACAGATCCCGCGAAATAGCATTGCCGAACGATTCTTTTTCATTACTGTAGCTCGCATCGCTTCTGCCATACCGGGTACTTCGCGTTGAATGACACGACGTGTGGCTTCAGGGGTTACATCACGCTGAGCTAGTTCTGTTCCTCCTGTGGTTAATACCAAATCAGCATTGAAGTACTCTGTCATCTCAATCAATGCAGCAATGATCTCATCAGGCTCATCAGGCACGACCCGGTATTCAACAATTTCTCCACCTAACTCTTCTTCAATTAATTCGCGAATGACTTGTGCACTGGTGTCTTCTCTTTCTCCTCGTGCACCTTTGTCACTGGCTGTAAGAATAGCTGTTCTCCAAACCATGCTCTCACCCTCCCCGTCTATCTGGCATATTCATCTATTGATTACAACTATTTTCATGTGTTAAGGTGGATCACTATTCTTACTCTATAATATTCGGCTAAATGCTACATATGGATGACTTCTATTCTTCTCTTTTAAAATCTCCACTTTTTCCGCCGCTTTTCGACCACAACATCGTTGGCCCAATCACCATATCTTTTTGTAATGCTTTACACATATCATATACAGTTAAAGCAACCGCTGATGCTGCTGTCAAAGCTTCCATTTCGACGCCGGTTTTACCTTCTGTTTTGACTTGTACTTTGATCTGAAGTTCATCACGATCGTTATCGTCAAACATAATATTTACACCGGTCAATGGCAATGGATGACACATTGGAATCCAATCCGATGTACGCTTTGCCGCTTGAATACCAGCTACCTGTGCTACAGCGAGTACATCTCCTTTGCCAATTTGCCCTGCTTTGATCGCAGACAATGTCGTCGGGAGCATCTTCACTGTTGTTACCGCTATAGCTGTACGTGATGTACTTTCTTTATCTGAAATATCAACCATTCGGGCACGACCTTGCTCATTAAAATGAGTCAATTTCCCTGTCGGTGTTGGTAATCCTTCATACTCTTGATTGTGGTTATCAGTCATGTATATTCATCCCGCCTACGATCTTTACTGGTATTGATACTATCTACTATTTCTATTTATCGATTAGCACATATTCAGACGCCATAAACAGCACGTCGATACGGAAATCATGCGATTCCATAGGAATCTTTTCCGTGATTTGCGTGCCAAAAACAAACGCTCCGCATACAGGCAAATCAGATGAATATTGCTGTAATCTGGACATAAAACGATCATAATATCCGCCACCATAACCGATCCGTCCACCTTGTAGATCATAACCAAGTCCCGGTACAAGCATAAGATCAATCTGATCCCATTGCGATTCTGGTAATGCAGACAAATGATGTCTCGGTTCAGGAATACCATAAGCACCAGGTTCGATATCATGAACACCTGTAATTGGGTATACATGAAATAGTGCATCTTGCTTTGCATCAATTCGTGGAGCAAGTACAGTATCTCCTGCTTGCCAGCATTGATGTAATAATGGCATCGTATCCGGTTCATCTCGATATGCTAGGTAAGTAAATATAGTTAACGCAGATTTCTTTTTCTGTTGACGCAGTTGATTCATATATGATGCAGCAGCAGCACAAATGTCTGCTGATTCTTGTATTCGTTGTTCAGGAGTTAAAGCCATACGCTTACGCTTTAATTCTTGTCGTAAACGTTGTTTATTTGAGATCATTTCCATCGTTTACCTCCTAATACAGACCAGGCTGTCATAGGAATAATAAGCCTGAATGACCATTGCAAATTTCGCAAAAATCCCGATAGTGACAGTGTATCATTCTTCTTTCCAAAAACCAACTTCACCTTCTATTAAAAATGATCATACGGTGCAAATTAACATCCTTTCATGTAAACTAAATACAATAACTCTTTTTATACAAATATATGATTGTCCATTATATAGATGATGTGGAGGCTCGATAAGTCAATGTTACTGCAAGCAAATGGAATTACAAAACGATATGGAATCACCCCTATTTTGGAAGGCTTAAATCTACAAGTCGAAGAAAGAGAACGGATCGGTCTTGTCGGAGTCAATGGCGCAGGCAAATCCACGTTGCTCAAAATTATTGCTGGTGAAATGTCTTATGATAGTGGACAGATTTTCCGCAACAAAGAGATGACGCTTGGTTATCTAGCGCAAAATAGCGGATTGCATCACGGGAGTACGATCGGTGAAGAAATGCGTTCTGTGTATGCGAACTTGATCGATACCGAACAAGAATTACGGACAATGGAACAGCAGATTGCTGATCCTGCTATGATGGAAGATGATAAAGGATATGCCGATCTACTTGCCCGCTATGCTGAACGCTCGGAATGGTTCCGCGAACAAGGTGGATATGAAATGGATACTCGTATTCGCAGTATTTTACATGGTATGGGTTTTGGTGACTTTTCCCAAGATACTACTATTGATACGTTAAGTGGCGGTCAGAAAACAAGACTTGCTTTAGCCCGTATTCTTCTACAAGCGCCTGATCTATTAATGTTGGATGAACCGACCAACCATCTGGATATTGATACATTAACATGGCTAGAAGATTATTTACGCGGTTATTCTGGCTCATTAGTAGTTGTATCGCATGACCGTTATTTTCTAGATCGCTTAGTTACAACGATTGTTGAAATCGAACGTCATCGTTCCAAACGTTATACCGGTAACTACAGTCGCTATATTGATATCAAAGCTGCTGAATACGAAACAGCTATGAAGCAATTCGATAAGCAACAAGGCGAGATTGCTCGTATGGAAGCTTTTGTGCAGAAAAATATTGTAAGAGCTTCTACCACCAAACGTGCTCAAAGTCGTCGTAAAGCACTCGATAAAATGGATCGATTGGATCGCCCTGCCGGTGATCTCAAAAAAGCTAACTTTTCATTCGGTGTCTCTGTAGTCTCCGGTAAAGAAGTATTGCGTGTACATCAGCTTACGTTGTCCTATGAAGATAAGCAGAAGTTATTTGAGCCGATTTCATTTGAATTAAGACGTGGAGATATGGTTGCACTTATCGGACCTAACGGAACAGGCAAAACAACTATGCTTAAAGCACTTATTGATGAACATGAACCCGATACAGGCAAGATTGAATGGGGAGCCAAAGTAAAAATTGGTTATTATGATCAAGAACAAGGTC
The DNA here is from genome assembly GCF_028606985.1 of Paenibacillus kyungheensis. Lineage (NCBI taxonomy): Bacteria > Bacillati > Bacillota > Bacilli > Caryophanales > Paenibacillaceae > Paenibacillus > Paenibacillus kyungheensis. Next base: position 1,316,259 of record NZ_CP117416.1, on the reverse strand, counting down.
ATCTGAATCCAAATAATACAGTACTTGAAGAAGTATGGAGTAGCTTCTCCCATCTGGAAGAAGTGCGTATTCGTACAGTGCTGGGTAACTTCTTATTTAGCGGTGAAGATGTACTCAAAAAAATATCTGCACTTAGCGGCGGCGAAAAAGCGAGAGTGTCTTTAACCAAGTTGATGTTGCTTGATGCAAATATGTTGATTCTGGATGAGCCTACCAACCATCTCGATTTGATGAGTAAAGAAGTATTAGAATCAGCATTGATGGATTATGAAGGCACCCTCCTATTTATTTCGCATGATCGGTACTTTTTAAATAAAATGGCTGAACGAATCTTAGAACTTCGACCGGAAGGCTTAACTGCTTATCTGGGTAATTTCGATGATTATTTAATCAAAAAGCAAGAATTACTTGAAATAGCGACAGAAAATGCGTTGCAACAATCCAAAAATAATTCGACTTCAACAGCTACTCCTGAAGAATCTGTTGCTAACTCTTATGAAGAAAGCAAACAAGCCAAACGAGACGAACGTAACCGTCAACGCCGTACAGAACAATTGGAAAAAGAAATTGCAGATTGGGAAGAACGTATCGGTGAATTAGAGCAACAATTGACGCTACCTGAAGTCTACCAAGACTATGAACAAGTACAAAAACATCAAGCAGAAATTGCTGATTTGCAACAGTCTTTGGAACACGCTTATGAAGAGTGGGAGACATTAGCTGTAGAATCATAAGCTATTTTGTCAATACTTGTACACGGAATTGTAAAAGATCAAAACATTTATTAAAATCAAGTAAAAAAGTTTACGAACAAAGTTATCCACAAAAATAACGATTTATTCACTATAAAAAATGACCCATAAGGGTCATTTTTCACTGTTATTATACTATTTTCTGTCCATATCCATATTTATCCACCGAGTTATGCACATTATCCACAGATTTTGAGCAAATAAGGTGATAAACATATCCCCTATTTCATGATTTTGAAAAAGCTTAGTATAATCACTTATTTTGTACTTATGCACACTTTGTGGGGGATATGTGGATAACTTTGTTAACATCTTGACAAATCGCTCTTCATTCTAATGGTTTCTGTAAACGCCTGATTACATGCAGATACAAAAGCAACAGCTGCGGTTTGCAACGAATCTTGTCCAGAAGCCGTACCACGGAATGTTTGTTTCTGGTAACAGATTGTTGCCACAGCATCTGTGTATGCTACTCCGTTTGTATAGAACGATTGCATTTCCATATCTTCCAATTGTATACCTTCTATTTCACCTTCTGTACGTTCTATAATCTCTTGTTCAATATATTGCTGAATTGCTTGTTGAATACTATTCATAATTGATTGCATTGTTCCAATAGCGCTCGATTGAGTTGTATATTGATGATTATGGCTGTTAAGAATAACTTTGGAGGCTATCGTTCCATCTGAATGAGCATTCCATTGAATATCCGCAATCGAAAGTTGAGACTGCGTAATTGCAGTTGAATTTCCTGTCAACATTAATAGCTCTTCATCTGTCACATGATGCTTGTGATCTGCGTATTTTTTAAAATCTTCATACCATTGCTGAAGTTGTTGTTCTTCAGGATAAATATCATATTGTGCTAGACGATTAGATAGAGCATGTCTACCTGAATGCTTCCCTAATATAATCATAGTACGCGGAATACCTAATCGTTCTGGACTCATAATTTCATAAGTCGATAGATCTTTTAACAATCCGTCCTGATGAATTCCTGATTCGTGCCGGAATGCATTTCTACCGATTACTGGCTTGTTATATGCTACTGGAAATCTCATCGCTCGACTAACCTCATGTGAAATCTCATATAATGCATTTGCGCGTATATTCGTTGTTACATCCAGACTATTACGGCGCGTTTCTATTGCCATAACCAATTCTTCCAATGCACAGTTACCTGTACGTTCACCGACTCCATTAACAGTGACTTCTACTTGATCTGCGCCTGCTTGAATAGCTGCTAGACTATTTGCTACTGCTAATCCTAGATCATTATGACAGTGTGCACTCAATTGAACATTATTGGCTCCTCGTGCTCCTTGACGAACCGCTCTAAACATCTGTCCATATTCGTCGGGTAAAGCATACCCCACGGTGTCAGGCAAATTAATAATAGTAGCACCTGCGGCAATAGCAACCTCTACCATTTCTATCAGATCATCAATAGCTGTTCGAGAAGCATCCATCGCTGTAAATTGCACACGATCTGTAAACTGCTTGGCAAAAGACACCATATCATGTGCAATCTGCACGGTCTCTGCTCTTGTTTTGCGTAATTGATGTTGCAAATGGATATCGGAAGAAGATAAAAATAAGTGGATTCTGCGATTAACAGCATCTTCTGTTGCTTTGGCGGCGGCTTCGATATCGATTTTTACTGCTCGTGCAAATCCACAAATCTCAAACTGCTGAAATGTTCTAGCTATTTTCTGTACTGCTTCGAACTCTCCTGGACTGGAAATAGGAAAACCAGGTTCTATCACATCTACACCTAATGCTTGTAGTCGTTCTGCCAATGTTATTTTCTGATTCCATTGTAGTGTCGCTCCCGGTGCTTGTTCTCCATCACGCAAAGTGGTATCCAAAATAGTAATCTTTTTATAGTTTGGCTGATTGATTTGACTCATCACATTCACGCTCCCGAATTGTTTTTTTGCGTACATTGATACATACATTTTAAGAAAAAAGAATACAAAAAAAGCCTAACACCTCTCACTAATGTAAGAGACGCCAGACTATGCTGTCGCGGTACCACTCTTGTTGGAATCGCCTTGATTCCCGCTTGATCTGAACAAGTTCATGTACATAGATAAAAAGGATATGTACTTGTCAGCATTGGATGACGGGAATGACCCGTAAGTAAGTACGATGATTACATCTATAATCATGTTCCCTACTTCCGCTCCCAGGCGAGTTCAAAAGACGTTCTACCTTATTGCGTCGCACCTTCCCGCAACTCTCTGATTGTGGTAGCTTTCTTTTTACTACTCCTGTTCTTTGCGTGTGTGTATATGATATTATAAGCATATTTGTGAATTCACATTCGTTATCTATTCCAATAGAGCGATAATATCCTTTTACGAAAATACCAAAAAACCGCCATCTCTGTAAAAGAGACGACGGTTGATTTACCTTCGCGGTACCACTCTTATTGGACGCTGATTAGAATCATTCAAAACGGCGTCCCGCTTTATCCATTAAAATGCATTATATGAAATACACGTTTAATGGTATCCGATGACGGGGATCAACCGTAATGATGTACCTGTCTACTTGCTAGACTTTCCATCATTCCGCTCCCGGGTGAGTTCAGGGCTGCCTTCATACTGCGTTGCACCATCCCGCAGCTCTCTGGATTCAGACTAATCTCCCTACTAATCCCGTTCCAAGCGTTTATTCTATTTAAGATGAAGTTCATTATAGATAACGAATTATTGGTATTATAAAAGCAAGAATTGTATTAGTCAATACTATTTTCTGTTTGTGGAACAGGTTGATACGTAACTGACCATTTCTCAAGCGAAAAAGAAGGTTCTGCTTTCATATCTAATGCAGTAAATTGTTGATGTTTCCATTTCAGATACGCAGCCGCTCCGATCATAGCAGCATTGTCTGTACAATATTCAAATGGTGGGATCAATAACTGAATCTGTTCCTTTTCACAACGCTCGGTTAGATTCGCTCGTAGTCCACGATTCACAGCTACCCCGCCGCACAATAACAATTGCTTGGCTCCATACTGTTTGACAGCACGTACTGCTTTTTCTACCAATACTTCAACCACTGATTCTTGAAAGCCTCGTGCAATCTCGCCTATCATCGGTTCTTCGCCACGCATCTTTTTCTGATTGACTACATTAAGGACAGCCGACTTCAATCCACTAAGACTGAAATCATATGAATCTGCTTCTAACCATACTCGTGGCAAAGCCACTGCCGATTCTGCTTCCATCGCCAGGTTATCTACATACGGGCCACCAGGATAAGGGAATCCCAAAGCACGAGCTACTTTGTCATAAGCTTCACCTACAGCATCATCACGTGTGCTACCGATCAATTCAAATTGACCTTCTGATTGTAATAACACCAACTCTGTATGTCCACCGGATACGACCAGTGCCATCGAAGGATACTGGATATCTGCGGTTAAATTGTTAGCATAAATATGCCCTGCGATATGATGTGTTCCGATCAATGGTTTGTCCAGCGCAAATGCTAAACTTTTCGCCGCCATAATCCCTACTAATAATGCGCCTACCAGGCCAGGTCCTTGTGTAACAGCGATAGCAGAAATGTCTTGTAACGATACGCCCGATTCGTTGATCGCTTCTTCGATCATCAATGTGATACTTTCTACATGCTTACGTGAGGCTACCTCCGGTACAACACCGCCAAACGCTTTGTGCGTCTCAATCTGACTTGATACGAGATTGGACAGCACGATTTTACCATCTCGCACAATAGACACTGACGTCTCGTCACAGCTCGTCTCTATCGCTAGAATATGGCATCCTTCACTTTGTATATCTTGTTGCATCATGTTTATTCCACGCTTCCTTCCAGCTGATCTTGCGCGTCTGACAGCTCACACCACATAATCATGGCATCTTCATTATTATCAGAATAATATCCTTTGCGAATACCTGCATTGGTAAATCCAAGTTTCATATATAATTGCTGAGCAATCTCATTAGAGACACGTACTTCAAGCGTCATGCGTATCATGCCTAATTCTAGTGCCCAGTTCATCAGTTCAATTAACAATCCTTCACCCAGTTTGCGTCCACGATAGGCTTCTCGAATTGCAATATTAGTCACATGCGCTTCATCCATAATCGTCCACATGCCTGCATAACCGATCGTTCGTCCATCGATCACCATCACCATATAACGGGCAAAATGATTCATCGTCAATTCATTGCGGAACGCTTCTTCTGTCCAGGGCAGTGTGAACGCTTCATGTTCAATCTCCATCACTTCTGGAATATCGTCAATCGTCATTTTACGTAGCACAGGTTGCTGTTGATTCTGCTCGTACAATAATGCCATGAGCACACTTCCTTTCTATTTCGATTGGCGTAGCAAATTCGCTTCTGCTTCTGACAACTGGGTGTAATTAGGCAATAGATGATGCGTCTCATCATATATTTCAGTGAAAAGAAGACTTGCTCCTATTTCTCCTGCACAACCTGCATCCAATCCACACTCTACTATAGTCACTCTGTCTTTTACTATATCTCGTAGTTGCTCTGCTCGTTCTTGATGATTCGGTGTTTCACCTACGATCAAAATATGATCCGGGCGCTCTTGTTCAGATAATGCATGATATTGCTCTGCTATTTGATTCATCCAGTGATCCATTAGCATAATGCGATCTTCTTCTAAACGATAGGGCAAAGATAGAGTCTGCTCTGTCTCAGTTATGTGATTAGCTCGAAACTCAAATAACGACGTATATACTTGAGCACGACGACCATCCATCAATGGAATAATCCAGAATGTTGATTCTGCCTCATCTGTTGTTGAAGCTGAATCTGCTGATGTTGTATTAATGTATTCTTGATATCCGCTCCAAGCCAGTGCTGCTAGGCTGGAAAAGCCTACCACTGGAATATTTAATGTCCATGCTAATGTTTTGGCTGTCGTTACTGCAATTCGGATACCTGTATATGAACCAGGGCCTACTCCTACAGCAATACCAGTTAATTCATTGCGTGCTGTGTTGGACTGTTCCATTAGCTTCTGGATTCCATTGACTAGACCTACCGAATGATTACGATCGGCATAACTATTTTCAGCTACAAGTACTGTATTGTCTTGCATTACAGCTACATTCTGAGCAGCTGTAGATGTATCCAAAACCAAAAACCGCTTGCGCGGCTGTTCGTTGATTTCACTCATTGATTGTCACTAACTCCATTCTGTATTAACTCACGACACCATGCTGAATAAGGCTCTCCATAACCTGTACAGATGAACTTGCGTGTATCGTCTTCATTGACTGTAATCTCAATCTGCAAACGCTGGGCTGGAACCAAGTCAGGAATAATACTTGCCCATTCAACCAGTGTAGCACCCTGTCCATAAAAGTATTCATCTAACCCCAGATCAGCCGCTTCATCTTCACTAATCCGGTATACATCCATATGATAAAAAGGCATATGTCCTTCATATTCCTTAATGATCGTAAATGTGGGGCTATTCACCAACGCAGTTACACCTAGATAAGAAGCAAATGATTTGGAAAAATGCGTTTTGCCTGCACCCAAATCTCCATCTAGCGTAATGATCGTACCCGGTGCAGAACGTTTTGCTAAAAAAGCAGCCAATTGATCGGTATCTTCCAAGCTTTTGCTTATAAATGTATATGATATTGCAGGTAATCGTTCAGACATGTGTTCCTCCATTAAAAGGGCAACCGACAGATCATCTATACTTGATATCTATCGTTTGCCAAATCTTTTGATAGAGCGATTATACCATATTCTTGAGCCAGTTCCTTGTTAAGATCACAGACTGTTGCAGAAACATGCAAGTGGATAGATAGGTGCTATTTTATAAAAGAGGTGACAACATTCGTGATAACGTCTCCATCGTTTTTTGCATACGAGATCGCTTGATAAATTGCTCATAATTCAAAAGACGACTATGTTCCAGATCACGTTCAAAATCTTCCATCAACCGCTCAATCGTAGACTGCTCTGCTAACACAGCAACTAATTCGAAATTGCTATAAAAGCTACGCATATCCATATTAGCGGTACCTACTGAAGCCAATAAATCATCAATGACCATCACTTTAGCATGAACAAATCCTTTTTCATATTGGTGAATACGTACTCCTGCACGCATCAATTCTTGCATATACGATAATGACGCATAATGTACAACCTGTGAATCAGATACTTTAGGAATAATAATATCGACCTGTACACCACTAACTGCGGCTGTTTTGAGCGCGGTATAGATACCTGCATCTGGAATAAAATAAGGCGTGGTAATACAAATACGTTGCTTCGCTACAGCAATTGCACTAAAACACAACTCTTGAATAGCATCCCAGTTCCGATCAGGTCCACTGGATACAATTAATGCGCGTTCATTGCCTGCACATTGATGTTTTGGAAAATAGATTGAATCTGTGATCCGTTGCCCTGAAGCAAATTCCCAATCTTCTAAAAATACCGTTTGCAAAAAGTAAACAATATCTCCGCGTGTCTCCAGATGAGTATCCCGCCAGTATCCAAGCTTAGGATCATAACCCAGATAATCATCTCCTATATTTAATCCACCCATAAATCCTACTTCACCATCAATCACCAAGATTTTGCGATGATTACGATAATTGACTTCACGCTGAATAAACGAAGTAAACGGAGGTAAAAAGAAATAAAATTCAATTCCTGCGGCTTTTAACTGACGCACAAATTTGTATTTCAGATGATAACTTCCTAATCCATCACATAACATTCTAACTTTGACTCCTGCTTGTGCTTTGCGGATTAGAATCTCAGTAAATTCTTTGCCTATCATATCATCTCGAAAAATATAAAACTGAATATGGATATGATGCTCTGCTTGCTCTAACGCTCGCAACATAGCTGAAAAAGTAACTTTTCCATCTGTCAGCACTTTAATATCATTACAAGCAGTGATTGGATTTTCAGTTAAATGAGACAATAATCCGAATAAACGCTCTTCGTTTTCAAATTTCGGATTGCCCATATCTTGTGCATGACGTATCACATGAGATTGTCTCCACAGACGATGACGAACTTCGCGGAAAATAATCGTTCCTTTTTTGCGAATCGTACGACGAATCCGATAATTACGAGCTACAAAATAATAAAGTACAAATCCTAAAAAGGGAACACAATATGAAATAAACATCCACGCAACTGCTTTGGATGGACGACGAAACTCAAGAATCAATATAATCCCTGTTTGAAAAATAAAAATAAGGCAAATCAGTACAATCCAAATCATATGATGCTTCCTTTCTGTACCACTTTTCTTAAGAACCTATTATCTATCAGCGAAACTACAATATCCTTTAGATTCACTGTTATAGGTTAATCACTTCCTCTATCCTTATAACCAACTCATTGTTAGTTGATTCAACAATTAAAATGTAATTATTACCATATTAAAAAGCACTACTCTTCCGAAGAAGAATAGCGCTATGTTGATCATTATTGTGTACTACTTATGCTCGAACATCTCTTTTGACAAAAGAAAACCATGTTATTGCGATAAACACGATCATGTACACAAGCAATACACCTAAAGAGAATCCTAATGAGGTGACACCAAATGTGCCTGTAGGTGAATTAAAATACTGTGTCAGATCCAAATTCGTAGACAATAAATACTTTACAACTCCACGATCTTCCGGCTCAAGAAATAGTCGGAAAATACCATTCAATGTTCCACCAGAGAAATACAGCAAAATCGAAATCATAATCGCTAACGCTGTAGAACGGAATAACGAGGACAGCATAAAGGCAACAGTGATTAACACTAAAGCGCGAATATAATTATATACAATCGTCAGTAACAGATCAGGTGTAGGCCCTGATAAAATGCTACTGCCTGTCGTTGGAAATAAAATATAAGCAAAAATCATATTTAAAATAACAAATAGGATTGTAGCTACTAACGAAAATAAAATCACAGCAATATATTTAGATAGTAAAATTTTCCAACGATCCCATGGACGAATCAATAACAGCTTAATCGTTCCTCTTGAAAATTCACTTGATACCGATTCAGAAGCAATAATCAGCGATAACATAATAACAATAAAATACAAAATAAATGATTGATATAGTACACCTGATGCTGTAAAAGGAACATCTACGATTTTAAGAAAAATCGGCACCATCGGTGAACCGATAATCATCAAAATACTCAAAATCCATGTTGACTTTTTAAGTACAATTTTGAGATTTTCATTATGTACCAGTCTCCAGAAATTCATCATAATTGTCCTCCTCGCGTCAATTCTAAGAATTGATCTTCTAAGCTACGTTTGATCGGACGAATCGAATACACAGCTATACCATTTTGCACAAATAACGTATTCAGTCGTGCTACTTCTTGGCGATCTGCTTCAATCGTCCATGTATTTCCTTCCACTTTGCCAGCTGACGCTAATTGAGCTGCTAATTCAGGTTGATCCAGTTCAAATACAACCGTTACTTTCGCTATCAGATCCGCTTCTGCTTCTTGAGTCGTATGAAGTTCACGTACATCTATTAATTTCCCACCATCAATCACAGCAATCGCATCACACATCAATTCCATTTCAGCAAGTAAATGACTGGATACAAATACAGTCGTTCCTTGTTCACGAGTCAACGCACGTAAATAATCCCGTAGCTCTCTTATCCCCTGCGGATCAAGTCCATTGGTAGGCTCATCCAGAATTAATAACTTAGGACGATGTAGCAATGCTTGTGCGACTCCTAGACGCTGGCGCATACCTAGTGAATAGGTGCTTACTTTTTCATGAATACGTCCTGTTAAGCCAACAAATTGAATTACCTCATCAATTCGCGCTGGATCTACACCAGGCGACATACGAGCATATTGCATTAGATTTTGTCTACCTGTCATATACTTGTACATTTCGGGATTTTCGACAATCGCGCCTACTTTGGCAATAGCTTCTTCAAAATGAGTACGAATACTTTGACCTTCGATCAAAATATCCCCTTCTGTAATGCTCATCAGCCCTACCATCATACGGATCGTCGTCGTTTTCCCTGCACCGTTAGGGCCTAGAAATCCAAATACTTTACCTGCTGGAATATCCAGAGTCAAATGATCGATTAACGTTTTGCCACCGATTACTTTACTTACATTTACAAATTGAACTACAGGTAGATGACCTGCTGCATAAGGGACTTTGGTGTCTGTGAGTGGCTCTTTCATATGCTGTTCTGTAGAAGACATGATTGTATCGGAATTGGATTCCATCTGTTTTCCTCCTGCTCTATGTATCAATCTCAATAATGGATACGTGCTCCATCTTTTACCCAGTGTATCATAGTTCAAGCTAGACATAAAAAAAGAACCTGTTGACTGGAATATTCCAGTAACAACAGGTTCTTCAATCCATTATTTAGATAACCATTACTTGAGATGCTTTAATCCTTTTCTATTCTATAACATCGAAAAGGGCTAACAACCATCCCAACGATGCTAACATACTACGCACCGGAACGTGCCAGTTCACGCATATTGGCTTCAAAGGCTGCAAGTAATGCTGCTTCGCCTGTTAGACCTGTATCGTGAACTTTTTGAATTTGCTCGGTCATCCGTTTGTAGTCTTTAGGGATAACACGTACAAAGTCTTGAGATTGTTGATTCCAGTCTTGCAATACACGTTGTCCTGCTTGGCTACCCGTATACTCCACATGACGTTCGATCAGAGATCGTACTTCTTCCAGTTCAGCTGCATCTTCAATCGATTCAAGTAGAACCATTTCAAGATTACAACGCTCTACAAAACTACGATCTGGATCAAGCACATAAGCAATACCGCCAGACATCCCTGCTGCAAAGTTACGTCCTGTACTGCCTAGAACAACAACCCGACCACCCGTCATATATTCACAACCATGATCTCCTACGCCTTCAACGACTACATTTGCGCCAGAGTTACGTACAGCAAATCGCTCACCAGCGATACCATTAATATACGCTTGACCGCTTGTAGCGCCATACAGAGCCGTATTTCCGATAATGATATTATCTTCTGCTACAAATGTAGCTTTGGCATCTGGACGAACGACTAATTTACCACCAGACAATCCTTTACCTACATAGTCATTACAGTCGCCTTCTACTTTGAGCGTCATTCCTTTAGGAACAAATGCGCCAAAGCTCTGACCTGCTGATCCTTTGAAGTTAAATGTGATTGTATCTTCCGGTAAACCTGCTGCGCCATATTTACGTGTGATCTCGCTACCTAAAATAGTACCTGTCGCCCGGTTCACGTTACAGATCGCAAGGTCAGCTTCTACACGCGTACCATTTTCAAGAGCTGGAGTTGCCAATGGAACCAATTGTTGCATATCCAATGTCTCTTCCAGTTGGTGATTTTGTCTTTGGATTCTGTAGCGTTCACTACCTTCTGCAAGCTTAGGTTCATGAAGCAATACAGATAGATCCAGACCTTTTTTCTTCCAGTGTTCTGCCGCATCGACAGCATCCAGACAATCCATACGTCCTACCATTTCTTGAACAGTACGGAAACCAAGTTCAGCCATAATTTCGCGGAAATCTTCAGCTACAAATTTCATAAAGTTTACAACATGATCAGGATCACCTGTAAAGTTTTTACGAAGTTCTGGATTCTGTGTCGCTACACCTACAGGACAAGTATCCATCTGACAGACACGCATCATAATACAGCCTAATGCTACAAGTGGTGCTGTAGAGAAACCATATTCTTCTGCGCCCAATAGAGCAGCTACCGCTAGATCACGTCCGCTTAGCATTTTACCATCGGTCTCCAACACAACACGATCACGAAGATTGTTCATAATCAATGTTTGTTGTGTCTCCGCTAGACCGAGTTCCCACGGCAAGCCTGCATGACGAATAGATCCTTGTGGAGATGCACCTGTACCGCCATCATAACCACTTACCAAAATAATATCTGCACGACCTTTAGCAACACCTGCTGCGATCGTACCTACCCCTACTTCAGCTACCAATTTTACATTGATATCTGCACGTGGATTTGAATTTTTGAGATCATAGATCAATTCAGCCAAATCTTCAATCGAATAAATATCATGATGCGGCGGTGGTGAAATCAGACCTACACCCGGTGTAGAACCCCGAACTTCAGCAACCCACGGGTACACTTTACGTCCTGGTAATTGTCCACCTTCACCCGGCTTCGCACCCTGTGCCATTTTGATCTGAATTTCATCGGCATTGACCAGATAATTCGATGTAACACCAAAGCGTCCAGAAGCTACCTGTTTGATCGCACTGCGACGTGAATCTCCATTCGCGTCTGGAACAAAGCGTGCAGGGTCTTCGCCGCCTTCACCGGTGTTACTTTTCCCACCGATACGGTTCATCGCAATAGCCAGACTCTCATGCGCTTCTTGACTGATCGAACCGAACGACATTGCGCCTGTTTTGAAGCGCTTGAAGATCGATTCCAGTGGCTCTACTTCTTCCAAAGGAATAGGTGCACCATTTGGTTTGAATTTGAGCATCGAACGCAATGTCAGACGTTGCTCATTTTCACCTTCAACCAGTGCTGCATATTTTTTGTACAATTTATAATCACCAGTACGTACAGCATGTTGTAGTAAATGGATCGTTTGCGGGTTGAATAAATGTTTCTCCCCGTCATTACGCCATTGATAATCTCCACCCGAATCGAGCACTTTGTCATTGCCATCTTTGTCTGTAAACGCACGATTATGCTGAGATAGACTTTCAGCTGCAACTTCTTCCAAACCAATACCGCCAATACGAGAAGCGGTCCATGTAAAGTATTGATCGACAAAATCTTGCTTCAATCCTACAGCTTCAAAAATCTGTGCGCCACGATAAGATTGAATCGTCGAAATACCCATTTTAGACAGAATTTTAGTTACGCCTTTGGTAACACCTTTAACATAGTTTTTCACAGCTTTTTCATGTGAAATTCCACGTAGTAATCCTTGTTTGATCATATCTTGCAACGATTCAAATACCAGATACGGATTGACAGCACTAATACCGTAACCTAATAACAAAGCAAAATGATGCACATCACGAGGTTCACCAGATTCAAGCAACAAACTGACTTTCGTTCTTGTTCCTTGACGAATCAAATGGTGATGCAAACAAGCGACAGCAAGCAATGAAGGAATAGCTGCATTTTCTTTATCTACACCACGATCGGAAAGAATCAAGAAATTATGACCTTTACGAATAACACGATCTGCTGCTGCACATAGATTATCTAATGCTTTACGTAATCCTTCTGCACCTTCTGCTGCTGTATAGAAAATAGGAATAGTCATCGCTTTGAATCCAGGGCGACGAACATGACGGATTTTGGCAAAATCTTCGTTCGACAATACCGGTGTATTCAAAATAATCTGACGACAACTTTCCGGTTGTGGATCTAATAAATTGCGCTCCGGTCCAATCGATGTTGCTGTTGACGTTACAATCTCTTCACGAATCGAATCGATCGGAGGATTGGTTACCTGTGCAAACATCTGCTTGAAATAATTGAATAGTCGTTGCGGACGATCAGACAGTACCGCAAGCGGTGCATCATAACCCATTGAACCAATCGCTTCAGCACCTGTAGATGCCATAGGCTCTAGCACTTTACGCAACTCTTCAAATGTATAACCGAACGATAATTGCAATTGCTCAATATTGCTATGATCCGGTTGAATCGCTTCCGGTGCGTCTGGAATCTCATCCAGATTCATCAAATGCTCTTCAAGCCATTCGCCATACGGTTGCTCGGAAGCAATTTTATCTTTGATTTCTTCGTCTGAAATAATACGACCTTCTGCTGTATCTACCAGCAACATACGTCCTGGACGCAGGCGATCTTTGTACAGAATATCTTCTGCTGGAATATCCAGTACGCCTACTTCAGAAGACAAAATAATACGGTCGTCTTTGGTAACATAATAACGTGCTGGACGTAGACCGTTACGGTCAAGTGTCGCTCCGATCTGAATTCCATCGGTAAATGCCATTGCTGCTGGGCCATCCCATGGTTCCATTAGACAACTGTGATATTCATAAAATGCTTTTTTCTTCGCATCCATGCTGTCATGGTTACTCCACGGTTCAGGAACCATCATCATAGCGACATGCGGCAATGAACGTCCATTCAAATACAAGAACTCTAACGTATTATCAAACATCGCTGTATCAGATCCATCTGGATTGATAACCGGACGAATTTTGTCAATATCATCACCGAATACTTCACTCTCGAAGAGCGATTGACGAGCATGCATCCAGTTTACATTTCCACGCATCGTGTTAATCTCACCGTTGTGAATCATAAAACGATAAGGGTGAGCACGATCCCAACTTGGGAATGTATTGGTACTAAAGCGAGAGTGAACCAATGCCATTACAGATTCAAACTCTTCATTGCGTAGATCCAAATAAAACTCGCCTACTTGAATCGTGGTTAACATCCCTTTGTATACGACTTTGCGACAAGACAAACTTGGGATATAGAATGTTTCTCCACCCGGTTCACTTGCAAAGCGAATATGACGTTCTGCTAAACGGCGAATCACATATAATTTACGTTCAAACGATAATTCATCTTGAGATTGTAACTCTGAGCTACGTCCAATAAAAAATTGGCGAACGACTGGCTTCGCATCTTTTGCCGATTTGCCAAGTGTACTGTCATCTGTAGGCACAGTACGTACACCAAGAAGAACTTGTCCTTCTTGCGCAATAATGTCTTTCAGCATGTCTTCATGACGGTTACGTAGTTCTTCATCACGGGAGAGGAACACCATCGCTACACCGTACTGACCTTTTTCAGGCAATTCAAAATCAAGTGCTTTTGCTTCTTTAACAAAAAAACGATGAGGAATCTGCACCATAATACCGGCTCCGTCACCGGAATTTGGCTCGCTACCCTGACCGCCACGATGCTCCATATTTTCAAGCATTGTCAGCGCCTGGCTAACGATCTGGTGACTCGGTGTTCCTTTGATGTGTGCAGTAAAACCCATACCACAAGCATCTTTTTCAAATTGAGGATCATAAAGCCCCTGTTTTGGAGGCAAACCAGTAATGTTCATAATACGCAACCTTTCTATTATGAAGTGAGATGTCAAGAGAACAGCCAGTGGACGGCACTACGAGGACGACAGTGAATATCGCAATTTCAGAGATAGGGTATAACAAAACAGGCTGCTCTTCCAATCATCACGACCTGTATACGTAAATTGACGATACAGATGGTTGGAAGCAGCCTATCTGAATATGATATTAGAAATGAATAGTAGAAGTATAATTATCCGAATCTCTGTTAGTAGAGATTATACGTAGCATAAGCATGTTTGCTTTTACCCTGGATTAGTTATCTCATTTTAACACTGACCTGACATCGTGGCAATTCAAAATTTTTATAGTTCTGATAAAATATTATTTTGCGTCAAAGCATTAGTGCAATAACGTATCGCATTAGCTTCTTAACAATATAGTGTATTATTATACATTAAAATTAATAATTAATACATACTTTTTATCTATTATTTTATCGTTATTTTTGCAAACAAATAAAGCCTACCCTTTTATAGTAAAGGTAGGCTTTTGATTTGGATACTGCTTTATACTATTTATCTAAAGATTCATTCTTTTATTACAAAGTGAATCGGCTGGCACGAATTAGATCTCTACACTTTCACCGATCGCTAATGGCAAACCTTTTATGCCTTCACGCTCTAGCTCTTTTGCAAACGCATCAGCATCTTGTTCGATTGGCGGGAATGTATTGTAATGAATCGGAATCACTTGATCCGCTTTGATCCATTTCGCTGCGATCAATGCATCTTCAGGTCCCATCGTAAAGAAATCTCCGATTGGCAAAGCAGCTACATCAATCGTATTCAATTCACCGATTAATTTCATATCTCCAAACAGCGCAGTGTCTCCTGCATGATATAGCGTTTTACCACCCATCGTTAACAGAATACCGGCAGGCTCTCCAAGATAAATATTTTGACCATTTTCTTCAATCGATGAAGAATGGAACGCTAGCGTGTATTTTACTTTGAACCCGTCGAATTGTTTGCTACCGCCAAGGTTCATGCCTACTGTATTTTCAACACCTTTGCTTGCTGTGTATTGAGCCAATTCTACGACTGCAATCACAGGGCAATTGTTGTTATTAGCAATTTCGACTGTATCTCCAAAATGATCGCCATGACCATGAGTTAAAATAATAGCGTCTACTTTAATATCTTTTGGAGCAACATTTACATGTGGGTTTCCTGATAGAAAAGGGTCAATAATAACTGCTTTTCCATCTTGTTCAACCAGTAAGCAAGACTGACCATAATATGTGATTTTCATAAATAAATGCACCTCCGAAATAAATTAATATACCCGCATTGATTTTATCATTCTCGCCAATGAAAGTATAATTCCTCTACTTCTTATAAACTAGAAAACAGCAAACTAAAACAAACCAGCTTATTTCATGGTTTTATTTAAAGAAAGTATGATGTCCAATTTGTACTACTTTGGTACGGGTACGTTCAATCGTATCATCGGTCGCCAAAGACAATGATACAAAATAATACGTATTATCAGGCACTTCTTTATGACCGGATAGAGCTGCACTTACTGCTTGAACAGACTCAGCATTAGGTTTCACACGATCAAATCTACCGTTGTTTACAGGCGAAAACTGGTATCTTTGATAAATAACATCTTTGATAGTTTTGGGAAAATTAGCTGACCGTAGCCGGTTTAAGACAACGTTGGCAACTGCCACTTTGCCTTCGTACGGTTCGCCTTCAGCTTCTGCCATAACGATACGTTCTAACAGTAGCCGATCTTTACTAGACATTGCGTAGGTCCAGGTTGCTTCGGATTTCTCCTTCTGGTTAAGTAGCTCGGTCCGAGTAAAGTATAAGTGGGTTGGAGTTGAATGATTAATAGACGAACTTGCCGTTACAATGCCAGACGATGCTTTCGCTTTGGCTGAACGTGCGTTCGTTGCTTTCAATTTTGCTTGTTTCGCCAATTTTTTAGCTTTAAGAGCTTTGGTCTGTGCTGCTGTTGTTTCTGCTTTGACTTGCTTAATCACTTTTTTGGTATGTGTATTATTCCAGGTGACAAAGCTTAGACTTGTCCTTGCTTCAAGCGGAGATGCAGACGCCACTACAGGCTTAGTTCCCCATATCGGCAATTGAGTAAAAGATTCTTCTTTGGTTGTACGGTTATCCATCCAGAAAGGCATAGACATTACAAATATAAAAAGCACGCCTAACAAAGGCGTAATCCATTGGTTGCGTTTAATAAACTCCATTTTTTTCCTCCAATATTGTTAGCTTACTCCATCCTCTATGTAACCTATCCGATTTCAATTGAATACACCAACATTCAAATTTTGAATCATTTTTTCAATTTATGATTCAGTCGAATATACGATTACAAGCCGAAGTTACTAATCTAATTTGAATTTTCTTATTGCCGAAAATTCGATTTCCATCCCGCCTTCAATTACAAAATTGCAGCAGAACGTATAGTAGTATAGTTACTTATCTTTTGTCAAATTGACAAAAAGCCAATATTAGGCATAGGTCACTCTTTCACTAAAGGAAATGTAGAAATATTCTCATATGAGGGTTGATGTCCTATTCGTATTTTGCACAATACAATCTCTGTGACTTGCCATCCTATAGGTGGCAACTGAAAGGTATGATCCAGCTCTGAAAAAGGAATTTCACCTTTATATTTGCGAGCTATTGTAATATGCGGTCGATATGGACGATCATCTATTACATATCCCAACTCTGTACAAGCTTGTCCAATCCGCTGCTGAAGAATATGCAATGATTGAAGATCACCTTCAGGATGTACCCACCACACTCTGGGTGCTTCGATCAGACCAAATGTATCTAATGATCCAATCTGTAATGCAAATGATTGGGTCTGTGCTGCTATTTGAGCAATGGCTTGTTGTAATGGTGGAATCTCTTCTACCCATACATCACCTAGAAACTGAATTGTGATATGTAAATCCTGTGCATGTGTCCATTTGCGAAAATTATATTTCTCATGTAACGAAGCACTCCAATCACTTAAAGATTCTGCTGCTTCTTGTCCGATCCGCAAAGCAACAAACATTCGCTCTTGTCCTGCTTGTGTACCCATGATCCATATAACCTCCTTCATACTAAAATCACTTTTAACGAACACACGTTCTATCATTACTTCCACTTAGTATACACCAAATGATATAAATCTGCAAAACACTACATTCCTTTACTGCTTCTAATTTGGTGTGCGGGTTATTATTTGATATCATTTAAAACAGAAATAAACATTCAAGCTTTACTACTCGAGGAGGGAATCACATGTCTACCATTGTCTTTCTACAAGAACTAGATGAAGCTCAAAAACAACAGATTCAAAAGGCAGCGCCCCATTATGAGTTGAAAGCTGTTCCTGCTAAACAAGCAGATGCTTCCCTTTTTCAAGATGCCGAAATTATTGTAGGATGGTCTAAAAAGCTGGCTGATTATATTCTTGCCGAAGACTGTCCGGTTAAATGGGTTCAAACCTGGTCAGCAGGTGTGGATAATATGCCTTTAGACAAGTTGAGTCATAAGCAAGTTCAATTGACCAGCGCTAACGGTGTACATACCGTTCCAATTTCAGAACAAATTTTTGGATATATGTTGTCATTCTCTCGTAACTTTCATCAAGCGATTCGTAATCAGAGTCAACAGATATGGGACACGAGTGGAACATTTACCGAACTTAAAGGAAAATCGATTGCTATTGTAGGTGTTGGTAATATTGGACAAGAAACGGCAAGACTTGCTCAAGCATTCGGTATGCATACCATCGGTGTTCGTCGTTCAGGTAAAGCAACAGAACATATCGAAGAGATGTATACGATGGATCAATTAGACGATGCTTTAGCTGAAGCAGATTATGTGGTGAATATTTTGCCACTAACGGATGAGACGAAGCAGTTATTTAATCAAGAACGTTTTGCAGCGATGAAGAAAAATGCTATTTTTATAAATGTGGGACGTGGTTCTACAGTGGACACCGATGCATTGGTTCATGCTTTGGAAGATCACGTAATTGCAGGAGCAGGGCTTGATGTGTTTGACCCGGAACCTTTACCTGAAGATCATCCATTATGGAAAATGGAGCAAGTGATTATTACCCCTCATATTGCAGGTAGTAATGAACATTATACAGAACGTGTATTAGATATTTTCCTAACGAACTTGAAAGCTTATCAGAACGATCAGACTCTTCCTATCAATCTAGTTGATTATGGTAAAAAATATTAATTAAAACAATAAAAAGACTCGTTCCCAATAAAAGGACGAGTCTTTTTTGTAATGAAAAAGTATGATTTATTCAAAAGTTCGTTTATTTATTCAATCGCATTTATCTTTTGAATATAATCTATACTTTTATTTTTTAGCATTTTATAACAACGAAACAGAAGATACCGATTGATTGGCTTCTGCAATTTTTTGATACACATGGATACGTTGATCGTACGTTTGCAATGGACAAATGAGTAGTAGTTCGTCCGCCTTATATTGAGTTTGCAATTGTTGTAACTGCTCTATAATATTTTCGGTGCTTGCTACAATCGGAGCTGGAATTTCGTCAGTACTTCCGCCCGGCGCTTGAGAATGACTTTTCCAATGCTCATATAACTGCTCCGCTTCTGTTTGCGTATCTGCGCAAATAACAGAGATTGCCATCATGACTTTAGGATGAGACTGTAACGATGTAGCTTGATATTGTTCAAGATAATGTTGGATGGCTTTCTGACCATCATTATCACTCATAAAGTAACCAAATACATATCCTGTTCCATATTCAGCGGCTAGACCTGCACTCTTAATATTGGTGCCAAGTAACCAGCATTCCGGCTCTTGTGCAGGAATCGGTCTAGCAAAAACTTCTCCGCCTTCAATCTCATATTTATTTTGCAACAAATGAGTAAGGTCTTGCATCAATGTAGGCATCTGAGCCACATGTTCTAAATAATTACCACTGAGTGCAATCGAAGCATGAGCAGATCCACCGGGTGCACGTCCTATACCAAGATCAATTCTGCCTGGATATAGCGCTGATAACATCCGAAACGTTTCTGCGATTTTGAGTGCACTATAATGAGGCAATAATACACCGCCAGAACCTAGACGAATGGTTGAGGTATGCGCTCCGATATAAGTGATTAATATTTCAGGGGCTGTACAAGCAAGCCCTGCCATATCATGATGCTCTGATAACCAGAATCGCTCATATCCTTGTTCTTCTGCCATTTGTGCTAATCGTACAGACTGTTGTAATGCTTCTTCAACCGATACGCTTTCTAATACAGGTGACATATCCAGAATGCCAAGGGGTAATGCTTTCATGGTTTCACCTCTTCTATGATGTTTCTTCTATAATATAGTTTTTTGTAAGAACATAAATAATATTAATCGAGATCGTAAATAGACCCGACTTTGAGACCGTATAATTCATTATATATTTTCTCGGCAAATGCGTCGGTCATTCCAGCAATATAATCAATGACCATTCGCTCCCATGTCCATACAGGATTCGGGCTTAATTGATCACGTTCAAATCGTTGCAACCAATCCGAAGGAATAATAGACACAGACGATTCTTGATCAAGAAAAGCATCCCACAAGCGACGAATAATCCACTCGCTGCGTTTTTGCAATCGCTGCACGCGTAGATCACGAATCATCGTCACCCATGCAAAACTTTTGAGTACACTTACAGTTCGTAACAAATCTTCGTCTTCTGCTTGATCATTGATAAAAGTGACCTTTTTCCAATCACCATCATCAATCACACCCAGATGACTGACAAAATGACTTACCCAGTACGCTTTGACTTCGCGGCGAGTACGAGAGTAATCATGATCACAAACAGGCAACTTTTCACGCCAAATGCGCAAGTATGCTGTTAAGACTTCATCTACTTTAGCTGCTATACTTTCACGACTCCATCCTAACCAGAAACGATCTTCAAGGGTCATAATTTTTTCGATAATTAATTTATGCGTATATGGATCATGCATAAAATGTTCATGGACTTCTATTTTACCTGCTTTGATCCCATCTTCTAAATCGTGAGCCGAATAAGCGATATCATCACACAAGTCCATCAATTGAGCTTCCAGTGTAATTTTACGATCTGGAATTTGCCACTGCTGACGAATCTGGTTAATATATTGCCACTCCCGATGGTACAGTCCTTTTTTATTAACGATTCCGGTATAAGGATATTTGTTAATACCGAGTAGAACAGCATCGCACAGATTGAGTCCATCCAAATTTTCACGTTTTTCCAAAAACATAATCAACCGAAAATTATGAGCATTGCCTTCAAAGTGTTCATATTTTTCTCGCATTTGCTGACGCACAGCTTCACGTTCAGCAGAAGTTACTTTTTTGCCTTTTAATGCTTTTTGCGTTTTCTCGGTAATTAAATTTTCTAATATACTCTCCAGTACTTCTTCTCCCTTATGTCCAAACGGCGGATGCCCAAAATCATGAGCAATTGAAGCACATTCTACTACTTCAGGATGAATAATTAGCCCGGGATTACTAGCAGATGATTCATCAATTTCAGGATAACGACTAAGTAGACTTTTGGCTGCTTGTCTGGCGATCTGTGCCACTTCCAAAGAATGAGTCAATCGTGTACGGTAATAATCACCGGTTCCTGCTCCAAATACCTGTGATTTTCCTTGTAAACGACGAAACGTTGGAGAATGAATCAATCGCGAATAATCGCGTTCGTAAGCTTCGCGGGAAGCTTCATGTTTATCCTCTGTGTATTGACGGTGTTCACGCATTGATTTTAAATTATTTTCCATATGGTTTCTCCTATATCTCTATATCTATTGGCTATACATGGTTGGAGTGATTATACACATTTTTGCACACTTCGCAAAGTAACGCATTTTCACAAATACATGCCTAATTAGATGGTAAACTATTTATACCCATTTTACACTGAAAAATATACGTTACAAAATGACTGTATATATAGAAGAAAAAATTTAGAATTCTTCTATTGGATATCAAAAAAGAAGATATACGAGCCTACAATCGGTTCGCATATCTTCTTTTCAGTTGGTCATAATCATTTCTAGCTTAGCGCTTCATCCTCGGATCAAATGTATCTCGTAATCCATCGCCCATCAGATTGAATCCAAGCGACGTCAACAAAATCGATACTCCGGGAAAAATAACTGTCCAGGGAGCGGTCTGAATAAACTGACGCGAATCAGATAACATCTTACCCCATTCAGGTTCAGGTGGTTGAGCACCCATTCCTAGAAAGCCTAGTCCCGCGGCTTCTATAATCGCTGTTGCTACTCCGAGTGTTCCTTGTACAATAATCGGCGTAAGACTGTTCGGCAAAATATGTCTAAACAGAATCCGTACATCTCGAACACCTGTTGCACGAGCAGCTGTAATAAATTCTTCTTGCCGTAGCGAAAGGACACGTGATCGCACCAATCGACCATAGGTTGGAATATTGACGATTGCAATCGCATACAGCGCATTTTGCAGGGAAGGCCCTAATATCGCTACAATCGCAATCGCTAACAGGATAGCTGGAAACGCTAGCAATATATCAAATACACGTGAGATTAACATATCTACCCAGCGACCATAAAACCCTGCCAGTATGCCTAAAAATGTACCGATAATAATAGAACCGATCACAGATACAAAGCCCACCCACAACGATATACGTGCTCCATATAATGTACGGGTCAAAATATCTCTACCAAGATCATCTGTACCAAACCAGTGTTCAGCAGATGGCGCTTGTAGACGTTCTGATAGTACTTGCGCTTTGTAATCATAAGGCGAAATCAGTGGTGCGAGTAAAGCCAGTATAATGAAAAATACAACAATTGCTAATCCTACCACAGCTGTTTTGTTACGCATAAATGAACGTATGCCATCACGCCACGGCCCAGACTTTACATGTTTGACGTTGCCACCTGATCCGGTATTCAGGGTTGCTTGTGTCATCAGATCACCTCTTACTTGTACTGGATACGTGGATCAAATAAAGCGTACAGCAGATCCACCAGCAGATTAATAACAACAAAAATGATAGCAATAATTAATATGCCTGATTGGATTACCGGATAATCACGATTGCTAATTGCTTCATAAATATATCTGCCTACACCTGGCCAAGCAAAAATCGTCTCGGTCAGTACAGCTCCACCTAGAAGTGCACCTGTTTGTAGACCAATAACAGTCAGGACTGGAATAAACGCATTTTTTAGTCCATGTCGATAGACTACATAAAATTGAGATAACCCTTTGGCTTTGGCTGTACGAATATAATCAGACTGCATGACTTCAAGCATACTGGAACGTGTCATTCTTGCGATAACCGCCATCGGAATTGTTCCTAGTGCTACAGAAGGCAAAATAAGATGTTTGATCACTGTCCATAACTGTGCCGTTTGCCCTGAAATAATCGCATCGATTACATAAAATCCAGTTACCGTTTCTAATGGTTCGCGTACATTCACACGCCCGATCGAAGGTAACCAATGCAATTTATTGGCAAAGATCCATTGCTCCATTAATCCTAACCAGAAAATAGGCATAGATACGCCAACCAACGCAATAATCATACAGATATAATCAAACCACGAATTGTGTCTCCATGCACTGATAATCCCTGCATTGACACCAATCACTATTGCAAATAGCATACTGGCTACAGTGAGTTCCATCGTTGCCGCCAGGTAAGGACCTATTTCTTGCGAAATAGGCTCCTTTGTGCGGATCGAACTTCCTAGATCACCTGTTAGCAAATCTCCTAAATAAGCAAAATATTGTTCTAACCACGGACGATCTAATCCTAACTGTTCACGCAAAGCTTGCTTTGATTGTTCTGTTGCTTTTTCCCCTAGAATCGTATCTGCCGGATCACCTGGAATCGCATGGATAATCGAAAATACAATAATAGTCATACCTAGCAATACGGGAATGAGTACAATCAGGCGTTTAAAAATGTAAGAGCCCATGCTGATCACCTACCATGCTTTTATTGTTCGATGTATACATTGGTGTATGCTTCTGAGCCGGTTGGTGAAGGTACATACCCTTTCAATTCAGCTTTGGCTGCAAGTAATGGCGTAGAATGTACCAATGGAACCCATGGCGCATCTTTTTTCACAATTACTTGAGCTTGTTCATACAATTTACTACGCTCTGCTTGATCGGTTTCTTGTTGAGCTTTGACAATTAGATCATGGAATTCTTCACTATCGTATTGACTATAGTTGTTGCCACCAATAGAATCTTTATCAAGTAATGGATAGAAGAAATTGTCAGGATCTCCATTATCACCCGTCCAACCAATAATAAATAGATCGTCTTTTGTACCGTTTTTCAAATCTTCCAAATAAGTTGCCCACTCTGGAGATTCAATTTTTACTTTCACACCAATTTGTTCAAAGCTCGCTTGAATCACTTCAGCTACTTTACGTCCATCTGGCATGTAAGGACGTGGTACAGGCATAGCATAGAACGTTAATTCTTGATCAAGTCCATTCGGGTAACCTGCATCAGCTAGCAATTGCTTAGCTTTCGCTAAATCATACGGATAATCTTCAACCGATTTGTTATATCCCCATAAGGTTGGTGGAATTGGATTGACCGCTGGTTCTGCTTGTCCTGCGAAAAACGCATCAATCAGACCTTTTTTATCAACAGCATAATTTAGGGCTACACGTACTTTAGGATCATCAAATGGTTTTTTGGTTGTATTGAAACCGAGATAAGCGACGTTGAATGGTGGACGGTTGATTTTTTGTAGTGCTGGATTAGCTTCTAATGTAGCCAAATCATCTGGACTTAAATCTTCCATCATATCTATTTCGCCGTTTTGAAGGGCATTGTAACGAGCAGTGTTATCGGGAATAGAGCGGATAATGACTTGATCCATTTTTGGCAATCCTTCTTGCCAGTAGTTAGGATTTTTGTCGAGTGTGATCGAATCGCTACGTTTCCATTCTTTGAATACAAATGGACCTGTACCGACTGGATTGGATTTGAAGTTTGCTTTCTCATCTTCGATTGCTTTTGGACTAGCAATACCGAAGCAAGTCATCGCTAGATTTTGTAGAAATGGAGCTTGTGGTTTATTTAATTTGAAAACAACCGTTGTTGGATCAGTTGCAGTTACACTTGCAATTACGCGATCTTCTTCCGGTCCAAACATGGAATCATAATAATCGAAAGAGTCACCTTCAAATTTGTATTTACTTTTGGTATCGCCCCAGCGGTTGAAGTTAAATACAACTGCATCAGCGTTAAAATCAGTACCATCATGGAATTTGACACCTTCACGTAATTTGAAAGTATACGTTAGTGCATCATCTGAAATCGTCCAACTTTCTGCGAGTGATGGCATAACTTCAGTTGTTCCTTCTTTGTAATCTAATAGTGTATCAAAAACCTGTTGTGCAATTTTGAGCGATTCCCCATCAGTAACGATTGCTGGATCGAGTGCGGCTGAATCTCCACCCCGTCCTACTATTAATGTTCCGCCTCCAGTAGCAGCGGTCTCTTCTGTTCCATTAGCTTCTGGTGCTGTTGTAGCTGATTTGTTTCCGGTACAACCTGCCAACAATAAAACAGACGTAAGCATCAACGTAAACATCAACAATAATCCCTTTTTCACAAGCAACAAACTCCCTTCTGAATTAGAAAATCATGGATACGTACTCAATCCTTTTTATCCAGCATATTCTCTTGTATATGTATTTTGAGAATGTTGGCTAAAATTGGAATTGACCACAGGTTGAACTTAATTTACATCATTGTTACTTGTTTGGCAATGTTTTTTCACATAAAACGTTTATTTGTTACAAAAGGCTACATCAAACGACAGTAATATTGAATTATTGCGTTTATATTATATTAAAATCCTTTTATATGCTGTTAAATTGTCTTCTTATTATCAATATACTTTGATTTTAAAAATGAATGATATCAATGATTGTTCTAAGATAATGTATATAATGTCATATTAACTAACTTTTCTTAATATTTTTTACAAATAGTTTGCTCAAATCTAGTGACACCGTTAACAATTAACTGATAGAATAAGGAGAATACCAAATAAAAGGGGGCATTTCATTTCTATGTTTACAAAGAAAACGTTTTTATCATTTGCCGCGTCAGCATTGCTGACTCTAAGCTTTTCAAGTGTTCTATCTGCGGCTGCACCTTCCACACTAACGATAGAAGGTATTAATCAGCAGGCTCAACAAGATGCTGGTACTGGAACACATATCACTCTCTTACATACGAATGACGTTCATGCTCACGCTACAGAAGCTACGCCTTATATGGGCTATGCCAAACTTTCTGGAATCGCTAATTTGTATCGTGAAGCGAATCCGAATACGTTGTTGTTAGACGCTGGAGATCAGATTCATGGTACTTCTTTTGCTACATTGGTTAAAGGCGAAAGCGTCATCCAAACGATGAATCTAATGGGTTATGCAGCGATGGAACCCGGTAACCATGAATTTGATTATGGTTATGATCGCTTGCTAGAACTTTCCAAAATGGCTAATTTCCCGATTATTTCTTCTAACATTGTCGAAAAAAACGGAAAGGCTCCTTTTGAACCTTATATTATTCGTGAAGTAGACGGAGTCAAAATCGGTATTTTCGGATTGGAAACGCCTGAGACTGCATACAAAACAAATCCTAAAAATGTAACCAATATTGAATTTACCGATCCTGCGGTAGCTGCTAAAAAAATGGTTGCTGAATTGCAAGGTAAAGTGGATGTCATTGTTGCTCTAGGGCATTTGGGTCTGGATCAATCCAGCACAGATACAAGCTTGAAAGTGGTTAAAGAAGTTCCGGGCATCGATGTATTTATCGATGGTCACAGTCATACATTGCTTGAAAATGGACAGACTGAAAATGGAACACTGATCGCTAGTACAGGCGAATATGGTGAACATATGGGCGTTATCGATCTATGGGTAGACGGCGGTAAAGTAACGAAGAAACAAGCTTATGTATTAGACGAAAAAGCAGCAGCAAATGTTACTCCAGATCCGAAAGTTGCTGCACTGGTTGATTCTATTCAAGAATCACAAAAATCGATCCTTGAAGAAACGGTTGCTGAATCTTCTGTCAAATTAGACGGTGAGCGTACTCAAGTTCGTGCAGGTGAAACGAATCTTGGGGATCTGTTAACAGATGCTATGCGCAAAACAGCAGGTACAGATGTAGCGATTACGAACGGCGGAGGTATTCGTGCTTCAATCGCTGCGGGTAAAGTAACCAAAGGTGATGTAATCACTGTTCTTCCTTTCGGTAATCTAATCGTTTCGATCAATGTAACAGGTGCTGAACTGTTAGCGGCATTGAACAACGGTGCTAGTGATTTCCCGAACGAAAAAGGAGCATTTACTCAAGTATCTGGAATCACGTACAAAATCGATACCGCTAAAGAAAAAGGCAAACGGGTCCACTCGGTAACAGTAGGTGGCAAACCACTTGATCTAAAAGCAACCTATAGTCTTGCAACAAATGACTTTATGGCTGTTGGTGGCGATGAATACACAATGTTCAAAGGTAAAGCGCAAACGGGTATTTATGGTTCATTAGATGAAGCATTGATCGAATATATGCAGTCTCTGGGCAAAGTTAATATCAAAACAGATGGACGGATTGTAGAAGCACCTACTCCTGCTTCAAGTACAGGTGAAGCGACTACACCTGCGACTCCAGTGAAGCCGGTTCCTGCCAAACCATCTACAACTAAGCCTGCAACACCAGCTAAACCTGTTCCTGCTAAGCCTTCTACAACCAAACCCGCTAAGCCTGCTAAACCAACACCTGCCAAACCGGTTCCAGCAGCAAGCGATGTATATGTAGTTAAAGCCGGGGATACTTTGTATTCAATCGCTGTAGATCATGGTACAACATGGAAAGTACTACGCGATCTGAATGATCTTACCAATGCACACTGGATTTATCCAGGTCAAAAAATCAAACTACCTGCTATGACTGCAACAGCAGCATCTTAAGCTAAGTTGTTGGTAAAGATGCTATAAGAGCAATCAGATGTATGTAAAATAAAGAAGTTATACCATGATGCACAATGGTATCTTTCAATGTAAAAAGTAAAAGGATCTGGATTCTTCCAGATCCTTTTTTTGTTGTCTACCGAGAATTTATTGGTTATCTATTTGAAAAATGAACAATAGTACATATAGCGGCAGTATTCAAGAATGAGTCGAATGTTCTTAATCGTATTATTCTCTAAATAGCTCTAGATAAGACCTTTTTAGCATAGATTAGATAGGTATTACTAACTTAACGATATAGTGATATACAAGTGGTCGTTTTCCTATACGTACACACATTTCTCAGATCATATAATCTGCATAGTTCACTATTACATACTTTTACTGGTGCCTGCTTTTGGATTAAAAGCTAATTCAAATAATCCTGTTGCAGACAATCCAGCAAGTCCACCTGCCCACAGACGAGGAACTAATCCCAATTCTGTAAATGGATAAGCTGCTGCTCCAATGCCTACACCAATAATAATCCCAATCACTGGAATCCAATTTTTCGGTGTAGCGACTGCGGTTTTGAGTGCTTGTACAAGTGCTAATACGATCAGCGACAAGGTAGAAGCAAATGCTAATACATTATTTAATTCTTCCATATCCTAAATCCTCTCTCTTTATCAAAAGTTTATTGGTATCACTGTTATTTTGTTTATTTGTTATAGCTATTTATTAGTAGATCTATCCATATCATGAAGATGGTATTAAATGAGACCTTTACGATGTAATACGGTGAGCAAACGATAAAAGTCGTAACTGCCACCTTCTGCATCTTGAATTAGACCAGTAGCTAATGCGCTATCCACCGCTTCTTTGGCCCAATTAGGAATATCCATTTTTTGAGTTTGCTCGATCCGTTGGATACGTGTATCTACTTTGGTAATACTGGTTTTGAGTAGATCACGACTGTCTGTTAATGCAGCAATACGATCTGCTTGTGCTTTGACAGTAGCTTCTAATGCTTGAAAAGCTTTTTTCTCTTCTGCGGTCATCGGTTGTTCTCCCTCCTCTACTGGTTCATGATCTTGCTTGTGACGATAAGTGGATATTAATTGTGCTAATGTGCCTTTATAAATATTGAGATCTACATTGCCACCGATTCCATTTACATATCCAGAATCTGAGTACTGCCAGAAATCCCATGATTTCCATGCGGTACAATCGTCAGGAATACGTGTGTTACTGTATCTTGCAATCCATAATGAATACTTGCTAAGTGAAGTATCAAAATGAGCTGCAAACGCGTTACCTGTGTAGATCATAGGCTGAATCGTGGTTAAGCGTTCTACTTCTTCTAGAAAAGCTTTAGCAATAGCATTAATCGAGCTTTTACTTAGTCCACCCGGGTTATTTTCATAGTCCAGTACAGGTGGAAAATCTAATGCTTTTGCTCCGCCAATTTCTTGCAGTCTTTGGACAAAATGAGCAGCTTCTTGCTGTGCAATACTGGTACTAGTAGCATTCAGAAAATGATACGCACCTACTAACAATCCAGCAGCTTTCGCGCCTTTAATATTCGCAATAAACCTAACATCTTTATTACGCGTACCTTCAGTCGCTTTGATAAAAGCATACTGTTTGCCTGCGGCTTTGACTTTGTTCCAGTCGATATTTCCTTGCCAGTGCGACACATCAATGCCCTGTGCACCATCTGCTGTTTTGGCTTGCAATCGATTCACCTTCTCTCTGGTGTATTTACCAATTTATTTGCATTTAAGCTACATCTATTCTTCAACTGGAAAATTGTATCGAATTTAGATTTACTGTGAAATGGATACTGAAACGTAGATCAAAATTCAATACGTTATTATTCTGGAAAAATGAAGTTTTCTAACGTGTTTTCTTTGCGTACAAATTGCTGATCTCGTTCTGCTTGTGTCATTGGAGACAATTCGTCGGTACCAGTTAGATCGTCGTCTTGCTTGGGCTTATCCTCTGCTACTGGATCAGATGGACGATTATTGTTGGATTGGTGAGATTCCGGATTGTTATGGTGATCTGACTCAATCTGTCCATTCGTTGTCGGTAAGATGGTTGCCGAATGGCTTGTTGCGCGTTGAGAAGAAGAGTTAGCATCTTCATTCGGTTCATCTTCTCCGCTATGAGATTCGAAGATTTTGACAGCATGACGTAACACTTTAGGCATAGGTACACCCATCCGTCCCATATTTTCGATCACAGATAACAATTCATTCGCTAAATAGAAAAAGATGACAGCATCTTGAAAATAATGCAGATCACCTACCGCTTTATCAATAAAATGAGCGATCGTAACCATAACAAAAATAGCAACTTTGCGAGCAATTCCGCGGTAACCTGTTCGACTTTTTAATTCTCCATTGATCCATGCAGCTGCCCATCCTGTTACCCAATCGACGATGACAAGCATCAATAGTAGATTGATCATTACACTCCACTCCCCGAAAAAGTACCCGATCATGGCCCCCGCACCAGTCGATACCGATTTGACAATGGCTTCAACCTCCCCACCCATGGACCTTTCCTCCTGTTATTGTAGTATGTTGTTTTGTTTAGGTTAAAAAAAGAGCCCCCAGGCGAAGTGCCGGAGGCTTTGAGAAATTGATGTATTCACTCTAAAAATACTACATTATTTTAAATAATCTGTTCTTTTAATAGATATAAATTATTAGCCTATAACTCTAAAATCTTTGATTTGTGTATATATATTACCACCAGAATAAGCACCCGAAGTTTGTCTAGTAAATTTGAATGTAACTTGTGATCCAGAAATAGTCGTCGAAACACTTGCACCATTAACACTTGCAGAAAATGAATTATTTACATTAAGTGTGCTTGGATTCATATCTCCATATAAACTTGATTGTCCGCCATTATAAATATATTTCGTACCAATAATGATAGAAACGGCTTTTGGGGTAAAGTTAACACCAGGAAAGTTATAAGTAAGAACCGTACCCGTATAATCGCGAGATATTTCTATATAATCTGTATTAAAATTACCATCTATCATTCTAGCAGGTATATTGCGTATATTAGCTGCCATCGTAGAAAAATTGGCATCAGCTAGCGTATTAACACCTCTGTCAGTAATTGCTGATGCAATTGATGTTTTACCATTACTGACAGATTGCTTTAAATTTATAATGTCTCTTGCTACATCATAAAAGTCATCACCGTCACCACGTACTACAAATCTCCCACCTTTCATATAGGCGACAGTTCTTCCATTCGAAATAAGATCCACGTATCCATCACTATTATGATTAAAACCAGTATCGTTATCACCTATACTTAAGCTCAAGCTAGGCTGCCCATTATTGTCACCACTACTTACAAACAATCTATTGGTGAAATTAACTATGCCATTTGATCTAATACCACCAGTATTTTTGATATCTCCTAAACCATCCATTCCATTTCTAAAATCAATAGGACCGACTAATGTTGATTTACCTGAAATAGAGATATCACCAGAAACAGTACCGCCAGTTTTAGGCAACGAAGCATCTGCTACTGTCTTCACTGCTTTAGCTGTAGCAGCAAGAGTTTCACTTGCACTATTTGTAGCACTACTTAACTGCACAATACCTTTTTGTGTAGTGCTGGCATCTGGAATATCTGGATCAATATTGGCTACATCGTCTTGTACTTTTTTGACTGCTGTATCAATCTTGTCCCAGTTGTCATTCATCATGGTCTGGATATTAAATGTTTCATTACCATCGGTCAACGGGTCTTTTTTCAACAAATTTAAATTAGGCGTATTACTTGCCATTACACAGCACCTCCTGCAAATTTAGATAAAGGTAGATTATCCATTTCTTTTAATGTTTTCACGCCATGAATATCTCGTATTAATAAATAACTAAATTGGTATTCTACAGATAGATGAGCAGGCTTAATCTCTTCGATCACAGCTTTAAGATCATCCAGATTCGGTGGAATACCGATTGTATCGATAAACTTAATAGTAAAATTCCATTGTTGTGGTTGGAAAGTAACTGCTACTTTCCCTCCGTCATAGGCTTCGGATACATTTTTGACCAGTTTACCTGAAAATTTACCGCCACCACGTAGTTTGGATTCAACCACTGCGCGTCTTTGCTCTAATGGCTTGTTGAGGTTCGTCTCAATACCTAATTCAGCTTCCCAACGGGGTAATCCCCATGTTGCTGTACGGACAAAAAATTGCTGGAAGGTTTCTTCCAGCGCTTGATAGAAATGATCCATTTCATGTCCTTTGGTATTCATATCTGCACGTATCACTCGTGAAGTCTCATAGTATGCAGGTAAATAAGAAAATAATTCAGCACCTTTTACACTGGAAAAAGAAAAAGGAGCACTACCAGACAGATTACTCATGAACGGTCACCGTCCCGAGTACTGCTACTTGATTAGCGCTCATTTCAATATTTTTGTCACTTGTACCATTCACTGTTAACTGTGCATAGTCGATGATCGGTGGAATATCCAATAAAATAGCAGCAATGCGTGTATACCTCACAAGCGAATCTGTAAAAGCCAACTGCTTGAGGTAAGCTTTTACTCCTTGTTGAATTAAATTCTTAACTTCGGCAACTGAAGCAGTACTAGCAAGTGTTAATGTAACATCAATATTCATCGGTACTTCTTCAGCTGGCATCACTGTAATAATGGGACCTGCTGGAGCTGTTCCTTCTCCTTGTCCATCTTGTGTAGGATCAATATAATTTTGTACTGCTTTTACAATATCGGTATTGGCTGCACGCTTATCTGTATCCAATACATAAATACCTACCGTGCCGGGACCTTTCCATAAAGGAATCACTCGTGCTCCGCCGACTCCAGCAATTTCACCAGCCCACTGCATATATTGTGCTTTGTTGCCACTAGTTCCTTGATTACGCACTTTCGCATAAAACCGTTCTAGCAAAGACATATCAGATTCGATATCGGCTCCACCTTTGATCTCTACGGTATTGGTCACACCCGTAACACCATTAAGCGAAGTAGATACAATCGTAACAATACCTGTAGGCACATTGCTTGCTTTGCCCGCAACGACTGCACGAACAGGCACGGTGGCTTTACCTGTACTATCCAAAATACCGGCTACAGTTGTCTCATATTCCAATGACGCTTCGCCTGAATTTTCATCTGCTGGCGTAGCAACTATAGTCCCAATAGGGATAGGTTTACCGACTTCACCTGTAAATACAACTACGCCGGATGCTGCTACTGCTTCTCTACGAGTCACACCATGCTCTGCTGCACGTAAATCTAATTCATCGGAACGAAAATTCTCATCTGTACTGGCTACCGTACTAGCGAATCCACGTCGTAACAATTCTTGTGCCCAAATAGCTGCTTCAGATAACATAAAAGCAACCGGTGCTTCTGCATCCCAAATAAAAGAACCTTCCGACTTGTCTAGATCAGAAGGCACTCGTTCCAGCATACGCTGCATAATATTTTCTTCTGTTTGTTCCGTTAAATACTGAGGAAGTTCTGCCAAGTTAGATCACCTCACTTTCCAAAATTTGCGTATCTTCTTGCACACTTGTAATCCGGCAGGTAAATACACATTGATCGTCTACCCATTTAAAAGTAAACTGATCTACACTTTCTGTGCGCTCATCGGTCAATAATGTTTCGGTAACCATTCGAGTAATCTCGCTCTCCATGATTGCATGCCCGTATCCTTGACCTACTAATTCTTCTAATTCACTTCCATAATCACGAGAGTAGATTACATGCCGATAACGAGGGGTCAAAATAGCTTTGTGGCACCACTGCACCCATGCTTCTTTCTCATCAGCAATGGCTACTTTACCACTAGGAGTAAGCACAAAATCACCTGCATCATAGTCATAACGCCAACTTTTGCCGAATATGACTTCTGTGCTGTCTGTTGCTGTCGTCTCTTCTTCGTCTCCCCAAATAAAAGCATCCGTATCAGGAAAAAGGTTAGCCATTGCCACTCACCACCTTGCATACGATGACCACATCGTTACCGCTATTTACACGAAGAGCCAGTACTCGATCACCAGCTTTGAGACCTTTGTTCAAGTGAAGTACCGTTTCTTCTACTTCGACTTTATCGAACACAAAATCACTTTTCGTTGCGTTTCCACCATTCCCACCTTGACCTAAAGGATAGGTACTGCCTACATACGTACGTTCAGGCATTTCAAGCATTCCTGGTAATTCAGCAACCATATAATCTTGAATTTCATGTTTGAAATCATCTAACTTTACTCCTGAGCCAGTCATTGTTCCAAGTACTGCACCTAGACCACTCATTGCTTGTTGGGTATGCTTGGACATGGTAGAACGCATCAGATCTGCGAAATGTCCATAAGGATCTTTTTTACTCAAGATAATACCTCCTTCTCACATAATCTGCTGTACCTAACTCTAATGTCATTGTTCCAGGATTGCCTAAATCATGACTAGCAGATGTAACCAATAGTTTCATACCGCTTAAAGTTACAGCATCTCCAGCACGAATCGTATTGATATCTGGTGCAGTAATAGTAAATGTCTGTTGAATGCCTGTTAAATAATTTTTAGCAGATTTTTTAGCTGCATCTGCTGTTTTAATCTGATCATCATTAATCATTTTTTGCAGAGTTCCTAATTCTTCAGTTCCTTTTTCTTCAACAGCTAAAACTTTAGAGGGCACTTCTTTATCTCCACTAGATTCTGAAGTTGCTAATATTTTCACTTTAGTTACAGCACCTTCTAGTGTACGCATTTGAGTTAAATCGATAAGACGATCTAGCTCAACAACTTCATTGTTACTTCCAATCTCAAATAAACTCAAACCTTTACTTGTCATTCGTGGATGATACATAGTACCTCCAGATTTAGCTGTTTCTTTAAGGTCTGCAAAAATCATTGAAAATATAGTCTGAGCACGATAAGCTGCTTTTCCCAATTTAACTTTTGTATCTGGTATATCACCTAATCTAATTTGCCAATCTTTTGCATATTTTTTTAAGCGTTGACTAGCTGTCTGATCTTTAGGTAAAAGGTATTCATCTTCCGATTTTTCTAAATAAATCATGCGATCATATACAGTCATAGATAACCTTTTTGTTCCACTATTGGAACTTTCAACTTCCCAGATCACACCTAAATCGAGTATCGGATGATATGCTTTTTGATTAAAAGGAATACCGCTAATCCGAATATCCATCCCTGGAGCAATAGTAGGTAAGCCTAATTTAGAAGATACTGCTAAGCGAACACTAGCTTGATAAGCTATTTGATCTAAAGAATCTTTCATACTTAGTGTTTCTACTAAAGAAGTGATATCATACTTGTCTTTGATAATAACTTTATAGCTCATGTTGGCATCACCAACTTTTGTCCAGGTTTGATTTGATTAGGATTCGCACCAATTAACTTAGTATTTAATTTGTAAATATCATTCC
Organism: Paenibacillus kyungheensis; assembly: GCF_028606985.1. Classification (NCBI taxonomy): domain Bacteria; kingdom Bacillati; phylum Bacillota; class Bacilli; order Caryophanales; family Paenibacillaceae; genus Paenibacillus; species Paenibacillus kyungheensis. Next base: position 1,280,929 of record NZ_CP117416.1, on the reverse strand, counting down.
ATTTAGAGCTATCACCAAGTTCAAGCTTAGCAATTTTAGAAAGAGAATCTCCAGATTTGACAGTATACGCTTTATTGCTAGTTTTAAGATCAGCACGAGAACCAGATTTGTTTGTAGTTTTACCATTCTTACTGGTTTTCTTTTGTTTTACTTTAGCATCACGCCATGTGCGGAAAGTGAGATCAAACGAAATATCACCTGGTTCTCCACCTTTAAAAGAACTATTAAATGAAATTAGATAAATAGGGACATTTATTCCTGTAGTGGTGATCATTAATTGCATAGGATGATCTGAGATAAGAAGTTCATTTAATTTATTGATTGCTATATTCGGTGCAGGAATATTTTTATATTGGCAATATGAAGGATTATATTCTTTTGGAAAAAAAGAAGAAAAACTAATTTCTTTTACTTTATCTCCTTGAACAAAATCAAACTCTCCATATTGCAACATATTTACTGTTTCATATCCCTTTGATCGAGAGATACTTATTTCTTCTGGATTTACAGGAAAATGAAAAAAACGACGTTTACCATCAATCAGAAAAATATCCACAGTAATCCTCCTTTCTTATAAAAATTATAAAGTTTACACTACATAGGTAATGGGGTAGCTTTTGAAGGATTGGGCTTCATATTTTGCATAGATTTACGAAGCTCATTTGCAATACGATGACCAATCTGTAAAGCTAATCCTTCATAATCCAATTCGTTTTCTTTGACTGTTACTTGAACGGCTCCTGTTGGGACAGTAATCGATACTTTATTAACTACTTCAGACTTAAATTCTTTTAGCATGCCTGAAATAGCTCCCATTTGTGTTTCATTGATTTGAACGGCTTTCGTTGCATCTCCACCTGGACCTTTGCTTGCAGGTTTATCAGAATTAGTTGCTGCATTTTTAACTATTTGGGCAGCAGGAGTTGTCATTGCGGGGTTAGCTATATTGGCATTGGTCGCAAGCATCGGGTTGTTAGGTTGTTGAGCTACTTGAGCTACTGCTGGAGTAGCGGCAGCTTCTTGTTTAGCCTTATCTCCACCACCAAACCAACTCATAATTCCATCTTTCAATCCATTGGCTTTGTCTGAAAGATAATCTTTGACACCTGTAATGCCATCACCTACTGCGCTAACAGCAGCTTTACCTAGATCACTACCACCAACCAATCCACCTAATTTCTCCCCAGCCCAACCACCGACCATAGAACCTGCCCAAGTACCAATACCTGGTAAGATAGCTGACCCAATTACAGCGCCCAGAGCTGTTCCTGCGGTACTACCTACAGCGGAACCAACTGCTTCTCCTCTATTTTCCTCTGAAGAAGTAGCGATATTGACCATGTCTGATATAAATCCTAGTGGTTTCAAGATCTTACCGCCACCGTCAGCTAGTCCGCCACCGACCATTTTCAAAAACTTATTATTACTTCCAGATAAATGTTCCGAAAGTTTACCCATGCCTTCTTCCATATTTGGTAATCCGGCTGGACCTGAACCATCCATACTAAAAAAGCCTGATAAAGCACTTTTGATTTTCCCTCTTCTACCGCCTGTAGCAGTATCGTTATCACCATCAGTAGCAGTATCATTTGGATTGGTTCTATGAAGGGTTCTATTCCTAATTGCATCTGTAGTTCTAGCATTTAATACTATTCTACGTTGTGCAGGGTTTGTATTATTGGGCGGATTAGGTGAATCAGCAGCTGGCGAAGGTCCTCCTGTAGAAATTCTTTGATTTCCGAATCGTCCTCTCCTCACCTTTTTACCATTTGCTGCATTATCACGATTTGAATTATTTGCTGCCGGATTAGGTTGATTGATGATACTAGAAGATCCGCCAGATCCGCTTTTGTCTGAACAACAGCAGCAGCATTTGTCATTGCTTCCGTTTGCAGCAGTATCACTATTTGAATTACCGTTTGTATCCGTAGGATCTTTTTTATCTTTTACAAAAAGACCTTTTATATTCTTAACTCCATCGAAAACTTTATTCATCTTATCAATATTCTCTACAGTTTCATCAAACCATCCCTTAGCAGTATCAAACCATCCTTTAGGTTCTTCTTTTGCTGCTGAACTAGTTGAATTATTAGTTAGACTATTATTAGAAACATTAATTAAGCTGGGACTCATGTTAACTGTAGCGGGAGCTACTTTGGGAACGGGTAATGTGAGACCTTTGATCGTAGCATTAATTTGTTGTTGAATCGTAAAGTTACCTGAAGCACTAATCATTTGGCTTTTCACACTGCTCAATTTTTTAAGCAATCGATCTAATGCTGGAGAAGCTTGATCATTCAAACTTACCTGTAGTGTAATTCGAGTACTAGCCAATTTTGAAGCTGCGCGAGAAATATTATCAAAGTAACGAGTAGTAGATTTTAATTCGTTATTCATTTTGATAATATTCTGATATCGTGCACGTCCCAATCGATCAGATGATCGCTGAATCTGATCAAAGTATCTGACTGTTGCTTTCAATTGACTATTATCTATGCTTTCTGCCATACATTCACCTCCCTATTTACTCAAAGGAATTACTAGTAAATATCTTTTATCTTCCCATTTGGCTACTGATCGATTGCAGTTCTTCTTGCGAAAAAGCTAACAATAGCGAACGTTCACCCTGGGACAAATTCCAAAACTCTCCGGGACGGAGGTTGTGCCGTACCCACATGTGATACAGCATCGTTGTGATCCCGCCGGAGTGGATTAGTTTTTTAGGTCATCAAGCTCCACACCGAAGCCAGATAGTTCAAGGACTTTATCGCCGACTGCATCCAGTTCACCTGCTAGCAACATACGACGTACCGCTTGCTCGCCACCGGATAATTTCAAGCGACTGGTAATACGTGGATCGCCCCAACCGTTTAATTTCAATCCTTTGACTTCCAATTGAACAGTAGCTTCTGAGATCAACAATGCGTTAAATGTTTCGCTATCTACTTTTTCTTCTGTGCGACCTTTAGTCGTTTTACGAACCGTACAACGTTCACGAATACTGTCTACTTTACTCGAAGTGAGTCCACGCAACGTCATTTGCAAATCCAGACGTTGAATCCCTACTGTTTCTTCTGGCAATTTGTCTGCTGCTTCAAATAGGCTATCCAAGATTTGTTCTTCTGATAAATTTTCGTTCAAACTCATGATTATGTCCTCCTCAGGATCGTCAATAATAGTGTTTTGCTACAAACAGAAAAATGATTTCATATTCAGTCCACGCCAAGTAGCGACAAAAGAAGAAATAGCTAATAAGTTCTTCTCTTGCCGCTTAGCCTATAGTGGAATAAGATATGAAAGCTTATAAATATCCAAAACAGTAATAGTAAAAAGTAGCCTTTTTACCCTTACCTATTCGCATACTAATTTACTCATACACTGTAAAGTTATTGAGTAGTTTATGAATAGTTGAATTAGTTCGCTACAATCGGATCTAGCAACTCATATCCTTCAAACGTAAACGCCGTTTCTTCTGGAACTTCTTCACCAGCTGTCCAGTTTGCCAGTTGAATTTTGTCTGGCATGCAACGGATCAAGCGAACACGCTCATGACCATACGATTCAGGATCGTCTAGTTTGGAGATAATATCGAATTTTTGGAAACCACGTACCAACATATCCGAAGTCACTTTATAACCTGTCATTGTACCTGTACCTTTTTTGGAACCATTTTTGTGTACTTTCCATTCGTTACCCACCAGATTCAGCTCACGTTTTTCAATTTCTACGCTTGCTTCCAGTTTGTTGATATGCGTTTGCCATACCCCATCGATGTGCAATTGTCCGTGTGTACCCAGAATAACTCTTGAAGCGTCTAACATATATATTTCCTCCTTCGATTTTCGGTTCTTAGTTTTGTTTGTAAAGGGAATAAGCTATACCTAAATGAATAGATATAGCGCTGACGACTACTATTTATTGCACGTAAAATGTGCCAAACAATTGCTCCATAACATCTGTCAATTTCACATTCCATTGCAAGAATACTTGATCTGCTTCTGGACGTAAGATTGGAGCTGCGCCATAATAAGCAGGATCTAAGATTACATCGAAGCCAGATGCTTCAATAACACTACTTTGCGCCAAAAGATTCAGATATTCTTTCATGGCACCAATAAGAGCAAGGCGACCTTCTTCAGTGTTATTCACTTTACCGATATAAGAATCTTCTGCCGCACGTTGCAAGTCACCATTGATCGCATCCATAACACGAATCGAACGGATTTTTTTCCAAGCATTATTTTGTCCAGCAGCCGGAATCACAAGACTATTCACCCCGCGAAGAGCTTTCACTTGACGACCATCATGGAAGAAAATAAACACACCATTTTTTACAGCTTGTTCTTGCTCAGAACGTGTCCAACGACGAGTCACATCATCGAAAGGCGTAATATGGTACGTTGTCGATTCGTTTAAACGTTGACCTGCAATGAGACCTGCTACATAAGCACTTGTTTGTGCAGAAGTATAATCTGTTGTCCCAATGCGCACACCTGTACCTACATTGATAATACCTTCGTAGTTCAATGAAAGAGAACGTGTTGCTGCAATCGTAGCTGCTTTGGAAGATAGATCATCTGCTGCTGTACCACCGACTACTGCAACCGTATGTTTACCCTCACTACGTACACGTTTGATCCAAGCGGCAAAGCTTTTCAGTAAAGCAGGGTCAGCAGCAAAGTCTAATGCCAACACATCGAATTCTTCACTTTCAAGTGCTGCTTGTGCTTCAATATAGTCAGCATTAGCTAGACCAGCGTTACCACTTGCGCCCCCTGCAAATGCAGCGTTCGCTACGTTAGCTGGAATGCCACCATCTACTAAAGCTTTTGCTGTAATCCATAGATTATCTGTATCTTCGTTGATCGCTTTGGCAAAAGAAGATGCTTTTCCATCTTTGGCTACAAATGTGCGTACCAATTTGGTTCCTTCATATAGACGAATTTCTTGTTGAGTACTGTCTGTTAAGTTCGGCTGAACCGTTACAGTAAAGCCATTACCACGTGTACCGGTATATTTTGTATCCAATTGAAGCACATTAGCGCCTGCTGTGCCTTCTGTAGCACCTGCTGCTTTCAATACTAGACTAGAAGATTTAGCTGTATCATCTGCCAAACGGTAAGCCAACAATTTTTTAGGGCCACCTAGCAATGCCAAATAAAGTGAATTATAAGCTGTTGCTCCATTTTCGCTGTCTCCAGAAAAATGTTGTGAGATCGCTGTTTCACTACCAATTTCCACAAACTCTCCTACAGGTCCCCAGTTTCCTTTGACCAAAACAACCACTGTACCACGATTACCTGCTTGAATTGCTGAAGCAGCTGCTGCCTCAAAATTCATATATAAACCCGGAAGTACCGGTTTGTTCGTGCTTTCCCATGTGCCACTTGCCATTTTACTTCACCTTCTCTTTCATAAATTGTTGGATTTTTTGTGTAGCTTCTTCTACTGAAAATAATTTTTCGGAATCATCGTAAAACACACCATGCAATACTTCAGCCTTTACTCCAAAAAGCTCATCTGCATGTTGCAGAAGTTCAGTCAGCGTATATTGAGGCTGACTTGCTTTGGAAGAGGACTGCTCCGTATCTTCATGTACTGGAGTGCTGCTTGTTTTAGCAGTTACACTCTTTTTGCTGACATTTGCCATCAGAACACCTCATTTTCTTAGCATGACTATGAAATGAGTAAGCTTGCACTTATTCGCTTCAGCATACATTTAGTAATCTAAAACAGGTTTGTTGGTCACTTCGCGAATTAACGGTGCATTAGGTAATTCTCGCTGGACACGACGCAACAACGTTAAACGAATCTGTCCATTCAAAAAAGCATCTGCTTGTAAATCTACAGATGCTTCACTTACCGTTAAATAACGTCGATCAGCCAGATCGAGTGGGATTCGTGTCTGTGAACTCAGACGTTCTACCAACCCGGTCGCTATTCGCTGTTTTTCTTGTGCATTTCGCCCATAGACATGCCCTATCCATTGCTTCCGCACATCAAAAGCAGAAGTTCCTGCCGCCGCAAAGTTACTTGCAGTCAATCGCCAGAGCACAGCAGGAGCAACATAACCAGCAGGCCACGCTTCCTTATAGATTGTCCACTCATTGCCTAGTTGTTCTTGTGTCCAATCGTGTAAGGCAGTGAGCCATGAATCAGGTTGTCCAGATTCAAGTGTTGCAGACGGACTGGCATCAGCAACGCTGGAAGTCAGAAGCGCATTATTGCTAATGGTTGTATCTACTGGTTCAGGAACATAGATACCGAATCGTATCGCTCGTGTAGCTAATCCACTGAGTGTATCGATTCGGTCACTGTCCGAAGCACCAAGATAGATACATGTAAATGCATGCCCATCTTTATCTTCCAAACGCACATCATGTAATGCTTCAATCAATTGTTGTGTCCAAGCTTCTACTTGTTCAAAGCCGCCATTACTCACCCGGGCGTAAGGCCAGACTTTAACAATCCGACGATAACCTGCCCAAGATGACTTCTGTACTTCTTCTGCAAAAGTAACGACTGCACAAGAACCTGGCAAAATCAAATCAAGTGGCGGAAGGTCGTACACCTGACCTTTCCATTCTGGAATAATCTCTGCCAGCTTGGACTTGATCGTAGCTCGCATCTTAGGAATATTGTTCACCTCCTTTATCCAGAAATATAAGCAAAGGAATCATCTCACCGCATGAAAAAAAGACTGAATCTCTAGGATCAGTCTGTACATTAGCGTATGTGCTTTCGGTTGATTGTGTTCCTTTTGCTTCATTTCCGATAATACAATCTTACCTCGTTTTTCTCCTAATGGAGACGGTGTATCGGACGAAAAAAGGACGGTTAATAGATGACTTACGGTGGTAAAAAGAAGAGGTATTGGAACCCCTCTCGATAAGCTTGATTTTCGTTGATATAACAGGCTTTATAGCGCTTTTTCTGCCTGATTGAATTCTTTTCTTCTATATAAATGAAGGTTAAAACAATTTAGCCCTATTAGTGAATCAAATCATATTCGTTGTGTTATTCTCATTATTCCGCTCCATTTCGAATATAATACTGAAATCTATTATGAAAAGCTTCCATAATAAAAACAAAAAAACGTCTGCTTGTAAGCAAACGTTTGGGACGACTTATATATGATTGAATATTACTTATTTCACTGGATGATTGCCTGTCGATGTATCTACAGCGTTGGAACACGATTGACTGACTACTTTGCGAGAAAGTACAATATCGACTGCACATACTAGCACAGATGCTGTAGCAACTTTGATCCACCATGCAGGTTTTGCTTTTAGGCTCATGATTCTTCCTCATTTCTATTGAGATCTGTCTAAAGGTAACACAATCTATGAGTTCTATTCCACTTTACCGTTGGACTCTCTATCTTCCTTATAATGATTATATGAATCTGTGCTTTATCATATAATCATTATGAACTATAAGGAACTTCTGTACTGCGACGGGTACGATTTTTTTTCGGCATCAATTCATCTAATTTGATCATTCCTGTATCGGCAAGCGCTAACGCCATTTTGTAAAAAGCTTTGGTTCTGACTTTAACATACGTGTCTTTACTGATCGGCGGATCGAACAAATAACTGTACACTTTATAATCGAATACATCATCGTGTTTGAGATAACGCTCTTTAAGCAACAATTGCTCGCGTTCTCCCAAACGCTCTACAATCGCTTCTACTCGTTCACAATAAGCACGACGTGCGGCTGGTGTATCTACATTATAGATCGCAGCATTTGCTGTAGAATCGCTAGTTACATTTGTAGGGCCATGCATCCGTTCTTGATAAGACGCAGTCATCGACGTTTCACGCATTTCAAATGTGATTGTTTTGTAAATCCGATATTTTTCAAATACCGCTTCGACAGCAGTACGAGTTTGGCGGCGATCTAATTCAGGTAGAGCAGTTAATAAATTCATGAGACAACACTCCTTTAATAGGGTTAGTATAGTTATAAAGTAGAACGGAGCTAACAAAATACAACCACCTGGCAATATTCTTGCTATTTCATCCATTACCTTTTGGCAATATTTTAAACAATAATGACTTTCTCTCATTCTATAAACTGATCAAAAATTCCAATTTATTGATCTTGTTCGTATTTTGTTCGTATTTTATGTTTTTACAATATCATACCGGAGAATATTGGTAAAATCGGAAATAAAGCGATTTTCGTACAAAAAACATATATTATCTCGCTTTTGCTCACAAACCCATACCTTTTGGCAAAGAAATAAAAGAGTGTGTTTACCTAATGGCAATACTAGGGTATATTATAAGTGTTCTTACTTTCATTGAATATTTCGCAAGTGTACCTATAGAAAGGGTGTATTGTCGGTGGATAATCTTTCATTTGGTCTATATTTGAAGCAAATACGTGAGCAAAAACACTGGAGTATTAATCAGTTGGCAGAGATCGCCGGCATCAGCACTTCACAAATTTCACGGATCGAAAATGGTAGACGTGGTGTGCCTAAGCCACAAACGATCGAAAAACTAGCCAAAGCGCTAGCTATTTCTTATTCCGAAATGATGGATCAAGCAGGATATTTGCGCCCTGAAGAAGCGGAACAAATTCCCGAGTGGGCTAGTTCGCGTGATAAAAGAGATTTTAAAAAAATGTTAGAGGAAGATGGTGAATTAATGTTTGATGGAGTGCCACTGGATGATGAAGATAAGCAACGGATCAAAGATGTATTAACCGGTTTGTTCTGGGAAGCCAAGCAAATGAACAAACGGAAACCTCTTTCTTCTGACGATTCTACATCCAAATAAACACTTTATCTTATGTATACGTATTCTATAGAAAAAAGGCGCTTTTACTACCAAGCGCTTGGACGAAAGAAGTTTTGCTTTGTAAAAATCACTTTCTTATCAGACTAGAAGAAGTCGCGCTTATTCGACTAAGCGCTCGGAGGTGGCTTGTAACGATGGAAGAGAACGCAGCTCATCTGGTCCGCAAATATAAAACCAATTGCCCTTTTGAAATTGCTGAAGCGCTCGGCATACATATTCGCTATATGGATCTTGGGAAATCAACCAAGGGATTGTATTACAAAAAATTGAGACGACGCTTTATTATTATTAATGAAGGGCTTTCGGATCAATGGCAGCGATTCGTATGTGCGCACGAACTGGGACATGACCGACTGCATAAAGGCATTAATCGCTTTTTTTTAGAAGAACATTCTTACTTCTGGCCGGGTAAATTAGAAAGACAAGCCAACTATTTTGCGATTACATTACTAACAGTTGGACAAGAACAACGAATAGGAGAAACGACCGAAGCTTTTGCTAAACGAACAGGCATCCCACCAGAGATGTATTATTTTTTTGATTATTAATCGAACATACGTTCTTTTTAACGTTTTTAAGCTTATATTGCCTACACAAAAAGAGTGGTTTTAGATAACCACTCTTTTTACTGTACAGATCTATATTATCTTTTAAGATTGTTGAATACGAAATACATGAGCAATTGGCGCACTTGTTACATCGGTTACAGATGCAGGCAATTTCACCACAATACCTTCTTCATTTTGTTCAAAGTCTAATCCTTCAATGACTTCTTCGCCTAATAAATCGATACTTGCGATCTGTTCCATATAAGGAATACTGATTGTAGACGGAACCACTATCGCTTCGTTCGCATATAAATACGAAGCATAGACTGTCTGCTGAGCTGCTTTACCTGTAAAAGCCCATCCTTGTGTATACACAGGTGCAACACTGCGTGTTCCATATACAGCTTCTCCATACACATTTAGCCAAGCGCCCAATCCTTTGATCCGATCGATAGCTCCTTCTGGCAAACGTCCATCCGGTTGTGGCCCTACATTCAGCGCTAGATTACCACCTTTGGCGACAATCTCCATTAACATATGCACTAATTCACGCACTGACTTGTAGTTGTCTTCATAGCGGAAAGAAAACGAAGTTCCCATCGTCACACAGCTTTCCCATGGAATCGACATCGCATGTTCTGGAACTGTCTGTTCAGGGGTTACTATATTTTCATAAGCTCCTCCTACAGTACGATCTGCTGACAATAACCACGGTTGCTGTTTACGTGCTTTTTCCACCACTTCACCCAGACGAATATCTTGATTGCCTTTACCTGGTCTAACCCATCCTGCATCTAACCACAGTACATCAATCCGTCCGTACTTCGTCAACAATTCCAAAATCTGCTCATGCGTAAATTCAACAAACTTTTCCCATAACCATGGATATTGAGCAGGATCATAAGAAGGCCCGCGCCATGAATTTTGTCCACGTTCCATGCCATCTGCCCAGTAATATGGCGTATGCCAATCCGCTTTGGAGAAATAAGCAGAGATTGCTAATCCTTTTTCCCGAAAAGCATTGAACACATTGCCTACAATATCGGCGTATTTATGCTGATGAAAAGGAGTGTCTTTGCCTGTAATACGATAATCGGTTGTGTGCGTATCCCACATACAAAATCCATCATGATGTTTGGTTGTAAAATTTAAATATTTGAATCCACCTTCTGCCGCAAGTTCTGCCCAGACTTCCGGTTGAAAGCGGATCGGATTAAATGTTTTGTTCAGATCGAAATACTCTCTTTTCAATTCTTCTTTGTCCTGTTGCCAATCGATCCCGTCTCTTGACCAATCGCCATCATCATCACTAAGCGCCCAGGATTCGACTACCCCTAGCTGTGAATAAGGCCCCCAATGCATCATCAGCCCTAGCTTCTGATCTTTGAACCATTCTAATCGTTCCAAAATGAACGGATCTTCTGGCTTAACCCAAGATTCCTCACTGCTGTAATTATGTACCCCACCCTGTACTTCCATCAGCTTTTCCATCATTTCACGTTCTTGTTCATTCATCGGTTGCTCACTCATTGCTTTTTCCCCCTGTCGCTTAGTTATAGATTGAAATGCTTACTATATCAATTGGCGATACAGAGGGAACTTCCTGCAAGATTCTTTTATGATTGTGTATACTTTTTTTCGTTCTACCCTGATAACTTCGGTAAAAAGACGATCCCTAGCAAAATAAGTGTCAATACGATACATATATTTTCAAATTTATCGCCTTTTTTAGTTCCTGTGCTCATCAGATTAAAACGTAATCTCCATTTAAGCGGTGGCAATAATTTTACGCCTCGGTTGGTAAGAGAATCAGCTAATAAATGTAGAAAATAAGAAACTCCGCCCGCTATCCAGATACTTTTGCCTAGATGAGCAGTCGTTCCATACAACAATGCTGACCATGCGGCTGTACCATAGATCGTATGAGTTAATCCCCGGTGAGGTAAAAAGGTACAAATAATCAGCAGACTACCTGCCATATAATTCCATGGAGCTATATCTCGGCCATAAATAATCATACCGACTCCAATCATAAACATCACAAATTTGCGCAAAGAACGAACAGGCAAAAAAGCTATAAAGACAACAGCTACTGCGATCCCTATATCCCACGGCATTCCAAAAAGCCCTTGCCACAAAATCCATACGACCGATACCAGCATAATCGTCTGTAATACGCGCAATAGAGGTTCAGATAATGTTTTGGAGACAAGCAGTGAATTAGGCTCATCGATATCGGGTAATAAAGAACTAACAACCGCTGCAACAACAGCTGCTGATGTCACCGGTATTCCTGCAAGTGTCATCAACGAAACGGTGACGCCGGTACTAATAATAAAATGCGATTTACCCATCATAATAAAAAAATCTTCCTTTCTGCCAAGCACATCCAGTTATTCATGTTGTTTTGTAAATGAAATGTTTGATTTGTTAGATGAATGTTAAATTTTTACTATTCGCCTTTTTATCCTGATTATTCATAGTAAGATAGCTATAAAGACATCACATAAGAATCCAAGCACATTTTCTAACATCTTTTAAAGGAGCGTTCATATGGGAACATTATCAAAATTGCTCCGTATTACATTATATTGTTCACTATTGAGCCTGATGCTTACCAGTTGTAATACAGACCACCTAGCTTCTTCATCTGTAACTAGCAAATCATTCAAGATACAGTCAGGAGAACAAATTATGCATAAAACTTCACAATCTGTGCGTGTCACACCTAGCGATACATCAGAATATCCGATTCATCCCGATCATCTGGCAAATGAATTAGTCAAAGGAAATTATGAGCAAATTTATTCTCAGACTTCTCAAGCTTTCAAAGAAGAAGTATCATGGGATACGTTTCTCAAAGTTATTTCTTCGTTTGGCGATGATGCCAAAGGATTCCAAGCTATATCTGAACTCAAACAAGACCATACGATTCGCAAAGTCTGGGTAGACGAACAACAACGCCGCGGAATCGTTGCTGTGTTCGCTGATCAGCTTCCTGATTATCCAGATCATACAATTTTAGGATTACGTGTAAACGAGCTAGAAAAGTATCCTGCTACAGATCATATACAGACTCAAACGATATTCAGTCCACCTGTTCAGCAAAACTGGCAAGTGGTCTGGGGTGGTTCTAATACACTAATCAATTACCATTATGAATATCCGAATCAACGTTATGCTTATGATCTTATCGTTACTCAAAATGGATCTTCTTATCGTGGTAATGCGAAAAAGAACAATAGTTACTTTGCTTTTGGCCGACCGGTTACTGCACCTGCTGATGGCAAAATCATTAAAGTCGTGAACGATATTGCAGATAATACTCCTGTAGGTTCAACAAACGAACAACAGCCTGCTGGTAATTACGTGATCATTCAACATGCGGATCGTGAATACAGTATGCTTGCTCATTTTCGTCAACATTCGATTAGAGTACAAGTCGGTGATACGGTGAAGCGTGGACAAGTGATCGGACAATGTGGTAATTCTGGCAATTCCAGCGAACCTCATATTCATTTTCAAGTGATGGATCAAGCCAATTGGGCAGATTCTACTTCGTTACCTGTACAGTTTGTGAATAACATTTCACCTATTCAAGGCGAGGTTATGCATCCCTCATTATAGCACGTATGTTCGCTTTTGTATAAAAGAGAAAGACAAGCGTTATCTCCACGATTACGATGGAGAACGCTTGTCTTTGTTTACAATGATTAGCTATTCATATGTTTAGCATAGAACCTGCTCGATCAGATCTATTCTATTACATTTTTTCTAATGAAGGAGAACTTGATTCAGCTTGTTGTAATTCTTGTAGACGTTCTTGAATACGACGTTTGCGATACAACATTTTACCTGCTTCTGCGACACTTTCAAGTGCAGTATGGTTCGTAAATGCACCAAAAGCAATCCCGGCAACAGGGATCAATTGAAATAATTTTTTGATCCCAAAATTATCACGATAGGTGGTGATGACTTCATGCCACCCTTTCATTTGTGAAAATACTTCTTTGGATGTATCTGCATGATCAAAATCTGATAATTCTGCTAAAATTGATTTTTTGCCTACTACATCAGAAGAAGCGAATTGCAGACATTTCATAATAAACAAACGCTCTTTCGGATCTTTTGGATCATAACCGTAACATAATGCAATCTCTTGTAGTATTTTGAGCGACATCCCAATCATTGCTGGAATATCTGCCGAAATAGTGAAAATACCGCCTATGCCTGTTGTTGCTCCTTGAAGCGCTGCCCAGTTGGAACGATTTTTGGATAAAGAGTCTGCTGTTTTGTTCATCACTTGCAAAGGTAATTGAGATGCTTGTGATATCGTTAGCTCTTGCTCAGCTTGACCTTGTTCTTTGGCTAGACGTTGCAGGACTGCTTTGGATGAAATTAGATATGTTCCTCCACTTTGAATAAAACGTCCTAACTCATTTAAGACTACTCCTAATTTGTTACGGATCATTTTAGGTGTCATTTTATCGAGGATCATAAAAGGGATACGTCCCAATTTGTCCCAAAACATAAGACCACCTTGATTTTTTTCCCACTTTTTAATCTGTTGTAATGCTTGTTCAAGTTCAGCCTGACTCTCCATAGTGTTCATCGTATTGGGCTCCTTCAATCCATAATTAATGCTCTATTTTACTTATTATAATAGATATTAAGCAGTTACTACACCTATGTTACCTATTTATTTATCAAAAAAGCCCTATAACCATTTTCTCTATCTACAGAAAAAATAATTATACGGCTTATTGTCTTTGTAGATGCTCCGTACACATCATTTTAGATATAAAAAAGCCGCGGGTCGTGGATCTCCGCGTCTATCGGTGATACTCATTATATTAATGTTTATTTAGATAGAAGATATGGCTTGATGTTGATTCGCTTTATCTGCTTGATTGTCTTCTTCACGTAAAGGTGCATAAGTGACACGATCTAATACCAAACCGTCGCCTACTGGCTCGCCATTTACTGTAATTTGAATCTTTCTGTAATTATGATCAAAGTTAGAATTGTACATTTTTCTTTCACTCCTAGTATAGTTAATCTTCGTATTTGTATGTGGTGGAACTGGAAATTTTTCTTGGCCTGTCTTAGTATTACCCGTATTTAGAAGAAGTTAAACATCTTTCATATGTTTTTGCCGGAAATGTATCTGAGTCATATAGAACAAAATGTATTTTTTCCTATAAACCATGTAATATTAGGGTATATGTATTATGATACATCTTTACACTGAATCTATTGAAAAGAAAGGGGGATCACAATGCCAAAAAGGACTCAACCGTTACGAATATTTTTGGTCGGCTTCATCGTATTATCAGGGCTATTTACAAGCCAGACGATGGCACATGCAGGTTGGTGGGAAGACTACAAAAATGGGATTGAGACTTTTACGAATTTGCCCCAGGAAGTGAATGAACTCAAACAAGGGTATGATCAGGCATTAAATAAACTTGATCAAGCTCAATCGAATATAGAAGCTTATCGTACAGAAAATGCACGTCTGGCTGAACAAAATGCTTTACTCGCACAAACAGTAGAACAACTCAAGCAATCGGAAGCTGATCGTGCACAAAGCGCTCGTTTTTGGAAAGGATTAGTCTTTACTGCTATAGGGATAGTTGTACTTTTCTTTATATCTACCCGTCTGATCCGTTTTGGCTTACGTCGTCGTTAATGATACGATTGATCGAAAAGAAAACATTGACTATATTAATTATAAATTTCAGGAGGAACCCTTTTGCACTTGGAATGGCAACAATCAACCAAAATGCCTTCGTCCGGACAAGCGGTAACGATTGTACTAGATGAAGCAGAAAAATTGCATATGCTCCATCCCGGTCAAGTGATAGCATATACCGGCCCTTCTGGAGGACGCAGTGATCGCTTTATGGATGTTAAAGGAATGTACCGCAAACGTAATCTGATTCGAGCTGACTTTACAGGTTCATGCCGATTTATCGCTTCTCTTCCCCCCGGTTTTAATTTGATGCCTATTCCTATTAGTGGTGGTAGTGATCTTCTTTATGATTTCCGACACCTTTTTTATTATACAGACGGCATCAAAATGCAAACCCGACTCTTACAGTTCAAAAATATGTTAATTACCCGTGATGCGATCAAAGTAAAATTTAGCGGTGAAGGTGAAATCGGTATTTTGACCAAAGGTGCTGTTGTTGAAATGAAACTGCATCCTACCGAACCTTTATATGTAGATGCTCGTAGTCTACTTGCTTATCCTGAGAATGCTCAATTGAAGTTAAGTGTCTATGGTAATCATCTGGCTAGCCAGCATATGCATTATCAATGGCAAATGACAGGTAATGGCTCGGTACTGATTCAAAGTGGGCATGATAGTGGCGAACTGGAAAAGCATTTGCAAGGCGATGGATTGTTCAAGCGAGTGCTACGTGAAGTGATTCCTTTTGGTGGCATATTTATTAAATAATAAGTTGAATCCAAAAATGGATCGATTAGCACACCTTGTTATCTCAGGTAGCTATTCGATCCATTTTGCGATTAACGAGCTCCATTATCCCATAATTCAAACTCGGGTTTGATCCATTTGTTAAGCTGTTTGAACTGCTTCTGATCAATATATGCAATCAATAAATGATGATCTTGCGGGCTAGCAACAAATTGTCGTTCTGGATTACGTGTGCGATCCAGCGCAATCATATGATCGAAAAAGCTTTTATCGATCCATTCATTTTTATACTCCAAATTCCATTCTATCCGTTCTCCGTGATAGATAAACGAAAACAGTACATTGCGTTTCTCATGATCGACACAACTGCGAATATGTTTCATTTCAAGGGCGCCATCGGTCATTTGCACCATACGCTCCGCCAGTTGAGTATAAATATCGGTATCTTCTACCGCTTTGAGATCCACATACCAGATATTACTTGTATGATTTGCCCATTCTTCTTCGATCAATGTCTGCCCGCCCAATGCGATCAATAGATGCACATAAGGCTTCTCCTCAAACCAAGCTTTATCTTTACCACTCATTAAATGTTCAAGACTAATTCCTTCATTTACGGTAATACCTGCTTCTTTCAGACGTGTCCACTGATCAGCTAAAGGAACCGTTTTGTTACGAAAAAAACCAATCATCATACATCTCCCTTCCATATGTGCTGTCTATTATAAGCTACGATGTGTGCAATTATTGCTGCATCAAAATCATGCCGCCTGGAACTCCTACTTTCTCTCATTAGATATATGAATATGGAATAGCTCTTCTTTTGCATATTATCCTATAATAACCCTTTACGCCAAGTGTTATAACTCCATTGTATGTAAAAATAACAAAAAATAGCTAATATCCTGTCTAATGATGACGGATATTAGCTACTTCTTCATAGGTTGGCTATGATTTATTCGGAAGCAGAGTTTTCTTCATTCGCTTCATAAAAATCCCAAACCGCATCAATAATACGATCAAACGTATCATCATCTTCACTAATCAGCGTTTCCAGTGCAAGAATTTCTTCTTCTTTACCGGGTTCATTGAGAAAGTGCAAGCTATAATCCCACTCTTTGCCACGCTTGGTGAATAGTGTCACTTCATAAGGTTCAGCATGCCCTTCGACGACTAATTCCACTTTGCCAATATATCCTTTATCCGGTTCAGGCACTTGCTCCAATTGAGCATTACGTATCGTGATATTCATTGTATATTCTCCTTTGTTGATGAAAATCAGTTGTTTGTTTTATTGTAACATGGTTTGATCAATATATTTATACCAACCTATATCGACCACTTCTTTATCATTCGGTTCAGAGAAATCTTCATATTTAAACCTTGAGCTCTTTTGTCTAAGTATAAAATCTTCAGGATGAGCTCATTCTGTTTCGCACTCATTGCAATACACAAAATATTTTGGAATGGAAATTTCTTTAACAATCACAACCCATCCTTGTGAGCAAACACAACAATTTCCAATCGGATATTTTTCAAAGTAATCCAAATGAAACCCTCCTTAATTATTGAATATTCTTAAAAATCGTGAACATCTGACCATACAAAATCTTCTTCAGTTAAGTTTTTTGTATCCATATCTTCTAATGTTTTAAAAAAGTATATAATCGTGTCTTCCAATGCTTTATCTATAGAATGACCAAAACCTGAAATCCAATCAGGCTCATGATCTATCTGACTTCTAACAGCGACATTTGGTGAACCAAAATATCCACCTGTACTGCTCTCTCTTATTTTTATTTTAAATTTAAAAAAAGGTAGCTTTTCCATTGCATGTATATTAAATTCAGCGACTACTTTTTCTATCTTATTTACACCATCTATTTTAATATTTTTCCAATCCTCCAAATGTTTATCTCCTTCTACTTAGTTTTATAAATTATCTGCGATAATAATCCAATTGTTGTTCCAAGGTTCCTGTATGGAACTCTAATAAATGTCCATCAGGATCGCGGAAGTAGATAGATTTGTTTTCCCCATTTGGATTATGCTGATGACTTTCTTCTATTGTTGCACCTGCTTTTAATAATCTTGCTTGTAGCGTTTCTATATCTTCTTCTTTTACTGAAAAAGCTATATGAGTATAGGACTGTTTACTTTCTTCTTTTACCATATTTTCTTGCAGATTTAATGTCCACCAAATTCCTGCACTTTCAAAATAAGCTATGTTAGGTCTTACTAATAAAGGTTGTACGCCAAAAACATGAATATAAAAAATTACTGCACGCTCCATATCTGCTACAGAAAAAGTGATATGTCCTATGCTACGAATAACAGGCTTATCCTCTTTATCTAAATCAACATCAATATTTTTCAACTGTTCTCTCAAATCCCAATTTTCTGGTCTACGTGTAAGAAAGTTAGCCCATGTACCCTTATATCTTAACCAACTTTTGCGATATTCTTCTACAGTCACAGGCTCACTTGCTCCATCATCATCGAAACCTGCTTGAAAAAAGCAACAAGAACATATCTCATAACTTGGAGCATCACCTTCCCATTGCGGTTCATCCAATTGATCATATCCACATACAGCACATATATATTTCATTACTATTCACCTAGTCCTGTACAAATTTTAAAATCAAACCTATAACATTCGTAGTATTCATTCTCTATTTTTAAAATCTTATGTTTATTTGAGCAATTCAACTCTAACTCTCATCTACGATTAAATAATATTAATTAAAATATTGATCGTATGTTCCAATCCTCCAAATGTTTATCTCCTTCTACTTAGTTTTATAAATTATCTGCGATAATAATCCAATCGTTGTTCTAACGTCCCTGTATGGAACTCTAGTAAATGTCCGTCCGGATCGCGGAAGTAGATAGATTGCCCTTCTCCTTCTGGATTGCGCTGACGGCCTTCTTCTATTGTTGCACCTGCTCTTTGAAGCCTAACTTGTAAAGTTTCTAAATCTTCCTCTTTTACCGAAAAAGCAATATGAGTATATGATTGGTGAATCTCTTGTCTTGGTATATCTTCTTGTACATTCAATGCTAACCAAATACCTGCTATTTCAAAATAAACAGTCTTCGGTTTGACTAATACAGGCTGAACAGCAAATACATTAATATAAAAAGTCATTGCATGCTCGATATCAGCTACAGAAAATGTAATATGTCCTATCCCATGAATAATAGGCTTATCCTCCTTATCTGGATCAACATTTATATTTTTTAATTGCATTCTTGCATCCCAATGCTCGGGCTGATTTTGATATGATCCTCTCCATGGGCTTCCATTCTCTAACCAACGTTTGCGATATTCTTCGACACTAACAGGGTAACTCGCTCCATCGTTATCAAATCCTGACTGAAAATAGCAACAATCACATATTTGATAACTTGGCGAATCACCTTCCCATTGCGGTTCGTCCAATTGATCATATCCACATACAGCACATATGTATTTTTCCATCGATTACTCCTTTAAAATCTTTATAAATTATTTAGTTCTAATCATGCATCATTGCTTGCAAATATGCTATACTAACGAAGCAGTTTTTTTAAGTTTTATCCTGAACAGAAGATAATCCGTGGTGTTCTGCAAAGAACTACTTTCTGCTGATAAAGTAGATAACGTGGTTCCGTACAGAGCAACGCGGGAGAGGTTCGCGAACTCCCTCTATAAAAAACTATCAATCCTGATTAATGCAACGATTAAAAAAGATCATTTGTGTCTTTTTTAGCATTGATATGAGGTTTGTTTTTTGTTGGACAGGTTCATGGAACTCTCTTCTTCCCGAAGGACGACAAGATGTAGTATGTAGAACACTTTGCTAACTAGAATGATAAAGATTCTTTTGACCAAGTGATTTTCATGCTGATGTCTTGATATCCCTTTAAGGAAATGGAGAGATTTTTTTATGCTTAAAAATGAAAAAGCGGTCGTCGTTTTCAGTGGTGGCCAAGATAGTACAACCTGTTTGTTCTGGGCAAAAGAACAATTTGCTGAAGTAGAAGTGGTAACGTTCAACTATGGTCAACGTCATAGCGCAGAGATCGAAGTCGCTAATCAAATCGCTAACGAATTAGGTGTTGAGCAAACGATTCTCGATATGAGTCTACTCAACCAATTGGCTCCTAATGCGTTAACTCGTTCGGATATTGATATTACGCACGAAGAAGGCGAATTACCAAGCACATTTGTGGATGGACGTAATTTGTTGTTTTTGAGCTTTGCTTCAATTATGGCCAAGCAAAAAGGCGCACGTCATATTATTACCGGTGTTTGTGAGACGGATTTTAGCGGATATCCCGATTGTCGTGATATTTTCGTCAAATCACTTAATGTAACGTTGAATTTATCCATGGATCATCAATTTGTGATTCATACTCCTTTGATGTGGCTTGATAAAGCTCAGACATGGGAAATGGCAGATCAATTAGGTGCTTTTGATTATGTACGTGAAAAAACGTTAACTTGCTACAACGGTATAGTTGGCTCCGGTTGCGGAGAATGCCCTGCTTGCAAATTGCGTCAAGCTGGACTAGATCGTTATCTGGCAGAACGTCAACAAAACAACTCTACTGAAGGTACACGTCGATGAATCAACCGGGCCCTTTCCGTATCGTCGAAAAGTTGCAGCAGTATGGTACTGATATCCAACATGAACAGCTCCGCTACCATCGTAGACGGGTGCTTATCAATAAAGAATTTACATTTGATGCGGCGCATCATTTACATGCCTATGAAGGTAAATGTATGAATCTGCATGGTCATACGTACCGGGTGATTTTTGGAATTAGTGGTATTCCGAGTGATAATGGAATCGTTGTAGATTTTGGCGATATTAAAGACATCTGGAAAGCACATATCGAACCTTTTCTGGACCATCGTTATTTGAATGAGACACTACCTCCGATGAATACAACGGCTGAAAATATGGTCGTGTGGTTATATGAACAAATGGAATTAGCATTACAAAGTGAGCCTTATGCAGCTCAAGTCGAAGGCGGACGTGTAGAATTTGTACAATTGTATGAGACACCAACCAGTTACGCAGAAGCAAGACGGGAGTGGATGCAAGCATGAGTACAACCTTTAAAGTAAACGCCGAGCAAATTGCCAAAGCGAACCAGTTAGCCAGTGCAGATGCTAACGACCATCATCATGCTGAACACACTACTCAAGCCAAAGTAGCTCCTATTCCTGTACTGGAGATTTTTGGACCGACTGTACAAGGTGAAGGAATGGTGATCGGGCAGAAAACGATGTTTGTCCGTACAGCTGGTTGCGATTATCGTTGTAGCTGGTGTGATTCTGCTTTTACATGGGATGGCAGTGCCAAAGATCAGATTATGCGTCTTAGTGCTGAAGAAGTATATGCTCAATTGTTTGAAATTGGTGGCAATCGCTTTAACCATGTGACAATCTCAGGCGGGAATCCTGCATTGCTTCCTCAACTGGGTGAGCTGGTGAAATTGCTTGCTGAAAAAGGAATCCGTACCGCTGTTGAGACTCAAGGTTCCAAATGGCAAGATTGGTTGACCGATATTAATGAAGTTACGATCTCTCCTAAGCCACCAAGTTCAGGAATGACAACGAATTTTGAGATGTTAGATGATATTATTCGTCGTCTGGAACACAATCAGATTAGTCGCTATACCGCTCAAGCGCAAGAAACGTCTTTATCTTATGCAGGAACATCACAGTTTGCTCATTCGTTTAGCCTTAAAGTGGTTATTTTTGATGAACATGATCTGGCTTATGCAGAGAGAGTACATGTGCGCTATCCGAATGTATTGCTTTATTTACAGACGGGTAATCCGGATGTGACCAGTGCAGATGATCAGATTGCTGCTTCTTTATTGAAGCGTTATGAGTGGCTGATTGACCAAGCGATGGAGATGCCTGCTTTTAATGATGCTCGTATTTTACCGCAACTGCATACACTGGTATGGGGCAATAAGCGCGGAGTGTAGCAGATCATAATATACTTCATTTTTTCACGTAACATGCTAGAGGCAGTAAATTGAAAGTCATTATATATTTAGAGGAGATTTGTTCTTATGTCAGGAAGACAACCAGATGAAATGCAAGATTTAACATTGCTCGGCAATCAAGGCGTCAAATACAATTTTGAATACGATCCAAGTATTCTTGAAAATTTTGATAATAAACATCCTTATCGCGATTACTTCGTCAAATTTAACTGCCCTGAATTTACAAGCCTTTGCCCGATTACAGGACAGCCAGACTTTGCTACAATCTATATCAGTTATATCCCTGATCAAAAAATGGTTGAAAGTAAGTCACTTAAGCTTTACCTGTTCAGTTTCCGCAATCATGGTGATTTCCATGAAGACTGTATGAATATTATTTTGAATGATCTGGTTAAATTGATGGAACCTCGTTATATCGAAGTCTGGGGTAAATTTACGCCACGCGGCGGAATCTCTATCGATCCATATACAAACTACGGCAAGCCAGGTACGAAGTATGAGCAAATGGCAGAGCACCGTATGATGAATCATGATATGTATCCTGAAACGATCGATAATCGTTAATTGTGATATGAAAATGCTCTATAAATAGAATTTTGCTTGAAGCTAACGTGTTATTGCGTTAGCTTTTTTTGTTATTTTTCTATGATAAAGCATATATTATTTTGTCGATTTATGGTGTTCACAAAATATACTAAAAATATTTTATTTCCAAATTATCTTTAAATTCTTTACTTTCTCCGCATCATTTTAACTTCCATAATGATAGAAAAACCTATCCCTATAGTCGGAATAAGCGTATGAACAATCTGGCTAATACCTTATCATTATTCTCTTTTATATATAACAATTTGAATATAAAAGTCACTTATAATTCTTTTTAACAATCCCTCTGCGCTCAATGGTAGCCGTACATATGATCTTATAATGATATTAATTCCTTATTCATTTATTTCCATTAAAATAGACTATTTAAATTCATTTAAAAATCAACAATCTGGTATTTATGATATTTCATATTCAAAAACTATTGTTACGAAAGCGTTATTTTAAATTTCGCTATAATTATATTCTGTGATTTTCAACTATTTTTTATAGTATTTTCTGGTATCGCTTCCATCAAATATTTAAAATTTTAACAGTTGATTTTACTTTATTTGGGAATAAAATAGGTAATGTACTCTTTTCCATACTTACAAGAAAGTACAGAAAAGAAAATGATTATTTTCATAAACAGAAAAAGGAGATGGACAGATTGAGTACAGAAACCAAAATTAAAACAACGAATCCAACCGACGTAGCGAAAACAAAGGTGACAACAGGTGCTGATGTTGTTGTTGATAGCCTCATCGCTCAAGGAGTTGAATATATCTTCGGAATTCCAGGAGCTAAGATTGATGCAGTATTTGATGTTTTGCAAGATCGAGGTCCACAATTAATCGTATGTCGTCATGAACAAAATGCTGCTTTTATGGCGGCAGCAATCGGTCGTTTAACAGGGAAACCTGGCGTATGTCTTGTGACTTCAGGTCCAGGCGCATCTAATTTAGTCACAGGGCTTGCAACAGCCAATGCCGAAAGTGATCCAGTAGTTGCTCTTGCAGGTGCAGTCTCCAGAACAGATCGTCTCAAACGTACTCACCAATCGATGGATAATGCAGGATTGTTCGAACCGGTTACCAAATACAGCGTTGAAGTCGAACATCCTAACAATGTAGGCGAAGCAATTACGAATGCGTTCCGTGAAGCTTCTGCTTCTCAACCGGGAGCTGCTTTTGTTAGTTTGCCGATGGATGTACTGGTAAGTGAAGCCAAAAAATTCAATTTCCATACAATGCATACACCACAGCTTGGTACAGCACCTACTCATCTGATTGATGAAGTGGCTACAGCGATTCGCCAAGCCAAATTGCCTGTTATTTTATTAGGTATGAAAGCAAGTAGCCCTGAAGTAACGCAAGCGATTCGTGAATTGATTCGTGATACTGATATTCCAGTAGTCGAAACGTTCCAAGCTGCTGGTGCTATTTCGCGTGATCTCGAGAAACATTTTCTAGGTCGAGTCGGACTGTTCTGTAATCAACCCGGTGATCTACTACTCAAACAATCTGATCTAGTGCTCACTGTGGGTTATGATCCTATCGAGTATGATCCTCATTTATGGAATCAAGAAGGTCAACGACTTGTTTTTCATTTAGATAATCGCAAAGCGGATATTGATCATTATTATCAACCACAAAGCGAATTGATCGGTAATATTGCGCTTAATATAGAAGCTTTGTCTACACAGTTGGAAGGTTTACGCCTTTCTTCACCATCGCTTGAAGTGCTTGCACGTTTACATCATAAACTAGAACAAGATGGTAAAGGATTCCATTCTTCACATCCAGATCTTGTTCATCCGATAGAATTTATGAAAACATTACGCGGTATGATCGGCGATACAGTCACTGTGGCTTGCGACGTTGGCTCCCATTACATCTGGATGGCACGGTACTTCCGTTCTTACGAACCTCGTCGTCTGTTGTTCAGTAACGGTATGCAGACGTTAGGTGTGGCGATGCCTTGGGCAATCGGCGCTTCATTAGTACGTCCGAATGAGAAAGTAATTTCGATTTCTGGTGATGGCGGCTTCTTATTCTCTTCGATGGAACTAGAAACGGCTGTCCGCTTAAATACACCACTGGTGCATATTGTATGGCGTGATGGTGCTTACGATATGGTTGCTTTTCAACAAGTGATGAAATACGGTCGTACCTCTGGTGTCGATTTTGGTAAAGTCGATATTGTAAAATATGCTGAAAGTTTTGGCGCATTAGGGCTACGTGTTACTCGTCCTGAAGAGTTAGAAGATGTACTTCGTCAAGCGATGGCACATCAAGGTCCTGTTGTTGTGGATGTACCTATTGATTATCAAGATAATATCAAATTAGGTGAAAAATTATTACCTGATGCGATCAACTAATACAGATCTATTGATTTTAGCAATCGTATAACAATTATTTATAGATAACATTGGATTTTATTTGAAAAAGGAGTCAGACAGAAATGGGAAATCACGTAATATATCAAGCTTCAACAATGATCGCTTTACTCAGCGGTATGTATGATGGTTCAGTCACATTTGGCGAACTCAAAAAACATGGTGATTTCGGCATTGGTACGTTTCATCAATTGGATGGTGAAATGATCGCTTTTGATGGTAAATTCTATCACCTGTATCCAGATGGCAGTGCTCAGCAAGTCGGTATGCAAGAAAGTACACCGTTCTCGACAGTGACTTTTTTTGAAGAGGAAAAAACATTCCAGATCAATCGCACACTGACTCGTCAGCAATTGGAAAAAGTACTGGACGATCTACTGGATAGCCCTAATATTTTTCATGCAATACGTATCGATGGTCAGTTCCGTGAAGTCAATACACGAACTGTACCGCATCAACAAAAGCCGTACAAACCGTTTATCGAAGTAACCAAATCGCAGCCCTCTTTCCATTTCCCTAATACAGGCGGAGTGATTGCAGGCTTCTGGACACCAGCATTTGCTCAAGGAATTGGTGTAGCAGGTTATCACTTACACTTTATTAATGATGAGCGTAATGGTGGTGGTCATGTGCTCGACTTTATTGTGGATCACTGCACGATTTCAATATGCAGTAGCGAAGATTTCCAATTGGCTCTTCCACATGATCAAGAGTATTTACACGCCAATCTTGAAGTTCCTAATTTGGAGCGCGATATTATGACTGCTGAAGGTGCTTACTAAATCAACACACTTTATAGTGTTTGATGAATATTTTTGATGCTAGACCCGTTATACCCTCCCTATTACTTAACCTACCTTTCTTTTAACGAAGAAGAGGTAGGTTCTTTTTTGTATTGTTTTTCGTCAATTTTTAACAATTTTTGTATATATAAAAGCAAAAGAAGTTCAATATCTAAGGCTATAGCAACTGTGTTGGGCTCTTTATTATTGTTACACTGTACCTATATTCGAATATACACTTTTGTTGATACTTCCATCCTACCTTATCGTTCGTTCATGCAAGTAAGCTTTCAAGCTTTATTGTTGTTGATCTGATCAGATATGATTTAAAGGAGGGCAAAACATGGAACGTAATATGCGTATTATTCCTTACGAAGTGATTGCTCATGCAGAACAAGTTACTGAAACACCAACAGGTGTAGAAATGATTCAAGCTCCGCAAGTCTGGGACACTACCAAAGGTGCAGGTATTATCGTCGCTATACTTGATACAGGCTGTGATACAGATCATCCTGATCTACAAGGTCGTATTACCAAAGGACGTAACTTTACAGATGATGATCAAAGTAACCCTGATATCTATGAAGATTATAATGGTCATGGTACTCATGTAGCAGGTACGATTGCAGCGATCCAAAACAATACAGGTGTAGTCGGTGTAGCTCCAGAAGTGAATTTACTCATTGGTAAAGTTTTAAATAAAGATGGTTCTGGTCAAATTGACTGGATTATTCAAGGAATCGAGTATGCTATCGAGCAAAAAGTAGATATTATTTCGATGTCTCTTGGTGGGCCTGATGATGTACCTGAATTACATGAAGCGATTCAAAAAGCAGTCAACAGCAATATTCTAGTGATCTGTGCCGCTGGAAATGAAGGCGACAACGATTCTAATACTGACGAATATGGATACCCTGGTTATTATAATGAAGTCATTAGTGTAGGCGCAATCAATCTTAATCGCCAATCTTCCGAATTTTCGAACTCGAATAATGAAGTTGATCTAGTGGCTCCAGGTGAAAATATATTATCGACATATTTGGATGGTAAATATGCCACACTGAGCGGAACCTCTATGGCTACCCCTCATGTATCCGGTGCGATGGCGTTAATCAAAGTAACCGCGAATCAAAGCTTTGAACGAGAGTTAACAGAGCCTGAACTTTATGCTCAATTGATCAAGCGTACAATTCCTCTCGGTGACTCTCCTCGTCTCGAAGGAAATGGAATGGTCTATCTGACTGCTCAAGAAGAGCTTGCCAAATTATTCAAACCACAGACTATTGCTAGACTGTTAAATATTTAAATCCATCAGATTCATATTCTGCGTATTTATGTCTACTTTAGTGTAGATGTAGATACGTTTTATTTTTTTCTAGAATGAACCTGTATGTCATTTCTGATATACTGATAAAAAGACAATATCGGTAGATCCGAATTGTACTTTTAGCTTTACAAATAGCTATACAATACATATGTATGTTGGAGGTGTTAGGACTAAGCCAGTGAATGGGTGAATATCCATTTAAGCTGACTTTACATTGTTTTCTGCTCTGATCCTGCTTGGGACCGAGACGGAAAAGATGATCGCCATGTGATTCTTTTTTGGACTCAGTGCCTTTTTAGTGAAGAACTAAAAGGTTTTTTTGTGTTACAGCGTGTATATTATACTGAAAAAAGGAGTATTATGAACATGTCGTTGCCATCACTCACCAAAAAGATAAACAATGCTTCTCCCGGTTCTACAGCGAATCAGACAATATTCGGAGTTTTACTTGCAATCTCCCTTGTTCATTTGTTTAACGATTCGATGCAATCGGTCATTCCAGCTATTTTTCCTATTTTAAAAGAAACGATGAATCTCAGTTATACACAAATCGGTTGGATTGCGTTTGCGATTAATTTTACCGCTTCTATTATGCAACCTGTTGTTGGTCTTTTTTCAGATAAGCGTCCTACCCCTTCTCTCCTGCCTATCGGAATGGGATTTACATTTACAGGCATGTTATTACTTGCTTATGCAAGTTCTTATTCGGCAGTGTTGCTAGCTGTAGTATTTGTCGGATTAGGGTCAGCAACTTTTCATCCTGAAGGTTCCAAAGTGTCCCATATGGCGGCCGGGAATCGAAGAGGATTAGCTCAGTCTATTTTTCAGGTGGGTGGTAATGCAGGACAATCACTAGCTCCCCTGCTCACTTCACTGATCTTTGTACCGTATGGTCAATTCGGAGCTATCGGATTCACCGGAGTCGCAGCCGCAGGAATTATTGTTCAAATCTTTATCGCACGCTGGTATGGACGAACGATTCGTAGTGAAAGTTTTGCCAAAAAGCATCGCAATGCTGGAAAAATTCGCCCTGAACTGAAAAATCGAATTGCATTTGCGATGATTATTTTAATTTCACTTGTTTTTGTGCGCTCCTGGTATTCGTCTTCGATTGCGAGTTATTATAGCTTTAATCTAATCGAAGGTTTTGGACTAAGTGTAGGCGATGCACAGATTTACATTTTTCTATTTTTAGCGGCTGGGGCTTTAGGTACTTTTTTCGGTGGTACACTAGCAGATCGTTTTGGAAAACGAAATCTTATTTTTGCATCGATGGCAGGTTCAGCACCTTTAGCTTTGATTTTGCCGTATGCTAATTTATTTTGGAGCGGCGTATTGTTAACGATTATCGGATTTATTCTTATTTCTAGCTTTTCAGTCACTGTCGTCTATGCTCAAATGCTTATCCCTGGCAAAATTGGTACTGTATCTGGATTGATTACAGGATTGGCTTTTGGATTAGGCGGACTTGGAGCCTTAGTCGTAGGTAACTGGATTGATAAAATAGGGATCTCGCCTGTCATGCAGTTATGTAGCTTTTTGCCATTACTTGGAGTCATCACGTTCTTACTTCCTTCTGATCGCAAATTAAGCGAATGGACAGAAGGTGCTTCTGAAGCATAATCGCTATATAATCGTGCGTTTAGTAAAATCATATATATATATATAAAAGCCTACCCTTTATACAAAGGATAGGCTTTTTTTGTTGAATAGATAATACTTAACCTGCACTAGAAGCAGATGAAGCACCGGAAGCAGCAGCACTAGAAGAAGCTGCAATATATCCATTTTCCATAGCTTGTACTTTAGCTTGTTGTACATAAAATTGTAGTTTAGCCAAGTCTTGTTTCACTTGATCTACATGCACTTGATATTGGAATTTATCAAAATCGTATTTTGTTACTACGCCAGCGTTGTAACGAATCTGCATATTGGTATTATCCAGAGTCACATCACTTACTGTACGTTGCGCGGTTACAACACTTTTATATGCTGTATCTGCATCAGTGTAACTTGATTCGATAGATTTAGCCAAATCAATTTTACCTTGAGTCAATTGTTGTCTAGCAATTTCAGTATTTGCTTTGGTTGCTTGCTCATCAAAGCTGTTGGCTGCATTTTTATCTTGGTTATCTTCTTCCCATTGAGCTTGAACAATGCCATTAGCAAGCGTCTGTACTTGGTATGAAGAAGACAAGATTGTATCTACATTTTTCTTTGTAACCGGTTCTACAGTTACATCAATATCTGTTAATTGAATATTTGGATTGTATTCAATACCTAGATCAAATGAAATAGTAATCAATGCTTTTTGGTACGCATCTTCAAGATTAGTTAAGTTATCTTTTTCTGCTAACAAAGCACGATTTGCTTTATCGATATCTTCTTGTGTACCTGATCCTAGAGACTGTAATGTTTGAGCACGTTGTACATCACGAGTCAATACATCGATATAGTCTTTAGACAATTGAACTTGTTTTTGACTTGCCAACAGTTGTACATATTGACCTGTCATACCAAGTTTGATACCTTCTTTAGCTTCATTGATTTGAAGTTCTGTATTTTCTTTTTGAGTATCCAAGCTGTTAATATTTTTTTCTAATGTTTTACGAGAAGTTTCAAGTTGTGTGTTTTGAGCGGCTGCACTTTTATTTAGTCCATCCGAAATTTTACCTACAGCATCTTGAAGTTCTTTTAATTGTTGCTCGTAAGCATCACTTGGATCTGGCTTTGATGGTTCAGGCGTAGGAGTAGGTTCTGGTGTAGGATCAGCAGCATCTGTAGCACTAGCAGATCCAGAACCACTATTGTCTGTTGTTGCAGCTGGCGTAGCATCTTCTGCTTGAGCGCTCACTGTATTAGCAGCTTTTAGTGAAGGACTTACTGTAGTTACAGAACCACTTTGTGAATCATCACCATTAACACCTGAATCTGTACCACTACCATTATCAGATGGAACATGCAATACAGGAGAGCCATTACCTGCTTGAATATTAAAGCTATTATTCAAGTCAACTAGATTTACACCTAGACTCGCATTTTGTTGATCTAACACTTTATATTTTAATTGAAGAAGTGCAAGGTTATAAGAATCATTTAGTGCTAGATTGATAACTGTATTTAGATCCAAAGTATCAAGCTTTTTCAATTCGCCTGCTCCAGAGATCGTTAATTGTGATGCTGGGGTAGCTGTTGTGTCTGTTACAACTGGAGTCGGTATTGCATCCGCAGCATGAGCCATAGTTAGTGGTTGAGATGCTACAAGTACCATAGCCAGAAGAGAAGCGCCGACCATTCCTTTTTTCATATCCATATTACCTCTTTTCATATATTCAAAAAAATACTTTCACTCGCAAATGAATGCTTCTGCCAAAAACATTTAGTATAGCTAATAAAATTAATTTAGCATTACTAACAAAATAAATCAACTACAATTCAATAAATCATTTATAATTAAAAATAAGTTTGATTTAAAAAATCGTTTCTTCTACTTATATAAATGTATGAATACTCTACCTCTATATTATATACCTTAAATGACATATACGTAATCCTTGTTCAAACATTATTTTAAAATAAAATTATACCTTCAGATATATCTTTCCTTAAGTCCACTCTAATAAAATGACCACCAGTGCTACTAAAATAGACGCAGCAAGTAAAAGGTGTATTTTTTCTCGCACCATAGCAGGCTTTGTATTTATATAATGAAGTTTGTGATTTGGCGTATTATTGTTCCTCTGATCTGGATCATAATGATCTGTCGGTCTCACAATGAATCACCTTCTCTTCCATATATTGTATATATTATGATACTACAATCTTACCATTCGTCACACAATATTCACAATCTTATTCTGCATAAATGAAGCATCCACTTTTAGATTTAATTTATCTTATCCAAATCTACATCCAGAGGTTGAGGTCGGTTCAAATTTAGTTTGATAC
Source organism: Paenibacillus kyungheensis (assembly GCF_028606985.1). Classification (NCBI taxonomy): domain Bacteria; kingdom Bacillati; phylum Bacillota; class Bacilli; order Caryophanales; family Paenibacillaceae; genus Paenibacillus; species Paenibacillus kyungheensis. The sequence continues at coordinate 1,250,074 of NZ_CP117416.1, read as the reverse complement.
AATTGACAAGCACCGTAAAAACAATCTATAATTCAGCCATGAACTATAGAGTATAAATTAAACTGGTGAGTTCAGAGGAGGATACTGTAACTATGAAAAAAAGCTGGCCAACGGCCTTTACAGCGATTCTGTTAGCTGTTAGTTTGACAGCATGTTCAACAGAGAAAGCTGCAGTGGAGCCGGCAAGTAGTAGTGTCGAAGTCACAGCCGTCAAAGAAGTAACATTAGATGCGGTCTATGACTTATCAGGCACCCTACAAGCATATGATGAGACCCCTGTTTCTTTTAAAATCGGTGGAACAGTCACTTCAGTGAATGCCGATATTGGAGATCAGGTTACAAAAGGGAAAAGTTTAGCCCAACTAGATAGCGCAGATTTACAACTTGATCTCGACAATGCCAACCAAAGTGTTGCCGCAGCTCAAGCATCCCTCAGCAACGCACAAGCTTCTCTTACCAGCGCACAAGCTTCTCTTAGCAATGCGCAAGCCGCCAAACAAGCAGCTCAAGCAGGTATCGCATCTGCGGATGCACAAATTCAAAGTGCGAAAGTTCGTGAGCAAGGCGTAGCCGCTGGAGCTCGTACACAAGAAAAAGCACAATCACAAAATGCAGTGAACAAAGCACAAACTGCTTACAATCAAGCCAAAACAGCAGCCGATCGTGCCAAAACACTATTTCAAAATGGTTTATTAACGCAACAAGAAAATGAACAAGCTCAAACGACTCTTGCTACAGCGCAAGACAGTCTGAATGACGCCAAAGAACAACTTTCTCTTCTATTAGAAGGAGCAAGCGCATCAGATCGTGCAGCAGCTGCTTCTACGGTTAAAGAAGCTGAAGTTGGTCGTCAAAGTGCTGTTGCTAGTGTAGAGCAAGCCAATTCAGGAATTGAGCAAGCAAATGCAGGTATCGAACAAGCAAATGCGGGTATTAGCCAGGCACAAGCAAGTTATGAACAAGCTGTTATTGCTAAAGAAACGGCTCAATTGAATTTATCTAGAGTAGGACTTGCTGCTCCTGTATCCGGTGTCGTGTTAGAAAAAACGATTTCTAATGGACAAACGGTAACTGCGGGTACAGCTATGTTTACACTTGGTGAAATTAACAAACTTAAAGTGTTGCTTCCTATTGCAGATAGTGAAATCAGTAAGTGGAAAGTTGGACAACAAGTTAGCTTAAACCTTTATGATGAAGCACGTACAGGCAAAGTCACAAAGCTTTATCCTGCCACCAATGAAAATACAGGTTCTATCAATGCAGAAGTAACGATTGATAATCCTAAATTAGATTGGAAACCAGGTCAGGTTGTCAAAGCTTCTCGTCAAGCTGCTTCATTAAAAGGAATCGCCATTCCTGTAGAAGCGGTTGTAAGTACAGGCTCTGAACCGTATGTATTCAAAAATGTAAATGGTAAAGCTGTCCAAACCCCTGTTGAAATTGGTAATCTATACGACAATCGTTATCAGATTACTAAAGGCTTAAAAGTAGGCGATCAGGTGGTGACTCAAGGAGCCGACCGTTTATTTAATGGAGATGCCCTTACAGTAAGTGAGGCGACCACTAAATGATCAAATATATCGTCAAAAAGCGTAAAATTACGCTTGTCTTCTTTATCATGCTTATCCTTTTCGGTATCGTAAGTGCATTGCAGTTGCCTAAACAATTAATGCCAGATATCGTTGTAAAAACAGCAACAGTTACCACTACTTATCCTGGTGCAACTCCAGAGTTAATGGAACAAACGGTCACCAAAGTGTTAGAGCAGAAGATTAAAGAAGTTACCAATCTGGATACGATCTCTTCTACTTCCAGTAACGGAGTATCCAGTATCGTGATTCAAGCTCTTCCCTCAGCAAACGCTAAAGACACATGGAGTGAGTTACGCCGTAAAGTGCAAGATGCTGAAGGCGAACTTCCTTCTGATGCTAACACGCCTGTCGTTAATGACAATTTAACACAGACATTTGTTCAATCGTTTGCTGTATATGGCAAAACCAAAGAAGATATTTATGCTTTAAGTGATCTTATGAATACATGGCGTGACCAACTTCGCTCTGTACCGGGTATTACCGATGTAGCGATTAAAGGTATCCCGGATCAGCAAGTTCGAGTAGACGCTGATATGGCGAAGTTAAAACAGTACAATATTTCGTGGGAATCGGTTATGCAAGCGATCCAGTCTGAAAATAACCGTGTACCTACAGGTGATATTGCCTACCAATCACGTACTTATCAATTAACGGTTGATGAATCTCATGATGTAGATTCCCTCAAAAATATTGTTGTTTTTCAAACAGAAGCCGGTATTCCTGTTTATGTTAAAGACATAGCTAATGTGCAATTGGTAACGGATAAAGAAACGTACTTAGGATATTACAACGGTGTACCTGCAATTTCACTCGATATCAGTAGTGAAACAGGTTCTGATGTACCTACAATGCATGAGCGTGTAGCAGAAAAAATGTCTTCACTTGAAAAAACATTGCCTGCTAACATCAAGATTACTTCCCTATTTGCTCAAAAAAATGAAGTAGATCGTATTTTCAATGATTTGATTCGTGAAATGTTAATTGCGATTTTGGCGGTTATTATTATTTGTATGTTGGGATTGAACTGGTTAACAGCTTCTTTTGTAGCTTTGGCTATTCCAGTCTCAATCGCACTCGGTCTGATTCTTTTGCCTACTCTGGGAATATCGCTGAATCAGATTACGATTGTAGGATTGATTATCGTACTGGGGATACTGGTCGATGATGCGGTTGTTGTGAATGATAACATTGAACGACGATTAACCGTACTCAAAGAAAGCCCGACCGATGCAGCTATAAACGGTACCAAAGAAGTATCGATCTCTATTATTACTGCTACATTAGCAACAATCGCGGCTTTTGCTCCATTAATGTTGCTTGAAGGCGATATGGGATCATTTATTCGTCCGATTCCAACGATTATCTCGTTATGTATGTTAGCTTCGATGATTATGGCATTAACGATCATTCCTATTTTCCGTGAATGGTATGAAGAGCGTCGTAATGAACAAGGTAAAACACATGGCACAGAAAAACCTGCTGGACTATTAGGTAAACAAATCCAATCGTTAACGAATGGCTATGCTAAAAAATTAATGCCTAAAGTGTTAAAACGTCCATTAATTGTCGCTTTAACAGGACTTATTGTGAGTACACTTGCTTACGGGTTAGCTGCTTTTACACCAATCGAGCTATTCCCAAGTTCATCTGATCCTCAGTTAACGATCAATGTATCGTTGCCTACAGGTACTTCTTTACAGAAAACAGATGAAGTCGTACAAGGCGTTGCGAAATGGGTCAAAAAACAGCCAGGTGTTGAAAATATAGCTTATGCTTCTGGTGGCGGTGCACCTCAGTTATTTACCAACCTTAGTCTAGGTGGCGGTGGTGTAACGACCGGACAGATTCTAGTCACCGGTGAAGAACATAAGCTCGATGTAGCTACAGCGTCAGAACAATGGTCTGATCAACTTAAAAAAGATTATCCAGGTATCAGTATCTCTGTAAAAGCTACAGATTTGGGTGTCTCTGTAGGTAAAGCAGTATCGATCCGTATTCTAGGTGATGATCTAGAAGAAATTCGTAGTTTGACAGATAAAGTGAAACTTGCGATTGCTGATACACCAGGAACATATGGTATTACTGATAGTATTGGTGTCGAAAATTATGCTTTGAACTTTGTCGTTAATAAACAAGCGATGGATCAATATAAAGTGAGTTATGAGAACTTAACACGTACACTATTGATGATGGGTAGCGGTATTAGTGTAGGTGACTTTGATAACGGTGAAGACCTGATCGATATCAAGCTTTATATGAAAGATTCTACAAACGCTAGTCCAACAGCACTATTCCAACAAGTCAGTATTACTAACTCTGCTGGAACTCAGATTCCATTATCACAAGTGGTTGAAATGAAACCATCATTTGCGATTCAACAAATCGATCGTTATAACTTAACACGAGTGAATACGATTGAGGCAGATGCGAATGGACGTACCGCTACAGAAGTTATGCAGGAATTAGAACCTAAAATACAACAAATTAATTTCCCTGAAGGATACACATGGGATGTCGGTGGAGCAACGTCCAGCCAAACAGATACCTTTACTGATTTGGGGCAACTGTTTGTAGTCGTTATCTTCCTGATCATTATCTTAATTATGATTCAGTTCTACTCGCTTTCGATTCCGATGATTATTATGACTACAGTCTATCTAGCGGCTGCGGGCGGTATATTAGGATTATTTATTACTCGTACACCGATCGGATTTATGTCAGTCATGGGGATTATAGCACTCGCCGGAATTGTTGTAAGGAACGGTATCGTATTAATCGAATTTATAGAAGATGCAAGGCATGAAGGTATGGAACTAACCGATGCTATTATCTCTGCGGCATCTGCTCGTTTCCGCCCTATTCTTCTTACCTCGTTGACAGCGATTGTGGGTATGATTCCTATCGCTACTGTCGGTGAACTATTGTTCCGACCGCTTGGGGTTACTATTATTTTCGGTCTTGTATTCTCAACGATTTTGACATTGTTTGTAGTGCCTTCCTTATACATGGTTGTTGCTAGACGGAAAGATAAAAAAGCAGCCCGTAAATTAGAACGCAAGCAACAACGTCGTGAAAAGTTGAATTTAAGTAAAAAAGTGTAATCGAATTATTCTGTAGATATGAATGTGTACTGGATAAGAACAGGCTTCTTTTCAAAGAGCCTGTTCTTATTTTATAATGACGTGATGACGTAGCGGTAAAGGAGATGTGCACTTGAAAAACAAAGAAGATGAAATTATTGAAGTAGCACTTCAACTCTTTTCCGTAAAAGGGTATACAGCTACTTCCGTAGATGAGATTGCGAAGGAAAGCGGAATAGCCAAAGCTTCTTTTTATAAATTTTTTCAAAGTAAAGAAGATGTGCTAGTGGCTACCGTAATGATGCATGGACGCAAAATCGATGAAGCGATTCGTATCATGTATTCTGATACTCAGCTAGCTTCCGAGCAAAAAATTGCTGAATTTGTCCGTATTTATTTACAAAATTCGTTAGATACCAAATTCCATACGATGATGATGTCGATGCATGATAAAAGTTTATTTCATAGCGAAAAGCTAATCGAAGCTTTTTTGATTGTAGAATTCAAACTAAGCAAATGGACTACCGATTGTCTGGTAGATATCTATGGTGAACAGGTTGAACCTTTTGCTTATGATGTTATTTTTATGATTCGCGGCATGATGATGCAGTACTTGATTTTACCGATGATGGGTCTCAAACCGAATACTACAGACGAAGAATTTGCTGCCCTTCTGGGGAATACAATCGATATATGGATCAAAGGCATGATAAAATATAATTATGTACCGATCTGGGATTGGAAGCAGCTTAAAGTAGATCCTGAACATATTAAAGAAAGCCCTGTTTTTAAAGGGATTATTATTCATGATGCCCTGCTAGACCTCAAAAGATTACTGCATCATCTGCAAGTCTCTGATGAGCAAAAAGAAGATTATCGTCAGGTTCTACACGAGCTAGAACAAGAAATATTAAGTACTCATCAACGAAAAGGAATGCTCAAAGCGATGTTCTCTTTTCTTTCGCAAGAATCTTCACTTGTAGAAAAATGTAATCTTTTGCAATCTGTACTGGATATCTAATCGTATTGATGCCAAAAAGCTGCTTCCTGTTATGATGACAGAAAGCAGCTTTTTGTTTTATATTTTAGTAATGTGTTAGATCATTTTTTTGTTATCACTATCACGCAAGCGAACTTTGAGCTGATCAATCGTTCTCTCCAGTGTTCCAATAGCATCGGTTACAATACTGCGATCTACTGAATCTTCAACCTCTTTCATACGTGCAGAAGCTCGCTCGCTTTCATATGTCTGACGACGTTGAAGTTCATTATATTTATCAAGCAAGTCTGTAATGACTTTGTAAAAACGCTCATAATCTAAAATAACATCATCTAGAAAAAAGTCGACTTCTTCTTGAGAATAGCCACGCATTTTGGTCGCAAAATCTTTTTCATGAATCGTAAGTGCATCGAACTTAATCCCCAACTGTTTAAATAAACGCTTTTGATCTTCTAGCTTACGCTGATAATTCTCATCTACAGCCATGATGATGATCCCCCTATTCCCGTAAGAACTTATACTCACATACAGTTCTTTTTTATAAATGTACCATAAACATAGCATAGGGGAAAACAATCTGCTCAAAGATATTTCACCTGAGGATACAGATGATATCGAACTTGTCAGAAGATACGTTATAACATCAAGGCATAGAAGATGTTAACGATTGTGCTGCTCTCCACAAATCCAGTTGTTTTTGCTCTTCTGCTATTAAACGTTCGACGCCTGCTGATTGTAATTTTTGCAAAAAAACAGGCAGTACTTTTTGCGGATTAACAGTTCCATTGATAAGCGGACGATAATACTCTGCCAGTACATTATTGATCGCTGCTACTTCTGTAGATACGGGCGCAATATTCATATTAAATCCGAGTGCTGGCGCTGGAATATTGCCACTATTAAATGCTTCATATTGCTCATACGTATCTTGCGGATACGATTTATCAAAATAAGAAATAAAAATATTGCCCCACATCCAACCATATCCATAATCGTACTTAGGATTCAGCGGATCGATTCCAGGCGCAGGTTCAATATGTTTATCATCTACTTTGACATAATGAACTCCTTCAATACCATGCTTCAATAGATTAGCAAGATACGGATCAGTGTATAACAATTCCAAAAACATCATCGCACGTTCAGGCTGCTCAGAAGATCGAGGAATGGCAAAAGCACCACTTTGTACATCGCCTGTCTCAATCACACCCTGCCCGATATTAACATAATCCAGATCATAACCCAATTGACTGCTACGCTCATATACATAGTTAGGCGCATAAGATAGGGCTCCTGCAAATATTTGACCTGTTTTCCAATCATTTTCCGCCTCATACATTGGATCTTTTGGTAAATAGCCTGCTTGATTCCAGCGATACATCGTTTCTACAAAATGCTTAAATTCAGGGGTAGCATACTGATTGAATACGTTCGTATCATCACGCTTAAAAGCAGGTGATTCTCCGATATTGATCGCACCTGGCAAATACCAATCTCCTGCAATATGATTCATTGGAATAGAGCGGTACAACATTTCCGGTGTATCGAGTGGTCGTAATTGAGGTTCATGTTGATGAACAATCTGCAAGAATGGCTCTATATCTTGCCATGTTCGAATATGATTGATCTTCAAATGGTATTTATCTACAATGTCTTTGCGCATCAGTATACCGTATTGATGTCCGATTTCTTTGTTAAGAGGTACAGCATACGTCTGATTATCAACCAGCATCCCTTTCCACAAAATAGACGGAATCGATTTTTGCATACCTATACCATATTGCTTTAACAAATGATCTAGCGGCAAAAAGGCCCCTCTAGACACATTTGCTAAATAATTATTTGTCCATGAGCTGGTGAATACTAGATCGGCTGGCTGACCGGAAGCTAGAATAGCCGGTATTTTCGCTTCAAATTCGGTTGGATTCAATGTAATAATTCGAATGGTGGCATTGATTTTGCGCTTTAGATATTTGTTCACTTCGTCCATCACTTTAGCTTGATCTGGCATTGGATTGGCATAATTGTAAAATACCAGTTCCGCAGGTGGAAGATTGCTTTGCGTGACCTCTTGCCCTGTCTGTGATGATTGTGAAGTCGCTGAATATAAAGTGATATCTGGCTTACCCTGCTTCTGACAACCTGCTCCAATAAACAACAATACAGATACCACCAGAATCAAAACAATTCGGTGATACCTGTATCTGGAATGATTCATAAAATCCTCCTTACCTTGTGTTAGCCTTTGATACCACCAATCGTTAATCCTTTAACAAAGTACTTCTGGAAAAACGGGTATGCACAAAGAATCGGTGTTAACACAATGACCAGAATAGCCATTCGTGCGCCTTCTGCTGGAATCTGTGCCATCAGCATATTGTTGGTGGCTGAAGTCGCGTTACTGGTCACAAAATCAATATTAGACTGCAATTTCATTAACATGTATTGTAGGCTGACTAATTTGGGATTGGTGATATACAGTTGTCCAAGAAACCAATCGTTCCAATACGTCACTAAAGTGAACAAACCAACTGTAGCCAGACCTGGCTTGGACAATGGTAGCACGATACGGGCAAAAATATACCACTCTCCTGCTCCATCTATTCTTGCTGCTTCTAAAATTGCTGTTTCGATAGACTGCTGCATAAACGTTCTCAAAATAATAACATTAAAAGCACTCAGTGAATACGGTAAAATCAAAATCCAAAACGTATCTGCTAGATGCAGTACATTTGTATTTACAATATAGGATGGAACCAATCCACCGTTAAATAACATTGTGAAAAACAAGAAAAATGCCATCACATTACGATAACGAAAATCACGTCGTGACAATACATACGAGAATAACGCAGTGACCAGTAAGCTGAATAATGTTCCAATAGCGGTAACTCCGATCGTAACATATGCTGATTGTAGAATCTGATCTCCGTTGCGGAACACATAACGGTACGCATCCAGACTCCATTCTGATGGTAAAAACTGATATCCTTTTGCAGATAAGCTAGCTTCACTGGTGAATGAGATCGCATAAACCAGAATAATTGGAATAATACAGACTACACACAGCACAATCAAAATCAGGTTAAATACAAGATTCCAACTTTTTGGAAGCTGATTGAATTTACTAGATGTTTGCTCCATCGAAATTCCCCCTTTTCTAGAACAGCGCGCTGTCTTTGTCCATTTTTTTGACGATCCAGTTGGTAATAATCACAAGTACGAATCCGACAAACGATTGATATAAGCCTGCTGCTGCCGTCATACCGTAGTTCCCCATCGAAGTTAGACCGTTGTAGACATACGTATCAATAACCTGTGTAACAGGGTACAGAGCGCCCGAGTTATATGTCACCTGATAGAATAGTCCAAAGTCAGCGTAGAAAATTTTACCGATACTTAGAATGGTCATAATAATAATGATAGGCTTTAGACAAGGAATGGTGATAAAGCGAATTTGTTGCCATTTACTAGCGCCATCAATCGTAGCGGCTTCGTAATACTCCGGTGAAATACCTGTGATCGAAGCAAGATAGATAATACTGCTGTACCCTACACTTTTCCAGAAAAAGACGAAGATCAAAATGTACGGCCAGTATGTCGTCTCGGAATAGAAATTAATCGGGTGCATCCCCATGTAGGTAAGTGCTTGATTAATAATACCTTTGTCTGCGCTAAGAAAAGCGTAAAAAATTAAGGCTACAATCGTCCATGATAAAAAGTAAGGCATAATGAGGATCGTCTGATAGGTTTTGGAAAGGAATCGGTTACGAATCTCATCGAGTACAATCGCTAGGGCGACTGCGAGAATCAGTCCGAAAATAATAAAAACGAAGTTATATAACAATGTATTACGGGTAATCAGCCAGGCGTCGCCTTTGAACAAATATTCAAAGTTTTTGAATCCAATCCATGGACTGCCTAGAATCCCATCGTAGAAATTATAATTTTTGAAAGCAAGGATGACTCCGAACATCGGCAAGTAGTTAAACAAAACTAGCAAAATTAATGCAGGTAATGCCATCAAAAAAAGAACTTTGTTTTTACGCAATTCATACAAAAAGGTCATGATTGAAGTCCCCTTTCTCTCCGGTATCTCTCTTATATGCTTATACTTTTATTATGAGCAAGAGACGGTAAGGAAACTACGCTAAGTTCTTTAGGTTATGTGTACTTTTTTTAGGTAAGCGTTATCAAAATAGAATTGCGGGATTGAGAGCGACTTCATTGCGTTAGTTATAGTTACATATTTACTGATAGATAATTTAAGTTGATATATTTGTAGACCGCTCCGATAAAGAATTACCCTGTCGATCGCTGGTAAGACTTGGATATCTTGATTTGACCGCGTAGGGGTCGATATCCAAATCTTAAAGGCGAACGCTTCGCTTCTATCGGGTAATTCCTTTATCTCCGCTCTGTGCTAGGATGATATTTGGGAGACGATTAATTTAAAAACTTTTGAATAAAGTTAAGGATAATAATGATATGAAAGTAAATGTAGTATGTTTGGAAATGGACACAGCATGGGGTTGAAAGTTTGAGGTAAAGAAAAAGGATACTATTTGTAGTAAATAGCATCCTTTTTCTTTATTCTTTATTCTTTATTCTTTATTCTTTATTCTTTATTCTTTATTCTTTATTCTTTATTTAATTCTGACCAGAGTAGATAACCTATACCTATGATCACAAAAATGATAGGTATAGCTAAGTTGTATGGTGTAAGCGTCCAAGTTAGCATCTCTTGTATAGCTGTATTAGACATGCCATTACTATGAAAAGTCATTGCGGTTACTACTATAAAACGTAAACTTTGTTGCTCGATGATAATGATTAATCCTAATGATAAAAATATAGTTCCTGTAGCTCTTTTATTCAAAATAATTCATCATGTCTTATAATCTACTTCCTTAGCAGATTATAATTTAGAACCACTTTCAAATTGTTACTTTATACTGTTCATAAAACTTCGCAAATCATCTGCGATAGCTTTGGATTGAGTGTAATGCAGATAATGGGTACCGTCTAATAGAACCACTTTGCCATGTAATGAATTTTTGATCTGTTCTTCATGTTGAGTTGTCCAGTTTTTAATATCAGGATCATTTTGGACTAAAAAGAAAATAACAGGCAAGTTTTTAGGGAATTGCAAGCCTTGTACCGCTTTGAAGTTTGTAGGTAATAACTGTGCTTCGCTGACAATATCAGGATTCATCAAGTTTTTGAGCGTGATCATTTTAATTTGTTGTTTGGTATTGTCATCGACATCCGGTGTCATGATCTGAGACGGATTCAATTTGACCAATAAACGGTAAAAGCCTGATTTTTGCAATAAACTCACCGATTCGGTATCCATCACTTCTGTCGGCTGTGTAGGGAAACTAGAATCGATTCCGGCAAAAGCAGTCACTTCATTAGGATATTTATTGACATAATCTAATCCATAGATGCCTGAAATCGAGTGACCCATCAGAATGTATTTATTGATTTTCAATTGTTGCAATGCTTCATGAATCTCGTTCGTAATGTTGTCTACTGTCCGCGGTTTGTCGGTAATATCGCTTAATCCATAACCGAATGGTTCAACGACTACTACTTTATAATCAGCAGATAGTTGTTCGATTAATGGTTTGAAATCAAGTGCTGGCGATGCTGTACCGAAGCCTGGCAATAACACAATCGTTTGCTTGCCTTCTCCTTGAATCATAACATTCATTTTCTTCCCATCGACCACAACAGATTGTCCGTATGGTTGAATTTTGCTTTGTTCTGACTTGCTAGCTACTACGTTAACAACATAGACTGTCGCTAGAAAAATAACAATTAACAACACAATCACTGCGACAGCTTTGAGCATAAACTTAAATACCTTTTTCATAAATTCATTCCTTTAATTCTAATTTGATACATATGTATATCATTATTTAATTATAAAGCATTGTATAACGTTTATCCAACTTCGTGTTATACGAAGCTATTGACATATACTATATACAAAAAGAGATTACCTTTACAGGTAACCTCTTTGCAATCGATATCATCATTATGCTTTTTGATAATTTCTGTAGCTTATTTCGTCACATCAATATTAACTTCTTCCGGGCGATAGATCGTAGTAATCGACCCTTCAATATCAGTGGCAAACATCACCGTACGTTCTGCATCCAATAGGAAACTATAAATTTTAGCGCTAATCGGATCTTTCACTTGAATCTGAGCATTAGCTCCGTATTCAGATACAAAGATATACAGATTGCCTTTGTCGAAAGACAATTTGCGTCCATACACTCCAGATAATTCATCACCTTGTATCCATTCCAATTCAGACGATACGTCTGCTTCAGCTAATGCATACTCGTAGAGGGCAATCTGTGTTTCTGTACGATCGCTTAATTCTACCGGCAATGGACTCCAGATGATTTTACCTTTACCGATATTAACATTTTTCACTTGAGAAATACCTGTTAACGGTGCTTGTTTGACCAATTCAGCAATACGCTTACGACTGAACGATACAGGTAAAATCTCTTCACCTAATTGCAACGCTTCTTCGCGACGTACATTAGATAAAGGAGCGCTCTCAGTCACTTCACTAAGGCGATCAGTATGTTGCCAGTATTCATCTAATGCTAGTGGACCTGTAAATAATAAAGTACTGCCATACTCTTCTACATAATCTAATAGTTGTTGGAGCGCTGCGCTCTGGAAGTTATGAGGACTGGATACGATAATTAATTTGGGTACATCACCTGTCGTTAATTCATGTAAATGATATTCACCAAAAGCACGCGCATGTACATTTAATTCATACGATAAAGTACGAATCAATTTGGTAGTCGCATCATGAGCGAATTTACGATTAGACAGATCATTAGAATAAGGGAAAATAACAGCCACTTCTTCCAATTGACGATTTTCAAATAGATCACGAGTCGCCGCCATAAAGCGTCCGAAATCATAAGATACATCGGCTTCAGGCTTTTCTGTACCATCGGCTCGCACTGCTCCGATATGAGATTCATTGACATTGTGCATATAGAAATTAATATTCCATATCCATTGTACAGCCCCTGCTCCCCCTGTTGAAAAAGCATACGCATATTTGCGTTCTAAAATATATTTCAGTTCATTTTCACTACGTTTGGCTTTGCCTTCCGGTGTCTCAATATACATAATGCCTGTTTCTTGAATCAAATTCGGCTTTTGCGGTGTCTTGGTGAAAATGCCGTCCCACACCAGATCATCCATTTCCCACCATGAATGTACCGTTGTATAATCGACAGTCTCTGCATACAGCAATGGCGACGGTCGTTGTCCGGCTAGACCTTCATCTTGTCCAACAGTAACTAATTGCTTGGGCTGAATACTTTGGATCATACGGGTAAGATCCGTCGCCCAGCGGTTGTGCATATCCATCGTAAACAGATTATAATCCAGCCAACGAGTACCTTTTTTCGGATGAATCGATGTAGGATTGTAGCTAATATCATTCACATGAACTGGATATACTGCATCAAAGTTTGGTAATTCTTCTGGCGTCATATTCCAGCGCTCTTGCACTCTAGTAATATCGCTATCATAACGCTTTTCGACCCATTCTTTGTAAGCGGCAATCTCAAATTCATCGTATACCGGTTGTGGGCCTGAAAATGGAATATCTGGATTGAACATCGATGGTTCATTGATCAGATCCCAATGGATATTAGATGTGTGACGATGACGGGTCACAATCGCTGAAATAAAACGCTTCTGCGCTTCTACACTGCGTGGATCAAGATACGGGTTAACCCCTTCCCAGGCTTCCGGTGTAAATGCAAAAAAGTTAAATGTCAGTTCATGACCATGCTTTTTACTTGTCAAAATAAACGCATCGATCGCACGCATCACTTCTTCATACGGATGACCATCGACAAACATCACATGACGCCAAGCGCTCCATACGCCTGTGCGCAGATAGTTAATCCCTGCATGCTTCATCTGTGCCATATCTTTATCCCAGACCGCCGCATTCGGTAAAAATAAAAATTTACGCGCTACATCTGAAGTCATATATGTCATGCCCACAATCGGTAATGGGCGACCTTCTTTGCGGAAATAATCACGATCGGCTGTTAACATTTCCCCTGTTGCCAAAAAGTCTGCATCAAATCCCCAGAATCCTTGATGAATATTACGAATCTCACCAGACGGAGACGTGATCGTTCCTTCCAGACGGTAATATCCAGCTTCAATTGTGATTTCAACAGGCAAGCGTACAATATCCAGTTCACGCGAAGATGAGATATTGAATTCTTTTGTCCAGACGTCTGTAAATTGACCGGATAAATCCTGATCTTCTTTAGCCACTTGTAGCTTAAATGTCCATTCTCCGCTAATATCTGCACTTGTGGAATGACGTTGTAAAGATTGCAGTTGAATCGTTAGTGTTGGACGTTCTCCTGGTTCATAGCTGGCATAGTTAGGCTTTACCCAGATTTCTGTCACGCCTTTAGCAGCGAATTCGCCCCACCTAGAAATAGCTTCTACTCCTTTTTCCCAGAACGAAGCTCCTGCTAGTTGATTGACAAATACCCAGCGTCCACCTGCATAAGCGCCTTTTGTATTTTCGAGCAAAATAGCAGGCGCAGCTACTTCACGTCCGTCTTTGGAGATTCCTTTGAGCAGTGGATAAATATGAGCATCCATCGGTCCACTAGAGCCCCCCTGTGCAGGATGATCGTTGGCTTTGGTTACATGAAGTGCGAATCCCCATGTGCTCTGACGCTCAAATAAAGATTCTTGTCCTGCAAATAACGGGAAATCTGTACTTGCTTTATAATGATCAATCGGTGTTACTTCTACAGGCAACACTTCATTTATATTCAAAATTTGATGATACGCTGTTTGTTCATGTTCAGCTTGCCATCCATCTGCGGTTTCATTTACAGGATTGCGGAAAGGAATACCGCCCATATGTACAAACCCTTTACTGTCATTCAAATGATTATGAATAGCTGTCCATGCTTGTTTGGGAAAATAACTACCATGCAGATGAATAAACAAATCTGCTTGCGTAAGCGCTTTAGCAAGTTCGTTCGCATTAACAACCGTACCTTGTTTTTGTAAATGAGTCAGTTGTTGCTCATTCGGACGTTGCCCATCAAATGGAAAAGCAGGATCATAAAAAATAACAGTATGGAGCTTAGAAATTAGAGTCATAACAATCTCCTTCATATACATTGGATTGGAATACAACTGGATTGGAAAGTTTCGGATACTGGGAGTTAGACCGCTATGAGAAGATGAATGTTCTTGTAACCGCTGTTGGACATGAAACCTATGTATAACTGCTTTGCAGTAAAGATTCATGTCCAAAGGCGATCGTAGTCTATGCTTCCGAAGTACCTTGCTTGCGAAAGCTTGTAACTCTTTCAGAACAATCATATTCCCTTCGCTCTATGCTCTTGCATCCTCATTTCTAAATCGTTTTGTTCGTAATGAGGGTGAGTAAAGGTAAGCCTTTTACAGATAACTTTAGTTGAACATAGATACATGATAAAGATTGGTTAGTTATAGCTAAGTGTTGTTATATTCTTTTACTATAACTTTCTTTTACTATAACTGATTTTATTAAGTTATGCATTAAGTAATTTTTGAAATAATTAATTTCAACTTTATTCAACTTTTTAATATGTTTTAAGATGATGAATTTGTCAGTAAACCTTTTTGCATCGCTTTATAGATCAGTTGTGAAAATAAGCTATTCGACCATGCAAACCACGGACGGGTAAAAACAGTTGGATCGTCTGAATGGAATCCTTCGTGCATATAACCTGTATTGGCATCCGTACTTTCTAATAGATGGATCATTTCTAATATTTCAGCATCATTGTTGGCTGTTAACCCTTGCATCGACAATCCCATATGCCAGATATAACCTGCTGGTGTATGAGGACTACCCATTCCTTTAGCCGCTTTCCCTTCAAAATAATACGGATTTTCAGTACTTAAAATAAATTTGCGTGTATTCAGATACATCGGATCGTTCACATCACAATATCCTAGATAAGGCATTGATAATAAGCTCGGCGTACCGGCATCATCAACCAGACAGTAATTGCCAAATCCATCCGTTTCATACGCATACATATTCCCATGTACCGGATGTCGATAAATGCCATACAATTCGATTCCATGCTGAATTTCTTCTTCCATTTCGGCTAATTCTGCGCAAAAAGCTTCATCCCGATAAACAGCTCGCACCATTTCTTGCATTTGGCGTAACGACACGACCGCGAACATATTGGAAGGAATACTATAATGGAATTCGCACGCATCATCACTTGGACGGAATGCTGACCAGATCATCCCTGTATAGTTCACCGGCATCCCTAACCCTTTGTTCCGAATCGTATCAATAGCCGGACAATTGCGTCTGGTAAAACGGTACGGTGATTCTTCCATATGACGTTGTTCTGTTCGCCATAATTGGAAAATTGTACGCAACCCCTGCTTAAATCCTGCATCAAAAATATCGGTATTTCCGCTTGTTTTCCAATAGTGATACGCTAGCCGAATCGTAAAACAAAGTGAATCCAACTCGAACTTGCGCTCCCATACCCACGGACTCATCTCTGTTTCATCTGCCGGGTCCCAGTGCCAATCATTCGCTGTTTCGTTAAAAGAATTCGCATACGGATCAATTTCCAGATAGAACATATGTCGCTTTATCAATCCGCTAATCATACGTTGCAAATCTTTATCTTCTTTACAAAGCGGAACATAGTGTATCAACTGTTCTACTGAATCTCGCAACCACATCGCTGGAATATCTCCTGTAATCACAAAAGTAGTGCCATCATCCATCAATTTGGTAGTCGTCTCTAAGGTATTGGGAAAACAATTGCGGAACAGTTCAGCTAACTTGGGACGGTGAGCTAATGTTTGCTCTGCTTCTGCTAGCACATCCTGAACTGCCTGTGGCAGCTCGAATGTGGACATTTGAACATGTTCTAACTTTTCTAACATGATGATTCCCCCTTATTCCATTTCAACGTTTTGATCTCATACGGTTTGAATGATAGTTCTAGTTGATTATCTATCACAGGTAATGTTCCAACATGATCTTCCAGTATATTGACCAGTGTGATCGCATGATCGTCTGTTATATCAGTCTGTACAGGCCATTGAATACGAGCGGTGCCACGACTACCTGAAGATTCATACAGACGGATAATCGTACCTTGTCCATCTTCTGCTGGCTTGATCGTATCGAGAATAATATGCTCACTATGATAGGAAAATAACGATGTAGATAACTGGTGATCTACAACTGTCGATATTTTTTTATCTATAGTCGTTGTAGTTTCAATGATTCTATAAGATGCAGGTTGATTGAGTTCTGCTGCTGCACGTACAATGTGCGCTTCACGCCAATCTCCACCATGTGGTAATAGTGAATAGGTGAACTCATGATGACCTAGATCGGCACCTTTATCAGGCCATTTGGGTGCCCGTAGTAACGAAAGGCGCATATTGCAATCTTTGATATCATATCCATATTTACAATCATTAAGCAGACTTACTCCATAATTACCTTCTGAAATATCTGCCCAGCGATGTCCACAGACTTCATATTGAGCTTTGTCCCAACTCGTATTAGTATTCATCGTGCGTTGCAAAGCACCAAATGGAATCTCATATGTCGCTTGCTCTGCTATCAGATCTACAGGGAACGATACTTTTAGCAACTTATGACTTTCATTCCACTCTATTTCTGTTTTAAAATCGATTCGGCGATTGTCATTATACAGATATATATGTTGGGCAATGATCGACTGTCCGATCTGCCAGCGGAATTGTAGTATATCTCCTGTCTGTCCACTCATAATTACCTGAGAAGAAATACAGACAGCAGTATCAGCTATCTGATCGGCAAAATGAGGATCAATATCCCACGCATCCCATAGCAACGGGCGATCATGATAAAAACCAAATACATTACCATGCTGATTTTCTTTTAATACGTTGCGTTCATATTGCTTATCATACAAAGCAGCAATCTCGCCTTGCTCGCTAAACTGAATACGATAAAAAGGAGTTTCCCAAACTGAAGGCACTGCTTTTCCAATTTTCACTTGAGATTGGAACCTTCTATCGGTATCTATACGACTAGCAGATGCAACACTGTGATCACTTTCTGAACGTAACCAGATCACGGTATAACCGAATGCAGGAATCGATGGTATATAGACTCTTAAAGTGTATTTATTTTCCAATTTAGACTCATTTTCTGTGGATAACTTTGTTGCATTTTGCGTTGTAGATAGATCGGTATTGGTTGTATGTCCTGGTAAAACAGGCTTGGCTGATGTAAATAATAACTGTGGTACTTGAGTTGTTGTAGACGGAATCGATGTGGGTACGATCTGCTCAACAGTAGCTTGTGAGACCACATCACTCCGTAACACTGTTCCTGCTTGATCATATACATGAACATCAGCTAACTCGGCGCCACCTTCAATCTCGATCCATTCTCCACGTTCCCAACTTAAACTATTAAACACAGTATACGCTGTACCTTGTTGATCCGACTGTGCTAATTGCTGTCCAATCCATGCTGTCCACGGAGTGAGCGCTTGATCCAGAGCACTTGCTCCGATCTGTAAAATCTGAGCATATTCGACTTCAGACGTATCGTACACTTCTGGAATCGCCGAACCCGGGACAATATCATGAAATTGATTAAGCATAATACCAAGCCATCCATTTTTGAATTGTTGTCTGGTAATTGCTCCATCTTGTTGTTGTTCAAAAAGAGCAGGATGTACTGATAAACCCTTATCTGCAGATTGCTTTGCTAGTACTTTTATACTTTCAGATATTAATGTGTCATCTTGTTCTATAGATAATTCGGCAGGTTCACTATTCGATAGACTGCTTTGATTGAAATAGATGGTGGTGAGTCTTTCCCATACTTCAGCTTCACGATACAGTAATTCTGCTTTGCGGTTATGACGTTTATTCCATGCTTGCGTCGTATACGTTCCGCGATGTAATTCTAAATACAGATCACCACGCCATACAGGTAGCTCTTCTGCTGATTCCAAAGTCTGTTCAAAAAACTGCTTGGCTGTTCCAAATTCTGCTTGAGGTAATCCCACCATTAAGTCGGCATGTTCTACATATTCAATCATTTCATGGGTGACTCCGCCGCCACCATCTCCATGTCCGTAGAGCAGCATCTGCTGAGGATGGATATCTTTTTGACGGAAATATTCCCAGTGTTCTACGATGTCTTTAGGTGTAGTCGATTCGTTCACACCATGATTCAGATAAGAAAGGATCGGCGTACCATCAATGCCTACCCAGTGGAACAGATCATACGGGAAAATATTCGTATCATTCCAATTCAGCTTGGTCGTCATAAAATAATCGATCCCGGCTTGACGCAATAATTGTGGCAATGAAGCACAATAGCCAAATGTATCAGGTAACCATTCGATCGTAGAAGTGATACCAAATTCTTCACGATAAAAGTGCTGTCCATACAATAGCTGACGAGCTAATGACTCCCCACTTGGAATATTCAGATCAGGCTCGACCCACATTCCTCCAACCAATTCCCAGCGACCTTCCGCGATTCGTTCTTTCACTTTGGCATATAACTCTGGATAATGATCTTTCACATAAGCAAACAATTGCGGTTGACTCTGAGAGTAAATAAAGTCAGGATATTGCTCCATTAACGTACACATGGTTGAAAATGTACGACTGGACTTACGAACGGTCTCCCGTACAGGCCATAACCATGCGATATCAATATGCGATTGTCCGATCATGTACATATAGCCACTTTCGGATGCATCGGGAGCAAATACGACTACCTGTTCTCGTAATATTTCTTCCAGTTGTTGCCACGGTTCTTCCAGTTGCCATGATTCTTCTGGAAGTGCATATGCAGCATGCATCGTTTGTTCTAACGCTTTTTGGATTTCGATTCGGCGCAATTCATTTTCAGGCAAACGGCGCATACTATGTAGCAATATCCGTACACTATACATCAGACTACGCAGTCCACTGTTGATACTGACCAGACTAGCCTGATACGCTCTCAATGGAGCTACATATTCGGGTTGTCCATTTAACGGATCATGAGGTTCAGGAATCGGATCGTATAATTCAATATCAAGCGTTATGTCTGTACCAATATATGACTCTCGCAAAGGAATAAATGTATGATTTTTATCCAGCCCATGATAGAACTCGCCATTGATTTTCAGTAATCCTTCTCCACCGCCTGCGTTAAAAACCAAGCCGACAGGATGGGCTGACCATGAAGCTGGAATCTGGATATTGGTTTGTAAAAAGTAGGTGATCCCATACTCTTCTTTCAATCTCATATCACTGTTCTGGCGTGGCACTAAAATCTCATAATGATCAGGTGTAATATAACGAGCTTCTTCTACTGTCCATTGATTCAGTTCTTGCGTATCCAACCATTGTTTTGTAGATAAAAGTTTGATAAATCGTTCGATCCGGTACATATACAGCCTCCTCGAATAATCATTGTTTTGAGATACAATCATACATATTGATATCAATACTCAGATAACCTATTCCAGACTAGCGTACAGTCAACGTTACAACCTGACCTTCTACTGAATTACTGCCTACTTGTATATGAAAATCTCCTGGCTCTACAATACGGTCTAATTGAGAAGTGACTAATTCTAAATGTTCTGGTGTCAAAGTAAATGTAACAGTTGTAGTCTCTCCAGGTTGTAAAAAGACTTTTTGAAATCCTTTGAGTTCTTTTTCCGGACGAGTGACAGAAGAGAATAGATCGGTCAAATACAATTGAACGACTTCCCATCCAGCTACCTCTCCTGTATTGGTAATCTGCACACTAACTTGAGCATGCTCGTCCGGTGCAATAACCACAGGAGTCACCACAGGTACATCATAAGCAAAGGTGGTATAACTTAGCCCATGTCCAAAAGCATACGCAGGTTGCAAATCCATTTCAAGATAACGCTTACCACGTGTACGTTTGCTATTGTAATACACAGGCAATTGTCCCACATGTCTAGGCACAGAGATTGTCAGACGACCGGATGGATTCACATCTCCATACAAAATTTCTGCCAGTGCATGCCCACCTTCTTGCCCCGGATACCATGCTTCTATAATCGCATCCGCATATTCATCAATCCACGGTTCTGCTACAGGTCGTCCATTGATATAGATAACAATCAGCTTTTTGCCAAGCGCATAAATCTGCTGACACAATTCGAGCTGTACCCCTGTCAGATTCAGATTAGAGCGGTCAATCCCTTCCCCACATTCCATATCACTTTCCTCTGAATCATGCACTAATGATTGACCTGTGCGCAAATCAATCGTTCCTTCGCCAAAATCACGAGCACTTGATCCACCGAGTACGAGAATAACTGTATCTGCTTGCTTGGCGGTATCTAAAGCAAGATCAAATCCTTCGCGGGAGTCGTCTTTGATCCGGCAACCCGGTGCATATAGCAGTTGATCGCTGTCTGCTCCTAACTTTTGACGTAATCCTTCTAACACTGTAATCACTTTGCCTACTGGTTGTGGAGAAGTATAATCGCCTAACTGGTTATATGGTTTATTCGCATTTGGACCAATAACTGCTATTTTTCCAGTAGATGATGGTTGTAATGGTAATGCGGATGCTTCGTTTTTGAGCAAAATAATTCCTTGTCTAGCGACTTCACGAGCTAATTCAATATGTTCTGGACTATGGATCACACGTGCGGCACGTTCTGGATCGACATAAGGTTGATCAAATAATCCTAACTGAAATTTTACTTTTAGCAGACGACTGACGGCTTGATCCAAATGAGCTTCTTGAGCAATTCCTTGCTCCAAAGCAGATTTGAGGTATTTGCCAAACATATACCCTGACATTTCCAGATCGATTCCTGCTTGGAGCGACAGTGCAGTCGCTTTTTCTCCTGTCTCTGCCACATTATAACCATGCACCAGCATATTCATAGCGCTTGCATCGGTGATAATAAAGCCATCAAATCCCCACTGTTGGCGAAGCACATCATCCAATAAATATTCACTGGATGTACAAGGTACTCCATCAATTTCGTTATACGCAGTCATGACCGAGATGGCTCCGGCTTCAATTGCTTTGCGAAACGGAACCAGATCGATCTCATGCAATTCTTTCATTCCCATATGTACAGGTGCAGCATTGCGTCCACCTTCTGAAGCTCCATAACCGACAAAGTGTTTTAAGGTGGCAATCACTGTATCCGGTGAATCTAATCCTTTGCCTTGTAGACCGATCACAGCAGCAGCGGCAAGTTCTCCTGCGAGGTATGGATCTTCTCCATACGTTTCTTCTGTTCTTCCCCAGCGTGGATCACGCACAATATCGAGTACCGGTGAATAGGTAGCCACGCCACCTTGACTGCGGGTTTCTATCGCTACCGCTTCACACATTTGTTGATACAAAGCTGGATTCCATGTGCTTGCTGCAAGTAGTGGAACAGGATAGACTGTTGCGCCGATTGCCATATGTCCATGTGAACATTCTTCGCCAAACATCAGCGGAATCCCTAATCTGGAATGTTCGATTACAAATCGCTGAATATCATTGAGTGCAGCAGCGCCTTCGGCTGGGGATAAGCCCGTTTCCAATGTGACTTCTGTCCATGGATCAGCACGTAAAGTGGCATATAAGGAACCTATTTTACCTTGACGAATGTCTTCTTTAAATTCTTCAGTCAGGGTAACTGTTCCATCTTCATTTTTAGTAAAAGTGCGCCAGCCAAACAATTGGATCAGTTGCCCTACTTTTTCATCCAGTGTCATTTGAGCAAGCAGGTCTTGCACGCGTTCTTCGATAGAAAGTGCTGGATTTTTATAACTAGTCATAGTGATCATCCTTTCGATTGGAGTTGCAGGGTAGGAATAAAGTGGAAAGTTTCTGCACGTCTAGGGACACCGCTGCGGGGGAAGAGTGGCTATTATCGTCGCTGTTGTAAAGGAATCCCTGAATAAACCGCTTAGCGGTAGGGATTTCTTTACAAAGGCGAGCGCTTCGCTCTTTCATAGCCTCTCTTCCCCCTCCGCTCTGTGCTAGGTGCGAATTTCTCACGTTTATTTCTAGCAACTTGGGTGGGCAGTGTAGGGACATGGTAAAGATAGAATAGTAGTGATGATAGGGAAATATGAGTTTTGGTTTTGATGTTTTGATTTAGAGTTCATTTTAGGTTTGTTTTATTTTTTTATTTGTTTTGGTTTGGGTGTAACGTTTTTATTTTTATTGGTTAGTGTATTGATAGTTTGATTTTTTTACTTTTAGGTATTTATTAATTATTTGGAAATAGATTGGTTTGATTAGTTTTAGAATGGTTCTTTTGGAATGATGATAGGGTTGTAATTTTTTCAAAATAGGAATGATGATCTTTTGATTTTTTTAGGTTTTAGTTTTTTGAAAAAAATGGGCTATAGTAATTACTTCTGTTCTTGAGGTGGGATACCTGTATGAATTTGTTTATTATTTGATTTGTTTAAAAAGAAAAGGACGGAATTGGGGTTCCGTCCTTTGGTGTTGATATGGAATTGCTGATGGTGCTTTTGGAAATTAGGAACCGGTTTGTTGGGATTTCCATGTGTCGTATTGAGTTTGCATTTCAGCGAGCATGTTGTCTACACCAGCGTCTTTTAATTTCTGAATAAATTTAGGTAAATATTCATCTGGATTGACGGTTCCGGTGACAAGTGGTTTGTAGTATTCGCTAATCACATTATTGATTGCAGCAATCTCGGTCTGTACTGGTGTGGTATCAAAGTTAAATCCTAGTGCAGGAGCAGGGGTATTGTTGTCTTCGAATTTTTTGAATTGTTCTAATGTATCTTTAGGATACGATTGATCATAGTAGAATATATTCACATTTCCCCACATCCAACCATAACCGTAGTCATAATCAGGATTTGCAGCGTCTACACCTTCAGCAGGTTTGATAAATTGATCATCTACTTTGGTGTAATCTTGTCCTTCGATTCCATGTACAAATAAGTTAGCTAAAGTTGGATCAGTGTATAACAAGTTCAAGAACATCATCGCACGTTCTGGATTTTTGGATGAACGTGGGATTGCATAAGCTCCACCTTGTACATCACTTGTTTCTACTACACCTTTGCCAAGATTTTGATAATCCAGTTCATAGCCTAATTGAGCGCTACGTTTGTATACATAGTTCGGTGCGTATAGTAGAGAACCGGCAAATACTTTACCTGCTTTCCAATCATTTTCACTTTGGTAATCGACATCTTTAGGCGTATAGCCTGCTTGATTCCATTTGTATGCTGTTTGTACGAACTCTTTAAATTCAGGTGTATCGTATTGGTTGAAAATTTTATCGTCAGAACGTGCATAATAAGGTTTGTCGCCTACATTGATAATTCCCGGCAAATTCCAGTCACCTGACATATGTTGTACAGGGAATGAGCGATACATTCCTTCGGTTCCATCTAATGCTAGAATACTTGGATCTTTTTCATGCAGTGTTTTTAAAATAGGCTCCATATCTTTCCATGATTGAATACCTGCTACATTTAATTTGTATTTATCCACCAAGTCTTTACGGAACAACACGCCTACCTGATGACCAATTTCTTTGTAGATCGGTACAGCGTACAACTCTTTGTTGACTGTCATCCCTTTCCAAAGCGTATCAGGCACTGTCTTTTTCAAATCTTGTCCGTATTGATCAAGTAATGAAGTTAATGGTGTAAAAGCTTGCTTGGAGACATTGGATAAGTAGTTATTTGTCCATGAACTGGTAAACACGATATCCATCGGCTGACCTGAAGCCAACATCACAGGTACTTTGGTTTCAAAGTCACTGCCTTCCATCGTGACTACTTTGATCGTAGCATTAATTTTTTTCTTCAAGTATTCGTTTACTTTCTCCATCACTCGATCTTGACCTTTCATCGGTGTTGCATAGTTATAAAAGACCAATTCGACTGGAGCGAGCTTACCATCGGCTGTGGTTCCGTTACTTTCTTTGGAACCGCCACATGCAGACAACACAATAGACAACATCATAATAACAGCTAGACTTAAAGACCATGCTTTTGGTTTACGTAACATAGACCCATCCCCTTTTTCGTTCATGATTCATCTTTACCGACAAATTAGTATTGTCTACACGTTGTTTAAAGAATAATATGTACTATTTTCTAATGATAGTGTACAGAGATTATTCTTTAGCCACTCCGTAGATTGTATCTTTTGGAATGGCTTAGACTTTGTATCCTTATTATCCGTCAGGCTGTCAGAAAGGTGTACCGTATTTTCTTTAGATTAGGTGGATATTTTTTCGGTAAGCGTTTTCTTACTTACTTTATAAGGAATAGTTATGACAGATTTCATTACATTATCTGTATAATAAAACCGTAAACCAAACATCTCGTCTGCATAATGTAACTTAATTCGTTGATGAATATTACTAATTCCGATTCCATCTGAACTGTGTAATACTTCTTGCTCTCGATCCAAATAATCATTTAATAATTCTGTGTCTGCACCTGGCCCGTTATCTTCTACAATAATTCGTACTACAATTCCATCGGTATATGCACGCAATACAATGTTGCCATGATCGGCAATCTGTTCAGTTCCATGCAAAATCGCATTTTCAATTAACGGCTGAATAATAAATTTAGGCAACAGATAATCATATAATTCAGGTTCGATATCATAGCTAATGTCAAAGTTATCTCCATAACGAAGCGATTGAATATTAACGTAATTCTGTACATGCTCAATCTCTTGTCGTAACGGCACTTGTTCATTGGGTTGCTTGATACTGTATCTCAAAATATGAGCCAGTGACGACACCATAGTTACAATGTCTTCTTCATTTTTACTAAGTGCCATCCAATTGATCGAATCCAGTGTATTGTAGATAAAATGAGGATTAATCTGCGCTTGCAAAGCTTTCATTTCTGCTTGTCGTTCTCGTTCACCGCTTTCGATCACATCGTCTACCAATCCGTTGATACGTTTCATTAGATTGTTGAACTGACGATACAATACTCCGACTTCATCTTGCTCTGGTGGTTCGATAAATACATCCATCGTTGAACCGTCTTTTATATTTCTCATCACATTGGCTAATGTAATCACCGGCTTGGCTATGCTGTTGGACAATAATAACGTAAAGCTGATTCCTGCTACAATCACTGCGACGGTAATTCCAACGATAATATCGAAAATAATCGACAAGCGATCTGTAATATCACTGTATGGAATAAGAGCAATCAGATTCCATCCCCATTTTAAAGGATACGTATCAGCAATATACTGTGTCTGGTTATACTTCAGATCACTAGTTCCACCAATATCGGTATATTGTAATACAGGAGCTAAGTCGGGTGTATGACTGATATCTACCCCTTTGAGTGCAGGATTGTTACTATATAACACTTGATTATTCTGATCCGCTAACAATAATTGTGTTCCCTGTGTAAGCCTTGAGGCTTCGATCTGCTTTCCAAATTCAGCCGTATCAATCGCAATGACTATAACGCCCATTTCATTCGTCGTATTCAGAATTAAAGGATTGCGAACTTGCTTGGCAAAATAGACGCGATCACGATCTTGATCCGCATAAAAGATATTCAATGTTCCACTTAATTCGACTGTTCGCTTGAACCATTCTTCATTTTCCGCTTCATCGGAATTGAAAAAGCGATTTGATCCTGTACCACCAGGCAATTTATTTAATTGCTCCAATTGAATAGTAGGCAATTCAGCAGCAACTGGAAATGTATTTTTGACAAAAAAGGTAGCCGAATACGTGCTGACTACATTGCTTAGTGGTACATCCAGATATTTAATAAACTGCTGATTAATCGTATTAAGATCACGATAACTTTCAATATCGTCAAATGTAGTTTTGTTCAGAATATCGGCTATCGTTTTGTCTGTCGAAAAATAATAAGTCGCCTGATCGATGCTATTCTCTACATTTTGCACATTACTACGACTTTGAAGCATAATATTCTGCTGGTCTTCCAGCAATTGCTCTCGCATAATGTTCATAAATACAAAGTACAGTATTCCATTAGACAACAGCGCCGATAAAGTAATCAGCACAATAAAAAGAACAGCAATTTTCACTTTTATACTCGCTTTGGGAATCAACGAAATCGATTTGTTTTTGAACAATATTATTTCACCTCAGCATCCGCGCGTACACTATGGTTCAGATACAAGTTACGGTATTCTGAAGGTGTAATACTTTCGACTTTTTTGAATACACGGGCAAAGTAATGCGGATCTTGAAATCCTAATTTTTCTGAAATGCTATAGATCGGCAGTGATGGATCAAGTAACAATTGTCTGGCTTGATCAATACGCTTCTGCGTGATATATACATTTAATTTCACCCCGGTATTCTGGCTAAATACAGCACTCAGATACGCAGGCGAACGCTCCATATGATAAGCAATATCAGCAAGGGATAGATTCACATTGTAAATATTATCATGCACATATTGCTTCACATACTGCACTAATGAATGTTGGCGATCTTCCTTTTTCTCTGTTGCCAGTTCATTCACCTGACGGAACAGATCATACGTAAAAGCAATCGCTTCATGACGGGTCTTGAGACTGAACAGATCGTCCAGACGGGCAGATTTGGATTGCAACAATGTAGACGCTCGATCCCCACCTACACCTTGATAAAAATCAAACAAAATAGTAAGTAGACGCATACATAATTCTTTGATCTCATTAGGATTAGCTGTCGATAAAGCTAACTCGTGTTCAAATAGCTCTTCGAAAAAAAGCCTATTGCCTGTTTTGAGCGCTTCATAACAATTGATTTCAAGCTGACGGTTAAAAAGCGAAGAATAATGATGAAGCTTTTCATTTTTACGACGGGAGACTTCTTGAATATACGTGGTTAATTGACTGATTTCTTTACGTGCCATCGGCTTGACGATATACGTATCGACACCGTATTGCATCGCTTGACGAGCATAATCGAATTCTTCATGAGCACTAAGTAATACGATCGCTGTATCTGTCATCAATTCACGAATACGACAACATAATTCAAGACCATCCATAATAGGCATTTTGATATCGGTAATGATTAGATCAGGATGTAGACGCAGTGCAATCTCCAACGCATCTTTGCCATTACGTGCTTCTCCAATCACTTCGGCTCCTAATTCCTGCCATGGAATAATATTGCGAAGTCCGCGGGATACTATGACATCATCATCAACAAGTAATACTTTCATGATCCAGCCACCCTCTGTCGAAAATTGTGAAATTGTGTCGTGAGTTATTATGCTTATCTTACCGTTATTCTTTACTTCATGACAAGTCTTCTTACATGTTATTCTCGTTTATTTATTTTTATATTTTACCTTTTCAAAATGATAGCGTTACCAAAATTAGGTATTCTAAAAAAATGAAAAAGAAAAAAGGGCTTAAAAAGCCCAATTTCCTTGACGGAATACAGGTTCTACTGTTCCATCTTCCAATTCTCCATCAATATCCAGTTGATCTGAACCAACCATGAAGTCTACGTGAGTTAAGCTTACATTTGCACCTTTAGCTTTCAATTCTTCTTTGGTCATTTGTGTACCGCCTTCAAGATTGGTCGGATACGCACTACCAAGAGCGAAATGACAAGAAGCATTTTCATCTATGCCTGTATTGTAAAAAACACGTTTTAAATGCGAAATAGGTGAATCATATGGCACGAGAGCAATTTCTCCTAAATAAGAAGCCCCCTCATCTGTTTCTAACAATGACGTTAAATGTTCACGTCCAGATGTTGCTTGATAATCTACAACTTTGCCATCTTTAAATGTAAGTTCGATTCCTTCCACCAGACGACCGTTCAAGTTCAGCGGTAATGTACTTCTCACTGTTCCATTTACGCCTGTACGGTGAGGCATGCTATATACTTCTTCGGTCGGCATATTCGCTACAAAGTACACCCCTTTTTCATTTTCTCCACCGCCACCACGCCATAGATAACCTTCTGGTAATTGGACGTGTAGATCGGTTCCCGGGGCGCGATAATGAAAACTTTTGTATCGTTTGTTATTCAGAAGATCCTGTCTTTTTTTCAAATGATCGATATGCTCTCTCCAAGCAGCTACTGGATTATCTGAACCTACACGATTCATCTGGAATACTGCTTCCCACATCGCAGGTACACGTTCTTCTTCTGGCAAATCAGCAAATACTTTATTTGCCCATGCTTGCGTTGGTGCTTTGATTAATGACCAGCTAATCCGGCTATTGCGGGTATACCCTTGATAATTTTCGCGAGCTATAGCTGCGGCTTTGACAGCTGTAGACACTTTCCACGAGTCAATGCCTTTAAATAATTCAGGATCAGGCACTTTGATATGTAAAATCGCTCCGCCTTCTTCTGCAAATTTTTCCAACATATCAGCATGCCATTGTGGATAATAGCCAAACGAATCATCGGTCGCTTTTTCATAACGAATACGAGTTATCTGTTCATCATCCCAATCGACCTGTACATATTTAGCTCCTGCTTCATAAGCTTTGCCTACAATAAGACGGGTCAAATCTACTGTTTCTAGTGGTGCTTGTACAATCAATACTTGACCAGGTTGAATATTTACACCGACTTTGACTACAAGTTCTGCATATTTTTCTAACATCAATTTGAATTCGCTCAATTTCTTCGCCCCTTATGTGATCTATTTTGAATAAAGTTACGAACAAGTAATGCCAGAATCAATTAAAACAATTATTTTGTGCTCAATATAATTAAATCTTAATTAATTCTTCATGTTTAAATGTTACAAAATGTGTTGAAATAGACGATATATTACTTAGCTACTTAGCAAGCATGATCCTTTCATCTTGAATCAACGCTATCTATTATACTCTTTATCATTACAAACCACACTATTTTCACCTAATTGATCTTTCGATTACCCATCTTATCTGAATTTAGAGGAGCCCCACACATGTACGCGAAAAATAAAGTTATGAATATGTTATGTTTGATCACTGTTCTTTTATCTTTTATTGTATTTGCTCTACATCAATACACTCATCTTATCCCTGTAGACCGTATGGCAGGTATGGATCACTCTGCAATGAGTCATTCTTCGATGGAACATATCACTATTTTTCGCTATATTTTGTTAGCGGTTCCACTTATCCTTTTAATATGGTCAGCTTCGCTATTTCGTAGTCGGTCAGATCATGCTTATCTTCCTGTCATCAATACGTTGGTACTTACTTTAGGCAGTATTGGCTTGATCGCAGCAGGTAATGGATTGGTTGAATATCACTTTTCTGTTTTTATGGTAGTTGCTTTTGTGGCTTTTTATGATTCAATCGCTTTGGTTTTACTCAGTACTGCTATTTTTGCTTTTCATCATTTAGCTGGCTTTTTCTTATTCCCTGAACTGCTGTGTGGCGAACATGCTTATTCTTTTTCGTTACTTCTGATCCATGCTATCTTTTTGTTATTAACAAGTGGAGCCGCTATCCTGATTATTGTTGCCAAAAAGAATACCACTCAAGCGTTACAATCCCAAAATGACGAAGCTTCCGCACGTAACCAGCAATCATTAATTAATTTACAGCATACTGAACAATATATGGAACAATCTGCTGGGTCGTTACGACTTCATTCACAATCGTTGGTCTCATTATCTGAACATATTGCTGATGCTGTTCAACTATTACGTACACAAGCAAGCGATGAATTGTTACCTTCTCAACAGGTGAGTGAACAACAGCTCACACAAGTCGCCGATGCTATCTATCAAATAGCCGCTTCTCTGGAACAATTACATCAATCTTCTACGATTACACTGGAACGTGCGCAATTAGGGCAACAATCTCTGACTCAAATTACCGACCAAGTGTCTTCATTACAAGTCGATGTAGACGATATGGCTTCAGGTATTCATGCAATGTCTGATCAATCTTACGAAATCGCTCGCTTTGTCGATATTATTGCTAATTTGGCTGAACAGACCAATTTGCTCGCATTAAATGCTTCTATTGAAGCGGCTCGTGCCGGACAACATGGACAAAGCTTCGCTGTTGTTGCTCAAGAAGTCAAAAAGCTATCACTGGAGACTAGCTCTGCTCTTAAAATGATCTCAGGTATTATTGCACAATTTAGCTTGTAGACTGCTTCTGCTATTGAATCGTCTGAACGTGGAGCCGCTAAAATGCAAGATACTTTACAAACCGCTACACAGACACATTCAACATTCGGAGTTATTTTGACAGCCACAGAAGAAACCAGTCTTCAGATCGCACATATGTCCAGTCAGGCACAATCTCTTAATGGTTCTGCTGAGAAAATCAGTCAATCTATGAGCTATGTCACCCATATTATTCAAGATTCGATGAAAAGTCATGAAACGGTAAATCTTACTGTTCAACAACAATTAGAAAAAACACGTCTGGTTAATGAAGAAGCAGATCTTCTCAATCAAATGAGCGATAAATTGGGTCAACTGGTTCACGATCTTGAGCCTGTGGCTGCTAATCTATCTGCTGATTATACACAAGATTCATTCTCTTCTTCAAACCGTACTGTACCTGCTATAAGTTAATATAACTGTATACAACAAAAAGCACGATCTGCGACTCTTTTATCAAGTCATATGATCGTGCTTTTTGAATATTTGAGAACCGCTGAGAAGATAGTATAGATTATTGCTTAACCTGTATCAAAAATATCATTATCGTTAGCTGGCTTGTTAACTGGCTTGACGTGCTGTTTTGGTCACACTATGATTTAACCAGCTTGTCCGCCATTTCATTTGCATCACAACAAGCAAGCTCAAGCAACATAATACAATAATACTTAACATAATAAATCCAATCGTATAAGAACCTGTAGCTTTGTACAGATTGCCTAGAATAAGCGGTAACGCGTATCCACCTAATCCACCGGCTGCACCTACAATCCCTGTCATTAATCCAATTTCATTACCAAATCGTTGCGGTACTAATTGGAATACCGATCCGTTCCCTGCTCCCAGACACATCATTCCGACGAACAGCAAGCTTACAACAACCGGAAGTGGTGGCAAAAAGGAAACACATGCCAACATAATCCCTGCCCCCGAGTATAGATACATTAACATTTTAGTTCCCCCAATACGGTCTGCCAGAAATCCACCGACCGGACGGAAAAAGCTTCCTGCGATAACACAGATGGTAGCAATATCAGCCGCTTGTACTGCTGTTAATCCATATTGAGTATTAAAGAAAATCGTTAAGTAATTGGCAAGCCCTACAAACCCACCAAATGTCACACAATAAAATGCACAGAATACCCACGCATCTCTTTGTTTAAGTACGGTAGCATATTGCGATAATTTTTTAGGTTCAGGACGATTAGGGCTATTTTTGGCAAAGATCGTAAAGAAAATAAATACCAGAATAATCGGAATCATCGCTATTCCAAATACAATTTCCCAGCTACCAAAATGTTGAGCTAACCGATTCGCAAATAAAGTCGCTATTACAGTTCCGCTATTGCCTGCTCCTGCAATCCCCATCGCTAGACCTTGATGTTCTTTGGGATACCATTGTCCTGCAAGTGGCAAAGCCGCCGCAAAAGATGCTCCTGCAATACCTAGCAAGATGGCTACCACATATAACTGCTCTAACGATTGTACCCATTGCCAGCCCAGCAGTAGAGGAATTAGAGTAAGAATCATGCCAATCTGCGCGGTTAACTTGGGCCCTATATAATCAGATAAGAACCCTAACACCAATCGCAAAATTGAACCGCCCAATACAGGTAAAGCAACCAGTTGTGCTTTTTGTACAGGGTCCATAGGATAATCCAGTGCAATAATGACACTAAGTGGTCCAATCATTCCCCAGATCATAAAGCTGATATCAAAGTATAAAAAAGAACCGAGTAATGTAGGCTTATGCCCGCTTTGCCAAAAACTTTTTTTGTCCATCATTGTGTATCATCCTCTCCACAGTTGGTTTATTTTTGTCTATAGTTATAATAAAAAGCCGCAATTTGCCCGTATATTACATTCGGGACAAGTTGCGGCTTCATTGCCGTTAGGAAATGGTACACGTCATTGTGTGCCATCTTATAAATGTATGATATTGTTGTGCAGTTGGTTGCCATCACAAATATGAATTTGATTCAAATTATATGAACGACAGACTGATATGTCAATATAATTAACTCAAATTCTAAATATTTTTATTTTATGTTAATTATATTGACATTAAAAGCATCATCTATTAATGTTATTGATAAGATTTCACACAATGGAGTGTGATTACGTAACGGCAATGATGCCCTTTTCCTGAATATGGAGAAGGGCTTTTTCTGTGCAAATGACGATGCACCTTTGAAATAACACCAAAGGAGGAACTTGTTATGCGACAACAATTAGTCGTTATCGGTAACGGCATGGCAGGTGTACGCTGTGTCGAAGAGATCGTAAAGTTAGCACCTGATACATTTGAGATTACGATTTTTGGTACAGAAAAGCATCCAAATTATAACCGCATTTTGCTATCTAAAATGTTACAAGGTGAACATACATTTGAACATATTATTCTGCATGATTGGTCATGGTATGAACAGCAACAGATCCAATTATATACGACAGAAACAGTGACTCATGTTGATCCAGATACTCGAATATTAACTACTGCTTCAGGTCTACAACACACCTATGATATCCTGATTTTTGCTACCGGTTCGGTTCCTTTTATTCCTCCTATTCAAGGTGCGGATAAAAAAGGAGTAATTTCTTTTCGTACTGTAGAAGATTGCGAACAGATGAAAAGATATGCTCAGCATTATCAACAGGCGGCTGTTATCGGCGGAGGATTGCTCGGACTGGAAGCGGCTCGTGGTCTGCTTCATTTAGGAATGGACACTCATGTGATTCATAATGCACCTTACTTGATGAATCGTCAGTTAGATCTACTATCTGCGCAATTGTTACAACAAGAACTGGAGCAACAAGGAATGACCTTTCATCTCAATGAGAATACGACTCGCATTACAGGCGCTACTCGTGCTCAAGGGTTACGTTTTGCAAGTGGAGCCAAATTAGCAGTCGATCTTGTAGTATTCGCTGTGGGGATACGACCTCATATTCGTCTAGCAGAGTATGCAGGATTGCATGTTCAGCGCGGAATTGTTGTGAATGATTATATGCAGACCAGTATAGAGGGCATCTATGCGGTGGGAGAATGTGCAGAACATCAAGGTATTACATACGGTCTGGTGGCTCCACTTTACGAACAAGGCAAAGTGCTTGCACAGCATCTTTGTCAGCAAACTCCTTTACCTTATCAAGGCTCGATCCCTTATTCACAGTTAAAAATATCCGGTGTATCGGTATTTTCAGTAGGCGATACAAATGCTTCTGATTGTCAGCAAATCGTACAGCAATATGATGGTGTACGCAAAACGTACAAAAAAGTGAGTGCTGTTGGAGATAGAATTACAGGTGCTATTTTGTACGGGGATACCGCAGAAGGCATTTCATTATTAGAAATGATCAAGCAAGGCACTTCTGCCCATTCTTATCTTCAACAGTTACAAGCGGTAGATACTTCAAGTCCCACACCGACAAACAATCCTACAGATATCGCCGCCGCCAAACTAGAACATACTTCTACCGTTTGCGCTTGTAATGCAGTTACCAAAGCGACCATTTTGCAATCTATACAGACACATGGATTACAGACCGCAGACGAAGTTCAGCAACATACCCAAGCATCCGGCTCATGTGGAGGTTGTCGCCCAATCGTTGAAGCGCTTGTTCGTTATAGCTTATCCGGCACCATCGAGGAAGATCAAGAACATATTCTCGATACTCCTCTTCATGCTTCGCTTGTTACACATCCTGATCATATCCCTGTCTGTTCATCAATATCTTTAACACATACGGCTTTAAAGCAACAAATTCAACAACATTCATGGAGAACAGTTACAGAAGTGCTAACTCAATTGTCATCTACTAATACACCTATTGCATACAGTCCTCTCGATATCAAAGATGAAGATATCTTTCATGTAGATGATTTGTCTATCTCCGATCAATCAGAGCATGATGGTTGTGACACCTGTATCACAGCAATTCGTTATTATCTACAATTGTATTTAGACAGTTCTTTGGCAATAGATCATGCAAATCTGTTACCTCATCTACAGATATCGTTAGATCGTGAATGGCTAGCAGGGTATTCTGATCATTTTCATACTATAGATGGGTCAAATGTGGTCGAGCAGATACAGCAATGGCAGTCTACAGTACAACATCTGATATTACCTTATCCTACACGTATAGCTGTAGCTCAGAATATCTATTCTCCTATTAGTGTTCGTGTGCAAGATATCGGCATATTATATTCACCGGCTGGTTGGGAAATTTATATTGGAGGATGTGCTACAGAGCGTATTCAAGAAGCGCATTTGTTAACTACAGTAGATCATTTGCCAGACGCGCTATATCTAATATTTCTGTGTCTGGAATTGTATCGTTATCAAGCGTATTACAGTGAACCGGTATGGAAGTGGGTACAACGGACAGAAGTATTGCCTTTGCGGGAACAGGTATTATCTTTATTTTACAACGATGCGATAGCAGATGCTTATGATCGAGATCGTAAAGGAGGCGGAACTTATGATGCAGACGCAATGTCCTTTTTGCAGCGTACAATGTAAAATCACTCTTCATTCTTCTGAATCTTCAACGTTGCACCCTACTCTACCTCTCGTGACTTATCAGGCAGAAGGTACACCAAATGCAGCTTCACAAGGTCGTCTATGTATCAAAGGTATGAACGCTCATCAACATGTGTTTAACCGCGAACGCTTGAAATATCCTTTACTTCGTCGTCACGGAAAGCTTGTACGTGCTTCTTGGCAAGAAGTTACCGATTATATCGCAGAACATCTACAACAATCTATTGATCAATCAGGGCGTGACTCTATTGGTATCTATGGCGGCGGTTCGCTAACAAATGAGACCGCTTATTTATTGGGCAAATTTGCACGAGTCGCTATCGGTACCAAGTATATTGATTATAATGGACGCTTTTGTATGTCAGCCGCGGCTTCTGCTGGAAGTAAAACATTCGGAATTGATCGCGGACTCACCTGTCAGTTATCTGATATTCCATTAGCTAAATGTATTATTCTGGCTGGCACTAATATTGCAGAATGTCAGCCTACATTGATGCCTTATTTGAATCAAGCCAAACAAAATGGCGCTCAGATCATAGTCATTGATCCTAGAGTTACCGCTACTGCGGCAATCGCAGATATTCATTTACAGATTCGTCCGGGCACCGATGCTTTGTTAGCCAATACGATGCTCAAGATTATGTTAGATCAAGATTGGATCGATCACGACTTTATTGAGCAACGAACCAATGGATACGAGCAATTAGCTGAGCTTGTTCATGATATCGGTATCGAACAATCAGCCGTTATCTGTGGTATTCCTGTTGAATTAATCTATCAAGCCGCTCAGGTGTACAGTCAGGCAAGTACAGGTATTATTTTTACTGCTCGTGGCGTTGAACAGCAGACCGATGGACATTTGGCTGTACGCTATTTTCTTAATCTGGTATTAGCTACTGGTAAAATTGGCAGAGCCGGTTGTGGATATGGAGCAGTAACCGGACAGGGCAACGGACAAGGTGGACGCGAACACGGGCAAAAAGCAGATCAATTACCCGGCTATCGCTCAATCGAAAATCTAGCAGATCGTGCGTATATCTCTTCGATCTGGAATATCGATCCCGAAGATTTACCAGATAAAGGCGTGTCTGCTTATGAAATGATGGAACTGATTGATCAACAACAAATCTCCACGTTATTCGTTATGGGTTCTAATCCTGTCGTATCCAATCCAAATATCCCTCTAGTGCGTGCCGGATTGGAAAAGTTAGACATGCTTATTGTTGCAGATCTATTTTTGTCCGAGACCGCGCAATTAGCTGATGTTGTTCTGCCAGTCACAGCTTATTTAGAAAATACAGGCACATTGACCAATCTGGAAGGCCGAGTATTATTGCGAGAAGCAGCCCGTCCGATTCCATATGAAAGTAAACACGATTGGCAGATTCTAT
The DNA here is from genome assembly GCF_028606985.1 of Paenibacillus kyungheensis. Classification (NCBI taxonomy): domain Bacteria; kingdom Bacillati; phylum Bacillota; class Bacilli; order Caryophanales; family Paenibacillaceae; genus Paenibacillus; species Paenibacillus kyungheensis. Next base: position 1,213,246 of record NZ_CP117416.1, on the reverse strand, counting down.
GTGAATTAGCACAAGCTCTTGGCAAAAAAACTGGATTTGATTTTGCACAGGCAGAAGATATTTTCAACGAACTGCGGATCGCCAGTCGCGGCGGATTAGCCGATTATTATGGGATTACGTATGATCGTCTACGCAACGAAGAAGGCATCTACTGGCCTTGTCCATCTATCGATCATACGGGTGTGCCGACGATGTTTGAACAATCTTTCGCCCATCCTGATGGTCGTGCGGTATTTACTTCCATTACAAATGTAGCGATCAAAGATACCATTTCTTCTGCTTATCCACTGATTATGACCAATGGGCGTGTGCTTGCTCATTATTTAACAGGTGTACAGACTCGTCGCAGTGCTACACTTACTGCTCGTGAACCAGAGAACTTTATGGAAATTCATTCTCAGACTGCTAAGCAGTATCATATTGAAGATAACGATTGGGTCGAAGTCACTTCTGCTCGCGGTTCATTTACGATTCGTTGTAGGATCAAAGATCATATTCGTACCGATACGATATTTGTCCCGATGCATTGGGGCGGTGAGCAAAATGTAAATCAAGCTACTGATCCTACACTGGATGCTTATTGTAAAATGCCCGGCTTCAAAGTATCTGCTGTACGTATTCAACCTGCGACGATGCACTCGTCATTAGCAACAACTTCTTCTGCTTCACTACATTATCTATAAACGCTAACCTTCTCTAAATCTGATACATTCAGGTTTAGAGATTTTTGCATATATACATCTAATCTTGCCCTTATGAACCATCGTATTTGCTCTATAACTAATGTATGCTAGAACTATTCAACGATACTTGATAGGTTGCAGATGATTTTACATTTGACTTTATTATTCTCAATAGGAGGACTACATATGCAAATTAGACGTGTGCTTACCGATGAATTGAAACAAGCTGCTTTATTAGCCGAAGATGTATTTTGCGCAGATGGGGATCGATATATGGAATCTTCTTTTCCCGCTCTTTTTCAAGCAGGTATTAGTCATTCGTACGGTGCTTTTACACCGGAAGGTACACTGGTTTCTTTTATGGGAATGGTTCCGGTACAAGTTCAATCAGGCACATTTACTATATCAGCGTATTCAATCGGCGCAGTATGTACACATCCTGATTATCGGGGACAAGGATTGGCAGGACAGCTATTAGAATTATGTAGACAACATGCACGTTCAGCAGGAGCTTCTGTGTTATTTATTTCAGGAGATCGTTCATTATATACACGCGCAGGCAGTGTACCTTTTGGACAAGTCAGTACGTTTAAATTATCTTCAGATATCGCCAAAACATTACATGATGACAATACACATCTCACATATCGGGATCTATTACCACAGGATATTTTTGCTATAGCTCATCATATCCAAAATCAATATGCTCATATTCAGTGGGGACTTGGAGATCTTCAACAATTTATCGCTTCTCAACCCATCGCTAATATCAACAAACAGCAACAACAGATTATAGTAGCCGAAAATGCCGATCATCAAGTGGTCGGATTTGTAGCCCTTTCTATACCATACGCTGAAGATTCGTCTGCTGAGCCAATCGGTAGTGTTATTGAGTACGGTGGTGATTCTGAGGTTATTCAGCATTTATGTGTAGAGGCTATGACTCATTATGCCCTGTCTTCACTTACTGTACGTATTCCATGGCAAGATAAAGCGCTGAGCGATTTACTGCTTGAAGAAGACGTTCCTGTAACGATCGAACCAAATAGCGGTACTTTACTTGTATTGGACGATCAGCTTTTATTAGAACAAACAGGTGTAAAGGCGTTTCTAGCTTCTTATGATATAAAGTTCCAATTAGAAGAGGATTACGTGCTACATACACCATCTGGTTCGTATCCACTGAAAGATGCTTCGGAATTATATACGCTTTTATTCGATCCTGATGCTAAGCTTGCAGACCGTCTAGATTTTTCATTCCCGACTGTTCCTTTACCTTATATGTATGGATTATATTTTATCTGAACTGTTTAACAATCGGAATTCAAGGGTTGTAAAAAGATATACCGTTTAAGAAAGAAGGAACATATAAATATGAAAGATCGGAGTATTCTAACTGATTATGTCCAAAAGCATTGGCGATATTATTTACTCGCTGTCAGTTTGATCATTCTGTCTAATATCGGGCAAGCTGCTATCCCCCGTGTACTGGGACAATTTACAGATGCTCTGCTGAATGGTGGAATACAATATCAAATGATTATTGAATATAGCGTAATTCTGGCTGTGATAGGGATTATGTATAATCTCTTTTTCGGTGCAGGGCAATTCACAGTCATGCGATTAGGACGCAAGTTCGAATTTGAAATACGTCAAAGTCTTTTTAGCAAGTTCTCCACACTCAGTGAATATTACTTCTCCAAGCAAGGAACAGGTAAATTACTAAGTTCGATGACCAATGATGTCAATTCTGTTCGTGAATCGATTTCAAATGGGGTCACGATGACCACCAATGCTATTTTTTTGTTTTTATCGTGTATTGTAATGATGTTACTCAGTCATATTCCATTGTATTTGATACTGGTAAGTGTTATTCCGATGGTAGGGATTCCTTTTCTAGTTATTTACTTTGGGCCACGAATCCGCAAACGTTCGCAAAATGTACAGGAATCATTAGCCGTTATGACTGAGTCAGCAGAAGAACAATTGAGTGGTATTCGAGTGACTAAGACATTTGCGATTGAGCCTACAGCACGTCAGCGTTTTGGAACAACAGTCAATCATATTCGTGATAACCAGTTACACCTTGTTCGCATGTCCTCTTTATTTCAAGCGGCTGTTCCATTTCTAGGCGCATTATCGCTTGTAATTTCGCTATTATATGGAGGATACTTAACGATTCAAGGTACGATTACGATCGGTAATTTTATCGCATTAACGTTGTACTTGCGAATTATGTCAGGCCCTCTACAGCAAATTGGTAACGTGATCAATATGATGCAACGTTCAGGGGCTTCGCTGGATCGCGTGAATCGTTTACTTGCTGAAAAGCCAGATATCGAAGATCATCCTAATGCACAACCGTTAGCTTCAACACCTGATCTCAAAATAAAACATTTATCATTTGCTTACCCTGGCAGTGAGCGTTACGCGCTGTCTGATATTAATCTGCATATTGAAGCCGGACAAACTGTGGGAATCGTTGGTAAAACAGGTTCTGGCAAAAGCACGTTGGTGAAGCTGTTACTCCGTCTATATGATCCACCTGAAAATACAGTCTGGTTAGGCGGTACAGATATTCGTCAGATCTCATTGCAAAGTCTACGCTCACGTATCGCTTATGTGCCTCAAGATGGATTTTTATTTAGCACGACGATTCGTGACAATATTGCTTTTAGTGATCGGGATACACCGCTTGAAAAAGTAGAAGATCATGCACGTCAGGCGATGATCTATGATCCTATTTCTAATTTTCCAGAAGGATTCGATACCAAATTAGGTGAGCGTGGTATCACTCTATCCGGTGGTCAACGTCAGCGTACCAGTCTTGCACGTGGATTGGTGAAAAAAGGGCCCATCTTGATTCTGGACGATAGTATGAGCGCTGTCGATGCAGTCACCGAGACAGGAATACTAAATAACCTGATTCGTGAACGGAATAATTATACGAACTTAATTATTTCGCATAGGATCAGTGCAGTAAAACATGCTGATCTCATTATTGTGCTGGACGAAGGTACGATCGTACAACAAGGAACCCATCAACAATTGTTGCAACAACAAGGCATCTATTCATCCTTGTATCAATTACAGGAAGAAGGGTTGCGCGCATGAGCAAACTATCATCGACTACCAAATCCAGTACGCCTATCCGCTACGAAGCATTGCGTGCAATCTTAGCTTATGCTCGTCCTCATCGTTGGACATTTGTCGGTATTTTCTTTGCAACGATGCTTGCTATCGCTGCGGATCTATTACAGCCGTATCTGGTTAAAATTGTGATTGATGATCATATTGCTGCCGGACAAAATGGATTGCCTTTTTTAACAGGAATGGCGGCTATTTATCTAGGGTTAGCCGTAGTCAGCTTTCTGTTCTCTTATCTACAAAGCAATCTGTTGCAATATGTCGGTCAACATATTGTCGCCAGTATTCGTAATGATCTATTCGCTCATATTACCAAGCTACCGATGAGCTTTTTTGATCGCTCTAGCAATGGCGGATTGGTAACAAATGTATCCAGTGATACTGAAACGATCAGCCAATTTTTTACACAGGTATTATTAAGTCTGATTCGTGATGGTATGATGCTTGTGTTTATTATTTACTTTATGTTCCGTCTGGATACTACATTAGCGTGGTATTCGATGATCACTTTACCTGTTATTGCTACACTAGCCATTTTATTTCGTGGTAAATTGCGACAGGTCTATCAGTATACACGCAGTCGCTTATCCAAGTTAGTTGGATTTACAGCAGAGAACTTATCCGGTATGGGCTTAATACAGATTTTCCATCAGGAACAAGAACAGAAAAAACGATTCAATGAATACAATGCCGATTACTGGCAAGCCAATGTCGAGCAATTAAAATCGAATGTATTTTTCAATCGTACTTTTGATATTTTAGGCAATATTGCTCTGGTCTTGATGGTCTGGCTTGGAGGCGTAGCTGTATTTAACAAACAGATTGAAGTTGGTGTATTGTATGCTTTTATCAGTTATATCCGTCAATTTTTTCAACCGATTAATCAGATTACGATGCAATGGAATACATTTCAATCTACCACTGTCTCTATGGATCGAATCTGGCGTATTCTCAAACTCCAACCAGAGATTCAAGATCCAACACCTAATCAAGCCGTAACGGTGGATCTAGACAAAGTAAAAGGAAAAGTAGACTTTAACCATATTTCATTCGGATATAATCCAGATCAGACAGTGATTCCGCATCTGGATCTGCATATTGAACCTGGTGAAATGATTGGTGTAGTAGGTACAACCGGAGCAGGCAAAAGTACATTGATTGCTCTACTCAATCGTTTCTATGATGTCGGTCAAGGTTCTGTCGCTATTGATGATATTGATCTGCGACAGATGCCCCAAGAAACACTGCATCGTATAGTAGGACTGATTCAGCAAGAACCTTTTTTATTTTCCGGTTCGATTATCGACAATGTACGAATGTTCCAGCCGAACATCACTGATGAGCAAGTCATCGAAGCTTGCCGATTTGTAGGTGCCCATGAGATGATTACACGCTTACCGCAAAAATACGATACTTGTCTATCAGAGCGAGGAAGTGGATTGTCTGCGGGTGAACGTCAATTGATTTCATTTGCCCGTATCGTCGTCTTCCGCCCTAAAGTATTAATACTTGATGAAGCTACCGCTAATCTGGATTCGCATACCGAACAACTGGTGCAACAAGCTCTTGATACGGTATCCGAAGGACGTACAACGATTGTGATCGCTCATCGTCTCTCGACCATTATGCATGCAGATCGTATTCTGGTTATGGAACATGGTGAGATTATAGAACAAGGTACTCATGCTCAGTTAATTGCTCATCATGGTACGTATGCCAAGTTATATCTTCATGCTAGGCAATCCAATCAACACGTTATTCAAGCATAGAACAAAAAATCCCTTTGGTGCATACTCCTACAGGATGATGGTCGATATTGACCTAATCCAGTATGCATCAAAGGGATTTTCACATCGTTCTATCATATAATACCTATTACTTCAAAAGTCCAAGTACATTTTTAGTAGATGTACTTGTTGTAGAAGTTGTAGTCGGAGCGGTAGTCGTTGTTGGCGCTGTTGCTGTTGTAGTTGTTGGAACAACAGTAGATGTAGATTTCGGCGTTAACAACGGACTTGTCACTGATACTAAAGGTGCTGACGTTGTTGATGTTGGTGTAGAAGTGGATGATACCGGAATAGATGTGCTTACGGTAATAACGTTAGGAACAGTGACCGGAATATTAACTGAAGTAGAACTGGTTGTTGTATTGTTAGTAGTTGAATTTGTTGTAGTGCTCACCGGTGTACTAATCGTGTTTGTTGTGGATGGTGCTGGTGTAGGTGTACTTGTTGGTACTGGTGTTGGTACTGGTGTTGGTGTTGGTGTCGGCGTTGTCGCTACTGGCTCTGGTGCTGGCGTACTTGTTTGTACTGGTGTCGGTGTCGGCGTTGTTGCTACCGGCTCTGGTGCTGGCGTACTTGTTGGTGCTGGTGTTGGTGTCGGCGTTGTCGCTACTGGCTCTGGTGCTGGTGTACTTGTTGGTGCTGGTGTCGGTGTCGGCGTTGTTGCTACTGGCTCTGGTGCTGGTGTACTTGTTGGTACTGGTGTTGGTGTCGGCGTTGTCGCTACTGGCTCTGGTGCTGGCTTAGTTACTTCAGATCCTAGTACAGATGGATTGACTGTTGAAGGGATCGAACCTGTAGCTGTACCTACTGTAGTCAATATCGGCTTCACCATAGAAGCTGGCGGTGAATATACACCTGTTTTGATCATAGATGGATCAGTTTTTGGTTTGGAAATCTGATCTGATACAGGATTCAATTGTCCATAGACAGCTTCTACATATTTATCATATGCATTTTTGCTAATTTCCATTTTCATCTGATGTACTTTGGAAGTCAGCGTCATTTTTTCCTCATTGGAATCCACTTGAAACCCTTTGTTAAACAAACTCTTCATCGTTTCATCCATATTTTCTTTCGTAAGCGCTATCCCATTTTGTGCACCAAGTTGATAAAATCCATTGTTTGTTAATGTCTCATGTACTTGCTTATTTATTTCTTCTTTACGTTGCTGTTGATTATCAAAAAGTTCATCCAGTTCTTTATCTCTTGTTTCCTTTTTTTGCAGTTCTTTTTTGTATTCTTTATTGCTTTCTATTTTTTGTTCGGCTGGTGTTTTGTCAGTTCGATTGTTATCAGTAGGTGAAGCAGGATTAGTAGATACTGCATTTTTTCCATTAGTTGTTGTCGATTTATTAGAATCACCAGAGAGTGAGGAGTAGTATGAATTCTGGCTAGCCGTCGAAGAGTAACTCGCATTAGGTGTAATATTCATAGGGCAGTCTCCTTCATAATATTGATATTTAATATCGATCGAATGGCAAATATTTTCTTTCCATCAAAGAAACATAATAGTAATATTTATCCAAATTAGTATAGTAATAATTTACTGTTTAACAACTTAGTTAGCAAGGGTAATTTGAACTATAATTTTTAAAAAATACCATAAAATGTAATCACATTTTGTCGAATATATGTACTTCTACAAAAAAAACTCTTATTCGACATTTCTATCGCATAAGAGTAAATAAAGATATTTATTTCACTAATCCGCCAGTCAAAATAGAGCCGATACCATTTCCATTATTTGATGCTGTATTGCCAGAAGATGAGGTATTATTTCCAGATGACCCACTTGTAGAAGTTGTAGAACTGCTAGATTGATTCGTACTGGATTGATTAGTTGTGCCTGTAGTAGAGCTGTTATTATTGCTACTGGTTGTTGGTGTTGTCTGCGTTGGTGTAGCTGCTGGAGAAGGCTGTGAGGTTGATGTGCTATTGTTGGTTGTCGTGGCTGAAGTTGGTTCATTAGCCGATGATTCTGTTTGTGTTGTCTGTGTTGAAGGTGTAGTCGCTGGAGATGAATGAGTTGCACTTACTGGTTCGGATTGTGGCGTAGCTGATGGTGCAGATTGATGTGTTGTCGAGGATGGTGATGTTGTTGTAGCACTTCCTGTTATCGTATTGCCGGAATGGGCTGGAGCAGGAAATGATGACTGATCTGTATCTGTATACTCATCCGCAATTTCTTTACCATATACTGTTTTGACATATTGATCGTATGATTCTTTGCTAATTTCTAATTTCAGTTGATGTAGCTTAGAACTAATTGTTAATTTCTGCTCATCTGTATCAATTTGAAATCCTTTGGCAACCAGACTTTTAACAGTATCCCCGTAATTGTCTTTGTTCAATGCTAGCTGGTTGTCTATCCCAATCTGAGCAATTCCTTGATTGGCTAACATCTCATAGGCGATTTTGTCGATCTCTTCTTTATGCTTTTGTTGTTCTTCAAAAAATTGATCAGCTTCTTTCTTTTTTAATTCTTTTTGCTGATCTTCTTTTTTGTATTGCTTGGCTTCTTCCAATTGCTGTTCCTGTGGACTTTTTTCATTAACCGATATTGTTGCTGGTCTAGCGTCACGATCTTGAGAAGATAATGAATCGGTTGATGCGCTTTTGGCGATTGGATCATTGCTAGCTGATGAATGATATCCCAGATTACTTGTTCCGGCATAGCTTGCAGATGAAGAAATGTTCATACACTGTACTCCTTTTTTGAAATAAATACCCATTTTTTAGTAAGTTAGTTAGCTTTAATAATAGTTCAAATTTACTATTAAATTAAATATTACTCAAGGGTATTAAGACCTAAACGACAAAAAAAGATACTTCCACTAAGGAAAGTATCTTTTTAGGATTTTCATTTATGTTGTAAAATAATCGATCTGCGTTTTGCCTAGCCAATGTTCGATACGAAGCAATACTTGCTGCATTTCTAATGGCTTGCTCATATAGTCAGAAGCTCCCGCTTGAATAGCTTTCTCGCGGTCTTCTTTCATCGCTTTGGCAGTTAAGACGATAATCGGAACTTGAGCATATCCATACAGATTACGAATTGTACGCATCGTCTCATATCCGTCTAATTGGGGCATCATAATATCCATAAGAATCAGATCAATATCCTGTGTCATATGCAAAATTTCTAAAGCATCCCGTCCATTTTGTGAAATTAGAATATTCACACTATGACGCTCCAACAGACTGGTCAATGCATATACATTTCGAATATCGTCATCTACGATTAGAATTTTTTTGCCGTCTAGACCTTCGTACTGCTCTTCTGTCATCACCTGCTTTACCACATCGGCTACTTGTTCATTGCTAGCTGTTGTCATACGATCCATCTCTGAATACGATGTAGCTAGACGTGAAGATTGAATCAATGTGTTGGTATGAAGTTCCGACTCGGTATTTGTTGATGTGAGTTGATCTTTTTCAAAAAAGACAGTATGACTGATCGGTTGCTGAACAGTAAATAGTTCACTTTCATCATTCGGATCTGATTCCAGACAAGGAATATAGAATGTAAATGTACTGCCTTCGCCTACTGTACTTTCTAGCGTAATTTCTCCACCTAACAAATGAGCCAATTGGGAGGAGATCGATAAGCCTAATCCTGTACCGCCGTATTTGCGAGCTGTCGCTCCATCTGCTTGTCGGAACGCTTCAAAGATCAAGCGGCTATTTTCAGGTGAGATTCCTATACCTGTATCACGAACAGTAAAAGCAATCATCGGTTGATCGGATTGATACTCTTGTGTCTGTACCTGATCTAACTTCTCGATCGTTAACGTGACACCACCGGCTTCAGTAAATTTGAACGCATTCGATAATAAGTTACGCAAGACTTGCTGTAGACGCATATCATCGGAATAAATCATATCCGGCACATTATCATTGACCTCAATATTGAAATAAAGATCACGTAATGCTGCACCTTCTTTGAAGTAACGTTCCATTTGTTCAGGAATCGCTTGTGTACTAACCGGATCAATCTCGATATGCATTTTGCCTGCTTCTACTTTGGATAGATCTAGAATATCGTTGATCAGATTGAGTAAGTCTTTACCTGAATGGTGAATAATAGAAGCATATTCTTGCTCTTTTTCTGTCAACGTATTGGCACTATTTTCAGATAGAATTTGTGAAAGAATCAACATACTATTGAGCGGTGTACGTAATTCATGAGACATATTTGCCAAAAATTCTGATTTGTAACGTGAACTGACTTGTAGCTGTTGAGCATATTTATCAAGTTCAATCGCTGTACTTTCAGCTGCCATCTTGCCTTGTTCCAGACGTTCGTTCAGCATTTGCAATTCTTCTGTCTGCATATGCAGTTCATCAGCTTGCGTCTGAAGTTCTTCCGATTGGACTTGTAATTCCTCGGATTGAACTTGCAACTCATAATTCATATTTTGAGAATCATGATACATTTGCTCAATCTTTTTACGAATCAATAACGAGTTCATCGTAACCGCAAAAATATTTAATAAATGCTCAAACAAATCCGATTGTTCTATTGTCATCGGTTCGATAAAAGCAATTTCAACAACAGCTAATACTTTACCTTCAAACATAATCGGAGCCGCTACTAACGCTTTGGCTTCTGCACGACCTAATCCTGAAGTGATCTGCACATAACCTTTAGGAAGCGGGCTGTACGTTAACATTCTTTTTTCTACAATACATTGTCCGGCTAATCCTTCGCCTTCAGTAATATAAGCTGCCCCTAATTCAATATCTTTGGTATGAGCGGCAAAAGAAGCCGATTTGAGCCAGCCGTCTTCTTCATTTTCGCTATCATAATAGACAACACCATATGAAGCGTCGAACCATTTATTCATTTTTGTTAATAATGCAGAGGACAGCGATTCAATACGATCCGCTTCTTGAAAACGAGTCGAGGCAATCGCAATCTGGTCTTTGATCCAATTCTCATGCTGTACATGATCTAACAATTGGTTAGTTGCTGTACCTAACTCTGCAATCTCATCGCGCGTACGAATAACGATCCGTTTGTTCAGATCGCCACCTTCTCCAATATCATGAATCGTATCGGTTACATCACGCAATGTTCTTACAATTTGACGAGCAATAACCCATGCTGTAATCAGAGAAACAATCGCTACTACAATCCATAATGCAACCATAGCTATAAATAGACGCTCATTACTAGCGGCAATACTTTCAATACGTGCATCGGTTAATGCTTTTTCGGTCACACGAAAAGCTTCAAGTTCACTACGCAAACGATCAATCTGTTCTTTACCAGGATCGACTTTGAAAAATTGTGTAATCCCTGCTTCATTGTTATTACGTCGCATGGAGATAACCGGATCGCCCGCATCTTGAATCCATTTGTCTATGCCTGTCTTGATCGTACCCAAATTGCTACGTTGCAATTCGTTATCTTCAACCAGAGTTACTAATTTGTTATAATCGGCTTCCCATTGCAGAACTCCGTTGTTATAAGGAACCAGATAACTATCATCGCCAGTCAAAGCAAACCCGCGCTGCCCTGTTTCCATATCAAGCACATGCTTTTCGATCAGATTGGTTAGATTATGAACTTCCAGATCATGATCGTTAATATATCTATTTTCTTGTTCTAATTGATTCACACGTCCAGACATCATCAGTAACACAACGCCTACGCATAAAATAATGACCACATACCCAGAAATAATTTTGGTGCGAATACTCCAATTTGCACGCTTGGGCAATCATAAAACCTCCAATACCTACTCCATATTCCGTAATTTCATCGGTACTTGCTTCATTATTTTACTGCAAACTTTAATGAAAAGGAATCTATTTCTTGCATATGCAATTATTTTTTATTATTTGCTTTCATAATTAGATCAAAGAGCGCACATTCATTTTGGAACGATACTCCTGCGGGGTAATTCCTTCTAGTTCCCGGAACACTTTTGAAAAGTGACGACTGCTCTCAAATCCTACCTGTTGACTGATTTCGTTTAATCGGTAAGAGCTTTCGGTTAGCAATAATTTGGCTTTGGCAATACGTACTTTTTTGAGATAGATAACAAAGCTCTCACCTGTATATGCTTTGAAAGCTTCACTAAAATAAGAGTAATTGAGTGAGACATGATTGCTTACGATTGCCATATTTAAAGGACGATCATAATGAGCATGAATAAATTGCACCGCTTCTTTGAGATGTTGAGGCTCGGTATGAATAATACGCAATTGCCGGATATAATCATCAAGACAGATCAGTACATTTTCTAGATCACGGAAATAGTCTTGAAAATAACGGTAATGATTCAGATTGCCTACACGCCGATACAGACGTAATACTTCTACCGAAGCTTCGCCATAATGTCTAAAAATCTCATCCAACACCTGTTCATTGATACACTGAGCCACTTGCTCAATATAAGCGATTGGCAGATAGATCAATTCATGAATTCTAAAAATCTGATACAATCGCTGCTCAATCTCTGGATCACGATCACTTCCGAGTGTATTGCCTAGCAAGCGAATCTCTTCTTCTGGAATACTCCATGTCGTATAGGTCTGCTCTACAACACGATAATGGATAAGATGAATACCAGGATGAAGAAATCCATAATGAAGTGCCTGACAAGCTTCTTGATAATGCTCAGCAATACTTTGCAACTGACTGCCTTGTTCGCTAACCCCGATAAGAAGTCCTTCTACTTCTCGCTGTGCTGCTATCTCTGCTAGTTGTTCTAAATGATGTAATTCAGTCGCAGGTATAATCCAGACCAGCCGATCTTCTTTGTCATACAATTGTGCAGTACACTGAATATTCATCCCTGCACATAATCGCTTCATTAAGACGGTAAGCTCCTGCTGATCAATCAAGATGCCTTCTTTATTTTTGTACTGAAATACACCGATCACATAATGTTCTGGCAACCGTAGACCGTCTATTTGTTCCGATAATGCAGTGAGCTCTAATGGATCTGCATACAATAGACTTTGTAATTGCTCTTGATCTTTTTGCAACCGATATTGTTCGACTTCAGCAAGACTACGAGAAACATGATCACGCTTTTGCAATTCTTCTTCTAACCGACGCAAAGCATCAAATAAATCTTCACGTCGAATCGGCTTGAGCAAGTATTCGCTCACCTGATAACGAATAGCTGCTTTGGCATATTCAAAATCATCATATCCACTTAATACGATGACATAGGGTTGGACAGCTAACGTCTTGAGACCACGCATCTGTTCTAAAAACTGCACACCATCCATTACAGGCATCCGTATATCGGTAATCACAATATCAATAGCAGTATTTATCATCTGATCTAAAGCTTCTTGTCCATGACGTGCATGTATATATTGATAATGCGCAGGAAACTCCCGCTCGATCATCACTTGTAATCCTTGTCTGATATTACGTTCATCATCTACGATCATTATTTGAGTCATCTGATCATTCTCCTCCTGTCAGCAGTACTTTCGGAAATCGTAAAGTTACAATCGTTCCTTCTCCCAAAGTACTGGTAATATGTAGCCCGTAATCTTCTCCATAAAATAAAGCAAGTCGTCTCTGTACATTGCGCAGACCTATTCCACCTTTACGTGACTGCTGTTCTTCAGACGCATGTGCAGGATAGCTATTGCTCATATGCGAATGATGAGGTTCATCTGGCATATGAATCCATTGTTGTAACGCTTCTAATTGCGCCTGACTCATTCCACTACCGTTGTCTTGAACCGTTACCGTAATCACTCGATCCGGTTCAGCAACAACCTGAATTATTAAGCATCGTTCTATATATTCATCTTCATTCCAAGCGTGTTTAAATGCATTTTCAACTAAAGGTTGTAAAGACATTTTTAGGATTTCTAGCTCTAGCAATAACGCTGGAATATCAATATGAAGTTGAACCGGCTCTTCAAAACGGATATTCATAACATCGATATAATTATGAATATGACGTATTTCTTCGCTCAATTTCACATATTCACCCGACCATTTGAAGTTATAACGCATCATTCCACCAAGTGAAGTTAACGCATCCGAGATGTGGCGCTGATCTTCGATCTCGGCTAACATTTTGATATTTTCAAGCGTATTATAGAGAAAATGAGCATCAATCTGGCTATATAACGTACGCAGTTCAGCTTCTTTCATCAAAGCTTGCTTGCTGACAGCTTGTGCTATTAATTCATTAATCGTGAGTGTCATCCGATTAAAATGATACGCCAGTTCTCCAATCTCTCCTCCACCATCCACTTTGACCCCATGATGAAGTTCACCACGACGTACTTTTTTCATAGCGGCTGTTAATCGGCGTAGATTTTTGAGAATAATCGTATTCGCAAGATACGTAATAAGAGATACCAACAAAATAAATCCGATATTCAATAGCACAATACCATTACGAGCACGCTTCGTATCTTGTAGTACTTTTTCTAATGAAACGATATGAACCAACTGCGCCCCTAATCGATCGATCCGGGTAGATGTCGCTAAATAAGCATTGCCTTGATCCGTATACCGAATTGAAGACATGTTTTCGTCTGTTGTGTAGTTGTCTACCGACTGGTGTTCTACTTGATATGATGGGTTCTTGGCTTGTACTTGATTCTCTTTCAACCATTGTTGTAAAGGAGCAGTATACTTCTTATCCTGAGGAGAAGAAGGGATATATCCACCGCCTGCATCTAACAGCAACATTTGCGATTCATCTTCCTGTAAAGTTCCATACGTACGTGGAGCAAAATTGGATAACAACATATCGACCTGTACAATACCGGCATGATGTCCTTTCGGTAACTGAATTTCGCGTAACAATGATATTTTCGGTGGATCAAGTTCAGGCACTCTGGTACGGTCAGAAGGTCGTGATAAATCTTGCTGTTGCACATACCATCCTTCAAGATCACCTAACATACGCGCAAGCTTGTACCACGGCTGATCCTGTACTCGCTTTTCCTGAAAAAAAATCGGCCAAATCTCATACGTATATTCACTAGCACTATATAAACGAAGATGTAAAATAGTCGGGTTATTAATCTCAATTTGTGCCAGATTGGTATAAAAACTGTTGTTAAACTCTATCAACTCTGACGTAGGCGCACTTTCATTGCCAGCAAGATATTGAATCACTTCTTTGTCTGATAAAGCTAGCTGGGCTGCACGTTCCATCGTTTCAATCTGTGTTAACAAAACCTGTTTTTCATTTTGCAACGCATCTATACTTTTAAGCCGTGTATCTTCAATATATGTTTCATTGACCTGATTATAAAAATATAATGACACTGCTGTAGTCGGTAACAAAATCACAATAATATAGGTGCCGATCAATCGACTTTGTAAAGAAAGAGTGTTCAGCCAATGCAGAAAAGGCTGTATAATTTGACGAAACGTAATCTATTCCTCCCTATCCAACAACTTCAATGATGATCACAATTTATAAATGTAAGCGGTTAAACTATGTATTCTATTGTAACTCAATTAACTGGAAAATTGTGTACAAAAAGGGACTTTTACAGAATAGGCTTCTGCTCAAGTCCCTTTTTATACTATTATATGCAATCCCGATCGCTATCTGCTCTTTTATTGTGCTTCTAGTTTGGCTTTATTTTTCTCATATTCTGTTTGTTGATATGCTTGTACTTTGGCTAATCCATCTGCTTCACGTTTACTCAAGTATTCGTTAAAGATCTGATCAAATTCATTATCAGAAGAAGCTAACAACAATTTAGGTAATGTTTTACCCCATAGTTGTGAGATCTTGGTGTTGATGATTCCTTCTGGTGAATTACCTGTTGGATTCAATTGATCAAATTCAGAGAAACTAACTGTTTTGCCTTTGGTCCATTCTTCCATTTGTTTGAAAGGATCGACACTTTCTGGTTTCCATTGATCTGTAATATTTGTATTCATTTGCATCCAGTATTTATGGGACGCACCGTATTTGGCATCAAATTCTGAACGATCACTGTTTAGTGATTTCAATACTTCTGGCTTGAATTGATCTTTGCCATCCACCGTATCGTATGTGACTCCTTTTTCACCTAAATAGAAGTCTTTTTGTCCTTCTTCACTGATCATGTATTCAAGAAAACGGATCGCACGTGCTTTGTCTTTGACGTCTTTGGAGATCAATGTTAATGTCCAGCCTGAGATTCCCGGGCCAGATAAAATAGGTTGATCTAATTTGGAATCAGACGGGCCGTCGACTGCGATATAGACTGAATTAGGATCTTTAGCATAAAGTGCATTTTGTTGTGTATTAAAGTCACTACGTTGATACAACATTGCAAAGTAACGTCCTTGTGCTATTTTTTCTTCCATTTGAGAGCGTTTGTCGATAAAGATATCTTTGGATAATAATCCATTTTGATTTGCTTGACGGAACGTTTTGAGCCAGCGTAGATATTCTGGATCGGTTGTACGATCATACAACTTGCCGTCTTTTTCCATCGGGATTGCTAAGAAATTCTGCAAATATCCTTCTAATGAATAGTTCCCGTTTTCCGTAAATTCGTGTAATCCTAGTGGAATTAGTGGCTGTCCATTTACTTCAGGGAATTTCTCTTTTGCCATATTGAGCGCTTTCAAAAATCCTTCCGGTGTACGCATATCTGGTTTACCTAGTGCTTCATACATGTCTTTGCGTACAACAAACACCTGATTGGACAAATAATTTTTGCCGTATTTTGCAAAATCCGCAGGAGAAGAAGACGCATTCGGATATCCATATACATTACCATCTGGCTGAGTGTACCATGCTAATTTGGCTGGATCGGTTACTTTGTAGAAATAAGGATCATACTGGTCTGCTAATTCATTCAGTGGCAAAACCAATTTACCTTCGATCATTTTTTTGACTGCATCTTCACCCCATGCGAGTGTGATAAAGTCAGGCAATTTGCCAGAAGCAATCATGGTGTTCAGTTTTTCATTTTCATTACCAGCAGGCACGATAAAGTTTAAGCTAACCCCTGTTTTCTTTGTTACATATTGGCTTGTTGGATCAGTTCCCCAATCACTTCCAGTATACCAGGAGAAGTTCATATACCAGTCAAATGTAATCGGTGATGTATCTACTTTCCAACCCGGTTCATTGGCAGAAGCCGCTTTGACCGGTGTATTATTTTGTTCAGATGCACTTTTACTTCCTCCACCAAAGTAAGAACAAGCTGTAGTGAACATCATCAAGCTGGCTAGTGTTAGCATCAATGCAGGTTTGTGCCATTTGCGATGATTTATATTTCGTTTCATCAGATCAATACCCCTTTTCTATTTGTAATCATTAGTTATTCATATCGAGTAAACAAGCTGTTACCGCTTTGGCTATCAAACGAATCAGACTTAGCCTTTAATCGAACCAATCATCATACCTTTCACAAAGTATTTTTGTAAAAATGGATAAACGAATACGATTGGCATCGTTGTAACCACCATTGTAGCTAATTTGATCGACTGCGACGTCACTGAACGGGTAATTCCTCCCGGTACCGCAGAAAGCATCTGGTTAGAGCTAGATTCAGCAACAACCCGGTAAAGATACGTCTGGATCGGTTGTAGGCTGGTGTCATTCATATAGATCATACCTGTAAAATAATCGTTCCACTGGAACACTCCATGAAAGAGAGCAATCGTGGCGATAACAGGCATAGACACTGGCAATACAACCCGTAGGAAAATCGACCAATCATTCGCACCATCAATCCGCGCAGCTTCTTCTAGTCCTTCCGGTATTTCACGGAAAAAGGTCATAAAAATAATAAGATCGAAAAAGCTAAACATCGCTGGAATAATATATACCAAAAAGTTATCTAACAACTGTAAATCCTTCATCAATAAAAAGGTAGGAATCAATCCGCCACTGAAAAATAAAGTGATCGTTCCGATCCAGATATAGACTTTGCCTCCGATCAATCCTTTTCGAGACAAGGCGTAAGCTACCATTGCTGTAAAAAATACATGTATGACTGTACCAATCAACGTCTTAGCTACAGTAATCCACATCGCTTGCATAATACCCGGGCTCTGGAATACCGCTTTGAAGCTTTCGAGACTAAATATTCGTGGCCACCAATAAATCCCACCACGCATCGCATCGGTTCCTTCATTTAGTGCATTCACAAGCACATACCAGATCGGATACAGCGTAATAAAACAAATCAAGATCATCAATACTGTATTCAACGTATCAAAAATCGCTTCACCACGCGTCTTACGATCTGCCTTCATACTAATCATCGTCATTCTCCTTTACCATTAGAGTGAGGGGTCTTTCAGGCGCACTTTCTTTTAAAGCATTTTTAGATTAAAGATTAAGAGATTTAAACATGAATTGCTTGATTTAAGTACAGTGATCTAAGTACAGAGAATTAAACGCAAAAATTTAAAAGCAATAGATCAAATTCGGTAAGTCAAGAGATTATGCTTCGTGCAAGAGCTTGGTTGGGGAGTTAGTAGCTTAAAAACTCCTAGCTAAATCATTGAAGCAGTAAAGTCAGTTAAACTAACTAATCTTTCCTGCCCCTCCCCCACCCAGGGTAGCTTTAGCGGCGAGAATAGAGTGTTCTGAAAGAGCGAAGCGCTCGCCTTTAAGGATTAATATTTACTGCTAAAAGCAGTGATCAAAATATTAATCCTTAACAGCGACGACAAGAACACTCTATTCTCAAAGCGCTAACGCTCACCCCCTCCTCCTTTTTAAAAGAGTGAAGTGTTGTTTAGTTTCTTCGTCACCTGATTAGCGATCACCAGTAAAATCAAAGCGATAATCGATTTGATAAGACCGATAGCAGTAGAGTATGAGAAACGTCCGGATAATAGACCGGTTTGATAGACATAGATATCGATAACATTACTAGCACTCTCATTGAGCGAGTTCCGTAAAACGAGAATTTGGTCAAAGTTAGAGTTAAGTACACCGCTGACTGCTAGGATAAATAGAATCGCAATCGTAGCTTGAATACCGGGCAACGTAATGTACCACATTTTTTGAAAACGTCCTGCGCCATCGATCGTAGCCGCTTCATACATTTCTGGAGATACACCTGCCATCGCAGCCAGATAGATAATCGCTGACCATCCAAGTTCTTTCCAAATATCGGATGTGATCACAATCGTCCAAAAGTATTGCGGCTCCGCTAAATAAGAGATGGGTTCTTTGATCAAATGCAGTGCCATTAAGACATTGTTGATAATCCCGACATCGGCTAACCATGTCGTCAAAATACCACCAAGAATAACCCATGATAGAAAATGCGGTAAGTAAGAGATCGTTTGAACTGCTTTTTTGAAACGTACTGACCGTAATTCATTCAGAAAAAGAGCAAAAATAATCGGTAGTGGAAATCCGATAAATAGCTTGATTAAGCTGATTCCTAACGTATTACGAATCACATCGGGTAGATTTTCATCATCCATAAATGCTTTAAAGTGCTCCCATCCGACCCACGGTGCATCGGCAATACTTTCAACGATATTAAATTCTTTGAATGCAATAATAATGCCGTACATAGGAATATAGTTAAAAATCAACATCCAGACGACACCAAGCAATGCCATCACCTGCAAATGTCGCTGAGTATACAATCGGCGGAACCAGCGTTTGGTAGGTGAAGTGGTAATTTTATCTTTTGTTTTTCGTGTGGTTTTGGATTCTCTTTTGATATCTGTATCCATAAATAAATCCTCCTTTACGTTCTCTATCGATGTCTGTGTCGCTGTAGTCTCCTATCCTCCGTTTATGGAATCAATGTTATCCATCTTCTTTCTTTTTATGTAAGCGATTACATTTAATGAATTAATTATAGCGTGCTGATGTTAGATCGGTAATGCTTCATATTTCGTATCATGTGTACCATTTTTCGGGTGAACACAACTAAAAACCGCCAGAACGTATTGTCCTGACGGTTTGGGATAGTTATTTTGTTAGAATGAATGATTTTAATTCGGTATCATAACCATCTGATTTACATGCTACGTTTACGTTATTGCAGAACTTTTTTATACAGACGATGTTCCTTTGTTTTTGTTATAAATATCAAATGCTACCGCAAGTAGTAATACCAGACCTTTGATGCCTTGTTGCCAGTCGATACCTAGTCCTACAAGAGACATACCGTTATTCAGTACACCCATAACCAGACCACCGATAATCGCTCCGAATACTGTTCCGATACCACCTGAAGCGGAAGCACCACCGATAAAACAAGCTGCAATCGCATCTAGCTCAAAGTTAGTTCCTGCTCTTGGTGTAGCTGCATTTAGGCGAGCTGCGAAGATCAACCCTGATACAGCAGCCAATACGCCCATATTCACAAATACCCAGAATGTTACTTTTTTCGTTTTAACACCGGATAATCCCGCTGCTTTTTCATTACCACCGATCGCATATACATGACGACCCATCACTGTTTTGTTCATCACGAAAGAGTAGATAATAATAAGCAAGAATAACAGTACTAGAATCGTTGGAATCCCTGCATAACTAGCCAGTACAATAGTGAAAGCATTGATAACAGCAACTACCAGAATCATTTTCACAAGGAAGATTGCTTGTGATCCGGTATCAAAGTTATATTTGCGTTGTGCCGAACGATTACGCAGTTCAGTTACAATGTAGAGAATCGATAAAGCAATTCCGGCAAGTACAGCTACAATATTCGTAGCCATATTCGAAAAGTCAGGGATAAAGCCTGAACTAATCTTTTGGAAACCATTCGGGAATGGCGAAATGGACTGCCCTTCCAACACGATCATCGTTAATCCACGGAATAATAACATCCCGGCAAGGGTTACGATAAAGGCGGGTATGCGTACATAAGCAACCCAGAATCCTTGCCATGCACCGATCAGTCCACCGATTACGATCGACAACACAACCGCTAAAATCGGGTTCATTTGCCATTGCACCATAAAGATTGCCGATACCGCACCAACAAACGCTGCGATAGAACCAACCGACAGATCAATATGCCCGGTGATAATAACAAGTACCATCCCGATTGCAAGTACCAGTATGTAACTATTTTGCAAAATCAGGTTGGTAATATTGATCGGTTTGAGTAGCAAACCTCCTGTTAAAACTTCAAATAGTAACATAATAAATAGTAATGCGATAATCATGCCGTACTGACGAATATTTCCTTTAAACATTTTGCCAAGTGTCGATTCTTTTTTTGCCTCTGGCTTGGTTAATGTAGACATACGTTATGCTAACCCCTTTCGTTTGTTAAATAGATTGTATTTAGCTCACCCGATGATCATGATTAATTTATGAGGAACTGCGTGTCATATAAGTCATCAGCTTTTCTTGAGTCGCTTCCTGACGGTTGACTTCCCCTGTAATACGTCCTGCATTCATCACATAAATCCGATCACAAATGCCTAGAATTTCTGGCAATTCTGATGAAATGACAAGCACTGTTTTGCCTTCGTCTGCCAGTCGATTAATAATCGTATAAATTTCATACTTGGCGCCTACATCAATACCACGTGTAGGTTCATCCAGAATTAGAATATCTGGACCAGAAAAGATCCATTTGCCAAGTACGACTTTTTGCTGATTCCCACCGCTGAGATTACCTGTTTTCTGCAAAATATTCGGTGTTTTGATTTTCATTTGTTTACGCATATCTTCAGCAACCATCACTTCTTCTTGCTCATTGACGACGGTATTTTTGGTAATTTTGCCAAGTCCGGTTAATGAAATATTGCGCTTAATATCATCCATTAGAATCAGACCATAGTTTTTGCGATCTTCGGTCACATAAGCGAATCCATTATCGATAGCCTGGGTAACCGTATTATTGGTGATCGGCTTACCGTTTTTGATCAATGTACCATTGATTTTTTTGCCATACGATTTGCCGAAAATACTCATGACCAGCTCGGTACGACCGGAGCCCATCAATCCAGCAATCCCTACAATCTCACCACGACGTAGATTCAAGTTAGCATTGTGAATCATCTGGCGGTCTGCATGTTGCTCATGGAATACATTCCAATCTTTGACCTCAAGCACCACTTCACCGATCTTCGGTTCACGCTGTGGATAACGATGAGTCAGATCGCGTCCTACCATTCCACTAATAATCCGGTCTTCGGTAATCTGGTCTTTGTGCATATCCAGCGTCTCAATCGTTTGTCCATCTCGCAAAATAGTTACTGAATCCGCGACTTTGGAGATTTCATTTAACTTGTGAGAGATCAGAATACAGGAGATACCTTGACGTTTAAATTCAAGCATCAGTTGAAGCAAATTCTCACTATCATTTTCATTCAAAGCCGCTGTCGGTTCATCCAAAATCAGCAATTTTACTTCTTTGGATAGTGCTTTGGCGATCTCTACCAATTGCTGTTTACCGACTCCGATATTGGTAATCAGCGTATTCGGTGATTCGTTCAAACCTACTTTGGTCAGCAATTCTTGTGTGCGTTGAAGCGTCTCATTCCAATCGATAATGCCACCTTTTTTCCGTTCATTACCGAGAAAAATATTTTCAGCAATCGATAGATAAGGAATCAAAGCCAGTTCTTGATGGATAATAACGATGCCTAGTTCTTCACTTTGCTTAATATCGCGAAATTCGCAGGTTTTACCTTGAAAAATAATATCGCCTTCGTAGGTTCCATATCCGTACACGCCACTGAGTACTTTCATGAGCGTGGATTTACCAGCGCCATTTTCACCACACAGTGCATGGATTTCACCTTGTTTGACTTGCAGGTTTACATTTTCCAATGCTTTCACACCAGGGAATGTTTTGGTGATATTTTTCATTTCTAAAATGATGTTGTTGGACATGGTGGTGCTCCTTTCATTAGATGGTGGGAGTGGAAAAACACTCTTGAGTTGGTGGTGAGGGCGTACGGTGATGGGGAGACGCTACGGGAGGGGAATCTTCTTGCAGTCGCGGTAAGGATGGGATCCTTACAAGGCGACTTTCAGAATGATTCCTCTCCCTTCGCTCCGTTGGCACGTACGCTGTCCTTTTAAAGATGGGAAAGATTTAGGGATTAGAGATTAATAATTAAAGATTTAGAGATTAAGGGCATGTTTTGTCCACTTGTTGGGTGGGGTTGGCAGTTTTTTTAAGGGTAGAGCATTAGTTTGTTTTGAGATTAGAGACTGATGAATTGGATTAAAGCATATACTTGGTATACAAGTTTTGCTCCGGCATGTTTGTTATTAAAAAAACGTAATTTGTTTAAGGACTAGAATTCTGCGAAGTAAAATATGAATTAGTTCCCTTTCACTTCTGCTTCGGTATAGTATCCGCTGTCGATGATGATTTTTTGGACGTTGGATTTGTCTACTGAGATCGGGTCAAGCAGGTATGCTGGCACGACCATAATGTTATTGTTGTATGATTTGGTATCGTTAACTTCGGCTTTTTTGCCTTGCAAGATGCTGTCTACCATATCTGCTGTTTTTTCAGCAAGTTGGCGTGTATCTTTGAAAATCGTTTGTGTTTGTTCGCCGGCTACGATCGATTTGATCGATGCTAATTCACCATCTTGTCCGGTGATTACAGGTAATGGTTTCTCTGCTGATCCGTAACCTACACCTTTTAGTGATGAAATAATACCGATACTGATACCATCATAAGGAGAAAGAACAGCATCCAGATTGGCATCGGCGTAATAAGCGCTGACTAGATTATCCATACGAGATTGGGCTAATGCGCCATCCCAGCGTAAGGTTGAAATCTGTGCCATCGTTTTCTGATTACTACGAACAACTAACTTGCCTGAATCGATGTACGGTTGCAGGATAGACATAGCTCCATTGAAAAAGAAGTACGCATTATTATCATCCGGTGAACCGCCAAAAAGCTCGATATTGAAAGGGCCTTTGCCTTTTTTCAGTCCTAACTTGTCTTCGATGTACGATGCTTGTAGCACCCCGACTTTGAAATTATCAAAAGTCGCGTAGTAACTTAAGTATCCTGTATTCATAATCAGGCGATCATACGCGATAACTTGAATACCCTGTGCATGTGCTTTGCTAATGACATCGGTCAACGTATTGCCATCTACAGAAGCAATAACGATCACATCGACTTGCTTGGTGATCATATTTTCAATCTGAGAAATCTGATTCTCGACTACATCTTCTGCATATTGCAGATCGGTTTTGTATCCTTTAGATTGGAAAAGCTTCACCATGTTGCTACCATCCGCCACCCAGCGTGCCGATGACTTGGTCGGCATCGAGATGCCGATATATCCCTTTTCCTTACTTCCTGCACTGCTCTCTGCAAGATTACAGGCAGATAAGGTAAACATCATGAGGATGATCAAGGTTAATAACGATCCTCTTTTCATCAGTTATTCTCCTTTCGAGTAGGTGTTCAGTGAACGTCTTTTATTTTGGTAACGCTTTCTTTTATGTATAATAACATGGTAAAGATTGGGAGTCTTTTTGATAAACCGACCTTTTTTATAAAAATCAGACATAGTTTGGTGGGGAAGGTGAAATGAGGGGCTTCGCTACAGGGAGCGAATCTTCTTGCAGTCGCGGTAAGGATGGGATCCTTACAAGGCGACTTTCAGAATGATTCTCTCCCCTTCGCTTGATGCACCTGCATTTCATGGGGTGGGGTAAACAGGGAAAGATTTACGACATTGAAATCTTAATTCATTTTAGTTGGGGTTGGAGTATGAGGATAAGATGATGTTGATGCAAGGGCTGGCGAAATTTACAATGTATGAGCAAGGGTTTAAAGATGGTGTAGAGTTATTGAGGATTTTAATTAAATAATTTCGAAAGGTATATGTTGCTTTTCAACATCTTATATAATTTCTCATCTTCTAAAATTTCTTATAACGTTATTTACCAACTCTATTTTGGTAAGCGATTCATCATTTTATTTTTATTGAAAAATAAAGTACTTTTCTAGTTATTTTATTTACTAATAATTGATTTGAAATACTAAAAAACCTTGTAGTATTAGTACAAGGTTTTTTAGTATTTATCTTTTAGAATCAACTGAGCTAGAGACATCTTTATAGTATACTTCACCTGTTTCAATATAATACGCAATATACATAAAAACTCGATCTAATGTACGAATATAACTACTTTTTCGCTTACTTCGTTGATCAGGATCGTAATGATGATGATGCGGTTCTGTAGTTACCTGTAAATATTGCGGTGTTGTTTCTGGAGGATGAGGATCATTTCCCCAAGAAGAAATATGACTAAATTGAATGCCCTGAGTAGGAATAATTCGTTTCCAAGAGTAAGAATATAATTCTATCGTTCCTGCATCGTTATATTTCTCGTACACATGTAAACCTGTAATCCCATGCACCGGATGTTCTTTGAGAGGAAACAATACTTCAAGACGTTTCTGAGTTCTTTTATAATCAGTAAAAATAGAATGACGCTCACGTAAAGCAGGGTATACTTTTAGCAAATGACCATAATCTTCTAAAATTTGATCGATGTCTGCAGGTAGCAATAGAGTCACTGATCTTTTTTCCCTCCACGCCAACCAAGAATGTCTGTCATTTCTTCTTGTAAATCTTTCCACCGATAATAATCAGCAGGGTCATCCATATTATCTCCGCTGTACTCACTAAATGCTTCTTGTACTGTCTGTGTTCCATATTTCAATTGTAGATCAGCCAATTCTTGTATCACTTCATGATAGCGATCTTCAGGTGTTTGTTGACGAAGCTTTTTAGATTGAGCAATCTGTTGCATCCGAATGCTATAAATAGGATCTTTCATAATTTCAATTGCATATTTTGGAATCCGTTTGTGTGTCTGATTATCTATATATTCTAAGCCTTGTTTCACATACTTATTTAATGTGACTTTGGATATACCCAGCGCATCAGCCGCAGCTTGTGGTGTTAATAAATAATCTTCTTGATAGACAAATTGGATACTTTCTCCACCTAATTCGTAATACCAGTATTCAAAATCTATTTTTAATTTGCCAAATTCTAGTTCTGAATGAAAATCATCTATATCTTTTAAACGTTGAACCCATTTGTTCAAATTCTTTTTGTGTTTATCTGAAAATAAATATTCTTTAGGTAAGATAAACGGTTTGGGATCAACTTTAATACTAGATACTTTATCTGAAAACAAAGTCAGAATACAAAAAAACAAATTTTTAAAAATCGTATCCGTTTCTTTTTCTAAAATGACTTCACTTTTTTGATCATAAGCTAATTGAATACTAGAAGAAAATTGATCTAGCACATTTTTCTGCATAATAGTGCTCTCCTTTCCTTACTTTATTTAATTATACTTTATAGTTAACGAAAATAAAATATCGAAAACATACTATATACAATTATCACAAGAAAATATTTAAATAAATAGATAAATATTCTATTCAAAAAAAGACTGACTCTGATGATATCAGTGTCAGCCTATCCTACTTCTGTATTTACACCTATCTCCTTACCTTCTCAATCAACTCCAAATACTGCCGATCGCCAAGTCCGTAGCGTTGGAATAATTTCAGCATATTGTGCATGATCTCTTCTTTGCTTTCTTTGGGATGACTCCAAATGTAGCGGGTTAGTTCATTATCGTCTTGGTGCAGGTCTAGGTACAATGAAATGCCTTGGTACATCACAGGCATCAACTGAACATCTGGCATTCTCTTGTCTAACAACACTTCACGATACACTGACGTATATCCGCCTAATGGTATCTCCGTTTGTTGTACATCGTAAGTCTGCTCCTGTACGGCATTAAAATATACGATTCCTTTGTATCCTTGTTGCTCCAGATAAGCGAGTATGGTCAACAGATTGATCTGGCAGAACATATCTTCTCCGAACCAGAGAACGATACACCGATAGTCTTTGGTTAATAATGGAGTCAATGGTTCAACTACAATCTGTTCATATCCTGTTAATGAGCTATGGTGTCCGTCTGCACGAATTTGGTTGAAGGCGTGGCTGAAAATATCGGCAGTTGACTCATGGACACACATTGCTTCGTTAAAAGGTAAATATTCACTTTTGCCCATTAATTCCTGTGTGCGGAATTGTTCAAACATCACTTGCCCGTTCAATACATTAAGAATATCTTGATCGGCAAAAGTGGTTAATTGATTTTGTAATTCGGTAATGACTAATTTTTGAGAAATGTCTATCATCGTGATATTCTCTCCTTGTTCGATATTGAGTTTGAAATACGATTGCCACGGCTTCTGTTGCTTGCGAAAGGTCATGGGGGTTACACCAAATACATCTTTGAACGCTCTAGCAAATGCTTCTTGAGAAGAATAACCATGTTCGATCGCAATATCGAGTATGCGCTCTTGGCTGTCTACCAGAGAAATCGATGCTATATATAATCTCCGAAAGGTACGATAACTTTTGATACTGACTCCGGTGTGATGGCGGAATTTGAATGAACAATAATACGGAGAATAGCCCATTTTCTCGCTCAACCGAAGCAATGAAAAATCTTCAAATAGATGGGCTTCAATCCAATCGATCATTTCTTGAATCCAATCGTTCATGATCACTTCTCCTTTCTGATCTTATTATGTAAGAAGATAAATATTATTTTTTGATACTGGTTGTGTTCTGTGTTTTTGCTTAATGGTGGGATATACTACTTTTTTCTGCACTTTTGTATCTATCCAGTCAAAGTAAAACCTACAGCATCCTTATACTGTAGGCTAAATGATTCTATAAATTAACGTTAAAATAAATTCATACTCAAATACCGCTCTCCATTATCCGGAGCAATACATAATACTTTATGACCTGCACCGAGACGCTTCGCTTCTTGTATTGCTGTCCATACGGTTGCTGCTGAAGAAGGGCCGACGAGAATCCCTTCATATCTCGCCAGATCACGCATCGTCTGAATAGCATCTTCGTCAGACACCTGTACAATTTGATCATAAATAGACGTATTCAAAATCGCCGGTACAAATCCCGGGCTCGTGCCGACAAGCTTATGTGGCCCTGGCTGTCCACCAGACAATACAGGCGATCCTTGTGGTTCGACAACCAGAATACGGACATCCGGCAAATGCTGTCTTAATGTCTCGCCTGTGCCTGTGATCGTACCTCCTGTTCCTGCGGAAGCTACAAATGTATCTAATTGATATTCCATCTGCTCCAAAATTTCAATAGCTGTTGTATTACGGTGAGCATCTGCATTAGCTGGATTATCAAATTGTCTTGGCATATAACTGTTTGGAATTTCAGTCAGCAATTGTTCTGCTTTGCGAATCGCGCCTGGCATTTTCTCGACAGCAGGTGTTAATACTACTTCGGCTCCATATGCTTGCAATATCTGGATGCGCTCGCGTGACATATTGTCCGGCATAATCATAATCGCTTTGTATCCTTTTGCCGCTGCGTTCATCGCTAGCCCTATTCCTGTGTTGCCACTAGTAGGTTCGATAATGGTACTACCTGCTTGCAATAACCCCTCTTGCTCCGCACGTACAATCAGGTTTAGTGCCGCTCGATCTTTGACACTACCACTTGGGTTAAAATATTCTAACTTCACATAGACAGCCGCATCTTCTGTATCAGGTAAATGATGCAAACGTACAACAGGGGTATCGCCGACTAATTCGGATATATTTTGAACAACTTTTATATTCATAGGGTGCCTCTCCTTATTCAGAATCTTTGCCAATTGTTGATAGATCTACTTGTTCTTCTAATTGAGTGTAATGGTTTACTTTGTCAGCAATTTTGTTCAAATGCTGTTGCTGTTGGTCGATCTGAGACTGCACCAATTGATAGTGACTTTGTAATAATTGTTTTCGTAATGCCACGGTATGATCTCCTTGACTGCGCAGATCAGCAAATGCTTTCATGTCTTGTATCGACATTCCTGTTTCTCTCAAACGCACTAAGAAATCTAACCATAATATATCTGTGTCTGTATATTGTCGATAACCTTTAGGATCTCTTTGAATATCGTGTATCAGATGAATCTTTTCATAATAGCGTAGTGTATGTGCAGATAATCCTGTAATTTCGGTAATTTGTTGAATCGAATATAATTTGTCCATATCTCTATTATACTACGATCTCCAAAAAAAGATTTGCATTAGAGCGCGCTCTAACGTTTACGATTGCTCTTGTACTTCATAATCATGAATATAAAGGAGCTGTCTATATGTCTAATGATCGTTATACTCAAGGTTGGAACAAGCTGGTGGAAGTGGATGGCGAAGCAGGGCAACGAGTGATCGATTCTTTGGCTTCGATCGCACCTGATCTTGGCAAATACATTATTGAATTTGCTTTTGGTGATATTTATTCTCGAGATACTCTTACGTTGCAACAACGCGAACTGATCACTATTTCTTCACTGATTACTCAAGGTGATTGTGCTGCGCAGTTAACTGTTCATCTGAACGCTAGTCTAAATGTAGGGATTACACCTACCGAAATTGTAGAAACGATTATTCATTGCTCCCCTTATATTGGATTTCCACGGGTATTAAATGCAATGAATATAGCTAAAGACGTATTTGCACAACGAGGTATTGAACAGCTGTAACTGTTTTGCTTGTTATCTATACAACTATTAGCAATAATCGCAAAAGCCCACACCTCTACAATAGTATAGAAGGTGTGGGCTTTTGCGATTGAGATATTATCTTGAGCTGTGTTGTCTGGTTAGTTGAAGTATAGTGCGATCATCTTAATGACATATTCTATACTTAATTTAGCGGTTCTTTTTTCGCTTTTTCGCGGTCTATTCCTTTTTCTTTCAATGCTGGTTTTAATTCATCTTTTTCCAGCTTCCATAAAGGGACACCTGTCCGATACGCTGCTCTTGCATTCAAATGTCCGGCTACCGGAGCAGTAATAAATACAAATAAGATTCCCAGTAAAATACGTGCACTTGGATAATGATCATATACCCAAAAAAACAAAAAGGCACTGGATAATACACATAACACACCTAACGTTGCACTTTTGGTAGCAGCATGAGAGCGCAAGTACACATCAGGGAAGCGAATAATACCGAATGCACTCAGTACGCTTAATAGCGCTCCAAGCAACACCAGAATCGATATTACGGGTTCACCGATCCACTGGATCATCTCGATCATCTCGGTCTTCGTCTTCATGTTCGATGACCACCCCTCTTTCGATATACTTGGCAAAAGCAACCGTTCCTAGAAATGCTAAAATTCCTACTAACAGCATAACTTCTAAATACGCTTGTGTATCTAACATCATCGATAATACAGCAATAATCGCAATCAGATTGACACCGATCGTATCTAATGCTGTAATTCGGTCTGCCATAGAA
Source organism: Paenibacillus kyungheensis (assembly GCF_028606985.1). NCBI lineage: Bacteria > Bacillati > Bacillota > Bacilli > Caryophanales > Paenibacillaceae > Paenibacillus > Paenibacillus kyungheensis. Next base: position 1,183,375 of record NZ_CP117416.1, on the reverse strand, counting down.
GGGCCTTTTAATACCCGGAACATACAACCCATCACAGCCAGCGATAACAAAATCAAAGCAATCAATAAAGAGACTTGTAACATTATCGGGTCACCTCCTTGATTGCTTGTTCAAAAGTTCCACGAATATGCGCAGACAATTCTTCAGCATCTTGAATATCCATAGCGTGAATATATACCAGATGCTGATCACGCGAAATCTCAATCAGAATCGTACCCGGCGTTAACGTAACCAGTGTAGACAATAAGGTCAGTTCCCAATCTGAAGTGAGTTCAGTCTGATACGTCAAAATTCCTGGTTTGAACTTGAGGCGTGGACTGATAATATGTTTGAGCACAACAGCACTCGATACAATCAATTCTTTGATAAATAATACCAATAACTTAATAACCGCCCATATTTTGATCCCATAAAATTCTCTTGGGAAAAAGCGACGCATAATATAAATTAGCAATAACCCGATCAGATAACCAATCACAAAGTTGAGTGTATCCCAAGTCGTATGCAAGGACATCCAGATCAAAGCTATCAACAGATTAAGAATAATTTGAAAAGCCATAGCTTCACCTACTCCTTCAATACGGCTTGGATATACAATGTCGGATCAATCAGTACATCTGTCGCTTGTGCAACAAATGTCTCGATCCAACCTGCACCCAGTCCGATCAGAATCACAAACGCAAATAATACAGAAGATGCTCCAATCAATCGGCGAGGACGGAAAGGCGACCATTCATGATACACTTCTCGCTTCACTTCAGGGCTATCTTGAAATGCTGCTCGATCATCAATAAGCGGGCGATCTTTGCCCCAGAAGGCTAACATAAAGATACGCATCACTGAATATAACATCAATAGACTGGCTAGCAGACTAATAATCGTCATCGTATACCAACCGCGTTCCATACCGCCTTGAACAATCAATAATTTTCCGACAAATCCGCTCAGCGGTGGTACTCCTGCCAGTGCAAGCCCTGTAATAAAGAACATCCACCCTGTAAACGGATAACGCTTAATCAGTCCGCTCATATGTTTTAACTCTGTCGTTCCTAATGCGGCTATCATAATACCTGCTAATAAGAACAATAGTGCTTTGACAATCATATCGTGAAGCATATAAAAGATAGCGCCTTCGATACCTGCACTATTTGCAGTAGCCAATCCAAAAGCGATCAATCCTACGCCTGCGACAATATTGTAGACCAGAATTTTATTCACATCTCGATATGCAACCGCTCCAATCACACCAAGCACCATCGAAGCAATTCCCATCCAACCGATCAATGTATATAAAAATCCAGTATCATGATAAAAAATCAATGTAAATGTGCGAATAATAGCGTATAGCCCTACTTTGGTAAGCAGACCTGCAAAAATTGCTGTAATCACAGAAGGTGGAGCAGCATATGAACCCGGTAACCAGAAGAATAAGAATAATCCTGCTTTTAACCCGAATACGATTAAAAATAAAAATGCAATTACACCTAGAATCCCATCTTGTCCGGCTTCAGATACACGCTGTGATAAATGAGCCATATTTAACGTACCTACAGCCGCATACAGATAAGCCATCGATGCTACAAACAGAGAAGAAGATACAATATTGATCAAAATGTATTTTAACGTCACTTGCAATTGACGCTTCGTTCCACCCAATACAATCAACGCATACGAAGATACCAACATCACTTCAAAACAAACAAATAAGTTAAATAAATCACCTGTTAGAAATGAACCGTATACTCCCACTAGCAAAAATTGAAAAAATGGATAAAAGTGATGCTTTTCACGTTCTTCTCCGATACTGGCGAAGGCGTAAAATAAACATACAGCACCCAGTATCGATGTAGTCAATACTAGTAAAGCGGCAAACATATCTGCTACAAATACAATCCCGTAAGGAGCCGCCCAGCCACCCATCGCAAGCGTCTGAATACCTTCCATTCGTACACTGATCACAATCCATACCGCTACACCCACATTAGCAATAACAGCAATCCCACCTAGCCAGCGCTGGATCGGCACATGACGCATCCCGAATATTTGAAGGACTGCGGCTATCAAAGGAATCAATAGTGGCATAATTAATAAATTATTCGTCACTTTCCATCTTCACCTCCTCCATATCATCGGTCTTCAGCTTAAGATACGAACGATAAGCGAGGACAAAGAAAAATGCAGTTACACCAAAATTAATAACGATCGATGTCAAAATCAAAGCTTGTGGTAAAGGATCTACATAAGACCCTGATTCTTCCCCTAATAATGGTGGTGCGCCTGACTTAAGTCTCGACATCGTAAGCAATAATAAATGCACACCATGTGTCAAAATCGAAGTTCCTAAAATAATGCGTAGCAGACTGCGCGACAAGATCAGGTATACCGCGACTGCAAATAATATCCCAACAGCAATGGACATCCATACTTCCATATCAGCGATCCTCCCCAATCTGTAAAATAATTGTCATCGTCACACCAAGCACTGTTAGAAACACTCCTAGATCAAATAGCGTCGCTGTAGCGAGTTCCGTTTTACCCAATAAAGGCAATTCAAAATAACCAAAAGACTGACTTAAAAATGGAGCATCAAAGAAAAATGAACCGATACCTGTCGCATACGCAATACTTAATCCGACTGCGGTCACTGTACGATAATCGATAGGCAATATCCGTCTTACCGTTTCTGCATTAAACGCTAAAGCCAGTAAAATCAACGCTGAAGCTGTCATCAATCCACCGACAAATCCACCACCTGGATTGTTATGACCGGCAAAGAATAAATACAGTGCAAATGTTAAAATAATAAATACAATCACTTTTGTGCTCGTTTCCAAAATTACATCGTTACTTTTGAACTGTGTCATATTGCGTTGCACAGTTACCGTCTCGCGACGAGTACGACCGACATCAACACGATGCGTCTGTACATCTTTATTGCGCAAATAATGAATACGAGCGCCGGTATCATTTCCTTTGACCTGAAGCTGAATCAAAGAATAGATACCTAACGAAGCAATAGCCAGTACTGTAATTTCAAGCATCGTATCAAATCCACGGAAATCTACCAGAATAACATTGACGATATTATCGCCACCACCCAGATCATGACTACCTTCTACAAAAAAGGTAGCGATCGAATCGAATGTGCTACTACCGCTGGCCGCTAACGCGATAAAGGTCATCACTATACCGACCCCTACAGACACAATAATATTGATAATACGATACCGTTTTGATACAATTTCACGCCGTAATTCAGGCATATGATAAAAGCAAAGTAAAAATAAAGATACAGACACAGTCTCCACAATCATCTGAGTCAATGCCAAATCCGGTGCACGAAATAGAACAAAAAACAAAGTGACCAGATAACCGACAGCTCCGGTCATAATAATCGCTGTAAGACGTTTACCTGCAAATGGAACAGCGATAGCAGTGACCACCAGACCAATTAACAACACAATTTCATAGATGCTAATCGGTGCCGCTCCTGCTGTAAGTAACGACATTCCGTCTGCTCGCCAGAATACAGTGACCATCAAAACAATCATAAATATAAAAATATAAATTAAATAGTTATGCACAGAACCGCTCATATATTGATTGGTTAGTGCTTTAGATCCTTTTTCACCCCATTTCAGGGTGCTGTCATACAGATGATTCCATGTTAACGTTTGAGGATATTTGCTATAAATCCCTTTCCAGCGTGCTAATAACAGATACATCAGCGTTCCTAACACAATAATGCCTATTGTCATTAACAAAGCAGGTGTAATACCGTGCCAGAATGAAATATGCACTTCAAAATGTTCGCCCGATGCTACCAGACTTGGTAATACTGCTCTCATAGTAGGTTCGATTATGCTATAAGATAACAGATTCGGGAAAAATCCTAACCCTACTACACATAATCCCAAAATAACCGGTGAGATCAACATGCCAATCGGCGCTTCATGCGGAGTACCACCTAATTTGTCCGGTTGAAGTGGTCCTCTGAATGTTTTGAACACCAGAATCATACTGTAGACAAATGTAAATACACTGCCCACAAAAGCAAGAATAGGGAATAAGATGCCCCATGTCTCTAAGTGATATATGTCCATATGGCTTAGTTCTACCATCGCTTCTAGAAATAACTCTTTACTCAAAAAGCCGTTAAAAGGCGGAATACCCGCCATTGCAAATGCACTTACACCTGCTACCGTAAATGTAATCGGCATCACATTCATTAATCCACCCAGACGACGCAGATCACGTGTGCCTGTTTCATGATCGACAATGCCGGCTACCATAAATAAAGCACCTTTGAATGTCGCATGATTAATCAGATGGAAAATAGCAGCCATCGTCGCTGTTGTATATAGAAGTGACTCATTGCCATATCCATAATACACAGCAGCAGATCCTGCACCGAACAAAGACATAATAAGCCCCAATTGCGAGATTGTTGAATAAGCTAGCAATGCTTTGAGATCCGTTTGTTTGACAGCTAATATCGATCCATAACACATCGTGACAATACCTACTGTCGATACGATCCAGAACCATTCTGCTTGAACAGCGAAAATTGGACTAAAGCGTGCTACTAGATAGATTCCTGCTTTGACCATCGTAGCTGAATGCAGATACGCACTGACTGGAGTGGGTGCTTCCATCGCATCAGGCAACCAGATATGGAAAGGAAATTGAGCAGATTTGGTAAAAGCGCCCAATAAAATCAGTATCATTGCTGGTAAAAATAAAGATTGTCCTTGAATATCTGTTAATACAGCGATCGTCTCACGAATACTAAAGGTGCCGGTCATATTATGTAGTAATATAAAACCAGCTAACATCGCAAAGCCACCAAGTACAGTAATTAGCATCGACTTGAGTGCTCCATAACGCGAACGATCACGTTCATACCAAAAAGCAATCAGTAAGAACGAAGAAATACTGGTCAATTCCCAGAATGTATACAACACGATCATATTATCTGAAAGCACAATCCCGAGCATAGCGCCCATAAAGATCATTAGATATAAATAAAATCGATGAATCGCTTCTTTGGCAGGATCAAGATAAAAAATAGAATATAAAACGACTAAAGCGCCTATACCTGTAATCAATAGAGCAAATAATAGACTTAAACCGTCTAAATATACGGTAAAGTTAATTCCTAACGAAGGAACCCAGGGTACACTAATCGTTTCACTGGTATCTGACTGAATCGTAGGTAAATAACGTAGAAAATTTGCAAATAATAAGGTCGGAATAGCTAAAACGATCCAACCTGTATGTACACGCGGCAATCCTTTACGGATCAGAGGCACGAAGATTGCAAATAAAAATGGAATAATAATAGCAGCATGCAATACATACACTCTTGTTGACACCCCCAATTTCTTTATCTATTACTTCCTGTATTCTTCTTCTAATGAATGTATACAAAAAGACCTTTACCTTTATAGTACCCAAAAACAGTACCTTCTGCCCGTAATTTCATCATTTCAGGTCAAATTAGCTCAAAATAACCCAAAAAACAGCAAAAAGGAGCCTTGGTGACAGGCTCCTCCGTTTTATATACCGTATAATGTTAATTACGAATCCGATCGCATATGTTTATGAGAACATAGGGAAAATATACTTCACTAAGAACCATAACACAATTGCCAAAATAATAATATAAGCAGCATATTTAATAAAAGTAGAAGCGACCATACTTGAATCTGATTTACGTTCTACACGTACCTCTTTTTTGTCCACATCTACGTTACGATTTTCGTCCATTGTCCGTAATCTCCTTTGAGCGCCCTTTGCGGTACGCATTATGATCTTGTGAGCATTATTACACGGAAATGTGATCAGTGAATCGCTATTGATTTGTACTCTTTAAAATTTTAGGCAACTGAATAGACGACCTCTAATAAAGGATTACTCATACTGAGCTAATATCTTTTTGACATATTGCTGATATTCGGTACGCAAAAGTGGTGGCGATACAATTTCAATATGCTGACCAAATCCCAAAAAGTACTCTACTAGAAAAGAAATTTCATGTTCGCCAAAGGTTCCTACAATATAATGCTCTTTATTTTCGCTATCATTTCCTGTGTCCACCTGTTGCAAAGACATATTGGAATATCTTTTTTTATAAAAGTGTTCGATACCTTTTAGATCTACTTTGACTTGGAAAGATAGTGGACGTTGTATATCAAATTGTTGGTTGGCTAACGTATGAATCTGCTCTGCTGTCCACTCGGTGCCTTGCTGATCCGTGATATGTAACTCCTCTATATAATCACAACGAAAATTCCGAAATTCATTTTTGTTGCGATCCCAACTCAAACAATACCAGTATCCATCCCATATCGATAAGCGTAGCGGTTGAATAATCCGTTTGTCCTGCTGATACCGATTGTATTGAATTTCGATGACCTGTCTGCCAACAATTGCAGCAAATAGTTCTACAATCCATGGCACTTCTTGTTGCTGTTCTACACCAATCCACTGAATCCATTGTTCTGCTTGCGCCATTTGTTGTTTGTGCTTATCCGGTAATGTAGCTAATAATTTAGTTTTGATCTCTTGATAGTTCTGTTGAAAAGGAGTTTTTACTAATCCTTTTAACAATTGTAGCGAAAAGAAAATGGAGTGTAATTCATTGGTATTAAAATAAATCGGTGGTAATAAGGAGTTCGTTAGTACACGATAACCGCCATGACTGCCTTTTTCTGAATACAGCGGAACCCCTAATTGTTCTAACGAAGCGATATCCCGTAAAGCCGTACTTCTAGAAATATTAAATGTTTCGATCAGATCGCTAAGATTAAAATGCTTTTTGGTATTGATATAGATCATCTGCTGAATCAGACGTTCATTTTTGTTCATATAATGCTCCTTTATTTTGATTTTTTAATAGTGTCATGATTTGACACTATTCTACCATACAATAAAAGTATTCAATCAAAGGAGTGATTACTATGTCTAATTTAACCGTCAGTACTTTTTTATCTCTACATGGTCAAGCCAAAGAAGCCATCTCTTTTTACCAGACTCATCTTCAAGCTCAACTTGTGTTCTGTATTACTAATCAAGAGATTACAGAGAAATTAGATCCCACCTATACGTATCCAACAAGTGAAAAAGATTGGATCGCTCATTCTGTGTTAACTATTGGCAATAGTGAATTAATGATCGCTGATGAATTGATGAGTGATGCTCCCGATTTGGTCAAAGGGACTAATTTCTCGTTGTGTATCACCTCATCGCAAGCAGAGATTACTACATTGTACAATCTGCTTTTAGAACATACTCAGACACGTATTATCGTTCCACTTGCACCTAATTTATTTTCCAAAGCATATGCGATTGTAGAAGATCCTTATGGAGTTGTTATCCAGTTAGTAACCGAAAAATAAGAATAAGTAGATGATTAATCAATAATAATACTCAAAAAATACGCAAAAAGACCTTATCGCTCTCGTTAAGGTCTTTTTGCTTGTGGAATTGTATTTGTTGTCTAAAAAGTACATCTATTGTGAATAGTGGTGAACATTGTTTTTTAGCGTTTTGCTTACGATTGCTCTACCGTATCTCGACGATATTGATTGGGTGATACACCGATCATTTTTTTAAAAGCTGTACTAAAATAATGCTGTGAATCATAGCCCACTTGTAGCGCAATCTCAAGAATCGATAGCTCGGTTTCTTTCAGTAGATGCACTGCTTTTTGAATCCGAACCTGTACTAATACATGGATAAAAGAATGCCCTAGCTCTCGTTTCATTAAGCGACTCAGATAGGTTGGAGAGACTTGTAACACATCTGCCAGCTTTTCCAATGTTAATTCTGGATTATGGTAATGGTTCTGGATATAATCACGCGCCCGTCTTACCAGTGGAGATAGTCGGGATTGCCCGTCTAATTGTAATTTGGCATGTCGATAAGCAGTAGTCATGACTTGGCTGTAATCTACGTCTTGTTCTAAAGATAGCAAAGGGTCATTAGGCATATCTGTATTGTTGATCTCTTCATCTATACTATTCACCGATTGCAAATGCACTTGCACATGTAGACCTATACAGTCTTTGACCGCACTCATCATTTTATCTGCTTGTTGCTCATTATCATACATAGCAGACGCAGTAGAATGATCGGGCGGACACCATGTACAAATGACTAACAACCCTGATGATTCTCTACAAATCACAAGTGGTGCTGGCTGTAAAAGCTCGGCGGCAATATTACCTATAGCGAACAACATCAATTGCTTATCTTGTTCTTTGAGCATCGGTCGTCCTTCCGCATGACCCGACCAGCGGATTAATGCTAATGTAGATGGCAAGCACACAGGTAAGTGCAAAAACTCTAATTGTTGCTTGATCTCCTCATGATGGAGTCTACCGCTTAACCAATCTAGACAAAATTGTTCTTGTAGTAAAGATGTATTTTTCTGAATCTGATCGGTTGCTAACTTTAAATACTGTTCTTGATGTAGTGTTCCATTCATTTCGGTGCGAATATGGTGCAGTACATCATACAGATGGAGCGGATCGACAGGCTTGAGAATATAATCTTTGACCCCTAATCGAATAGCTTCTTGAGCATATTTGAATTCATCATGTCCGGTAATAATGACAAATCGACAGTGCGGTCGCTCGGTACGTAATCGTTTCATTAAAGAAATACCGTCCAAAAAAGGCATATTCATATCGACCAACAAAATATCGATCTGTTGTTCCAATGCAATCTCTAAAGCTTCTTCTCCATCTTCTGCTTCTGCGGTAACGATCATCCCCAGACTATCCCAGTCGACGCAATCTCGAATTCCTTCGCGAATAATCGGCTCATCATCAGCGATTAATACGTTATATACCGCACTCATTGATATTCGTCTCCTTTACGATCTGGTTTTGCAAAAATCACTTTTTTACTACACTGAGTCGCGCTTGTGGTGCCAAGCGCTTGATGTAAGATATTTTGCTTCGCAAAAATCATGGTTTCATTCGTTTGGGTCGCGCTTATGGTGCCAAGCGCTTAATGTAAGATATTTTGCTTTGCAAAAATCATTTTTTCATTCGTTTGGGTCGCGCTTATGGTGCCAAGCGCTTAATGTAAGATATTTTGCTTTGCAAAAATCATTTTTTCATTCGTTTGGGTCGCGCTTATGGTGCCAAGCGCTAGGCATATTCCATAACAATGGTTGGGTGACCTGGATGGTTGTTCCGCCTTCTGGGCGTGGGTGAATACTTACACCGTAGCTTGTGCCGTAGGCTAGGTGGATACGGGCTTGAATATTTAGCAGACCATAGCTTCCTGTTGGTTCAGGACCTTGTTGTCCGATCCAATCGAGCGGTTCGGCGAGTTGGTATTGGATTTGAATCAATCGCTCTTCACTAAATCCTGCACCATCATCGCTAATGGTATACACTAATTTGTCGTCTTGTTGTTGTGCTGCAATATAGATATTGCCGGGGCCCCGCCTTGCTTTGATTCCATGATAGATGGCATTTTCTACAATCGGTTGTAGTAGTAATTTCATCACATATACATTGCGGATTGCCTCATCGATCTGAATATCGTATTGTAGCCGATCGCGATAACGTGTTTTCTGAATTTGCAAATAACTGACAATATGCTGTTCTTCTTCAGCCAGTGTGATCATATCACTGCCACGGCTTAGCCCAATACGGAACAGTTTGGATAATGCATCCACCATACTGGACACATCGTCTGCCCCTTTTTTCTGCGCCATCCAATGAATTGTATCCAGCGTATTGTATAGAAAATGGGGACGAATATGGGCTTGTAGACTGCGTAATTCAGCTTCTCGCTTTTGCTGTTCTTTTTGCTGATTTAGTGAGATTAGATTACGAATCTCATTCATCATTCGATTAAAGCTACGTCCCAACATCCCTACTTCATCCCGTCTATTGCTAATATAACGAGAAGTCATATCGCCTGATTCTGCTTTTTGCATCAACGAAGATAGTCGGTAGATCGGTCTAGAGATCGAATTGGCTAATCCATATGAAGCGGTAAGCCCTGTAAAACAGACACAGAATAGAAAAATAACGATATAAAAGCGAATCGTGCGCGCTTCAGCTACTGATTCACTAAATTGGAAAACGCCGACTGTTTTCCAGCCTGTATATGACGATGTCCGATAAATAAATTGTAATTGTTGCCCTTGAATCTCTTCGGTAAATACATTCTCCGATTGCCGAAGCGAAGCGGTTAATTTGGCAGGAATACTTTGCATAAAGGTATCGGACGGTGCGTAAATAACATGCCCCGTAGGATCTGTTACCATCAGATACCCTGTTTTGCCCAGTGTCACATCTTTGGCTGCTTGAGCAATAACACGTAACTTGAGATCGATCAAAATCACACCTTTGACTTCACCTGTGGTCGGATCATTGATCGAACGCACGACCGTTACAACCTCATCTTCTCCATAATTCGCATGACTTGTAATATTGCGACCGGATGGATGACCGATAATCGTAAAGATTCCTTTTTGCTTGATCGCCTGTTGATACCAATATTCTTTAGTCAGACTTTGATTGTACCTTGCATACAGTTCATTACTGATATAATCGCCTTTGGTATTAACGATTAAGATTCCGGCAATCTCGGAATAAACGGTTGTAAATCCTTGCAAAAACTGCCGAATCTGATACGTTGATGTATCGGAAGCATCATTTTTGTTTAACGATTGACCGGCTAGAAATTGGTCAACATTCCGATCAAAACTGATTAAATACGTGATACTTTGCATATTTTCCATATACGTATCTAGCGTTTGGTTGACCTTGCTAATTAATTGCATCGTATTCGCTGTCACCTGACGCTCAATAATCTGATTGGATGTCCAATTCACCATAATTCCCAGTAAAATTGCAGGCAAAATACCTACCATCAAAAACAACACAATCAATTGATGGCGCAAAGGTAAATTTTCAGGATGCCAGTAACGCCAATCTTTTTGTAAAGAGCGGCGTATCCATTTATTTCGCATAATAATCAGCCACATTTTCTTGAGTTACCACAGAGATTCCTGTATCTACACGAACAGGTACAGGCGATACAATGCCACTAAGCGAACGTGCAGGAACTGTTAATCCATGATGCAAATGAAACAGATATTGGAGCGACCAATAACCCATATTCCATGTTCCTTGCGCAATCGTTGCGTTGATCGTACCGGACTTGATCATATCCAATGTTTCTTTATTAGTATCAAAGCTAATAATGACAGGCTTACTTGCCCCTGTACGTCCGGATTGTTCTACTGCTCGCCCTACTCCATAACTTCCTGTAGCTTCGGTAATAAAAATACCTTTGAGATCAGGATATTGACGCAATAATCGAGTAGTGATCTGCTCGGCTTTGACTGCATCGCCTTCATGATTTTCGACTGCCACAATATTCATTTGTGGATAACGATTTTTAATTTCTTGTTCAAATCCTTGAGTGCGTTCTTTATGATTTTGCTGATTGGTTAACGTAATAATCGCTATCTTTCCCTGATGCTTGGTTAATGTAGCCATCTGGTCTGCCGCGGTTGTACCTGCATTGGTATTATCTGTTGCTAAAAAAGAATACGCTTTGCTACCAGATGCTTCGGCATCGAACATTACGACAGGAATCCCTGCATCTACTGCTTTATTCACCGATTTGACCAATGCTGGTGAATCAATCGCAGATATCGCGATACCAGCGGGCTTTTTAGCAATAATCTGATCTAGCACAAGCGCTTGCTCACGCGCATCATATTGCGTTGCCCCGCGATATTCAACCGATACATTGAGCGCTTCAGCAGCATCTTCGAATCCTTTCAGCCCGCTTTTCCAATATTCCATTCCGGACTGGAAAGTGACCATTACATAATTCTCGTCAATATTCCCCTTTAACCCCTGCTCTGTCCAAGCCGCAGATTTCTCATCTAATCGATATTGCATAATATAAATAATCAAAGCGCCGATCAAAATCATATAGATCAACAACATTTTACGCATACTTCTATATTCCCTCCAGATCATGTCACTGACCACTCTTGATATGATCTAATATAACTCAAATCAAGAGTTAAGAAAACGCTTTAATTGTAAAAGGTGGAGGATGGCTGTATGCTTGAGGGCAGGTTTTTATTTGTTTTTGTACTAAGATTAATTTTGTATGAAATATACTATAGTATGTTCAGTTTTTATTTCGATCATCATATTGTATATTATAAATAACACTATTAATTTTTAGCATATTTGATAACCTTACTGTAATTAAATTTGTCATTATTATATTTATGTTTATACATAAATTTTGGAGGATTTAAATGGATACATTAAAAGCCAATAGAATTATGAATCCTATAAAAAATGGTTCTACATTGCCATATTATATTAACTGTGAAGATGGTCAAACCTATGCTGTTAAATTTAAAGAAAATCCTCAAGGTATTAAAGCTATTGTTAACGAATACATTTGTTCAGAGTTAGCTCTTTTGCTACAATTGCCAATACCAAAGCCTGTATTAATACATCTAACAGAAGAATTTTGTTCTATGTATGGTCAGAAATTGAAAGAACACATTGGTAGCGATATACTGCCAGGAGTCCATTTTGGATGCTTAAAGTTAAAAAAAGCTTACCCAATAGAACTTGGTTCTATGTTGAATGAGGCGATTAACATCGAAATTATTGCTGAATTACTTATCTTTGATTTATTTATATGCAATAGCGATAGAGATAATAACGGTGGAAACCTTTTGTTTGATCCTCAACAAAAGAAAATAATCATATTAGATCATACTCATGCTTTTGATCTTGGAACTATTTGGGAAGCAAGTCAGCTAAATCAAAGAATTGGTGAACCTTTTACATTATTGAATCTCAATGGACATGTTTACCGTAAACTTGTCCCATATGTCAAAGGTTATAATCCATTTAATTCTATTTTAGAGAAATTAAAAACAATGACAACTGATCAAATTTGGAATATCATTAATAGTGTTCCTAACGAATGGTTGCTCAGTCCTGATGACAAATTATCATTAAATAATTATCTTTGTGATCGAAAAGAACGTATTGAGGAAACTTTACCTTTATTAAAAAACAATCTGCCTAGTTGGAAAGGAGGACTCTGAGATGTCTCACCTATTTAAATATTCTGTCATAAGATATGTTCCTGATGAAATAAGAGAAGAATTTATAAATATTGGAATAGTTTTTCATTCTCCAGAACTTAAACATACTGAATTTAAATTAACTAAAAACTTTAAAAGGGTTCATGCTTTTGATGATGAAGTAGATATTAAATTTTTAAAAATTGTTTTAGATGGGATAAAAGAAAGTTTTACAAAAAGTACAATCTCAGGACCTTCTGAAAATGAACTAGCTGATATAAATTTTCTAGAGAAAAAAACCTTTTATTATGCTAATCAAATACAATTTTCTCCTACAAATTCTTTTTTCACTCTTAATATTGAAGAAGATTTAAATGATTTGTTTAAAACATATGTTTATTTTGACAATAAAAAGAAGTCAAGAATAACTGATGATGAAGTTAAAAGCTTAATGAATAGAATTCTAGTAAATAATAATGTACTTAATGAATTACAAAGAAATATTAAAATTGATATTGGTCCACAAGAAATAGAATTAGATTATTTATATCATTCTAATAATAGAACAAAAATCATCAAAACTTTTTCTTTTGATTATACAGAAAAAGGAAGTACTAATGCTCCAAGTATTGCTAAAGAATGGATATATAATTTTGAGAAAATAAAAAAAATCAATAACTATGAATTATTTGGAGGACATCAGGAAGATTGTGATCTTATCACTTTTATTTATACTGGGAAATCTTCAAATAAAAATGTAAAAACTGCAATTAATATCTTAAAAGAAATAACTAATACAGTTGAAGGAAAAGAAAGGGACGAAATAATTCGATTTGCTGATAATATGACTCAAGAGATACAAGAAACCAGATAATAAAATAATAAAAAAATCCCCCTTCTTTCATAAAAAGAAGGGGGATTTTTTATAAATATAATTTTTCGACTCATATTTACAACACAAAAATATAAATATATTACTATGAATTATTTGGAGGAAGTAAAATTACTTATTTATCCACGTTTTGCAAGTTGTACTGTTGCTTGAATTGCCGCTTCGATCTCACGTTTGACTGCGTTCGCTACAGTATCTGTATTAGGATCGTATTCTTCTGCTAGATCAGCATCAGCATAACCATCCAAAGCTACAATTGCTCCTGCACGAATACCGCGAAGCGAAGCGATAATATACAATGCAGAGATTTCCATTTCTACAGCTAAAGCACCGGCTTGTTTATACTTTTTGTGCGGGAATTCTTCTACCCCGTTGAAAAAGACATCCAATGTAACAGTGATTCCTTTTTGCACAATACCTTCACTTTGGCGTGCTGCTTGATATAATGCTTCGGTTACTTCACTATCGGCAACCGCAGGGAATGCTTCGGGAACCAGTTGGCGAGTTAATCCATCAGTACGTACGGCTGCTGTACTGACGATTAAGCTACCTGCTGGATGATCGGCAGAATACGAACCTGCTGTACCAACACGAATAATCGTTTTGACCCCTGCACGAATCAATTCCTCAAAACAAACGGCTGCTCCAGGAGAACCTACGCCATGACTAACAACAGCCAATTCAATGCCATCTCGTGTACCGACAAAGCTACGATATTCACGGCTAAATGCTAATTCCCTTGTATTGTCTAACAATGAAGCGATATGAGCCGCACGCTTAGGATCACCGCAGACAATCGCGTATTCAGGTACATCTTCACTATTGATTTGCAAAATAGGCATTAACATTGAATTAATCAAACTCCTTTTTTGTCCATTCATCTTCCGGTATCGGCAAAGCTTCACCAGAGAAACGTTGTTCTGCAAAGGGATCGGCTTCATTATGAAAACCATTTTGTTCCCAGAATCCGGGGCGGTCTTCTTTCATAAATTCAAGCCCTGTAATCCACTTCGCACTTTTCCAAAAGTACAGATGTGGTACCACCAGACGCACAGGATATCCATGCTTGGGTGTCAGTGGCTTATGATCATAATGATACGCTAGCAATACATTGTCAGACAATAGGTCCGCCAGTGGAACATTGGTCTCGTAATCATTACCACCATGTACCATCACATATTGTGCTTCTGGCTTCACCTGCAATACGTCTAGCAGATCACGAAAGCGTACACCTTCCCACAGCGTATCAAATTTTGACCAGCGCGTCACACAATGGATATCGCTAGTCATCTGTACTTTAGGCAAATTCAGCAAATCTGTATATGAAAATGTCTGTTCTTGCTCAACCTCACCGAAAATCTTCAACTGCCATGTATCTGTGTCTACATCAGGTACATCGCCTTCATGCAATATCGGAAACGTTTCGGTTAAAAATTGTCCTGGTGGTAAACGATCTGCCTGATCGACTCCTAGATTTTTAGATAATGGTACTTTGGCATTTTTGATGCGTTCCGCTTTATTTTTCACTGGATACCCTCCTTTTGATCAGATTACGTTCTCTCTATAGCATTTCTTTGGCTGTATTAATACATACTTCAATCTTAAATACATATTTCAGTCTTACTATTAACGCGAGCTTCCGTTAGCACGTTGAGCATCTTTAAGATAACTGCGATCTTTGAAAAAGAACATCGCCACCAGTGTCACAATATACGGTAACATCTGTGTAAATTGAGCAGGTAACGCAAAGCCTTGCAGACGAATACTAAAGGCATCCATAAAGCCAAATAGCAAGCTAGAAGCGACCACACCAATCGGATTGGATTGCCCTAACATCGTAGCAACTAAAGCGATAAATCCACGACCTGCGGTCATTCCTTCGGTGAACATCGTGACCTGTCCTAGCGATAATTGTGCTCCTGCCAGACCACATAATACTCCTGACATCAATACTGCTCCATATTGAATACGACGCACAGGAATACCCAGACTTTGAGCAGCTATAGGATTTTCACCTGCGGCACGTAAGCGGAATCCACTGACTGTTTTGAATAGATAGATTTGCATCAGAATCGCTGCAAAAAAAGCTAAATAAACAAGTGGTGAATGACCGGATACGATTCCGCCTAATACCGGAATATCTTTGATAACAGGAATATCCCATTTGGGTAAGCCCATCATATTTTTATCATAATAAGCGCCTTTTACATCGAAGATCGCTCGCAGACAAAAGGTCGTTAATCCTGCCGCTAAAAAGTTCATCGAGATCCCGACAACAATCACATTTGCCCTCAAATTAATACTAATATATGCAAAGATCAGCGAGAATAACATCACACATAAAATAGCAAAAATAATCGCCAACCATACATTGCCAAGCAAGTGATTTCCTAAAATAGCAGAAAAGGCTCCAATCAATACCAGACCTTCTAACCCTACGTTAAACAGTCCAACCCGGGCACAGATCGCTCCACCTAGAGCGGCGAGAAGAATAGGCGTCACAATACGCAACATGGAATTAAATAAAGACACATCGAATAACTGATCCATTATTTCTTCTCCTTTCTGCGTTTGAGGAACGCATAGCCAAATCGTGCCGATACAAATAGTGTCAACACCGCTTGAATCACACTAGCCACCTCTAGCGGTACATTCGTGTTACGTTCTACACCCATCGCACCTGTTTGTAAGGCGGCTAGTAATATTCCTGCTACAGCTGTTCCTAACGGATTAGACGAGGCTAGCAATGTCGCCATAATACCGCTCCATCCATAATCTGCGGAAGCAAGTGCACCGTCCAAATAACGATGCTGTGTACCCAATACTTCGCCAGCACCTGCAAGCCCGGCGAGTGCACCGCTTGTTAACATCGCTACCACCATCATCCGACCTCTTTTCACACCACCATAAGCCGCGAAAAAAGGATTGTTCCCCAGCATCCGAATCTCATAACCAGATACACTTTTTTGAATAAAAATGTACAAAGCAATTGCCGCAACAATCGCTAAAATAAAACCAGCATGTAGACTCATACCGGAAAATAGTTTGGGTAACCAGATACTTTTATCAATCATAGGTGTCTGTGCCATAGCGGCTGAACCACTTTGATCTTTTAACGGAAAAGCAACCATATAGCCTGCAAATAACGAAGCGATATAGTTCAGTAATAATGTCGATATTAAAAGGTTAATACCGAACTTGGCATCCATATACCCTGCGAATAACGACCATAGACCACCAATCGCCATTCCTACGACTAGAGACACGATCAATACCATCCAACCCGGTCCCGGTAAATATAGAGCGGTAATTGCCGCCGCAAGTCCTCCTAATACCATCTGCCCGGTTGAACCCATATTAAAGAATCCCGCGCGGAAAGCCAGAGCGACACCTAGTCCTGTCAAAATAATCGGCGTAGCCCGTGTTAATGTATTGGTTAAAAAGTAAAAGCTTCCGAAAGCACCATTCCACATTTCGCGGTACGTATCAATAACAGAATCGCCTAACAATATAATTGCAATTGCGCCTGCTAGCAATCCAATGATTACCGCTATAATCGGTTGTAGAAGCGCCAAAAGATTTCGTTTCAGTCTGGTCATAGTTTGCGCTTCCCTCCTGCCATCAATAGACTAATCTGTTCTTCGGTCGCTTCTGCCGCAGATAATTCTCCTGCAATGGCACCTTCATACATGACCAGAATCCGATCGGATAATGTAAGAATTTCTGTTAACTCGGAAGAGACTAGCAAAATGCCATCTCCTGCTTTACATTTAGCTAGCAGTTCACCATGAATCGTCTCCATAGCCCCTACATCGACACCCCGTGTAGGCTCGGCTGCAATCAGAAATGGTTTATTTTGAGCAAATTCACGAGCTGCAATTAATTTCTGTAAATTACCACCGGATAGGAATTGTGCTTGCGTATCCAGTGATCCTGTTTTGATTGAAAAGCGCTGTACCCATCCATCTACAACTTTACGAAGTTTGTGACGCTGGATCAGACCACCTTTTTTGTATTGGTGTTGATGCCCCATCAGTCCATTATCTAGCACAGTGGCTTCACGCGAAGCTCCCCACATATAGCGATCTTCTGGAATATGTGCCATTCCTTGTTCACGAATTGCACGTACAGACTCTCCAGTTACATCTTTGCCGTTCAGTTCGACAATGCCACTGTCTGGTTGTACAAGCCCTGATATCACCTGTAGTAATTCAGATTGGCCATTGCCTGAAATGCCTGCAATCCCGACAATCTCACCCTGACGTACCGTTAATGTAATATTGTCCAATAACGGCTTGGCGCCTTTAGCTCCTGCAAGTGTTACATTTTGCACATGCATAACAGAGGCTCCCGGTTCATTAGCAACACGACTCATCGGAATCAGATCACGTCCTACCATCAGACGAGAAATTTGCTCTTCATCAGTTGTATTGGATTCCATATGTCCGGTGACTACACCATCTCGCAATACCGTAATTCGATCTGCCGCTTCCATCACTTCATGTAGCTTATGTGTAATTAAAATAAAGCTTTTGCCCTGCGCCGCTAGACGTTTGATCGACTGTAACAATTCTTTGACTTCACTAGGCGTTAGCACACCTGTAGGCTCATCCAGAATAATCACATCAGCTCCTTGAT
This sequence comes from Paenibacillus kyungheensis, assembly GCF_028606985.1. Taxonomy (NCBI): domain Bacteria; kingdom Bacillati; phylum Bacillota; class Bacilli; order Caryophanales; family Paenibacillaceae; genus Paenibacillus; species Paenibacillus kyungheensis. The sequence goes on along the minus strand of NZ_CP117416.1, from coordinate 1,164,740 downwards.
ACAACACTTTCAAAATCTCGGTTCGCTGCTGAATACCTAGCGGACAATCGCCTGCTTTGCGCCACGGATCGACAGGCATTCCATACATTTGCCCCAGTTCGTTCACTTTATCTGCCGCCGCTTTGCGATCAAATAATCCACTTCGCTTTGGCTCTCCACCGATTACGATATTTTCAGCCAGTGTAAAGCTTGGAAATAACATAAAATGTTGATGCACCATGCCAATGCCTTGACGAATCGCTTCGGATGGATCGTGAAAATGAACTTCTTTTCCATTGATCGTAATGCTACCGGAAGTCGGTTCTTCCATGCCATATAACATGCGCATTAAGGTCGTTTTACCTGCACCATTTTCACCGACTAAAGCATGAATTTCACCTTTACGCACATCAAAATTGATATTATGATTCGCCGTAAAATCTCCATACTTTTTGGTTATATTTTTCATTTCTAATAACAACGTCATCGGTATAAACCTCCATTCCAGATTACAATGTACATCAGATAACAACAAAACCGGCTGCTCGGTATAGCAGCCGGTTGATCAACTTGCCGTGCTTATCAATTGTATGTCTTATTTTTGTTCTAACGGGTTTTTGACAACGATTTTGCCAGCGATAATATCATCGCTGATTTTTTTCACTTTATTCACAACTTCTTCTCCGATAAATGGACTAAGCTTCGATGTGCTGTCTGTGGTTACAAAAGTAAGACCTACACCTTTTTCTTTCAATCCATATGCTGTAGTACCGAATTTGAAGTTACCATCTACAAAGTCTTTTACAGTCTCATAAGCAACTGCATCTGTACCTTTTAATTGAGACAATACAACATGATCTGGATCTTCTACAGTGCGATCTGTATCTTGACCAGATGTGTACAAGTTTTTCTCTTTCGCTGCTTCAAATACACCTAGATCACTTGTTGCTGATGCTCCTGCGACAAAGTCAGCACCTTGACCGTATTGTACCAATGCTAATTCTTTCGCTTTAGCTGGATCGTTAAAGCTACCTACATAACCAATTAAAAATTTCGCTTTAGGGTTCACAGATGCTAATCCTTCTTTGAAGCCTTCACTGTATTTTTTAAGCAAAGGTACATCTTGTGCCGCTACCATACCAACAACATTGGTTTTGGTCGCTAGTCCTGCTGCTGCTCCTAATAAATAAGAAGCTTCATATTCACGGAATCCTACGCTACGTACGTTAGGAAGATCAACCGTTGTATCAATAATAGCAAATGATTTGTCTGGATTTTCTTCTGCAACTTGCTTCAACACATCTTCAGCTTGGAACGTTGCTGTAATAATCAGATCATAATCTTCGGCTACTGTTGCACGCATATTTTGTTCAAATGCTGTCGGGTCAGAAGATTGGATTGTTTTTGTCTCTACACCAAACTCTTTACCTGCTTTTTGGAAACCTTCATCCATTTGTACGAAGAACTGATTAACCCCTATTTCTTCTGGAAGAACAAGAGCCATTTTTAACTTTTTACCTGTGCCTTCAGCACTGCTACCATTGGATGCTGATTGTTCGGAATTAGACCTACCAGAACTACATGCTGCTAATAATGCGAACACCATAACCATAGTAATTACGAACATTAAACGCTTCTTCATTCTTTTTTATTCCCCATTCCATCCAAATTTAACGTATGTTTTCACTAATCCTAAGAAATTTGTCGCCTTTTGTCAAACCTTTTTTAGGTAATATGACGAATAAACGATCATTTTATAACAAATTGCTCTTTTATTGCGTCAAATGCGTGCTCAAACTTTTATATTACTTTAATATGGTTAACACCTTTATACAAGGCTTTTTGATTGTTATTCACTTAAAATCCAATCGAAAAAAAGTCCTGAATATTATCATTCAGGACTTTACGTTATACCTTTTAAAGGATTGGGCTTGGTAAAATTATAGTTTTATTAAATGAAGTCGCGCTTCTCCTGCCAAGTATAGATACTATAAATGGTTAATTATTTGGGTACCCAACCATCGTCACCTGCCAAAATATGTTCGACAGTATAATTTTCTGCATCTGTACTATCTAATAAGTAACTCCACGATACTCGATCTTTAATAGAAGCACCTGCACCCTCATTATTATACTCTTGATATACAACCGTAGATTCTGCTTCAGGCTTATTCCAGTTATCCCAACCTGTAGGATGAATATGAGCTCCTATATGACATCTGATCCATGCCACTTTAGCATAATTACGCCACGGTCTACCTAAATAAAAGCTATGTGGTGGTGCATCACTGGTTAACTGGCAATCCAAAAATACATATCCGTATTGCACATCTTCTGGTGTGGAAGCCGCTGTTAACCAGCCATGTATCACTGGTTCATGACTACCCTCCGCATCCTGAGATAAGGTAGACAGACTTTCACGTTTTCTAGCAAAAATTTCACACTCATCAAATACAGCAGTCGCTGAGCCGAAAATAAAATCAATATTTCCTTCTATATAACAGTGCTTATAATATTGCCGTTGATAATGGCGAGGTACACCTTCACGCGGGCCACCAAATGTACTACGATCGATTGGCTGAGGTGGTAATGGACCTGTGAATAATGTATCTTGCTGTCCAATAAACCGACAGTTATAAAAACTAGCTCGATCACTATCCACATACATCGCCAAAGCTTGCCCTACTTGTTCGCCTGCACCTGCGCTGTTGATAAAAGATAGATGTTCTGCTCTAAAATCATCACTACCTACAAATACAGTATAGGAATAAAAAGTATGATAGAGCGATCCGTCAGGAAATGTTTTGCGTGCATAATCATCATACACAATAACAGTAGGTTGATCAGGATCACCGATCAAACGAACAAACGGCTTTTCAATATGAAGCTTTTCGTAATACGTTCCAGCCTGAATATATATAACAGTAGGATATTCACGCTGATGTGGTATCTCATCAATAGCACGCTGGATGCTAGTGTAGTCACCGCTCCCATCCAAAGCAACGGTTACTTCCAATAATGAAGCTGGAATATCCCGCACAGTTCACCCTCCTCACTTATGTAGCTTTGTATGAAGCAACTGATTGACGATGATATAACTGTGGCTGAATAATTACAGGATATTGAACCTCTTCTCCTCGAATTAAAGCCACAATCAATTCAGCCGCTTGAATAGCTAGCTCATCTAATGGTGGTCCAATCGTAGTCAACGCTACTTCTGCATATTGCATATCAGGAAGATCATCATAACCAATTAAAGAAATATCCGATGGTACTTTATAACCCGCTTCCAGCAAAGCACGCAGAGCACCACGTGTGACCATATTGTTCAATCCGATAAAAGCTGTCGGCGATGTGGAAGTCCACTTATAATTCCGAATCGCAAAATACCCATCTTCCCATGAAGAGTATGCCGGTAATATATAATCTTCATTCCATTCCAATCCTGTACGTTGTAATGCTTCACGATAGCCTTCTAGCTTGATCGGTTGAGAATTACCGATAAATCCAATCTCTGTATGTCCATTGTTTTTAAGATGTTCTACCGCTTTGTAAATACCTTCTTTACGGTCAATTTTGATATATGGAGAATTAGGTGAATCATCGGTTCCTAGTACAAAACAAGGGATTTGAATATTGGCAAATCGTTGCCAGAATGCTGCTCGATCGGTCATTTCATAATCCCAGAAAATACATCCGTCTACTCGTAAATGATCTAATACATCCATACCTTCATCAGCCACTACCAAAATCATTTGATACCCTAATTTTTTTAATTCTGCATGAAGATTACCGGATATGTTAGCAAATAACGGATTATTCAGTTCATCCAATACAAATCCGATTATATTACTTCTGCCTGAAGATAACTGTTGTGCCATAATATTTTTGCGATAATGATGCTTTTCCGCTACAGCCAGTACTTTCTCACGTGTCGTGTGTTTGATACGTGGATCATGATTTAATGCTTTGGACACAGTGCTATAGCTAACTCCTGCTAGCTTAGCGATGTCTTTAATAGTAATCATATAACACCTTCTTTTTCGTAAACGATCAGGAGCAGATGGGCAATACTTTGTTCTTCTTCTATTATATAGGTTGAATGAAATATTTCCCAAATCTCTACCCTATAAATAAGATTACATTATTTTTTCTGAGCTGCCAGATAGCGATCATACTGAGCTTGTTTGTTAGCAATAACTTGATCGATATTCATACTTTTGAGAGTACTAAGATAACTATCGAATTGATCTAATCCCAGACTACCACTGACAAATTTGAAATTCATTTCTTCTACATACGTAGTAATATCAGGCATCGCCATACTATCTGTACTCGCTTCTTCTGGAAGAGCATATACAAACGGAAAAGGAGCATGGATATACGGTTCTAATTTTTTGTCTAATTGCGAATGCCATTCCGGAACTAATGCATCAGCAGATTCGGCTGATTGAATATTAGGTAGATTCACAGGCCCAATCCCTAGCTTTTGGATATAATCATTATCTCGACCTTTAGCTGTAAACTGTTTTTTGCCATCTTTGTCGGTATACGTATCATCTTTGATACCCCAAGTGTAATACGTCTGTGCTTCTTCGCTAACAGCATAGTCTAGAAATTTAAAAGCTAATGCAGGATTTTTACTATCTCTTGAAATTCCAAAAATTCCACTGACAGGCGTACGCCCAATATAAAATTGATCTCCATTCGGCCCTTTAAGTGGTAAAATTCCTTTGAATATAGGTTCTTTTGGATTGTAATCTTTAAATAATGGACTATAGACCATCGACATATACCAGCTAAAATTAAACGTAGCTCCGGTTACATTTTGTGAAATTCTTGAAGTCACCTGATCGCTGGTCGTACTTGCATAATCGACACCTAATAATCCTTCTTTGTATAGACTGTTCAGGTAAGTTAAGTATTGCTTGTAAGCAGGTTCATTATAACTAAAATGCACTTTTCCTTGATCATCTGCATAAAATTGATTCGACAAATCTATTCCAAATACAGGGCCAAATGCCATTTCTAAAAACTTGGGTTCCATCGACATTGGAATCTCGTCTGCTTTGCCATTTTGATTCGGATCTTTTGTTTTGAATTGACGTAACATCTCTGTAAATTCATCTAGAGTTGTCGGTTCTTGCAGACCTAGAGTTTTTAGCCAGCGTTCATTAACCATAAATACAGGCATATAGTTTTTGGTAAGTGTCTGCTGGGGTACATAATACATTTTACCATTAGGCGTAGTTAGACTGGCTTTGACATCAGGAGATTGCTCATAGATTGTTTTCAAATTCACTCCGTATTTTTCGTACAGTTCATCGATCGGAATCACAATACCACTATTGATATATTTCATTAATTGATCTTGATCAGGCATATAAATAATATCTGGTAAGTCTACTCCTGCGGCAAGTCTTGGATTAACAGCATCAGCATAGTTTTGAGGCGGAATCAGATCCCAATTCACTTTAATACCGGCATTATCTGTAATTTGCTGTACGATCTTAGCATGAGCCAAATCCACATTGGTTGTCCAAGCATTGGTCGCAAGTACAGACAATTCGGCATCTTTGATCGCTGTCACAGGTCCTTTCCCTGTATATGTAAAGTTCGGCTCCGCTTCGACCGCTGCACTTGTCTGTGATCCATTGCTTCCACTGTTACAACCTGCCAGACTTGCTGCTAACATTGTGACCAATACCAGTTTGCTTACTTTTTTGGCTTTCATCCTGCTTGCCCCCTTTATGATCATACCAAACTCACATATTCCATCGAATCTCGCATATCACTAGCCGCTTATCCTTTTACCGCACCCAACGTAATTCCTTTGACAAAATAACGTTGAATAAAAGGATAGATCGTTACAATTGGCAAAATGCTCACTACAATAGAAACATAACGTACCTGTAATGTAGATACTGCTAACGCACTGGTAGACATTGATCCGCCCATTTTCTGCATCACTTCAGGCGAAGCCATAATTAACACTCTGCGTAAAAACATCTGTAGCGGTTGCAAATCCTGTTGCCCCAGATACAGGAGAGCCGAGAAAAAGTTATTCCAGTGATAGACTGCATAATATAGAGTCAATACAGCCAGTGTAGGCTTAATGATCGGAATTGCTAATTTAAATAACATAGTAATATCGTTTGCTCCATCAATGTTAGCGCTCTCAAATATTTCATTCGGTATGCCTTCAAAAGCAGATCGACAGATCATGACATTAAATGTAATCACCAGCACAGGTAACACCATAGCCCAGCGTGTATTGTATAACCCTAACGAAGTAATTAACATATACACAGGGATCAATCCACCGGAAAAGTACATTGTAAACGCGATAAAAAAATTCAATTTGCGACGTAAAAAAAATCGAGGTCTGGATAAAGGAAATGCCGCCAAACAGGTAAATAAAATATTGAGTACAGTCCCTACAACCGTATACCAGAGTGTATTGTAAAAGGAGACCCACAGCTCTTGATACTGCAACACCATTTTGTAACCAGACAATGTAAAGCCTACCGGAAATAAAATGACTTTCTGCTGATCAATCGCTTCTACAGAACTAAATGAAATACTCAGTACATACAAGAATGGATAGAAAGTCACTATAATCGCCACAATCGTCATAACATAAATCAATCCATAAAATGTACGATCGCTTAATGATTTTTTAGGTGTAAATGTATCGCTGTTGATCTTCACATACGACCGATGCGGACTTTCGAGCATAGATTTTTTCATGTGCGTCTCCTTTAGGTACTCTGGCTACCATGTACAAAACTACCAGAGAGACATATTAGTCATACGTCTTGTTATCCGGTTCACTGTGAACACAAGCACAAATGTAATAATAGAATTAAACAAACCGACCGCTGTCGCAAATCCATAATTTTGCCCTTCTATACCCATACGATATACATAGGTGGATAATACATCTGCTGTCTCATAGGTTGCACCGTTGTAGAGTAAATATACTTTTTCAAACCCGACACTCATAATCCCACCCAGAGATAACAGCAATAAAATAACAATCGTAGGCTTGATACTTGGTAATGTCAGATGCCATAATTCTTGAAATTTGCTAACACCATCAATTTTGCCGGAATCATACATTTCAGGATCGATGCTCATAATAGCAGCGATATAGATAATAGAGCTAAACCCAAAACTTTGCCAGATTTCAGAACTGGTAAAAATCGTTCGAAACCAACCTGCTTCCATCATAAAATTCACTTTTTCAAAACCGAATCTTGCTAACAATGTATTCACAATTCCATCAGCTGGGGATAAAAAATTGATTAACATACCGGCAACGACGACTGTAGATATAAAATGAGGTAAATACGTAATCGTTTGAGCAAATCGTTTAAACACTTGATTTTTGATCTCAACAATACATACCGCGAATAAAATAGGAATACCGAATCCAAAAAGTAGAGGTAAAAAAGCGAGTAAAAACGTATTGCGTAACAACCGCCAGAAGTAAATAGAGTGAACAAATTGAGCAAACCATTGCAACCCTACCCAGTCTCCACCGAAAATGCCATGTCCTGGCGTAAAATTTTTGAAAGCAATCAGTACACCGGGCATAGGAATATACATAAAAATCACATAATACACAAAAACAGGTGCAAACATAATCAACAAGTACTTATCCCGCTTGACCAATTTCATAAATGAGATTGCTTTTTGACCCACTACAGACCACTCCCTTTCACTACTTTCATCGGTATATCTTTGAATAGTTTACTAAATTACAACGTTGTAATTTTGATATAAAAATAAAAGGATAAGCAAAATATAAAGTGATGGTGTTCTATATTCTCATTTTAAAAGCAATAGATTCAGCACAATTATTCTTTTTATTTTGCATTATCCTTTTCACTTTTTGTAATTACAACGTTGTAAATTTATTATTTATGAATACGCTTACATTCATTTTTGTTTATTCTAGCAGACTCTTCTGTTTTTGACAATCATTCTCTTATGAATTACCTGCTTGTTATTTAGGGCCTGCATTCGCTTGTACTAGATTCGGTACATTGGCTGCCGGGTCTAACGAATAACTATACGGGAATGACGTTCCACCTGGAAATGCTGCTCCTGTGGCCGATGTTCCTGTAACTGCATTATACACATTGTTACGTTCATAAAATTTATAAGCATCTCCATTACTGTCTAGACCAATTTGATGGCTGTTATTGGTTTTGTAAAAATAGTTATTTTCCGAAAAAATATTACCTCCACTACCAATCTGTGCTGCATTATATTGTTGTTGTGAATAACCTTGTGCATTATTGCCTGATGGTGTTGTACTGTTATCAAAGTAGTTATCATACATATGCACATATCCACGTAACAATGGACGTCCTTTTAGATTAGGGCCGAACCAGTTGTGATGCATAGTCACATGTAATTTGCCACCACCATAAGTATACGAATCATTTTTGTTAGAGCCGATAATCAATGCCAACCGTTCAGAAGCCAAATCTTGATTGCTTCCTACCCAGTTCCAGATTGGATTAGGATTCATTTTTAACCAGCTATCTGTAAAATAAAAGTGACTGTTTGACAAAGTCGCATAATCAGAACCTTGCGAGATCACAAATAAATCATCGCTGATATTATACATAGTGACATGATCTACCAAAATATTGCTTGTGCGGCGGAAAGAGACTCCCAAATAGTTGGTGCCTATCCCACCGGGCTGTGTATCTGCTCCACTTAGGTTTTGCAAATCTTTAATATTTCCGTAGAACGTAATATTTTTGATCACTACATTTTCGATATTTGTTCCTGCTGGAAGATTTTCGCCACTAAATTTTAACTGAATATTTTGTAATACTGCTCCTCCACCGCTTGCCCCTTCGATCGTTGTATTATTCCAATTGGTTGTAGCAAACGTAAGTGTTAATGGCTTGGCTCCACCATAAATATTGCCTTTGATCACAATATGATGTTTACCTGCATTAAATGCATTTTTCAACTCAGCAAGTGTCGTTACTGTTATAGCGGCTTCATTTGAACCTGTTGTAGTAGCATATCCACCTGTTGATGCTGCATGTGTATAACTCATTGTGAGTCCCGGAAACAACAATGTGGATAACATGATTACACTAAGGAAAGACATCGTCATCCCTGCGAAAGATGTTTTACTTCTTTTGATCATTGTATACCCTCCTGAATGATTATATTGTGATCGCTCTACCCTTTAGATTCCCAAGCCTTTTACTGAACGATACTCCTTTCTATCGCTAATCTTCTGTTACTGTTTTGCGATGTATCCAATTATATATTTCTATGTATTTTTATTCCATATACGATTAACGATGTATTTTATGATTCTATTTTCATATCGCATCTAATAAGAAATAGATTATTTAATCTAATAATTACATATAATAATACCGAAAATTTCATATTTTTCTATTTAGTAGTAAATCATATATATTACTTTTGCTAAGCACACAAAAAAAGGACTAGAAAAGTAAAAAACTCTACTTTTCCAATCCTTTTATAAAACAATCATTAGAGAACGTTATTACGATCATCATAGGCTACTTAGAAATGAAAACCGACTCGACCTTCACCATTATGAAGCCATACACCTTTGCGACTTTTATCCAATTCACCGCGAAGTCCTTGAATCAATTCTTTCATATCCAATTGACCATCTTCATGCCAGTGCAATGCTGCCGAGATATACAATTCGCCCAGTTGAGCAAAAGTAAATCCTTCTGTTAACTTGGCTGTTTCCTGCACTATATCGTCTCCTGCAAATTCATGCAGACGTTTGCGATAAAAGAATTCTGCACGTAATTTCTCATCAGGCAAAATAATCTCATAAGCGCGATCAAAACGTCCCGCACGATTCATCAAACCGGGATCGATTTTTTCAGGATAGTTAGTCGTTCCGATCAAAAATACACCTTCTTTGGAAGTCGCTCCATCCAATGTATTCAAAAAGAACGAACGTGCATCTTTGGGCATCGAGTCGATATCTTCGATCACAAGCACCATCGGGGTCATACGCACAGCCGCATCGAACACTTCTTCGATCGATTCACTGCTTGTATACTCTGTAATCTGCCAGTACGCGACAGGTCCCGGTACACTACCAGCAATCGATTTTACCAGTGTTGTTTTACCATTACCGGGATGCCCGTATAGTAAAATACCACGTTTATACGGAATATCATACGTTTTGTAAAAAGAACGATCTTCTGCAAAAAAGCGATCTAACGAACGATAAATATCTTGTTTGATCTCTGGAGCCATAATCACATCATCGCGTGAAACGGCACGACTCACCGGTTCCATTTGGCGATTGATGCCATGACGTGTATCTGTAAACACCGTCACACGACGCAAACTTTGCTCCCGCTGACGTACACGCACATCCCCTAGAAATTTCAATAACGATTCATCACTTGTTGCAAAAACAAGATCTTCACTGCTGACTCCATGCGGACGGAATACCGGCATACGTGCCAATGCTACACCTGCTTGCGCATACGCAAATACATTATTCATCACTGAAGGATGTACACAATAATCAGGTTCTGTACGATCTCCATCATAGACAAAAGTACGTTCTTCCAATCGATCATAGATACGAATAACATGCTCTACATCGGTGCTACTATGACGCAAATCTTCGTCAAGTAATTCCCAATATTCGGTATTCGGATCACTGCTGGAATATAATTTATAAGTCACTCCATAACGCGCTGTTAACGATTCTTCAATTCCTTTAATCACCCGAGCATAATCTGCATATTCGGTAGGTAATTTCTGTTCATCTTTTGTATAAATCACAATCGCTTCAGGAGTGTTTTCACTATCGATCGGTTCCACGTTAGTATGACTTGTCTGAAAAAGTGAATCCATTCATTTAGCCCCCTTGATTGCCGCAAGCGGCTTACATTTAGCGACTACAGAAGCAAGTCCTGCTCCTGTAACACTTTCAATAATCTGATCTACATCTTTATATGCTTGTGGTGACTCATCTAATATCGATTCCAGTGAACGCTGATTAACGACGATCTCATCGGCTGTACCGACTTGAAGCGAACTGGCAAATTGATCGACAGTCACTAATTTTTTGGTCGCTGACCGAGAACGTGCACGTCCTGCACCATGACAGATCGAATAATAGTTATCGTATCCACCGGGCTGCCCTACCATAATATACGATGAAGTGCCCATCGAACCTGGGATCAATGCGGGATGACCTGTAGCGAGATAAGGCTTCGGATTACCTGCATGACCAGCTGGAAGAGCACGAGTGGCTCCTTTACGATGAATAAATACAGCTCCTTCTTCACGCTCTTCTGCCCACGCATAATTGTGCATTAGATCATACAATGTACGCATTTCACAGGAACGACCGAATACATCACGGAACGCTTCACGAATACTATAAGCGATCAGATGACGATTCACTGTAGCATAGTTCAGCGCCGAATACATCATATTCACATAATACTGACCTTCAGGATGAGATAAAGGTAGAAAAGCCAGTCTAGGATCAGCTGTTCCTAATCCCAATCGTTGCATCTGAGAAAGCATCACACGATTGCTTTCCTGACTAACACTTCCGCCCCATGAACGTGAGCCAGAATGAATCATCACAACAATTTGTCCGTCACTCATGCCCCATGCTTCAGCGATATGACGGTTTTCTTCATCAATTTCAAGCGCCTGAATCTCTGCAAAGTGATTGCCACCACCAAGTGTGCCTAGTTGACGATGCGCTCTACCCCATGTCTGATCTCGAACACCATTTAACACTTCTTCATCAAAAGAAAAACGGCTTTCTTCTACATGAGTCAGAGATGTCGATTTTTTCGGTGTATAGCTATCCGGTACATATTTGCCCGGTAGACCATGTAATCCTTTGCGTACGACATGTTCTAATCGTAAATCTGCAAAATGTCCTCGTTGCTGGGATTCCATCGGTAAATATTTTTCGATAGCTTTGACTAATTTACGGCGTAATTTTACATCTTGCAGATCATCCCGATGCAAATTCGTCAGATGAACACGCATACCACAGCCGATATCGCTACCTACGATCGAAGGCGATACATAACCAGCACTTGCATCCCAGACCGCAGTTGTGCCAATACATGTGCCGATGCCCACATGCACATCAGGTGTATATCCCATATACTGAATACCCGGGATTTGTAAATTATTATTAGCCATATTAAATACTTTATAATCCAATCCTGCAAATAATTCTGGATTGGCATAGACATGTACACTTCCCGCAGGAAGTTTTACTTCATGAATATAAGAAGATGATATTGGAGTACTCATAATCGGTAAAACCTCTTTCAATTCAGCCCCTCTATGTTTAGAGAGGCTTCTTTATTATTGTAAACGAGTCTGCTTACAAAAGCGAAACTTCGTTTGGATACGCATATTGCAGTGTTTCCCGAAACAACTGATCTAATAGCTCATCTTGCAGTTGTTCAGAAGTAGGCATATGCACGACTTGTTGTTCTAAAATATCGATCATATCGGTTAAAAAGTTCTGGATCGATGGAATCTGTTGTTCTAAATGAAATTCTTCGCCTGCTTTTTTACGAGTCAGTAGTTGATCGATATCACTACGAAGTTGCCCCGGTGGCAACATTTCGTCAATCAACTCATCAAAGCTTACCGGTGGCATCGTTCCTTTTTCATCGATCCACAGACAAGCCAGTATCGGACGCAAAACGTAAAAATACTTTTTGATTTTGACGGTATCGCCTTGCAAGTAACCACGGAAGTTCCCTTTCGCCATATGCAGGTAATGATACATGCACGAACGAGGAGAAAAATGGTTTGGTGATACGTTTCGAATTCGCTCAGCAAGTGAACCATTTTCAGCATATAGAATAGGGGAATGTAACCATTCCAATAATGGTGGATTGGATTTGCGGAACAAATTCAGTGCTTTACGCAAGTCCCAACCGTTAATATCTAACTGCTCATTAATCGGGTATTCGATAACGTCGCGCCTGTTGAAAATCGACAAATACCATTCTGGAGGATGAACATAAATAAAGCGCACATCATAGTCGCTATCTTGAGAAGGAAATCCCCATGCGCGACTACCGGATTCGCAAGCATATAAAATACGAACTTGTTGTTCTTGTTCAATACGTTTTAATTCAGTCTGAATGATAGAAGTCATGGCTTGAGTAACGGGCATGATCGATCACTCCTTTCATATGAAGGGGATGGGTGAAAATTCACTTTACGTTTTTTTGGATTAGACAATGACCGCTACAGAAATAAAATGGTTCTTGTCGTCGCTGTTGAAATGGAATCCCTTGATAATGGTAAGATATTTTGCTTTGCAAAAATCATAGTTTCATTTGAATGTATAGCGCTTTTATTGCCAAGCGCTTAAGGCGAGCGCTGCGCTCTTTCAGAATCCATTTTATTTCTTTCGCTCTGTGCTGGATGGTACTTTTTCTTTTAGGTAAAAACGATAAGTTAAAGAGTTATTTATTTTCTCCTTTTGGAGGAGATGCAGCAATTAGATTACTGCTTTGATGGGTGGTTATTTTGATTTTGTAATTTGTATTTGTGTTTTATCTTTTCATTTTTATTGATGTTTGGTGTTTGGATATCAGTGTTGTGTTGATGAATATCAGTGAGCTACAAATATCCTTTTTTTATAATTGCTTGTTCTATAATTTCTTGCTTATGATATTTTTTGACGATCTTATTTTTAATTTATTTGCTGATATGGAATAGTGCATTTTAAGCTTGTTATTCGATTTATAGTTATCGTCTATAGCTATTAGTTCTATATGTTGAAAAGGTTCATTTGAATTGAATATGTCTGTTAGAGATATATTTCATTAGTAAGACGTATTCAATATTGAAATGGTTTTATTTCATGATTTTGATTTATTTGGGTTACATTAATATGTTGTACTTAGTGATTTACACTGATTAGAAAAAGGTATTAAAATCCTTTTTATAAACTTTATGGATGTTAAAGACATAAAAAAGCCGCGGACCCCTGTATACGGTCTGCGGCTGGTGGTTTATGAGGCAAATAGGTGTAACGGCACTATTTGCTATCCAATAAACCCTGCATATTTAATTCGGTGCCTAATTTGATCATGGCACAGATTGAACTGGAAATTATTTAGCTAGTTAGCATTGAATATACACAATTATGTATAAAGTAACTGTTCCAATATAAACTAAGCTTTTATTTCCGTATTGCAGTTTATGTCGTCCGTAAGAGATTGAAGAACATGAAGCAAGTGTATGAAGTTTTCAAGCAGCAGTTGATATTACGTTCATCTTGTAATCCTAGATCAATATGCTGATCCGGCTGATACGGGTTCTGAATATTCATATCGTTGCGTAAAATCATGTCCTTCAACCTCCTTCCTTGTTTATAATATAGCCATCATACTCGGTATATTTTGACATTGTCAATTCCATATTTGGAAAATAGGTCTATAGACACAAGCTTTTCAGGGTTATATAAAGACCTATTTTGGTACAAAAATAACGCATTTCAACATATTTATATGACATATCATTATAGTCGGAAATGGTTATAATTCCATAAAATGACTGGTATAATCGGGTCAGTGTACAGCACACTAATCCCATTATTCAAGGAGGACATTTATGGTTACTCAATGGATTCGTCATCGTCTAGGGTCTCGTTTTTTGGTATTCACGGTTGTATTATCTTTGGTTATGGTTTTACCGCTTCAGGCTTCAGCCGCTTCCTCATCTACAGCCTATGATAAGCTCAATTTTGCTAACAATAAGTACTATGTATTTAACAATGTGTGGGGTCAGGATACGGTTCAAGGATGGTGGCAAACAGTCTATCATAACAGTGATACCGATCTAGGCTGGGTATGGCACTGGCCAAGCACTACATCTTCTGTCAAAGCGTATCCATCACTTGTTAGCGGATGGCATTGGACAGAAGGATATACACCGGGTAGTGGTTTCCCTACTCGACTTTCCGACAATAAAAATATCAATACCAATGTAGCGTATTCTATCAAAGCAGACGGAACGTATAACGCGGCTTATGATATCTGGTTCCACAATACGAACAAAGCTAGTTGGGATTCTACACCTACCGATGAAGTAATGATCTGGTTGAATAATACGAATGCAGGACCACTTGGTTCTTATGTTGAGACCGTCACGATCGGCGGCAGTAGCTGGAAAGTACACAAAGGTTGGCTTGATGCTGGGAATGGCAAAGGATGGAATGTATTCTCTTTTGTACGTACTTCTAATGTCTCTAGTGCTTCATTGAATGTGAAAAACTTTACCGACTATCTGGTAAACAGCAAAAAATGGATGGCAAATACGAAATATGTAAGTAGTGTTGAATTTGGTACAGAAATATTCGGTGGCGATGGTCAAATTAATTTTTCGAAATGGAATGTAGCGGTACAATAACATTCGATTACCATATACTTCAAAGACCTTCCTTTTCTTTCAAGGAAGGTCTTTTTTTAGTCGACATCTGTTGATAATAAAACAAATATAATTCATCTTCTATTAACAATTGTCTGATATACTGCTTTACTAGTGTAAAGAATGGTTATGGATGATTGAGGTGAATAT
This sequence comes from Paenibacillus kyungheensis, assembly GCF_028606985.1. Lineage (NCBI taxonomy): Bacteria > Bacillati > Bacillota > Bacilli > Caryophanales > Paenibacillaceae > Paenibacillus > Paenibacillus kyungheensis. The sequence continues at coordinate 1,149,134 of NZ_CP117416.1, read as the reverse complement.
ATGTCTAGAGAACGGATCAATGAATGGGCATTGCTACGTGGGTTTGCCTTTTTGGCGGTCGTGATGCAACATTCGATTGGTGAATATATTTATCGAAGTGGCAGTATACAAGCTGATTCGATAATGTTAGGTATGCTTTATCATTTTACACGATTTGGTACGTTAACGTTTGTCTTTTTAGCCGGGGCTATTTTATTTTATCAATATGGAGATGGACGCAAATACCGTTCGGTTATCTTTAGACGGATTGGCGATATCTATGTTCCTTTTGTTGTATGGACAATCATTTACTGGATCGTCATGCAGTGGATATTTAACGCGCCATTGCTTCGAGCAGATAGTTTGCAAGATATTGTACAGCAATTATTCGCACCTACCAATGGATATCATCTCTGGTTTGTGATTATGATTTTTCAATTTTATCTGTTATTCCCACTTTTCCGCTGGCTTGGTAAGCAATTTCAAACACGATTATTGGAAAATCGCTCACCACACGAGCAAAAGCGACATATCGTTATTATGTTAATCGTCATCGGAATCATCTATGGCTGGTTAATGTGGTTATGTTATTATGCTATGCCTACGTGGAATGTACAGGGGATCTGGAAAATTATTTTAGATCATCGTACTAGCGAATTTATCTTTTATTTTTTTTATTTTGTCTTGGGTGGAATCTGTGGTTCTGCAATTCAGCGTTGGAGAGCGATGATCATCAAAATACTGCCCTGGACGGCTGTATCATTTTTGATTATGTATATCTGGTTAGGTTATGATCTGTTACGCTTTGATCCTGTAGCTATTAATCTAAATGTATCGACATATCTCAAACCGACTACCTTTTTGGCAGTCGTGAGTCATATGTTGTTGATGTACGGATTAGCTTTGTACCTTGTAGAACGAAAAGGTGTCATGGTTCGCTTTCTTCAGTGGTGTGGACGTTACTCCTTTGGTGGTTATCTATCTCATGCCCTGATATTGATGGGCGTGTCTTACTTTACCCGCCAGATCACAACGCCTGGACTGAATCTTGTGCTCACAATCCTTACCTTTATGATTGTAGCTCCTACAGCTATCGCACTAACGAGCGGACTCTCTCGCTTACCGGGAGGACAATGGTTAACCGGATCAGCAGGCAAAAAAGGGAAACATTCGATACGCACTCATGCTTCCAGACCACAATCCACATTGCCTCAAGATTCTTAAAATAAATAAAACCGCTATGTTCTCTTGTGACAGAGAATGTAGCGGTTTTATTTGTGCTGTTATCAGCTTATCTCCATATGTTACGAACATATAGAGCATGATTATAAAGATTCACTTGATCCACGTCTTGCATGGCATACTTTAGAATTAAAGTGGTAAACGAACAGAGAACTCTGTCCATTCTTCATCACTTTCAACCCGAATAATACCCCGATGTTTGGACAAAATTTTCTGTACTATCGCCAGACCTAACCCTGAATTTTTGCGATTAAGCGGCTTAGTACTAAATCCTGCTTCGAAAATTTGTTGTTTTAATTTTTCGGGAATCGGATTGCCATTATTTCCAACTGTGAAGGTTAACTGTTCTCCGCGAACACGTCCGGTCACTTTGACCATTTTATCCGGTTTGTCGGTTTCGCTCACAGCATCAAAAGCATTATCAATTAGATTACTAACAATCTTAACCAGTTCTGTCGATTTCACTGTCCCAAATTGAACCGATTTGAGATTACTGATATCATATTCGAACTTGATTCGACGGTCATACGCTTGTGTGGTTTTGGCTTGAATCAATGCAGATAATGCAGGCAGATTGATATTGATAATCTGATTCATCGCAATCGATTCCCCTACCAGTTCAGCGGTATACGTCGATAAGTCGTCATATTTTTTCATTTTCACCAATAATTGAATCGTATTCACATGGTTGTTGAAATCATGACGTTGTTCTTTGATCGAGTTAAAAAGGGCGTCTATATTTTCCAAATAGACATTTTGCACACTTTGCGCTGCTGCTTCGGTGCGACGATTCAGAATAGTGATCAATCCTAATACCAACGCAATAATAGCGATTGAACAAGCAGAAATCGTCAGTGTTAATCGGATCAATTGTTCATTAAGTGTCTGCTGAACTTCTGTCAAATCCGATACGACCGTTATAATAGCAGGATACGTTAACTCTACCGGTATAAACGTTTTGAGCACAGGGACATTATCAAATTCATCTGTAATGGATATGGTATTCCCTGATTTATTAACTTGCTTAATATTTGTTTTGTCGGTAGCACTCTTATAAGAGTAATCGTTATACAATGTCTCATTATCAGAGTACCAGATCACACCATGCGAATTGAATTGATTCGCTTGATCGAGAAAGATAGGCGGATTAAAAATAGCAATCCCTAATGTCTGACGACTACGCTCACCATTCAGGATTTCACGAATAATCGCTTCTACGCCTGTTTTTTCTTGAAATTCTCGCACAGACTTATCATTCGTATAGACATTTATCACATAATTCGTTTTGCCATCGTAGTAATAACCCCACTTTTCACCAGCAGAGTTAGCATTATCTACTTTGGAGATCATAGGCGCTCCCCAATAATCAGGTAGCTTCTGTCCAATATCAACAGTAGGCGTTTTGCGAGCAAGCAATTCTTGAACCGCTTTAAGCCAATCTGCTCGCCATTCTTCTTTCACCGATAATTCATTAGGGTCTGAAGAACGTATAGGAACAATATTATTACCTGAAGGAGCTAACAGTGTAATCCGATCTACACCTACTTCTTTGCTCACTTCAGCAAGTTGTTGATTGGTAACTTCATTCATGTCTGACCCAATCTTAGACTGTGCAGCTTGAGCTGCCATTCTCAGGTTCTCGCCTATCAAGTCCTCTACAAAAGCTTCTCCACTTTGAGATAATTTGATAGATGATCTAATCTGATCAGTGATTGCACGCATATTTTGTTCTTGGACCGAAATCAATGCTTTTCGTGTTGTTACATAATAGGTAGTATTCACAATAATCAACACAACTGTCATAACAGCCAAAATATATACAGTCACCGGAAAAGGTTTGGGTACCAGGCTCTTACGTTGTTTCATTTTAGGAAATTAACCCCCATCTATATCAGCCGCACTTGCTCCATGCCTTTTAGCCGTATTAAAAATCTAAATGCCCGAATATCGACAAAATTCGATTCTTTTTTTAGTATCATACCATGAACCGCATAGGACTACACCTTATTTCCACAAAACCGGACTATTAATTTATGGAAAAGATACCTTTATTTATTGTAACGTAGCGGACTGAATAAATCTATAAATAAAGGTCCTGTCAGCACTGTAAATGCTATTCAGGACCTTTTTTTGGATAACTAGACTATACAATTTATAGAAATAGCTTACTTTAAGGACTGTTTACGTTCAGTCCACCATTCCATGTATTGATTTTCGATCATTTCATATTCATGCTGTTCATACTGCTCACGCTCGGAAGAAGAGATCAATCCTTCTTCATCTTCGTACATATGCCATAAGTCGGAAAACAAATAATCTTTGATTTGGACGTATTGTCCTTGCTCTCTACCATTGAACCAAATGATGCCTTTGGTTGTACGCATGATAATACGTGCTCCATCCATAGTACTGGCTTTTTGACCCACACGAATACTAGCGATCATTTGTCCAAACGTATACCATGTCATCTCATTTGATCCTAGCGTTCAATCAATTTGAAATCATCGTAATGGAACCCCGGTGCAACCACACATGATACAAAGACAGGATCATTACCAAGTGGTCTAGCCATTTGCCATTCTCCTGCTGGAATCAATACTTGTGGTGTCTGTCCAGCTTCGATATCCATACCCAAAATCATTTTTTTGCCTTCTACCGGTTGATCGCCTTTACCACCTAGCGTTAATTCTAGCGGGCTACCGGAATGAATCAACCACAACTCATCAGAGTGAACAACATGCCAATCAGAGATTTCATCACCATGCAGTATAAAATAGATCGATGTTGCTGAGAAACGCGGTCCTGAATATTGTTCTGGTAAAATATCTTTTGGAATTTCAAAAGAAGCTTTCCACATTTCTTTATACCAACCGCCTTCGCGGTGTTCATTCATATCTAGCAATTTAACTAATGGTGATAAAGGTAATTTGGTTCCCATGTATCATGACCTTCTTTCCTCAGAGTTTGGAGTGTTTACTTAGTCAGCAATACTAATTAACGGTTGAGTCGTGATCGTCACATTACCAGCAATCGCACGTGAGATCATACAAGACTGCTCTGCTTTGTGTGCAAGTACAGTTGCTTTTTCAACTTGATCGGCTGATTCGGCACTTAATACAATTTCAGGTCGATGAATCAATTGTTCATACGTAAAAATATTATTGGTCACATCTACAATACCTTCAGACTTCATCGTCAGACGTGCAACAGTAATATTGGAACGTTCAAGCATCGCTGCAAGTGTAATAATATAACAAGTTGCGGCTGCCCCTAATAACATCTCATCAGGATTAGTACCTATACCTGGTCCGCCCATAGGTTGCGGAATGGAGATCGCTGTTTTGAGATTGCCTGACTCGATCGTTCCTTCGCTATTACGTCCACCCTGCCAATTAGCATCCAATACAAATTGGTGTTTCATAATACATTCATCTCCTTGCTCTACTTACACATTTCATCTTGAACATTTTACCATATTCTATGGTTAGTATCATTTCTAAAATAAAAACGTTCTTGTTAAACGCGTAATTGCGTATAGAAGAACGTTTTATAGACATAGAGCGATATACACAATCATTTAAAAATCTTTTTTATAAAAGCGACGCATCCCCCAGAAAAATAAAATAATCGTGTAGATTAAAGTATAGATAATAAAAGCTGTTGAAGGAACTTGCCCTACCCCCATACGACCTCTCATTTGCTCATCAATATTAAACATACCTGTCAACTGTTCTACATTTAACAAAACAGCTAACATTTTACGTTGAATAGCATCTGCAGGCATCGCTAATGAAATCATGCCTGTAATATTATACAGAGAACGTGCCACTTCTGGCTTCATGTCAAGGCTACTAGATAATTTCTCTACCATACCGCCTAACCAACCTGCTCCATATAACATCGTCATAAATACACCATTTCCTAGTGCCGAAAAAAAGGTAGCTCCCAAAAAAGTAACGGTGACCAGAACAGGTACAGTTAGTGCAAATAATAAAAACGATTGTATATGTACAATCAAAGTCTGCGGTACAGTCGCAAAGATATTTGCAATAATAACAATTGAAATATACAAAAATAAAGCATAGATGATACCAAATAACGTATACCCTAACCAGCGCCCTACATACCATTTCCAACGCAAAATGGGGCGAGTTAACATCGCTTGCATCATACTCACTTCGGCTTCTCCAGAGATCGAAGAAAACGAACTAAAAATAATTAAAAAAGCTAAAATAAAACTTCCGAAAAAGAAACCTAAGGTCAAAATAGAAGCTCCATTCATAAATTGAGCAATTAAATCATGGTTGGGAATGCCATCTGATGATTTACCTAAGATTTGAGCGATAAATGAGAAAACAACAATAAATAACACTGTCATAATCAGCGTCATCATTAGCACTTTTTTACGTAATAATTCTTTCCAGGTCATACCAATCACTGTTGTCATTATTGCTCCCCCCTGTGACTTAGCCCGGATACGGCATCCATAAACCATTCTTCTAATTTTTCTTTGACTGGTTCTACATTGTATAAGGTCATTCCTTGATTCACGATTAAAGTATTCAACCAACCAATCTGCTCTTCGTTATCTATCGTTGCTTCTAACCAGACGGTCTCTTGTCCTACAGGCAGTGTGGTCGTTGCAGATGATATCGTTGGTGTAGCATATCGCTCTATCGAAATACCGCTAGTCTCGCTTAACCACGGTAGAATCTCCGGTGTGAATCCACCTACTTTGAATCTCCATTTGGTCTGAGTATACAAGACCTGACTGACTTGTCCATGACGCAAAATCTGTCCATTATTCAGTAGTGCTATGCGTTCACATAGACTTTCTACTTCTTCTAACAAATGAGAATTTAAAAAGATCGTTTTACCTTCATTTTTTAAATTTTTAAGCAGTTCACGTACTTCTAAGCGTCCAATCGGATCTAAAGCTGAAGAAGGTTCATCGAGAAATAAAATAGGTGGATCATTGACTAATGCGCAAGCCATCCCTAGACGTTGTTGCATCCCTTTAGAATAATGTTTGACTCTGTCTGTTCCACGCTTACCGATACCTACTTGATCTAACAATTGCTTGATTCGCGGCTTAATTGTACTCTGATCCATTCCACACAGACGACTATGCAACCGAACAACTTCTTCACCGGTTAACCATTCTTGGTAACGATACAGCTCGGGTAGATAACCGATATGTCGCTTGGCTTCTAAAGAACCAATAGGATCACCAAATAATGTAGCACTTCCTGAAGTGGGTGCTGTTAATCCAACTAACATTTTGACCAGTGTACTTTTCCCTGCGCCATTGGGACCGAGGAAGCCAAAGGCTTCCCCTTCTCCCACACTAATCGTTACATTGCGACAACCACGACCATTATCATATTCTTTTGTTAATTGCTGAATATCGATCGCTACTGTACTCATGATTGAATCAACTTCTCGATTTCTTTTGTAAACGATTCGTATGTGGTATAGGCACTTCCACCATCCAATGTAAATAATTCTCCATTATGAATCCATGTTCCACTATAAGATGTTGGATTCTCATTATCTGTATACACTGAGATCAAAACAGGTTCTCCTGCGATAGTCACACGTTCCGTTTTACCGCCTGATTCAATAGGTAATGGCAATGAACCGTTAATAATTTTATCGCTTTGCAATGAGTCTTTAAGTGATTGCGGCAAGAATGGCAGATCAGCAATCGCTTTAAATACTTCATCTGTAGAAACAGAAGCATCAAATTGGACCGTTGGAACTTTAGTTTGGGTTAAAGATGCTATATCTTCACCTTTAAACATCGTGTAGTAAATGCTTTCCGGGAAATACATAGTAATCGGAGTATTGTTCAGCGATTGAGGTAACAATTCTTTCCCTCCAAGACTTTGGATCGCTTTGTTAACCTCATCGACATTCATAATTAATGTCTCTGTTCTTGAACTTTGTACTTGTACCGATTCTTTATCATCTTGAGCAGCTTCTTTCATTAATGTGTAATTTAATAACGCTGCTGCTTTGGAAGGACTAAATTCCCCTTCTAGTTTGCCATACGTTGAATTAAATGTTCCGAACCGACTTTCCATTTCCCCTAATTCATTTTTACTTTTGTATTGATCGAACATATCGGACAATTGCTGACTATCTACAGCTGTTAACGTCTGTACACGGAATTGATCCAATAAGGCAGCCATTGCATTATTGCCAAATGGAGTAGCTATCACTGCTCCAGCGACCACACACGCAGCAATACCTGTTGTCCATCTTTTGCGAGCGGAACTCATTTTACGACGACGCTTAACGGTTGGTTCTGTTTCTGTTGATGAAGTATATGATTGTTCTTCATTAGATTTTTTCATAGTAATTGCACTCCTTTGAGATTGTTGTGGTTGTGATGATGGATCATCAATTTGAAATAAATGCGGTTCATTGGCCCATTTTTCCCAGTTAGAATGTGGCGTTTCATTAACAAGCTGGCTTTTTAATTTTGCCCATGCTTCATCTGTGGCATTCGATGAATCTGCTGGCCCTGTAGGATGGATGTTATTAGGGTCTTGTGGAAACTTGCTCACGTCTATTCCTCCTTTTGCTCTTTATTTACGTAGACCGTAGCATTTTTTTACGTAATTTATTGGTTGCCCGATGTAGTAATGTACCGACAATAGGTTGCTTTAATTGAAGTTCTTCAGCGATCTCTGCGTAACTGTAACCCGAGTATTTCATGAGTAAAGCTTGCCTATCCCGTTGAGGTAATTGTTCCAGCCATTCTTGTACCTCTTCTTGTTCCATTTGCTGTATCACGATATCCTCACCCGAAGGTGGAGAGTGTTGAAGATCATAGTATTGTTCTTGTTTATTTTGCAGTCGGCGTTCTCTTGCCTTTTTATCCATATAATCATAAGCAATCCGGGTCAGAACTCTGTGTAGCCAAGCCCCTATCGCTTGCGGATCATCGGGTGGATTGCGATATAGACGGAGAAAGACTTCCTGTGCCAGATCATCGGCTATAGCTTCGTCACGTAATAATGCATGAAGTTTACGTTTGACGATTGGATAATGTTCATAAAATATCTGTTGAAATTGTTCCGGTTCCGGAATGTCCATGTTGTCATGCTCCTTTCCGCTGCAGCTATAAGAAAGACGAGCGGTATTCACTTTTTGTATCTATTCCCTAGCAATTTATTTTTTATCTTTATGAATATGTCTATCTACTCAGGCTATATGTATGATTTTCGACAATATCATACATGTATTATTGATAATTTTGTTAGTCAACGTGTATAAAGTTCGATATAATAACACATGAACATCCAATATATTCAAATGATGTCGTATACTACCTGTAAAAAGTTCTTTGCTTATATAAGAATTTGAGGAGTGGAAGCTAATGCTTTGGTTAAAACCATTTGAACTTCAATTAGATGCTGTCTTTGAGGAAGCGAAGCAAAAAGTAGCCCATTTTCCAAAGCCACTACATGAATTAGGATTAGCCTATCTAGACAAATTTGATATCCGACAAAAACATAGCACCAAAAATTATGTCTGTTATTTGTTACCTTTCTGGATAGCCGAAACGATTCAAGTTCATACGGCTAAAGCAGTGAGTCATCCCTCTTCAGCTACTGTTTCTTCCCTTCACCTGCAATCGTTGCCTGAATTATCGCATCGTATGGGTGTTGCTAATATTTTTTGTATGCTTCATTTTTTTATTCAAGATGATCTTATGGATACACCTAATTTATCAACAGATCAATTACATGATCTGATCCCGCTTAGTCAGTTATTCTGGAATGAATTTGTAAGTATCTGTGGAGAAAATCTAGGTAACAACTCTTCGTTCTGGCAATACTATAAGCAGTTTTTAGCCGAGTGGGCAAGCGCTGTATACAATGAAGCCGATGCCGATTATTTGTTTGAACAACCACAACAAATTGCAAGTAAAGTGAGTCCATTGAAGATTTCTTTAATTGCGATGTTGCTTCAATTGGACTGTATGTATATGTTACCTGATCTATTACAACAATTGGATCAAGCTTTGATTGTATTACAAATGAATGATGATCTTAGCGATTGGCAAGAAGATATGATCGAACGCAATTACAATTGCTTGCTCGCTTTTATTCGCTATGAGGCAGTCGAGCATCATCAAGCTTTATTTTCAGATAAAGTTACTGCGGTACAAGTGCAGCAAGCGATCTATGATCAAGAAGTTATTCGTCGGTATGCTCAGTATGCACAATCTTCTTTTACCAGTGATCCTTCATTGTTTGTATCCGACTCTTTAATTGCATTTCGGAATTATTTAATTGAGCAATTGCATGAAGCAGCCACCTCTATCCATGAAGCTCGAAATACCCTTTTACAGGGAAGCTTACTATACTTTATTCAAAAAGACCTTACATCTTCATAGATTTTTAGAATTAGACATGATACACTGAATAGGTAATTATAACCATTTAAGGGAGGAAGATTAATATGTCCAGCCAAGCTATTTTTCAAGCACAAGTTATTCAAAAGGCGTGGGAAGACCCTAGTTTTATGGAGATGTTAAAAACCGATCCAAAATCAGCATTGAAAGATGTCTTGGGTATTTCTTTTCCAGAACATGTGCAACTCAAAACAGTTGAAGAAAAAAGCGATGAATTCTATCTGGTAATTCCTCCAAAGCCTTCATCTATGATGGCTGACGCTAAAGTGAAAGTTGACGCTGGTTGGTAATATTCCCCTTGTATTGTTAATATGGTTTTCTATACTTATACATGTCATACAATCGTACACAAAAAAACTGTTACAACCTTCTGGCAGCGAACCCCTTAGACTTGCGGGTCCGCTGCTGGAAGATGAATAACAGCTTCTGTGCCTACATTCTTTTTACTTTTAAATTCTAATACTCCCCCGAGTGCTTCTATAATGCGAAAAGTCACCATCAGCCCCAGGCCTGTTCCTTTGGTTTTATTCGAAAAGTATGGTTCTCCTAATCGTTTTAACTCTTCTTCTGTCATACCACTTCCGTTATCTTGAATATGAATTTCAATTTCTTTGTCATTTTGTTCTGCCCAGATATGAATCTTACCTTCTTCAGGTAAAGCTTCTATACTATTTTTCACAATATTAATTAAAGCTTGCTTGAACTTGGAAGAATTGCCCCGGATATCAATATTTTCAGGGATATTCATAGTGATCGTTCCTCCTGCTAATGTAGCAAGTGGTCGCATAATCCCTTCGATATGTTGGAATTCTTGTGCCAAATTAAGTGTATTAACTTTATCAAATTCAGGTTTGGCAAATGTTAAAAAGTCTGTAATAATCGCTGATGCGCGGTCGAGTTCTTCTAAGGCAATCTTGAGATGCTCTCGTCCTTTATCATCTGTATTCATTTGTAACAATTGCAAAAATCCACGTGTCACTTGTAACGGATTGCGTACTTCATGAGCTACAGAAGCGGCAAGTTCGCTGATAATGTCCATTTTTTCTGAGCGCTGAAGTTCATTGTTAAATAATTCTAAGCGACTGGAGTAGAGCACCATCTGTTGATGATTTTGAGCAAATCGTCTTGCCATCACAGATATTAGTGAAATCACAAAGATCATTACGCCCCATTTCCAGAGGGTTACACTATAACTTCCAGCTTGAATATAAAACCATGTTAATTCTCCCCCGCTGATTAAAGCGAAAATAGAAAAGCCGGAAGCGAATAAGATTGCATCTTTGTTTTTGCGAAAAGCATACGTTACTGCTACGACCATCAAAATCAATAATTGAAGAATTAACAGAATACCTAATGTTTTGACAGAAATAAAGTAGTAGACTGCAAAGTATCGTTCATTTGTTAAAATGTTAAAAATCATTGCCATTACACAGATAAACGAATAGGCGTATTGGATTTTTTTCATTTTAGTAATGATGCCTTTGTAACCACTACCAAACACACATTCAAAAAAGTAAAGCAACGCAGGTAATAAGATAAATAAGCTCAAATCGAGTAAAACCGAATACAATTTGTAATAAGTCGGGTAAAAAGTAAACAAAAATGGCGAGTAAGTTACCACTAATATGCCAAGAGAAAGAATAATGGCTGCTAGACTAAGCCACATTCTTAATTGATCTCGTCGTAAAAATACAGAACAGATCACCATGACCAGAGAGATAAAAATACAAGCACTACCCAGTACCACATCAATCAGATCCGAGCTAACATAAGAAATCAACATATCTTGATAATCGCCAACCATAATGCCTTGCTTCAGACTAATCTGTTCGCGCGCCGATTCTACCCAGATATACAGCAACTTGTAAGAATCTTGTTTGGTTAGTGGTAATAACAATTGATTTTGTTCATAGGCATAACTACGTTTCGATTCAAAAATCTTATCTTGATCCAAATACACAATAATATGCTTACCATTCAGTTCCGGAATCAATACACCGGCTGTATTCCACGATAATTCAGGCAAAGGAATACGAATCCATGCTGATGAACTATTCACCGGTTTGCCATCTTTCATAATTTCAGATGAAATCCAGGGGCTATCTTGATCACTATCCCATGGTTTGGATGTTAACGTATTTTGCGATTGCCATTTAATTTGCCAGTAATTAATAGAATGACCTGTTCGTTTTTCACTTTGAGTTGAAAATAAAGATAACGCCAAGACGACCACTATAACTGCGATTAAAACCCCGATTAAGGCTTTGGACAGAATCTTCATTTCAGCACCTCATTATAAATAAACTATGTAATACATATTCGTTTGGAAAATATACCCACCTTTATCTATTATACTTGCTCTCTTACTTCAGAGATACTATTAATTTTACAATGATACACCATCTACAAAACATTTCAAAATGCTTGCTCTATCGACTGATTTTGCATATTATTCTATATTACTTCACGTATATTTACATTATGCTTCAGTTGTTGATATAGGATACAAATGACTAATAAATAATGAACTTTTATTTATAAAATAATACCGATACCGTTTGGTCAGCGACAGACTAGGGTAAGCACTATTGATATACGGACGTATTGGAGGGATTTACTAATGACAGACGACAAACATTACGATGACGTATTTTGGAAGACACGCAACACGATTTTAAATGATGAAGATTCCCAAACAAATACCGAAGAAGAACTGCCTGAAGATGCTAAAAAGGCTGTGATTTTACCGGAAAAGATGGATAATCCTTTGTTTGGACAGCTTGCTGATGAAGAAGATGCAGGTCCGCATCCAAGTGCTGATCCAGAAGATCCTGAATCAGATGCAGCTCATATCAGCAATGATAAGCAAGAAGAATAATATAGGTTAACCCCTATCATTCATACAAAAAGATACCTGTTTTCGCACATATTGTGAAAACAGGTATCTTTTTGATGTTTTTTTATTATTCTGATCCTATTTGCGTCCATAATCGGCTTTGATCTCGCCCCAGCTTTTTGTTTCCCATTTCAAAATCTTATTATCATACTTATGTGTACGTAGCCATTGTTCTGCACGATCCACCAAATTCCAAATCTCAGCGGTAGATTCATCACGAATCAGTGTAGAGACTGCCTTTTTTTGCTTTACCCATTTCAGCGCATTAGCAGAATCACTATAGATTGTTTTGCTACTACCTTGACGATGCAGATAAGCAAGCGCGTGAACAATCGCTAGAAATTCCCCTAGATTATTTGTTCCTTTGGCAATCGGGCCACAAGTGAAGATGACTTTACCTGTCTGTGTATCCACTCCCTGATATTCTACAGGCCCCGGATTACCACGTGTGCCTACATCTACTGATATACTATCGTAGTCTATTAGATCTTTAGAAATGGTGGCTGAAGACGAAGTACGCTTATTATAACTATTACCGCTAGTTGAGCTGCTAGAAGAAATACTTTTGCCCTGTCCCCAGTGCTTTTTCCAGCCTTCTGCATATACTTTTTCAGCTTCAGCAAGCGTTTCATATGATTTATATTTAGCATCTTTGTATCCATTAGTATGTTGCTGACAATCTGCCCAAGAGGTATAGATTCCTGGACGATGCCCTTCCCATACTACATAATATTTTGACTTTGCCATACAGACCTCCATATTGTATTCCATCATTACTATTGATTTAGATTGTAGTATTCTGTTCCTCTGTGTGAACTTAATTGTATTTATGAATGAGGTACTTTACCAATTGATTCAGAGGAATTCTCCAGTACAGGAATTTCCCAACTACGTCGCTTCACAAAAAGCGCGCAGATCAATAACATAACCCCATTGATCACAAACACCCAGCGAATATCAATCCAGTGTCCGAGCAGACCACCGATAATCGGCCCTGCCATCGTAGCGATCTGGGAAGCAGATTGATTCAATCCAAAAGCTCTACCGCGAAAATCAGACGGTGTGACTTTGACAATTAAAGCATTGATCGATGGTAATACTGCCGCATAAAATAATCCATACGCAAATCGCAATATACCAAATCCCCAGATACTCGTAAAGAAAAATTGTAACAGATTTCCGATACCGCTTCCTAATAAGCCGATAAATAAGATTTTACCGTATCCTATTTTACCACCTACTTTACCCCAGCGTGGAGCCATAATTAATGTAGCTACACCGACAGCGGAGAACACAATTCCTGAACTTAATGAAGCATTATTGTTCGATACTCCCAAACTTTGTACATAGATCGTAATCAGCGGTTCCAAAATCATAATTGAAAAGGTGCTGATGCCCGCCAATATCAATAGCGCTACAAATATAGGATTCCCTGCGGCTTGCTTGAGATCATCACGAACATGAGAACGCTTAGCTGAACGATTAAAATTATGTTCTTTTGCCCAAAAGGTAGCGATAAGAGCTGCGATCAATACAATTGCTGCTGAAAATAAAAATGTATTGCGATTACCAAAATAATAACTCACAACTCCGCCAATCAGCGGGCCTATAATCGTACCTGTTGCGCCTGAGGTTGCCATGACTCCCAGTGCATAACCGGTTTTATTTTCCGGTGTGTTGGTGCCGACAAGAGCAATCGATGCTGGTACAAACCCTGCAAGCAATCCTTGAAAAATACGCACCACCAAAAATAAATAAGGGTCTGTTACAAAATAATTAATCAAGTATAGAGCCGCTAGACTAAAACCTGAACGAATCAGCATCGGTTTCCGTCCGTATTTATCCGATAATGATCCCCAGAATGGTGAAATTAACGCACTCGCCAAAAAAGTAATCCCAAACGCAATCCCTGACCATATCTCTAAATTGCTTGTTACGCCCAGATCGGCTTTTAGAAAAATAGGTAGAAATGGGATAGAGATAGAGTACGCTGTACTACAAAAAAAGACTCCTAACCACAGTACAACTAAATTCCGTTTCCATGAAAAGTTCTCGATAGCTACCACTTATGCCTGCACGTCCTTTCCATCACACCGCTTAAATATCTTACATTCTACTCTTGTTTAACCTATTCTCCAAATTCATTATCTTTTATAAGGAATGAATAACAATTTATAAGAGAGCGATTGCAATATTATAAATTCGGGTAAAGTACATGTAAGCCAAATCAATACGTGAATTCAAAATAGATATATTTATAACGTTAAGGGAGATGAATGATAATGAACAAACCATTTGATGATAATAGAGATGCTGCGGCGCAGGAATACAATAGATACCGGACGACTGAACCTGTCACTTCGGATGTAGAAGATGAATTGCGTACGATTCCTGAAAACGATCTAGATATTATTAATCCTACGATGCGTGATGAAGAAGGTATTCAACCAATTACAAGTGAAGATGTGGCTGTACGTGAAGCTAATGCAGAACTTGAAGATGAGCATGACGTGTCTCCATACAGTATTGATCTAGATGTAGCTGAGACGCCGATTGATACAGGAAACGACTTGAATAGCGATCCACTTACAGATTTGGAAGATGTTACGATGGATGATGAGTTCCCAGACATTCCAGATGCTGATCTGTTAGATGGAGAGACTCCTGTCGATCCGGCGGCTGTCCCTTTAGAAGATCAAGATGCACATGGAACGGATATCTTAAACGGATCAACAGGCGAAGACGAACCAGACCGTTACGGACGTTAAGATAGTAACAAGGAGGAATCTACGATGAGTACTCATGATAAAGATCAGGATAAAGAAAAGAAAAACCTGGTGACTGAACGCGATAATGATGATGAATTTGGATTGTTCAAAGAAGATTCTTTTCCCGATTCAGCACCGGATGAAATTCAAAAAAGAGTGATCGATAACGAGCTTCCGCATGATAATGAATTACCACGTCATGAAGAAGACAAAGATAAACCTGAAATAGAATAGAGTCTATACACCAAAAAGAACCTTTTCCTTATTGATTACAGGAAAGGTTCTTTTTGATTGTATATTAGGTTTTTTCAATCACGATAATACAGGTACTATCTGGCAAAGGAACAGATTCGCCCCACTCATCTGTTATGTTTACTTTTGGTTGTAATGCTTCGGTATAACCGGCTTGTAAAAAAGATTCTAAATGAACAATATGTGCTTGTGCTCCTAAAGTCTGCTCGATAAAAGTACGATATTGAGAAGGTGTCATATACCCGAACTGCTCCTGTACTTCATGCACATAAGCTTCTTCTCCCCATGTGTACGTATATAGAAATTCCATCGCATCATTTACAAGCATCATCACTTCTTGCTCTCCTGTCACTTCATACTCAATCGAACGACCGACAAAATCTTGAGCATATCGTTCTAATGCGGACAGACCATCATCTTGCAAAAACTGAATGCGGCGCTTCTGCCCTGTCGGTTCGGTCATAATGCCATCCCGAATAATAATGCGTCCACCTGTAGAAAGAACATCATACGCACTGGATAAAGCCGCAGCGACCGTTTCCAGATTGAACTTATGCCCGTTAAATGGAACGTATGAATATAACTCATGTAAAATCGACGAAAATAACACACTATCCACACTGCCAGGTTCAACAATTTCTCGTAATGCTAGCGCATCGCCTTTCATTACTTCCCACGAGCGACCTTCTAATTGCTTTTTACGTTGTAAAGCTTCGATCACATTTTCCGAAATATCGATACCGATCGCACGTTTATCCGACCATTCTTCTTCGATCAAGTCTAGCATCACACCGCCACCTGGTCCGATATCTATAATCGTCTCGCCGACTATATAACGGAGCAATATACGCTTATAATCGACCGTCTGATTCATCATTTCAAGATAACTTTCTTCATTATGAAAACGATCATAAGCATCACGCCGTAATCCAAATAGATCAAATAATAACAAGACAGCTTTCTCGTATAGCGGTGACTTTTCTGCTTCGATACAGAATTCAATTAATTTCTCTGCCGCTGGTGAAAAAACAAAGTTAAAAAAGACTGTATCCGCAATATGAGGCTCTTGCACACATTCATAACTCAAATGCGGACTATCTTGTCCCCATGTGCCTGTAGATAATTGATCCCAAGAGCACTCTGCCAACACTTTCTCAATCATTCTTTTTTTGTAGACATTTACTTTTTTGATGCCTTTATAATCGTAATACATCGTATTCATTAATCGTTCAAAACTGATATGGCGTACATCTTTAGGAACGATATGACTGATCAATGTGAATATTTTGGCAAACTCTTCAAAAGAGAAATCTTGTAATGCGGCTTCTACATACCAGAACGTCTGATGGTCAAGCAATGCAAAAGATTGCTCTAGATTAATCTGTGCATTCAGTTGGTGTAGACTTTCAACTGTATTTTCTCCTTTATGAATACTGGCAGCCCGTAAGCGCAGTATCCGATCTTCGGTTGTCCAATCTAAAGGTTGCTCTTGATAGACAATCGGTTGGATCAATGCAAGCACATCATCTTGTACTTGTTGCCATAATTCTGACGAAACGGCTTCTATAATACAACGGTTCAGTATCAGTAAAGTCGTTTTCATTTCTTCTGGTGATAAAACGCCATGACTGACTTGATCAGTTAACGGGACATTTTCTGCAAAAGGTACTTCTCCACGCAGACATTGACCGATTAGTCCATGTGTCCGAATCAACGTAGTCACTAATTGAGTACGTTCTTGCTGTGGATCAGCAGAAGCATGCATATACAATTCTGCCGAGCCTTCATTATGTACAAATAAATTAATGCCTTGTTCTTGCCAGCGTATCCGTTCACGCATCGTTCCGCCTTTGGCTGTTTCAGACCATATCAGCACTTCTTCGATCAGCTCTTTTTGCCAGTACGATACTCGCAATTGATCCAGAATGCGTAATGTACGTTCTACATAATCCAGTACAGGATTGGCATTGCTTAATTCTTGCAAAGTCGTTACACGTTCTAGATTCACAATCCGTTCTTCAGCGGATACCAAATAATGTAGCCAGAGATATGGATTATCGGTAGATAAATAACCAAGATTACGATAATTGTCTATAGCAGTTAATGAATGTAGCATACGGTCACATCCTTATTTTCTCCAGAGTATAGGGTTATTGTTAGTTTACCCGTTTTGATGTGGATTGATAATAAAAAAAGCGTTGAACCTGATGTTCAGCGCTTTTGAGTTTATTTGCCCATAGGAGATTCTACAAATTCTTTTCCTACAGAATACAGTTTATCTTTGTTAATAATGTCTCCCAACCAACGGCTTAATTTCACACCACTTTCTTCAGCAGTGTAAAAAACGCGTGATGGTGATAGAGTATGCGGTGTACTTCGTTTCTTCGTACCCACCCCATAATCGGTCACAAAGTAATAATAATTGTCTAACTCTTGATCCAGTTGTCCGGCAGAATCAAGCATACCTTGAGACCAGCTCTGCGTCATAACATCGTCTCCACTCACTAATCCGATTGTCTGCTGATTCAGTACAGCTTCATAGGAAGGTAAGACTTTATCATATAACGTATTGGATTGTAGCAAGATCGTATTCGCTGGAAGCTTCTGTGCATTGTAACGAAATGCCGCTGCAATAATATCTTCTTCGATCGGATAGCCGAAATGCTGCTCAAATTTGGATTGCCACACTTCATCAATAATATGATGCCACTGATGAGACGATAAATAAGAACCATCTGCATAATGATAGATTTGGGCATGCGGATAATGTTCTGCAATATGAGGAGCCCAGAATGCTGATCCAAATCCGCCTGCACTAGCTCCTGCGATAAATAATTTATCCGGTTCAGTAATATGATCGAATAACCAATCTAATCCTTTTAGCGTATTTGGTCTACCACTGTAATGAGCTGTAAAATGAATTTTACCTTTTCCTTTATACTTTACTTTATTGTTGCCAATATGGAAGTCTCCTGTCGCATAAGGAATATAGACAATTGTCCAATCGTAAAAAGGATTATCTTCACGATGATTATCCAGCATACCGCCTAACAGATCGGTTTTGTAAAAAGGAATATTGGCAAAATAATAACCTAACTCCCGATTATGCAATAAGGTACGCAATCCGAATGGCTTGGAAGCGGTATTGCGATCCCAGCTAATCCCTCCACCGGAAAAATAAACGACTACATTTTTACTTTTGCCACGCTTGGTTAGCAGGTAATAAGGTGAGCCATCTCCCGCTACTACAATACCGCTTAGATCTACCCGATTCCATTTATACAATGGCGATTCAGCAAAGCTGACTACACGAGTAGGACGCTTAATAACAAATAGAATAACAACGACAACAACCGCTACAATAATCAACCATTCAATGGTAGTCAACACCATTTCGATTCCTCTTTTCCCGCTTACTCTTCCTGTACGATGAATACTTTTGTTTTGCGCGGTGTACGATTCGCCTTTTTGCCTTTCAGTAACCATAGATCAGGGGTATCACTCACATCTTTGATCTCTAATTGAAAAGAGGTATTCGGTAACGACCTCGTGAATCGCAAAAATAACCGATTGCCATCTACAGCCGATTGACTGACTTTCAACTCATATGATTTACCCAATCCGATCGCTGGATATAACGTAACCGTACCAATAGATTGTGGATCAATCCGCTTATTATAAATAATCATCACTTCATCAGGTGCTATACGAAGACCCGATGAAGGTAAAGGAGGCTCTGCATACATATACCCACCAATATGGTATTCATAAGCGGTCCAGCTCTGATATCCAAGCGCATAGGCATGATGTTCCAGTTCATCTATCCAACGTCTTCCTTTGATCATACTGGATTTGGAGCCGATATCTGCTTGAATACCAAGAGGTAATTTGGGATGTAATGCTCGGATCGGTGCAGCTATACTTTCATAATCTCGAATATAGTTAGAGGGTAGACCACGCTTCATCCAATCCGGCCAATGCGTCTGCAAAATATGCATATCAGGCTTGACCAGATCGATCATCGCCAGCGCATCCAGCCCTTGCCATTCACGTAGCTTTTGAGTGGCTTCAGGATCGCGTACAGCTAATGACCATGTAGCTACTTTAATATCCGGGCGCACATCTCTCGCTCCATGCTCGCCATTAATAATTTCATGAATTAATCCATTGACTGCTTCTACACGCATATCAACCCAGCGCTCATAAATATAAGGAATTTTTGTATAATAATTAGCCGCGGAAGAACGGGTAAAGTTGGGCATATCCATTCCGTATTTGTCGAGAAAAGCTTGCTGTGCAAGCGGTCCAATATCTCCATATACTCCGCGTTCGATTCCGTTCCATTCTGGAAAATAAGGTTCTGCAATCTCAATTCCATCGAAAGGAACATTTGCTACCAGATAAGCGATCACTTCTTTTTTCCATTGAATATATTCGGTTGAAAAGTGAGAAAAGCGCTCAAATCCATCATTGATCGGCTTGAGCAATTCCATCCGCCAGGACGACCATTCTTTAGGCGCAAGTTCTACACTGAATGTGCCATTTCCTAGTACAAGCGCCCATACTGCTATTTCTCGCTGTTGCAATGCTTCTACCAGTGCGATATCGACCTGTTGCTCATTCACAACAAAATAATGAACTGTTCGGTATCCAGCAAGCGCTAATTCGTCAGCGATACTTTGCGGGGATCGATTAGCATAATACGGAAATAACGGATCGATCTGTATACTTGCGCCATGCATCGCCCACGGACGATTACGCTGTAGCGGTGTACTCATCTGCGCGCTCCTCCTGCTCGGTATACCGGTGGTTTTCGTTTACGCCAAAATAATTGAAGAGAACGGTGTGCACACCACAATGAAAAGCCTGCAAAAAGCACACCCCATAATACAGCAGGAATCCCGAATTGTTGCGCTAGTCCAGCGGCATCTCCAGCTCCAGCAGGGCTAGTAATACTAAGCCACAGAATCGTAATCGAGGATAGTACCGATTCTTCTAGTGTCAAAAACAGAATCAACAAATAATAACCATTACGTAACCATTCGGGCGCAATCACCATGACACCACTAACAATCACAAATCCGATTAACCAGTACAGACCGAATCCATGATGCACATATAATATCAACATAATCAGCGCAATAATGCCTGTTAACACAATGCCTTCTTTTTGCTTGCGTTTGTGATACAGATAAAATAAAACAATCACAAATATCGAAGAACCCATATATCCTGCTAATCCGATCGGAAGTCCGCTCCACATAGAACTTATCGTCGTATATGTCACTCCACTATGGTCTGCATTCAGCTCTATACTACTGACCTGACCGGATGTAATTAACGTAATCATAGCATGTCCAAATTCATGAATCATCGTGTTCAAATTACGAAATAACGATGAAAAAGGGATCAATCGTGTCAATACCGCTGAGGCGATCAATAACAAAATCGTATTTAACCATTTATTCAAAAGGTCACACCCTTACTATTTTAAGTTGCTATCTTAAATATATCGCTTTATAGCCTGTAAATCCATCTTCTACCTTTACAGCTTATGGTATAATTTGTGAATCAAATCATTTGTAAAGGAGTGTCTATTGCTGTGGATCATAACGATAAAGTAGAACAACTGGAACAGCGTATTCTCAGGCTTGAACGCGAAGTCGCTGAATTGAAGCAACTAGAAATGCAACGAAGACAGGCTTCGCCTCCACCCGTATCTCCTAATCGAACAGCTCCGCCCCCACCATCTGGCTCACCTTTCACTCCGCCTCCGCCAACATCGAACTGGCAAGATGCTTATGTGAATGCACCGCCACCGAAAGGAAATTACAACGCTAGACCGCAAGCGCAGCCACAGTCAGGACCATTTGCTGGTGCACAGCGCCCACCTGTACAAGCGCCTTACACACCGCCTGTTCCCAAGCCACCCAAAGACTGGGAACATCTGATTGCGCGTGTATGGTTGCCGCGTGTTTTTATCGTTGTATTGATTCTCGGGATTGTGTGGGGATTTATAGCTGTGGTCAAAGCAGGCTATTTGTCTGAACCGATTCGTTGTATTCTCGGCGTACTGGTAGCAGCTGTATTATACTGGCTCGGGGAACGTGAGGTCAGTAAAGAACGACCCGCACTGGGCAAAGTGTTATTAGGCGGATCGATTGCGATTTTAATTTTGTCGATTGTTGCATCGTATCTGTTGTATGACTTGCTTCCGTTTATCTTTGCATTTTTACTGTATATCGGTGCACTTGTATTTGGAGTGTATATAGCATTAAGTCAGCGTTCTCAATCGATTGTTGGGATCACGTTGATCGCAGGTTATCTTGCGCCTGTATTGATTGCTCCTGATGATCCAAATCTATGGATATTTGCTGGATTTGAAACGATTTTCTCAGCAGTCATGTTAGTGGTAGCGATGAAATATTCATTCCGGGTCAGTTATATCCTGGCATTTGCTTTACTACATATTACGCTTGGACTAAGTATGATCTGGTATGGCTTCTCTGTACAAAATGTAGTAGCTGTTTTGATTCAACATGCTGTCATTTTAGCGATTTCTGTATTATGGAAAAAGCGCAGTACTAGTATGCAACTAGGTGTTCTTTTTACCAGCTTCGCCTTTGTGGGCGGATGGCTTACCATTTACTATCTCGATGGTAGTGAGACAGGCGCACGTTGGATGATTGCTATTTTGTCGCTGATGTATAGCATCTTGTATGCTTCCGGTATTCAAAAGCGTACTCCTGTCGGCATTGCTTATCCTGCTATGGCGATCTTTGGTTGGTTTTTGTTATTGAATATGATTCCGAATTTCCCTGCTCGTATGGCTGTTATTTTGGTCGAAGGTACACTAGCGTTCTTATTGGCTCTTCGATTCCGTAACAAATTACAATTGGTTCTCGCTTGTATTGTATATGCGTATGCACTGTTAGCGACATTATTTGTTCCGATCGAACGTTTCTGGTCTGCATCTGCTTTTAACTGGTTAATCTTACTCATTACAATTCCAGCAATCTATCAGATTATTGGAAAATGGGTACATTCAGAAGATAAAGTCTATGGCTCACTGTATCGCAAACGTTATAT
Source organism: Paenibacillus kyungheensis (assembly GCF_028606985.1). NCBI lineage: Bacteria > Bacillati > Bacillota > Bacilli > Caryophanales > Paenibacillaceae > Paenibacillus > Paenibacillus kyungheensis. Next base: position 1,126,480 of record NZ_CP117416.1, on the reverse strand, counting down.
TTTGATGTGGGCAGAAGCGATTCTGGGATTGACCTACCTTAGTCAATTGGTACACGTTGCTTCCCGATTCCAAAATGCTGATGTACGCCATCTGAGTCTTTCCAGTGCATGGATTATCTATGCGATTCTCATTATTGTGATCGGTATGGTTGTTCAGAAATCCAAATTGCGGATTATCGGAATATTGTTTATCTTTTTCACCTTACTCAAAATTATTTTTATCGATCTTCCAGATATTTCGATTGGCGTACGGGCGATCTTGTTTATTATATTAGGTGTGGTTGGACTGGGATTATCGCGTTTATTTTACAAACGCCGGGATAACAATGGACAACCTCCATCACAAGAGCCACCACTAGAAGCTAATATACCAACGAACAATCCTGAACGTTCTTATGAATCTTCAACTGAACCATTAGATAACCGTTCTGCTGATGTACCACCTGCTTCACCCGATAAACCTAAACATAATGATGATCTTTCATAAATGAAAAGATCCAAATGAATGATTAAAGAAAGAAGTGGAGAGATTGATTTTTACGATTTTGTACAGTGTGGTTCTACCGATTTTTGTTTTGATTGCGGTCGGGTCCATATTACAGCGTGTTTTCCAGTTGGATCTGTATACACTCGCCAAAATCAACTTTTACTGTATTACACCTGCGGCTGTTTTTATGAGTCTCTATCATTCCGATATGTCTGCTCAATTACTTGGAAGTGTTATCTTTTTCTATGCTTTGTATGTATTGATCTTGTATATTTTAGGATCAGCCACTTCCAAAGTGATGGGATATACCAAAGGGAAAAAAGCCGCTTTTAACAACAGTATTATGCTCGATAACTCGGGTAACTATGGTTTACCTATTAACGATCTAGTCTTTAAAGGCGATCCACTGGCTGCTTCTATGCAAGCATTGATTATGTCGCTTCAAAGTCTACTCACTTTTACGTATGGAGTCATTTCGATTCAAGGATCACGACTCAACGGTAATTATCGAAGCGTGATTGTTGGATTTCTGAAAATGCCTGTACCGTATGCGCTGTTACTGGGTCTGGTTATGCATGCGTTTGCGATTCCTTTGCCAGTGATTCTGGCTCAACCGTTAACGTATGCTCAACAATCAATGGTGGCAATTGCGCTAATCACGCTTGGTGCACAGATTGTAAAGTATCCGCTACGCTTATATCGCAAAGACATTTATCTAAGTATGGCGTTACGCTTATTCGCAGGGCCTGCTATCGGGCTTCTACTGATCTATGTATTAGGTATTCATGGCATTCCTGCACAAGCACTGCTGATCGCGTCTGCGATGCCTACAGGTGTGAATACATCGATTCTGGCAGAAGAGTACCGGAATGAACCTGACTTTGCTGCTCAAACGGTCTTAGTGTCTACATTAGTGAATGTATTTACGATTACTGCTGTTATTGCTTTGTCTCATCATTTATAACATGAAGATAAAACCTCGCGTCAAAGGTAATAGAGATGGTCTTATCCAAACTTGTATCTTGTTCTGTAGACGTTTTATACTAAGAATTGCTGATTCACAAGCGATCATTGAGCACTATAAACGACCTCAAAGGAGATGGATATTCAGATGTTGCGTCAATCACGTAAAAATGTAGCCTTTTTGCTTATCTTCACAGCGCTATTTTTGATTATTGCAGGCTGTGGTAACAATGGAACAAGCAGTTCCAGCACCGGACAAACAGGCACTTCAGGTACAACGACTGAAAGCACCTCAACAAGTACCTCAACTGACCAATCCGGTTCTACAACCGAATCGACAGGTACAGACAGCTCAGCAACAACAGGCACAACTGAAGAAGCTTCAGCAACAGACAATTCTGCTGATTTCAAACAAGCCAATGACCCTATCGTCACGATAGAAATGGAAAATGGTAAAAAGATCGAAATTGAATTGTTCCCCAAAGCTGCTCCAAATACAGTGAATAACTTTATTGCTTTGGTGAAATCAGGATTCTATGACGGTTTAACTTTCCACCGCGTCATTCCTGAATTTATGATTCAAGGTGGCGATCCTGATGGTGCAGGTACAGGTGGACCTGGCTACAGCATTGCAGGTGAATTCAAGTCCAACAATGTACAAAATGATCTAAAACATACACGTGGTGTTCTTTCGATGGCACGTGCTGCTGATCCTAATTCCGGCGGTTCCCAATTCTTTATTATGGTAGCTGACTCTCCTCAATTGGATGGAGAATATGCAGCATTTGGTAAAGTGACTAGCGGTATGGATGCTGTCGATGAGATTGTCAATCTTCCAAGAGATGGACAAGACAAGCCTAATACTCCTGCTGTTATGAAAAAGGTAACTGTAGATACTAAAGGGGTTACTTATCCTGAGCCTGAGAAAGTAAAATAAGATGTATTCCAAGCCATTATCTCTGATGTAGATAATGGCTTTTTTGTTGTGAAGTTAGTTACCTATTCACAAGTAACTTTAAGCAACCGATAAACATTGTGTACAACCTTTTTATACAGTACATGTGTAAGTCTATCTAATCTCATATTTAATCAGGCAAATTTACTGAAAAGTAAAGACGCAAAGCCAAAGGGTCTAACACATGAATTGTAGGGCATGTCATGACAGCCGGTTACCGAGGAATACCTGATGCGGTATGAATCGAAGGAGTCCGATTCATCATGAATACGATGATGTCTTTTGTTTATAAAATAGGTCTAATGAGTGTAATGATTTGTCTTTTGCTAGGAGTTAGCAATATGAAATCGATTCATGCGCAATCAATTCAAAAAGCAACATGGTTGTGGAATACAACGCTTATCGTAAATTCGACAGCAGATATTTTACAGTTTGCCGCTTCACAACAGATTAATATGATCTACCTGCAAATCAATAGAGATCTGGATATTTCGCAGTATCAACGTTTTATCGCAGCCGCTTCTGCACAGCATATTACCGTTGAAGCTTTGGATGGTGCTCCTTCCTGGGCATTGGATCAGTATCGACACAAGTTGCAAGATACGTTGCAATGGATTACTTCGTATCAACAAGCCTCTTCGGCTACAGAGCAATTTAGTGGGATTCATATCGATATTGAGCCTTATTTGCTTCCAAATTGGACAACAGAACAAGCGACTATCATTGCACAATGGCAACGTAGTGTACAGATGATTACAACCACTGCTCAAGCGCTCCATCTATCCGCTAGTGCAGATATTCCTTTCTGGTTGTACACATTAAATACGCCTGATGATCATTCTACACTCAGTCAATGGATGATCGATCAATATGATTCATTAACAGTAATGGCATATCGAGATTCAGGAGCAGCTATCTATGATGTAGCTCAAGCCCAATTAAGTGAAGCCGATCATGCAGGTAAAAATATGTATATCGGTGTGGAAACGAATCCATCTGCTGAAGGCGATCATATTAGCTTTTATGGCAAAGGAGCAGATGCACTGACTACAGCGTTGAGTCAGGTGACTACACAAGCATCTACTCATTCTTCTTTTGCTGGAATCGCTATGCATGATTATGTAGGCTGGGGCAAAATACTACAGCATTAATATCGCGGGTAAGAAAGTGATCTCAAATGACTTTCTTACTTAGCGGTATACATACAAAAAATCACTCAACGATCCTCTCTCTTCTCCCATAATAAAACTTCCTTATTCAAGTTCCTGTATCTTATGACTATTAATAAAGTCGCTTAGAGATTTAACCCAATTGCTGATATAATTGAATGAATACATATTGTCAGCAAAGGGGCTCAATTCAAATGGAATCTTCACGAAATATCACCTGGCAGTCTTCCAATATCACACGCAAAGAACGTGAGCAACGATACGGACAACGCAGTGTAGTTATCTGGTTAACAGGGCTTTCCGGTTCAGGGAAATCTACACTCGCATTTGCGCTGGAAAAAGAATTATTCGCACGTGAGCGTGCTTGTTATGTACTTGATGGAGATAATATTCGTCATGGACTCAATCGTGACCTCGGATTTTCAGAGCAAGATCGCAAAGAAAATCTGCGTCGTATCGGAGAAGTTGCCAAATTATTTATCGATGCAGGTACGATAGTGATTGCTGCTTTTATTTCTCCTCATGCTCAAGATCGGCAAATGGTGCGTGATTTATTTGATGAAGGCGATTTTATTGAAGTGTATATTGATTGTTCCCTTTCTGCTTGTGAAGAGCGTGATCCTAAAGGATTATACAAAAAAGCTCGTGCAGGTCAGATTCCGAACTTCACAGGGGTTAGTGCTCCTTATGAGGCTCCTCAACAACCTGAATTAACGCTAGATACGGAACACCAGTCTGTAGAACAATGTGTCGCTAAAGTAATGGCTAAATTAGATCAACGGACACTTTAATTAATCCAAAAGAAAAACGGCTGTACAGTGACTTAGCCTCTACTTTTCCAGTGTTGGAATAGTGAGTATTAAGCATTCTGTAGAGCCGTTTGTTTGGTTAATAATTGATGGAATGTGCCTTTGGTTTCGCGAGATAGCGCTCCAAATTCACCTTGTTGCACGATCTGTCCTTGATCCAATACGACCACTTGATCAGCATCACGGATCGTAGATAAACGGTGAGCAATCACGATCAAAGTCATTTTACCTTTGAGCTTCTCTATCGCTGCTTGAATCTTCGCTTCATTCTCACTATCTAGTGAACTGGTTGCTTCATCCAGTATCAGTACTTCCGGTTGACGCAGAATTGCTCGTGCCAGTACAATCCGTTGACGTTCTCCTCCAGATAGACGCACACCACGATCACCGATTACAGTATCTAATCCTTCAGGCAATTTGCGGACAAAATCTTCACATGCTGCAAAAGATAAGGCTTCCCATAACTGCTCTTCTTTCGCACGTGGATCAACTAGTAACAGATTTTCACGAATACTGCTATGGAATAAGAAAGGTTCTTGCGAAACGTATCCGATCGAATTACGCCATGTCTGCAAACGTTCACCGGTTAATGTCTCTCCATCTACAGTGACTTTACCTTCTTGCGGTTCCATCAGTCCCATTAATAGATCAATCAGCGTACTTTTTCCTGCTCCTGAACGTCCTACAATCGCTGTCATTTTACCGATAGGAATAAATAGATTGATATTGTTCAGCGCATTACCTTGATCTTCTAGATAGCGGAAAGATACATTTTCACAGCTAAGTCCCTTGGTCATATGAACTGTTTTTACTTGACCGGGTGCTACTGCTTTGTAAGATTCTTCTGCTTGATCGCATTCTTCTTGTAATGCTGTTACCGCATGGAAAGCAGGAACAAGCGCACCAATATACTCTAGTGAAGATTGAATACCGCCAAATCTAGGCCATAAGCGAGCAAAAATCAAAATAATCAATATAGAACGCTCTGGTTGTAATTTGAACACTTGAGCTGACAAGACGACAAACATAATAATAAATACAACCGAAATGATTTTATAAATAAATTGAGTTCCTGAATTCAAACGAACCAATTGAATCGCATTTTTTTCTAACTTGCCACACATACTTCTAAACCATTCAAAATGCGAAGCTTCTAACATATTGCTTTTGATATCTTTGATTCCACTTAAATGTTCTTGCATCCCTGAAAAATACTCTTGTGATAAAAAGGTAGTTCGATCCCCCATCTGTTTGGCACGTCGTACAAATTTACGTGAGTACAGCGTTAACAACACCCCACCGACAATCACTAATAAGGTCATTTGTACCGATAATACCATCGCAAATGCGATTTGGATCACCATAAAAATAAAGGATGTAGATAATTGCATCACTAGATTGGTTCCTTGACTCACACGCGCTAATTCTGAAGTAAGTACATGACTTAAGTCTGATTTGCGTTTACGTAAAAAGAAGGTCCAATTCGCACGCAAAATCGAACGATACGTACGAATTCTCAAATTATTAACAAATCCTTGCTGAATCTCTGTTCCCATTACAGCCTGTTTACGCTGGATTAATCCCTGTACAATCATCAATACACTGTACATGCCAAGTACCACAAATAATGTCATACTCGCTGGAATACGCTGCAACGGCTCAAATAACCAAGCCATAGGCATTGAACCCTGTGTTCCAAATAACCCAACCAGACTAAGCAACGGAACAAGTAAATAAATACTTAATCCATCCAGACAGCTAATCATCAACATCAGGAATACGTAGATATAAAGGCGCTTGCCCGCGAAGTCATGCAGTTGTCGCATATAAGCGCTGATAGCATTCACTGACCCACCTCCCGTTCCAAAGCAGCTCGTCTTTGAATACGACGATGTAATAATAAAAATGGATGTAAAGGATAATAGAGAAAGCGTAGCGATTTAGGTAACGGAAGCGTCTGTGTATCCCATGTATCCGGCACCATTTTCCGAGCTAAAAAAATCGCCTTCTGTCCAGGTGTTCGTAAAGAAAAAAGATAATTACGATAAATCTGAGCCAGTATTTCACTTTCCGGTTCAGGGCATAAGCTGACTTGTTCACGAATAAAAATCAGGACACGACGCGCCAGATCCTGTGGACGATCTGTACTCATCAACAAAGCCATTTCCCGAGAAATCGGTGTATTAAGCATAGCAGCAGACAAAATTAATGCCTGACCGACTAAATGTGTGCATTTGTAACGACGTAGTAAAGCGGTTAACTTGTCCCAGTCGAGCTCCATACGTGCAAGGCGATCAATATCCGCTAACCAGCGCAAACGAAACCATGCATGCCGAGCACCATGTGCTGTAAGATAAAACATCAAATCTTCTTTGCCCAACATATACACATTGGTTCCTGCAAATTCTAATGTCTGACGACGACTCCATAATTCATAAAAACTAGGTTCCGCGCCTGCATCTCCATTCAAACGCCAGTGTAATTCAATTTCTATTCCAGTAGTCGCATGAGTAAATGATTCATGATTTTGACGCCATTTCCAATCGCTTACGATTCGAGAGACTTCTTGTGTTTTGATATATCCTAACTGCTCTAATACTTGTTCTGCTTGTTCAATCTGATCGGGATGAACCAAAATATCCAAATCTTTAGAAGTACGGCGCGATAGACTTCCATAAAGAAATTCTGCTAATGCCGGGCCTTTTAATTGCAAAGCATAGATACCTTGTTGATCCAAAGCTTCACTAACCTGCGCCATTTTACCGCTTAATTGCAGCATAATCAGTGCATTGCGACTATAATCAACACTAAGCTGTTGTACCATCCCTTTTGGTGCTTGAGACAAAGGCTCTGCACTAAATTGTTCATGAATAGTAGGGTACACCCGATGATGCCTTGTTAGTGAATAAAATTGTTGCCAGTTGATTCGATGATTCGACCAATCGATTGCAGATGGAGTATCTGTATCTACTGCCATCAGTTCAAGTAAACATTTTAATTCCACAGGAAAATCCTGCACGTCTAAATCCCAATCTATATTCATACCGAACTCCTTTGGATATAAACTGATGTTGATCATGTGTTCAGTTTATAGCGTTCATTCAGTGATTTTCAGATCCATTAAAGTATATACATGTTACTCTAGTATTAACCGAGTGGAATAGTATACTTTGTATTCATGCTAGTTTTTAGCAAATTTCCCCACTACCGTATACTGTTCAATTTCTTCTGCTCCTGTAACATAAAAAGCACCACTTCTAACCCACGCATGTGCAGCTACTTTACCCGCCCGATTGCGACGCATCCCCAGATACAAAGTGCTTGGCACTTTACGCCTTGCTAACATTTTCATGGCTGCCATTCCCATCACCATACATTCCGTTTCCCAGAAGACATGCCCGCTTACACGATGCAATGCTCTTGAGACCTGTACCCCTTGCCATTTCTGATCTCTGTTTAGATCATACGAAGTCTCTTCCATATAAGAACCTAGTGTCGGAGATACTTTGGCAAAAGGTAACATTTTCAAAAAGCGAGCCCACGCTAAATATACTAACGCTTCTAGCATTAATTTACGCATAGGCATCGGGGTACTACGGAATTTGGCGATCTTAGTCCACACGAAGCCCATCCTGTTCAGGAGCCACTTCAATCAGACCTTCTTTAAACATTTGTCCGGCAAATTCACTAACTTGCTCCAGACACACTTCATACGATACATCGTATTCAGCTACTAACGTATTGACAATATTTTGCACAGATACAGGAGAAGAACTAAGCTCCCAGATTCGTCCACCGACCATACCCAAATTATAGTATTTGCCAGATTCTACGTTCATCATTACCGTTTCGCCATTCATATCACTAGCAATATATTGTTTATTTTGTTCAATGACCTGATCGGGTCCGATTAAGCTTGTATTCATTCACATTCTCTCCTTTGATCTGATTTTCAGTTGAAATGTTTTGTAGAATAGATTGTATCCTCTTGCATTTCTTCTTGTTGCACTTTTCTCATAATCTGATTCATTAATTCTGGCGCTGTAAACCCAGAAGTCGGACGTAAAATTTGTAAAGCAAATAACTCTCCTGCTAAAGCGGCTGCACTTGAGAAATGCCATTGTTTGAGCCCTAATCTTGGAATCAAAGCACCACGATACGTGTGTAGCATCATCGCATGTAATCTTTCCAAACGATTCATTTCACGCATAACTACATATTCGCTATCCATTTTGACAAGTTCAAATACGCCTGCTAAAGGAACGGTCTGATTGCGAAATTGCTTGGTAACAGGAATAGCAAATTTGCTGACTTCATCATGAAGAGGTTTGAACTGCTCTTCTGACATTCCAAAAAGGTCTAAACTTTCTTTCCATAACTTTTGCTGTGGATATGCAGGATGGACAACAGGCTCTCCATTTTCATAGCTTACAGCGATAACATCATCACTTAGTAATTCAAATCCAGATTGTACAAAAGTAGAGGCAAGTGTAGATTTACCTGCACCTGATTCTCCGACAAACGCATATGCTTTATTATTAATTACGACTGCACTTCCATGTAAAGGCAAAATTCCACGTTGTAACAACAATACGCCCATGCAAGTTCCCAACACATATAGACGAATTTTGTCTATATTCGCATCGTGCAACGGATGGATCATAATCCGTTTGCCTTCTTGAATACAAAACAAAGCGGTATCTGGAATTTCAAACACAAATCCAATAGATTGCATCGTAAAATTATTTTCGCGTGTATTAACAACAGATCTCCATTCAGATAAATCCTGAAATTCGATTTTCACATCAGCTTCTTCAATATCTTGGCGTTGCAACAATTCCGACAACAATATCTCACTTTCAAAACGTAACCCAAATGCTTGATAAATCGTCTTATGCATAGTTTTATTTACGGTAAAAATGGTCATTACCTCCCATAGAGCCTATGACTCTGCTTTCTCCGAATATTATTCAAAGGATTGCTTTTATTAAAACAGAAAGTCCCTATACTAACTCGTATAAGGACTTTCTGAACAATTGCGTGCTTTTCTATCCCAGTGCTGCTTACAATACTCAGCTAGGGTTATATAGATCAGCGTCTTGCTCAGATACCCAGTCAATTTGCTTGTAACCAATACCTGCCATTGTTTCGTTGACATCTAAAACTTCCAATGTTGGAGTCTGCCATTGCATTTTTTGTTCTTTCATTATAGTAGCCTCCTTATAGTAGAATGGTGAATCGTTATGTTAAATGCTCAGCTAGGGTTGTACAAATCAGCATCTTGATCAGATACCCAGTCAATTTGCTTATAACCGATACCTGCCATTGTTTCGTTAACATCCAAAACTTCTAGCGTTGGAGTCTGCCATTGCATTTTCTCTTGGTTCATTAATATAACCTCCTTTGAATGTTAATTTCGTTTTAAAAAATGCCTCAGCTAGGGTTGTACAAATCAGCGTCTTGATCAGATACCCAGTCAATTTGTCTCCAACCAATACCTGCCATTGTTTCATTGACATCTAAAACTTCCAATGTTGGAGCCTGCCATTGCATTTTTTCTTTGTTCATGTTTTCACCTCCTCTGTAAAATAATATTCGTTGCTATGCTAAGTTGCGGATGAAGCGCCCAACAATCAAGCTTCTCATCAGCATACGGGTAGCCGGATGGGCTGCTGCATTGGCTTCAGGATGTTCGCCTATCTTTTCTAAAGCCTTCATAATCGTAGTCGTATTCATCCATGCTGCCACTTTAGGATCTTTACATAAATCTCTAAGCTCTTCTGTAAAGGAAGACCACTGAGGTTGCATCCGTTGTACCCAATCTGCGGGCTGCATGCCTCTCACTTTTTGATTCAATCTTACTTTATCAGGCAAATCACCAGCAGTAGCCCGTCTGATTAATGCGCGATCCATACCGTCCTGTACATATTGTCCCACAGGAATCGAAAGGCAGAATCGGACTACACGTGCATCGCTTGTCGGATCACGTTCCCAAACACCATAGTGTTCAGAAATTTTAGAAGTCATTGCTCCATTTTTGTTCGCAATTGCTAGATTTTTAAATTTTTCTAGTCTAACGTCAAAAGCATTTTGAACTTCACGACCGACTAACCATTCTTCCTGTTGTTTTACGCGTTCCACCATACCGGTCTGACGCGCCATATCGGCATTGATCCAGACCAATGGATTCGGTCTTTCTTTTGAAGCAGCAGCCTGATTCCATTTCGGAAAAGCTTTGCTATGAATGATCGGTAATAACCGGGAACGCCCTACACCTGTTTTGTGACCATACAATTTTAGTTCACGATATAATTTAGTCCATTGGAACTTTTTGAGAAGCACTGCATAATAATCTAATGCAGGTCCCCATGAGATGGTAAAATTACCTCTAGCTCCTGTTAGCAAAACACCTGCACCTTGTTGTTGAGCTTGTTCAAATATCCCTCTAATCCAAAATGAATTTTCAAAATATTTGTATGGCATTTCCAAAAAGTCTAACCATGAATCTACTTCTGTCAAAGGATTACGATCGGCAAAATCAAGATAATTCCCCTGAACATTACCAATATATTTTAACGTTTCCTCGATATATGGACGCTCATCAGGCACTAAGGTTGCGGACGTCCAATCATCAAAGCCGGCAATCGGTACATAACTATAGGTCTGTAAAGACTTGCCCTGCTCTGCCAAAATTTTGGATGCGTAACTAACAACAGCGCCGGAATCTAGTCCACCACTTAACGTTGATGCTACTCCTAGCCGGGTTCGCACTTTAGATTTTACGGCTTGAGTAAAAACATCACGAAAAGCTTCTTCATATTCTCCGTTCGAGCGAAGTCGAAGCGGTTCTTCTGGCAATAACGTACCATACTGGAATATATGACTATGCTGCTCTGTGAGGATAATAGCGTGTGCAGGAGGCAACTGTAGAATATCTTCATATACGGTACCTTTAATATCCAAAGATTCTGTCATACCAGCCATAGTCAGAAATTCGGCCATCCAGGGAGTACTCATTTTTTTCTGAATATCACCTGTCTGAAATAAAGGCTCCATCAATGTCGAAAATGCAAATTGAGAAGAGGTGTGATAATAGTAAAGGGTTCGATTGCCTGACCAGTCTCGTGCACCATAAAGCTGATGCTTTTTCGTATCCCAGATCATAAAAGCAAAATCACCAATTAAATATTTGGGAGTATATTCTCCCCACTTTTGATACGCTTTTAAAATCAGTAAGACATCTGACAGTTGACTACCTTCAGCGCGGTTAATCCCGAGCGCTTCAAATAGTTCTTCTCGATTATCAATAATCGCATCTGCTGTAATCACAAGACCACTGATCGGATCATGATAAGGAACGACTTGATTGACTGATTCCTCGGTAATCCAACGATCATGACAGCCTACAAACATATCTTCATCTTGCCATACAGCAGAAGCATCCGAAGGATAATGTCGCATCTTTTTCATTAATCGTTGACCTTGAAGTGCGAGTGTTTCCGAGCTTTGACGTTGAAAATTCCAAATCCCTACAATCGTACTCATTTTTCGACGCCTTTACGAACAAGATAAGCATTAAATACGCGCCCGAGTGAACGGTTAAACGGAATCAATGATTTAATTTTGTTCATTTTTTGTTTCATATCTTTTACTTCTTTACGTAGACGTTCACTTTCTTGATGGAGACGATCACGTTCGATATAATGTTGCTCCATTCGCTTTTCCAAAGAACGTAATGTCATTCGCATACGTAGCAATTCATCAGCTTCGGCTTTTTCTTTTGATTCTTGAGACAGCGCACTTGCAACTTCTGGTGAAGTTTCAGGTAGAACAGCCGATTGCATCTTATACTCCGGTTCCCAGCGACAGCCGGTAGCCTCGGCGAACTGCTTCGTTTTGGCTTCAATCCACTTCATGTCTGGCTCCTCCTCAAACACAACGCCTGTTAGACGCTGTGCCTCTTCAAGCTCTGCTCCATATCCTAGCTCGCGGAATAGTCTCGCACCTAGTATACGGCAGTAAGCTTCGATTTCCCGATGGTCTAGCATGGTACGCCAGTTACCGATAGACTTCATATGTGGTGTACGGTGTTCACTGAGATATGGATCACCTACACCCATGCTATAGAACAGTTCCGACTTGGCAGAATCCATATAATCTCCATACTTTTCGATTCCTTCTTCGTACGAAATATCTAGAAATTCACATACCTTCTGCATCTGTTCTTCTGGATGTGCAGCCATTTGTTCATACTTCAACCAGAAAGCATTGTTGTTGCTTTGTGAAAAATATTGATGATAACGGAATAATCCGACAGTGATATCGACCATCTTCATATTCAACGACGGGTCATTTAGCTGATCTGCCAAATTAAAATTCGGTGCAGATCGCTGATTTACTTTTTTATAAGAAGCCGCTACATCCAAAGGATTACGAAATAATCCGATCCGCTTGGATTGCGGGAATAAACGATCCAAAAATTCAAGAAGATAATAGTAGCGTGGTGATTTGTCTACAACCATATCTGCTTCACTTGTAGATAATAATCCATTATAGACATTCATTCCAAAGCTACGACATGCCTCATCATATACACTTTCAGGCAGAACACCATCAAAGAATTGATTTAGAATAGCTGTTCCACCGTATGCACGCTTCTCTGGCTTCTTCAAATCATATAGACTCATAAGAAACCACATTTCTTGTGCCGCATAAATGCGTGTGTGATTTTGTAGCATCACGGTTGCGAGCGAGCTACCACTACGTGGCACACAGAGAAGAAAGATGAGTTTGTTACCATTTCTTTCAATCATCCGGTTTCCCCTGCCTTCCAAACCTCTTTCATAACATGTACCCAAAAGTTATTCGTTTTGAATAACATTAATCAGCTAAGTACATTATATATTTAAAAAGCAGAATTTACATGATAAATTTTCCAATTATGAAAAAAAGTTTAGATAATTAGCTAATATCAAATAGTGTTGGTACGATCATGTTTTGACTGATTCTCAATTTATATTTTTTTAATTATAACTATAATTTATTCCCAAAACCTTATAACCACGCGAAAAAATCTGCATTCTCACTTTTGGCGTGAATGCAGATTTTTTCTTTTTTTTCTAAAATTAAATTGGTAAAAAAATTCAAAAATAATATATTACATTTTGGTTACAAAACCTATTTTTCTGTTACCATTTAGTATATTTATACCATTAAAAGAACATATATTCCTATTTTATAGCATTTTTAATTTTAATTAGCATCATTTATTTTCTGCAATATGCGACTTAATGCGACAATGCTCTCAACTCGTGTAAGCTTTTCCTTTGGTTGGAATTGTTTTAAAGCATTTCCTTTTAATATTCCGGTAGCACTCACATATTGAATCGCAGAACGCGACCATGAAGAAGCTTGCTTCGCATCGCTAAACGAAATCGCAGGTTCAGAGGTTACTGTAGCCTGATTCTGATCAATTAATGATAATGTCCGCTGCAAAATCACTGCTAACTCTTCACGTGTAACTGCCGCTTGTGGACGGAACGTACCGTTAGCATCTCCCAACATCAATCCTACTTCGACAGCGGTACGTACTGAATTGTTATACCATGCTGTAGCTTTCACATCAGCAAATGAAGAAACTGAGTCTGATGGTGAACGTTCTGCCAAACCTAATGTTCTGGTTAATAAAGTAGCCAGTTCTGCACGTGTAATCGTACGAGCAGGTTCAAATCGATTTTGACCTGTCCCTGTGACAATCATTCGGTCAGCAAACTGTTGAATATCTGCTTGTCCCCAGTGACCCGATATATCAGTTAATAAAGGCTCATTGCGATCTAATACCAGATACGTACTATTGCTACGACTATAGATCGTAACCGCTCCGTTAGAAATAGTAAAAGGAACGGGGATATACGAAATATTGCCATTACTATTTGGCTCGGCACGAACTACTGCTAGACGATCTGTTGGATTTGTATTTGGACTGATCACCGAACGTTTAACATATTGATCAAAATACGGAATAGAACGCTTCTGATTCTGATCATCTAACATGTACCAGTCAAAATCGACAGCTGTACGTACATCATAACCTGCTTGTTTGGCTTGAGTGATCGCCATTGGAGCACTAGCTAGATCAAGAACGAGCTTTTGATTAGAAGATAAGGTCTCTTTTTGGATTGTAGAGACAGGCAGTTCATAAGTGCCTATAGGCGTAGATACGATTAGACGATCTATCGCTGTTTGTCCGGTGAACGATTGTTGTACCGAAGCATCCCATTGCAGTTGATATAGAGTAGCATCTGGAACTTCAGGTAAAGAAAGACGTAAAGTATGTGCTCCTTCAGCACGAGCCATTATTTCTTGCAATATAGCTGGTGTTACTGTGCTAGACGCAATCACTGCATGATCAGAGTTACTATTGGATACAACAGGCAGTGTCCAGCTAGCTACTGTACCATTGCTAGATACTCCTTCATATACAGGTACTGTCGGAAGTGCAGGCACAGATGAAGGATCTGTAGGAAGATTGGTTGTCGGGCTTGATCCACCGCCACTATTATTTCCGTTACCATTTTGTGAACCCGGTCTTGTTCCAGAATCATCGTCTGAATCTTTTTTGGCAAAATCAATTCTAGCTAACAATGGATCATGATCGCTCACTCGTCCATCTGCTTCCATAAAATCAGAATTGATATGCACAATATCCAATTGAGCCCGATTAGCGATATTGGCTGTCATCAGAATATGATCCAATGTCTGCGAATTTCCTTCATATACATAAGAGTAACGTTCATTAGCAGGCAATGTATCGACCAGATTGGTTAATTCTTGTCCTTTCAGAACATTAATCGTATTCGAAAATTGAAAATCGTTAAAATCTCCTAATAATACAACATTAGCCTGACTATTTTGAGATAATGTCTGTTTGACAAATTGATTCAACAATGTCGCTTGCTTCGCACGTTGAATTTCACTACTACGTACAGGTGGTTGAATACTGCCATATAACGCCTGATCTCCACCTTTAGAGTTGAAATGATTGGCAATAACGATAACAGATTCTCCGTTAAATACAAATTGTGCCGCCAACGATTTGCGCGAATTTGCAAAAGCTTCTTCTGTCGGTGCGATTCGTCCCGGGTTGTAGGTCAGTCCATTCGCACCATACGTTGTTGCTGTTACTGAATCACCTGCGCCGTTGGTAGCTACAGGCAGACTCACACGTGCTGGATTATACAAAAATCCTACACGAATATTACCGCCTGGTGCGCCTCCATCTTGTTGATCTTGTGGAGCGATACTGGCATATTGGTATGTCGGGCCACCTGCAAGCTGGATATCTTTAATTAATGCTGCAAAGCTCTGACTTGCATCTGTTGTTCCATCGTTAGTCTCACCATTGTTATCCTGTACTTCCATCAGTCCCAAAATATCAGGATTACGAAGATGATTCACTACATCGTCTGCAATGCGTGTTGTTTTTTCTTTATCTTTAGGATTATCCCAGAAGTTCTCTACATTAAAGGAAGCAATCGTTAATTGTTTACTTCCATTTTGCAAAGTGGATACTTCACGTTGTAACCCATGATCGATAATAGGTGGCAATGTTCCTTCAGGTAATATTTTAAAATTACTATAGCTGTAACTCATGATGCCATGTAATGCTCCTGCAAATTGATCACCCGTACTTACAGTCTGGGTAGGCTTAGCACTAATTAATAACCTTTTAGCATTCCATTGATTATGATCGATAACAAGCCCTCCTGCCGGAGTGACTAGTGGAGAAGATTTCAGATCGACAGTGACCGGAATCTCATACGTGTATGGCCCGATAATAGAAGCATCATTTAACTGTATACGCATACCTTCCAGACTTTCATAAAAGTCGATACTATAACGATTAGCATCATATTCAGCTAATCCATCACTACTAGCAATCTGATCAGGAATAGCACGACCTTGTTCACCAATGATTGTTGGAGCAGGCAATGGTTGATTGGATGCTTGTAGACGAATTGCTGAAGCGACAATTTCAGTCGTCGTCAGATCAGCCGCATCGGCATACCCTAATTCTTGGTATTCTTTAATACTGCCATCGACACTTACTTTATCGCCTACTTTTAGACCATGCGCAGAACGATAGACTAATATACCTTCAGATGTGCCTTCATCACTATCCACTTGATCATCGGCTTCTTGCAGATAAAAACTTGTTTTGCCTTTGACCATTGTGACGATTCCTTCAACTTGCGCTACTTCTTTCCCTTCATAAGGAGAACGTTGAGCCGCGCCTTGAATATCATGAATACGTAACTGTAATGGAGGCTCGATAACAGGAGGTGTACCTCCTTCTATATCTTTGAGAGTACGTGGAATCAATTCAAACGTATTGTTATAACGAGACATAACTCCTGTGATATGAGTATACGTCTGACCTACTTCTAACCATGGATTAGAGGTATAAATAATAAAAGTCCCTTTTGCATCTTTGACAGTGTAATTACTGCCGCTTTTGCTAACAACGGTCACGTTAGGCACACTGATCAATTGAGCTTCATATGTATTACCTGTTACAAAATCCGTACCATTTACTATCCGGGCAACAGGTAGCTGGATCGTAGAATTAGTAATATGGACTGCGCTTGCAGATGCTTCGATTTGTAAAAGTGCTTTGTAAGCTGTTAATGTACCCTGAACTTCGACTTCTTGCCCTTCGATGCCCGATACATTTTGCCCGCGTATAACAATGCCTGCGCTTCCATCTTGAATATACAAATTGCTATATCCATTACCTGTATCTTCCCGATACGTAATAATTCCACGTGTAGAGACTGTACTGCTCAAAGACTGACTGCGTACATCGGTGATCGGCATCGTTGTATACACATCTTGACTGACATTCTGAACTATAGAACGGCTGGCTAGCGGAGAAGAGGTGACGTTGACCATGGAGTTGGATAGATGTTCACTAGTTTCGGTGGCTGAAGCAATCTGCTCATTAACCGGAAGACCTGACCAGAGTGAAGTAACTAATACACTTGCAGAGATACCTATACTTATTTTCTTTTTCCAATGAGCCATACATTATATTCCCCATTTCATCAATAAAAGTCTATTCTTCATTTAAAGTATCATAAAATGGTAAAAATAAATCCATTTAAATGTAAAATAATCATATTTATAATAATGATGTTCCTATTTGTATTGTGTTCGTTATTTTTATCTCTCTTTTTATTTGTAACCTTATGGAATATATAGTATATTTATCAAGAACATAACGATATCTATAGTTAAAATTAATATTTATAGGTATCAAAACTTTTTAAGGAGGAATACATGTGAAATCAAAACACAGTACACGTAAATGGAGTACAGCAAGCATGTTGATACTACTCGGTCTATTAGTGTTTGCTTTGCCTGCTTCAGCAGCATGGAACGATACATATAAAGGGTATGCCACTTACACAGGATCAGGATACTCGGGTGGAGCTGTTTTACTTGATCCTATTCCTGCTAATGCCAAAATTACAGCACTTAATCCGACACAGATGAATTACGGCGGTGTCAAAGCAGCACTTGCAGGCGCTTATCTGGAAGTGCAAGGCCCACTCGGCAAAACCACTGTCTATGTCACCGATCTTTATCCTGAAGGAGCTAACGGAGCATTGGATTTATCTCCAAATGCGTTTGCAGCAATCGGAGATATGTCTAAAGGAAAAATTGATATTCAGTGGAAAGTAGTTAAAGCGCCAATTACAGGTAATTTTAGCTACCGGATCAAAGAAGGAAGCAGTCAATGGTGGGCAGCTATTCAAGTTCGTAATCACAAATACCCTGTGATGAAATTTGAATATTCAAAAGCAGGTCAATGGATCAGCTTGCCCAAAACAGATTATAACCATTTTGTCGGTGAACAACTGGGCAATCAGCCTTTAAAAGTACGTATCACCGATATTCGCGGCAAAGTCGTAACCGATACCTTACAACCATTGCCTAGCGAAGCTACATCTAGCCCTTATATTGTAGCCGGCAACGTTCAATTTCCTGATTGATCATCTACAGCAAATAAGCGCTGTAGTGATATCCGGATATGGACAACATTACAGCGCTTATATTTACACACTTCTACTACATTTAAGGCAACAATGTTCCTCGTGCACTTACATATAACGTATACCATTCATCCCGCGTCATTAGACTGGCTTGACGCTCTGCATCTGCACAAGCTTTGATTCGCTCTGGATTGGATGTACCGATAATCGGTTGAATCATCGCCGGGTGATACATTAACCATCCCAGTACAATCGCTTCTGCTGTTGTTTCTTTATCAGCCGCCATTTGTTGTACCAGTTGAGCAGTTTTTTGAATATGTTCAGGTTCATCTTTGATATCTCGTCCAGAGAATTTACCTTGTGCCAGTGGACTCCAAGCTTGCAGTTGAATATCTTCTGTACGACAATATTCCATCAACCCTTCAGCAAAATTCACTTCTGTACCTGCTTGTTGGTTCACATGAACAACATGATCTACAAAATGCAGATGATTTAGACTCATTTCTAATTGATTGACCGCAAACGAATCTGGAATCGCTTGTTGTAAAAATTTGATCTGAGACGCGCTCATATTAGATACACCGAAATAACGTACTTTGCCTGACGATTTTAATCGGGCAAAAGCTTCTGCTACTTCTTCTGGTTCTACTAAAGGATCAGGACGATGCAATAACAAAACATCCAAATAATCGATTCCCAATCGCTCTAAATTACCATCTACAGAATCTAGAATATGTTCTTTTGAAAAGTTAAAGCGACCTGGTAGATCACCTTCACCTAATTGAATACCACATTTGGACTGAATCACAATCTGTTCTCGTAGATCCGGTCTAGCTTGCAATACACGTCCAAAAACCTGTTCTGCTTTTCCCCGGGTATAAATATCTGCATGATCAAACATCGTTATTCCGATCGACAATGCAGCTTCAACAGCAGCTTCTGCTTCTTTAACATGTTGCTCGGTAAAAGGTTCTGTATCCCAACCTCCACCAAACGGCATACATCCTAGTGCGAGTCGGCTATTTGAAATTCCACGCTTAGCCAGTGGCATTACTTTAGTCATTGAATTACCCTCCTGTCGATGATAGCGCTTTTACCACATCTATACTCTCATACTTGTTAGGCTAAATACAATAGTGAACTCTTAGCATTCACAAGCTTTGGAACAAAAAAAGAAATGATTCTAAAAGCGAATCACTTCTTTTTATTTCAATCTATTTGATCTTGATCAATAACTTATTCTTTTAAAATAATTCAAATTCACTTACAGCAACTGTAGATGGGCCTGAATTACGATCAAAAATCAGTTTGTATGTTTTGTAAGCTTTAGTATTGTCGATTTCATAGACTTTTTTCTGACCAACTTCCCAACGATAAGAAGATTTCACATCATGCAATACTTCTTCCCACTGCTGACCATCGTTACTACCTACAAGTGTCCAGAACGCAGGAGCTGTTGCTTTGTTAGCCAATGTAATTGAATAACCTTTTACTACCTGTGGACTTTCAAAACGATATTGAAGCGAAGCATCCATAAAATTGTCATCATCTGATTGCCAGTAGCTATCTGATGCTGTATTGTGATCAAATGCTTTCCATGCTGTATCTTCATTTGCAGAAGCAGATGCTCCACCAGACGAAGATGTCATTGCATTGGATAATGGAACAAGATTGGTATTATCTCCAAATTCATATAATTCCAATTCGCTAACGGCTACATGACCGCCGCCGTTATTCGAAGAGATAAACAAAGCATACGCTGTGTAAGCAGTATCATTTGCAATCGTATATGTTCTTTGCTCGCCTGATTTCCAATGAGTCTGATTGATCTGCTCATCGACTACCAACCAGTTCTTACCGATCTTCCCTGCCAACTGCCATTTTTTTGGTGCTTCAGATGTATCATACGTATCTGCTTGCACTGTATATTGAGTAATTACTTTTTTCGTATTAAATTGATAAATTAGTTGATTAGAAGAACTTGCTGGAGCTTTCCATGAACTTTCTGGAGAGGAATTGTCGTCAAATGCTTTCCATGCTTCATGACCTGCTTCTTCCGAACTTGCACTTGCTGTTCCATTTGTTCCTGCATTTGAACTCAATACAGGTACTACATCATTGCTGTAATTCAAAGCATGTGCTGTTCCACCTTGATATACAGTCCCCATCAATAATGCACCAAGTAATACTGCACCCGTTTTTTTCAATGTAAGCAATCCCATTTGTCAATCTCCCCTTTAAAAATATTAGTCTTGCGTTGGGATGGCTAGATGTAGAAATAATCTATTTCGGAATACTGGTAGTACACAGAAGATAATCTGCGCCACTATAGAGTACAGTCGTTGTTTAGAATCTACTTCTTTGTTCCCCCAAAAATCATCAATGGACATCTAATTAAGTTACATATTCATAGATCGTTAATAACCGTTTTTCCAAACTTTGACACATTTATCATAAAAAAAGTTTTTATAGTAAAATTTTACTAGGTATAATTCATTAATATTGTGTATGTTTTAGACTTAAATTATAATTAACCCCCCTTTCGTACCTACAAAAATAAAGGCGTTACTAAATAGGACGTAGTACTTACGACGTCTAATAAAGGTAATATGTAGTTTGTATATTACTGCTAAATAAGAATAATTTTTACTAATTAACTTATTAAGATGTTGACGCTTTATTCTATAATCAGTTGATCTTCTTTAGCAATACTTTTTTTGGAAAAAATAGGTATTTGATTCTTTAGACTCATATGGAGGTATGCAAAAAGGGTATTCTACATGTTGTAGAATACCCTTTTTCTTATAACAATGTATTAATTATCTTATTTGCGTTCTACGACAATATAAGCAGATTCAGATTTTACTGTTGCTCCCAAAATCTCTGCTACCGAACGTACAGGTACATAAGTTACGCCTTTAATTTTAACTACTTTATGAGTCATTATTTTGGTTTTGCCATCGGTTATTGCTTTGTTAGAATTCAAAGATAATGTTGTCACAGCGCCAGTAATATCATCTGTTAATGTGATTTTTTTAGTCGCTGGGTCCCAAGTAAATTTGGCATCTAACTCTTCAGCAAGTTCTTTGACAGACATTAATAGCACACGATCTTTGGTGATCACATTGTAAGAAGCATATGATGGATCTTTATCAATATAGATCGATTTTTCGGTAATGTGTGCTACATCGTGTAACAACAAATACACAGGTGAAGTTTTATCAAAGCTACGCAAGAATGCACCTGGTGTCAAATCTTTTGAAGTGATATCAAGCACACCATTTGGGGTTGCAATTGGATCTGCTACAATATTACCGTCCACATTCCAATTTTCATTTTCTGTGTGTACATTGAACATACTGTAAGGCATATATTCTGAACTAGGCAAAGCCACTGTTAAGTCTACAATTTGCTTACGAGTATGCATATCTTTATCAAAATAAAGATCTAGGGATAGACGAGTATTTGTACCAAAAACTGTTTTGAATTCAGGCTCTGCTGATACTTCTTTTAGATATTTATCATATTCAGCTAATACATCTTTCAAAAAGGATTGAACCTCTGTATACGATTCATCAACAAATTCTTCTTTAGTCTGATCTAACGTTAAATAAGCCATAGCTTGTTTCTCATCAGCATTCATTTGTGATTCAGCATAAGTGATAAAGTCATATAACGTAGCTAACAGATCACGCCAGCCTGCTTCATCTGTAGAAATACTTGTTAAAAATGGTTTGACCAAAGTGATAAATTCTTCACCTGTTAGCTCAATGTGTAAATGAGTCAGATCCACTGATTCACCATATACTTCTTGAGTCACCGAATCTACGGTTACATTAGATGGATTAGGTGCATGCTTGAAAAATAAGCTAGCTGATTTGGTAATCAACTCTTTTGCTTGATCTTCAATTTGATTCATAGTTAGATTGCCAGGTAAAAAAGCCATTTGTTCTTCTGTAGTGAGTGGTATGTATAACGGCTTTTGCGCACCAGATAGAGCAATCGTAACTCCTTTCGTATCCATAAACATTTGGAATGGTAACGTCATTCCACTGTAAGCGATACCACCTTCAATCGAAACGTTGCCATTATCTTGAAGTTTGGCATGATCGATATTCAATTGCATACCGTTTAACACTGTTGCTAGTTGGCGTTCTTGTGCCGAAGCTGTTGAAGTAGATGTTAATTGAACTGCAAGGGATTGCTTGGATTCAATCGATTTGACTTTGAGATCACCAACCATTGCGCTGTTAATGTCTAAATTACCTACAGCCTGACAACCTGACAACAGAACAAGAAGCAGAACCAGTGGTAAAATAACCCATTTTCTATTTTTCATAATGTTCCCCTTTCGATATTAGATTCTTTTTTATTATCCCAGTTAAAGCGATATTTGTAAAACCTCAATATCGTCATCAACTCATGATATTGTATACTAGGTATAAACAATAAATAGGGTGCTGGAGGATAACACAGTGATCAAAAATGAGAAAATCAAAGCGATAGAAGTACATTTAACGGGAATCGATGGAGAAGACTTGGGGATTGTGCCTACTGCCGAAGCTTTGCAAATGGCAAAAAAATTAAAAGTTGATCTTGTATGCACTTCTTTATATAGTAGTCCGCCTCCTTGCCAGCTAATCTCAGCAGGAGCTGCCAAGCAAAACAAACAACAATCTAAAAAAAGTGATAAACCTATTAAAATCAAAGAAATTCGCTTAACTGCTAATATTGAAGATCATGATTATGAAACGAAAAAAAATCAGGCTGAACGTATTCTACAATCGCATAATGCTGTATTACTTGTGGTCAAAACACAAGGTAGCAAAGAATCAGCTAAAGCTAAAACGCTTATTGAAGAATTGTTGCGTGATCTTCAAGCATCTGGAAAAGCCAAAACAGGTATTCAAGTGAGTGGCAAACAATCTATGGTTCAAGTCGATCCTTTATCTTAATATAGACTGTATTACAAAAAAGCGTATTTCTTCTTTTTGGGAGGAAATACGCTTTTCTTATTAACTGTTACTTATTCGTAGTGATCTTTTTCTAACAGATGATTCGATTCAGCCAGCGACGAAGAATGATGAGGACGATGATGAATATGATTACTCCAATAAGCGAGCACTCGTTGTAGATCGGTATTGATCACAGGCTTACTAATAAAATCGTGCATACCTGCTGTCAAACAACGTTCCCGATCTTCTTTTCTAGCAAAAGCAGTGACCCCCACAATAATTGGCATCTCTTCATGAGCATAATGTTGATGAATCTGTTGAGTAGCTTCGATTCCATTGATCACCGGCATCTGTACATCCATAAAGATAAGATCATATCGATGTTCGATAGCTTGTTGAACTGCCTGTTGCCCATCGGTAACCAGATCAGGATCATAGCCGTATTTGTGTAACATTGCCAGCAGTACTTTTTGATTAGCAACATAATCTTCTGCTACCAGAACACGCATAGGATAATAATCTTGAACCACTACTACAGGTTCTATTCTCTGGATAGGATGTGGCATATCTTCTTTTGCCGAAGACATACCCGGCAGATCATTCAGTTCCGAAGAAACTTCTAATTTCAACACAAAATAAAATTCAGCACCGCTATTCTCATCACTGGTTACATCAATACTTCCACCCATTAATTCGACTAGCTTTTTACAAATAGATAATCCTAGTCCTGTCCCGCCGTATTTACGGTTTAACACAGGATGCAATTGGGAAAAAGGTTGAAATAACTGGGATTGTTGATGAACTGGAATACCAATCCCTGTATCTTTGACTGAAAATTCAAGCCATGTATCTTCACAAGTGGCGGATTGTCCTTCTTCTCGTTCTAACGGACGAACCTGTACTGTAATTGAACCTGTATCTGTAAATTTAATCGCATTTCCCACCAGATTGACAAGCACTTGACGAATACGTCCTGCATCTCCTACAAACCACTGCGGTATCGATTCCTCTATTTTGAAGATGAAGTCTAACTGTTTGTCTTGGGCTTTAAAAGCGAACAGTTCTTTGACATTATCCAAAATCGCTCGTAGGTTAAATGGCTCTGTATTCAGCGTCATTTTGCCTGCTTCGACTTTACTAAAATCAAGAATTTCATTTAGTAAATGCAGTAGCGTTTCACTACTATTACATACGATATCCAGATACCCTTGCTGTTGTTCATCCAATTCTGTATCAGCCAGCAATCCGCTCATCCCAATAATCCCGTTCATTGGTGTACGTAACTCATGACTCATGACAGACAAAAATTCAGATTTGGCGCGGTCTGCACGTTCTGCTGATTCTTTTGCTCGAATAATCTCTTTTTCTCCAGTAATATCGCGAAATACAATCACTGCACCACGTTGTTCTCCATGATCGATAACAGGCGTTACCTGATAAGCCGCTATAAAGCTAGAACCATCTTTTTTCCAAAATACAGTTTCTTCTTCTTGATTGGGCTTACCTTGACGAATCGCTTGAATAATCGAAGAATTTTCACCAAGTACATCATCATCATGAATACCCCAATTACGTATTTGATTGGAACGAACAGACTCAAATATATCTTCCTCTTCAATATCCAGACCTAACATCATCGCACCGGCATGGTTAATAAACATCCCTTTGCCTTCACTATTAATACTAAAAATGCCTTCAGAAACCGCATTTAAAATCAATGAATGTTCATTGCTAAGGCGCTCAATCTGATGAATATATTGTTTTAATTCTGTGATTTCTGTGACTATTCCATATAATCCAATTACTTCACCATTGGCTACTATAGGTACATTAGTAATATTCGCAGGAAACAGTGAACCGTCTTGACGATATACATTTAGCTCATACGTCTGCGGGATTCCTTTTTTGGCTAGTCTAGCATGATGAATAATCCGATCCATCTGATTTTCTTCAAATAGAGGCAGTATTGATTGACCGATCAAATCATAACGTGAATATCCTGTAATCTCTTCGAGACTGCTATTCACAGAAATAAAATAACCTTTCAAATCAACAGCACATACTCCAGAAGGATTATTTTCAAATAAAGAACGATAGCGATGTTCATTATCTTGCAGTACCATTTCTAAATGTTTACGTTCGGTAATATCTCTTGATACCGCTGTATAACTATACGAATCGGTGTCCTGATTATACATATATCGACTTGTCGTTTCTAACCAGACATAATGCCCTTTCTGATGACGACAACGAAATACAACAGTTTCTTTCTCATTTTTACGTTCACGTACACCTTGTAGAAAATGAATAAATAAAGGTAAATCTTCTTTATGAATATGACTATATCCCGGGCTTCCTATCAGTTGTTCTGCTTCATACCCCAGAATAAGCTGACAGGCAGGAGATACATACAAAAACGTAGAATACTCATCATCCGCGTGACGGGAGATCATATCCAATGAATGTTCGGTAATCATGCGATACTTCTGTTCACTTTCCCGTAACTGTTCACTGATCATATAATGTTCTGTAATATCTTGAGCAAGACCGATTAATTGCAAAGGTTTTTTCGTTTCTTTATCGACAATAGCTTCCCAGTATCCATGAATAACTTTTTGTATATTGCCCGGTAATAGAATACGGTACCTTGCTTCTTCACTGGTTTCCTGATGGATCGCTTTTTCGATACATTGTTTAACTTGCTCTACATCATCAGGATGAATCACAGCCAAATACGAATCTAGATTCTGCTCGACCAATAGTACATTTTTTTCATAAATACGCCGAATATCTTTGGAAAAGTAAATTATATTTTCTTGCAAATCCCAATTCCAGGCGCCTAATAAAGCCATACGGTGAGCATGAGCAATAATATCTTCTTCTGATTTTTGCTTGGTTACATCCTGAGCAATAGCCAATACTTTTTCAACGTTGCCAAGGTCATCTCGCATTAACTGTGTGAAAATTTCTAACCATATATAATGACCGTCTTTATGTTTCACACGTCGAATAAATGTTTTATCGTCGGCATACATACTGCCCGGTTGATGCATCTCTTGAGCGTCTTCTTCGTGGTAATATTCCATTCGCATTTTAGATACCATTTCAGAAGGTTCATATCCCAGAATCTTTTTGACCGATGGAGATACATATTGGATATTACCATCAGGTTCACTAACAGAAATAATATTGGAAGAATTCCGTACAATCATCGAATGTAAATCTTCTACTTCTCGATCTTTAACCACATTGATATACATCATCACATATTGCAATGTAGATGTATTATCAGCAAAAATATAAGAAACTTGTAACGACAACCAAACAGGTACATGATCTGCATTCATCCAGCGTCTTTCTGCTTTTTCTAATGTGCTGTTTGTGGTATGGTCTAGCCACTCTTCTGCTACTTTCAATGTAGTTAATGTATCTCGTAGTTCAGATTCTTCATACTTTAATATTCGGCACAACGCAGGATTGGCTTGTATGCATATCCCTTGAGCAGAAAATATAGCAATACCCTCGGGAATATTTGCATACATATGTGCCAGTACAGATTCTTCTGGGAAAGAAGCATTAACCACAAACCCATCCTCCTTTAATCATTTATCAATTCATACTGCTCTAAATTCGCAAATCTCGCGAAAATTGCAGTCTTTGCATTTACGTTGTGAAGGCATCGGGGTAAAAAAGGATTCCGGTTTGGGACGATTGTAGTAATCATCATCTAAACAAGACTTCATTTCTTCAATATATCGACCGATACTTTGTTCCACTTTACCGATATCTTCTGTCGTGATGCGGTACTCTTTATGTTCGCCTGTTACCAGATATTCAACACGAATCTGGATTTTATCAAGCGGCATATTATATTTTTCTTGTACATATGAGGCATATAAGTACAACTGATCCGAGAAATCATCTTCACGTCCTGTTTTCCAATCTACAATCACAACTGTACCATCTGGTTTGCGGTACAATAAATCCATTTTTACATAGACTTTTGTATCAAACAATATCATCGTATCCCATTTTTCGATTTCCAAAATCTTCATATCACGCCGGGTCACTTCTTTCCATGTGAGCGTGTCATACAAATGCCGTATACACTCTTCTTGCCGTTGCTTAATCGTAGCAATTCGGCTGTTTAGCGTATCGTCACCATAATATATTTCAGAAAGCATCGTATGGTATTTGGGATTGTTGATCCAGGCTTCTACATCTTGAGATTGAATATACGCTTCATTAAGTAATTTGCGCATTTGTTCTAACAAAAATGCTTGTCTTGGAGCTGTTTGAGATTCTTCCCATTGCCGAAGCGCAGATTCACACATCCGGTGAGCGAGATCACCAAACAATAAATAAAAATTACGTAACTGCTTTAAACGGTAAGCGTGTATTTGCTCGTCTGAGCCTAACTTTTCACTCCACCCATTATGTGCAGCATAGTAATGAAAATAATATTTGCGTAAACATTCATCGAACATATTTGCTCGAGATTGAGAATAAGACCATTGCGGGTATTTTGCCATGCTAAACAGCCTTTCTATGACTTTAAACTATAGATTGTCATTATAGTTTAAATTATAACAAATATACGCCCATAACGATGCAATTCTCTCTATTTTATTCATAACGATAAGAAAGTATTTCTGTACATAAAAAAATCTGTAGCACCTATAGGCACTACAGATTTTTGTTACGAGTAAAAGAGCGGTCTATTTTAAAATATCGACCAATTTTGATAATACAGCAGCCATTTCTTCACGAGTGACTTCCTGATTAGGACGGAATGTCTGATCTGGATAACCACTCATCAATCCCAGTGCATTTACTTTTTCGATACCTTGTGTTGCCCAAGAAGATACTTTTTTAGCATCTTTATACGTTACAGATGGTGTAGAAGATATTGTAGATTCTGGTAACATTCTACCGATCATCGTTGCTAATTGTTCACGGGTAATCGAACGTGTTCCGTTAAATCCATTATTGTCCCCTACCATAATTCCTTGTTCCGATACTGCTCTGACATATGGTTCTGCCCATGCTGGCATTGCATTATTGTCCGTAGTGACAGAAGCCGTAGACACTGTCGGAATATCCAGACGTAGCACTTTAGCAAGCATGACTGCCATTTCATATCGATTTACTGCTTGTTGTGGATTGTAGCTACCTGTTGCATCACCTTGTACAATATCAAGACTCATTAACTTCAAGATATCTTTATTCGCCCAGCTATTTATCGTATCTTGAGGTTGAGCGATATTGGAATTAGCTATAACTGAAGTCCAAGCTCCCTGTGGTACAGTTGCTTTCAAATCTGTATTATCACGTGTTGTCGGTACTGCAATCCATTTATCCCAGTTGTTGTCGTAGTAATAGACAAGCGCATTCGTAGATGGATTGTTTGCTGGTAAGCTCACGGTATCTGCTGTTGCTTGAACAGGTGCTACGATGACAAGTACATTCGGACTCGATGTCAGTACAGGCACGGTATTTCCAGCCGACGGATTGGTCTTAGCTGGCACAGATGGTGTACCGTTAGTAGACGAATTAGTTGGTGTAGCTTGCGGTTGTGCTCCTCCACTACCACCTGTAGCTGTAGGTACAGACGTAGGTGATGATTCTGGATTCACAGGTGCAAAGCTAACCGGTGTACTCGGCTGATTATTCCCTGTTTTTTTATCTGAGTCGGATTTGCTGGATGTTGGTTTGCCTACTTCTAGTGAATATATTTTTTTTGTTTCAGAAGAATGTGACCAAATATTTAATTTCATCCCCGATGTGATGATTCTCTCCTCATTTAAAACGGTTCCTGAAGTTGTTAGTACCTCACCCTCTGCATTGAAGGTATACCTCAGATTAGCTAAGAACTTACCTACTGTCAGGTTATTTGGTAAATTACGAATTGTTGATCCTGCGATCGACCCGTATCCACTAGAAATTAAGTCTGGCGATATCGGAGAATGAACCATAAAGTTCCAACTATTTTTATCATCTAGACCTTCAAATGGATTACCAGCTACATCGACAAAAGTACCTTTATTGATTTGTACATAATATTTTGTATATTCATTCAATGGATTAGCTAATGCAAAGCTAACTACACTACCACTGTGGAAAAAAGAGTCGCTAGACGTTGATCCAGAAAGAACAGGTATCTTTTCGATTAATTGATCGTCATTGCTTCGATATATCGAGATACTTCCATTTCCGTACTTGATAAATTCATTAAATTCTATATTTAATTTAGGATCCAATTGATCAACTTCAATTCTAGGATCTATTCGTATCATATAAGGGGCTTCATAATCTGCAATACTGAAATTCCAATGTGAATCTCCATAAATGCCTGCATATGGATGCCCTACTTCATCTACAAATAGACCCGAATCAATATTAATGTAATAAAGTTCGCCGCTCTCTGCATCTTGGAACTTAAATTCAAAACCTGCGCCACTATAGATCGAGTATCCTGAAATATTAAAGCCAGATAAGACTCCATCGACTGAAGAGAGTCGACCGACTTCCACATTATCGGAAGCTCTGTAAATATGAATTTGTCCATAGTTCATGTGTACACGCTCGCTAAATTCCAAACGAAGAGATGGATTAATTAGCTCATTGTTTCCATCGTGATAATCTGTAATCGTTTTAGCTGTCGGTGCTGTTAAATCTGGTGTTTTAAATGTCCACCCATTGTCACTTACCAACCCTGAAAATCTATTTCCGGAACGATCGACTACGGTTCCCTCTTCAATGTTTACATAGTACTCGGTATTTTCTTCTAATGCTTCTGGGATTTCAAAACTCATTACTATGCCACTCCAAAAATGTTCCTCGGTTGAAGTGAATCCAGATAAAACTTGAATTTTTTCGACAAGTTGATGGTCATCACTACGGTAGATAGAGAGGCTTCCATTCCCAAATTGCACACGCTCATTAAAATCAAGATGTAGTCTAGGCTTTAATGTCTCCATCATTTGACCAGTACGAGGTTCTACTCGTGTCAAATAAGGAGCTCTTTGATCTTCTCCTGCAATCGTGAAATTCCAATCCGTATCGTTATGAATCCCACTATACGGTTGACCAATCATATCGACAAATACACCCGAGTCGACCATCACGAAATACGATTCACTTTCTTCACCATCTACAAATGCAATATCGATCGAACCACCACTCATGCTAGCTGTCGCTCCATACCCAGACAGTATATATCCGCTTGATTGAGATAACGAGGCGATTTGCGTTCCATCCCATTGTCTATGGATAGTGATATGACCTTTTTTTAACTGCACAGGTTCACTAAATTGCATCATTAGATGCGTTGTTGGGCCATCTTGATATTCGTAATAGTTCGCTTCTAAAGGATGGATATCCGGTGTTGTAAAAGTCCATGCTTCTTTTGGATGAAATATGGCGTAACCGGACGAACGATTATCTGCCAAATCGTAAATAGCATAAGGGTCTACTTTCACATAATAGTGGGTATTTTCTTCTAAGTTAGAAAGCATAGGCAATTGAACAAGCGCTCCACTAATCATGAGTTGTCCATTGTGAGTCGTACCTGAATTCACTTGGAATTCTTCCACTAGAGAATCATTAATACTCCGATAAATACCAATCGTGCCATGACCAAATTTTACATTTTCATTAAATTGCATACTCATGTATGGCTTTAATGTATCAATCTGTTTCTGTGGGGAATAGTTGACCAGATAAGGCGATTCCCAGTCCTGTTCTGCAATACTGAAGTTCCATTGTGATGTACCATGAATCCCTGCATATGGATGTCCTACTTCATCAACAAACATACCTGAATCGACATTGATATAATAGGAGTCGCTAGTGTATGGACCCATCATCATAAATTCAAATCCTGTTCCGCTATGAATAAAGTATCCTGAAATATTGAAACCGGACAATAATCCATCAATTGAAGAGAGTCTAAAAACTTCCTGATTATCGGAAGCCCGATAAACATGAATGTATCCATCTTTTAATCGAACACGTTCACTAAATTGTAAACTTAAACGCAAATTGGATAAGACGGTATTATCATCTCGATAATCTGTGATTGTTTTAGCTGTAGGTGCTGTTACATCTGGCGTTTTAAATGTCCACCAATTGTCACTGGTTAACCCTGAAAAATCATTCCCTGAACGGTCGACCACTGTTCCTTTTTCAATATTGACATAGTACTCTGTATTTTCTTCTAATGCTTTAGGCAATTCAAAACCCATTGCTATGCCACTCCAAGAATGTTCCTCGTTTGAAGTGAATCCAGATAAGACTTGAATTTTTTCGACGAGTTGATGATCAGAACTACGGTAGATCGAGATACTTCCATTCCCAAATTGCACAGGCTCATTAAATTCGAGGTTTACTCTAGGCTGTAATGTAGCTACCGTCTGACCGACTTCAGGCCAAATCCGTGTCAAATAAGGTGCTCTTTGATCTTCTCCTGCAATCCTAAAATTCCAATCGGTATCGTTATGAATACCACCATATGGTTGACCGATCATATCGACAAAAACGCCAGAGTCGATCAGCACGAAATACGATTCGCTTTCTTCTCCATCTACAAATGCAATATCGATAGAACCACCACTCATGCTAGCTGTGGCTCCATACCCAGACAGTATATATCCACTTGATTGAGATAAAGAAGCGATTTGCATCCCATCCCATTGTCTATGGATAGTGATATGACCTTTTTTTAACTGCATATATTTACTAAATTGCATCATTAGATGCGTTGTTGGACCATCTTGATATTCATAATGATTCACTTCTAAAGGATGGATATTTGGTGTTGTAAAAGTCCATGCTTCTTTTGGATGAAATATAGCATAACCAGACGAAGGATTATCTGCCAAATCGTAAATAGCATAAGGATCCACTTTCACATAATAGTGGGTATTTTCTTCTAAGTTAGAAGGTACAGGCAATTGAACAAGCGCTCCACTAATCATGAGTTGTCCATTATAAGTGACACCTGAATGCACTTGAAACTCTTGCACTACATAATCATCATTACTGCGATAAATGCCAATCGTGCCGTGACCAAATTTTACATTTTCATTAAATTGCATACTCATGTATGGCTTTAATGTATCAATCTGTTTCTGTGGGGAATAGTTGACCAGATAAGGCGATTCCCAGTCCTGTTCTGCAATACTGAAGTTCCATTGTGATGTACCATGAATCCCTACATAAGGATTGCCCACTCCATCTGAAAATAGACCCGAATCCACATTGATGTAATAAGCCTCACTACTCAATCCACTTGACAACTTAAATTCAAATCCTGTTCCGCTATGAACCGAGTATCCTGAAATATTAAAACCGGATAATGATCCATTAATGGATGACAATCTGCCCACTTCCATATCATCCGAAGATCGATAAATATGAATTTGTCCATAGTTTAAGCGCACGCGTTCACTGAATTGTAATCCTAGACGCAACTTGGATACATCTGTATGATCGTTTCCGTAATCTGTGATCATTTTAGCTGTTGGCGCTGTAAAGTCTGGCGTACGCATAACCCAGGCGTAAGGACTACTGATTCCTGAAAAATCATTCCCATCTGTATCTTCAAAAGTACCTGGGGCTACTTTTATATAATATTCTAAGCTATCTGCTAATTCTTGCTTGGTTGTCACACGAATAGTGTGTTGATCTATAAAAGAATATGTAGCACCTTCCATATAACTTCCGGAAATCGAAATATTTTCAACTAATTGATCATTATCTGTACGATAAATTTGAATAGAACCTTGGCCTAATTTGATATTTTTTGAAAATTCCATTTGAAGCACTGGCTCAAGTGTCATTAATCCTGAATAGCGTGGAGCATAATCCACCATATACATATCAGAATAACTATTAGCTTGCATCGTTTGAATAGCAAGTTTCGAAGTATCCGATTCTCCATATACATCATTATTAACAGAGGTATTCTGATCGGACTCTGCATTAGATTCAGTTGTTGATTCTATTGCTGCACTCGCTTGAGAAATCATAGGTGTATACATGTTTGTCATCTGAATAAGTGTAAGACTGATACCTATTGCTTTTGTTGATTTCTCCCATTTTGTTTTCTGAACTTTTCTTTTTAATCTTCCCATGTTCTTGCTCCCCTTTTGTATGCTAAGTAAAAAGCTTTTCTATATATTTAATGATCTATGTGGATATATGTTGGATATTGTTTCATTCTCTATTTTTTTGTTTGGTTGAGTTTGATATTTTTGTAACAATTCTTGATATTGAGGCATTAGTTGAGTATATTTCTGCTTTACTTGTTCAAAAAATGCTCCATAATGATTCAAAATTGCTTCTGCTTTAAGAATGAGTTGTTGTTCTTTGCGCATATTCTCTACATGCTGATACAAGCGTTCATAAAACACACGACACATTGGAATCAAAAATATTTTGGAAAATTGATTGTTATGCCATTGATTAAAAGCACTATCAAATGTGGAGAAACTTTCTATTAGCAATTGATGTTGGTTGGAACGAATATATTGATTCATTGCTAGAAAAATACGCTGAATATCAAATAAAGCTTGACTCATATTTTGATGTTCTTGTTCCAATTGTTGAATAGCTGCTGGAATATGATCTTGATTGTATACAGGTTCCGGTGTTTTAAGTGCATTTACATCAATCGTATAAGGTACTAATTGGTGTTTAATAACTTCTTTTAATTCTATAAAAGGAGCACCTGCAATTGCTGCCCCTCCTTTAGTAGTGTTAATTACATTTTGTTTTTTGAACATACGAATATAGATAGACATTTCGTCTCTCATCGACTTAAATGAAGGATTGGTGGCTACTGTTCCTCCATAGACATCTGTAATATATTCAGACTGGTTAGGATCTATTTTTTTTCGAGGATTGATATAATCAATTCCTCCTGCATACTGATAACCATCACGATAAGCGAAGTTTTGTCCAACCAAAATAATAGGTCCACATTGCAGCAAACAAAGTAATTGTAATGTAACGACTGCTATAGAAGATGCATCTCGAATAACAGGATAACCTGTTCGTTGAAACGGAAATAGATAAGATCCTATAGTATCTTGAGTCGTAATCATGTGTAACTTGGCACCTGGATAATCTGCTAAAATATCTCCACCAATACATGATCCAAAAATGATAGGGATATCCGCAATTTGTTGTTCCATGACTTTAGAAAAGACCTTACCATTCTCAGGATGAGGATCATAACTACAAGCCGCATCTGGATATAGACCGTGGCTGATTAGAGTCGATAGTGCAGACCCTGCTGTAAAGATATACGCAGATTGATCTTTCTTAATTTGTTTGAGATACGGAATCTCTTCCTCTAATGAAGGACCAGCAGATACAAGAACAACAGGTTTATTCTCAAAACTTTTTTTCTTTTGAAAAATATTAGGAGTCTGACATACTTCTTTGAAATTGTTCAAACTATTTTGCATCCAGAACTGACTAAATTTATGACTGACAATTCGATTACCTTTTTTGTGCTTAAGGACATGTTCGAATTCTTGCTTAAATCGCAAAATCTCTTGCTGAAATAAGTATTCATAACTAGGTAATATACATAAAGAAATAGTTCCAGGTGTTTTATCAATAAATTGACGCAAAAATTGGATGGAACTGTTCGGTGAAGTTTCTATCGCCAAGTCTCGCCATTTGGGTGTATCTAATGCTGCAATATTTCCGTGTTTACTAAAGTAATGCACCATTTCAAGTTTTGGTTCATAGACTGAATAAGGTACATCAGGAAACTGTTGTTGAAAATAATTAATATGATGTCCTAAACCAATACCATAAAAAAGCATATGATCTATTTTTTCATTTTTTAATGAATCTAATAAGATTTTAATTTCATTAAATGGATGTTGTTCATGCAGATAGCTCTGTTTGGCTCCATAAGTAATATGTACATTCGATAAATCATCTTGTTCTTGAGCAACTGAAGTAAGTGTTACCGCAGAATTTTCTTGTGGAGCCATACTGATTACTTTCTCAGTATGAGGAAACTTAGCTTTCAAAAATGCCAAACCGGATAAAGAAGTCATTGTATCCTCTTTTCTAATCATAATGTGCATATATCAAAGAGTATGCGCTGTTCTATAAATATCAGCTAAAGTATCCTTATTTCTCTGAAAAATAGAAAAAGTCGCCAATATTAGAGCTCTTCCCCTAATATCGGCAACTTACGACATTTTTTGAATATTATTCACTCATTTGGATAAACAATAATTTTAAGACTTTCATTTTTGTGATGGATAGCTCGTTCCATCGCTTCTTGTGTGCGAGATAATGGATATTTATCTGTAATAATCAGGTTCGCATCTACTTTACCAGACGAGAGAAATTCGATTCCCATCGGGTATGTATTGGCATAGCGAAATACGCCATAAATATCGATCTCATTATCTGCAATTGCAGGTACATTAACAGGAATTTGATCTTGAGGAGGCAACCCGACGATTACTAATTTGCCGCCACGTCTAATAGAAGATAATGCACTTTGCAAAGCTTTGGGATTTCCAGCTGTTTCCCATGCAACGTCTACACCTCTACCATGGGTTAGCTCTTTTATTTTCGCTACAGGATCTTCTTCTTTAACATTTATGACTTCAGTTGCACCCATTTTGCGAGCGGCTTCTAAACGGATAGGTTCTAGATCAGTGACTATAATACGTGTAGCCCCAAAACATTTGGCAGCAGCGACAGCCATCAATCCAACCGGCCCCATTCCCATAATCGCTATCGTTGAACCAGGTTGTAGACGACATCTTCTAGCTGCATGAATCCCTACCGAAAATGGTTCATTCATAGCGGCTTCTTCAAAAGAAAGGTGATCTGGAATAGGAAAAACAAAGTCATGACGCATAACGATATATTGTACAAATGCTCCATCTACAGGCGGTGTCGCCAGAAATTGCACGTCCGGGCATAAATTATATCGTCCCTCTTTGCAATATTCGCAATGTCCACAAGTGACTCCCGGTTCAATTGCTACCCGATCTCCGACGTTAAAACGTGATACTTGTTCACCTACACTGACCACAATTCCAGCACATTCATGTCCCAAAATAATTGGCTTTTCTACTACGTATGGACCTATACGTCCATGCTCATAATAATGTACATCTGATCCGCATACTCCTACAGCAACCACTTGAATTAATACCTCATTAGCCTGTGGTGTAGGAACAGGAATATCTTCGATAATGATCTGACCGGGCTCTGTCATTACTGCTGCTTTCATCGTTGCTGGGATTTCAACATGATTCGACATAAAATTTTTTCCTCCCTCTAGCAATCTGCAAAATTCCATGATATGATAGCGCTTACTTACAGATATAGTTTACCATTTAACGACTGTAAGTTGAAATAATCGGTCGTACTTTAGCTAACGAATGTCATGGAATGATTGACGAATATGAAGTGATTCGTCAATATATGGTAAAGAGCGATTGTAATGTTTGATACAAACACTCTTACTTTTTTTCCAGTTGAGGGAGTTGGCTATATGACTGTCAAAATTAAAGATGTTGCAAAAAGAGCCGGCGTATCCGTCACCAGTGTATCTAGAGTGTTGAATGGTGAGAAATATGTTAGCGAAGATATACTAGCACGAGTGAATGAAGCGATTGAAGAACTCAAATACTCTCCTAGTCATATTGCTCGTAGTCTCAAAAAACAGAAAACCAATACGATAGGCGTGATTGTGCCTGATTTAACGTCTAACTTCTACTCTACGATTCTGAGTAGTATTGAAGAAAATGCAAGTAAATACGGATATAACCTGATCGTCTGCAATATTGCTGAGAACTTGAGTAAAGAACTCAAATACCTGTATATTTTTCAGGAAATGAGAGTCGAAGGCATTATTATTATGCATGAAAAAACAAATGATGATATTGTATCGTTTATCCAAAATGCAACGATGCCGATTTTGTTTTCCAGTGTAAAATCGCCTGACCCTACGTTTATGTCAGTATTGATAGATGATTATCAGGCGGCTTTTGATGCTACTGAATATTTGATCGATGCAGGTCATACTGCTATTTCTTATCTGGGGGGCGATCTACAAGATATTACTTCTGGCCAAAGTCGATATAACGGATTTCGTGATGCGTTAATTAAGCATAAAATAGCGATTAATCCTGATTATATTAAATTTGGTGATTATAAGCTTCCTAGTGGACAAGCGTTGATGAAAGAATTGCTTCAGCTTTCTAATCGTCCAACCGTTGTATTTGCAGCTAGTGATGATATGGCAGTTGGTGCTTTGAATTGTGCACTGGATCAAGATCTTAAAGTTCCTGATGATATTTCGATTATCGGCTTTGATGGTAGTACAATTACTAATATTGTTCGCCCGGCTATCACCTCTATGCAGCAACCGATCTATGAAATGGGTCAAATTTCTTTAGAAAGTCTACACAAGTTAATTGCTCGTCCCAAAACACAACAAAAAACAGATATCGTTTTGCAACATCAACTGGTAATCAGAGATAGTTGTAAAAAAATAAATTAAACTTATTTCAAATTTATACTTGTTATTTATAAAAGTTACGTAATATAATGTATCATATCAAAACATTTTCTTTAAAAAAAAACTCCTAAGAATACTTCACAAGTTACTTTACCTCACACATTTGTTTATCCTTATCTTATTTATAACTCACAACGTCATCTTTTTACTTTCACTTATCTTTTGTTGTACATGGTATCTTACACTCTATCTACACCAGATGGAGTAACAAGCTCATAATGTGGTATCGATTCCAGATAACAGATATCACATTTTTTGATCTTTATGGAATCGATACCATATTATAGGAATTGATGTCGCTTTACTTATTTTTTCACCTGCTTAATCTTATAACATAGCTTATACATCTGTATGGTATCGATTCCATAAAAGGGGGAATACAGTTGAAAAAGATAATTGTTGATAACATCTCCGTCTCACCGCTCATTATAGGAACAGGGGATTTATCCAAAATGGATGGTACATGGATATTAGATGAATTTGTAGCTGCTGGTGGAACAACTATCGATATGGCTTATCAATATACCAATAGTGAGGTCATTATTGGGCAATGGATGAAAGAACAACACAATCGTGAGCAACTTATATTACTTAGTAAATGTGCTCATCCTCTCAAAGGCGAAACTACACCACGAGTACATCCCGAAGCGATTACTCATGATCTACTTATCAGTCTGGAACGATTAGGAACAGATTATATCGACCTTTATGCTCTACATCGAGATGATGAGTCTGTTGCTGTTGAACCGATTATCGATACACTCAATGAACATGTCTCGAATGGTCTTATTCGTACATTTGGTGCTTCTAACTGGAGTTATCAACGGATACAACAAGCTAATGATTATGCAGAGCAACACGGATTAAAAGGATTTACTTTTAATAGCCCTAACCTTTCTCTTGCTGTCGCTTTGGAAGCGCGCTGGCCTGGTTGTGTATCCGCAGATGAACACACTGTTCAATGGCATCATAACAACCAGCTTCCGCTACTTTCTTGGTCAGCACAAGGCGGTGGATTTTTCTCCGGTGCTTTTGCCCCTGAAGATCGTTCGAATGAAGAAATGGTGCGTGTGTATTATAGCGAACCGAACTGGGAACGTTATCGTCGTGCTGTCATACTGGCAGATGAGAAAAAAGTAACCCCTACACAGATCGCTCTTTATTTTGTACTTCATCGTCCATTCCCTACAGCAGCTATTATTGGCCCTCGCTCTTCTGAAGAATTGGCTCAATCGTTTGCGGTATTGTCGCTCGATATTCATGAATCCGATCTACAATGGCTCAATTTGGAAAGGGATGAACGATGATGATTCAAGACAAATTAGCAGCTCAATTGTTTACGGTACGCAACGAACTCAAACAAGACTTTATATATACGCTAAAAGAACTTCGCAAAATGGGCTGGACAGCGGTACAGATTGATGGATTGCATGGTAATGATCCTGCTGAAATCGCAGCAGTGATGAAAGAAATTGGACTTCGTACTGCTGGAATGCATGTAGGCTTAGAACGAATGAAACACGATCTCGATCAAGTCATTATCGAAGCTGATCTTTTTGAGACACCGGATATGATCTGCCACTCTTTACCGGATGAACACAAAAATGAACAAGGTTATCTGTATGTACGACAGGAGCTACGCAAAGTATCTGCTATCGTTTCCCCTCAAGGTTATCGTGTTGGATTTCATAATCATGATTGGGAATTTCATACGATGATGGAAGGCAAATACGCACTTCAATATTTGCTTGAATACGATGAAGCAACACCTGTATATGCTGAGATCGATACGTATTGGGTCAAAAAAGCGAATCTTGATCCGCTACGTATTATTGAATCGTATGCTCACCGAATGCCTATTTTACACTTTAAAGATATGACAGATGATGATCGTCACTATTTTGCAGAAGTGGGGAGTGGTGTTATCGACTTTGCCCCTATCTTACGCTGGGGCGAACAACATGGTGTAGAATGGTACGCTGTTGAACAAGATTATTGTCCGGGATCACCAATGGACAGTCTAGAATCGAGTCTACATTACTTACGTCAGTTAATCACCACTCTGTAAGCTACCCGCATCATTTCGCTATTTATGTGTATTCGCCAGTATGAAAGGAGTAGTGCTATGCAAGCCGAACTTGATTCTGTTCCCAAAAAATCAACGAAAAGCAAAAAAGCATCTTCATCAGGATTATGGAAAACGATTGTTGTGAACCGTTATCTGTACCTGATGTTGCTACCATGTCTTATCTTTTTCGTCATCTTCTCCTACCTTCCTATGGCAGGGCTGGTCATGGCATTTAAAGAATTCCGATTCAATGCCGGGATGTTCGGAGGTCCTTGGGTAGGACTTCGCTACTTCAAATTATTTTTCTCTTATCCTGATGCTACTCAATTGATTTTGAATACATTTATTGTAGGTTTTCTCAAAATTATTGTGTACTTCCCTTTCCCTATCCTACTAGCATTAATGTTAAATGAAGTTCGCTCCAAACGATTCAAATCGATAACCCAAACGATCTCCTATCTCCCTTACTTCCTCTCATGGGTTGTTGTTGCCGCTTTTACCAATAAAATCCTTGCTCCTGACGATGGTATTTTCAATCAATTTATAGCTGCTCTCGGTGGCGACGGTAGTATTTTTTACATGATGGATGGCAAGTACTTCTATCTGATTATGTTCCTCACCTATCTCTGGAAAAATATCGGTTGGGGTTCGATCATTTATCTGGCTTCGATGGCAGGAATAGATCCTACTTTATACGAAGCCGCTGAAATGGATGGCGCAAGCAAGTGGCGCAAAATCTGGCATATTACATTGCCTTCGATCCGTCCTACTATCGCGATTTTGTTTATTTTGGATATTGGTAGTCTGTTAACTACAGGGTATGAACAGAACTATTTACTTCGTACTGCAGGTAACTCTGATTACTCCGATATTCTGGATACGTATGTATTGCGAGTAGGTATGATGCAAGGACAATATGGATATGGTGCAGCTGTCGGTTTGTTACAAGGTCTGGTGGGCTTAATTCTCGTTATTGTAACCAATTATCTGGTTAAACGCTTTAGCAAAAATGAAGCAAGTCTCTGGTAGTCCAATAAACCATTTGGAGTGATTTTTGTGAAAACTATTAAACGCCACACTTCACTTACGCTTTGCCTTTTATTGTTTATGGTTGTATTGTTATCTGCTTGTTCTTCAGACAGCAGTGGTAGTGAAGCAACAAGTGACGTTGCCGCTGACGGTCGCAAAAGCGGTGAAGATGGATTTATCGCTAATCGTGATTTAACAGGACGTATTTTTCTTGAAGGTGATGGTGCACAGTTACCAGATGATCAAGTCGGGAATCCGATTGCACTCAAAATCAAAGAAAAAACAGGCATGACGATCAACTGGCAATCTAGCGGTGCGGCTGATGGACTACAAGAGTTAACAGTAGCTCTAGCAACAGGAGATTTGCCCGATGTGATCGAAGCGTATCTCGATCATGGGGGTCGCCCGGAAATGAATGTACTTCTCAAAGGTGCTCGTGAAGGTCTATTCACTGATTTGAGCCCTTACCTCAAAAATACCAAAGTACTCAAAAACTATCTTGATCCTGAATTCTTACCTCGTGATACCAAAGAAAATGTTATGTTCCGTCCTGAATTTGGCGGCAAAGTATACTTTATTCATATGAATATCCCTGCCAAAAATACAACCGATGAAGATCGTCTTCACTATCGTGCAGGACTATGGATTCGTGCAGATATCGCCAAGGCATTAAATGTCGATCCTTCCAAAATCAAAACACAAGATGATCTATACAATCTAGCACTC
This sequence comes from Paenibacillus kyungheensis, assembly GCF_028606985.1. NCBI lineage: Bacteria > Bacillati > Bacillota > Bacilli > Caryophanales > Paenibacillaceae > Paenibacillus > Paenibacillus kyungheensis. Next base: position 1,084,693 of record NZ_CP117416.1, on the reverse strand, counting down.
AAAATCAAAGCTGGAAATTTTAAAGATAACAATGGTAAACCAATCACTGTTATTGGCCCACGTAAATGGGGCGGTCAAGTTACCAGTACATTATTCAAAAACTTTGACTTCGGTAATGGTACACAATTTGATGTCGAAAATGGACAAGTCAAACATGTAGCTGAAACTGATTATGCTCTCAAAAGTATCGAATTTGTACAAAAACTGTTGAAAGACGGTCTACTGGATAAAGAAGCTTTTAATATGGATGGTGTACGTGCTGAAGAAGCATACAATAACGGCTCTTATGCTATTTCTTCGTATATGAATATCGCTCCAGATTCATTGACAATGTTTGAGAAAACCAAATATTTGCCGATGGATCAGATGGAAAATTACAAAGGCGAAACAGACATTTATGAAAAAGAAAAATCCGGTAGTCAAGTGGTAGCCATTCCTTCTACTACCAAAAATCCAGAGCAAATTATTCAGTATATGGATTACCTTGCAAGCAAAGAAGGAAAAGCGCTTTGGAACTATGGGATCGAAGGCGAAGATTACAAAATCAATGATAAAGGACAATATATCTACACTGATAAAGTACTGGATGTAATGAAAAATAATCCAGGCGAAGAACGCAATACCATTCCTTACTTCTGGGGTAGCTTACTTGGCAAAACTGATGTCAATAACAACAAAGACTTTGGTGAATTGATTCGTAGTGCGAATTCCCAGCCAGAACGGTACAAACTGTATTTTGAATTGATGAATTATGGTAATCCAAAATATAAATACTGGGATGGTTACACAGCCGCTTCTTATTTAGCCGAAGTTCCTGATATTGAAGCATCGCTCAAACCTGTACTCGATTCCTACAAAGATGTGTTAGTCCAAGCATTTTTTGCTAAAGATATGACAGAAGCTACACAAATGTTAAACGATTATCGTCAACAGTTAAAAGATGCAGGTGTCGAGCAATACGAGAAATATTTACAAGATAAATACAATGCCGATCCTTCTTCAGTTGTATTCTATATTGATGCATTTTTCTAAAAATATATGCTGTGATCTACCACTGAACTGCTTAGGGGATGTGTAACCATCCCCTATCAAATTAAAACTGCGGAGGTTATGCAGATGGATAAAGCAGTAGGCAAAGCACCGCTCAATGAGCGCATAGCTATTGCAATCAACTATATGTTACTGGTGGTTTTGTGTCTGGTCATTCTTATGCCACTGGTCAATATTCTGGCGCTTTCTTTGAATGATGGTAAAGATGCTTCACTCGGTGGGATTGCTTTTTGGCCTCGTGTTTTCTCGGTATCTAACTATGTAGAAGTGTTCAAAAATCCAGCGGTACTACAAGGTATGGAAGTGACTTTATTTCGTACGATTTTAGGAACATTTCTAAGTGTATTGCTTACTTCTATGGCAGCCTTTGCACTCAAAAATAAAAATTTACCCGGTGTAGGCATTGCCAGTATATTTATCGTGTTTACGATGTTGTTCAATGGTGGGATTATTCCTTACTTTATGGTTTTGAAAATGTTCCACTTGAACAATACGATCTGGGTATACATTATCCCTACGTTGTATAGCGCATGGAATCTGATTCTGGTTCGTACTTTTTTCCAATCGATAGATCAAAGTATGGAAGAATCGGCTAAGATCGATGGTGCTCATGATTTTCAGGTGTTATTCCGCATTTATATTCCGCTTAGTATGCCGGTATTATCCGTTATCTGTTTGTTTAATGGTGTTATGCACTGGAATGACTGGTTCTCAGGTGCCTTTTATGTCACTGATGAGAAATTAAGACCTTTACAGACCATATTGCAACAGATGTTAACCGCAGCCGAAGCGATGCGCAAAAACTTATCGATGAATGCGATGATGAGCGCAGGCAACTCGGTAACGACCGAATCGATGAAAATGGCGATGGTTATTATTTCAGTCGTGCCGATTGCTACAGTTTATCCGTTTATTCAGAAGTATTTTGTACAGGGTATTATGGTCGGATCGGTCAAAGGATAATTCCACGATCTCTACTGCTGGACGATCACCCTACAGAAATAAAGTACAAAAATCGGGATGCGCTATGTCCTTAAATAAATGAGGGATTATCATTGAACGAAAAACAATACGATGTTGTCTCTATCGGTGATGCTAATATCGATCTGATCGTCGCAGGAAGTGATCAGCTACCTCTTCCAGGGCAAGAAGTGTTTGTGAAAAATATGCTTATTCATATTGGTGGAGGTGCTGCTCTATTCTCGATGGCACTTGCCAAAATGGGGCTTAAAGTTGCTTTTAACGGGGTACTGGGCAGTGATTACTACGGTCGTTTTATTTTGGATGAATTCAGTGAATTGAATATTGATACTTCTTATATTCGTCAGAGTGAAGAAAATAATACAGGCATTTCGATTGCGATCAATCCTGAACATGATCGTTCATTTATCACTTATATGGGCTCTAATGCTGAAGTGCGTATGGAAGACTTGAACGAAAACAGTATGCGATACGGTCGCCATGTTCATTTAACTGGCTATCAAGGTAGTCGTAATCATGATGCTTATCTACAAATGATCAAAAAAATCAAATCGTTTGGTGCTACGATTTCGTTCGATGTCGGTTGGGATGATAGTGGTGAATGGTATAGCGGTATTTTTGAAATTATGAAAGAAGTCGATATTTTCTTTCTTAATGAACTTGAAGCACTACATTATACCGGTTGTACCGAGATTCGTGAATCGATTAACAAAATGTCGCAACATGCGAAACATTTGGTTGTTAAAATGGGCTCACGCGGAGCGGTTTCTGTTCAACAGCATCATATGGTCTACCGCTCTGCGTATACGATTACAGCTGTAGATACGACAGGTGCTGGTGATAGTTTTAATGCAGGTTATATGTATGGCGTATTGACCGGGCATGATAGAGGAGAATGTCTACAATATGGCAACGCTTGTGGAGCACTTTCTGTATCGGCTTATGGTGGCAATACCGGTATACCCGATCAAGCAGGCGTAGAAGATTTTATTGCCAGACAAGCTGGACATATTGCAGACGATTGGGAAGTTATTGTCTGATCAAGGGAGGCACACTATGTTTTTCACAGAAGATAAATTAAAAAAACGTCTACAGCAACTAGAACCACTTCGTTATCGGGATGCTTTTGAAGTGCCCGAGTATATCGCCATCGAAGATATTATAGGTGAAAATGGTATGCGTCCTCCAACAGCAACGTTAAACCATCAAAATACAAGCATAAGAACAGGTGATTTTTGGAAAGGCAGAGACCGTTATCTATGGCTCTCTGCCTCTATTAACGTTCCTGTAGAATGGTGTCATCGTACAGTAGTTGGATTATTTGACTTCGGTATTACAGAAGGCGGTAACAATGGTGGATTTGAATCGTTAGCTTATTGGAATCATCAACCTTATCAAGGTGTAGATAGTAATCATATCGAGATGATTTTACCTGTAGGTTACTCTGGTGAAGCACGACTAGATTTTCGTTTATGGTCAGGGCTTGAAGGTGGTGGCCCTCCGCGCGAAATGAATCATCAGATAAAGCAATCACAGATCGCATGGTTAGATCGCCAAGTCGATACCTTTTTTTATACAGCCAAAGCGATATTACAGACGATTACGATCTTATCAGCCACAGTATATGAGCGTTCCGCATTGCTGCAATGTCTGGATAAAGCTTTTCACCATATCAACTGGTCGAATCCCGGCTCAGATTCTTTCTATGAATCGGTTTATATCGCTGCCGATCAATTAGATCAACAATTGACCACGATGAAGCAGAATCATCCGGTGACTGTTACAGCTCTTGGACATACCCATATTGATGTAGCATGGTTATGGCGCTTAAAGCATACCCGCGAAAAAGCAGCTCGTTCCTTTTCGACCGTACTTCGTTTAATGGAACATGATCCAGATTATATTTTTCTTCAGACTCAACCGCAACTGTATGAGTATATTAAGCAAGACTATCCAGATATTTATGAGAAAATCAAAGAAAGAATTAGTGAAGGTCGCTGGGAAGCTGGCGGTGGGATGTGGGTAGAAGCGGATTGTAATCTAACCTCTGGCGAATCGTTAGTACGGCAATTTTTATTCGGGACTCGCTTTTTTGAACAAGAATTTGGCGTATCCAGCAGTTATCTATGGTTACCCGATGTATTTGGTTATAGCTGGGCGTTACCGCAGATTTTGAAAAAATCAGGTTTTGATACATTTATGACGACCAAAATCAGTTGGAATCAAGTCAATCGGATGCCTCATGATACTTTTCAATGGCGTGGGATTGATGGGTCAGAAGTGTTAACTCATTTTATAACCACACCGGATGATTGGGAAGATGGCAATTCTTTCTTTTACACCTATAACGGATTGATCGAAGCTCAGACTGTTCAAGGCATCTGGAATAGTTATCAGGATAAAGAAGTGAATCAGAACCTTCTATTATCGTATGGCTATGGTGATGGCGGCGGTGGCGTTACACGTGAAATGTTAGAACTTCGTCGTCAGTTGGATCGTATACCGGGTGTTCCTCAAGTCACTACCGGGCGTGCTGATGATTATTTTGAACAGTTAAATACAACATTTGATCATACCGATCGTTATGTGCATACATGGGATGGTGAACTGTATCTTGAATATCACCGGGGAACCTATACTAGTCAAGCCTATAACAAAAAAATGAATCGTAAATTAGAGTTATTATATCGGGAAACAGAATGGCTACAAACGTTCAGTAGTGTACTTGCTACAGACTGGTCGACGTACGCTCAACAGTCAATCAATGAAGGTTGGAAAATTATTTTACGCAATCAATTCCATGATATTATTCCTGGATCTTCAATTGCAGAAGTGTATGAAGATAGTACCAAAGAATATGCCGAAGCGTTACAGATCGGTCAACAAGCTTGGTCAGCTGCTTCCACCACATTAACAACAACCGACGATCATAGTATCACTGTATTTAACAGTTCTTCTTGGGCAGTCTCCCCTGCTGTTCATATTCCATTTGCTTTATGTGGAACAGAAGATTATATCTGGACAGACGATCAACAACATCTACTGCAAGCACAACGTACCGATGATCACTGGATTGTACAGACATCGACTATTCCTGCACTCGGTGTAAGTACAATTCATTACAAGACTATAGCTACTTCCGACGATAACGGTATGGTAGATTCTATTCCTTTCTTATATGAAGAAGGTACATTGGTCACTCCTTATTATGAATTAAAATGGAATGCACAAGGACAACTGATAAGTATTATGGACTTGGAAAATGTACGTCAGGTGCTTGCTCCTGATGCTCGTGGTAATGTGTTTCAATTATTTGAAGATAAGCCTATGAACTTTGACTCCTGGGATATCGATATCTTTTATCAAGAAAAAATGGAAGAAATCAATCATCTCATCTCGGTACGTCTGTTAAGCACAGGTCTATTACAGACTACTGTTGAATTTGTCTGGCAGTATGATGAGACAGTAATTACGCAACAATTAACCGTATATGCTCGCAGTCGCCGGATCGATTTCCAGACACATGTCGATTGGAAAGAACGTCAAAAATTACTCAAAGTTGCATTTCCTGTACAGATTCGATCTACAGAAGCAACTTATGATATCCAATTCGGTAATGTAAAACGTCCGACACACTGGAATACCAGTTGGGATTGGGCACGATTCGAAAGTGTAGGTCATCAATGGGCAGACTTATCAGAGCGCAATTATGGAGTGAGTCTGCTGAATGATTGTAAGTATGGCTATGATATTAAAGACAATGTGATGCGTCTATCATTACTAAAATCAGCCATCTATCCTGATCCTCATGCAGATTATGGACAACATGAATTTACGTATTCACTGTATCCTCATGCTGGAGATTGGTTAACCGGTCATACTGTTCAAGAAGCTTGGGCGTTAAATCAACCTTGCCAGATTGCTTCAGGCAAAGCTCAAGTATTCAATACAGATCGTTCATCGTTCTCGATGTTCACTTTATCCGCTTCCCACGTTATGGTCGATGCAGTCAAAAAAGCAGAAGATCACAATCTGATTGTGCTTCGTATTCATGAATACGGTGGTATTCGTTCCCCTCTTCATATTACGAGTGATCTTCTTATTGATAGCTGGCAAGAATGTAATCTGATGGAACAACCGATTGGAGAAATTCATCATACTCCATTATCGCTAGAAATCTCACCTTATGAGATTCGTACTTTTCTTGTATCGCTTCAAGGGGGATAACCTATGAATACTCAGCCCCCTTTGCCACTGACAACAGCAATGAATACGTATATTCAACACATTGAACAACAATTGGAACATCTGCCTGTATTACAGGGGATGTTCCGTCAGTGTTATGCCAATACGTATGAGACGACCTTACAACGATTAGCCGATGGCAGTACATTTGTGATTACAGGCGATATTCCAGCGATGTGGTTACGAGATTCCACAGCTCAAGTACGGCATTATTTGCCTGTCGCTGTACATGATACTGAAGTGGCTGATATGATCGCAGGTGTAATTCGTCGCCAGATCTTTTATATCGGGATTGATCCTTATGGAAATGCTTTTAATATCGAAGATAATGATCATCGGTATGATATCGATCTGACAGAACTAAACGGCTGGGTATGGGAACGTAAATATGAGATTGATTCCCTTTGTTACCCGATTCAACTTAGCTATTTGTTCTGGAAAGCTACAGGACGTACAGATCTATTTGATGAATCTTTTCGTACCGTGCTCCACCGGATTATCGATCTCTGGCGTTGTGAACAACATCATGATGATCATTCTCCTTATGTATTTATGCGCGAAAATTGCCCTCCTTCGGATACACTTCGTAATCAAGGTAAAGGTATGCCTACTTCATATACAGGTATGACCTGGTCAGGATTTCGCCCTAGTGATGATGCTTGTACATTTGGATATCTGATTCCATCTAATATGTTCGCCTCGGTTGTGCTTGGTTATATGGCAGAAATTGCAATCGACATGTATCATGATGAGCGTCTGGCAACCAAAGCTTTGCGTTTACAAGAAGAAATCGATTTTGGAATCGAAAATTATGGTACTGTGATTCATCCGCAATATGGCAAAATCTATGCCTATGAAACAGATGGACAAGGCAATCATAATCTAATGGATGATGCCAATGTCCCTAGCTTGTTATCTATTCCTTATTTGGGTTATCGTGCTGTCGAGGATAAGGTATATCAGAATACACGTGCATTTGTATTGAGTGAACACAACCCTTATTATTTTACAGGTATAGCCGCAAGTGGCATTGGTAGCCCGCATACACCGACTGATTATATTTGGCATATTGCGTTGTCGATGCAAGGACTCACTTCGACCGATCCGTTAGAAATAAAATCAATTCTCGATACTCTCGCTAGCACTCATGCCGATACAGGCTTTATGCATGAAGGATTTCACAAAGACGATCCTACAAAGTTTACCCGCCCGTGGTTTGCATGGGCAAATAGTTTATTTGCTGAATTGGTTAGCCAGTACGCACTTCAATCCAGTAAGGAGCCCTCTTCCCTATGAATACGACCATTCCTAGCTATTGGAAAGACCTGAATGTATTGCAAGTGAATCGTGAACCTGCCCGATCTTATTATATTCCGTATGCTGATATACCAAGCGCACATACTCGTCAACGCGGAAAATCTCCTTTTTACCAGTCTCTAAATGGTGGTTGGCAATTCCGTTATTATGGTACAGTGCGAGATGTAGAACCTGCTTTTTTTATGCCAGAATATGATGTGCACGCATGGGATTCTTTGCTTGTTCCTTCTTGCTGGCAGACCAATGGATATGATCAACAACATTATACGAATCTTAGTTATCCGTTTCCTTGTGATCCTCCTTTTATCCCAGATCAGAATCCAGCCGGTGCTTATGTAAAAGAAATCCGCTTGCAACAAGGCTGGCAAGAACGAGAATCGTATATTGCATTTGAAGGTGTTCAATCTTGTATGTACTTGTGGATCAATGGACAGTTTGTCGGATACAGTCAGGGTAGCCGTATGCCTGCTGAATTTCATGTTACTCCTTATTTACAAGAAGGGGTGAACCGTATCGCTGTACTGGTACTAAAATGGTGTGATGGTTCTTATCTGGAAGATCAAGATATGTGGCGTTATAACGGAATTTTTCGTGATGTTTACCTGCTGACACGTGACTCTCAACATATACGTGATGTATTTGTACAGCAGTCGTTGGATTATGACTATGATCATTACCATCAAGCCCGACTCGATATCCAATTGGAATGTTCTACACTGGTAACCACAAACGAACATCTGGAAGTGCAAGCGATTCTGCTGGCACCGGATGGCTCCGAATTATTAACGACAACCGCTTTAATAGATCAGACTGCAACGGTCACTATGGAGATCACTCATCCGATTCTTTGGAATGCAGAATCTCCTGCATTGTATACTTTGTATATCAAATCCGGTCAAGAAGTTCTGCGATTTGCAGTAGGTTTACGTCAGATTGAGATTACAGAAGATGGTGTATTTCAGATAAATAAACAACCGCTTAAGTTAAAAGGGGTAAATCGTCATGATTCTCACCCTGAGCTTGGACAGACGATTCCTCTTCAACATATGCTGACTGACCTACAGTTAATGAAACAACATAATATTAATACGATTCGTACTTCTCATTACCCTAATGATCCTAAATTTATGGAGTATTGTGATGAATATGGCTTCTATGTGATCGATGAAGTCGATCTAGAATGTCATGGTATCGGTATTCCTGAAGATTTTGCTGATGGGGCTTTTCATCAATTATCGGTCAATCCTGACTGGAAAGAATCCTTTGTTGAACGTGCAGTACGCTTAATCGAACGCGATAAAAATTTCTCTTCTGTAATCATGTGGTCGATGGGCAATGAATCAGGTTACGATATCAATCATATTGCGATGGCTAGATGGACACGTGAACGCGATCCTTCTCGTCCAGTCCATTATGAAGGTGCGGCGCCTATATACAAAGGGCATGAAGATGTAAGCGTTCTGGATGTAGAGAGTCGTATGTATACTTCGCCTGCTGAGATTATTGCGTATGCTAGTGATAACAACAATACCAAGCCTTTATTTCTTTGTGAATACAGTCATGCTATGGGAAATGGACCCGGTGATCTGAAGCAATACTGGGATGCTATTTATGCTTATCCCAAATTGATGGGTGGCTGTGTCTGGGAATGGGTCGATCATGGTATTGCTCAAGTAAGTGCAAACGGGCAATCGTATTATGCGTACGGAGGAGATTTTGGAGATAAGCCTAACGATGGTCATTTCTGTATCGATGGTCTGGTGTCGCCTGATCGTAAGCCACATGCAGGATTATTAGAACTCAAACAAATTATGGCTCCTGTGCGTATTGAATCATTAATTACAGTAGAAGGAAATACACGCTCTGCTATCGGGAATCAATTTAGCATTACCAATCTATACGATTTCACCGATGTATCTCACTTGGTACTACACTGGAAAATCGAAGATGAAGGTCTGCTTATCGAGCAAGGAACTATACTTATGCCTGCTATCGCTCCACAGCATTCGGCTACGATCACTGTTCCTACTTCTGCTCTGCAATACAATACTCATCCTCTGCGTTATCTTACATTCTCTGTGCTGACAAATACAGAACAGGTCTGGGCGCCGATCGGTTATGAGATTGCATTTGCTCAATTCCATATTCCTGTTGATCCTGTAGCGATAACAGAGTTTTCTACCAAGAACGATTCTGAATATCATCTATTGGTAGATCATCCATTACAGACTAACGAATCTTATGGACGCTTAGTTATTGAAGGTATAGATTTCCGTTACGTCTATGATCTGGAACGTGGACAGTTTACAGAATGGAGCAAATCGGGAGTTCCATTACTGCAACAGCCGACAGCATTTACTATCTGGAGAGCACCGATTGATAACGATATGCATATCAAAGAAAAATGGTTAGATAACGGGTACGATCATCTCGCAACCAAAGTGTATAATAGCCATTGGTCATGTGTAGCAGAGCAATCAGTGATCATTACTACTTCTTTTTCACTGTCTTCTTATAGTCAATATCCTGTGTTGCGTGGTGAAGCATGGTGGACGATTCAAAGTGATGGCAGACTAGAGTTCAAAGTCAAAGTCAGTGTACTGGATACCGCTCCATTTCTACCCCGGTTTGGCTTATTGCTCGCTATGCCCGCAGGAACAGAATATATAGATTATTTTGGACGTGGCCCGCATGAAAGTTATATAGATAAGCATCACAGTACACGTTTTGGCAAATATAAGAAAACAGTCGATGATCTCTTTTACCATTATATTATGCCTCAGGAAAATGGATCACGCTTTGAAACGCAATGGATGAGTGCTACGCAAGCGATGGGTGCCGGGCTTTATTTTACAGGTTCTCAACCTTTTTCTTTCAATGCTTCTCATTACACGACAACAGACATCATGCAGGCAAAACATACTTATGAACTGATTCGCCGACCAGAAACGTTTATCCATCTGGATTATAAAATGAGTGGCGTTGGCTCAAATTCTTGTGGACCTCAACTGGCTGAAAAGTATCAATTACAGGAAAAAGAGTTTGTTTTTGATATGCAGATTATGCCTTTTTTTAAAGAAGTATAGTAAAAAGGATTAAATCTTAATCCTCTGTGTAGTCTTAGCAGAGAAATAGATTTAATCCTTTTATATACATAATATTATTTGAAAGACTTCATTTTCTATATCTGAGCTGATGTTATCGGGTGAGATAAGGCTTCAGGTGTACGCAGTTTACCGTCCCCTTTTTCCCATAACCAGAGGATCGAAGTCACTCCGCGTGGATAGTATTTGCTACCGCTAATAATGCCGGATATAATCTGGTCACTCCAACACCAGTAAGAATACTCTGGATGGGTCAGCCATTCTACATGAGCAGCATCTGCTGTAAGTCCCTGTTCATCCCACGTTAATCCCATAATCTCACGTGCTATAAATTGCGACAGATAGATTTTACTAAGCCATGAATTGTTACTTGTCGATGATAATTTCCAAGCGCCATTATCAAACAAACATGTTCCTTTGACCAATACAGTATTCAAATGAGTATGCAGTGCTTGAAGATAATCTGCAAATCGTCCATCACGTTCAAGCGCTTTGGCACAGCCTGTAAAATAAGGAAATACCAATCCTTCGATCGCTGGAATAATCTGCGAATCATTGCCTTCGCCTATAACTGCTGGGATATACCCTTGCTCATTCAACTGAGCCGTTACTGTTACAGCGCAGCGATCTGCTTGTGCTCCTGCTTGTTCTGCATATTCCGTCTGCCCTTCCTCAACAAATAATTTTTCTAATGCCAAGTAGACTGCCCAGCATTTACCTGCTAGATAAATATTGTTGCGAGATTGACCGAGCGATACATCTAGACTGTCATACGTTGTAATCTCAGCTCCGCCTTGTGTACGATCGCTATCTAATCCCATCAGACCGTTACGTTGCTCTGGATCTGGATGATCCCGGTGAAGCATACTTTGCAATCCATCTTGCAGTATATTCATATATTTTTGCTTAAAATCATGGTCTTTGGTCTGCTCGATATACGTTAATGCACAGCAGAGCCAGTTGATCAATTCTTCATGACTCATATAAGAGAAACAATCATCAATCCCTGCTAATTCATAAGCTGAATACTGTGGACGAGAAAAATGATTGGCTATACCGACATCATGTGTAAATGATAACCCACCTGGATAGGCTGTCCGATCTTGTGGAAAGCACACTTGATCATAATAGCTATATCGCTCGACAAAAAGTTCTAATTCATTACGTACAGTCCACGGGTTCATAATCAACTCGTAATACAATTGATCAGCAGTAAGATCAAGTGTATTCATCATCCGGTATTCACCTTCATTCACGATCCAGAGCGGTTGGTGATCGACTGTCTGTAACAATTGAGTACTACCATAATAACTATGAATCGATTGTGCCACCATAAAATGCTGATCTGGATTAAGCTTGTTACTTTCACCAATCCACTTATTCGCTTGTTCACAAGCATCAATCAACGATTCCCAGTTGTGTAGCGCATATGTACCTACCTCTTCTATACGCTTAAAATAACGGGTGTAATAATAAGAAGTATCTATTCCTGTAGTCACTATTCCATCTCTATAAAAGCAGATCGCTAACCGGAAAGTACGCTTTTGCCCTGCGGGTACATCCATCAGGAGCGCGCCTACAATCCCTAGACCAAAATATAAATTATTAGCAAATGTTTCTTGCAATACTTTTTCAATACCAAATCCAAGTGCTGGAGTTACCTCTGGATCATCGCATAGAATTGCTGTCTGTCTTCCTTGTCCTACCCCTACATATACATCATTTGCTTGATCATCTGCTCCGCTAATGACACGCATTGAGCGATAAGGATCACTTCCTTCATATCCAAAAAAAGCTCGTCTGCTTGTGTTACCTTCTGTATTATCAATCGTCATTTCGGCAAATACAGCAGGAACGATAGCTGATTGGAGTTCTTCGTCACTTGCATGTGCAGGATCAGGAACAGGACGCACAGAAGAATAAATTTTAAAAGTAAGATCGCCAGCTGTCCATGTATCTGTAGCTATATCTAAGGTACGCTCGATTTGTTCGTCTTGATAATGAACTAACGATATTGCTGACGAATCATTTGTCTGTTTTTCCTTTTCTACATCATAACGAGAACTTTCATCTTCCACTTGAGTAAAAAAAGGTAGTGCTTCATACGTAGATCCATCTCTTGATTGTAATCCGATATAGATATTCTCATCCGCTGGTTTGCCAAGTTCTAGACCCAGTCCTCCTTTGGCTCCTTTGAATCCTAATGTGAAGCTAGCAAATGCACCGATTGGAGAATGTTGTACATTATAAAATGAATTTTTTATCATTTCATGTAACCCCTTTCATTTTGATAAGTATCCGTGTATGCTATCAGTAATTACCTTAATAGTTCAGATTTATCCTAACAAACTACATTCTGTAATACCATTGCCAAATCGCTCCACTATTTACCCAAATCAAGCATTATAGTGAGATTGGAGGTTGTCCATGTCTACTTCCTTTATTCCACCCGAATGGGGACAAAGTCTAGCTGAGACCATTTTTCCCGATGTGCAGACAACAATGAATTTGTTCGGTATTCACTTGCGTACTGTCAGTACAGATTGGCAATATCCTATTCACGATCATCCACAATATGAGATTAATTATGTGTTAGAAGGTCAACAATTAATGACTGTTGGCTCTCAAAGTTATGTTCAGCAAAACGGCGATCTGATGATTCTCCCACCCGGTACTTCTCATTCCAGTCGCACGATCGAAGGACAGTCTTTTACGTATTTTTGTATTCATTTCGATATTGATGATCGCTTATTTCTATCTTTGTTAGAGCGATTGAATCAAGTTATGTTCAAACAATCCAGTGCAGTAGCTCAAGCGATGCAACCATACTTACTCAAAATTGCCAATCCTATCGAACAGACAGATGAACATATCATTACGCGTCGAATGCATCTGCAAGCTGCGGTATTTGAATTGTTTGGTGTCCTTTGGGAAGCGATATCTAATGAAGCGGCTGGTCTTGCTCCTGCTAGTTATGCTCATGTCGAGATGGCACATCAGATTGCTGCTCGATTACAAGGGATAGCTAATCGAAATATTGCTCAACTGGAAGCGACTTCTGATTCTCATTATGGGATTGATGATATTGCAGCAGAACTAGGTATCAGCCCTTCTCATTGCAATCGAATTTTTCATCAGGTATTTGCGATTTCTCCACGTAGCTACTTATCTAATCTTGTGCTTCACAAATCCAAATTATTATTGTCCGATCAACGAATGTCGATACAAGATATCGCTTCGATTTTGGGGTATCGTGATATTGCTCATTTTAGCAGGCAATTCAAGCGCTGGTCGGGTATATCGCCCAGTCATTATCGCAAAAATCAAATGATGATGCCTTCCGAATGGAAAGCCTAACTATGAACTTGCTCTCCTACTGGCGGGCAAGTTCGTTGTTGTGTAATGAATATTCTTACTTTATTGTTATAGTTATACTTATTTTATACAATTCAGGATATGCACTATAAACGTTGGAGGTGTTATCGTAATGAAAATGGTATTCAGATGGTTCGGCGAGCATAACGATACCGTCACATTAGAACAGATTCGGCAGATTCCCGGAGTCGAAGGCATTGTCTGGGCACTGCATGATGTGCCTGTTGGTGAAGTATGGCCGCAAGAACGGATTCATGAGATTCAGGCGACTGCCAATCGTTATGGTCTACATACGCATGTTGTTGAGAGCGTTAACATTCATGAAGATATCAAGCTTGGATTGCCTTCACGCGATCAGTATATTGCCAATTACAAACAAACCATTATCCATTTGGCTGAAATTGGGGTACAGGTCATTTGTTATAATTTTATGCCTATTTTCGATTGGTTACGTACCGATCTACATCGTCCTGCGGCAGATGGCTCTACTTCTCTTTTTTATGAAAAAAGTAAAATCGAAAATATCGATCCACTGGAATTAGTAGCCCAGATCAATGCCAATTCTGCGTTAACGATGCCCGGCTGGGAACCTGAACGGTTAACCCATTTAACCGAATTGTTCAAAGCTTATGAAGGATTTACCGAAGAGGATTTGTGGAATAATTTACAGTACTTTTTGGATGAGATTATTCCTGTCGCTGAAGCAAATGGTATCCAAATGGCCATTCATCCTGATGATCCACCGTGGTCGATTTTTGGTCTGCCTCGTATTATTCGCAGTCAGGATAATATTCGGCGCTTTTTGCAAATGTATAATAGTCCGTCACATGGCATCACATTATGTAGTGGTTCACTTGGAGCTAACCCAGAAAATGATATTGTATCGATGGTACATGAATTTGCGGATCGAATTCCATTTACCCATTTGCGTAATGTCAAAGTCGAAGAGAACGGCGATTTTGCAGAAACGTCTCATCGTACACAAGATGGCACAGTGAATCTAACAGGGATTGTACAGGCATATCAAGAAGAAGGATTTACAGGATATTGCCGACCGGATCATGGCAGACATATCTGGAATGAAGAATGTCGACCGGGTTACGGGTTGTATGACCGTGCTTTGGGTATTATGTATCTATGGGGATTGTGGGATTCATTTCAATATAAGCATTCTTGAACGTTGTAACACCCAAAGAAGCACTATGTGAAAGGAAGGGATACCTTTGAGCCAATCTTTTACAGGAAAAGACGATCATCATAAACCTACTTCAGATGTAGAAACAGATACATTATTCGCTGCCGATGTCCCTCCAACCGCGCCTACCAAGCCTTCAACAGGGAATGCGCTTGTAGACAAAACGTTACGTGAAGTGATTCGTTCTGCTGAAAAAACAGCTGGCGAACCACCTACCGAAACAGAAGCAAGTGAACTTCCACTACACTCTCATCTTAAAGGCAAGGTGGTCGTAATTACAGGCGGAGCAGGTGTATTATGTCGCACCATGGCTTACGAATTGGGACGACAAGGATGCAAAATTGCTATCTTAAATCGTACATTAGCCAAAGGTGAAATGGTAGCAGCTGAGATTCGTGATGCTGGCGGAGAAGCGATAGCGGTAGCCTGTGATGTAACCAAAGAGGACAATGTGATTCTAGCAGAAGCTACAGTGATGGCTGAATTTGGAGCTTGCGATATTCTTATTAATGGTGCAGGCGGGAATCATCCTGATGCGAATACGACAGAAGAATCTTTTCGAGAAGAGCATCTGAATGATGTCTCCAAACAGACTTTTTACGATATTGGACTCAATGGATTCCGCGATGTACTTGATCTGAATATGATCGGCACATTGATTCCTACCCAGATTTTCTCACGTAATATGATCCATCGCGAAGGTGCAACAGTGATCAATATTTCGTCCATGAGTGCATACTCGCCAATGACCAAAGTACCGGCGTATAGTGCTGCCAAAGCCGCAATTAATAACTTTACCCAGTGGTTAGCTGTACATTTTGCCGATGCAGGGATTCGAGTAAATGCGATAGCACCTGGATTTTTCTTAACCGATCAAAATGCGAAAATGCTCAAACACGAAGATGGTTCTTATACCGAACGTGCTGATAAAATTATTACTCATACCCCGATGCGTAGATTCGGTGAACCGTCTGATCTACTGGGTACATTACTCTGGCTTGCCGATTCGCAGGCTTCAGGTTTTGTAACTGGGATTACCGTTCCTGTCGATGGTGGATTTATGGCGTACTCAGGCGTATAACATTGTAACGATTCTTATATAGACTTGAATAAATTTTATTCATTTCATCATTATACAAAAAAGCCTGTTCATTATTCCCACACGATGCGGAGTAAGAACAGGCTTTTACTTTGTTTCCTAGAGATCATGGTCAATAACCTTGATAATAGATTATTAGCTTTTCGAACAAAATTAGATCGTTACGATGATGCTACAAATGAATCAATACTTGGAAGTCGCCAACTTTTTATCCTGTAGATAACCTTCATAATCTTCGCGGAAAATAGCACGGCTGACAAAGCCCATAATAATAGCGGCGAGTGTTAAAAGACCTGCGAGTAAATACATATTGCTCATACCGAATGTATCTGCAAACCAGCTTAACAATAACATCGCTATCGCAAATGTAAGATTACTCAGTACACTCCAAGCGGACATCACATTAGGCGTTTCAGCAGGTGTTAAATTTTGCTGAATCAATGTCCGACGAATCACTCCTGCGATCTGTACCGGTAAGCCTGACAAGCCGATCAATATCAATGCAATCAATGGTACCGTATTATAAGCAAAGAAAATCGTAATAATCACATAAGCCAGTAGGCTGATTAACATTACTGGAAACGCATTTTTTTGTAGCTTTTTCACTCTGGCTACAACAAATATTCCTCCTGCGATCGATCCTACAAAAAAGGAAGCATTCATAAATCCCCACCAGCGTGCATCTTGATGTAACACTTGTACTACAAAAGCAAGTACAAATGCACCAATCCATGCCGCTCCACCAAGTGTATCAATATTATCGATAATCGCTAACATTCGAACACGACGATTGCGCCCTAGCACTCTCCATCCTTCCGATAATTGCTCCCAACGGGAAGTGGTATTTGCTGGTGATTCAGAGATTACTTCTGTTGCTAGAGTATCTTCGGCTGTAACAGCAATCACTGAAGGCTCTGTACGCGGAGAAGCATATGGATCGCGGATAAATGCGGTAAACACCATCGCTAACAAATAACAAATTGCTGTTATCCACATCGTTGGAATTGCGCCAATAATCGCTACAATCAGACCACTCAATGCCCAACCAGCACATTTGATAATCTGATCACTAATCGACATAAATCCATTTGCTCTCATAAGTCCTTCATCATACGCTAACCGCGGAATCAAAGCATTGCGCGCTGGGTCTGTCCATCCATCTAGAAAAGACATCCCGAATACGATCAAAAAGATAATCAAATACGCAGGTGTCGTTGTACTATTTAAATAAAAGATCAAACCTGAAAATAATACAAATTGCCCGAATTGCGATACCATTAATATAGAAGTCAGACGGTATTTGGCTAATACCAATGGAGCAATTAATCCGCTCACAATCTTAGATAACATTCGAAATAATGGAATTAGAATTGTGGTCACAAGCGAACCGGTGGCTGTAAATACGAGCGTAATCAGACTCAGTAAATATACAATATCGGCAATATTCGAAACGGTCTGTGTCCCCCACAACATATAAAATGATTTTCGAATCAATAGCTTCGCTTCCTTTCTTATAATGGAATAAATCAATAGCAGACATTTCAACATCATGTACAGGTATAGTGTATGTATATTCATTTTTCAGGATAAATTATGTATAAAATAAGTTTTAATTTTTGTGAAAATGCCCATTATTTAGTATATGATTTTCTTTTTCGATTTGTCAATTTTAAGTATCATAATCATATGTTATATTATGCTACATTCGTGAATGAGTTACAAGAACATATTAGACTATTTCGCACTTATTTTCTATATAAAAATAACGCAATTAAGTAATTAAAATTCAATAAAAAAGACTTTCACTGCTGTGATGGCAGTAAAAGTCTCTTAGGAAAGTGCATCTATATTCTAAATATGATATTAATCTTTATACGGATCAAATTCATTTGCGCCTGCCATACATACACCGATTGGTCGAAGTACATGCAGAATATCTAATGTTTCTTGATGAGCATCCAGTACAGTCTGTAGCTTACGATATGCAAATGGACTTTCATCGGTATCGGCTCCACGCAATTCTACGCCAAAATCAGCGACTGCTACTTGCATCTGTTCCGGACTAATCTGTCCACCGGAACGAGTGCGTGTTTTCCAATTCATTGTCCCTGCCGCCTGCGTACGACTCATTACTCGTCCTGCACCATGAACCGTACTATAGAAGGAATCTTTATTTTCAAGACTGTCTTTACCACGTACAATTACTGAGATATCTGCCATACTTCCACCGATAAATCCTAATTGACCAGGTGCAGAAGGCGTAGCGCCTTTACGAATAACGATCGTTTCTTGATCATTATGCATTTCTTTCCATGCAAAATTGTGATGGTTATGCACTTCAAAATCCGCTTCTGCTCCTAACACTTTCAGCACTTCTTGAATGACATAATCACGACCTGCATAAGCATAACGTCCAGCAAGCTTCATCGCGCGGTAATACATATCTCCTAATTCATCATTCATATTTAGCAGTACAGGCGGTTGATCCATATGTTCACCGGGTGCTTTGGCAAGAAATTCTCGTCCTGCGGCTAAATTAAGAAATCCACTGGCTGTTTTGTGTCCGAATCCACGGCTTCCAAAGTGATTCCCGATCCACAGCTTGCCACTAACAGGCTCGACAAATAAATCGACATAGTGATTACCACTACCTACTGTTCCTAATTGATTATGAGCTAATTCTTTTAACAGATTATGCGTTTTGAGATCACCTGCTGTTTTGTATATATCCCAATCAGGATCATCGAACAATTCATGATCGACTTTATATTTGTTATTACGTCCTACTCCAAATGAAATCGTATTTGCAATCCCATCCATAATTTTGCTGATATTCGGCAATACATCTGCCGCCATCAGATTTGTGCGAACAGCTTTATTTCCGCAAGCGATATCATAACCTACACCTGACGGAGAGATTTGCCCATCATAAGCTACCACTCCACCGATCGGTTGACTATATCCTTTATGATGATCTGCCATTAATAAAGCTTGGACGACATTGCCGGTTTGCGCGCAAGTTACCGCCTGACTTAGTGCACCTGCATCTGGTTCCCCCCAGACACGTACACCATCTATGACTTGAAAAGCCACTGTATTCACACTCCTTCAGTGATTTTGAGATTATTTTAATCGTTAATTTAGTTCTACAAATGCAATCTATAATCGTGGATCAACAGCATCTGATTCTAACGATAATGCCGCTAATACACATTCATGAATCTGTTCCAGACGATCACGTCTGACAAATCGTTCTACCGATTCTACACTTAATGCAAATTCCATTAGCGCATGGCGTTCTTTTTTACGCGTTTTACGTTGTTTGAGACGACTCAAATTATTCGGATGCAAATAATCGATACCATAGATCATATGCAGATATTTGCGTCCTCGCACTTTGATCGCAGGTTGTATCAACTGTTCACGATGATGCATAATCATCTGCTCGGGCTTAATGACTATACCTTCATGTCCATCTTCTGTTAACTGTTGCCACCATGCTATCACTTCTTGTTCACTAGCAGTATCTGTGATCACTTTATACTCTGTCGCCATAAACCAATCACTGTATTGTGCTAATTCTTCTGCATGCTCCATATGCCACTGATGAGTCTGATCCATATGAGATCTCGTACTATGTGCCAAAATATGAAAAGGAGCAATTCGAATCCCATCCATACCATCAGTATCCCAACAATATTGCTGGAACGTTTCGCGGAAAATGGCTGCATTTTGCTGTTTGATTGTCCATTCCTGAATCCATTCATTTACGTCTATACCCGCGCCTTGAGCTTTGCGCAATTGATTCACAATATAATCTCGATCCATCGTAGCCGCTTCAGAGACATGCCCGTATTGAGAAGCAATCAGTTCACGTGCTTTAAGATTCCACGGTACAATTTCAGCATCCATCAATACAAATTCAGTCTCATACTTTGCAAAATAACCGGCTTCTTCTAATTGTTGTTGTAAAGTAATCAAGACTTTACGCTCTAGCTCGGTCTGGAAAAAAGCTCTACCTGTACGTGTATAAATTGTTCCATGAAGCGGTCTACCGATATAAGGTATAGCTGCTTGTTCATTACGGAATAATAACAAAATAGCGCGACTACCCATATGCTTTTTCTCGGCAATCATCGTGTCTACTTCATGGGTACGATAATAGTGTATAGCTTCTGCTGGATGTTCTAGATAATTCTCAGCAACTGCCGCTTGTGGCGGTGGTGTCATCGTTGGTGGAATATAGATCAATTCTTCTAAAGGAATTGTATAATGTGAAGTTGTATCTAATGCTGTTTTGACAAACTCACTTCGTACTTTCACTTCTCCATAGACCTTTGTCTGCACCGTATACCCATCAATCAAGCGTGATAAAGAAGGCGGAGCGAATCGTCCTTCTTCCCAGCGAACAAGTGGGCTATTCGGATCTTGTGCATAATCCGCATACGCTTTAACGCTGATAAATGTCTGTTCTGGATAACGATAAGCGGTTAACATCCCACCGAATACAGCACCTTGATCGATATTAATCGTCTGATGGACTGTCGTAGGTTGTGGACGAGGATCATGTCCCCATATAATCCATTCCCCTGAAGTATGATCTACAAACCAGTCTTTACGAATCGGCTTGCCTGCTTCATCGGTTCCTTCAATATCTCCATAACGGCAATAATCATCAATTCGTTTGGAGTTTTTACCGATAAAATCATCTCGAATCCCGGCATGAGTTACAACGACACGCTGAACACCTTGCTGGGTAAATACAAGATGCGAAGGTGTAGATAACAACATCTGTTTTAGCTTTTCTTTTAACGATAACGTTTCTTCTTCTCCATGTTCCGCTTCGTATTGCTGGAACGCTTCAATAATCTGTTCATCACCATGATTCATCGTGACCTGTCTGCCTTCTAAATAACGAGCGATCTTCCAGCCATGGTTACTATCGACCATCCATGCTAGGTCTGCATCTAAATGCTTTTGCCAGAAGATCATCGTTTCAAGTGATTTCGGTCCACGGCTCATAATATCGCCAACCGATACTAATTTGCGTCCTTCAGCATGACGATATAATCCTTCTTTATCAACTGTATAACCCAGACGCTGAATCAATTCGATCATCTCGTCATAACAACCATGAATATCACCAATAACATCAATACCTGTCATAAGTTCGATCAACATCGGATTGGTAGATCGTTGCCACTGTATATCAGCATATTTGTGTTCTTTGATCACATGCACCACGCCAAATCCTTCGCTTCGCAACCCTTTTATTGTTCTTTTAAATTGATGTGCTTGTTGCTTCACACGTTGTCGCCCTCGTGGATGTTCACGATTACGATCACGTTCTATTAAAGTCTGATCTGATATATCAAGTGCAATTAATATTACAGGTACATGATATCGTTTCCCCAATGTGATATAGAGAGCTCGATCTTCCGGTTGTAAATGAGTGGCATCCACTATCGTTAATTTATTTAAGCGACAGCGAGCGATCAATACATCTTGCATCACTTTGAATGCCTGATCCGAAATACGTTTGTACTGTTGATACATCACTTCGCCTTCTTCACGAGACGGTCGTCGCCAATCAATATAATCGATATTACCAACTATTTTCCTAAATTGATCAGAGGACAGACTTTCATGTTCTGCAATCACTTGTTGTTGTTTGAGTTGCTCGATCAACGTACTTTTTCCACTGTTGGATGCCCCCATTAACAGGACGATGCCTGCATAAGGAATCTGTATAGGAGAAGTAGCTGAATCATTGCGTTGCTCTGTTATTTGCCCGGTCATATCTGCTGTCCTCCTGTTCTGTGAAATACAACCATCTGTGTTGGTTGTCCATACTGTTCATGCTTTTCACCGATCCCTGAGATCGTAAAGGTGTACGGTCTGTTTTGTATCCACTGTGTACAATATTGTTCAAATTCTGCACGCGTCCACTCAAAACGGTGATCAGCATGACGAATCTCTTCTGTATCCATATCATAGACTTCGTTATATTCTCGATTCGGTGTTGTAATAATTAAAGTCTGTGGACGGTAATCTGTGAATAACGTGTGGATGACTTGTGGCAATCGCACTTCGTTAATATGCTCGATCACTTCGCATAAAATAATGACGTCTTGATCGATCCAGCGTTCATCTCGATAAAATAATGAACCGGTAGTAATCACAGGAATCACATCATCGGTACGTCCTTCTAACTTGGCAAAGCGATCAATCGCTCGTAATTGAGATTGCATCGAAGGTTCAACCGCCCAGACCTGTTCGACTCCTTCAATCTGCCCAAGACGAACAGATAATTTACCTTCTCCTGCTCCAAAATCTATCACTTGCTTACGCTGTGGCAATAGACTAACTTGTTCGACGATCGCACGGTAACGCAATTCGTTTAATCTCACTACAGGCGGTTCAGTGTCAGTCTCTAAAACATCGATTATTTCGAGCGGTTCGGCAGAGTCTGCTTGCGCTGTAGCATCTTCTACTGAATGTGTTGATATCTCTGTTGATAAAGTATCCATAGATGCATCATTGGCTACTTGTTGTTCATATTCTTTAATTAACGGTGCAAATCGTAGACTGCGCTTAATCATCAAATCATGCTGTGGATGTGTGGATAACCACCCTTCTCCATAACGCCGTAAGCGCTCAATCTCATCTTCATTGATATAATAATGTTTATAATTATCCAGAACTGGTATCAAAATATATATTTGCCGTAGCATCTGTTGTAAGGTTTGTTGCCCGCTAATCTGAATATGCCGGACTGTACTGCGGTTTTTGAGATCAAATGAATAATCAATCTCCCCGCGCTCCATCTGCACTTCATAACCAAGCGGTTGGAACAACGACTCTACAACATGATCTGGCAAATCAGAAGCCACCGGCCCAAATGTCATTTGTAAGTCAAATTGATAATCTACCCAATTCATATAATCTGCTTTGGGCTTGCCATTGAGTGCTGTTCCTAATGCTGGACGAATATAACTGCAAAATAAGCTACTAACAGCTAATTCACGATCGTTGATATATTGTGTAATATCATAATGATCTGGAGTGCCTTTGACCAACTCAATAGGATCAGGGGTAACAAATAACATAGCTTCTGTATCGTGTGGCTCAGAAGACGTATACACCAACCGCACTCTAGCGCCTTTTTCGGTACGGTCGTAAAGGTTATGTGGATTTTTAGCTAATAAATGCGAGATCATATTCGCATGTTCTCCGGTTGCTTTGATTGTTAAATACATTTGTATTCCCTCCTTCAAATTCAGCATGATCTGTTTATATCTACCATTTGTACATAAAAAAAGACCACAGACTTAATCGTCTGCGGTCTCTACAGTGTCATATACACTGGAATCATTATACGGTAAGACACAACTGTATCATTCTACGTTCCTAACATAGAAGATAAGCGGTAATCTATAAGCATATGTATTCTGCAAGCATAAAATCTTGCGAGGTCCGATCAGAATGATAAGTCGTTATAATACGTATCGAATTGCGCTGATGATAATAAGATTGTTCATCTTTCTTTAGATCAAATAGTTGCAAATCGGGATTATAACTCATCTTCTCGTGACCTCCTTTTTTTAGTATATGTGTATTTCTAATTGGTTGATGTATCTAATCATGTTAACTGTCCTGCCTGAATTGTGATCATCATATAACGTTTTTCCAGACACTGTCAACACTATCTTGAATACGTCATCCTATAGCATAAACAACAAAAACCACAATATAAATTACAACCGCTACTCCAAAACTTCGAATCGCCCACTGTATTCTTTTCTTTTTGCGTGCCATATAAGCTTCAATTTCAGCATCATCATTGCGCCTTCTAACACCGATTTCTCCAAATCCACGACTGCTCAAAATAACTGCTAATACCATAAACAATGTTCCAATCCATGCCAGTGTGTTAATCAACAAAATATCTCGTCCTTTACGCAATTACGCTTTATTTTTAGATACATCAATCTACTACTTTTTATATTACGTATACAGTATTCATTTGGTAGCTATTTCTTTTGTACCTTGTGAACGAATAGCACGTTGTGCCAGTTGAGTAATCGTGACATCATCCATCGGCGGGTTATGCAGACCGAAGCGTACATCACGATAGAGTCGTTGTAGTGGATGGCTCATTGCCAGACTATGAGCGCCAACGATACGCATCGCTTGATCGGTCACCGATATTGCCGCTTGAATAGCTACAGTTTTGACAGCTGCGATATCAGGACTATTCCAGTTCTGATAATCGGAAGATGATCCTTTTCCAGCAGACAATCTATTCTGTTGCTCCATATCCCAACGGTTCGCTACTGCATACATAAAATGACGTGCTGTGGTCAGTTCTAGCTCCAGTTGCCCTAATTTCTGCTGAATATGAGGCAAATGAATAATCGGTTCATTCACACTATTCGGTTGATAGGTTGATGCAAAATTAATCGCATGTTGTCTAGCTGCTATCGCTATTCCCAAATAACTAGCAGGAATATTCATCATATATGCACTTAATTCCCATTTACGCGGTTGATCTGGATTAACATTTGGACGTATACCGACGCAAGCTTTCGATGGTAAAGTTACATTTTCCAAGACTAGATTATGACTGGCGGTTCCGCGCATCCCTACCATATCCCATACAGGATCAATCGATACTCCTTCTACGTGACGTGGAATTAAGAAATCAGCCACTTTGTTATCCGGCTCGATTGTTGCAGAGATCAGAAAATAATCTAACATCGGTGACATCGTTGTAAATGATTTTCTACCGTTCAGTACATATTGATCTCCTGATAATGTCGCTTTTGTCTGTGGTCTACCTCCACGTGAAGGACTGCCTGTTGCCGCTTCAGAATCCGCACGATTGATCAATGCTCCATGTTCAACCACATCACGACAAAGATCAGCAAAAACATCTTCATCCCATGTACGACTTTGCGCTAGATTAAACATCGAAATATGATGCCAGCCTATCGCTATCGCTGTCGGTGCATCGACTTGAGCTATCCGTTCCTGACAAAGTAGAAAGTCGTTTAGCGAGATACCTTTCCCGCCATATTCTTGTGGAACTGAAAAGGTATGATACTCAGCGTCTTTGAGCGCCTGAATAAGTTCTGCATTTAAATGATTCTGTTCATCTGCTTCTACTGCTCCATCTGCATAACGATCTGCTATCTCTCCGATCCATTGCACCAATTCCTGTTGCTCCGCAGTCACTGCAAAATAATTCTGTATATTCATCGATAAGCACCTCATTTCTTAGATTAAAATAACGATTTTACTTTGATAGCTTGTCTGTGCTTTGTAGATTGTATTTGTTAAACTATATCTATTACTCATTTACATAAATTATAGTTTGAGGTGTTCACATGTTAGTAGAAAATAGTACAGGTAAAATGATCCCCATGTGTATAACTCCAGTCAAATTAATAGATATTCAACACTTACAATCAGACTGGACACTTACATTTGATTGGACAATATATTTCAAGTACGAGAACGTTGAAGTTTATATATTAACTACTGCGCATTCTACTTATGTTGAAGGTGCTATTGCTTTAGAAAACAGAGGAGATCATGTATGGATACATTTAATTGAAAAAGCTCCCCGTAATCGTGGTTCACAAGAAAAATACAAATATATAGCCCATCATTTATTTGCATTTGCTACAAAAAGACATTTAGATCAAGGTGGAGACGGCTTTATTGCTTTCGATTCCAAAACAGGATTGATTACACATTATATAAAAGAATATGGCGCAGAACGTATAGGTTCAACTCGAATGATGATACCTTGTCTTGCTGGACAACATTTAATTGATGTATACTTAAACAAAGGTGGTGGATGAAATGAAAAAGCAAACTACCCAAACCAACTTACCCAAAGAGAATACTTCCTCTATTACATCATTACAAAAAAATCAGTTCTCTAATTATGAAGTTTTCCCAACAATTCCTGAATCAAATGATCAATTAAGAGATAAAGAAGTAAGTGATGCTATTGCTAATTGGAAAAAATTAAATCAATCATCTATCAAAGTTCGCCCATAAGGTGAACTTTTTTTATATTATTCCACATTTGCAAATGATGCCCGTATTTCAGTAGGCGAACCGTTACGGTATTTTTTGAATGTTCGACTGAAGTACGAAATATCGTTATATCCTGAAGCCATCGCAATTTCGGCTACGGTCATACTGCTATTCAGCAATAAATATTCGGCTCGATTGATACGCACACGATTGATATATTCGGTCACTGTGCGATTGGTCAATTCGTGAAAAAGACGACTAAAATGAAAACGGCTTAATCCTGCCATTCGGGCAAGCGTTTCTACAGGAATCTCATCCCCATAATGCTGTTCGATATATTGCAAAATAGGAGTAAATCGTTCCAAATTTTTGATTCGACTGTGATGATTTTGCCAGTTGGAATCATCAATTACATAATGACGTACAAGCATAGTAAGCAAGCGATACATATTGGATTTGATCGATAATTCATACCCTAAATGACGTGTTTTGAATTCATGTACAATATCGTTCATACAGCGTTCAAGCGCATCATCTGTTGTAATATAACTTTGAAAAAGCAGCCGATTCTGTGTCATCGGCGTAATAAATTTGGTCTCTACAGCATCTTGAGAAAGACTTTGCAACGAAGAAAGATCAGCAATAAGCGCATAATAGACCAGATGATTACATAGACTGATACCATGATGAAGATCATTACTATTTAACACAATAATATCTCCTGCATGTACATGAATCGGTACTGAATTGCATTCTATAATTGCTTCGCCTTCTTCAAAATACAAAAATTCCATATGAGGATGCCAGTGGTGCGGGAACAAAATCTGTCCATACTCTGAAGAATGGCAAAAATTCATTTTGATAGGAAAATAAGGATCAGGCATATTCATCGGTTCTTGCAAATCTACAGGCCAGTTCATAGAGAGACTCCTTTGCCAGCAAAATGCACTTTTTTATTCTATTTCTTTCTCTATTGTATCATTTCAAATCGCACAATAGTACAAACAAACCGCACACCGCTTCATGACCGTTCTAGCGATACATTATATAATTTCAACAGAACGATATCTTTCCCAAAGAAATACATATAGGTATATGATTGTATTCCCATTGTTTACCCCAATTCATGTGTACTTTACTTGAAGTAAAGACGCTAAAGGAGACTACGTATGACAGCCAAAATTGGTATAGGTGTGATCGGTGTCGGCAGTATTTCAGAATTTCATTTAAAACCTTATAACAATCATCCAGATGTAGAGATTATCGGTGTCTGTGATCTTAATGCAGAACGTGCACAGACAGTAGCCAAGCAATATGAAGCCGCAATTCCTTATACAGATTATCAAGAACTTCTGAACAATCCAGATATTGATGCTGTCAGTATCTGTACATGGAATAACAGTCATGCTGAGATTAGTATTGCGGCGCTTCAAGCAGGCAAACACGTACTGGTAGAGAAGCCTCTTTGCCGTACAGTAGAAGAAGCACAACAAGTACAAGCTGCTGTACAAGCTACAGGCAAATTATTGCAAGTCGGGTTTGTACGTCGCTATGATTCCAATGCCCAGATGCTTCACCAATTTAGTGAACAAGGCGATTTTGGTAATATCTATTATGCCAAAGCTTCGTATATTCGTCGTCTCGGCAATCCGGGCGGTTGGTTTAGCGATAGCAATCGTTCTGGCGGTGGGCCATTAATTGATATTGGTGTTCATGCTATTGATCTATGCTGGTATCTGATGGGCAGACCTGAACCGTTATCGGTTAGTGGTAATACGTATTATGAGTTAGGCAATCGAGCGAATGTCGAACATTTATCCCGTTATCAAGCCGCTGATTATGATGCCACTCAAAATGATGTAGAAGATATGGCAAATGCTATGATCCGTTTCAAAAATGGAGCTTCCCTGATCGTAGACGTCAGCTTTAGTCTGCATGCCAAACAAAATGAAGGCATGATCAAATTGTATGGAACAAAAGGTGGATTTGAAGTGGATCCAGCTGTTCATATCACTACCGAAAAGTACAATACTGTACTGAATATCGAACCTCAAACCGATCATAAAGATTTTCAATTTGAGCAAGCATTTGATAATGAAATTAAACACTTTATCGATTGTATTCAGACAGGCAAACAACCACTAAGTCCGGTGGAAGATGGCGTGCAGATGATGCGTATGCTCACAGCTATCTACGAATCCGCTAAGCTTGGCAAGGAGGTACTATTATGAAGCTCGGACTGAGTACGTATAGTCTACATGGACAATTGAGTTCTGGTGCTATGAGTGTACCGGATGTGATCGACTTTGCAGCAGATCATGGAGCTGTTCATGTAGAGATCGTTCCTCTTAGTTATAATTTGACAGAACAGCCTGAATTGATCGAACAGATTGTTACCCGCGCTCGTGAACGTGGGATTGAACTTTCTAACTATGCGATTGGTGCTAATTTTTTGACCGACAGTGATGAAGAATACGAGCGAGAAATTCAGCGTGTGATGGACGAAGTCAATATCGCTCAGCAATTAGGGGTTACATTAATGCGTCATGATGTCGCTTCTTCACCAGACGTATCGATTCAACATTTTCATCAACAATTAAATCGTCTCGCTTCAGCTTGTCGTCGTATCGCTGATCATGCACAACAATATGGAATAACGACCAGTGTCGAAAATCATGGCTTTTTTATTCAACAGGCAGATCGTGTACAGACACTTATCCAGACTGTAGATCGTCCAAATTACAAAACAACACTCGATATCGGTAACTTTCTATGTGCTGATGAAAATCCAGTAGCTGCTGTTGCTCAGAACTTGCCTTATGCCTCAATGGTACATGTCAAAGACTTCTATATTCGCCCTGGTTATCGTGCTCCTGGTGAAGGATGGTTTACCAGTACAGCAGGACAATATCTACGTGGAGCGATTATCGGTCAAGGCGATATTGATATGTGGGAAGTACTGCGTATAGTGAAGCATTCTGGATATGATGGATATATTTCTGTCGAATTTGAAGGTATGGAAAATGATTTGCTTGGTGCACGGATTGGACTTGCGAATGTACAAAGAATATGGGACGAGGTGTAAACATATGGTCACAACATTAGGCAAAATCGGTGTTATTTCAGATAGCTTCGGTCTGGGTGTTAGAGCAGATTTGCAAAAAGCAAAAGAAGTTGGTGCAGACGGTGTACAGATTTGGGCAACACAAGGCGAAATGGAGCCCGATCAACTCGATGCTAAAGCACGCGCTGAACTCAAACAATATCTAGCTGAACTTGGACTGGAAGTATCTGCGCTCTGTGCAGATTATGGTGGAGAAGGATTCCGCAATGAAGCAGATAATGTCTGGAAAATCGAAAAGTCCAAAAAAGTGATGACATTAGCGCTTGAATTAGGCAGTCCGATTGTAACGACTCATATCGGTATTGTGCCTGAAGACGAGAGCGATCCGATCTATAAAGTGATGCAATCTGCTTGTAATGAACTAGCTGCGTTCGCTTCTTCACTTGGAGGATACTTTGCGATAGAGACCGGCCCTGAACCGGCATCACGCCTCAAATCTTTTCTAGATTCGTTAGAAAGTAAAGGCGTTGCTGTCAATTACGATCCTGCTAATATGGTGATGGTTACAGGCGACGATCCTGTACAAGGTGTCTATACGTTACGTGATTACATCGTGCATACTCATGTCAAAGACGGTATTCGTACGCGTGAAGTAAATCCTCATGATGTATATGGTGATCTAAGCCACGAACAGATTGCGGCGATGAATGATGGAAGTATAGGATTTAGCGAAGTACCACTTGGTGAAGGAACTGTTGATTTTCCAGCTTATTTTGCCGCTCTTCAAGATATTGGATATACCGGTTATCTAACGATCGAACGTGAAGTGGGCGACCAACCAGAGCAAGATATTCGCCAAGCTGTTTCGTTTATTAAGCAATATAAATCTACTCTTTGATCATGCTTGATTAGGGTAAACAATAAGCCTTTAAATGATCGATTTCACCTTCATGTATAGACGAATATTCAATGTCTATATAGAGCGGGGAATGATCTTTTGAAGGCTTTTTTCACCTTATTGGGCTTTTGTTGTACGTCTACTCGTTCTTTTACCCTGAGATTGGATGCTATATTAGATCGACTGTTGTACATTCAGACTGACTTCCACTACTCTATGTTGTGGTTCGTAATTTCCTTTGATCTGCGCATGTACTAATTCTACCGCTAACCTCGCAATCGTGCGTTCATCTTGCTTCAAGTAACCAACTCCCGGCAATTCAGGATCATCAAAAGAAATCAGTTCTACCGTCTCCGTTTTCTTTAACTCTACTAATGACGCATAGGTCAATTTCGCTGCTTCGGCGCTCAATGCTAGCACTGCGGTCACTTGCGGATGATGAGTGATGAAATGGGCAATATATTCTTTCCCCTGCTGATTACGTAAAATATCAAGCGGAATATGACACCACAAATTTTTATCAATCGAGATATGATGATCGATATACGCTTTTTCAAACCCAACAGTACGATCTTCAATAACAGTATTCGTACGATCCGGTGAAATTAAAGCAATATGACGATGCTGTTTACTTAACAAATACTCAATCGCTTCATAAGCTGCACTCAAATTATTCGAAGTAATCCGAAATGTCTCGATATTGCGTAGATACCGATCCATAAATACAAAAGGAAATTTATCCAGTGATAACCGCAATAACGACTCATTATACTTTTCATCTTCTGTTGGAAATACGATCATTCCTTGCGCCCCGATCGACAACAATCGATCAATCGCTTCACTTTCATTGCTAGAAGATTCACGCGTAATATGAAGAATCAATTGATAACCCAGTTGACCTGCATAATACTCACTATAATCAATCATTTTCTGGATAACATTGGTTTTCATCGTAGGAACAATAAGCCCGATCAGTGGTAGATTAGCTAGAGGAGTATTTGATAATACACGTGGTTGAGTACCGTATATCGAGTCAGATTGACTTTGATTGATACACTCTTGCTCTTTCCAGCATACAAATGTACCTTTCCCCTGAACACGTATCACTAATCCTTCTTCAGCAAGCCCTATCAATGCATTTTTTACTGTAATTTTACTCACTTGATACTCATCCATCATTTCTTGCTCTGAGGGTACACGATCTTTGTAGCGCAATTCCCCTGAAATAATTTTCTCTTTAATCTGCTGTTTGATTTGCTTATATAGCGGTATTTTTTTCATTTTCAGCATTCACCTCCTGCATGATTTTTTACCATTTTTTATAGCATAACACTTTTAATGTAAACGTATACATTTTGTTTGGAGCAGATTATAGCATACAAATTATATTTTTATATAAAATATATTTTTACTAAATTTATAACCAATTGAGTATATAAATCCTAAATCAGCAAACGTATACTACAGAAATGAAGCGTTTACATTTTGAATTTGGAGGTCATTTATGAAAAAGTCAGGCTTATTGCTTTCTTCTTTGCTACTGGTGACGACCCTTCTATCTGCTTGTGGTAACTCTACTGATTCTTCTTCTGCTTCTGGTGGAAGTGGAGCGAATGACAAAGTGACATTGACCGTAACTCACTATATGGTCGAAAAACCAAAAGTCGATACATTCAAAAAATTAACCGATCGTTTTACAGAATTGAATCCTAATATTACATTCGATGTGCAAGTCATGCCTGTGGATAAATACAACGACAATATCAAAATGAAAGTAGCCGCAAGCGATGTACCGGATATTATTTTCGGTCGTCCACAAGGTATGGTTGATATTACCAAAGCAGGTGCTTTTCTAGACCTTACCAACGAACCTTTTATTCAAAAAGTAAACAAAGACTATCTGCCTAACGTGTCTTACGACGGTAAAGTATACGGATTGCCTACCGATCTTATGACCAATGCAGTGATCTATAACAAAGATTTATTCAAAAAAGCAGGTGTTGAAGTTCCTAAAACATACTCTGAACTTGTAAAAGTAGCACAAACATTACAATCTAAAAATATCACTCCATTTGCAGCTTCGTGGAAAGATGGGGCTTCGTATATGAGCTTTATGTGGCCGGATATGTGGGGAACATTGCTCAAAGAAAATCCTGATTATGCTGGTAAAGTGATGGCAGGCGAGACTACATTTGCAGCGATTCCCGGGTATAAAGATTTCTTAGGACGTGTAAATACATTAAGCTCTTTTGCCAATAAAGATGCCGCTGATATTGATTATGACCGTTCGCTTCAATACTTTGCACAAGGTAAAGCAGCTATGGATATTATGGGTAGCTTCGCTATTGGAACGATTCGTAATTATAGCCCTGACGGTAATTTCGGTGTATTTATGTATCCGGCAACAGATACTCCTGAGAATAATGTAATGACCTATTCAACAGATGATACTTGGATGATCGGCGCTCAATCCAAAAATTTAGATGCCGCCAAAAAATTCTTAGAATTTATGGCTTCGGAGGAAGGATCTCAAATCTGGGCAGATGGCGTACAGACATTAAGCGCTATTTCAGCAGATATCAAACCAGCCAAACAAGATCCAATCGCTGAAGAATTTCAAACGATCTTCAAAACAGGCAAAGTGGTTAACAATCAGGTCAAACCACTCTGGTACGGTCAATATGATGATACTTGGCAAAAAGATTTAACCTTCTTCCTTGTCTCTGATCCTGCGACACGTAGTGTCGATGAATTGCTACAAAAATTAGATGCCGACTTCGCTCGTATTAATAAAATGAATTAATCATATGTACCCTATTCTAACTAATGTGGTGGTGATCTCGTGACCCGTAAGTACAAAGACGAACTGCTCAAGTTCAGCTTTATCGTTCCTGCATTACTATTCTTTTGCCTTGTCGTTGTATTTCCGTTTTTTCGCGGAGTCAATATCGCTTTCACCAACTGGAACGGTATCGATATGTCTTACGATTATGTTGGTTTGCACAATCTTAAATTATTATTTACCGATACAGAGCTACTAAATCCGATCAAAAACACATTGTTTTTTGCTATCTTTACGACTGTCTTTATTAACGTTATCGGCTTGGGACTTGCTGTTGCGCTGAATACCAAGTTCCCGGGTGTTAATTTGCTCAAAAGTTTTATTTTTATGCCGATGGTAATCAGTCTGGTACTGGCTGCTATTATCTGGCGTTATATTTACAGCGATATTTTTCCAACGATTTTCCATACCGATGGAGGATTATTGGGAAATCCGACAACAGTTATGTTAGGTATCTCGATTATTAGCGTCTGGAAAGAAGTCGGACTCGCGATGGTTATCTACTATGCCGGTCTACAGACGATTCCCAAAGATATGTACGAATCTGCGCATATCGATGGAGCCGGTAGCTGGACTCAATTTTCCAAAATCACTGTTCCTTTATTAATGCCTGCATTTACGTATTGTATTCCGCTCTGGATCGGGACTGGATTACGACAATTTGATTACCCGATGGTCGCTACAAAAGGTGGCCCGGGTACATCCTCCGAGACACTAGCGATGTATGTGTACAATTACGAGTTCCCTTATTTCAAAGCAGGTTACGGACAGATGGCGGCATTGATGTTATTTTTCTTCATCTTAATCGTCACAGTGTTCGTCACTAACTATTTCCGCAGAAGAGAGGTGGAATATTGAATACTTCGGTTCCGATCGTACAAATCAAAGAAGCGCCCAATCGTCGTTTTCCCAAATTATTACGAATCATTATGCTTTATATCATCGCTATTTTGTTTTTATTTCCGTTTTATATTGCGATCGTGTATTCGATCAAGACACCTGTAGAAACAGCTCAAAGTCCGCTCGCTTTTCCAACACATATTGCATGGTCCAACTATAGCGATGCGATAGCTGCTTCTAACTTTTTTCTGGCTTTGCGTAATAGTGTGTTAACAACGATCGGGACTGTACTCTTAACGATTACTGTCTGTTCTATGGCGGCTTATATGATCGCTCGTAACAACAATCGGTTTTACAACTTTTTCTACTATCTATTTATGTCTAGTATTATGTTGCCTTTCCAAGTACTGATGTTTCCACTTTACAAAACGTGGACAGAGCTGCATTTATTAAATACGATTCCCGGTTTGATTATTGCTTTGACTGGTGTACAAATTGGTTATTTTGCTTTTCTCTATGTAGGCTTTATCAAGACAGTTCCGCGAGAATTAGAAGAATCGGCAACACTTGATGGCGCATCCAGATATCGGACATTTTTCAGTATTATTTTTCCGTTACTCAAGCCAATTAATTCAACAATTCTTGTATTAAGTGCACTTGGAGCATGGAATGACTTTGTCGTATCAATGATTATCGTTCAGAAAAAAGAAGCTTCTACATTACCACTTGTTCAATTTCAATTTTTCGGAGAATATACATCAGAGATTAATATGGCGTTTGCAGCGATTATTTTATCTATGATCCCGATTATGGTGTTCTATCTATTTGCGCAAAAGTATATTATCGGCGGTGTAACGGCTGGAGCTGTTAAAGGCTAATACGTAATCATATCGCTATACTACATGACAGATTATACAAAGGAGTTTTGAGATGGATACTCAATCTTCACCTTCTTCTGCTACGAATACTTATCGCAATCCGATTATTGAACAACGTGCTGATCCATGGGTGTATCGACATACCGATCAACAATATTATTTTACCGGCTCTGTTCCTTCGTTTGATTATATCGAACTTCGGCGTGCAGCTACGATTCAAAATCTAGCTGATGCAGAACCTGTAATCGTATGGCGTAAGCCAGATAGCGGGCCGATGAGTCATTTAATCTGGGCTCCTGAGCTTCATTACATTCATCAGAAATGGTATATCTATTTTGCTGCCGCCGCTACAGACGAGATTGTCGATGGGCTTTTCCAGCATCGTATGTTTGTACTGGAAAATGATCACCCTGATCCACTACAAGGTTCATGGATCGAAAAAGGACAAATCGTTACTCCATGGGATACATTCGCTCTGGATGCGACAACATTTATACATCAAGATCAACAATATCTGTTATGGGCGCAAAAAGAACCTGAAGTCGATGGTAATTCCAATTTATACTTATCTCTTATGGCAAATCCCTGGACATTAAAAGGGACTCCCACTCGATTAAGTATTCCTGAATTGTCATGGGAATGTATCGGATTCAAAGTCAACGAAGGCCCTGCTTTTTTACGTAAACAAGATCAATTATTTATCAGCTATTCTGCTAGTGCTACCGATCACCATTACTGTCTGGGACTACTTACGGCCGATATCCATAGCGATATTCTAAATGCTGGATCATGGCGCAAAAGTGATCAGCCAGTTTTTGGCACAGCAGAAGCCCATTCTCAATATGGCCCCGGGCATAATTGCTTTACAATCTCAGAAGATGGGCAACATGATGTAATGATCTATCATGCTCGTAATTACAAAGAAATTTCAGGCAATCCATTATATGATCCTAACCGTCATATGCGCGCTCAAGTAATCCAATGGAGATCTGATGGTACACCTGAATTTGGTCGTCCTGTTGCCGATACTGTCTAGATTGACTTCGATCTATCTGTACATCATCTACCAAAAAAGAACACTTTTTCTGGATGTCTTATCACATAAAATAAACAAAAAACCTCTATATTACTGAGATATTTCAGCAATATAGAGGTTTTTTGTTGTGCTTTAGCATAGTATATGTAGCATTTGTTCTGACTATAATCTTCATTT
Source organism: Paenibacillus kyungheensis (assembly GCF_028606985.1). Classification (NCBI taxonomy): domain Bacteria; kingdom Bacillati; phylum Bacillota; class Bacilli; order Caryophanales; family Paenibacillaceae; genus Paenibacillus; species Paenibacillus kyungheensis. The sequence continues at coordinate 1,048,542 of NZ_CP117416.1, read as the reverse complement.
TATATAGCTTCATACAGATAACGATATAAAAGAAATAGCGCAATCCCCCAGATCATTAATGCTGAACATTTGTTCAATACATTTAACCATCTGCCGGAAGAATCAAAACGACCTACCCAATGTCCACTTACTGCCAAGCAGACAAACCACACCCATGAAACAATAATACATGTGAGAGTAAAAATAAATTTATCAATACCTTCGTACGGTAATGAACTAATCCCAATTACGCCGATCGTATCTAGCAACGCATGTGGATTGAGCAAGGATACAGATAAAGCAAACACAATCTGCTTGCGTATCGACAATGGTTGTATACTCCCTTGCTCAGAACGAATACTACTTTTCCATGTGATATACCCCATATATAGAAGAAACACGATTCCACCGATCATTAGAACATGCTTAATCCAGGGTAATCCAAGCACTACTAATGACACTCCACCTACAGCCAGACTAATAAGTAAAGTATCGCAAATACCTGCTGTTATCACTACAGGCAGAGCACGCCAGAGTGGTCGCTGCACAATCCCTTGTTGAAAAATAAAAATATTTTGCACCCCTAACGGTAAAATAAGCCCTAATGCTAATAAAAAAGCATGCATCACAATACCAACCATATCTGTTCTCCTTTCACTTGCATATCTAAGTCTATCTTGAATAGGCTAGTAAAGGTACAGCCAAATGTGTAGTATATAACCCAACCAAATCTATAGGATTCAATCTATTGTACAAAGGAGTACACTCAATGAATTATTGGAAACCTGATCGACAATCCACTTTACCTTTACATAGACAAATCGAGCAACATATTCGTTATAAAATAGTCAGTGGTGAATGGCCGATCGGGACTCGCTTGCCTTCACAGCGACAACTAGCTACTGTATTTGAAGTAAATCGTAGTACAATTACGATCGCATTAGATGAATTAAAATCATGGGGCATTATAGAGGGTAATAAAGGTGGAGGCACAACTGTAATCAACAACACATGGAACCTGATAGCTGCTGCTTCTCAGCAAACGATAGATTGGCAAGCTTATGTAAATGCCGGCACCCATCAACCCAATCTAAAAACAATTCAAAAAATTAATCATGCTGAATTTGCTCAAGGAATGATTCGTACAGGCACAGGTGAATTAGGCAAAGAGTTAATGCCTCATCGCCAAATATCTTCTATTTTACAACAAGCACCGTCTGAACTGTTTTTAGGGTATGAAGAACCAAAAGGCAATTTTGAATTAAGACAGCAGATTGCTCATTATGTAAAGCAATGGGGCATACATTGTAGCCCTGATTCTATTTTGATCGTATCTGGGTATCTGGATCTATTCAAGCTCTACAATTAATAGCTGTAGGACTTCTCGCTCGCCCATCCAGTATTGTAGCTGAATCTCCATCTTATATTCGTTCTATTCAAGTCTTTCAATCGGCAGGTATACCTATTCATTCTGTTTCTCTGGATAAAGAAGGGATTGATCTGAAGGTTTTACATGCCACAGTCGCTCAATATCAATCAGGATTACTATATACGATTCCTACTTTTCATAATCCAACAGGTATATTGATGTCTAAGCAACGCCGTAATGATCTTATTGAACAATGCAAAGAATTGAGATTACCTATTATTGAAGATGATGTATATCGTGAATTATGGTTAGATGATCTTCCCCCTGCTCCGCTTAAATCACAAGATTCCAATGGTAATATCGTCTATTTAGGAAGTATGTCCAAAATGATGAGTCCGGGGCTTCGAGTAGGTTGGGTTATCGCACCTGAACCAGTTATCGAACGATTAGCCGATATCAAAATGCAGACCGATTACGGTTCTAGCAATCTTTCTCAATATGTTGCTACCCAATGGTTCGCTCAAGGTTATCATGAACCACATATACAATGGGTACGCGGGCAATTGCGTACGCGTCGTGATCAGATGCTTGAACTATTACAGCAACATTTTAGCGATATAGCCGATTGGCAAATACCGACAGGTGGCTTTTATATTTGGGTAAAGTTAACTGTTACAGTACCTATGCAATTATTGTTTGAGCGCGCTATTCAGGCAAATATTTTAATTAATCCGGGTTATTTATATGAAGACGAAGCCACATCACATATAAGATTATCATATGCGTATACCTAACCAGAGCATCTACACACTAGCATTATCCAACTCAAAAAATATATTATTTCGTTATGTCGTTAGTTTGAACAATCATTTATTATTTTTTAAGACATTTTGCTGTTTTATTGGTGTTATTATCTCACTTACTTATTTACTGTGCATACTATCAATGATACTATTAGCTGTAGCTTTAACAGACAATTTCATGTATGGAGAAAAGCAAACTATTCGAAAGAATAGGACGCAAAGTGTGGAGTCTAACAAGTATAGATCGAATATACTTTATTGATTGTCCTACCGCCCCGAACAATGATCGGGGTTTTTCTGTTTTTTTATCGTATACAACAAGAGATACGGAGTGATAACTATGAAAAAGTGGTCTTATTTATTTATTCTGCTAGGCATTATGATTCTAGCTTATCCGCAAGTCAGTGAATGGTATGCCGATTGGCAACAAGATCGCTTATTAAATGAAGCTGAAAGTGAAGCAATCGCACCGTCTACTGCTCAACCTGCGAATTTAAAAAGTGGATATGCCAAAGTAAATCATCTTTTAAATGAAGAAAGTGAACAGTCTACTTCTGCTCCAGCACCAGTACAAGGTGATATTTTAGGGATTATTACTATTGATAAGATTGATGTAAAATTACCGATTGTCGAAGGAGCAACACGCGATAATATGCGTAGTGCAGCTGTACACATTTCTGAAACAGATCAATTAGGTCAAGCAGGCAACTTCGCAATTGCTGCGCATCGAGCTCACAAATATGGACGATTATTTAATCGATTAAATGAGGTCAAAATTGGCGATATTGTGAAAATTGAGTCTAGGGGTAAAGTTTTCGAATATAAAGCCGATAATATAAGTATAGTGGAACCTACTGACGTATCAGTATTAGAAAGTCACCCTAATCGTGAAGAAATCACGTTAGTGACTTGCGATCCTCTAGTTAATCCGACTCATAGACTTATTATCCATGCTGAACGAATATCGACAAATATTTCTAGTTGATTTTTCTCAATTTAATGATATTATAGTAAATATGAACAACCAGTAACTTTTAAGGTTTAGGAACTTAGACACTTAACCATAAAAGCTTCTGCACGATAATGGCAAACCTGTCGAAAGACTGGGACGCAAAGCTAAAGGGCCTTACCTCTTATGGGGTTGGCAGCCAGCCACCGAATGAAGAAGCTTTTTTCTATACACTAAATATCCTTTTTATGTCATATATGCAAATTTAAACTAAAATTCAAACGATAACGGCAAACCTGTCGAAAGACTGGGACGCAAAGCTAAAGGGCCTTGACCACATGGCAGCCAGCTACCGAAAGGAATACTAATCATGAAAAAACTTTTGCTAACTTGCTTGACAGCATTCACTCTTATCTCTTTCGCTCCGACGCATACTTATGCAGCTACACCTCCTGCTACTGACTCTTGGTTAGACACTTCAACTGTAAGTGAAGGCTTTATCGCCGTTCATTATAATGCACCAAGTCACACTCGTACTAAATTGATGATTAGCAAAAACGATGTGAACTACACTTACGATCTTAACTCAACTCAAACTGATTCTTCTTTCCCTTTACAATTAGGTAACGGAACATATAATGTAACTATTCTTGAGAACACATCAGGTAACAGCTACAAAAAAGTCCAAGGTGATTCTCTTGAAATGAACCTTAACAACGAAAATGCTGTCTATCTTGCTTCCACTCAAAATGTAGATTGGAAAAATGCTACTGCTCTTATCAGCAAAGCACAACAATTGACTAAAAATGCAACAACAGATACAGAAAAAGCACAAGCTATCTACGATTATATTACTACTAATGTAAAATACGATTATAAATTTGCTAGTGCATTGCCTGCTGTATATGTACCAGATGCTGCAACTACATTAGTATCTAACAAAGGCATTTGCTACGATTACGCTTCTCTAAATGCAGCAATGCTTCGTAGCGTAGGCGTTCCTACAAAATTGGTAATGGGTACTTCTACAAATGTTAAAGAATACCATGCTTGGAACGAAGTTTTATTGAATGGTCAATGGGTAACAGTAGATACTACAGTTGATGCTACTTTAAAACAAAGCGGTAAAACAACAACATTAGCTAAAGATGCTGCTGCATACAAAGCTGTTAAAACTTACTAATCTCACATTTCAAATATTCATTATATTTGCATATTCATACACAACTCAAAAAGCGAGAAAGATCATATAAATGATCTTTCTCGCTTTTTTGATTGGATTTATTATTTGTATTTACAGCAATTCTATGACTAACATACACTGCATTCTAATCATTGTGAGCTTTGAGGAGGTTCTTTTTTGCTCAATTCCCCGCCCATTGCTTTGAGAAACTGTAATCCTACCGATAGTGAAGATCTAACATCAGGATCGCGCATCATTCCGAGCAATCCAATCATACCTGGCGGATGATCATCAGCATGACTATTCTTTTTCCCGACTTTGGAAGGCTTATCATTCTCATACAATTTCTGTGAAGAATCAGAATGTAGGTCTCCTAGATGATCTAATCCTGCTCCTAAAGCTTTGATTAGCTTTTCTAGTTCTTTTGGATCAAGCTTACCTAATACTTGAATAAGCGTAAACGCATTTTTGATCAATGGGGGCAAATTCATCCCTTCGATCATATCGATGCCTATCGCACTGATTGGAATTCTATTTTTGAGCGCAGCATCTGCAATATCCAGTACGCCTGCTCGATCCAGTTCTTTAACAATCTCTAGCATTTTCAAGATTGATTCTGTATTGTCTGTTAATGCTTTGATTAATAGACCTAGTGATTGAGCTTGAAGCTCCGCTTCTGTCGGAATATGACGTTCTATCTGCTTAATAGGTCTCGCCATGAGACTCACGCTCCTTCTGGATCGTTGTAGCAATCGGTTCATAGTCTGATCGATTCCACTTATCTTCGACTCGTACACTGATCTGAGGACGGCGTGTAGCGAAGCGTGGGTTGACCTGAGGCAAAGGCGACACCTGATGCTCTACTTCATCTACCAACACTTCCATCATCACATTGATTTCTTTGTAACTTGGCGTATGGGTAACTTTATCGGTATAACTACTGGTTAAGCGGTTGATGGCTTCATGTTCATTAGATGTATTCATCGGCAAATACAATTCTTTGCCTTTCACCCGATCCGTTACCAGTACCGACAATTTCACTTTACCAAAAGGAGAAATCAATCGAACTTTGCTACCGTCTTGTACTCCTCGCTCTGCTGCCAATTCTGGTGAGACTTCTAGCCATGTGCCAGGCACTTTATGGCGAATTCCCTCAGCTTTGTACGTCATATTGCCTTCATGGAAATGTTCTAATAACCGTCCGTTATTCAAATGTAGATCATACATCGCTTCTGGCTCATACGGTTGTGTCCATTCTACCGGATATAATTTTGCTTTACCGTTAGGGAAATGGAACTCTTCTTCATACAACAAATGTGTACTGGTTCCGTTCGGATGCACAGGCCACAATTGACTATTCCAGCCTTCTAACAGATCATAATGAACACCTGCAAATAAAGGTGCTAGACTCGCTGCTTCTGCCATAATTTCGCTCGGATGAGTATAATTCCACTGCGCTCCCAAAGCATTAGCAACATCTTGAATAATGCGCCAGTCTGGCTTGGAATCACCTAGAGGGGCAAGCACTTCATGGAACCGCTGAATACGGCGCTCGGTATTGGTAAATGTACCGTCTTTTTCAAGACTTGGAGAAGCTGGCAAAATCACATCAGCATATTGAGCTGTATTGGAGAAGAAAATATCCTGTACAACGAAAAAGTCCAGCTTGCCTAACATCTCTGCGACAAAGTTAGAATTAGAATCGACCAATGCCATATCTTCACCAAATAGATACATAGCTTTCAGCTTACCTTCTTCGATCGCATCGACCATCTGATGATTGTCATATCCAGGTTCTACAGGAAGCTGAACGCCCCATGCTTGCTCATAACGATGACGCACATCATCATCTGATACTTTTTCATACCCGGGGAAGAAATTCGGCATCGTTCCAAAATCACAAGCGCCCTGTACATTGTTATGACCACGCAAAGGATAAGCTCCTGTGCCCGGACGACCGAAATTACCTGTAGTTAACAACAGATTACATAGCGCTGTAGATGTATCTGTTCCACCGCGATGTTGAGTTACACCCATTGCCCACAACACACATACCGATTTGGCTTGATGAATCATTTCAGCGGTAGCAATCAATTCGGCTTGTGAGATACCGGATACTTGCTCTGCATATTCTAATGTATACTGATCGAGTGATTGACGGAACTCTTCGTATCCATCGACACGAGCTGTTAAAAATCCGTTATCTTCCCAGCCTTGATCGATAATATATTTGGTAACCGCAGATACCCAGACCAGATCAGAACCAGGACTTGGATGTAAATGAATATCTGCACGTTCTGCCATTTCATTTTTGCGTAGATCGGATACGATCAGTTTTTGACCATGCAGTTTATGTGCTCTCTTCACTCTTGTAGCTAAGACCGGATGGGATTCAGCAGGGTTCGCTCCTACAATCATAACTAGATCTGCTTGCTGAATATCTTCGATCGTACCACTATCTCCACCCATACCTACGGTACGCATCAGTCCCGATGTAGCTGGAGACTGACAATAGCGAGAACAGTTATCCACATTATTCGTGCCCATAATAGAGCGTACAAATTTTTGAAAAATATAATTTTCTTCATTAGAACATTTCGATGAAGCAATATAACCAATCGAATCCGCTCCATACTCATCACGAATACTGCCTAATTTGCCAGCGATCAGATTAAGCGCTTCTTCCCAGCTTGATTCGACAAATCGATCACCTTTACGGATCAAAGGTTTGGTCAGGCGTTCTTCACTATTTACAAAATCCCAACCCCATTTACCTTTAATACATGTCGAAATTCCATTCACCGGTGCATCGATTGAAGGTTCGATTTTGAGAATATCGCGCCCTTTAGTCCATACTTCAAAGCTACAGCCAACTCCACAATATGTGCAGACGGTTTTGGTACGTTTGATCCGCGAACTACGCATAGAAGCTTCGATCTCTGATACTTTAAATATTTCTCGGTATCCCGGTTCGATTTCTTTGGTCAGTTCAATCATCGGTTCCATCACTTGATTATCAATACCTGTTAGGAATCCAGCTTCACCGACCATCGTAGTCTCCATCAACGCATTACAAGGGCATACTGTAACACAATGTCCGCACGATACACACGAAGACTGATCAACAGGCACATCATCATCCCAGATGACCCGCGGCTGATCACGACTCCAATCGATCGTTAATGTCTCATTGACTTGAAGATCCTGACAAGCTTCTACACAGCGTCCACATAAAATACATTGATCTGGATCATATCTATAAAAAGGATTGGTGTTATCAATTTGATAAGGTTTGGGTTGAAAAGGATAAGTCTGATGTTCGATCCCTAATTTTTCTGTTGTGTTATGAACGACACAATTTCCATTATTGTTATCGCAGACCGTACAATACAGTTCATGATTTTTGAGAATACGTGACATCGATTCTTGCTGTGCTGCTTTGACCAGTGAAGATTCTGTAGAGATTTGCATGCCTGGACTAACTACCGTGCTACATCCGCGAACCAATTCTCCGTTCACTTCTACCATACATGTATCACATGTCTCGATTGCTCCTAGTTGCTCGTTATAACAAATTTGCGGAATATAAAATTCGTCTTGTCCTTTGGCTGCTTGCACGATAGTTATACCTGGTTCTGTAACGACCGATTGTCCGTTTACTTCAATCACGATCTGTTCTGTATGGCCTGTCTTCATCATCCTGTTCACCTCTACCTTAAAATTAGTCCTAAATAGTCTAGTTGTATGATGCAATAAGCTACTTCTAAATTGATCCTGCCATGATGTGTTGCAACGACTTATCACAAAATAATGTATTATAAAATTGAATGAATCATATTTACCCAATCCCTTTTTAAAGTAAGCATCTTTTCCCTTTTATGTGGTGATCTATTATTTCTATTCATACATAATTCATATTAATTTAATTACATATTATATTTGTAGTTTATTTGCAGCTAAATAATGTGTGCTCCTGTTATTGCTAGAATGATACTATTTTGGTGTTTGAATGATTCTTTTGCTTCTTATTTCTGGTGATTGATAATGATGTTATCCTTTAGAGCTGACTTTACTTTATAGCTTAATGAGAGTAACGTTAGAAAGTAGCTTGTAATGAAATGCTTGTAAACCATAAGGAGATACAATCTATGAATACTTCGATTCATTCTCATTCGTCCTCTAAACGAATATTGATTATGACAGCTGTTGAAGCGGAGCGTGAAGCTGTTCTGCAAGGATTGTCTGCACGGGGTGAAGACCGCTTTAGTGTGCAATTAGCTGGTGTAGGCCCTGCTTCAGCAGCAGCGCGAACAACTTCGATTCTTGCTAAAGAATCTTTTGATATGGTGATTAGTGCAGGTATTGGTGGTGGATTCAGTGGCTATGCAGAGATCGGTTCGATTGTACTTGCGAGTCAGATGATTGCAGCAGACCTCGGTTCAGAGACACCGGATCATAGATTTCTTTCGGTAGATGAATTGGGATTCGGTTCTTCTGTTATTCAGGCGGATACTGTCTATAATGGAAGTCTTGCTTCAGCGATTCAATTAAAAGGTCTTGCTGTGCATATTGGCCCGGTATTAACTGTATCTACCACTACCGGTTCGGCTGAATCAACAGCCAGGTTAGCTGAGCGTATTCCAGGTGCTTCGGCTGAAGGAATGGAAGGTTATGGTGTAGCGCTGGCTGCTCATTACTTTCATCTGCCAGTTCTAGAAATTCGTGCAATCTCTAATCGAGTCGGTCCGCGTGATCGAAGCAGTTGGCGTATTCCTGATGCGTTGCAAGCTTTAACTAAAGCAAGCTCCATATTACCGGAGGTGCTATAATATGAAAATCGCTTTTTCTCCATGTCCTAATGATACATTTGTTTTTCATGCGTGGGTGCACGGTCTTATTCCGAATGCTCCCGAGCTTGATGTAACTTATGCTGATATTGATATTACGAATAACTGGGCAGCTACAGGTGAAGGCCCTGAAGTACTGAAAGTGTCTTATGCAGCATTGCCGTGGTTATTAGAAGATTATGCCCTAATTCCTTGTGGTGGTGCTCTTGGCCGAGGCTGTGGTCCATTGGTATTAACAGCCAATCCTAACGAAACGAACCCTGCCAGTCTATCCGGTAAAAGAGTCGCTGTACCTAGTGAACGTTCTACCGCTTATATGTTATTCCGTCTATGGGCAGCACAAAATGTTCCCGGTGGTGTTGGGGAGATCGTTGTTATGCCATTTGATGAGATTATGCCTGCGGTTCGAGATGGTCAGATTGATGCAGGTCTGGTTATTCATGAAGCACGATTTACGTATCCTAATTATGGTCTAACACTAATGGAAGATATGGGTAGCTGGTGGGAAGAAGATACTGGATTACCGATTCCGTTAGGAGCTATTATTGCTAAACGTTCATTAGATGCGAATCAGATTGCTGATTGGGTACGTTCTTCTGTGGAATATGCTTGGGAACATCCTGAAGCTTCACGTCAATATGTACTGGATTATGCACAAGAAATGGATCCTACAGTAGCAGATTCTCATATTAATCTGTATGTCAATGAATTTACGCGTAATCTAGGGGAAGATGGTTATGGAGCGATCGAAGCGTTGTTAGGACGTGCTGCTAATGAAGGTCTTGTTCCTTCATTTGATCTTTCATTGTTACGTAAATAATGGTCATAGTTGGTTTTTATCATAAAGCATCATAACGACTCATCAAAAAGCCCCAATTCACAATCAATCTACAGTGAATTGGGGCTTTTTTTGTCTAAATAACATTTTTTTTGATTTTTTTGTGGATTTTCTATATATTTGTGAGCAAAAAGTTTGCCAATTGAATTGTTTATCTGGTACACTGGCATTAACGCTACAATATTTGTAGCGAGAAATACAAATAGCCCCTTTTCACAGAAGGAGCTGCTTATTTCTAATTCCTATCATTCTACTATAGGAGGTGAATTACTATGGTACAAAACGTACTTTGTGAAGTGAACTCTTGCACACATTGGGCTGAAGAAAATAAATGTACTGCTGAATCTATTTTCATCATCAACCATGCTCACAAAAAAGCAACTGAGTCTGAAGAAACAGATTGCCAAACTTTTGATAAAAAAGAAGCAATCAACTAATTGAAAATGTTTTACAACTGAGAAGGGACTTTGCCGAGTTCCTTCTTTCTTTTTATATTCTACCAACAATGATTATTATTATCAAGTAGATTTGAAAAAAAATTATAGATTATCTCACTTTGTCTGTGTTTTGCCTGTAAACATACTGATTGCATTTCTCATTCTCAATACAATCAGTAATTTACAAGTGCTATTCCTTATCACTAGCCGTATTAGATTTTAAATTTAGAAACAGACGCTAATAGTTCATCTATGCCTTGCTTGGACATACTCATACTTTCGATCACTTCGTTCGTTTGCTCTACAATCGTCTCGGTTTTGCCTGCAATAGTAGACGTCCCCGCTGCACTTTCATTAGAAGCCAGCGCAATCTCATGAATCGACTTCACTTGATTTTCTATAGAGGATAATAGCTGTTTGGATGTTGAACTTAGATCTGTCGCAATATCATCTATTCCTTTGGCACTTTCTGCATATTGATCTGTTGAAGTTAGCATCATATGATAATCCTGTTTGATCTCATTGCCAAATAGTTGAAGCAAATCATTCGAGTTGGATGAAAGATTGCTAACCGATGTGATTACATTGCGAGTAATCTGATCAATCTGATCAGCCGCTTGCTTGGAATTGGCTGCTAATTTACTAATCTCACTCGCTACTACTGCAAATCCTTTACCGGCTTCGCCTGCTCTTGCCGCTTCGATACTTGCATTTAGTGATAACAAATTGGTCTGTGCTGCAATCGTAATAATCGTTGATACCAGTCCATTGATTTTGGAGACCGATTGCGATTCTAGCAGTGCTTGTTCCAGACGTTCTTTTACACCGGTATAGATACCCAAGCTTTTATTATAAGAAGTACGGAAATCTTGACTAAGCCCTTGAGCACGACGGGTCAATTCATCAGCAGACTTGGCGCTTTCTTGTGCTTGAACAGCCACAGAATGAACAGCATGTTCCAGATCACGGGCTGTCATATTCATTTCTTCTGTCGATGAAGCTGTCTCTTCTGTGCTTGCCGATAACTGCTCGGTTGTAGCAGAAATATCCTGCACGCTGTCTTCCAAATGAGACATGTTATGATTCACCGTTTGAATATGATTCTGTAAATTAGAGCTCTGTGTAATCACCTGCTCAAATACTTCTCTAAATTGCTTACGTGCTCCACCCATTGCTGCAATAATAAGAGCAAACTCATCTTTTTCTTCTAAATATTTTTCATAGCCTTTGCTATATTTCAGATCAAGTGCTGCTGTTTTGTTGATAATTTCTAATGTGACTTTGGTACGACGGTTCACGTTACGAGCGAAGATTATACATACAATTAAAGAAATCAGCAATACAACAATTGCTGCGATAATTAATGTTTTTGCCAGTTGATTCTGTAGTGTTTGGCTTTCTAGTAAAATCGCTTGATTATAATTGTCCAAAATCTCTTCTGCCTGATTGATATCTTCACGTGCCGCATCAAAGCGTGCAGTGCTTTCAGTTAGATTTGCTACAGTATTGGTATTGATATCAAATTCTTTTTGCCATGCTGCAAAATTAGTATCAAAATCTGCAATCAATTCAAATACGTTCTTGTTAGAATCAGCATGTTGATATTGATTGAATTCTGCTTGATGAGCTTTAAAAATAGCTTCTGCTTTGTGAACACGTTCATACGTTTGTTGTGCATTTTCAGTGTAATCTGCTTTGGCTGCTTCCAAAATGGCAGGGTCTGTCGAACTGGTTAATGTCATTTGCGCTACTAACGATTGATAATAATCACGATCTGCATTCAATAACCAGTAATTTGTCATATACGATTGATCATAAAGTTTGGTAGTTAACGTATGGGCGATCGATTTGGTATGACTTAGTGCAAACACAGTAATTCCGATCAAAGCAATCATAACAATTGCCATCGGTACAAACATTTTCAGCCGTAAATTCCAATTGTTAATATTAAATAGTGTTCTCATAACATGATCTCCCTGCTACACTGTATTGTTCGAATAAATGGCATATTACATTGTTACGATTACCTATTATTTACATAATATTTATATCGGATTTGAGTACACTTTGTAATAGCACAAATATTCACTTTATGATTACTGGTGTGATCGCTTGTTAACAACAAAAAGACTACTGACGTATTAACGTCAATAGTCTTTTGTATTTGTTTTATTTAATTGTTTGATATGAGGATATATTCACGTTAGATCATGAGGTGTATTTTATTTATTGTACATAATAAATATCAGGTGCTTGAGGTTGCTTCATCCCTACTCCTATATGAAAACCTGGATGTGGTGGTTGATTGTATCCTGCATTTTGCCATGCGATAGACAAACGATACACTGGATCATGCATTAAGGTACGCAACCGATAATCAGTTATATCTGTCGTCGTATAGATACGTAATTCACTGTTATCATTGGAACGCAAAACCACTTCTTCACGCCAGTCTCCATACAGATCTGCTTGTAGCGCTGGTGTCGCTTTGGTTCCATTATTAGAACTACTGCCTGTTGCTGTAAATAGATTGGTCGTCGTGTTGTTAGTATAATCCCATTTATCGATCCGATTGTCATCTAACAATTCTCGTAATAGATCGCCATCCCACCAGATACCAAAATTGGTTGATGAAGGAATAGTTTTGCTAATTAATTCACCTGTAATACTGTACAATCCGGTGATTGGAACATGTTGGGCATTAGTAATGGTAGCTGCCCACACTTCTTCTCCGGGAAAACGAGGGTCGATATCTGCTGACATACCACGTCCTGTATCAATCCCTGTTTTGACTCCCCATAGAATTTGTCCGGTATTCGCATCATGAACTTCCATGCCGTATGGAGAATCTTTATGCTCATGCACTCCGAATACTTCAAGCCCTGCTCGATTCGGATTCAGATCACCCAAGTGCTGAGCGTCACCATGTCCAAGCCCTGTAGTATAACGTGGGGTTCCATTATCATCAATCGAAATAGAGCCAAAATTAATCTCGTCTTTGCCATCTCCATCGACATCTGCTACATTCAGCGCATGATTACCTTGAGCTGTATACGTAGTCTGATTGCCTACATTGGTATCGTATGTCCAGCGCTTGACGATTTTGCCTTCTCGAAAATCATAAGCTACCAGAACGGTACGTGTGTAATATCCTCTGGTCATTACAAAGCTTGGATGTTGCCCGTCCAAATAAGCAACTCCTGCTAGAAACCGATCGACCCGATTGCCATAATTATCTCCCCATGAAGCTACTGTTCCACGAGGCGGGTCATAATTGACTGTGTCTAGTGCCGCTCCTGTGGCTCCTTGAAATACCGTCAAAAACTCGGGACCTGTGAGTACATATCCAGCACTATTGCGATAGTCTGCTTTGATATCGCCAATAACTTTGCCTTGTCCATCAATCGTACCGTCTGCTGTACGCAAAGCCACTTCAGACTTTCCATCTCCATCCAGATCATAGACTACAAATGGAGAATAATGAGCACCTGCACGAATATTAGGCCCCATATTGATCCGCCATAAACGAGTACCATTTAACTTATATGCATCCAGATATACAATGCCTGTATATCCAGATTGTGAATTATCTTTGGCATTAGAAGGTGACCACAACAGTACAATTTCGTACTCTCCGTCTCCATCCAGATCGCCTACACTAGCATCATTTGCACTATACGTATACGATACTCCGTCTTTGGTGACACCGTCAGCAGGCTTTTGCAAAGGAACTGATTTGTACTGCTGTTGCCATACAGATACAGGAGTAGATACTGATGTTTCTTTACCATTTTGAACTGTAAATAATGTATAGACTGATTTGTCTGTTCCTTGAGAATCCAGCAGATTGGTAGCGCCTGTAATCGGTTGACTATTTACCAGCACACCGTCCCGATATACATTAAATGCGATCCCATCTGGATCAAGCCCTAACATTCTCCAACCTACATAGATCCCATTTTTGCTTTTCACAGCAACCAGTCCACGATTCAACTTTTCCATAGCACGTTGACCGGAAGCAACTGTAGCATCTTCAGTTATCGTTAGATTCTGTACATGTTCTGCTAAAGGAAGATTCAGATCAGCGATTCCTTCTGCTACCAGTCTTGCGATCTGAATAGCTCCGTACTCTTGAAAATGGGTGTTATCTACCACTCCATCTGGAAAATTAGGATACACACCTGAAGGAACATGTAAAAAGACTTTTTTGGATGCTTCAGCACCGATCGAATTATAATAAGCAACACTGCGAGCGCTAAGATCGATTAAAGGTGTATGGGTCTGAGTAGCGACTTCTTTCATCGCTGTTACATAATTGGGGAAACTGATATTGAATTGCCCTGTTGTCGTATTAAAATCTCTGCGACCTACAGGAGTAACAAGAATCGGAGTGGCTCCATGAGCAAGAGCACCATCAATATATTGCTTGAGGTATACTTTGTAATCAGGTACAGGTGTGTAGCGCTCTGGCTTCGTATCGGCATCATTGTGACCGAACTGGATCATCAGATAATCGCCAGGTTGAATCTGATTTAAGATCGTATCTAATCTACCTTGTTCGATAAAAGAACGGGAACTACGTCCACCTATCGCTTGATTGCTAATCTTCACTTTGTCGTCCAAATAACGGTCTATCATTTGCCCCCATCCTGCTTGCGGTTGTTTGGATGTTGCATAAGTCTGTACAGTAGAATCTCCTGCCAGATATACAGTTGGATTCGAGACTATAACAGGCTCATTGCCATACGTATTATTGATTACAGTAGGTGTCTGTTCTTCTTGTTCGATTGTTCCTAAATAAGAAAGATTAGTCGGTTGTTCTTGATCTTCAGCTGCGATAGAGCGGTTCAAAGGCAATCCAGCAAATAACATAACCATTATAAGCACAAGCGATATCCATGGACGATACGAAAATGATCGATTCAAATATACCCCTTCTTCCTCATTTTTAATAGTGAAGCGCTTACATTAGCATCATACATGGAATGATCATCAGTAGATATTCAATATACAGTGGTGTTTGTTCAATAATCAGACCTGCTGTTGACGTGATTTCGATATGTTTATGTCAAATAACAAAAAAAGGATAGAGTCATAAGACTTTATCCTTTTTATACTTATATTTCATTGATGACATATGATATGCAGGTTAGACTCGTCGGCGACGGAACCACAATACAATCCCTATCGCTAATACCAGAATGCCTATACTTATTGCTGTATATTTCGCCTGTGCAGCTGTATCAATAGTAGGTGTTATCGGTTCTCCAAATCCTCCACCCGGGCCTCCGCCCATTCCACCACCGACACCATCAGGTGGAGCCATCATTCCGCCATTTCTATCATTATCACCGCCTGTTGGAGCTCCTTCAGGTCGTTGACCACGTTGTCCGCCACCCATTCCCATTCCACCGCCCATACCGCCATTTCCAGAACCATCACCTGATGAAGCAATCGTCCCATCTAGTTGTCCTTGTATATTTGCGGTATTGGTCTGATTCCAAGCGATGAGTGACTTAACACCTGCTTGATATTCTTCATACGTATAGAAAGAAGTAGGATCGCTTTTCACATCGGCGGCTATCATATCATTTAATGCATTCACTTTTGCTGTAAAAATATTATTTGCTAAAAAATGAGTGAGTACATTCTGGATCATCGTATGATATTTTTGTTTGTATTCATCGACTGCTAATAATTTGGCAACTAATGGACGCTCTGCTAAAGCTCCTGATGTGGGTTCATCAATCATCAAAGAAGTAGAACTTGCAGTACCTGCTCCATTTCCCGTTGCGTTATTAGTATTACCCGTTGTTGTCTCTGTTGTTGCTGTTTGTTGATCTTTAGTATTGGCTGTATTGGATTGAGGCTGGTTGGTTGTTGGCTCTGTTGTTGCTTTTGTCGTGTTGGTATCTGAATTAGTATTAGCATTTTCACCACCACGACCGCCGAAGCCACCGCCGCCCATGCCTCCTCCCATACCACCCATTCCGCCGAATGCCATGTTATAATCCCATGGAATCATAGAAAATACGCCACCATGTTCGTACAGATAATAGTTCTGCTTATTGCCACCAATGTAACTATCTGTATTGTTGGTCACCACATTTAACGTCAGATATTCAAGGATACTATCTACATCAAGATAATCCGTATATGGCGTTTTACTATCATGATTCAGCTTATCCAGCATATTAATTAACGCGTCTTTGTCCTGACTTTCTGACTTCACATCAAGACCGGTATACGAATCTGCATCATCATCAATCCACTGTAGATCACTACCGCTACCTGTCATCAGACCTTTGTATAATGTGCCTGTTGTATCTTCATAATGAGTCTCTATAAATTGGTCGTCTACTTGCTCTACAGCAAGATATAATCCTTTATATGTACCATTAACATAGATACGCACAAAGGAGTGCTTAGGTGTAGGGAGCCCTAACATTTCAGACATTTCATACGCCAAAAATTCACGCATATAAGAAGCATCACTATAGTTGTTGTTCAGATTAATTTTGTCTAAGCCGTATAGATTCTGTCCGGAAATGTATTCATCAAAACTCAGCTTAAAGCTATACCGATCCGAATCATCCATCTGGACAACACTGCGTAAGGAAAGATTACCTTTTGTACGGATACCTACATTTGTGATTGTTTTACCGTTATAATCCACTGTTGCCGAGTGGTATTCTTCATCAGACGCATGATCTAACATATCTTGAAAATCCGAATCAGGAAGCGTTATTTTGACATCGACCACTTTATCTTCTACAAATACATTCGTATCTTGTGCACTTTGTTCTGTCACTGTGCCTGCATGAGCTTCTTGCGTTGATGCCCACGGTATAATAGCCACAAGACATAGTGTACCTGCCAGAACTACTTTTAATATCCACTTCACTTTATCACCACCAATTTTAAAATAAAAAACCTTTGCATAAATCGGTATATTGACTTGTGCAAAGGATTTCTATGAGCTTTCATTTCGATCAATTTCAGCCATGTCTATTCGCTTCTATTACGAAACGTAATCACCGTTGTAGCTAATCAACACAGCATTTTTTACACCTGCAATATTAGAAATTTCATTTACAAATGTAGGCTCATTGTTTTTGATACGTACTTCTAGCGTCAATTCAATATTGTCTGCTGTGATTGTTTTTTGTCTAACCGTGTGGCGTTTTACCAGTGAGTTCAGCTTGCTGTTGACTTGTTTCTCTGCATCGTCTCCTTGAGCGTTTACGACCAATAGATAAGGCGTTTCGAAAGAAGATCCTTTGATAAATAAGAACATCACCAGACCTACAATCACAGAACCGATAATCGCCAAACTATAAAAACCTGCTCCGGTAACAATCCCTGCCGCTGCTGCCCAGAATAAGAAAATTAAATCGGTTGGGTCTTTAATCGGTGTTCTAAAACGAACAATACTAAGTGCACCAACCATACCTAGAGACAGAATCAAGTTCGAGTTAATCGCAATAATTACCATAGAAGTCACTAGCGTCATGCCGATCAGTGAGATATTGAAGCTTTTGGAATACAGTACTCCGCTAAATACGCGTTTGTACAGGAAGTAGATAAATAGCCCCACCAAAAAAGCGATCCCCATCGTGAGCAAAATATGAGTGATACTGATATCAGAAGTGAAACTTTCCAGTACAGAATTTTTGACAATATCTGAAAAATTGGTTGTTGCGTCAGTTGTTGTTGCATTTGCCGCGGCTGCGACTGGTGTCGTTGTTGCCATGTGTTATTGATCCTCCCAGGAATTTTCTTTACCGAGTTTACGGCAGATAACGTATTTTGAATTGGATTGACGAACTAATCCTTCGAGTTGTAATGCTGTTTTGATATAATCCGGCAAATATTCATCAAATTTCACTTCAAGCACAAAAAATTTATGATCAATCGCATCGACCATTGCCAAATTAGGGTCAAATATATCGTGATTGTTCAGACCTGTTTTCATATATTTATCAAACGTAATACGGACATTACCTAGCTTAGAGGTATAAGCTTCCCGTACATAATCTACAATCACTTGTGGACGCAATAAAACATTGTTAGCCGCATGGTAAATCTCATACAGTAAAGGTTTGTGAGGTAAGTTGAGCACTTCATAATTGCCTTTTAGAATCTCATCATACATGTCACGGGTAATCGATTCTTTGACTTTGGCAATATAATCGTTCATTTTAATTTTCTTTTCAAAATGAATAATTTTATCTTCGCCATTGTAAATACGAATCCGGTACTTCACTCGATCTCGCACACCGCCTAATTTCTCATGCAGTGCCGTATTATTGATATCATCAAAATACAGACTTCGGATCAGATATTCTCCAGCTTCATTGGAATTCGCATCTTGTGTCATCAGCGGACGTAGCCGTTGCCGAATCGTAAAATACTGATGGTAATTCACGTAGTGCTTGAGTTCATGTCGGTATTTCAAATCCAAATTTGGATAATACATTTATTCATCCCCTTTCTTCTTGATCTGCTATCCATGAGATCCATGTTTTACACTCCGTTAACATCACGTTTACATTGTTGATTATATCGAGGGATTTTGAACTTTATATGAACAGATGTTTAAAAAGAGATAAATTAATTAGCGCGACAAGTAAAAAATAGTAATTGAATAGTTGTGTCCTAATACTTTGATAATAAAAAAGCATCGACATAATCGGAAACAACATTTCTGTTGAATCTGATTATATCGATGCTTTAGATAAATAAATTATTCAGGTAATACTTTACTTAGTTCAGATGTGACTTGTGATTGAACTAGATGACGATAAGTTATCGTACCATCTTTAAATTTTAGTTTTAAATAGTAAGAAGCATTATTATAGTCAAAAATATTTTCACTAGCATCAAGTAATATTCCCATCATTTTTTTATCTTTTGCAACAAATTCTTTATCTGTATTGTATGCATTTGTAAATAAACTTTGATCGCTTGTTGTATCTTTCTCTGCTTTTGTGCGATTATCACGAACGACAATTATAGCATTTAGGTCTGTTGGTTTCGTAATAATCTGATCCCAATAGCCTTTCTTTTTAAGCCATATAGCTAAAGGCTTATAAGAAGAATCCCAATAATAAGATTGAGAAGTCTCATAACTAATTAGATCAGATTCAACTGAAAAATAAAGACTACTGTTAGGCAAACTTGCATCTGGATTATCAATTGCCAATTTTTCTTTTTTTATTAATTGAATTAATTCTTTAATATCTTTTTTATTTGAAACTTGAATTTTATGTTCTTGTCGATCCAAGTTTACAATTTCAATCGGTTTACTTACATGATCTAAAGATGGAAGATTGTAAACTGCAATCTTATATGATGGTGATTGTTGTATTTTTGCTAGATAATATTGATATTCAGGAGCATTAGAAGGTACTTGGTAAGAGCGTACGATTAAGCTTCCATCTTTTAGCTTATATCCAATATCTACTGACTTATAATCTGATGTAAATTGTTGCAGTTTATCAACTTTAGGACGTATTTGTTCAATTTGCATATGGAGATTACGAACAAGCTGAATATAATTAGGATCTGAAGAAAGGACTCCTGGACGTATGACTCTTGGAAACGTTACATATCCTTCATTTTCAAATAAATAATAAGAAAGATTACCACCTTCGTAGACTCCAGCAATCTCTTCTGCACTTGGTATCTCAGCTTCATAATGTACATAATTCGAAACTGGAATATACAAAAGCAAAGCGACCACAACACCATGACCTAACATTCCTTTAGCAAATCTCATATGGTATATATTCCAGCTTTTACGTATGATCATTTCTGCTATAGTGTAAGCTACAATAGCTCCTACAATATAAGCAATAGGTGTCCAATCATTCAGAAACGATACAGATAAAGCACCTGCAAATAAGGCACCACAAAACATAACTCCCACTCTAAATAAAGGATTAAAATATGTGAATGTGACAGCATGAGTTGTCTTTTCAGTAGCACGTATTTTATAAAACAGATAACTTAATACGATCAATATAATAGCTATCAAAAGATATAAACATGTTTCTAATGTTGTAATTATTTTGGCAGATGCATTCATAATATTGAAAAGTGGAGACCAATCTTCATTCAAGTTCTGTTGATTCCGAGACGAATATCCAAATAAATAAATATCTAAATGTTTATTCCACACTTTAGGAATAGCTACAGTAAGTGTTAATAAAATAGCAATAACTATACCCTGTAATATCGTTTGTCCGATACAAATGCCTACAAATACAGTAAGGCTAAATAACAAAAGGCTAAGCACATTTGTAGCTATCGTCCATTCTAAAACTTGCATGGCTGTAAAATCAACATACTCAAACTGTCTGCTTAATATTGCTGCTATTATAGCCATGATCCATAGTGGAATCGTTAATGCTATAACTCCTACTGCAAAATGAGTTGTTAATAAATGAACTCTTTTTAAAGGAAGGCTATGAAAAAAATCGACTGAAGCTTTATTTTGCATATATCTTGTTAGCAATAGACCCATAAGGATGGATATAATAAGCATTGCCACATTGGGCCAACCAGCGCCTATTTCAGCAAAGTAACTAACAACAAAATGAAAACGTTGATTCTTATACGAATCATTCAGCATATTTAAAGAGATGAGTATAGATAACAAAAGAACTAAGAAATACAATATTCCAAGCCAAGCACTTTGCTTTAAGGTATGACTCCATAACCCTCGATTAAAGAAGAATCGGTTGAACATCATAACCGGCGTCCCCCATTTCATAAATAAAGATTTCTTCTAGTGTCATCGGCAAAATATCAAATACGTAAGGCGTGTAGACGTTGAATACTTCTTTGATACGCTCGATCTCGCCTTTGATAATATAAATACCTACGCTACCTCGTTCTTCCTTATACACCACATCCAGTAGACTGGAGATGGCATGTTCATGACGCTCATCCCGGAAAGCGACTTGTATTTTGTGCGTATCGGCTTTGAGATCGTCCAGTTCTTTTTCCACTAACAATTTGCCTTTGTGCATAATGCCTACATGATCACACAGGTCTTCGATTTCACGCAGATTATGCGACGAAATAATGACGGTCATTTCGCGTTCAGCACTTTCTTGAAACAACAGATTTTTGACTTGTCGTCTCATTACAGGATCTAGTCCATCTATTGGTTCATCCAAGATCAATACATCCGGTCTACAACTCAAAGCTAACCACATAGAGGCTTGGCGCTGCATTCCTTTAGATAAACGGTGTAATTTACGCTTCATATCAATACTTGCGAATGCTGGAGCTAACTGTTGAAAACGTTCCTGACTCCACTGAGGATAAACAGACCGGTAAAAAGATGCCATTTGCTTAATAGAAGTTTGCGGGAAAAAGTAAGGTTGATCGGCTAAAAAAATCATTCGATTTTTGATTGCTGGTTGCTCATATACAGCTTGTCCTTCTAAAGTAATCTGTCCTTGATCTGCGCGGTAAATGCCTGCGATTGTTTTGAGCAATGTGGTTTTGCCTGCTCCATTGGAACCCAATAATCCAAAAATCGAACCTTTATGTACGTGTAACGACAAATCATCTACTGCTTTTTCACCATCAAAGTATTTGGTGAGTCCTTTAACTTCAATCATGATGATGCCCCCTTTCATGTTCTTGCATCGCTTGTTCATACAATTTGATTAAGTCTTCTCTGGTAAATCCGAGATAGATTGCTTCTGCAAACAATTTTAATAATCGCCCGCGCATATCTTCTTGCTGTTCCTGGGTCGGTTGTTGTTGCTGTGGTGAAACAAAGCTTCCTTTACCTGGCTGAGAATAAATATAGCCTTCTCGCTCTAATTCCCGATACGCTTTCTGAATCGTATTTGGATTAACCGTTAATTGAGTGGAAAGTGAACGCACTGAAGGTAATTGTTCTTCAGGCTTCAATATGCCATACATAATCATCTCTTTGATTTTATCCATCAACTGCTCATAGATTGGCTTCCGACTACGTACATCCAATTCGAACATAAAGAGCCTCCTCTCTGTATTAACTGTACTACTATTATTAGTACAGTTAATACAGATTGTCAATTATTTTTTAGAGTTGCTACTGCCCAAATAAAAAAGAAGTCATTGCTCCTTCGGTTAATCAAAGGAATCGTGACTTCTTTTGTATTGCGATACATTGTATATCTAGCGGTATCACAAGCAATAAGCGTCTAACCACTGTAGAACATTTTTCTTATGATACATCTATATTCTGAGCCTGATGGGGTAAACGAATTTCAAAACAGGTACGAATAAGATCGCTTTGAACGGTAATGGTTCCTTTATGATGCTCTACAATATTTTTGGCAATAAATAAACCGATGCCCGAACCTCCATCTTTCTGAGTTCGTGCTTTGTCTCCGGTATATAACATTTCAAAAATATGAGGTAATTCTTCTGGCAAAATACGACTGCCGTAATTGATAATCTGAATGACGATCTCTTCGGCTTCTGGATAACTATTCACATCTATATAATGCCCATCTTCCCCATAACGAATAGCATTGGTTAGCAGATTTTCGATAGCACGAGCCAGTTGTTCTCCATCTGCATAAATGGTCATTGATGTCGTGGTTGTAATACGGCTAATTAAATGCTGTTTTTCCAGCGCAGGGTACAATTCTTCGGTCAATTGATGTAGAAGTTCATTTACATCTAACCATGACTTTTTAAGAGAAACTGTACCATAATTCATACGAGCAATATCAAATAATTCTTCGATCAATTTTTCCAACCGCTGAGATTTATTATAAGCAACACCAGCATAATGTATCATTTGTTCTTCAGTCAGTTCGTCTTTTCCTTTTAAAATAAAATCCAAATAACCAAGTACCGACGTAAGCGGTGTACGCAGATCATGTGCTAGATTCAGCACTAATTGTTCTTTGGAATTTTCAGCAAAATCGCCCCGAATCATCGCTTGCTGTAATTTGTGGCTGGCTAGATTGATATCACGAGCAATCTCTTCAAATTCGTCTTTAGACTGTATCTGGAGATCAATATCGAAATCAGCATTCGCCAGTTGGTGGATTCCGCTTGTAATCTCTTTAAAATACAATGCATATCTTTTGGTTAGCAAAAAGAAAAAGAAAAAGGACAGTGGAATAAAAAAGATTAAAAAGAAATTTAGATCTCCGATCTCGCGAATAAAATAACGATATTTTGTCCATAAATCTTCAAATTTAGTCGTAGAATAAAACCATTGCAATAAACGATATAAAATATAGGTGACTATGCCTGACAATAACATACTAAGTCCAAACAACATCATCATATTAAAACGAAAACTTCGAACCTGCTTAGCCATTATACGTATACCCCACGCCCCAGACAGTTTTAATCAATTTAGTTTTGAGCTTGTCTTCCTCTAGCTTTTTGCGCAATGTACGGATATGTACCATCACTGTATTACTTCCTTCGTAATAACTTTCTTTCCAAACAGACTCAAAAATATGTTCTGAGCTGAATACTTTTTTGGGATGACTCACAAGTAAATACAAAATATCAAATTCTTTAGGTGTTAATTCTACAGGCTGATCATAGACAGATACAGTTCGTTGTTCTGGATTAATGACCAATACCCCTGTATTCAAAATAGACGTATTATGTGCTCCCCCGGCAGTATTAAATTGATTCGCACGTCGCAATTGTGCATTAACCCGTGCTACTAATTCCATCGGATTAAATGGTTTGGTCACATAATCATCAGCACCGGTCACTAGACCTG
Source organism: Paenibacillus kyungheensis (assembly GCF_028606985.1). Lineage (NCBI taxonomy): Bacteria > Bacillati > Bacillota > Bacilli > Caryophanales > Paenibacillaceae > Paenibacillus > Paenibacillus kyungheensis. The sequence continues at coordinate 1,024,372 of NZ_CP117416.1, read as the reverse complement.
TAATCTTATCAAGATCAGAAGATTTAGCGCTCAAAAAGATAATCGGAATATGATGGGTTTCTCTAATCGTTCGTGCTGCTTCATAACCATCCATACGGGGCATCATAATATCGAGAATAGCCAGATCAATTGAACGGGTTAAAATGATTCGTACCGCTTCTGCACCATCGGTTACTTTGATACATTGATATCCTTCTTTTTGTAAATGCAATTCCAATAAATCGGCAATGGCTTCTTCATCATCTGCGATTAATATCGTCGTCATAGTGATTGTACATCTCCCGAACAAATATAATAGGTTACCACAATTTGATTATACTAGATTAGAATCGTTAGCCCAGCACCTATACATCATGGTTCATGTAAGCATAGCACGCATAATCTGGTCTGTATCTGGTCATTATCGATGCCTTTCGGTAACAATCACTCCATCTACATTATTACCTGAAATCGTATAGTCACCATCAGCCGGAACAGCGATTTTTTTATCATTGAGCATAGGATGATACCGAACATTATAATGCTGACCTTCTATCGTTATAGACAACGGTTCATCTCTTAACGCTTCATAATACTCTTCTAATACCATATCATGTTCTTCCATAATAGCACTATGAGGTAACCCTATATAACGGAAATGCCAGGGTTCATATTTGATACTTGTAATCTTTTCTTTGTTTTTCGGATAACGGAGAATGAATCCATACTTCCACGCATTGTCGCGTAGCCAGACGCCTTCCTCTGATTTCTCAATACCACTTTGTGTAGAACCAACATCCAGCGCAAGCCCTAGATTATGTTCGCTATATCCGGCTGGCATCGCGTATTCTGATCCTTTCTCATCATACAAATTATCTTGTTCCTGATTCGTTCGATATCCACTACTTGCCATAAAATGATCGATTCCTTCTACATTGGCGTCTTTAACCATAGTCAAAAATCGCTCTGCTACATCTTGAGACAATGACAAAGATCGATCCAGTAAAACAATCTGGCTTGCAAAAGTAGAATAATCAACAAGCTTAACAATATCTTGCGCTTCATTCCCATCCACTAACGGATAATCTTTATTAATTAATAACAAATCTCCTTGGTAAATCTGACTTTTGCTCACATCGACTAATATTTCATTTTTACCTGCCACCTCGTCTTTACCATCAATCACCCGGTCATGTGCAAATCCTCGACCTATTTTGTAATCGAAAGAATCCGGCAAATAGCGAGTGACTAACAATGCAATACCTAACAAAACGACAAGTACAACCATCCATTTTTTCATTATCATATCCTCCTTGATCTTGATCTGTGATCTCAAAATCATAAAGAAGATTGTTAAAAATAAAAGTAGGCTAAATATAAAGTTTTCCTTAAATATGTAGATTCTATACAAATAAAAAATAAACCTATCCGACTAGCGATAGGTTTATTGGATTATTGGACATTTGTTATTACATAATCATAAATACCAAACCACTTTGATTAGCAAATGCTTTTTCAAAAAGTTCAAATACCGATTCCAGATGAGGAAGCAAGTAACCATCTACTAATTCTTCATAGGTCTCATCACTTTGCATCGGAAAAGCTAACATAATCATTGCCCGTTCATCCAATTGCTCTATGTCCATCTCGGGAATGTTTTTCCACTTTTCAAAATCAATCCGTTTGATTAGATTCTCAGGTTGTTTCAATTCAGGAATTTGCGTTGCAATTTCGGCTACCTTGTCCGCAGGTAAATAAAAAGAACCATATTCAGTCGCCTGACTGTCAACTTTATATTGCTCCCCTACCGGAACCAAAGGAATATCCGGGAACATATCTACAATCAGACTCCATGTTTTATCAATATCCAGCGTGGGTGGTTGTACATTTCCCGCCAAAATATCTTCTAAATTTTTATGTTCCTCATAATAAACGCCTGTAATACCCATATCTAACATCTCCTTTAACAAGCATTACCCGATTATAGTATTTACGATTGCATAAATTCATGATACCGATTGATCTGGTTCGCCAATTCTTCAAATATAATAAAGCGAGCCACCCGATATACCTCTTTGCCTTCCATCAGTAGCAACAATACCGGTGAAGTAAAAATCATATACTCTCCCGCCAATTCAGGCACATCCTCCATATACACAAATCCACCTGTAATATGCTCATACCCTTCTAACAAACGTTCCGCCTGCGGTTGAACCGCTTCACATACACTACAATTCTGCGTTTTGAGCATAAGCAATGTCAACGAATGCTGGCGAATAAAATCATCTACCTGCTTTTTAGAAAAAAGCTGTTCCATCCCTTTTTCCTCTTTTCTGATATATCTATTCTCTATATATTTTTCCACACTTCTATTCTACTCTCTTATATATCCTTAATTCGCTTATCCACATCATCCCAACACATAATATCCCAATAATCAAACAAACAGATCAAAATATCAACAGCCAAACCATACCATAAAACAATTAAAACCGAAAAAAGGCTGCCTTTCTGCTTAACACACAGAAAAACACCCTTTACTTCACCCTTTTGAACTCATATATACTCTATATTTATCTCTCTAATTATCTCTATTCTCTCTCTACTATCCCTATCTATCTCGTATCATCTGTAACTCAAGTATCTCCCAAACGATCCCAACCTGCTACCACACCAAATCTAATCTTTTAAAATCCTTGCTTTCCTAACTCCCCCGCCTGAGCGAAGGGAAAGAAATCAATTCGAAAGGAGCGAAGCGTTCGCATTTGTAGATCCATTTTTACCGCATAGCGGTTATTCCAAAAATGGATCTACAACCAGCGACCGACCGAATGATTTCTTTCCCATAGCGGTTTCTCAAGAAAGCCATTTTAAAAATCAAATTTAAAATCATCATCAGTCAAACGCTCAACGTTCATCGCACGCACATATCCATTTCCTTTTTTCGAGAAAAAGTCATGTTGTTTCGTATGTGTGCTGATCCCGTTGAATACAATCGGATTCACTTCTTCTTCAGCAAATACAGGATCAAAGCCCAAATTCATAAACGCTTTGTTTGCATTATAACGAAGGAAGACTTTTACATCTTCAGTTAGACCGATTGGATCATAAATCTCTTCCGTATACTTCTCTTCATTCGCATGAAGATACGTCAGTAGACCTTCTAAGATTTCGTAAACGTCTTTTTGCTCGTCTTCTTCAAGATCATTGTAGATTTCTTGTGCAAGTACCCCTACATACACACCGTGAATACTTTCATCACGTAAAATCAGATCAATAATCTCACCACTACACGTCATTTTACCTTGTCCAGCTAGATAAAGCGGATAGAAAAATCCACTGTAGAACAAATAGCTTTCGAGTAATACAGAAGCCGCCATAGCTAAAAATAGCTCTTTTGGCGAATTAATATTCAAGTAGTACTGACGGATCGTTTCTGCTTTGGTCTGTAGACGTGGATTGTCTTCCACCCATTGGAAAATCTTATCGATCTCTTCTGTAGAAGACAATGTTGTAAAGATACTGCTGTATGATTTGGCATGAATCTGCTCCATCATCGCCATAAAGCCTAATACTGCTTTACGTTGCATCCCTTCGACGTGTTCCAATACTTTCGGCATGCCTACGCCACCTTGAATCGTATCAAGTAGAGTAAGTCCTCCAAGCACTTTCATATACGTATCACGTTCGATGTCACTCAATTGAATCCATGACATTTTATCATCAGACAATGGGATTTCATCATCCGTCCAAAATTGCATAATATTTTGATTCCAGAACATCATTGTGAAATCATCATCAGGACGGTTCCAGTTTACAGCTTTGATAGGTCCAGTCATAAGTTAAAATTCCTCCTTTTAAACATTGGATACTACTTATTGCACTTTGATAAAAGAACACAAGTATGTACTCAAACGGTACAGTCTACATATCGCCAAGCACTTGCTGAAAGATATGGTACCGGGCAAAAATCATGGTTCATTTGAATCCGATCGTGCTGATATTGCCAAGCACGTAAAGCATACAAAAAAGCCTAAAAAGGCTTTCTTGTATACTGCATAACTATAGATATTATTTTATAATCAACTACCGAAAAATATTATACCGAGCAAGTAATACACTCTTCTACGCTAAGCAATTTGGTACGTGTATAGTAAAGTGATTTTAGACCTTTGTGTGCAGCATACAGGTAATAACGAGCCAATTGACGAGTCGTTACATCGCTACCTACATGAAGTACTGTTGAAATTCCTTGATCGACATGATTTTGGATTTCAGCAATCAGATCCAATACTTTAAATTGATTCATTTGGTAAGCAGATTTGTAGTAGAAATAGTTATCCTGTTGCATATATGGCATTGGATAGTAAGTCGTTGAGTTCGCATACGTACGAGTCTCAATTTGTTCTACAATCGGCATTACGCTAGATGTTGCATTTTGGATATATGAAATACTTGCTGTTGGCGCGATCGCCAAACGGTAAGCATGATACAGACCATGTTTCATTACATCAGCTTTCAGGTTTTGCCAGTCTGCTGGTGTTGGGATATACATATCGCCGAACAAATCGCTTGCACGTGTTGTTGCTGGACGATAATCGATTTCTAAATAACGATCAAAGTACGTTCCTTTTGCATATTCTGATTTTTCAAAATCAGCAAAAGTCGTTTGACGATCACGAGCAATTTCCATACTTTTCTCTAATGAATAGAAATTCATCATCATAAAGAAAGTACGAACAAAGTCTCTTGCTTCGTCACTTTCATACGCAATTTTGTTTTTAGCAAGGTAACCATGCAAGTTCATAACACCAAGACCTACAGAGTGCATTTCACGGTTTGCTTTGGCTACACCCGGTGCATTAGCGATATCTGTCATATCACTAACCGATGTTAGACCCATGATTCCTTCATGAACGGATTCACGAATTTTGCCAAGTTCCATGACGTTTACCATATTAAGTGAACCCAAGTTACAGCTAATATCGCGACGAATAACATCATCTTGACCATAATCTGTAATCTCAGATGTTTCTTGTAATTGGAAAATTTCTGTACACAAGTTAGACATACGAATCGATCCGATATCTTTTAGTGCATGACCGTTATTCGCATTACTTTTGTTCATAATATACGGATAACCGGATTCTAATTGTACACTTGCGATTTTGGTTAGCATATCACGAGCACTCATGATTGCTTTCTTTTTGACACGATCATCAGCAAGCAATGTATCGTACATTTCATCGATATCTAGATCATCCAGATATTTACCATACGCTTTGTATACACTATAAGGTGCGAATACATGCAATAGTTCATTATCTGCTGCTAATTGGTAAAAGCGATTCGGTACAACAAGACCGATTGACAATGTTTTGAGGCGTGTACGCTCATCTGCATTGATTTTTTTGCTATCCAAGAACTCCATAACGTCCCAGCCGAAAATGTTGTAATACGCTGCCCCAGAACCTTTACGTTGACCCATTTGATCTGCATAGGAGAAAGCATCTTCCATCAGTTTTAATACAGGCATAATTCCTTTTGCTGCACCTTCAACACCTTTGATCGGCTCACCGCGTCCACGAAGTTTGGACAAGTTAACCGCTACACCGCCACCAATTTTGGATAATTGCATACAAGTGTTCAGTACATGGTTAATCGAGTTCAAAGAGTCATCCATTTCTAACAAGAAACAAGAAACCATTTCACCACGACGACTTTTACCTGCATTCAAAAATGTTGGTGTTGCTGGTTGTAGACGTTGTTCCATCATGGATTTGGCAAGAGTTTTGGCATTATCCGCATCCCCGCGTCCCAAGTGAAGCGCCACGACTGCGACACGATCCGCATAATGTTCCAAGTATTGACTACGGTCATTCGTTTTCACTGCATAATCTGTGTAGAACTTGGAAGCCGCCATATAAGATGGAAATTGGAAATCATAACTGTGTGTAATCGCATATACTTCTTCTACATCTTGAGAAGTATAGTTTTTGTACATATCTTCATAATAATCGTTATCGATCATATAACGTACTTTCGTTTTGGTGTCCGGGAAGTTGATACTTTTACGAGCTACCTCTTCCATATATTCTACAACTGCTTCTTTATCTTTATCCAAACGGAAAAATCCACTCTCGTCCCGTTGCATCAGTAAGTTGTTCAATTCAATATGCCGCAATTTTATCTACCTCCTGTTGAAATCGTTGTGCGTCTCCTGTTGTACCTGCTAATTCGAACTTGTACACAACCGGTACATTATAACGTTCTGAGATTAGATCAGCACTCCGAGCGAATTTGTCTCCCCAATTGCGATTGCCACTTGCTGCAACTCCGATCAGGCGATTGTGATTTCTCTCCAAAAAATGAACTACCTTATCAGGAATCTGACCAAATCCAGTTGTGTACGTTACCAGTACAAAAGGTTCATCCAACGTCAGCGCCTCATCAATCTGTACAGCTTGTACAGCAGGTAATTTTAATTTGTTGATAAATCGTTTTACATTGCCTGTTTTGGAATCATAAGCAATTAGCATGGTTGTGACATCTCCTTCTCGGTTCAATATGTAGTACTGTTCATCCGTTCAATCACTATATAAATACAGATAACAATGATCTAATATCATATAAGTGTTATCTACTCTAGCGCGTATAATTAGCTATAACCTATATATTACCTGCTCAAACATCGTAACCGCAATATATAGAAGGCTTTATCAAAGATATACGCTATATATAGTGTTGTCAATAGGAACTGAAGGTCTACATCTTGGCCCAAACATGCCTTAAAAACGGTCTATTTTTTCAAAATATCAAGTAAAACGGGCACTTCTTTGAACACGTATTTTACATACATCGCGATAATCATTTATAAAAAAATAATTTTCTTGACATACTAGATATAGTACATATCGTTTAACTTTTGCCGAACATTTCCAGATTATGCAGTGAACATAAATTCACTCTAAAATGAACATAAATTCCGGTCTATTTAGACGCTCAAGTATAAAACTTTAGCTGTTATTGAACAAAAAAGCAAATAAAAATTTCTTTAATTTAAGAAATCTTAGCATAGAAATACACAGGAGAATTACACATGCTTTTTGTATTGTATTTATTACCATATATTGAAATAATTAAAAGCGAACGTGGAATCGCATACAATTTGAATAGGAGGATATGTGTATGAAGAAAATGGGTTACTTCTTGCTTTTATCTATGCTTGTTCTTGTCAGCAGTCTTTTTCCACCAGCATCATCTTCGGTATCAGCAGCAGATTATACTCAAGGGGTTACTACATCCGGGACGACAGCCACTATCTGGTTCTCTTCCAACGTAAATACTTCCTGGGTCGATGTGCACTACTCGGTGAACTCGGGTAATCTGCAAAATCTACGAATGACGTATGACAGTGGATCTAAACGTTATGTACAAAATGTCGCCAGTGTATCATCAGGTCAGGTGATCCAATATTCATTTACGTACAATAATGGAACAGCCGCTTATGACACATCGAAATTTAGCTATACAGTCACAACAGGCTCAACCCCACCTCCCAATCCTGGAACAGGTGACAATTCGATCTACAGTATCCCAGCGTCATCTATACCAAGCGCTACAGGGAATGGAGCATTATCTTTCAAATTATTAAATGGTACCAAAGGTGCTTATGCCGACAATCAGATCTATTGGGGGATTCTAGGAATTAATCCTGCCACCAAGCAATGGAGTTATCTTGATAACAATGGTCAATTGAAACCGATCTCGACGGCTCTTAACAATGCGACAGGGCATTTAACCAAGAACGGAGTGAATTACGCTAACATTTATAGCACGATCAGTCAGATCAATTGGGTGAGTATGCCCAAAATTGATTCCGGGCGGATGTTTATCTGTGTAGGCTCTCCATGTTATATCAAAACATATGATGATGGATTCGCAGGACCTGATATTAATAATACGGCTGATCCGAACCGTAATATCTATTTCGACTTTGTTGAATTTACTGTAGACGGTACAGGATATCATGGAAATACTACTCGTGTAGATGGTTTTGGATTTCCTTTACAACACCGCCTTGTCAATCGTGCAGGTAATTATGATCAGACGGTAGGCGAATTGGAATCCGAGACACGTGCAGGTCTATTTAGTAAGTATCGGAGTGAAGTTCCGGCTACCTTCCAATCTCTTGCCGATGTACAAGCTCCATATCGTATCGTAGCACCGATTCATGGCGCATTCGGGGTAAATGGTACGCAAGCTAATTATTTTGCTGGATACAGCAATTACAGCACGCAGGAGATCCTACTGTGTAATGGTCGACTGGCAGAGGATTCAGGTACATGTTCAGCGATCAATCGACATGTGTATGACAACCAAGCCAATTGGAACAATCCTGCTCAATATTACAAAGCTGCACCTGCTAATTACTACGCGAAGTTCTGGCATGATCACAGTATCAATCGCTTAGCATATGGATTTGCTTATGATGATTACAATCAACAAGCTTCGTATCTTGAAGTGGGTGATCCAAAAGGATTGATTATCCGCGTCGGCTGGTAAACGTATCTATAATTGCGTGATATAAAAAGCCTGCTTCTACGGTCAATGTTAATTTGACGGTGTAGAAGCAGGCTTTTTTTCAGTGATTGGCTTGTAAAATATCAGGTAGATGATTCTACAATAGATATTACAAAAATGTATTCTTTAATTGAGGTGGTTGTTCAAGCAGATGGATCCATGTTGACGTACATTGATGATATACGTAGAGGTGCCTAACGTTTTTTCGATTAATGCTGTATATTCACTAACTAATGTTTTTGGCAAAATAGTCAAAATGACACCTGCAAATCCGCCACCATGTACACGACAAGCGCCTGCTTGCTTTTGCTTCAAGAAAATCTCAGTGATTGCTAGAGCGATCGAAATACTTTGCTCACGGGTATGAGAATCTTGATATACGTTTTGAAGCCATTTCCATGATGAATTACCCGAGCCTGTAATTAATTCTAAGAAATGATCCCATTCGTTCGATTGTAGTGCTTTCACTTGCTCATCGACACGATCATTTTCTTCTAAGAAATGCAGTGCACGCAATATAGCACGATCGCCTGTTTGTTCACGAAGGCTTGATAGATTGCTGTATACTTCTTCCAGCGTAATCTGACGACACACTTCATGACCCAGCGCTTCCGCAACCGCCTTCATTTCTTCCGGTACCGCAGCATAATCAGCAGTCAGATCGGCATGGTTGCCTCCTGTGTTCACGATGACCATCTCATACCCTTGTGCATTGAAATCATACGGTACATGTTGAATCGCAGGTTCTTTGGGATTGATAAAATCGATTGCGATTAATCCGCCATGCGCACAAGCCATTTGATCTAATAATCCAGAGGGTTTGTTCCAGAATTTATTTTCAGCATATTGTCCAATTCGAGCCATATTTACGATATCAACTTGACTGTTATTGTAGAACGTATTTAGGATGCTAGTGATTAACATTTCAAAAGAAGCTGAAGAACTAAGCCCGGAAGCTGCTAATACATTGGTAGATACATAAGCATTGAATCCGCCTACATGTAATCCCCATTGAACAAAGCCAGCAACGATTCCGCGAATAAGCGCTAGTGTACCGCCTTCGCCTGCTACAGGCTCTAATTCAGAAGTATGGATTTTGTACACATCTTTATAGCCCTCAGACACAATCGTAATATAAGGTTCATCTACAGGTACAGCAGCACTAATCGTATCTAGATTGATACTTGTTGCCAATACTTTACCGTAGTTATGGTCTGTATGATTACCACCAATTTCACTTCTACCTGGAGAGCTGAATAATTGAATATTGCCATCTCCAAATTGTTGATGATAGTTATTCATAAGTTGTTGATAACGCTCCAACTGATACTGTACTTGTTCTTGTCCATACATTTCCACAAGTAGTTGGTTCATCTTCTCCGTATTGTATTGTTCCAAGTTCTCTGTAACCGTTCTCAATTGCATCCTAAATATCCCCTTTAATATTAAAAATAGTTGTTCCTATGCTATTGATATTTGTGCCTATATTGATTGTACTGAAATTTTGCGAAATTGTCAGGGGTATTGTTGCAATCATTCTGCACTTTTGGGAATAGTATTGTAGACAGCCATCATTGTAGACAGTGTTATGCAGTCTATTCATCTATAATCATGGCTGTAAAATGATCTATCTTTTAAACTATTAACTTACTGCATTAAATAACCAACTTGAATATGAAGTTGCCTTTCTAAAGCAAGACCATCATCATAAGCAAACTCTTCTAATTTCAAGCCATAGATTTGTCCATTTTGTACAGCAGGCAATTGACTCCACATTGGATGTTGTTGCATCATCGATTCCATATTTTCTAACCACTGAGCTGGCGCTACTACAAACATATGATCTGCTGCATAATGTGGCAATAGATGCTCTTCGATAAATTTGAATCCACCTGCTTCAAATACTTCATGACGAATCGGATACGGCGGATGTAACTTGAGCGATCGATACAGATTATATCCTGCACGTGTACCTTCTCCCCAGATCGCAATCTGATGGTCGCCTCGAATTTCATATAGACCTACTGTCTGCTCTGTAATATGTTCCAACGCTAACTCATGTCTGGCTGTTTCGATTTGATACTGATAACGTTTCACCCATTCTTGCGCTTGCACCTGACGATTTAAGACTTGCCCTAAATAAAGCAATTCATCAATATGATTTCTTCTTCCCCATTCAACGATAAATAAAGGCGCAATCTCTCTTAATTGTGCATACAACTGAGGATGTTCCAACACACAATCCGCTACAATAATAAGATCAGGTTTCGTCTCTTCGGTAATCGTGGCAGGCAACTCAAATTTCCATTCACTTGGCGGTTGATTGTCCCCTTTGTTAATATGCCAGATCGGGACTGACGATAATTCTTCTTCTATTAACATCGAGTATTGATTGATCTCTAGCGCCGTGACTACTGGCGTTATTCCTAACGCTAACAATGTTCCTGCAAATGGAAATGAAGCTACACGAGCTGTTCCTTTACGTGCTCTAAATGTACCGGGTGTCATCCCTGTAAATGAACGGAACTTTTTACTTAAATAAATACCATCACTGTATCCGATCTGCTCGGCGATATGATGCAAAGTATGATCTGTGCATAACAATTGCTCTTTGGCTTTGTTCATACGCCAGATCGCTAGATAATCAGAAAAGGTGTATCCGATTTCTTTTTTGAATACTTCGGAAAAGTAATGCGGATGCAATCGGGTCTGTGCCGCTACATTTTCACGAGTCAGTAGCTGTTCTGATGCATATCTAATATAACTAGCCACCTGTTGCATCGAACGATTTAAGCATTTGTGATGACGATAATCATTCAAACTGCTGAGAAGTTGTAACAATTCATGCAAGATCACATGAGTATGATCGATATCTTGATTCATATATTGAGCGATCTCCTGAATCAACATAAACAAACGTTCATCCTGAGGATGTACAATCGCTCCATGTTCAGGCAGACTTTCATAACTTAATTCATAACTCATCCGATCGGTATAATCATTCATTAATTCATAACGCTCACAAGTGATGATATGTAAAAAGCCAACTTCACTATAGGAAAGTTGTAGTTCAACATTTGGATGGATGACTAACAAATCACCAGCTTGCAAATACCATGTTTCAGGTTGATCCTTAGATGGAGTATCTACAGTTGCAATAGCTCTAACCGTCAATGTGCCTTTTTCCACAGCAATAATCGTAAAATATTCTGCATATAATGGAGTCATAAATACAGCACGTTTATTCATAACAGCATGCGTAGGAGTAAGATGAAAAGAGTAGATTGATTTGCATATATCTAATATCGGATGTATGGCTGGCTGAATCATAAAAGAATGATCACGCTGGCTACTCTGGTAAATATCCATACTGCAAACCTCCTCTGTAAATGATACCTTTTATCATTTATCTGTTAGCATTATATAATGTGAGAGAACTGTTTGTATAATTTCGGTGATCTTATTAGGAATAAAAAGCCTGCTGCTTTTTAGGGATTAAGTAAAGTCTAATCCATAAAAGCAACAGGCGGTTAACAAATATTTAACTATTTAGAAATTACTTTCTTTTTCCAGCAGTATAAAAGTTCGGTAAAGGCACTTTGGACCAATCGATATCTGAAGCAAAATAAAAGTCTGTATACGTTGGTTGATTGTAAGTTGTATTCTGACGAGCGATTCCTGTACGGTACTGTGTATTATGCAAAAGAGTATACAATTTATGAGTAGTCACTTCTGTACTAAGGTAAATACGGATCGCAGAACTATCTGTCGTACGTACCAGCATTTCTTCGCGCCAGTCACCAAAAATATCCGCTACCAGTGAAGGAGTTCCTTTGGTATCGTTATTGGTGAGCGTTCCGGTTGCTGTAAGCACTGTTCCTTTGCGCCAATCTTGAATCGTAGGGGTTACTTCACGAGCACCATCAATAATCTGTGTCGTCATATCCGCGCCCCATTTGATATTCATATTGGTTCCCGGAATCTTCGTGCCGATCAATTGACCATCGGCTGTACGCAGATCCATTGACCATGCTTCTAATCCCGGACGAGATGGATCAATATCTCCGATCATGCCACGTCCAGTGTCTTTCCCACTATAAGCACCGAAAATCACTTTGCCTGTTCTGGCATCACGCATACTGTAGCCATAAGGTGCATAGGTTCCGCCTTCATGTACCATATAGATTTCCATACCCGGACGATTCGGATCGATATCGGTGACATGCATCGCATCTCCATGTCCTAACCTTGCTATCACACCCGGTGTAGCACTGTTCGCAGGCATCATATCCATCGAACTGTACAGCAGACTACCATCATCATCTATCGTCGCTGATCCATATACAATCTCATCTCGTCCATCTCCATCCACATCTGCCATCGTGAGTGAATGAGCACCTTGTGTAGTGAGTGTACCCAGCTCTGGATCGGTTCCATTTACACCATGAGGCCCATCGTTAAATGGATTGCTCATCGGTGTCCATCCACTATCGGCATTCCATACTTTTTGCAAATGACGTCCATCCCAATTGTAGGATACCAGTACAGAACGTGTATAATACCCGCGTGCAAATACTGCCGATGGTGTTTTCCCATTTAAATAAGCGACCCCTGCTAGAAAACGATCTACCCGATTGCCCGGCTCAATTCGTGACATTGCATAGTCGCCCCACATTAGACCATCATCATGACGATCAGGTTCATAAGCGATCGTTTCTAATTCTTTACCCGATTCGCCTTCAAATACAGACAAATATTCCGGGCCATCCAAAATAAATCCTTCAAAAGTACGCAGATCGTTACGCGCACTACGAGCCGGTGCATAGACATCCATAAAGTAATCGGTCAACGCTTCAGCATCTACACGAGACAAAGGATAATTATATTTCGGAGCAATTCCAAAACATTCTTCTAATGTCTGAGGCCAGTGACCATTTTTCACTTCTTCTTGATCACGCCATCCTTGAAACATGTTCACTACATGATCATAGTAATCGCTACTGCTTAGTCGGTAATCGTCTGTATTCGCATATCCTGCTTTTTTATCAGCTTTGGGTAGAGTGATGTATTTTTCAGAAGAAATTTTACCTCGTGAATTATAACGAGTGATCTTGGTGCCTGGAGCGGTTTTGAACATCATTTCAGCTTTGCCATCTCCATCAAAATCGTACACCATAAATTGAGTATAATGCGCACCTGAACGGATATTCACCCCTAGATCAATACGATACAATAATCGTCCATCGAGTTGGTACGCATCTATATACGTATTACCTGTGTATCCTTTTTGGGAGACATCTTTGGAATTGGAAGGGCTCCATTTAACAAAGTATTCATACGCTCCATCGCCATCAACATCACCTACACTCATATCATTCGCTGAATACGTATACGCTTCACCCGCAGGTGTTACTCCATCAGCCGGCTTTTGTAAAGGAAGATCGTAATAGGTGTCATTCCAGACTGTTGCAGGAGCACTAAGTTTCTTTTTGTCTGGTTTGCGGAGATCGTTCAAATTGTAATCAGTACTATACGTAGTTAACTTCGATTCTTGACTATCTGTTGCTAAAAATGATTGAGTATCATAAGCAGATTCGGTCACTGTAGCTGATGAATCTATCGTACGGGGCTTTTTCGGTTTGATCGGTGCTACTGTATATTTAGCAGTGGTTGTTCCTTGCCGATCCAGATAGTTAGTACTATCAGTGACTACGGTTAGAAATGTACCATTACGATATACAGCAAAATCAGTACCTGTGAGTCCTGTCTGCGAATAACCGCTAGCTTCATCTCCAAGCAAGCGCCAACTTAGAAAAATACCATCAGCTGTTTTGGCTGCTACTAGACCTCGATCCAGATACTCTAGTTGTACTCCCTTATTTCCTTTACCTTTGGATGCTGTCATCATCTCATTCGAATCAGCCGCAAATAATCCACTTGTAGGTAACACTAATATAATGCCTAATGCCGTAGCCACAATTTTAGTCGTTAGCGAATATTGCTTTTCTTTCATACCCCTTCACCATCCTTATTATTTTGGTAACGCTTACAAATATGAATAAGTGAATATTGCTGTGCAGATGATAGTCTACAAAACTGTACGTTACATTTCTCCTTTTCTAGGATAGAAGCTCACTTTTGCTTTCTTTATCCATCCTCTGTGGTAGCTCTTTTATTATAAATTTGTGATGTTCTCAAAGGTGTACACAAATCAGAGTCATCTGTTTAAATAACAGTGCCTTTCAATTCCTATATCTTTTGAGTCTTATCTACTTACTTGATTGAATTCAGCACCTGATTACCCTTTCAAATCATTATATGTTATATTACCTAACATATATTTTATAACATTGCATAAATTAAACCCTCTAAATTATATTTTTGCACAAATAGATAGAATACATATCGTCAAAACAGAGAACTAAAAGATATTATTACGTTACATTCTTTATTCGTTAACGTGTGGTGTTAAATTATATTCAAAAAGGGGCGAATCAAATGGACATCAAACCAACCGGGGGTAAAATTTGGTCTTTGGGATTACAGCATGTACTGGCTATGTATGCAGGAGCTATTTTAGTACCATTATTAGTTGGACGGGCGCTTAATCTTACCGCAGAGCAATTGTCTTATCTAGTAGCGATTGATCTACTCACCTGTGGGATAGCGACTATGTTACAAGCCTGGAAAAACAAATATCTAGGTATTGGTCTACCGGTTATGCTAGGAAGTTCTTTTGTCGCTATTACTCCTATGATCGGGATCGGTAATCAATATGGACTGAATGCGATCTATGGTGCTATTATAGCTGCTGGATTGTTTGTCTTTTTATTCGCTGGCTTTTTCGGTAAAATCATTCGCTTATTCCCTCCTGTAGTGACTGGAACTGTTGTTACGGTTATAGGTCTTTCACTCATTCCAACAGGGATTCGTAATATGGCTGGTGGTGCGAATAGCCCTGAATTTGGTAGCCTCACGAATTTCCTCCTTTCCTTTGGTGTACTGGCATTGATCTTGATCATCAATCGCTTTTTTACTGGATTTATGCGCTCGTTGTCTGTATTGATAGGTATTGTTGCTGGAACGGTTGTTGCTTTTATGATCGGTAAAGTTAATTTTTCCAGTGTAAGCGAAGCGTCATGGTTCCATCTTCCTCAGTTATTTATGTTCGGTATGCCTGAATTTAAGATTGCTCCGATTTTAACTATGATTATTGTATGTATGGTGATCGTGGTTGAATCTACAGGTGTATTTCTAGCATTAGGTAAAGTATGTGATCAGAAATTAACACCACAAGACATGACACGCGGTTATCGGACAGAAGGATTAGCGATTGTTCTTGGCGGTATGTTCAATGCTTTTCCATACAATACATTCGCTCAAAATGTGGGGCTGGTCGAACTGTCCCGCGTCAAAACACGTAATGTGATCGTTGCGGCGGCAAGTATTCTGATTGTACTTGGACTGGTTCCCAAAATCGCTGCACTGGCTACGGTTATTCCTGCCGCTGTTCTAGGAGGTGCTACTGTCGTGTTGTTCGGTATGGTCGTCGCTTCAGGAATTCGGATGCTGACTGAAGTAGACTTCAAAGAACAACGCAACTTGCTAGTTGTCGCTTGCTCGATCTCACTTGGTATTGGCGCAACAGTTGTCCCTGAACTTTTCGCAGGCTTGCCTTCAGCATTACGCATTATTGTCAGTGACGGTACGATCACAGGTAGTTTATCCGCTATTCTGTTAAATGTATTTTTCAATTTACCTCTCAAATGGAAACGTCCTGCTACTATTCCCGCTCAGGTTGAACCGATCAAACAGCATGGATAGATAGTTAATTCTATGATAGACATACACATTACTGAATAAGTCTTTCTTTTCTATTATATGTACTGATACGAGAAATACCGATTCATATACTGTTATCCAACCTATCCAAAAGCTACTTTTTCGTGAGTATTCTTTCTCATAAAAAGTAGCTTTTTGGGTATATAACGATAGAGACTATACTGAAATACAAGACACAACTCTCGATTGACGGTTATAATAGAGTCATACTGTGTACACCAAAAATAGATAACAACGATAGGAGCTACCCATGTCTAATCAAAGTATTATCTTTTTCGACATTGATGGAACGTTATTGGATTTTGATAAAAAGTTACCGGAAAGCACTAAAAAAGCTGTATTCGAGCTCAAAGCACGTGGTCACGAAGTAGCTATTGCCACCGGTCGTGCTCCTTTTATGTTTGATGATATTCGCAAAGAACTTGAGATTGATACGTATGTTAGTTACAACGGTCAATATGTTGTTTTGCGTGGCGAAGTGATCTATACCAATCCACTGAACAAAGACGCCTTACTTCAATTGACTCAGACAGCGCTGGAGCAAAATAATCCGCTTGTCTATATGGATGCTGAAGATATGAGAGCCAGCGTGCCCGAAGAAGACGAAATGATCACAACCAGTATTCATACTTTAAAAGTAAGTAAATTCCCGACCTATGATCCGTTATATCATCAAGGTAGAGAGATTTACCAGTGTCTACTATTCTGTATAGGAGATGCGGAGAAAAAGTATGAGCAAGACTTCAAATCATTCGATTTTATCCGCTGGCATCCAATGTCTGTCGATGTTCTTCCAGCAGGTGGTTCCAAAGCACATGGTATAGCCAAAATCACTGAAAAATTAGGATTCCCGCAAGAAAGACAATATGCGTTCGGCGATGGACTGAACGATGTTGAAATGCTCAAACAAATCTATAACAGTGTCGCTATGGGTAATGCTGAACCTGAAGCCAAAGCAGTCGCTCGCCATATTACCAAATCTGTCGATGAAAATGGTATTTTACATGGACTACAAATGGTAGGATTGTTAGACTAAGCCACTGATATTTTATATTCACTATCTTCATTTCTTCCCCTTATTCTCCGATATTTTAAAAGGATGTAGATTCTGCATCTTTTTATGATATCTAGAGAAAAAGGGGATTTTTCACAATGAACAAAAAATGGTTACGTGTATGGATCTGGATGATGATGTTTGCTATCGTTATACCGGCTCAGACGATTCATGCTGTCAATGTAAAAGGAAGTACATATCAAAGCGTTTCTTTATTTGTAAATGGTAAATTCCAGATTACTCAGCAATACACTCAGTTTGTGAATAACAACAAACTATATATTCCTATCAAAATCATGGATCGGATTCCAGGTATCACGATTCAATATGGTAGTCCACTTACGATTACAGGTAACAAAGGTAGTATTACAGTCAACGATTCCAATTCATTTGCTTATGCCGGGGTTACTTATGTGATGTACAAATCGTTATTAGCGATTACCGATTTGGATGGCAAATATGCGTCTAGTGCTCAAGTATTATTTCTATGGAGCGATGATGAAGGCAAGCGTGCATCCAGTGAGATTTTAACAAATATTAGTCAATTGCCTGCGAATTTCGGTTACTTTGTCGGTGAGAAAATATATCCGTTTTATTATCCGGGAGCCTATTGGATTACCGATATACGTTATGCTTCTTCCAGCTTGTATATAACGATTCAAAATAAATCAGGTGATACGTATGAGTTCAATAGTCCAGTATCTGATTTGGACTTTCTGTTAGATAGCGAGCTGACATCATTTAATCAGAACTGGCATGGCAAATATGTCTGGTTCGACAATCGTGCGTATAATGGAAGCGGTCTTAACCATCTGGAAAAGTTAACATTTATCGCTGTGCAAGTAAATGACCAAAATGATGCTTTTGTGACGTTACAAAAATCCAATGGCAAGCAAGTCGGGATCAAACTCAATCGACAATATGATATTGGTACGATGCTAAGTGATATTTTATGGTCCAAAAATCCACGTACTTTATACAATTGGAGCAATAGCGTCTGGACAGCCATCAGTAAAAATAAATTATTAAATAATATGACCCGCGAACAAGTGATATTATCCTGGGGCGAACCGTCTGATAAGAATACGTATCAATCGTCTTCGTTAACGTATGAACAATGGATCTATTCTGGTGCTTATCTGTATTTCTGGAACGGCCGCCTCAATTCAGCGCAAAGTCGATAATACAAAAACCAGCTACAACAAAAAGAGCTATCGTAGTGATAGCTCTTTTTGCATAAAATATAATCTATTCATACTTATTCAAATCGTTTACGGTGTTGTTCCCCATACTAATGTACCTTTATTGTAGATACTTGCTTTATTCCAATCGGTTAGCGCTGTCTGATTGGCTCCATAAGAGTAATCGTTAGCTTCATTGTAATTACTCCAATCGGCTGGATGAATACGAGCTTGAATATCTCCGCTTTGACCTCCGGCTGGAATCGAACCGGCTCCACTACCAAAACTCAATTCAACATAGCGATTCGCTGTTGTTTTGGATGTTGTCAGTGTACCAAATGCACCGCTAATATTCGTTCCACCTACGCTCGCCCAGTCAATAAAAAATTGTTGCTTTTGCTGACTCTCATCACTGTAATAGTAACGAATTTTGAGATCACTTAGATTGACCGCTGTACTACCGTTATTTTTGATATTAAAAACAGGTCGAATCGCATTATCGGTCGGATTGCTATCGCCGTTACAATATTGCAATACCAACTTCCCTTTAGGATCGATTGGTGTGGTTGTACCTGTATCGCCACCTCCTGTAGTCGGAGGAGATGTATCGGTATCACCGCCTGTCGTTGGAGGTGTTGTTGTATCTGGATCTGTTGTACTGGTGGTTGCTCCAAGACGAGTCTCATCACGTACAAACTTGCCTGAAGCTGTTAAGTTATTGACTGTCCATCCACCTGTTGAACTTGCTCCCGACTGAAGAGCGGCTGACGCTTCGTTTTTATCTGCAAGTGACCAGTTTGCCCAACTAATTTTGCGATTAGCTAAAAAGTTAGTCCATACTTTCGATTCACTCAGGAATGGCCCTCCGTTACCAGATGCATCGCTTGTACCCCATTCTGTTACAAATACAGGTGCTTTTTTGCTTAACGCATAATCGATGCGATCACGTAAAAATTGTCCGTGTGTTCCTGCATAGAAATGTACAGCATACATTGTATTTTTATCAGGTAACTGGTTATCTGCTGCATCGTGTACATCCTGACTCCATGTTCCTGTTCCGACGATAATAATATTGTCTGGATCTTTGGCACGAATCACTTGAGTCACTTCTTGCGCATACGGACGAATCTGCCCATTCCATGTGACTCCACCATTAGGCTCGTTGGCTAACTCATAGATAACGTTCGGTGAATCTTTGTACAAGCCAGCCATTTCACTAAAAAAGGCTTTCGATTGCGTTTTATAAATATTCGGATCATTATCTGAAAGTATATGCCAATCGATAATCACATAGACACCCAAATCCTGCGCCGCTGCGACCGCTTCTTTCACTTTGTTTTTCAGTGAAGGATTTGAAATATATCCATTCTCTGCGGTATACATCGCTACCCGAAATACAGTAATGCCCCAATCATCTCGTAACCATTTCATCGTATCTTTATTCACATAGTTACCATACCACTGAATGCCATGAGAACTCATACCTTTTAATTGGACAGGGGTACCATTCTTATCCACCAATTGTCCGTTAGCGATCGATAATTGTCCGTGCTTCTGCACTGGTGTTGTAGCTGCATTTGCTTGTGGTACCCAGACAGAAGTGGTTAGCGATAACGTCAATACAGCCGTTAACACAGAAGCACTCCACTTCTTCAACATCGTTTTTTTCATTAATTATCAGCTCACTTTCTTAATTAATGTAAAATTATGTTATTTTAGGACACTCACCTATTATAGAGTAACTTTTGCAAGAAATATAGTTTTTTGTGTAAAAATGACTAATTAATACCAGACTATAGGTGATAGTATGTATTACCTTATGTTAGGTATATGAATCTTATTTAGCGCGATTTTCCTTATTTTTATATCGTACCGGTAACGATTGACATATTAGAAAAAAAGCCAGCATAGTTACGGCAATTGTCCGCATCTATACTGGCTTTATCATTTTTATATTTCGTTTATTAGGAATTGATCGTTCCCTCGGTAGGTGCCAATTCAGTCTGTTCGATCTGCATATTCGATTCTTTGGCATACAATACATAAGTAATCAGACTGAATAAAGCAACAATCGCCATCATCCATTGAACATAAGAAGGAGATAACGTATCTAGCATACGCCCTGCTACAACAGAGAACAATCCTCCACCAATCGCACAACCAGCCATAACGATACTGGTATTACGAGCAATATTTTTGGGCATTAACTTTTTCATATAGACCAGTGTGACTACGTATAGACCTGATAACATCAGACCTAATAATACGATCAAAATATAACTTATTACCGGATTCCGATTCAGTGCAAATAAAGACAGCAATACGATCATACTGCTCCAATGAATAAATAAATAGCGACGATAACCGATACGTTCTGCTTCATAACCGGCAAACATCCGTCCGACAATCATAGCCGCCCAGAATACTGTAACACTGATCGGCGCTGTGCCTGCATCTGCCATTCCTGTCTCTAACATCAGCGATGGCAAATAATTCACTAACCCGATATCGGTTGCTCCGTATAAGAAAAATAGAAAAACAAACGATGGTAATAACAGACTGCCACCGACCCATAATCGCTTGAGACGAGCAGAAGGATGATTGGTTGCCGCCGCTGCTACTACAGCACCTACAGGCCCTGAAGAAGCTGCTGTTGCTGGAACGACATGAGGTAGATCGGTCAAATGACGTGGCAAAAATAACGCTTCTACACCTTCAAATCGGCTAAATCGTACGAATAAAGATAAAAAGATGCAATACACAGCGATGCCAAGCAACGCATAATTCCATAATCCTGAGCGCACCAGCATACCGATCGCTAATGGGAATAATAGTGAACCTACACCAAATGCAATCTCTAAGCGACTCATAGCAATCGCGGCATTGGATTGTAATCCTTCCAAAATAACAGCCGCAATCACCGATTCAATAATACCGCCTAGAAATCCTGCAATAGCGATACCGACAATTAAGATCGACCATGGTGGTAAAAAGGCGATCAAAATATAACAAATAGCTACACCGATTGCGCCTATATGTAACATTGTTTTTTTCGATATTCGATTCGCTAACCACGGTTGAATCAACATCCCGATAATCGATGCTCCAAATTCTATAAAAATCAGTGCTCCAGCATCTGTATAATCCCGATCATACAATGGCAATAATACGGTAACAATCGCTGCCACCGTCACTTTGATAGCACCCATTAATAAATAAAATAAACTTCCCATCCAAATCAAACGTTTCAAGACTGCCTTCCCTCCTTTATAAGTCTGGTTATACTGACCCAGATACAACGCTAACTGCAAGAATTATACTTCTTCTTTTGCACAGATGCATTAGATTTTCACTATTTTTTAAATTTTCATGAAAAGCGTTGGTATTTACTATTTTCTTACATTTATAGACAATACAAAAGTCATCTGCATGCTTAGTGTTACAGCATTAGCAGATGACTTGTATACATTTTTCAATATAGCAAAGATTAGATTAATACATTACTCTTCATCTATTCTTACATCAAGCACATGTTCAGCTAGATCGACATAATTGTTATCAAGTTCCACTTTCACTTTGCCTTGTCTACGCTTTTCGCGCCATGAGGCTAGATCTGCTTCCGATTCTAATCGTAATTCAGCTAATTCTTCTGCACGATCAAACATATATTTACTTGTATATAACAATGTATAGATACCCTGACCTGCTAGTAAAATAGGACTTGTCCGTTCTTCCCAACGTGTCACTGTGAATTTTACATATAAAAGATTCGCTTTCTGCGGATTAGTAGGAATCTCAGTAATATCAGATCGCTTGACGATATCCCATCTGTCTACTTTGCCATAATAGCTTATACCCGTTCTACCGAGGGATTCAAACTTTCGTCTAGATTCACACATTGCTACATACTCTATCTGCGTAATCACCTGTGTATCCACAAAGTTAGCCAGTGGCACATGATAGAACTGTTCTGCCAGTGCAATCTGAAGTTGCTCCGGTCCACGTACCGATCCCACCAGCATATTTTTATCTAGCAATTTGTTCTGGTAATATGCTTTCGTTCCGCGCGGTGCTGTAGAACGTTCGTAGGCTTTTTCCGGGCTATCTTGAATCAATTCATCTAGAAATTGTTCCACCAGCGTAGTCGCATTCGGCAAAAAAGGTAACGCCCCTACATTTAACTTGCGAATACTACGGTAAAAGTGGTGTTCACGAAATTGCTCTTCATTTCCATACGGAAATAATACATACGCGCCAAACATACTGCGTTCATACTTCTCACCAGCAGACGAATGTACAATCGCATCCCGATAACGATGCATTGTGTTAATATCTTCTTCCTGTGGCCCAGGATATTGGTACGCAGAAGCATACGGTGAACCTTCTACAGCGGCGTTCAACTTGTATTTGGCATCGAAAATAAAGCTGTATTCTTTTTTCTGTCCAGCATCTACTTTCATTAAAGAAAGCACATTATCCGGTCGCTGTGGCAACGTCGGAGTGAGCTCTTTGCTTGGTAGACTGTTATAATACAGCACGAATGTCTCGTTATTACGCGGATTCAAATATTCCATACGAGATTGTTGCCCTCGACCTAATGTGACAAATAATCCGCTATGGTTGAGCCTGATCAGATTTTGCTTAATTAATGGATATTTACGACTCAGCAATTCGTTTAATTTCAAAAAGCACCAGTATTCATAGATTTCTGCAATATCTTTCATCGAAAGCCGTAATAGATCACTCTGGATCGATAACCCTTTGAGAAGCAAAAGATAATAACGATACATTTCCCGATATCCTGGCGCCATCTGCAGAACCAGACTTGTACTCATTTGCCGTATCGGTGAAATCTGTTGTAGCCATTCTAACGATAATAACTGCTCTAACCGCGAGATCATCTGGTTAACACGCTTTACAAACACAGGATCATACGCCCGGCTACGGAAATTCTGCGGTCTGGTTAACTGGCTATACTGTTCTTGTAATTGCTGTAACTTGCTCAATATGCGCTCTAACATCCAGCGTAGAAAACGGTTCTCTGCAGTATCATAAGAGATATGCTTGATCGTATCTAGTAAATGGGTCGGCTGGTAGCGTTCTGCTCCTATCGGTAACCATCCATGCACAGAGTCCTGTTCTAAATACTGCGGATGTCTTGCAAGATACGCATTGTTGCGATTACTTCCTCGCTTGACCCGTGAGGCAGGCTTACGTTCTAAAGATTTGTCCAGCTTATGATGAGGTTGCCGATTAATCCGTTCCATCGCAATCTCCATCTGGTGAAAAAGATGCGTAATCAATGCAAAAAATTCACTCAAACTCTGATGCTGTGTATCTCGAATACGAACCGACTGATATGTCCGCTTGAGAAAATCAAACGATAAATTGTACACCTGCTCATTCACTTCACGTAGCAACTGGATATAATCTTGCTTGTAATCCAGCTTGGACGGGAAAATTTCCAGTTCGATCGTTATCAACCGCTGTCCTCCGCTACGCAATTCCAACTCTGTAAAACCGACTTCATTTTTAAAATTCAAAATGCCAGATAAGACCTGCTCACCCTTAGGCGTAACCGCTTCACGAATCGCCAGATTATCATGATGAAATTGAACAGGTAACTGCATATCATCTGACTTAATCAGCACAAATTCGTAGTTCTGTTGCTCGTAAAAACAAGGAAAAGACGGTGTAGTCCCGTCCCATCGAATCAATTGATTTGCAGTTGGTGAAAATACAGAGATATCGTCTATTGTCACCTCAGGCGAGAGTGAACGACAGATTAGATGCGCATTCACCCATTCGCCCTGATCGCGATGCAATTGCAATGTCTCCACTACCGGATGATACGGTTTGCCTTTGATATAGATCGTCCCGATACTACACTTCACTTCTAACAGTTCGGTACTCTGATTAAGAAATCCAGTAGGATGTGAATCCATCTTCATCTAACCTCACAATCATATCCACCAGCTTATGCGCTGTCTGCGGATAGGTCGCCTGTGGCGGTGTATTTCCGCGATCCCATTGTGCCCAGAAGACATCATCATCTTCCATCGGTGACGGAATACGTACACTATCTTGTAAGCACAGACGTAACAGCTTCACCAATACACGCCGTACTCCAGACTGACTCCCTTGGATACGTTGCAAAATCTTCTGCATGATCTGTAGATCAAACGCTTCTGCTTCACTCATCAATCCAAAACGTTCATTATAGATCACATAAAAGCATACGGCATCTCGTATCCGAAATCCTACATGCGCATGAATATCTTCCAGTATCTCGTTCACGGTTACCAATCGCTCAGTGGTGCGGGTGATCAAATCTGCATAATGGTCATAAGCATCGATCAACTGCAAATAATCTGCACGTAAAAAAGACTGCTCCACCGGTACAGCTTCTACCACCTGCTGGCTCTCCTCACGCAACTTGGGTAACTGCATCAGATCAATAGAGTTAAATTCCAGCGTATTCGCCCGATCGAGCACCTTTTTGCTAAATGGATAGGTCGTCTCATCCATATTAACGGTTCCGATCAGATATACATTTTCCGGTATACCCAGATTCCCATATCGCTCTAGATCGCTTTCCAATTCTAACGTAGCTGCTGGAATCACTGGATCCGTGACAATATGTCTGCCCTGCCACGATTGTGTCTCCAATAGACTCAAAATATCGCTAAAATAATGCTCGACTCGTGCCAGATTCATTTCATCCAGACAGATAAAATAAGGCTTGTTCCGATTCTCCGGTTGAGATGCTTCGGTAATCACTGATGTGAGCGGGCCTGGCTTGAAGGTGCCAGACAAATCTTTGTACCCGATCAGATCGGTCGGATCACTCCAATCTGGACGTACAGGAATCAACCGAAATTGCCCGTTCAGCGCAGTTGCCCCAACCGCTTCAGCGAACAAACGAATCAACCGCGTCTTCCCTGTGCCGGAGATGCCTGCGAGAATAACAAACGGACGTGCTTTGAGCGAGAGGTAGAAGTTGTCGATTAAGTGGGCTGGGAAGTAGAATCCACGTTGGGCGATGTATTCGCGGATATTACTTAGTGTCTCCTGTACATCCCGATCGCGAATCTGTGTAGAGAAATCTTCGTCACTCTCTTCATCATGTACAACTGTAGTCCAGACTGTATTTGGAGTGATCGCCTGACTCTCGATATAGAACATATAACTATCCATCGCATCCCATAGATCGGTGATCAACTGTTCATTATCGGGCATATGCTCCCGTTCATAGTGGAAATAAGCAATCGTCGACGTCTGGTAATCATCGCCTAATCGTCCATCATTAAGTTCAATATCATCTGATCGATTCATCCGATTCTCCGGTAACTGCGCACGTATCTCTTTTGTACGTTCTTGTAGAAAGGTTGTACTCTCTGCTCGTCCCAGATGACTACGTGCTTCACCCAATCCTTGATTCAGTGTCAAATACACATGCTGCATATCAGCAGAAAATAAATACGCCACATATACCCCGCGCTGAATCGTATCTGTAATCTGTGGATACATTACTGCTAACCACGGAATGGTCGCCCAATTCCCCCGCCCTACCGATCCTTGCACTTTGAAGTGATTATGGATAAACGGTAGTGACTTGAGATGTTCTGGTACTGTCTTACGCACATATTCAGCAAGCGGATGCCCAGTAAGCGGTTGAGCTTTGGCTTGAGTGTACGATGACATGATGTTCAATAAGTCTTCGCGGAGAGAAAAATCCGATTGAGGCGGTGCGTAGTACGTATCCAGTTCGTCCTGTGCGTACTGATACAATTCATCCAGAACAGACTGATCCCACCGATCATAATACTCTTGCTTGAAGCCTAATGTGTAACTGCCGTTAGGATGATCGAGAATAGATGAGAGGGCTTCGATCTGAGAATCTATCATATACTGAACTCGATTTAGTGGCAGATCTGCCCAGCGAAACGCCATACGTGAAGGCGGTGCATCTACAGGTAGATTATTGGCTTCACGCTCTTGAAAATAAGCTAAAAAACGTTCTTTTATTTTAGTTAGTGATACTTCTCTTAAACGTGTTGATTTTATTTCTTCTATTAGTACAAGAATTAAGACCATTTTATAAGATTTTTGTTTGTGTATAAAAATATTTTGAAGCTCTATTGGTAAGGTCATAGCAATTCTCCCTAAGTTGTCATATCTTTTAATTAATCATTACACTTTCACACTACAATTGAGACTGAAATAATGCAAATCTAAGTAGTTATAGAATTAATCATTATGAACAATTACTCATTTTCAAATGTTTTTGTATGCTATAGAAAAATTTCACATAAAATTGGATTCCCATTTCCAATTAAAAAGGATACAATAAAAAAGTTAGTAGCAACTAGCGACCTACGCCCTAAGTACCAATATAAAATTAATATGACTATTAAATACTTAATTATAAAATCTAGAAAGAATAAAGATTACTATTTGGAGGATACTGAATGGAGACTAATATTCCAATACATTTTATTGATATGCTAAAAAGATGTAAACAATCATCAAAAGAAGCTGTAGAAAATTTAGAACATTTTAGTGATTTCAAAAAATACATGCATATTCAACGACCAGTAGAAGAAGAATTAGAAAAACATATTAATGAAGCCTATTCTTCTCCTGCTGCTCAACTTATTCTAGTTTGTGGCGGTGTTGGAGATGGTAAATCTCATATCCTTTCTTATTTAAAAAACAAATATGATTTTTTAAATGATGAAAATATATTCTATCTACACAATGATGCAACAGAAAGTTTTTCTCCTCGTAAAACGTCTATTGAAACGTTAGCACATGTACTGCATCCTTTTTCTGATGAAGGTTTAGAGTTAAATAGTACAAAAAATATGGTATTAGCTATTAATTTAGGTGCATTAAACAATTTTATTGATTCAGAAGAAGGTAAATCCTTTAGTCGATTACGTGAGTATGTCTACCAGAAGAAGATACTTGAATCAGTCATTGAAGATGAACTATGCGCAGACGATCACTTGTTCAAATATATTAATTTTAGTGATTATCATATGTACCAGCTTACTGAAGAAGGTCCGAAATCTGATTACATTAAAGGATTATTTCAAAAGATTACTCAACTAACAGATACAAATCCTTTTTATCAAGCTTATTTGAATGATCTACAAGAAGATAAAGAATCTTCTGCTAAAAATCCCATCATTCAAAATTATGAGTTATTTCAACAGGATGATGTTCAAGATCAAATTATTAGCCTACTCATTCAATCTATGGTCAAAGAAAAATTGATCATATCTACACGTGCTTTACTCGATTTTGTATATAATATTTTAGTTCCATCTTCTATGGAAAACCTAAATCATACACAAATTTTAGACATCGTTAATAATCAAGATTTCAGAACGTATACAACTTGTTTATTACCTTTTCAATTATTTGAAAAATTTGATGCTTCTCCAATTCATCAAGCCATTCATCAAATCAATCCAACACGTTTGAGAACAGAAAAATTAGATGATTATTTGATCGAATTTAAATCTTGTAAAGATGGTTCAGAATTATTCGAAAAACATATTACTATCAACCAGTTACCTTATTTTGCAAGATCATTAATTCCTAATTCGCCTTGGAGAAATCAATTAGATAAAGATCAAAAGTTCAAACAAATTTTAACTAAATTGTTTGTATATCTTTATTATCTTATTCCGAACGAAATTCATGATTCTTTTAAAGATAATACGTATCAAGAATTTATGCGCTATCTATTTTATTGGAATAAAAAAGATATTAGTAAACTATCTCAACTATATCGTGAAGAAGTAAGTCAAGCAATTTACAAATGGAATGGTGAAGGTAGTTCTGCTTTAATTTATGTGCAGATTGGACAACCTCAAACGCAATATTATGCATTACAAAAATTAGATATTGAACCTTATATTAAAAAAAATGATATAAATCCAGAAAAAGATTTATATAAGTTTTTACCGATGTTAACCTTGAATTTTAAAACTAAAAATACTCATTATATAGATGAAGCTTCTATTCCTTCTATAGATATTGATTTTTCATTATATGCACTATTGATTCGTATTAAAAATGGCTATCGTCCCAATAAAAAAGATAAATTTCAATTTATCAAATTTGTAGAATTTATCGATAACCTTAGTAGTTCAAGTAATCAAAGTGAAGAAATTATTTTTGAAAGTAAACAATTTGGTAAATCTACTCGTTATGTTTTGAAGTACGATAAAACGTTTGATAAATACTCTTTCATGGAGATGTGAGTGCATGGTATATCAACTGAATATAGAAGCTATCAAAAAAAACTTTAAATTTGATACTTCTATCAAACATAATCCAAAGACAGAATTAGAATTTCTTCCTTATAATACTAACTTTAAAGATAATCATTATAATTTAAGAGAAGTAACTGGTGAGTTTATTCGATTAGTTGGAAAAAAGAAAGTATTAGAAGTTGTTGATACTGATCAACTTATTAACAAAGTAGTAGATTCCATTACTTTTCAAGATATAAATCAACGCAGTGAGTTTAAACAAATAATCAAAACCTTATTTTTGGACGAGAATAATCAACTTTATTTATTCCACCCCCAAACTTTGTATTATATCCATACTAAAGGGAATGAGAATAAACGCTTAGCTATTTTTCTTTATAACATTTTATGGGATTCAGAAAATGCTTGGATAATTGAATCAGATCAACAAGAATATTCAGATGTTATGAGTAAGCTTTTATTTAAAGCGTTACCCCAATTAACTAATAGTGAAATCAAAAATAAAAGTTATATATCCATGTTACCTGATATATCCAAATTATTTAGACAAGATTTTAAATGGCTTATAAGTAAAAATGAATTGTTTACTACTCAAGTCGACCAATTGATTGCTTATTATTATTTTTTCTACATCACTCAATTTTCTATTAGAAACGAATCATTATTCAAACCTATAGAAAAAAACATACGTCCTGTATACTTTACTTTTGAAAATGAAGAGCGGTTATCTAAAACAAGAATCAGTTATGAGTATGGTTGGAAAAATTTGGAGAGTTTAATTGATCAAACTTTCACACATATTAACTTTTTGAAAATGCTTAATTTCACTATGTCTAATGAGGACTCGCACGCTGAACAAGATTCAGTCATATTTTCGTATCAAAAGATTGCTGAGGAAATTTATTCAATGTCTTCAGAAGAACAAGATATACTTAATGATCAAATTATTACTTTAATTGAAGAATATAAAGAAAAATTGTCACACGATAGTAAATGGGAACTATTAGGAACCATTTCTGAACCATATGATTTACCTGTACTAAATACACTTTATTTGCTATTTAATATGATTGATCATCAATTCGTCGAAGCGAGATCTGGACCTTATAATAAGTATAAACAATGGTTTGTTAACTTCTGTCAAAAGACATTTTTAAAATCACGGGGAAGATCAGGAAAAATGTTGATTTTAGATACAGATTATCTGTTATTTTTAACTAAACTCATAATTAAAGATGAATCAAAAATTAGACTTAAAAATTTATTTATTGAATTTGAAATTAGAGGTATTATTTTTGACCGTGATACTCAAGAAGCTATTGTCGATTATTTTGAAAAATTAAACTTGTTAGAGAAAAAAAGTGATAGTGGGGATGCAATATATGTCAAAGCATTTTTATAATTATTTAGCAAAACAAATTCAAAGATTCTTTAATCATATTGATATACAGCCAGGAGAAAAATACCATATTCAATTTGAACGTTCTGAACAAGTACAGGCACTTGTGGAACAAGTTAAATTATTAGATTATATTGAACCATTCTTAATGCATACAGAAGATGGTTTTTACCAATCTATATGCTTAGTGAATAACTCAACACAAGTTTTAATAGCATCTAATATTGATGAGGTCACCCCTGATTTTTTGACTACTCTTCGTAACAAAGTAGGAATAAACGAAGAACCTTTTTCAGACAAAGCAATGTTACTTATCCACAACTCTAATTTAGATAGTTTGGTTCAAGGAATGACTTCTTTTTCTAAAGAAGGAATGCCTTTTCATATCAATTCTATCGAAAAAAATTTACATCATTTAATGGATGATTCTAGTCTTTCTAAAGAGGAAAAATTAGTACTGAATTTTAGTATGTCTAATAATAAAGCACAACAAGGACTACACGAACAAGTAACTCTATTTGATTATGAGAAAGTTCTTACTGTTCTAAATAATCAAAAAATGGAATCTACTGACTACAAAGATTTTGGATTGTTTTATGATTCTGAATTATTTAATACTCCTATGACGGATAAACAAGTCAAAGAACGGTTAAAAGAAAATCAATCTTTATTTAACGATGTTGAAATGGCTCATCAATATGGTTCTCTTGATACTAGTTTGGAGCGACGCTTTGATGATGTTGGGGTAAGAACTCTCTCTTTATTAGAATGGTATGATACTGATTTTGGTATAGTTCATTATTCTAATCAAAAAAAATTAAAGGATAAAGAATTACAATATTTAGAATCTACTAAGAAATTAACTTTTGAAAGTCTAACTTATTGGGAAAAATCAGAAGGTGGAACTAAAAGTAAAGAACGCAAAAGAAATATTATTATATTCAACCCAAAAAAGCTTAGTACTATTAATATTGAATTTCTATTCAATGATTTTATAAAAAGTAAATATATTGAAGATATAATTAAACAAAAAATAAATGCTGAACAAGCAGGAAAAAAACTAAAAATCCAGTTACATCATGAACCAGGTGAAACAAGCTTTTTTGGTATAAAGTATAAAACTGACGTTTCGCCTGCATATGAATTTAAAATTGCTGTTGTAGAGTCATCAGAAAAATTCTTACAATCGATCCAAACCTCATATACGGTGCATTTATCCAAATCAGCTAAATCTAAAGGTTCTCGAATCCTAATTAATTCAGATGATGAACAATGGATTTTTAATAAAGATGCTGAAAAAGTTGTACATGTGAATCTGAACGAAGATTCTGAACAAAATCAGTTTGAACTAAGTGAATCGGATGAACTGGTTATTTCTAAAAATATAGAAAATTCAAATGAAGAAGAACTTATTTACTTCTCTATCAAACTTTTAAACACTGAAATTCCTTTTGCTGTACAAGATGTAGTTGAACGTCCTGTACCTATTGGTGGATTCAATGTTTGGAAATTAAAACGTGAGAAACAAGAACATTTTATCTACCGAATTGAAAACGATAAAATGAAAATTATACAAGGCACTCGCGAAACTTATGCGCAAGGGGAATTTAAAAAGAGTTTAGATCGAGAACTGAAATTGATAGTAGATAATCAACTTTATTTTATAGAAGAAGCTGGAGAATTAGTACCTGAAACTATTACAATTACTGATAATCTAAAAGAAGCATATTACAATCTTTTACGTTATTTTAGAAATAATCAATTATTACCTAGCTTGGCTTATTTTGATGAAGAATATCTTGAATTAGCGAAAAAGTACATTTCTATTTATTTACAAGAATTAGAAAAATTAAATAATGGTCAATCTCTAGAACAAACCCAAAGAGATTTAGTACTCATTGGAACTATTCGTAAAGGCTTAAAAGAACCTGAGTGGTTATATACTCCACTCCATCCTTTAAACTTAGCTTACCAACTTCAGCTACACGATCTATTAGGTTCAGAAGTGATTAATGACGAACTACTTCGTTCACTGCGTCCAACTAATCTGTTGCCTTATGTATCGTTTAATTCTTCTAAATTATACAAAGCTGTAGAACAAAGTGATTCTTTAGAATGGACAACTTATATTGATCAAAGTCTACCACGATTTGAGTCATCTAAGTTTTTTGTAAGTAAGTTAGTACAAGAAAAAGTTGAAGAGTTTACAGAACATTTCTCTTATCTATTTGATTTGGACTATAGAGCTCCCTTGAAAATTAATACAATTAACATGGGAGATTGTCAAGAGATTCTTCAAGGACTATTTGAATACTACAAACGTCAGTTAAAAAAGAATATTGAGAAAAAAGATTTATTACCTATTGAAATTCATATCTATGCTGAAAAAGGTATTAATAATTCTTTTGAAGAAATGTCTCAATATTCAGATGCTGACGAGATCGCCAAAAATTTTAATTTAAAATTAGATTTAGAAGGATATCATTCAGAGGAATTACTAAATATTTTTAGAGATCAAGTTAAATTTTACTCTCAAGATGTAAATACAGATCAATATGAATATAGTCATATTACTTTTTATCAAATGAGTAAAATCGAACAAATAGCTACAAGTAATGCTTCTGAAATTATTAGTGGTGTATCTCTATTTGGCTTAGTTTCTGGTATCCCTTCTATATTTATTAATGAAGATTATAAAACAGGATTTGGTATGAAATACTATCAAACATCAGACGCACCATTATTAAAATTAGTGCCTAAGTTAAATTCTTTATTACGTGTAGCTCGTACATTAGATAACTATCAAGAAAATATGAATATTGTAACTGCTATTTCTGCAACTCATAAACAAAAGTTAGATTTAATATATGATTCTGCACATTGGGTGACATTCATTGAACCTAAAGTCGATCTAAGCTTCTTTAAAAACAATGATATGCAGAAAGAATTACTTGTTATCCATTATAGTGATCAATATACTTCCTCAAGCGGATTTGATGCGATTACAGTGACTAGACGCTCTAAACAATATCAACGCCTAATCGAAGAATTTTTAAGATCACATACGATCGAAATTGATCCTGATACTTTACCACCTATCATCAATTTCTTTAATGCTATTAATGGCAACTGGTTATTACGTCTATTAGCACAAAAAAATCAATTTCCTAGAGAAAAAATAAGTATTTTATCTGCGGTAAAATTAGCATTAGCTGCTTTTGCTCATCGTGATATTATTTGGATTCCAATATCTATGGAAGAAATTTTAAGAATTTCTGGTGGAACAGGTCTTAGACAATCAGAAGGTTTATTTTCAGCTAGAAACCTAGGTCGATTTGGTTCTTACAGCGATGACCTATTACTGATTGGTATAGAACAACAAGATGAACAATTATTTGTTCATTACTATCCTATTGAAGTGAAGATTGGAAATAACTCAAACAATGTACAAGAAAAAGCAATTAGTCAAGTTATAGAAACAAAGAACTTGCTAATCGAATTTTTAACAACAGAAGATAATTTTACTGCTAAATTATACCGTAATTTTTTTATACAACTAGCTATTTCTAGTGCTGAAAAAATGAATCTATACTCTATTTGGCCAGAGCAGTATTGGAAAACCATTACGGATAGTGAATGTAGAGGTAGATTGCTTAATGATGATTATCAGATCTCTACTACACTTAATAAATATATTGGTGATGGAGCTGTTATCTCTTTCAAAAAAGATGTAGTCTTTACCGACATTGAGCATTCTGAAAATGTTATGATCTTCAACTATCCTGAAAAGAGTGGATACGATCTTATTGTTAGAAGTGTAGAAGATATCAAAAATCATATTCAAAGTGATTATGGAGATATCCCTTCAAATCAGTTATTATCCAATTTATATTCATTTGAGGGATCTCAAAATACAGATGAATTTGATAAAGATATTCTTTCTTCGAGAGAAAAAATTATTACAGCAGTAAGTGCTCAATTACAAGTTGATCAAATTATCTCAGCAAATTTAAACATGGAAAGTTCTAATACCGTAGATTTAAATGAAACAGAGCAGAAACCATTAGAGATATTATTTGGTCATAATGCTCAAAATAATGAAGAAATCAAATGGTATCCTACAACTACAGACAAAGTTCTTCATACCAATACAGGCATTATAGGAACCATGGGAACAGGCAAAACTCAGTTCACTAAATCTCTTATTACACAATTATCACGCAATAGTAAAGATAATGTTAATAGTACACCGATCGGTATTTTAATCTTTGATTATAAAGGAGATTATATTAAGCCAGAGTTCACTGAAGCTACAAATGCTAAGGTATATGATCTTTATCATCTGCCATATAATCCATTATCCTTGTATGTAACTAAACCAATCAAACCATTATTACCTGTTCATACAAGTGGTTCCCTTACAGATACAATTTCAAATTCATTTGGTCTAGGGCAAGTTCAGTCCATTATCCTTAAAGGCATTATTATGGAAGCCTACGCTAAAAAAGGTATTGTACGTAAAGATGCAACTACTTGGGAGAAACCTGCACCTACATTAAGTGATGTATATGATCTGTTTGTAGAAAAAGAGGATACAAAAGTAGATAGTCTTTACGCAGCTTTACAAGAATTATATGAGACAGAAGTATTTGAACCTGATGCTGATAAAACAATTTCATTATTTGACATGATTGATGGTATTACTGTAATTGATCTGTCTGGATTTAGTGAAAGTATCCAGAACTTAGTGGTCTCTATTACGCTTGATGTATTTTATAATCAAATGCAAATGCAAGGACATAGTACAATTGATGGAACGTATCGCGAAATCACAAAAATGATTCTGGTTGATGAAGCTGATAATTTCTTGAGTAAAAACTTTACCTCTATTAAGAAAATCTTAAAAGAAGGTCGCGAGTATGGAGTAGGTACAATCCTCTCTACTCAATTTATGAATCATTTCTCTACATCAGATAATGACTACGCAAATTATATTCGTACATGGATTGTGCATAGCGTAGCTGAGATGTCTACCAAAGAGATTCGTATGGTATTCAGTACTCAGAGTAAAGCTGAAGAAGAGAACATTATGAATAGGATCAAGTCTTTGGAAAAGCATTATAGTATTGTGAAAAATGGCTCAGAACAACTCGTTTGGATGAAAGATAAGGCTTTTTGGGAATTAAATTCATAATTACCTATTAATATTAATTACATTATTGCAAACAGGAGAACGAATTTGAAAATATATGATGCAGCAATTCTTGCTTTAAAAGAATTAAATACTCCTTCAACACCTTTAGAAATTTTAGAAATAGTTAAAAAAAATGGATGGTATAGTTTTAATACACAAAATGAAATTGGAGTTTTAACACAAGCTATTCGTAGGCACATGAAAGGATATGCTGGCGTACAGGCATCTGAAAAAAAATTCTTTTTACAACAAGGCAATAAATATACTTTAATTAATCAGCAAGCCCAATCTCTTGTAGTTCCTAAAGAAACAATACAACCTAATTGGAAAATGGCGCGACAAGATTACATTATGCAAATAAAAAATGCATTTCAAAGAGATCAGTTATCTTTATTTCTTGGAGCTGGTGTTTCGACATCAGCAGGATTTCCTACTTGGAATGCTCTTTTAGAGAAGCTAAACGATGCTGTAATCGAACAAATGCATAATAGAAAATTTGGTGGAAAGTTGAGTAGCGAAATAGTTAATAAAGATGATAAAAAAGTAATGTCTAATTTGCTTGCAAGTTTGCGCGACGAATCTCCAATTATAAATGCTTTTTTCTTAGAATCAACAATTAATTCTCACGTAAGTTTAGCAAAACATATTCGCCATGCTCTTTATGGTAAAAATAGTAGAAAAAGAACTTTTACATCAGAAACGTTATCTTGGTTAGCTAAGTTATGTAATCATCGTGGGAAATATAGAATTCGATCTGTTGTAACTTTTAATTACGATGATTTGTTAGAACAACACCTAAGTAGAGTACCAGTAGATTTCATGACAGTTTTTAAAGAAGATGATGAGATAAATCCAGTACTATTACCAGTTTTTCATGTTCATGGCTATTTACCACAGCATAATTCTGAATTTGATGAATCTTCTGATAACTTAATTGTTTTCAGTGAGCAAGCTTATCATACTGTATATACTGATGCCTATTCCTGGTCAAATATTACGCAGATGCATGTTTTAAAAGAGAATATATGCTTATTTATAGGACTTTCTATGAATGATCCTAATATGAGAAGAATTCTAGATATAGCTGCCCGCAGAAATTTAAAAAAGGTAAAACATTATGCTTTGATGCAACGTTTAGATCTAGAAGATGTGAGCGAAGATTTAAAAAAATTAAAAAACCAAATCAGTAAAGAATTATTAAATTCTTTTTTAGAAGATTTTCATTTTTCAAGAGAACGTTTATTTGCAGAGTTCGGTATACGAATTGTCTGGTTTGAGGATCATGAAGAAATTCCAGATATATTAAAGTTAATAGTTAAATAATTCTTTCTTTGATTTGAATAGAATAGGAGATAAAACCGAAATGAGAAAAGATATAGATGCTTCCCCTTCTAAAGATTTTTTTATTACAATGCTTACTAGAGATATTCCAGTAGTTAGTGCCATCACAGAACTAGTAGATAATTCTATAGACGGTGCAACAAAATTATTAAGAGAAACTAATTCGGAAAATTACGAAGGATACCAAATTGATTTATTATTCGATAAGGATCAATTTTCTATAAAAGATAATTGTGGCGGTATAAGTGTAAAAACTGCAAAAGAATATGCTTTCAGATTCGGTAGACCTGAACAATATACTGATAATGAAATCCAAAGTATAGGTAGATTTGGAGTTGGAATGAAAAGAGCACTCTTTAGATTAGGTGACTTTTTTCAAATTCATTCCATTTCTAGAGAGTCAAGTTTTAACTTTTCAGTTGATGTAAAAGAATGGCGTAAAGATCCTGAATGGAAATTCTCATTTAAAGAAACTAATATAAACATTAATAATCCTCTTGAGATTACAGGAACAGAAGTCATAGTGAAAAGTTTACACAATGAAGAACAATTTGATTTACCAAGTTTTGAAAAACAATTAATTGAAGAAATTAAAAGTAAAGTTGGTAGAAAATTAGATAAAGGTTTAAAGATAAACATTAATGGAGCTAAAATAAAAAATGATATCTTTGAGATTATAGATAATGAGATAATTAAGCCTGCGTATTTTGAAAAAGTTTATCAAAACGTAAATATCAAGATCATCGTTGGATTAGGAAAACGAGAGCCTAGTCGATCTGGCTGGTATATATTTTGCAATGATAGACTAATATTAGCAGCAGATAAATCTTTTATTACAGGGTGGGGAGATAATCACTCTTTATATCATAATGATGTTGCTTGGTTTAGAGGATATGTTTTTTTTGAATCAACCGATGCTTTATTATTACCATGGACTACTACTAAAACAGGAATAGATGTTGAAAATGATGCTTTTAGATTTGCAAGGACTCAAATGATGATAATGATGAAAAGTTTAACTAAATATTTAAGAGATGTTGCCTCACAAAGTGAAGATGGTAATGATTCAATAAAAGAATTTATAAATTCTAGTTCTGCAATTAAAATTGAACAAGTCAATTTTAATATATTAAACATAAGTCCAAAACTACCTAGTTTAAATAAAAATACTCCTAAAGAAAGAAGAATTTCTTATCTTATGTCAATAGATAAGATTGAGAAAGCACAAGAATTGACAGGAATCTCTACTTTGAAAGATATAGGTGCTTATACATTTAACTATTATTTGGAAATGGATGGTGAAGAATAGTGCCTGCAAGCTATGAAAAAATCGACTATTCATTAAGACCAGCAAAAGCTATAGAGAGAAAAATGTTAGGAGAACTTTTCTCTAGATTAAACATATTTGCTCCAATAAATAACTACAGATATGTAGGATTAGGATCAATTTATTTTAGTGATTTTATTTTATTTCATAGACTATTAGGTTTTAAAACTATGATTAGCATTGAGAATGAAATAGAAAACCAAAAAAGATTTAAACTCAATCTACCTTTTCGCTTCATAGAATTAAAATTTGGAGATGCTCTAAGCATTTTACCAACGTTAAAGTGGAACACACAAAGTATAGTTTGGCTAGATTTTGATACTTCTTTAAACCTTGATATGCTCTTATGCATTGAATATCTCATTAAAAATCTATCATCTGGTAGTATCCTTTTAATATCTTGTAACGGAAGTTTAAAAGGACGAGCAACTGATTTCGATGATAGAAAAGCTATTTTAGATGAACAATTGGAAGGTAAATTAACAGAAGAAATAAAAAAACCAAATCAAATTGAAGGTTGGTCTCTTGCAAAATTATATAGAACTATAATAAATGAGGAAATTAATAGTTCAATTGTAGATAGGAATAGAGGCTTAAAAAAAGAGGATAAAATAAAATATGAACAATTAATTAATATTCATTATCAAGAAAATTCTCGTAGTGCTCGGATGCTTACTGTTGGTGGAGTTATATTCAAATCTAAAGACAGCAAAAAATTCAACGATTGCAATTTTAATAATTTAAACTTTGTATCTAATGACAATACTCCTTATGACATTAAAATACCTATTCTTACTTATAAAGAATTAAAATATTTAGATTCTAAAATGCCCATTAAAAAGCAACTCAATAATCATGATATACCTATTTCACAAATTAATTTGTATGAAAAACACTATCGATATTTTCCTAATTATAAAGATATTGAAGCTTGATTTTTTATTATTATTTAGTTTAGAGTAAATATTAAGTTTGAGTAATTGATATAACCTCAAAACTCAAACTTAATAATACCTTAAAAATCTAATAAATATAACGTGATTATTTTGATTTATAGTATTTATTCATTTGATTCTCGTAAAAAATTCCAAACTATCTTTTGATAGTTCTGGACTTAAAGTTATCCTTATAGTTTGTCTTACTTCTTCTAGACTCTTTCCTGTTGCATTTAATACATGACTAGGCTTACTTGAACTACAAGCTGATCCAGAAGACAAAGCAGTATAATCAGATAATTTTTTAATAAGCAACTCATTATTAACTCCAATAAATTGTAAACTAACTAATCCTGGAATTTTATCCTTCTCATCACTATTAAACTTAATTTTATCTTTTAGATTATTTTTAAAAATATCAGTCAAATAATTTTCCAACTCTTTTAATCGCTGAACATTACTCTCAAGGTTAATCGCTGCTCGCTCAGCAGCCTTCCCTAATCCAACAATATTATGAACAGCCAACGTACCGCTTCTATAATTATTCTCTTGTCCTCCTCCATGCAGGAGTGGAGTTAAACGAGTATATATTTCTTTAGATTGCTTTCTTATGATTACTGCTCCAATCCCTTTTGGTCCACCCATCTTATGAGCAGATAGAGACAGAAAGCGAATTCCTTTTAATTCTTTTAGATTGATCGGTACTTTGCCTACTACTTGGGTAGCATCTGTATGGAAAAAGAGTTTGTTTTCCTCAAAAATCTGAGAAAGTTCTTGTATAGGATTTAAAGAACCAATTTCGTTATTTCCCCACATGATAGAAGTTAATAATGGCTGATTTTGATCAGCTACTTTTTTTATTGCTTCTACATCTACCCGCGCATATTGATCTACATCCATATAAGTCACTTCATATCCACGTTCTCCAAGAAATTCAAACGTTTCAATTACAGAAGGATGTTCAGCTTTCGAAGTTAACATATTCTTATTACCTTGGTCTTCTCTACCGTAGTAATCAGCGATACCTTTAATGATCATATTATTACTCTCAGTTGCTCCACTTGTAAAAATCACTTCATCTGAGTCACAACCTACTAAGTCTGCTACTTGTTGACGAGCTATAGCTACTGCTTTTTTCGCATTTTCTGCTAATGAATAAAATTTACTTGAAGGATTACCATACTCTTCTTGCAAGTATGGCATCATCGCTTCAAGTACTTCTGGATGAATTTTAGTGGTAGCACTATTATCTAAATAAAGCATTCAAGATCACTACTTTCATTAGAGTAGCAATGCACGAACAAAACGTTCGTAATTGCCTGCACTTTTGTACTCAGCAGCTAGAGAACGAATACCTCTTTCCAAATGAGCATTAAAATATCCCGGAAAGTATTGTTCATCTGTAAGTTCTTTTCCTGCTGCTTGTGTAATCATTGCTCGGAATACATAATCATGTTCACCTGTGACCGTATTACGATTCAATACTAATCCATCTGTAAAATCTTTTACAATTGGCTGAATCTCTACATCAGACTTATTATTTTTTAGAGAAAGAGCTACAGCATAACGTATAAGTAGGTTAGGTGTTATTCCTGTAGAAGAATGTAATTGAGTTAGTATTTCTTTAGCATATTTGGATGTTTTTAATGTAAAGTTCATATAGCGCTATTCTCCTTATTAATATTGAAATAGCGACCTTTAACAATTTCAGCTTGATCTAAGATTTCATTGAACTCTAATGTATAGTAAGTTGAAGTAATATCTTTGATATATTCGAATTGATCTACACCAATTTCTGAATCTGTTGTAAAGATAAGCACTTGATCACCACATCGCGGAATAAAATGTTGAATTAATGCTTTCTTATGATCTTGATCCAGTCTTCCTAGCAATGTATCAAATACAAATGGTAATTTCCAACCGGATACTTTGAACATCGATAGAATAACGGTAAGCATAAGCATTTCTTTCTCACCAGCAGATAAACGTTCTTTAGTGATCTCTTGTTTTTGCTTATCATATAGATTTAACTCAAAAGAAGAATGATTAATGTGCATTCTTTCAATATATGATTTTTTACGGAATAAAATATTAATCAATTTGGTAGCTTCATTAGATACATCATCTAACTTTTTACGCCATTGTCGTTCTCTAAATTTACGACTTACAGTAAGGAGTTTTTCTGTCATTGCAAATGAGTTTTCAGCTTTATGGAATTCACGAATTTTATCTGTGATTTTACTTGATGCTAAAACTTTACTTTGTATATTCTCTCTTAATAGTTGAATATCATATGTCTGTTGCTCAAGTAACAGTTTAAATTGCTCTGCTTCTTTTGTTTTACTTTCAATGTTATTTAATATCTCTTTGAATTCACTAGATTGATCATTACGTTCTACAGCTTTACGTAGCTTTTGTGCTTCCTCTAGTAAGCTAGCATTTTTATCAAATAGAGTAATATAACTATTAATATCTATAGCCATAATACGATTAAACAAATTATGAATTTCACTGCGTTGTGCAAAAGATGCACGATGCAAGAGATGAATATTATCTGGTTTTAAAATTTCGAGTATACCATTGTATAATTCATCTACATCTAATAAAGGTGCATCGCCTTGAGATGAGAGCAAGTCTTTAGATGGATTCATAGTTTGAATTAATTGATTCAACTTCTTCTTTTCTAAAGTAGTCATCACAAATTCATAGGATTCGTAATTTTTCTCAGCAATTAATTGTTGGTTTACTTCTTCTAATTGCTTACGGGCAATATGAAAAGGTAGTAAAGTATTAATAAAACTTCTAACTTGATCAGAATTGGTTTTACGTTCATTTTCAATTACATTAATACGATTCATCAGTTCATTTCTTTTTTCTTGAACTAATCCTCCATGAACTTCAAAATCTTTTTTATCTTGTTTGATTGAATCTTCTAAACGATTCACTTCTTCTTCATATTCTACAATAGAAATTTCTTTTTCATTTAAAACTACCTTTAAATCATTAATTTCTTTTTCCAAACGTTCTTGTTCTTCAATTTCTTTAGCTGCATCTGCATTTTTCTGAGCATATTGAATTCTATACGTTTGTAAATCTTTTTCTAAATTCATAAAAAGATCTAGGTTAAATAAAATTTTACCAGATTCTCTCAAATATTCAGGAATTCGTTCTTCTGAGACAATGCGCGAGATATCTTCTCCATCAAATAGACATAACTCAAATAATCGAGGAGGCATCTCTTCACGTAATCTATTTTGAAAATCAGATATTTCTTGAGCATTTAAATGTTGCCCATTCTTTTGAACAGAAAAGTATTCCCTTATTTTTTGATCTTTTAATCTCCAGCTCCGAACTAACGAGTATTCGTTAGGCTGAAATTCTTCTGTCGATATATAGTTAAGTGCAATTTGAAAATCATTTCCGTTAGCTTGTACAGCTTTTCGGTTCAATAATGATCTTATTTTCCGAAAATAAGGTTCATTGTCTGTCACAAATCCATATGCCATTGAGCCAAACAAGGCTATACGTATAGATTCTAAAATTGTTGTTTTACCTGCACCATTTTTCCCACCTAGTAATACCACATTCTTTTTAGAATTTGTTCGGAAATCAAAAGTATTTAGGTCTCCGTAAGCACCAATATTACGAAGAACCAGTTTATTAATCTGCATTGAGTACTTAATCCACCTTTTATAAATGTAAGAAATCTTGTTTTAACGTTTTATCAAATGCTTGGAATAAACCACGTCTAATTTTCACACCAGAATAATCTTTTTCAACTGAAATTAATTTTTTAAGCAAGCTAAGATTAACGCCTTCTTCTTGACATAACGTTTCTAGATCAGTCAATTGATCTTCTTTGAAAACAGGACGATCATCTTGTTGCCAATCATATACTTCGCCAGTTTCCTCTTCTACAATCTGAGGTAAGCGATCTTCCCATTGCAAATCATCATGCCAGTATTTGCGAATAGCTTTTAATTCTTCAACTGTAATTAATTCGATAGTTGGATCATGAAGTTCTCTAATTTCTTTTTGTGTACGTAACAATTTTCTTAATATTTCTTCTCTTGCATCTAATGTAAATGGTCCAACTCCGAAACGTTTAGGAGTATTATTGTCATCTTCATCAATCACTAAAATATCAAGATCTTCAATCGTTGCTAAATTAATATTATTGGTATCAATATATTCTTTAATTTCTGATTTATAAATTCTTGGATAACTTAAATCCTGTGGATCAATCCCACCGAGATTAGTTGTTAAATAAACTTCACCATTCATACGACGTTTTTGTCTTTTGGAGCGATCTTCACGTACTTCTACTAAAAAGTTTCTAAAATCATATAATGGACGTAACCAATCTACACCATTGTTAATAAACCCACTTAAAGCTTTATCCTCTGTAACAACTGTACATGTCCAGCATCCAAATCGACTATTACCACAAGACCCTGCACTCTCTTTCACTTCTTTATCTACAACTAATGGGCATTCACTACTAGAGTCCTGATAAAGCTGTAAGAGCTCATTGTTGTCATCTCCCCATGGAGATTCATATTGTAGCAAAAACTCCCATACATCATCTACACTGAAGCTACGGATAGGTGCAAATACAAAAGCATTTCTTAAAGTAGAATGCTTCATTAATTTCTTTCCTTCAATAGTATGAGATTGCATAACCGCTGCACGTGTTGCACTCTCCGAATCACGTACACCTAATAACATAACTACTTCACCAAATTGATCTACTTTATCTAAAATAAAGCGATTAGCTGGTTCGATCTTCAAACGATCTGTACACCATCTGAACTTCTGCCTTGGAGTTGGATAACCTTTACCAATAATAGAAGACCAGAAAGTTTGCTCTGCTTTTGGACGAACTTTTTGTGTCTCAAATGGTAAACCGATCTCTAAAGCTTTCTTCTCAATACGTCCTAAAGTTCTAGTTATTTTATCAATAATAAGTGGTGTTTCTACTTGAGTATCTGAAGAAATAACATATACTTTTTTATGAAGTTGAGAAGGTTCTAACTCTTGTAACGCTTGAAAAACAATTTGTACAACTGCTGTGGAATCTTTTCCTCCACTAAATCCAACAACCCAAGGTCTTTCATCTTCAAGATACATTTCTTTTACTAATTCTTTGGCTTCTACAAATTTGCTTCCTGTATTAAATATATTAAGTTCCATGTAGAGAAGCCTCCTTTACGTAATCTTATTTTCTATTTTCTGTTCTTGTTCTGTTAAAGGTAAGCCTATTTTAGACTTTATAAGATTTGCCGTTAATTGAACGGTCTCGTTTGTTTTATTAATTCTTCCTGTCTGTCCATAGGCACGACCTAACCAGTCTTGCTTATTTTCGCGACTCCAATCTACCTTTTTAAGCTTTTTGATATAAGATTCCCATTCATCTGCATGATAGAAATAAAGATAATGTCCGACGATACCTATAGCTTCTAAAAACACACCATGAGCAATGATAGAATTAATTCTAAGATCTCTAGGTGATACTTTTTTATCTAATACATCTT
Source organism: Paenibacillus kyungheensis (assembly GCF_028606985.1). NCBI lineage: Bacteria > Bacillati > Bacillota > Bacilli > Caryophanales > Paenibacillaceae > Paenibacillus > Paenibacillus kyungheensis. Next base: position 979,714 of record NZ_CP117416.1, on the reverse strand, counting down.
GCCATTCCGTTATCGTATCACATAATAGAATCCAAAACTTCTGTACAAACTCTTTTTCCTGTTCAGAAATAATTTCGCCTTTTCGTTTACCTAGTAGACGACAATTTGTATTAAAAATATGATTTAGAGCGAATAATTTAGGTGAGTTCTTAGATAAAGACACTTTTTCTCTATCTGTATATCGTTCCAGTAAAGGGATATCTTGTAGTAATCCTTTTGTAATTAAAGAAAGTTGATCCCGATGATCATACAAAATTCCAATAGAAGAAGTTGTATTTACAGCATGCCGATTTAGATCAGAAAACATTTGCTGAGAACGAGTCAAACCTAAATCATGAAAGAAAACTACTGAGATTGTTTCTTCTCCTAGTTCAGGTGAGATTTTCAATGCTTCTTCTATAGCTGCTCTACGATGTTGACCATCATTAATTAAGAATTTAGAATCAAGAGAGATCGTAAGATATCCTATGTCTTTCAAATCCTTAGAGTGTTCTTGAAATACCATTTCTCCATCTACAGATGCAGTTAATGAAGAAAATATGTATTCCTTAGGATTCTCAAGAATATAATTTGTGATATCTGGAATTCTGGATCGATTCATTACACGTTGTGCCCGGTGTTCAACTGGAATCTCTTCTTCATCAAAAAGAAAAATTCTAGGAATCAGACGCATCGGACACATAACTGTATAAAATTCTTTACCAGCCTGTTTACCTCTTAAAGCAGGAAATGTATAATTAAAGTTCATCAGCATATTCTCCTATTACGTACGTAATATTGTACTTTGCTATTTGATTTTACATTAATACGAACGGATGTTCAATGCTTAGAAGAAACAAATTTATGTTTTATATTTAGTTTCTTTGATAAAAGCAAATAAACCAAGCTACCTATCATGATGGTAACTTGGTTTTATTTATATATTAAGATTTAAAAATACTTCTACTTTTTCTCCACGATCTAAGCCAACATACTACTCAATCCAAGAGCAATTAATAAAGTCCATATGTTCAAATAGATCGTATTTGTATGCTCTGCGCTAACTTGTTGCATAGCATTAAGAGACCTTAACATATGACGTACCCATACTATTTCTGCCACGATGGATATACTAGTAATGATTGCCGATATGATCAATAATCTCACAGCATTTTTTATTGCCCAATCGATTGTTCACAAATAAAATAAATACATATGTATACACAAATAGAGTCCTAATAGTATAACAGGTGGCCAAAATAAATAAGCGACATTCCCATTACCGTTGTTGCGACTCGGAGAAGTAGTCATTTCAGCTATGCCATTAAGCCAGAATAGTTCAACAATGAATAAAACAGAAATTACTATGTACTCTTTCGTCATACTTTTCAAATGAACATCCATTTTTTTAATATAAATAACACAATAAGAGCAACGATTAGAAATATAAAAGATAGGAAAACTGCTAGTGCAATTGGTCAGGAACAATACTTAGATTTTTATACGAATGAACCTATTTTATCTATGGTTACTTTTCAATTAAAATAATAAATAAAAAGAAAGTGATCTCTTTACGGGATCACTTCCTTTTTGTTTCATTTCAACTCTACGCGATTCTCTCTACGACTCACTATATAAACCGCAAACAACCCCATCAATGGCGCTAATGTACCTAAATCTATCGTCCAATCGCGATACATGATTTTCTGTATCATACTTGCTATAAAGATAACTACACAAAAGATCATCGACAAGAACATAAGCGTTTGGGCGGGATGTTTGACGCCTTTGTAGATCATATGTACGATTCCCCAGATCGCTAATCCGTACACCATCACATTAACAAGTATGACTAATACCAAACCAGATACATCTGACATCATATAACCTCCTTACTGCATATTCTATGTATTTCTATTAGAATATACACTTATCTTTTTACTTATTTTACTATAAAATGAAATAAAGTATAAAAGCAACCATGTAAGGAGGATCATTATGGCGTGGGGAGCAATTTTTCCGTTTGTGTTATTTGTGGTGATGCTAGGATTATTCGGGCTGTTTGTGTATGGATTTGTTGTCTTTATTTCTTATCTGAAACGAAAACAATAACAATAACTTTATGCCTACCTGTCTATGTCACTTACCTACTCTACAACTACATACTACTACTTTAAAAAAGCTTACTTCTTGCTCTTTGACCAGAGAAACGAAGCAGGCTTTTTGTTAATCCCTTTCTACTCTTTTAAGCGTAAAATAACTAAAACACATATATCCAATGCTCATATCTATAGAAAAACAAGAAAAATCATCAAAAAGCATCGTTCTTTATTTTTGGATCGGTATACCTATATTTCAAATTTTCGACACTTTTAAAAGACTATAATTGGTTGATTTCACTTAAACAGCACTTTCATCCAGTACCTACAACATGATAAAATAGATAGAACGACATCAAGCAAATCGTTCGCCATTATATAGAAGAAACCCAATAGCATGACCCTCAATTTGTTGTATTCATTGCATGCTTGTACTATACTTTAACTCCCCAGCTATCGCACTTTTTCCATTCTGTTGACGTACTATGGTGAGGACCTTCTGGATCATAGCAAGATTTGATATAGATGTTAGGATATACAGCTTCATAACTTATTGTTAAGTAACTTATTAATTGATATTAAGGTGAGATGATAAATGACAATTGAATTACTAGATCGTTTACGCAAAGATACTGCTGTATACCATGAACAGATTGAAGGAAACTTTTATGCTAAAGGTATTATGGCGAAAACGCTCACTTTGGATGAATACCGTACGTATCTTGCTAAGTTCTATGGCTTTTTACAACCGTTAGAACAACAAGCCGTAGAGCATATGAATACGCTAGAATCTGATTCTGGGTTTGATATGAATGTACGTGCTAAATCGCCGTTGTTGGAACAAGATTTGATTCACTTAGGTATGACAACAGAAGAAATTCAACAATTGCCATTATGTACAGACTTGCCGGATATTTCGACACCTGCATGTATGTATGGAGCTTTCTATGTTATTGAAGGGTCTACTCTGGGTGGACAAATTATCACCAAGCAATTAATGAAATTTTTGCCAGTTGATCCTGAAGGGGGTCTGCATTACTTTAACGCTTATGGTGCAGAGACTCGTGAACAATGGTCGGCTTTCCGCGATCTATTGCTACAAGCTGGTGTAACAGAAGAAAATAAAGAACAAATCATATATACAGCCAAAGAAACATTTAGATTACTTGATCTATGGTTAAGTACCGATCCGAACTAGCACAGTAATGACATCATGATATACAGGAGGCTAACCAACTAATGTCAGTTTCAAAAAACAATGAATATGATTTGCTCAATCGTACGCTTTTAACAGAAGGTAAATTTACCACTCAGGAACCGATCGATCTGACCAATTGTGATAAAGAACCGATTCATATTCCCGGGCAAATTCAACCTCATGGCGTATTGTTAGCCATAACCAAAGATAATGAGCATACGATTGTACAAGCTAGTCGTAATACGATGACTTTATTTGGTATTGAAGCCGAAGAATTGTTAGGTCAGCCACTAGCTTCACTGATCGGTGAAGAACAACTTCTCTCCTTACTTCAATATGATCTTAGTACAGAATCTACTTCTGATCTCCAATATACACGTTTAATGATTAATCTACAGGATACAAGCACTGAATTTTTTGTGATTTTGCATGAAAGTGAAGGACTGATTATTTTAGAGTTCGAACTGGATGCGATTGATGAATCTACTGTTGTGAATGATTTTGAATGGATTCGTGCCTTTTTCGGACGGGTGAAACAGACCAAAAACCGATTTGAAGCGAGTCAGGTTGCAGCAGAACAGATCAAAGAAATGCTCGGTTATGATCGTGTGATGATCTACGAATTCGATGAGAACTGGAATGGAAAAGTTATTGCTGAAGCGAAAGAAACAGCGCTTGAACCTTTTCTAGGGCATAACTATCCTGCTTCTGATATTCCGAAGCAAGCTCGTGAATTGTATCTGCGTAACTGGTTACGTACGATTGTCGATGTTCATTATACACCGGTAGAGATTGTTCCAACTGTACAACCGGTAACAGGCAAGCCACTTAATCTAAGTCTATCGATTCTACGCAGTGTATCGCCTCTTCATATTGAATATCTGCATAATATGGGGGTTGGCGCTACGGTTACGATTTCACTAATTCATGATAATCAGCTATGGGGACTGATTACGTGTCATCATTATTCACCTAAATATATTCCGCATCGTGTACGTAATTTGTGTAATTTCCTAGGTTCGTTCTTCTCTAGTGAATTGTACCAACGTCAGCAGATCGATGATTATGAATCTGAACTAGCTATGCGTCGTCAGGCTTCACGAATAGCGGATGTTTTTATCGGAAATACAAGCTTTGTGCGTGTTATTGAACAACTGCAAGAAGAAGAAACAACGTTGCTTAGCCTTATGAGCGCTTCGGGAGCGGCTATTAGTTATCAGGATAAACTATTGTTATACGGACAGACACCAACAGCTGGACAAATTCGTGAATTAGCCGGTTGGTTAGGTAGCAAAGCCAAAAATCATGTTTATGCAAATTCTCGTCTAAGTCTGGATTATGAGCCTGCTAAAGCTTACAAAGAAAAAGCATCTGGAGCGCTCTATCTTGCTCTTTCTCCAGGGCAACAGAATTATATTATCTGGTTCCGTCCTGAAGTGCTTCAGATAGTAGATTGGGCAGGAGATCCGGTCAAAGCTGTTATTCAAGATAATGATGGTATGCGCCTTTCTCCGCGTAAATCATTTGAGAAATGGAGACAGGTTGTTCAATCTACTTCATTTTCTTGGAAAGCCAAAGAAATTAATATCTTGCCTGAACTCAAAACGATTGTGCATCGGCAAACCGAAAATCAATTGCAACAAGTAGAAGAATTAGCGCTACAAAATGCTCGTATTTTACGGCAAAATGAACAGCGTTATTTGCAATTGATGGAATTGTCTCCTGTCGCTTTTATGACGATTACAAACGGGCAAATTATTTATTCTAATAGTGAAGCAGCCGAATTGTTTGGCGCCAAAAATACACAGGCGTTAATTGGCAAAGAGTTTGCACAGTATATCGGTAAGCAGTCTCAAGACGATATGCAAAAAAGTCTGGATGAATTACAGGAAAATGTTGTTCAATTGATCTCGACCAACGGATTCTTTATCGATGTCGATCAGAATATGATGCAATTGGAAGTCACATTAACCTCGATTACGTATGGTGGAAAGCCGTCCGTTATGATGATTGCTCGTCTAGTGGCTTCTAATATCGAGCAGGCTGAAGCATATTCTACCATGTCTGATCAATTGCACAGCTATCTAGCTACTGATCCATTAACAGATATTCCGAACCGACCTGCTTTTGAAAAATCGCTAGAGTTGAACTGGGATACTGCGCTTGCAGAGCAACAATATCTGACTGTATTTTTAATCGATCTGGATGGTCTACGAGCTTATAATGCAATTCATGGTCTCAATGGGGGCGATTTGTGTCTACAATGGGTAGCCGATGTATTAGCTATGATAGGTAGTATCCATGATGCTACCATTGCTCGCTTTAGTGGTGGTGCTTTTACAATGATGTTATTAGGATCAGATCAGGTACACGCCAAAAGTCTTGCACAAGAAATCAGCCAGAGTGTGCTCGCTCTACAAATTCCAAGAGACACTTCGAATTCCGGTGAATTTATGACTGTTACAATCGGTGGCGTATCTGTTATTCCTACTTCTTCTATGCGTCCTTCTGACATGATCGATCAGGCTGAACGATCGTTGATGAGAGCCAAAAATAAAGGAAAAAATCAAATTTTCTGCTGTGATGGTGAATAATCATCTAGCTTAATTACAAAACCCCTTTCGATCTATCCTTGATTCAGTAGGATAGATCATAAAGGGGTTTTTGATATGCAAATTTTGCTGTTATCACAAAGAATGTTGCTTTTGATGAATCGAATATTTACTATCGTCTTGCTCGATCTCACGATATCTTTTTTCATTTTCTGTCCATGAATAGATACCTGCTATAACTCCCAAAGTAACCACAATAATAAGGCTTGCGATTAGTGTCGTAGGGGTCAATAGCAGTAACCATTCGCTCCATACTAATCCATAGCTAAATAGTTGAAATAAAATCACTATGCCTATTAATAACAGCGCCGCGCGCGCACTTTGCCAGATCATATGAAAAGCAAACCCTCGCTGACGAGCTATATTCCACTTCTGATAAAATTTTTTCTCATATCGCTTGTAAGCTACTTCTCTATATATCCCTAGTGTTATCAAGCATAGTAACCCTATATAGTACCAGATAGGATAATAGATATTGGTGAACAAAGGTACTAATAATAACACCAGACTCGTCATCATCGTTCCTATCAATTGTATCTTTCGTTCCCGGTTCATATGTAGGCTCCTTTCTGCTGTATCTTGCTTCTGTACGTGCTCTACTCTATTCTATCATTGCTAGTTTGGTGATATCCAATCTATATGTTATTAACGACTTATTGATTATGTTCGCAGTATCATATCGTACATTTCATTGCTTGTATCCTTTGTTTGCAGACGTTATTATACAAAGTGGAAAAGCGTTTCGTCTGTTGAGAAACAGTGTATTAATACAGATTGAAAGGCTTGATCCAAACCATATACATAGACAAGATTAGGGGGCTATCTCGAAGTGGCTGAACAACCAGAAAAAGAAAGTTTGATGTCTTTAGTGAAAAAAGGAAATACCTCTTCGGCTGTAGCGATGATCGGTAATGCTGTGCTGGCGATTTGTAAAGGCGGTGCCTTTTTGGTTAGTGGAAGTGGTGCAATGTTCGCTTCTGCGATGCACTCACTTGCCGATGCGGTCAATCAAGGATTCGTCTTTGTAGGTAGTGTATTGTCTGAGAAAAAGCCTACACCTCGCTTCCCTACAGGCTTCGGACGGGTGATTAATATCTTCTGTATGATAGCCGTTATTGTAGTTACGATTATGGCATATGAGACGATTCACGAGGGAATTCACTTGTTGCAACATCCAGTCGCTCATACCGGTGGCGTATGGATCAATATTGCGGTATTGGTACTTAATATTTTGATCGATGGAGCGATTCTGATCAAAGCGATGAAAGAAATTTTGAAAGAAGCTCGCGCACCACAAGCGAAAGGCTTTGCACTGATGCCAGCGGCTTTCAAAAATGTAGGACGTGCGGCTCCACCTACACGCCTTGTCTTTTATGAAGATATTGTAGCAGTACTTGGTGCTCTGTTTGCTCTAATTTCTGTTGTTGTTATTGCTCTAACTAACTTTGCACTTCTTGATGGTATGGTAACTACATTGATCGGTCTATTGATGATTGCGGTTGCTTTCCGCGTCGGATACGACAATATGATCGGGCTAATCGGTGTTGCAGCGCCCAAAGATATCGAAGACAAAGTATCACAGACGATTCTTGCTGATGAACAAGTCGCTGATATTCAGATGATGCGTATTATTCAAGAAGGACGCTATTATCATGTAGAAGGTCTGATTGAACTGCACAAAGGACTTACACTTGCCGATGCTGATGATATTAAGTTCCGTGTTCAACAGCAGTTGATGACTAATCCCGATATTGCTGATGCTTCGATCTCTATTATAGAAGATGATGGTATTCATAGCTGGGGTAACAAGCAAGCCGATGTATTAAAATAAAAAGGTAAGATAGAACCTCTAGTGAACTGTTGATTGAACAGCGAACTAGGGGTTTTTGGCTTGTTCTGCAAAATGCTTTTCAATTAATGAAATAAACATCGTAGCGGCGGCGCTCATATAGCGATCTGTCCGATATAGCAGTTCAATACTTCGTACAGGCGTATGATTTACGATCGGAATCGCGGTTAGTTCATCATCTGACAAAGCCACCAGTAACGCATGAGGATGAATACTGAATCCGATACCTGCTTTGACCAGTTGTAGCTGAGACGCGGCTGATCCGTTATCCATCATCGTCTGTACTTTCCACCCTTTCGACTGAAAACAATCGTCAAGTAATTTGCGACCGACAAAACCTACAGGATACAAAATTAAAGGTAACTGCAACAGTTCTTCTAATTCAATCTCTACACGTTGAGCCAGTGTATGATTCGCAGGCACAAACAAACTATAACTTTCAGTACCTAAAGGAATCTGTACTAACCTTTGATCCGGTAAAGCAGCCAATCCGATCCCAATATCCACTTTATCTTCAAATACCCTATCTTGAATTTCAATTGTAGGTATAATCTCCAAGCGCACATTAGGAAATAATTGATGAAAGGCGATCCAGATCGATCCCATTCGATAATCCAGATCAGACGGCAATACGGCGATTCGTAATGTGCCACGTTGATTAACCTGTAATTCAGCAATCGACATTTTCGCATTTTGTAGATCACGTAACATCTGTGTACTGTATTGTTGAAGTAATTTGCCTGCTTCTGTAATTCTTATTTTTTTGCCAATCCGATCAAACAAAGGCGTATTCAGTTCGTCTTCTAACACTTTGATCTGTTGACTTAATGTCGGTTGAGAGATGCCTAGTCGATCAGCAGCTTTGGTAAAATGTAATTCTTCACATACGGTTATAAAATATTGCAGTTGGCGTAATTCCATCGTCAACCTCCTGAATGGTTCTAGTCAATCATAGCCTTGTACTATCATAATAATAGAAACAATAGTATGGTACAATCGTTACTCTTTTCTTATACTATATCTAATTCTTCATATTTAATATAGATAAGGAGCTTTTCAATGCGTATACGATATTTAACGATTCTTTTATTATTAGCGGCGCTTAACTTGCGCCCTGCGATTACATCGATCTCTCCTTTACTGGAAAATATACGAGCTGATCTTCATATTCAAGGTGTAACTGCCAGTCTTTTAGTGACTTTGCCTGTTTTATGTATGGGATTATTCGCTCCACTCGCTCTATCATGGAGCAAGCGATGGGGATTGGAAAAAGTGATTACTTTTTCCTTATTATTGATAGGACTTGCTACTCTGTTACGTCTGATGGCTGATTCGACTGTGATCTTAATGAGTAGTGCTTTACTCGCAGGGATTGGAATCGGATTAATCGGCCCTTTACTATCTGGATTTATTAAGCAGTATTTCCCTAATCCAGCGGCTATGGTCAGTGTTTATTCGGTATCGCTTGTTATCGGAGCAGCATTAGCAGCAGGTCTAGCAGTGCCTTTACAACAAGTATTACACGGTTCCTGGCAATACTCTTTATCATTCTGGGCGATCTTAGCGATTGTCGCAGGATTGAGCTGGTTGCGATTAGCTCGCGTTCCTCAATCTAAAACAACTACAGCTTCGGTGTCTTTACCTTTACGTCAGAAAAAAGCTTGGCTATTAACGATTTTCTTCGGGTTAATGGCAGCGATATTCTATTCATTGACTACATGGTTATCTCCTATGATGGCACATGCAGGATACAGTAAAATTCAAGCCGGTTATATGATGACTTTATTTACAATTATTCAGATTCCGATCAGTTTTTTAATTCCAATTGGAGTCAGTACATTCGGCAAACGTGCATGGTGGTTAGTCGGATGTAGTGTTATGGAAATCATCGGACTATTGGCATTACACTTGCCTGTATCCCCCTGGTTAGCGATAGCGATTCTTGGTATTGGTGCAGGTGGATTATTCCCATTAGCTCTTATGCTACCGATTCAAGAAGCTCATAATGCAGGTGAAGCGAATGCGTGGTCTGCGATGACACAAAGCGGTGGTTATACGTTGGGCGCAATCGGCCCATTGATTGTAGGATTATTATTTGATCACTCTGGAAGCTTTGTCACTGCACAATGGGGTCTGGGTATAATGATTGTACTGATGATTATTGTGCAATGTTGTATCGGTAACGGAGCCAAAGATGTGATGAAGCACAAGCCTGTAGTTGCAACTGCCAACAAAAGTGCTTGATTCATAGTCAATGCTATTCTCTTCAGACAAATTTTTTATATCGCATAATTTCAGATAGATATTTCCAATCAAGATGCACTATCCTATTCAGTTAGATTTTAGGTGATTTTAAGCTATACGATATATCTTGTTCATGGTCGGCTACTATACTGAATATATTATTTAGTCAGTCCTATAGTCACAACTGTGAATGGAGGTTCTACCTATGTTACCTATATTATGGATGATCTTGAGTCTACTATTTGTTATCACAGCAATTTATTTTACAAAGCAACAGATATTGCAAGGGCGGTATGCTGTCTTATGGCTATCTACCAGTAGTTTTATATTAGGTATAGCGTTGCTCAACTTATATCAGACCCCTATTCACTTGTTATAACATCATTGCCTGGCATCATTATTTGTATAGTAAAAAGGCTTCCTTCTCATCGTTGCTGATGGTAGGAAGCCTTTTTTTGTTCGCTATTTTAATATTCTTACAAACAATCACTTTTATCCTCTGTAGAAACTACCTACGATTTTCAAATGCTTGGAGCGCATAATTCGAAAAGGATAAATATAACCATGATTGCCAAGTTTCAACGGACGGGGCCATACATTGATTCCAGATGTAAATAAATATGCTTGATAAATAAATTTCGAACAGTAACTCCGTTCAACCTGATCCAAATTTGTATTTAGACGATACGCTTGGACTTGCTGATAATGCTCTTGTGCCCATAATGCTGCGGCTTGCCCCGCTTGTGGAGATTGTGGACGAAATACGATAAATCGATCTTGATCATAAAATCGTTTAATATACCATTCGACCGAATCTGAAAATACAGGGCCATACGGGTGCACATGATATACTTTGCCGTCTTCCCCTAATATGCCCATATGCCCTGCATAGTACGTAGATTCTGAACTAGGTGTATACAGAATATCACCTGCTTGCAAAGGCAATTGCCGAATTTGGGATACTGGAAGATCGGCTTGCTGTTGACGGGTAGCTGTCCATTTGCGAGGTTGTTCTACTACTACACGATGTATCGCTCCTACAACAGCAAGATAGATTTCTGCCCAATTTATTTTTTGGAACCATGATTTGGAGGCTGTATTTATTTTATTAAGTTGTAATTTGGCATGTAGATTAATCAAGAGATTCCCACCTTTATTTCAAAGTTGCAATGATGACTATCTATCCTATATACGTATCATGTAGCATTTGGTATCACATCATTCTATTATGCAAATAATTAAATCTACTATATGCTTGAAACAACACCAAAGTACAATTTGAACAGCAAAGGATGTTGATGATGAACATTATTGATTTACATTGTGATGTTTTGTATAAATTTGGGGAAGCGAAAGGAAAATTAAATTTTGCGGATTCGCCTGAACTGGATACTAATCTTGAGCGTCTAATTGAAGGGCAAGTCAAAGTACAAGGATTCGCTGTCTTTGTAGACCCTGCACTCAAAGATCCTGAGAAATTCCAATCCTGCCTCGATCAGATTCATTATTTCTATACCGAAGTGTTGGAAAAAAATCCACAGATGGTGCATATTACGCAGTGGTCGCAGATAGAGCAATTGCAAGATGATCAGATTGGTGCTTTTCTAACTTTAGAAGGTGTCGATCCGATTGGAAATGATCTGCACAAAATGAATCTGTTGTATCGGTTGGGTGTTCTTTCGGTAGGGTTAACATGGAATTATGCCAATCTGGCGGCAGACGGTGCATTGGAGAAGCGAGGAGCGGGACTGACTGCATTTGGTAGAGAATTGATTCAGCTCAATAATAAATATAAAATTTTATCCGATGTCAGTCATTTGTGTGAACGTGCTTTCTGGGATGTGATCGAGATTGCCGATTATCCGATAGCCAGTCATTCCAATGCTAGCCAGATATTTGAGAATCCACGTAATCTGAAAAACGATCAAGCCAGTGCCTTATTTGCCAAACAGGCTATGATTCATGTCGTCTATTGTCCATATTTTATAAGTGAGCAGGAGATTGTAACGATCCCTGAACTGATCCACCATATCGATCATTTCTGTTCATTAGGTGGAGAAAAGCTAATCGGACTCGGATCAGACTTTGATGGGATTATGTATCATATTCAAGGCTTAGAACATGCCGGGCAAAGCCAGAATCTAATTAATGAGCTGTTGAAGCATTATAGCGAAGAGCAAGTCAAAGGATTTGCTTACCAAAATTTTATGAATTATGTACTGCGATAAACAAAAAATTATTATATTTCTAAAAAAACCTATCTGAATATACCCTTTAATAAAGTATAGTCAGATAGGTTTTATATTTTAATTAATCTTCAAACGAATACTTTAAGCCCCATTGTCCGCGGACTTGATCGAGTAGACGCATAATATCTAGAGATTCTTCCAGTGAGATAACTTCACTTTCCAGTTCTCCTGCTTGGATCAGGCGACCGACTTCTTCGGCTTCAAAAGCATATCCTTCACTTGGACGGTCATCTTCGAATTTCTCGACTTCTTCATTGTTAACATATAAAGAAGCTTCGCGGCTGAACAGAAATTGTGGAATACGAATATAACCTTCTGTTCCATGAATATACGCTTCATTCGGTAAGTCTACACGAATCGCACCATTCAATATTGCTGAACGTCCACCTTCATAAGCAAGCAAGATCGAGAACTGCTCATCGACTCCTGTCTCGCCAATACTTGCAGTACTGTATACTTTTTCAGGCTTTGCTCCAAAGATCATCGAAGCAAACGATACCGGATAGATACCTGCATCTAGCAATGCACCGCCGCCCAATTCTGGATTCAGCAGACGGTGTTCCGGGTCCCAGCCCATACGGAAACCAAATTCAGCTTTGACCAGACGTACTTCGCCGATCTTGCCATCTCTGATCCATTCACGTACACGACGAATCGGTGGTAAAAAGCGTGTCCACATCGCTTCCATCAAGAATAATTTTTTCTCGCGCGCGACAGCGATCATTTCTTCTAATTCAGCCGCATTCATCGTAAATGGTTTTTCGCACAATACATGCTTGCCTGCATTCAAAGCATCGATAACATTAATCTTATGTAAAGGATGCGGAGTACCTACATAGATCACATCTACGTCAGGATCTTGCAACAATTTGTCATAGCTATCATAAGCTTTGGGAATATTATATTTACCTGCAAATTCATCAGCACTTTCCTGATTACGTGAACCCACAGCATAAGCGATACCGTTAGATGTGTGTCCTAGATCAGCGACAAATTTGTTAGAGATCATTCCTGTACCGATAATTCCCCATTTCAACTTACCTTCGTTCGATGTAGACATATAACTATTCCTCCTATCAGTTGATGTTGCCTTTTGCAGTCATTCGTTATTCTAATACTTCCCCAATAATAGGTTATATTAAGCGTACAAGTTCAGATTTGCGAAGTATAGCAGTATTCTGACCTTTTATAACAGATATTTGTTGTAACATGAATTACTCGCTTAATAGAACAGTCGAAAATGGATATAGATGGACATTACAAAGAAAAAGGTGAAAAAACAGAACTATTCTGCTTTTTCACCTGTGAAGATATCGTCTATTGACTTGATTGATTGTGATCAAGATAGATGGTTATTCAGATATCAGATGCTATTGATTTTGCGCTTTATGATTGTTGAACTTTTTCCCGATCTTTGCCTTTGTCAGATTCACCTGCATTTTTGTTAGCAGCATCTCGATCTTCTTGCATCTCAGCAACCGTTTTGACTTTTAGACGAGCGGCTCCTGCATACTCACGAGTCGGAATCAGTTGATCTGAAGCCAGTCTTTCTTTGGCAGCAACAATTGCATCTGTGTATTGAGGTAACCATGCTTCTCCAGCTACCAGCATTTCATCGACCATTTGCCAGATTTCTTTGGGATTGCAGACAGCGCCTACTAACGGGTCCATCATAAAGGCTTGACGCAGAAGCAAATCATCTCCTGTAATTGCCGCTTCAACAGCTAGACGTTGTACTGAAATACTGACGTTACAGACAGCCGCAGGACCCAGAGGTAGATTCCCTACATGTGGCATAGAAATCCCATTTCGATCGACATAACCCGGAGCTTCGATAATCGCATCATCCGGTAGATTAGCAATCACACCGTTATTGATCACATTAAAATGCCCGCGATAGACACGTCCTGTCTCCAAACCTTCAATAATATACGAACCATGCTCTTCGCCACGCTTTTCCGGTGCAAATTTCATTGGTTCGTCTTTCATCCAGTTAGGGAAATCAGTCTCAAACCAATTACGTCCTTCGGTACATACACGCAAATACCCACCTGTCTCTCCATTGATCCAGTTGTTGAGATCGATCCATTCACCGATTTCTTGAAGACGCTTGCGATACCAGGGTACATATTCACTTAAATGCCCGTTCGACTCTGTACTGTAATAACCGAAACGGCGCATCATATCGATGCGTACTTTCTCAGTACGGCTGTATTCTTCATGATTTTCAAATGCTTCTAAAAGCCCTGCGGTTAAATCTTTCCCTTGATGAGACGCTTGAATATACCATGTCTGATGATTGATACCTGCACAGACGATATCTACATCTTTCTTCTCCAGACCATAAACTTCAGCGATCTGGTGATGTCCATGCTGTACTCCATGACATAGACCGACAGTATGGACTCCACCATAGACGTTGCACGCCCATGTCATCATTGCCATTGGATTCGAATAATTAAGTAATAATACATCTGGCTTCGAAACTTCGCGGATATCTTTGCAAATGTTTAGCATTTCAGCTATGCCACGCTGTCCGTACATAATTCCACCTGCACATAACGTATCGCCGACACATTGATCGACTCCATATTTGAGTGGAATATCAACATCGGTTGCAAAAGCTTCCAATCCACCTACACGAATTGTACACAATACATACTTGGCATCTTGCAGGGCAGCACGTCGATCTGTTGTCGCTTGAATCTGAATCGATAACCCATTTTCATTGATATCGCGCTGACATAACTGGGTCACCATATCCAGATTGTGCTGACTGATATCGGTAAAAGCAATTTCAATATTATGGAACTCCGGTACTGTTAACAAATCGCGTAACAACCCGCGCGTAAATCCTATACTTCCTGCTCCTACAAAAGCTACTTTAAAAGACATATACATATCCTCCATTCTAAAATACGCTCTACTAGCGCTTACCTATCCAAAGGATTGATTATGCTTTTATTGTAGCGTGATTGTACAAGGAAGCGTTACCAAGATCATGACTACTTTATCGATTTGTTGTCTAATATCCTAACTTAAGCACATGAGACCTCAAGTGCGACTCCATGTCAATCAAAAGTGATTTTTGCTAAGCAAAACATCTTACTGTATAAGTACTGGAGACTTCAAATATAGCTATTCTTCAACATATTGCCGATCATAACGAACCACATTCCCACGGTATTCCGCAGGAGTCTGTCCGGTATGCTTTTTGAAAAGCAAATGAAAATATTGCCTGCTACTTACACCGATATAATCAGCAATTTCTTGAATCGGAATATCGGTCTGCCCTAAAAGCATTCCTGCTTTTTCCATTCGTAAGCGAGTTAAGTAATCGGTAGGTGTAGTATTCATATGCTTTTTGAAAATACGATGAAGATAACCGGGATGAACATTCACCGCAGAAGCAATATGTTCAACACGAATCGGACGATCATAATTTTGATGAATATATTGAATACTACGCTTCACATACCATTCTGTCTGCGATGTACTATTGATCTGTGTCTCCTGCCACAAGCGGGCTATACGAACCAATAACTGAATAAATAATAAATCCGCCATCGTACCGGAGCGATGTTGTTGATCCAGCTCCAATACCAATGACTTTAGTACATAATAGACTTCTTCCGGATCAGACAGCACAAAGTAATGCTGAGGTTGAGATAACAATTCAGCGAGTGCTACTTCTTCGCCAGCCATCTGAAATAGAGAAGGAAGAGGCAATGATGATGAAGCAAAGCCAAATTCTACATTAAGCATCCGACAAGGCGATTCTCCTTCAACGATCAGACGGTGAGGAACATTCGCATCGATGACAATAAACTGACCTTTTTTCAATTGCACTTGAACTGTAGTCTCAGATACTGGAGATTGGCTTGTATCTGACTGTACCTGCAATTCGATCAAGCAATGTCCAGAGATCATATACATAATTTCAGTCGATGGATGTTGATGATACGCCATACTGTAGTTATGCCATTGCTTGTAATAATACGCATAAAATTCAGGACGATACGGTTCTTCCATCATACGTTGACCGAATAGACTCCCTGTCCCCTGTGTATACGAATCTGCATCACGATAAGACTGAATTGGCTGAGTTAACGGATTGGCAAAAGGTCGCTCTGACTTGTGCTCCATCGGTGGCATTGTTGTTCTTCCCTCCTCACTTGAGCAAATATCTTAACGGAATTCTGGTGGTGTACGACGTGCTACTCCAGTACGGATAGCGGCTTCTACCACTCCACGACGAACATACTCGACTACTTTTTCATTAAATACCCCAGGAATAATATATAGTTCATTCAATTCATCTTCTTTTACAACAGAAGCGATCGCTTTCGCTGCTGCTACTTTCATTTCTTCGTTAATCACACTTGCCCGGCAATCTAGCGCACCACGAAAAATACCCGGGAAGCACAAAACATTATTAATCTGGTTTGGATAATCGCTTCGTCCTGTTGCTAATACACGTACATGTGGCTCAGCCAGTTCAGGTTCAATCTCAGGATTGGGATTCGCCATTGCAAATACGATCCGATCTTCTGCCATCGATTGAATATGTTCAACAGTTAGCAATCCAGGACGGGATACACCAATAAATACATCCGCTCCTTGAATCACTTCGGTCAGTCCTCCACGTTCTTGATAAGGATTCGTATGTTCTGCGATCCAGTTCCACATATCATGCGGATATTCTTCACCGGATACCAACGCACCACATTGATCAACAGCGATCACATTATGAGCGCCTGCTGACAATAACATTTTGATACAAGCTGATCCGGCTGCGCCTACACCAAGCAGTACAATTTTGGCATTTTCTAGCGGTTTATCTACGATGCGTAGCGCATTTAATAGACCTGCAAGAACGACTACTGCTGTACCATGCTGATCATCGTGGAATACAGGGATATCTAGTTCTTCTGTCAAACGACGTTCAATTTCAAAACAACGTGGTGACGCAATATCTTCCAAGTTGATTCCTCCAAAAGAAGGAGCCATCCATTTAATTGCATTAATAATTTCTTCGGTGTCTTTCGTATCCAGACAGATTGGAAAAGCATCGACTCCACCTAACTGTTTGAACAACATCGCTTTACCTTCCATAACAGGCATAGCGGCTTCAGGTCCAATATCGCCAAGCCCTAAGACAGCCGTACCGTCAGATACGACAGCGATCATATTCCGTTTGATCGTTAGTGAAAATGCTTTTTGTTTATCTTCGTGTATTGCCATACATACTTTGGCAACGCCCGGTGTATAGACATGAGATAAATCTTCGCGGTTTTTAACCGGGAATTTAGGTTGAACTTCGATTTTACCGCCTAAATGCGCAAGGAACGTACGGTCAGATACGTTGACTACTTTAACACCACTTAGTTCTCCAACCGACTTGAGAATACTTTCTCTAACGGTCTCCGGTAGATTAACCGTCAAATCGCGAGTTGTACTTTCAGGGCTAGCATGAATAACGTCAATTGCTACAACGTCTCCACCGGCATCACTAATCGCAGCAGCCACTTCACCAAATGTAACTTGTTTTTTATCCATTTCCAGACGAATGATCATACTTGTTCCGAGCGCCATAAGGATACCTCCTAATAATGTGGGTAAGATGATTTTGCACTATTCATTCTTTTTTAGATAACGCTTACATTATAAAGTTCGGACTTATTATAGCACAGTTTACAGGTAAAAAACTTCCAGTTTCTATCGCTCATTATTCATCTATGATTAGGTAGGAATAATGATGTACTGATCAGCTTGATTTAGCTTTCTTCACGTCTTACCCATTCTCGTATATACTCCAAAAATCGCTTAGTTGCTGGTGAAGCTTGTTTCATGGAATGTACAGCTAATCCTAATGAACGGTAACTCGGATATTCCAGTTCTAACATTTTTACTTTATGATCCCGTCCTTGTAGAACAAGCTCTGGCAAAATGCTAATTCCCAGACTATTTTCGACCATCGCAATAATCGCATAATCATCTCCGACCGAAAATTTGATATCCGGTGTAATCGCAAAGCGTGACAATAGCCGTCTCACATCGTAATCTGATCCTTCGCGCGGCATAATAAATGGTTCATTCGCAATCTGTTCTAAAGGAAAAGTCTCCAGATGACTGAGTGGATGATCCAGCGGAACAATCGCTAACATCCGATCTTGTTTTAATGGAATCACTTCAAATGAAGCCTGACTAGGAATCGTAATAAATCCACAGTCGATCTGTCCATTAGAGATCCAGTCTTCGATTTCTTGATAATCTCCTTCGACTAATTTGAATTGGATATTGGGATACTCTTGTTGAAAATATTTAATCATGCCTGGAAGCCAATGTACTGATACGCTGGTAAATGTACCCATCCGAATAGTGCCTGATTCCAGTCCATGAATCGATGTGACTGTCTGCTTCAATTGCTCATTCCAATTCATAATTTCGGTAATCGGTTGTAATACCTGTTCTCCATTAACCGTTAACCTTACACCTGAACGATCTCGTAACAATAACGGAAAGCCAAATTCAGTCTCCAAACTATGTATAATATGGCTTACACCGGATTGTGTAAATCCTAGCACTTCTGCCGCTCTCGTAAGACTTCCTAGCTCAACGACTTTTAGTAACACTTCAAATTTGTGAATGCTCATTGGTGCGCCTTCTTCCCTTATTTTCCGCTCTTGGTGTAGTCTCCAACATCCATTAGTTTTACTCATGTGATCCATGACAAACATTCAGTGTACTTGGGGATATAATCTTACTATACTGAATTTGGAACATTTTGATAATACGTTATTTTGAAGGTGGGACATTGTGAAGCAGTCCAGAGCAGACTTGTTGATTTTACTGGTGACGTTATGCTGGGGATCATCGTATTTATTTATGAAAATGGGGCTAGGTTCTTTATCCGAATACAATCTAATTGCTCTTCGTTTTGGATTAGCTTTTATTTTGACAGGCATTTTATTTTTTAATCATTTACGCCGGATCGATTGGACTACACTTGGATACAGTGCGCTAATAGGACTTGCTTTGTTTGCTGTATTTGTATTTATTATGTTTGGACTCAAAACGACTACCACTTCCAATGCTGGATTTCTAGTCAGTCTTACCGTTATTTTTGTCCCGCTGATTCATTTTATTGTATTTAAAAAGAAACTACGTATGACTCAGACCGCAGGTGTATTGCTTGCGATTGTCGGTATAGGACTACTGACATTAAGTGGCCCTCTCGGTATTCATTCCGGTGATCTTTTGTGCATTTTGGCATCGATCTGCTATGCTGTGTATATTTTGCTTACCAGTGCTGCCGCTAAGATTGTACGCAGTACACTGAATCTAGGTATTTGCCAGCTTGGGTTTGCTGGATTGTATGGATTGATCTTTTCGTTTATATTCGAATCTCCACATCTTCCTTATACGCTTAATGGTTGGATCGCTGTGCTGGCTTTGAGTGTAGTATGCAGTGCTTTTGGTTTTATTATTCAACCTGTCGCGCAAAAGTACACTACGCCTACACGTACCGGGCTGATTTTCTGTATGGAGCCTGTTTTTGCCGCTTTATTCGCTTTTCTTTTTGAACATGAAGTGTTATCTATTCAAGGATATATCGGTGCTGGCGTTGTTCTACTCGGTGTAGTCGTCTCGGAATGGACTTGGAGACCGTATTGGAAAACAAAAAAGAAGCATAATATAGAACGTTTACCACAAGCTATTCAACAAACAGACACTCATCATCCAGAGTTAACCAAAAAAGAACCTGTACATCTCTCTTGATAGAGCGATACAGGTTCTTTCTAGTTATCTTAATTATTCCTACATATGCTTAAAAAGCAGGTACAGCGATATCTGCATATTTCTCTTGCAAAAATTTCTTCACTTCAGGCCCTGCCATACGTGCTTTCAATTTCTGAATGGCTTCTGAATCTTTGTTATCTTCACGAGCTACTAGATTAATCGCAAATGTAGAATCTTCTTTCTCTGTAACCAATGCGTCTTTGACAGGCGTCAAGTTCAGAGGCTTCGCATAAGCAGGTGTCATTGCGACTAGATCTGCTTCATCATACATACGTGCTAACATCAATAGATCGACT
Source organism: Paenibacillus kyungheensis (assembly GCF_028606985.1). Lineage (NCBI taxonomy): Bacteria > Bacillati > Bacillota > Bacilli > Caryophanales > Paenibacillaceae > Paenibacillus > Paenibacillus kyungheensis. The sequence goes on along the minus strand of NZ_CP117416.1, from coordinate 959,385 downwards.
TCTTTGAATTTAAAGTTTTTGGGATTGGATGTAATATCGGCTTGAATTGCGTTCATGCCTACACCGTCTTTGAGTGTAATCATACCCGCTTGAGCAAACATTTGTAATGAACGACCGATATTTGAAGGATCATTTGCTATCGCGATTGTTGCTCCTTCAGGTAAAGCGTTAATGTCTTTATAATTTTTAGAATACGCACCATAGATCGCATTATAAATAGGTTGAATTGCGACTAGATTTGCACCTTTACTTTCATTGTATTGCTTCATATAAGGAGCATGTTGGAAAAAGTTAGCATCGACTTCTTTATTAGCTAAAGCATCATTAGGCTGAATATTATCAGACAATACGATCACATCAAGATTAATACCATCTTCTTTAAGCAATGGTTTGACAACATCCAAAATTTCAGTCATTGGTGGAATCAAAGTTGCAATTTTGAGTGTCGTTTCTGTAGATGTACCTTCTGTAGCTGTAGCCGCATCGTTAGATGTCGTTGTTGTTTCTTGCTTCTGACCACATGCTGCTAATAAAAGCATCATAGCGAACATCAAGATCATGATTGATTTGCGAGTCGTTAACACGTTGTTCATAGTTAAAGTTAGCCTCCATTACATATATAATATCCAAATATCATCTAGCGTTTATCCAATACTCTAGCAATCGTACTTCCTACAAACTGTACAGCCTGTACCAAAATAATCATCAAAATAATCATATAGACCATCACATCAGTCTCAAACCGCTGATATCCGTAACGAATCGCAAAATCTCCAATCCCACCACCGCCAACAATACCAACAACAGTAGAATATGAAATAAAGCTAATCGTTGAAGTGGTCAGTCCCAATACCAGACCTGATCGTGCTTCTACATATAAAAATTTGAAAATGATCTGCCATCTGGATGCACCCATGGATTGTGCAGATTCGACAACTCCTCGTGGTACATCCAATAAAGACTGTTCAACTAAACGTGAATAATAAGCAATCGCTATAATTGATAACGGTACAGAAGCCGCTTCTGTTCCAATCGCTGTGCCTACCACCAGACGTGTAAAAGGAATCAAAAACACCACCAGTAGCAAAAATGGAAACGAACGAATCACATTGACCAGTGTATTCAGTACGGCTGCTACATACGTATTTTCGTATAATTGACCTTTTTTGCATAAATACAACATCGTTCCTAACGGTAAGCCAAACAGTATAGCGGCTAATAATGAAATGCCTACCATAGAGAACGTTTCACCGATCGCTGACCAAATCTGTGATTGATATAGATCAAGCATTTCGCTAAAAGTACGATCTTGATCCATTAGTTCTCCTCCTTATACCCGAGCAATTGCTCACGATAAGATAAAGTATAGGCAGGAGATGCTGTAAAGCCATCTTGCGCACGTGAAAAGCTTTCGGTGATGATCCCATTTTCCATCACAGACACAGTATCACATAGACTACGTACCACATCCATCTCATGGGTGACAATTACTATCGTTACGCCTAATTGCTGATTAATCTGTCTGAGTACATCCAGAATACCGGAAGTTGTTTTGGGATCAAGAGCAGATGTAGGTTCATCACACAGTAGCACTTGCGGATGATTAGCAATCGCTCTGGCAATTCCGACACGCTGTTTCTGTCCACCACTGAGCTGTGCAGGATAATCACTGCCTTTATCCAATAAGCCTACCAGTTCCAGACATTCGTACACACGTTGTTGCCTTTGCGACTTCGGTACGCCAGCAAGTTCAAGCGGAATTTCGATATTTTTGCTCACGGTTCGATTGTGAACCAGATTGAATTGCTGAAATACCATACCAATCTGTTGTCTGGCTAGGCGCAATTGATGATCTGTCATTGTAGTTAAACGCTTACCGTTCACAGTAACTACACCTCGATCAGGACATTCCAATACATTCATCATACGAAGCAATGTAGATTTGCCTGCTCCACTGCTTCCAATAATGCCATGAATCGTTCCACGTTCGATATGCAGACTCACCTCTTGCACTGCGGCATTACTGTTCCCCATCTTGCCAAAATATTTGCTCACGCTTTCCAGCGAAATCATCGTCGTCCCCTCCTCATCTCATAGCCGGTCCGATGAGAACTTTTGATTCAAAGTGTAATACAACTATAGAGAAGCTGTTATACTCAATACTTCTGCTATATTATAAGGAATGTTATATGCTGTGTCACTATTTTTCTCAATAAGATCATTAAATATTCATTTGTTCTCCCATTCTGCTTTATTTAAACAAAAAAACATCCTCTCTATATATAGAGAAGATGTTGGCATCGCTGTATTGAACATATTTTATCGCTAGAGATATTTATTGTGACTCTAGATATTATTGTTGCTGTTCTTGTTTTTGTAAAAATTCGCGCGTTTTGCGTAGATATTTCGGTGCATCCATTGGATCTTCAATCATCATTTCAATCAAGCATAACTTCTGATTCTGTTGTTGTTCTGCTTCTTGAATCGCTTGATCTAGTTGTTGATTGGTATGCACTTGCATTGTATACGCATCTCCACCGAACGCTTCGATCAATTTGGTATAGTGCCATCTAGGAATATCATTGTATACTTGCTTATCAATATCTACTTTGACATTCAAATACTTTTCAATCGTATAACCTTTATTATTGAGGACGAAAATAATCGGTTTGCATCCTTGTTCTAACATTGAACTGATCTCTTGAACCGTTAATTGTAATGAACCATCTCCTGTAAATAACAACACCCGACGCTGAGGAGCCGCTATACATGCGCCAAATGCCGCTGGAGTAGCATAACCGATACTTTGCCAGCCTGCTTGCCCGATATACGTTGCTCCTTCTGGCAATTGAAGCTGAGAAATCCCATACGTAAATGTACCTGTCTCTGCAATTACGATATCATTTGCCGCTAATAACTGTTGAAAACGCGGGTAGTAATTGCCTGCTTGTAACGGTTGGTCTTTGTCCGCAGATAATAACTGTTCTGTATCATATGGAAATTCTGTAACATTAATCTCTGCCTGACTTCTCCAATCCAGTTGAGCAAGCGCTTCTAACATATCTTTTGCAACAATATTAGGATACACAGACTCGCCAATTTTGACTTGATCCGGTTGAATATTAATGACTTTTTGGAAATCCAATTCAGCTGTAAAATTGGCTGTATTGAGGTCTGACCAGATTAAGCCTGCCGCAATTACAAAATCTGCATTTTCTATCGTACTACGTACTTCTTCACTACCGAATGTGCCTCCATACATACCGATATAATGCGGATGCCGTTCATCGAATCCACTTTTCCCCATCATCATCGAAGCCGCAGGTATATTCAGATTCTCTGCTACTTGTTGTACCGATAATTGCAACTGGTAACGAAGAACAGGGCTATCAGATAATAAAACACCATTGTTAGAGGATTGGATTAACTGCTCTGCATGCTTTATGGCTGCTTGAAGTGAATTGGAATGAGTCGATGTTTGAAAAGAAGGCTCAATATGCGTTGTAATCGGTTCTAACACATGATCCAAAGCAACTACTAGATAGACCGGCTTCTTGGTTGTTTTCGCAGTATGAATAGCTTGAGGTATCTCGATCATTGCATTCTCTGGTGTGATCACTGCATTATACGCTGTAATCGGCTCATACGCTTGACGGAACACATCGTAATTGCCATCCAGTAAGCTATGATGCATCAATTGATGATCTTGTTGTGCTTGAGATTTGGGAGCACCTACAATATGAATAATCGGTACACTTTCGCTGTAAGCACCAGCAATAGCATTACATGCGCTCATTTCTCCGACACCAAATGTAGTAATCAGTGCAGAAAGACCTTTGATTCTAGCGTAACTATCTGCGGCATATCCAGCATTTAGCTCATTGCGTCCGGTGATAAATTCAAGCCCTTCATATTCTTCTAACGTATCTAACAAAGTAAAATTATAGTCACCAGGGATACCGAACACTTCGGTTAATCCTTCGCGCTTGAGACAATCTAACATATATTGACCTAACGTAATATTGGTTACTGACATTATATTTTCCTCCTGTGTATTGCTATTGATTACGCATAATTTACCGTTGTACTTTGGTCATATTCTAAGTCTTGCTCTAAAGACATTACCCTATTCTGAAAAAATGACTTCCATTTTCTGATAATTTCTTTGGATAGTTCTCTTTTTCCCTATAATAAGACACCAAAAAGAAGCCTCTATATGCTAGAGGCTTCTTTTGTTACTCATATGCTGATGACCGAATTAATAGGAGTACTGCACCCATACTTTGCCTGCTTCTACTTTGGTAGGAAATACTGTTACCTGTCCTTCGTCCGGTGCTTGTACACTTCCTGTTCGTAGATCAATTTGCCAATCATACAGCGGATCATACAAGATATGCCCGGATACGATTCCTTCTGCAATCGGCCCACCTTTGGGATGAGGACTTTTATTTTCAAGGGCAAATACTTCTTCATTCGAGGTACGGAAAATTGCTAGCTCTACCTGTTGCAATTGTACAACTCGTCCGATCTGTGGCAAAAATTGATCGATTGATCCGATTGGATAAAATGTGTGCGTGTTATTCATTATACTTTTTCTCCTTTAGACTTCCATTTTATGAAAAAGAGCTTCACGAGTAGCAGTATCGTTAATCACTTTTTGCCACGGATCTTCCACCTGAGCAAGCGCAAGATTCACACGTTCGATTAATTGCTGACGATTCTCTACATTGTTCACTACAGCTTCATAGATAGCGGGTAAGCCGATACGCTCTACCCATTCAGATGTTCTTTCTAAATATTTACCTGTTTCGCGGTAATACTGAATAATCGCTCCGCATAGATCGATCAATTCTTGATCGGTTTTGACTTTGCATAACGAATCTGCCAGACGAGCTTTGATTCCTCCATTACCCCCAATAAAGATTTCCCAACCCCCATCATTGCCGACAATACCGATATCTTTGGTACACGATTCTGCACAGTTACGAGGACAACCGTTAACTGCCATTTTGAATTTGGCAGGGAAATCCAAGCGTTCAAAACGACGTTCTAGATCTGCTCCCATGCCCATCGAATCCTGTGTACCAAAGCGGCAATATTGAGCGCCTACACATGTTTTGACTGTTCGTAATGATTTGGCATACGCGTAACCAGAAGGCATATCTAATTCTTCCCACACTTTTGGCAAATCTTCTTTGACTACACCGATTAAGTCGATCCGTTGTCCACCGGTCATTTTCACTGCTTGTACATTGTATTTGACCGATACATCTGCGATGCGTTTTAACTCTTCCGGTATGGTTACTCCGCCATACATACGAGGAACCACTGTATACGTACCGTCTTTTTGAATATTAGCGTTCATCCGTTCATTGACAAAACGGGACGATTTCTCATCTTGATATTGTTCTGGATCAAGCATACCTAGATAGTAATTGATCGCAGGACGACATTTTGAACAGCCTTCCGGTTGCTTCCACTCCAGTACATTCATGACTTCTTTGATCGTTTTGAGCCCTTTTGCTTGGATACCTGCTACGACTTCATCACGACTAAGCGGTGTACAGCTACACATTCCTTGACTGGCTCCAATAGTGGCTCCATCACCTAATACATACTGTAGAATCTGTTCTACAACCGGCTTACAACCGCCACATGAACGACTAGCTCCTGTACATGCTTTGATCTCATCGACAGTAGTTAATCCTTTTTCTTGAATAGCACTTACAATATCAAGCTTGGTTACACCGTTACAACCACAGACAATTTCGCTATCTGCCATCGTATCGACAGACGATTTCTTTTTGCTATGATCGCATCCGCCTGTACCCATCAATTCTGCATATAATTCATCGGTCATCGGTGCGCTATCACGAATTAATTTTTGCAATGGAGCTGCATCTGTAATATCGCCGAATAGAACAGCACCGACAATTGTCTGGTCTTCTAAAATGATTTTTTTATACGTACGTTTCCAATCATCACGTGCTGTAATCACTGATTGGTGTTCATTTTCAATAAATACGCCTGCGGAAAATACATCAACACCTGAAATTTTAAGCTTGGTTGATACGACAGAACCTTCATACGGCCGGGTATCGATACCACATAAATGTTTCGCCAAAATCATACCTTGTTCAAATAAAGGAGCAACTAATCCATAACAGTTTTCTCTATGTTGTACACATTCACCGACCGCATAAATATGATCTACCGATGTCTGCAAATAGTCATTAACGATAATGCCCCGACCTGTCTTAATATCACTTTGTGTAGCTACAGCAATATTAGGCTTGATTCCGGCTGCCATCACTACGAATTGAGCAGGCAATGTTGTGCCATCTTTGAACAATAATTGTTCTACTCGCTCTCCACCTAGCAACTCTACAGTCTGGGTACCCATCAGGAATTTGATTCCTTGACGTTCTAATTCTTTGCGTAACATCGATGCGGCTACAGAATCGAGTTGACGTTCCATCAGATCATCCATCAAATGAACAACAGTAACATCCATTCCTAGACTAACTAATCCTTTAGCTGCTTCTAAGCCTAACAATCCTCCACCAATCACTGCGGCTTGCGGGTAATGTGCCGCGGCATCGATCATTTGATGACAATCCGCAATATCACGGAAACCGACAACCCCTTGCTTATCATGACCCGGTATAGGCAAAATAAACGATTGTGATCCTGTCGCGATAATCACTTTGTCATAAGGAACCATCATCCCATTATCCGTGTGGATCATTTGTTGCTCAGCATCGATACGAGTGACTGTTGTACCTGTATGCAATGTGATTTGATTTTGCTCATACCATTCATGACTATTCAAAATAATATCGTCAATCGTCTGCGTGCCTTCCAGTACATAAGACAACATAATCCGATTGTAGTTTGGATGTGGCTCGCTACCGAATACCGTAATATCGTATTGCCCGCCTAATTTGATAATTTGTTCTAACGTGGCAACCCCTGCCATCCCGTTACCGATTAGAATCAGTCGTTCTCTTGTTGCTGTCATATCAAAATCCCCCTTTTTTGAATACGTACCTGTATGTGGTTTATGCCATGAGTATGTTATATATAAAACAATCTTTAATATCTAAAATTTATTGATTATATTCAGTATATTGATCTTATCGAATACATGTAGTGATCCAAATCACTACATTGTAACTTTGTAAAAATCAACATAAAGCACAAAAAGAGCTACTGATCAAAATCAGTAGCTCTTTCTAATTTATTTTATTGGCTATCCCATTCATTTACGTGATTAAACATTCCTATATTCAGTGGCTGTCCCACTTTTACTTTTTTCGATACAGCTTGTAGACGTTTCTCCGAATATACCCCAAGGGAAGGAACATCTTCATGTAGAATTTCTTGCACTTGATGGTAAATGATTTTGCGCTTGGCAGGGTCTGATTCTGCACGACCGTCTTTTAATAATTGATCTAACTTCGGATTTCTATACCCAACAATATTATTGGCATTATCGGATTCAAACATATTAAAATAACGGCTTGGGTCTACGTAATAATCGCGTGTAAAGATAGTTATATCATAATCTTTGCTGTCTGTTTTTTGCATCAATGTTGGAAAATCGAACTTTTGAATATCTACTTTGATGCCTACAGCTTCCAAATTTTGCTCCAAAATATCGGCTGCTTGCTCACGTACTTTATTACCAACAGGCACAAGGAAACGAAGCGTCTGATTAGCATCCCATCCTGCTTCTTGTAACAAGGCTTGTGCTTTGGCAGGGTCATAGGTGTATTTAGGAATATCGGTAGCCGCATATTGATTACTACTTGGAATCGAACCATCGATTAATTCTGCTTGTCCTTTAAGCAACTGTGTAACAATTTGTTGCCGATTCAGCGCATAGGCTATCGCTTGACGAACTTTAGGATTCTGAATTGTCTCGGTATTGAAAAAGATTTCTACCGGCTCTGTCGTCTGACTGGACGTTAGATTGATATCCGGTAAGCTTTTGACTTTATCATATTCAGTGATTGGAATCAGTCCTACAGGTAGCGAGTTCATCTGAATCTCACCTGTCTGCAACTGAGCAACCAAATTAGTAGCAGGTAATACTTTTACAAAAATCTGATCTAGCTTAGGAACTGAACGATAGTATTGATCATTTTTGACCACTTGAAAATATTGATCTTTGAGGAATTTGGCAAATTTGAAAGGACCTATAGTTACTTCTGGTTTTTGAAAATATTCATTCGTAGCTAGCTGATCAGGCGCTACATCTTTGAGAATATGTTCAGGTAAAAAGTAAATTTTGGAAGCAAAACTTTCATTAAAGATATCAGGATCAATCGGTGCTTTGGTTTTAATTTTGAAGGTATGATCATCGACAATCGTTAAGCCTGTGATCTTGTTCTGACCTTCTTTTAATTTACCCGTATCATCTAAGCCTTCGATAAAAAAGAGACGTAGTGTCGTTTCGACTTGCGGATTAAGCGCTGTTAATAAGGTGAACTCTACATCTTTGGTCGTAAAAGGTTGTCCATCGCTCCATTTTGCATCTTTATTCAAATGAACGGTATAATTTTGATGATCCGTTGTATCGATTGAATCTGCTAATTTGGGGGTGAATTTTAATTGATCATCTACGTCTAATAAAGAATCATTGATCAAATGCTGAATTGTCGTTGAAGCTGAATCCCCCTGATCGTTGATCTGGTTAAGCGTTACAGGTGAATTGACGATACCAATAGTGACTGTTTTACCGCCCTCTGAAGCGGCTGTAGCTCCTTGGGTAGAAGCGATTTGGGTGCTGTTATTTGTTGCTCCACATGCAGATAGCACCAATAGTACAGCAACGATCATTGTAGCTAATGTAGCGCGGTATCTCATTTTCATAACCTATCCTCCTTGTTAGACTGTATATTATTTAGGATCAAAAGCATCGCGTAATCCATCACCAACAAAGTTAATCGCCAATACAGTAATCAATAACATGATGCCTGCGGGCAACCATAACCACGGTTGATCAGTCAGCAAGCTGAATGACTGTGCATCGGTTAACATATTGCCCCAACTAGGAATTGGCGGCTGAATTCCCATACCTAGAAAGCTAAGTCCTGCCTCACTCAAAATAGCTCCAGCTACACCAAATGTGGCATTTACAATAATAGGTCCCAATGTATTGGGTAAAATTTGCCGAAACAAAATACGTGTTTTGCCCATCCCCATTACGATACTTGCTTGTATATAATCCAGATGCCGAATAGTCATTACACTGCCTCTAACCAATCTTGCAACAGTAGGCCATGAGAACAAGGAGATTACTAATACAATGGTTCCTAATCCTGAACCGAGTACACTTACAACGACCAGAATAATAATTAGATAGGGAAAAGACATGACGACATCTGTTACCCGCATCACAATCATATCGATCCAACCCCCAAAATAACCTGCGACTAAGCCTATCACTGTTCCAATCGTCACATAGATAGCCACAGCTCCAAACCCAACAATCATTGATATGCGAGTAGCATAAATTAAGCGGCTGAGCACATCTCTTCCAACCTGATCTGTGCCTAACCAGTGGTTAGCTGAAGGGGGAGCAGAGAATTGATCCATGACCAGACTGGGATTATAAGGAGCTATCCACGGAGCGATGATACTGATGATGATTAATAGCAACGTAACCAGTAGACCTAACAACGCTAATTTGTGTTGAGCAAATCGATACCAAATCTGTACACTATACCTTTCATTTCCTGGTTGCATCGACTCTTTCCAATAGGCTTTGAAGCGATCTCCTTCTGCCTTTAGCCCTTTTTGCCAGAGAAACAATAGTTCTCCTCCTTCCTATACCTGTGTTCTATCTTGCCCATGTTATATGTTCTCTATACGTTATTCATACTGCACACGAGGATCGACCCAACGATATAACAAATCAGTAAATAGATTCACGATCAATACAATCAATGCAGCGACCAAATTCAAGCCCATAATGACAGGATAGTCGCGTGATAAAACCGACTGGATCGTTAACTGTCCAATCCCCGGCCACTGAAAAACTTGCTCTACAATTACACTGCCTCCCAATAACAATGGAACTTCCATACCAAAAACCGTAATGATCGGGATCAGTGCATTACGAAGCGCATGACGATAGATCACAATATAACCGGATAACCCTTTTGCTCGTGCAGTCTGCAAATAATCTTGTTTGAGCACATCTAACATACTGGCACGAACATATCGTACTTTTTTGCCTATAATCGCTACGGATAACACAGTTACAGGCAGAATCATATGTATGACTCTTTGTGTCAAATCTCCTCCTTCTAATGGTTCAATCCCTCCTGTAGGTAGCCATTGTAACTTCAAAGCAAACCAATAAATAAGCGCTAATCCTAAAAAAAATTGCGGTAATGATGTGCCTACAAAAGCCAAACCTGTAATGATGTAATCCCAACGACTATTGCGCTTCACGGCGCTAAAAATGCCGATTGGAATCGAAATCATAATACTCACAATCAAAGAAACAAAAGTAAGTAACAATGTAGGGCCAATACGCTCGCTAATCAATTGAGATACAGGTGCAAATGAACTATATGAATATCCCATATTGCCTTGCAGAAGGCTCACCAGCCATATCCAATATTGAATATAAAAAGGTTGATCTAATCCTAATCGCTCTTTTTTCGCATCAATCATCGCCTGACTGGTATTCGGATCAAGTAACAACTCTGCTGGATTACCTGGTGCAAGATTGATAATAATAAAATTCAAAATTGTAATGCCCAGCAGTACAGGAATCGCAATACCGAGTCTACGAATCACGTAATACAGCATGTCTTCCTTCCTTTCTATTAGGGCTCTATCCAGGACGTATAATGACTATTATTTTTTAATACCAATAAATCTGATTAGTTAAGTCAGAATTAAGCTGTTGCCAAATCATACCTTGTTAACTATGATCTATCAACTGTTTTACTTATAGATATTTTCAATCGGAATATAGAAGAGTTCGAACAGTAGTTCATTTGCCTAACATATCATCTTTTTATCAAATTGGTCATTAGAATAGGTTGGTTTGGAGAGGAAATCGTCTATTTGGAGCTAGAGATGGGCTTATAGTTCCATGGGCAAAAAAGAGTGGCTATGACAAAATACAAATTAACTTAGCAAATGAATCATATAAGCAATGGAGGGTTATTATGACAAAAACATTCAAATACAGGCTTGAACAACAAACAGCTTATAAACATAGCGGTGGTACAATGCGCGAAGTCTCGGTGAACGACTTTCCTGTATCGACAGCAATGACAGGTGTATCGTTGCGACTAGCTCCAGGCACGTTGAGAGAATTACACTGGCATACCAATGCTTCGGAATGGGGATATGTAGTCAGCGGAAGTTGTCGCACAACAGTTTTGCATCCTGATGGTACAACGTACATAGATAACTTTAACAGTGGAGATGTATGGTATTTTCCCAAAGGATATGGGCATTCGATTCAAGGGATTGGAACAGACGAATGTCATATTATTCAGATTATGAACAATGGTACGTTTACCGAAAAACATACCTTTAGTATTACAGACTTTATTGCGCAGACTCCTATCGAGTTGGTTGCTCAAAATTTGGGCATTTCGATTGCAGAAGCACAGCAATTACCGACACAAGAGTCTTATTTCGCCTCTGGACCTGTACCGGATGATTCGACTCTAGATGCTACAGCACGTAGTACGACAGGGCTTACCAGTATGCATCGCTATCCACTTATGGCTCAAGATCCTAAGCGTGTTCCCGGTGGAGGTACAGAACGGGTAGCTTCGGCACGTCTATTCCCTATTTCTACAAATATGACAGGGGCTATTATCGAGATTCAACCGGGCGCTTTACGAGAAATGCACTGGCATCCCAATACCGATGAATGGCAATATTATATAAGTGGCACAGCACGAATGGCTGTTTTTCTAGGAAAAGGAGAACTGATCGAAGATCAATTTGAAGCAGGCGATGTAGGTTATGTACCTGAAGGTGCAGGGCACTATATTTACAATAATGGAACAGAAGTCTGCCGAATCTTAGTCGGATTCAACAATGGACAACACGAGACGATAGATCTGACCAAATGGATCTCTAGTACACCGGATGATGTGCTAGCAACGAATCTGGAAATCAATCGTGAACAAGTAAGCCAATTGCCGCAACGCCACTGGTTTATCGCTCCTGCTCCTTTACAGTAATCGATCATTATCGCTTTCTACCTCTACAACTGACGCTTTTCTACCATATAGATCCTTACATGTGGATATTTATGCGGTTTATAGAAATAAGCTAATCGATACCATGTATTGAGATTTACTTATGGATATCTATTGAAAATGAATATCTAGCTAATCATCAATTTCATTTGTTCAAAAGCGACTGCACGTATCCTATTTTGATAAAAAAGATCATGTGAATACACCCTAACCTACATGAAGAGATCCACTAATGGTATCTAGCGTAGAGTGTATAACATGATCTTTTTTTATATTACAAGATAGGGTTGTTCATCATATCTGTGTTGATCTAATCTTGTTTTACTGAAGCAAGACTACAGTAGCTTATTTTCCTCTAACAAAAAACCACAGGTATGCTCATCGACTACTTGAATATTATTTTGCCGAAAAAGAACTGCGGTTAGACCGGAACCAATGATTTTATTACCGCTAAATGTACCATCATAGACCATCTGACTTCCGCACGAAGGACTATTGGCTTTTAGCACTGCAACAGTAATTTTCGCTTGTTGCGCCTGTTCCAATGCTCTTTTGGCTCCTGCTTGAAACGATTCAGTTACATCTTTGCCTGAAATCGTGATCACTTTCGCATTGCCTAACCACACATCTTCGGCTGTTCCCCCTACAATCTCTGCTGGTTCGCGTGGTGTAGTCAGACCACCTAACACTTCAGGGCAAAAAGCTACTGCTTTGCCTTGCTGAATCAGTTGATCTAACGGTTGTACGAGGTTGCTTCTTCCATCATATCTACAGGCAATACCGGTCAGACACGCGCTGATACCAATCATGCTTCACTCCTCCTTTTTACCTACTTTTTTCCGAATCGGTCAAATCTCTTCAAAAGGATCAATATTCGGATTGGTTGCATCGATCATATCAGTCGGCGATTCTGTAAACGATTCTTCTAATTGCTGATCGAGTTGCTGTTCATCTGCGATACTTTGAATATCTTCCGAACTGATACTGATATATACATATCCATCAGACTGCTGTTTTTTTAACGCTTTTTCTTTAAAAAATCGAGGGCTACCCTCGCCTCCATCTTCATCATAAACTAACAAAATACCGTCTGTTTTGCGAAATAACAAATCATCCCGAGCAGTAAATTGCCAAATCCCTTGATAGGGCTGCTTGCTCACCAGACCATAATAGTCGACCCCTTTACAAATCTCTTCATAATAGGTCTTTTTATCTTCACTCCACTTTTCTTCTGGATTGGCAAATGCTGAAATAATCGATAATCGTAATTGAGGATATTGTTCTTTGAGTGCAATCACCACTTCACATGCCCACAAATCTACACCGTACTGCCCCGGCGTAATCACCCATTCCAATCCTTCTTCGATCAATGGAATTAATTTGCTACGCAATGCTTGCTGAATAAAAGGAATACCTTCATGCTTTTGTCCAAAAATATTCAGCTCATGCGCACGATAACCGGTTACCAGTAAATTCTTCATGCCTTGCTGTCCTCCGCTTCTGTTCATGCTCTTCTTCCATCATAACATGAAGCGAAATAAAGCAAAAACCGATCCCTTTTAAATAGAAGAATCAGTAGTTTGTAGCGATCACTAGAAGCATTAACTGGCTGTAGTAACAATACGATTCGTATCACACTATTTCCAATGATGCGGATAACTACCTTACATATAAAACAGATATACAAAATAGATAAAAAAAATAAACCTACTCAGTATCGACTGAATAGGTTTACTTCAAGAGATAAGATTGTTTTGGTTATACAGCTTTGGTAATTGCATCGGGTAGCACTGGTATAAATGTGTGCTTAGGTTCCCATTTTCTTACGTTGGTTATTTACTTTTTTGGTCATCTGGCTTTTCATCTTTTTACCGCCGCCGTCAAATCCATTATTAGAACCTTTACCTGGTTGGTTGGCTTGCTTTTTCATCGCCAACAAACGTTTTGCTGCTTCAGCCTGGCTGACTTTTTGTGCTTGCTTGGATTCTTCTGTTACTTCATTGTGTTCTTGTTCTGTACTCATTGTGTTCACCTCAGTCTCATCATAGCATAAGGGATGGTTCAACTCCACGAATACTTTATCTTTTGGTGCTGTCGAACTCTTCATTTATTGCCAGATCCGCTGCATACGAATCAACTGATATTTATCATCAAATACCAATTGATACACATCAGGATTAGACAAAGCTTGCCAGTGTTCGAATTGAATCTGCTCGTCATAATATTTAAGCAATAGGGAGATCAAATTACCATGCGAGACCACTGCAATCTGCTTCGCATCAGTACGTATCGCTTTATCAAGTACAGCTATCCCTCGATCCATCGCTTGCCGGCTCGATTCCCCACCGGTATAACACAGATCCAGATCATCAAATGTTAATCTGAGCTTTTCTAACCAATCGGGTAGATTTTCTTGAGACAATACTCGTTCTTGTAGATCAATATCTGTATGAATTGATAATGATCTTCTACTAGCAAGCGGTTCGATCGTGCGATAAGCTCGTTCATAAGGGCTAGATACAATATAATCGATCGAAAAATCATTTAAAAAATCAGCTAAATACATCGACTGTTCTTGTCCGAGCGTAGTTAACTGTGCATCAGGTGCTTGCCCTTCTGCCTGACAATGACGAATAAGAAAAATAGACTTCATTGATCACAACTCCCTGATTTTGCTTAATCTTTGCTCTATACCAGTTGTAAATATATATGCATCAAAATCAAGCTGTATATTAGTCGATAGCAATCCCCAAACGTTTCACTAGATCACTCAAATCTTGACCTTTAAGAGCACCTTCAACCAGTGCAGGGAGTAGTGCTGGTGTGCAAGCAAAGCTCGGCGTACCATCACGGGTAAATTTTTGTGCTAATTGCTTATCATAAAAAGGCTTACCTTCATCTGATAAAGCTAATAGACATAATGTTTTGACACCTGCTTCTTTCAGTTCACGCATACGGCGAATTAGGCGTGCCTGACTACCACCTTCATATAGATCAGAGATCAAAATAAACAATGTCTTTTTGGGTTCTTCGATAAATTGTTCACAATAAGCAACAGACTTATCAATATTGGTTCCTCCACCTAGCTGTATCCCGAACAACATATCTACCGGATCATTGTTGCATTGTTCAGTGAGATCAACAACACTGGTGTCAAAAGCGACTACTCTTGTATCCAGAGCAGGCATACTAGCAAAAATAGAAGCGGTTACTGAAGCCCAAATAATCGAATCTGCCATAGATCCACTCTGATCAATATCAATAATCACTTTCCATTCGTGACTACGACGTGCTCGATCAAAATAATAAAACTTTTCAGGAATAATCTGACGACGCTCCTGATTATAATGCTTGAGGTTACGTTGAATCGTTCGCTTCCAATCGATTCCGCTTAATGAAGGCAAGGGAGAATGTTGCCTGCGATTTAGCGCCCCTGTTACTGCACGGCGCATATCTTGTTCCAATCGTTTGACCAAATCATCCACTACCGATTGAATAAGTAAACGTGCCGTTTCTTTGGTCTTCTCTGGAATTTTGCCTTTGAGTGCCATAAGAGTGCCGACAAGTGTAATATCAGGTTTGACCTGAGCTAACACTTCCGGTTCAAATAATAGCTGCTTCCACCCTTTACGTTCCATCGCATCATTTTGAATAATAGATACAACATCTTCTGGAAAAAAAGTACGTACATCTCCCAGCCAGCGTGTTAATGTCGGTGAAGAGGGCCCTTTGCCTGCGCCTTTGCCACCATTTCGGTTGTTACCTGACTGCGCTTCCTGACCTGAAGTATCATCATAAATGGCTGCTAATGCTTGATCCATAATCTGTTCTTCTTCTGTCAGTGTTATTCCTTCGATTTCGCTAGAAGTCTGGCGTTCTAACTGTTGCTCTGCTTCAGCTCCTAGAATCAATCGCCAACGGGACAATCTTTTCTGTTCATCATGAGTAGGAGTCATCGTCAAAAGTCCTCGAACTCAAAATCATTCAGGTCATCGATCATTTTGGCTTCTTCCTCCTTCAATTCTTCGGTCAGGATTTCAGCAGCTTGTTCGGCATTCACGCCCCATAATTCTCCTAATAACTCAGCAATCATATTTTTTTCTGACGGCGAAAAAGTACTGAAAGCACGTCTTAAAAAGACCAGTGCACGTATAAAATCATCATCTTCTAAAGATTCGATATATTGATGTAACTGTTCCCATAAGCTTGCACGCGATAATAACATATAACGATTACGACTGGATAATCCTTCAAACCAACCTGCTCCCAGATCAGCAGGAACACCAGGAGATAATCGGCGTGAGACTTCAGCAGCTAATTGGGTAGCAGATACCTGATTACGCTCAATTAATAGAGAACAAGCAAATCCAGATAATTTAGCATTCAGATCGTCTCGTTCCATCACTTCTGTCAGTTGTTGTAACCACAGCTCATAATCCAATTGCTCGATATGATCAAGTCCAATCGTATGCAATTCACTGATTGACTTCATCATTTCATGGGCTACATCATCATTACATTGACAACTACTCACCAGAAATAAAGAAGCACGCTTAAATAACTGTTCTAGCAATGGAATCAAAGGTGTAGTATCTATACGACGGATATCACCATACTGAATAATTTTGGATAAGCTTCTCGCCGCCAGCGTAATCTGTATCACATCTTGATTGTCAACAGCTAATTGTTGCAAGGTCTGACGACCATTTTCTAACTGCGAGACCATTCCACTCTCACAAGCAATTAAGATCAGGTCAGAGGCTTCGGCAATCGTAGAACAACGATCTAACTTTTGCTGTAAAACATAAGCCGCCGCAATTTCAACTGTTTCTCCAAGCAAAGTCGATTCTACTACTTGAATTTCTACTTCGGGCGACCATTGTATTACCCAGCGCTCTGCCCATGTAGCTTGATCTTGCCCAGTCTGTTGCTGATGTACAAACTGAATATTTAACAAACGCAAGCGGTGAAATAAAAAGGAACGATGCAGATCCAGAAAAGCCGCTTCTTTAGATTGAACACGTCGATTTTCACGCAAATCAAGCATCAAATCTTGAGCAATCGTTGTTTTGTATTTTGTTAACTTTAATTGATGTAACAAGCGATTAAGATCATCTTGAATCGGAGTCTGACTAACCCCTTCAGCTAATTGTCCGATCGTTGTTCCTACATTGATCTGTGCTAACGATTCGGCAATGACTGTTAGATCACCATGTCCGAGTAACGTCTGCGCTGCATCTTGCAGATCACGTAAGACTGGAATATGACCACCATGCAGAGCAGACAGAGATTGCGCCATCCGTACCGCTTCAATAACTTCCGCAGTCGAACGATGAGTACCTGATTGACGCAATAAGCGAGCTACAGAAGATAAATACAGATGAGGTAATTCTTCCAATGCTCCTCGGTTCATCTGTTGCCACATCATTTCATAATAATGAGGAGCATGGTTTCCAGCGCCATATCCAGACATGGACGACAACTTATAATAAGAATACGGCATCAACGTTAGCTTGGTGGAAGAGACCGGAAGACTCTGTAATTCTTGATCTGTCATCGTATCCGATAGATCACTTAATGCCGCTGCATGATACGCACCACAGATCACCATAATCTCGTGTGGTTGATATCCACTTTCTAGCGCTTGCTTGATCTGTCTGCGCATATACGCTTCACGAATAGCATTATAAGCATATTCATTGGTAAAAGAGTCTTTTTCTTCTGCTTCTGTTAATTGACGCATCTGCTCTGAAAACTGTAATATCGTTTGTCGATACGCATGTTCATTGAGATTATGTTCATAATTCCGTTCCCAATACATATCATAATCATCTTCACCAGCTAATTGCGCGATCCGATCATACAGCGATTCATGTACCGATTCTGGCAACACTTCTGCTTGAGGAACCGTCTGCTCTGGATCTGGTACAGGTGGAGATTCTATCTGTTGCTGTCGTTCAAGTCGACGTATATCTTGCAGAGCGATCATGACTGACGAAGGCAAATCAATAAATAACGATTGTGCTTTGTGATCTGCTGCCCATTTCATCGCCTGATATTCAGGAGAATAGGAAGCTAGTGGCCATAATGCTGTTCGTACAGGCAATTCTTCTGTAAAAGCAAGAATAGCGATCGGTGGCTTTGTTTTGCGCTGTGTAATATGCTGAATCTCTGATGTGGCATCAGAAGGCCCTTCAATCAAAACGATTTTGGGCTTGATCCGATTCAGATCGTCCAATAGATGCTTGGAGCCGCCCGGGGAAAGGTGACGCACTCCGAAAATATGCACTCCGATACCAAGCTCAAGCTGGCTACTCACTCGTTCATCTCCTTACAAGCTTGATACAGACCACGCCACTGCTCTCCCCGCTTTTTCATTACATTATCCAGATACTCTTTCCAGACAATCCGATCTTTATCGTCGTCTTTGACGATAGCACCTTGCAATCCTGCGGCTAAATCTTCATCGGTCAATTCACCGCTACCAAAGCTTGCTGCTAAAGCCATACTATTCGTTAATAATGAGATCGCTTCTGCGGTAGAAATAACCCCTGCTGGCGATTTTAATTTATCTTTGCGATCCAGTGTCATTCCACTGCGTAATTCGCGGAATATGGTTACGACTTTGAGCAACGCTTCATCTGCCGGTACAGCGGCTTGAAGATCGTAAGCAGAAGCAATTTCGCCTACACGCTTGCGTACGATATCGATCTCGGTCTCCAGACTAGATGGAGCAGGTAACACAATAATATTAAAACGTCGCTTGAGAGCGGCTGACATTTCATTGACTCCACGATCTCGTGTATTCGCTGTTGCAATAATCGAGAACCCTTTGCGAGCATTCATTTCTTTACCTAATTCGGGTACCGAGATTGTTTTTTCAGACAAAATCGATATCAATGCATCTTGCACTTCTGAAGCGCAACGCGATATTTCTTCGAATCGAGCTATACCACCAAGTTCCATCGCACGCATAATCGGACTTTGTACCAACGCTTCTGATGTCGGGCCATTAGCAAGCAACATCGCGTAGTTCCATGAATAACGTACATGTTCTTCACTGGTTCCAGCTGTTCCCTGTACAACCAGATTAGAATGACCATAGATAGCTGCCGCCAAATTTTCAGATAACCACGATTTGGCTGTTCCTGGTTCGCCGATTAACAATAGCGCACGATCAGTTACTAATGTAGCAATCGCCATTTCGACCAAGCGCCGATTACCGATATATTTAGGTGTAATTGTTACTTTGCCTGCTTTTCCACCTGTAATAAATGTCAGTACAGATTGCGGTGACATCTGCCAGCCTGCCGGAACTTTGCCGCTATCATGTTGACGTAACGCTTCTAACTCGTGCGCATACAATAATTCTGCCGACTGTCTCATCGTATCTTGTAAAGATTCAGGTGTACTCATTATTTCATCCCTTTCAATGTGTGGACTACGAACTCTAATTGTTCTGCTGCATACCCTCTAAACTTGGGAATCGTTGCTTCTCGATTTTCTGGTAACAAAGCCTCTAATCGCTCTATATCTTCAACAGGAAATTCTAAAAAAGAATGAATAATATACGGTTCAAACATATATGAATTGGAATTACGACGATCGTCGATAGCTTGCCACATCAGTTGACGTTTATCTTCTTTGGATATACCCAGACGTTCTTCAAGAGCACGTAAAATGAGAGTCGCTGTACGATTACGAAACTCTGGATTTTCCTGCAATTTTTGGCGTAAAAATTCTTCTACTCCTGCAACACCAGGGCGAGCCAGAGCGGCTACCAGTTCAACATCATCTTGCTTCATCGCAAATTCCAACCACCGCTTGTCCCATTTTTGTTCTACTTCAGCTAATGGCAAAATCTTTTGCGTATACACATGTTGTTCTTGATACCCTAATGAGACACTTTCATATGCATTTTCGAGTAACATCGGTCTCATCGTCGCTACCACTTTGCCAAGACGTTTTTTGGCTTCTTTATTAATTTTGGCTTTCATTTGAGCCACCATACCGCCAATATAATGATCGTACACTTGTTTTGGAGACAACATCTGTAGCGATAGACGGAAAGCAGATGGAACAAAATCAGCATCTTTTTCAGACACTTCATATAATAATTCCAAATCTTTGGAAGTGCCTACATGTTCGATATAACGAGCCGCATCCCATAATAGATTACGCCAATCTGTAATCTGATGAGAAGCACTCAGATTGTACAAATACGTATAATGTTGCAACATATCCTGATAGCTTTGATGAACCGTTTCATTTTGACTATGCGTCCACATTTTGCCGAATAATAGTAAGCGTTCTGCTATCTTCTCGATTGCTTTGTACTCTACAGATTCTTGATGTTCTGACTGAATAACTTGCTCTACATCGCTAGCAAAAACAGTCGCCAACTGTTCTTCCAATTCTGTGGATACCTCTTGATAACGAACAGCCTCTACAACATATTCCAAATCTTTACCTGCTGATGCTGTCAAAAGACAGGCTATCGCTTCGCTGGAGTCACTACCAGCAAGTGCATAATAAGCAGATGCACGCACTGTTTTCTTTTTCTCTTTGGTCCATGCTATACATTCCGGTACATACTGTTCATGCCCGGATAAAAAGCGAATTGCTGTTGCTCGAATATCATCCGATGCAGATCGAGATAGTTCGCCATACCAATCCAGTAGATCCAATTGGTGCTCTTGGGCAATAGTATGAATCGCTGTAAGCTTACGTACTTCTTTTTTGTCTCCTTGAGGATTGAAAATATCTCTCAAATACGGAAGAATCGCTAATCCATAAGAAGGAACTATCTTATAAGTCATCAGTTCTGCAATTTCTGAATACGCATCATATAATCCTTGTATAGCAAGTGGCATTAGTCGAATATCTTGAAATATTGCTTCTTTGAATGCATGATCAATCACTTCAAGACGTCCGCCACCTGTGGTAGACAACGCTTGTACGACAGGAGCTAACTTGCGATAAGAATAGGTTGTAGGTGAACTTAGACTTACATCTTGTGGATGATTCACTCCTAAAGGCTTCAGATCGCCTTCAACCGTTACACTTCCTTGAGTATGAAGCACAGACGATAACAACAAAGTAAGATTCTGCAAACGTTCAGCACTACTAATATCATTATTCTGATCCATTATACTTTCGATCTGATCTCCAAGACGCTTAAAAATAGGTGCTTTCTCGCCTAACTGTTGAAAGCGAGGTAACAATTTGCGTAAGCGTATATCTTCTACAGCTAATTCACTGCCTGCAATATAGAGTCGTCTCGTTTCTTGATACAATTCTTGTAATAAAGCTGTACTCATACGTATACCCTCCTAACAATCTATAGGTGCTTTTACACTTTTTGCTACATGGGATGATGAACTTTACAGTTGTTGAATCATATATTTCAGTTGCTCTACTGCCAATCAACAATAGCCAAATAGATTTCTCGATACAATTCCTCTAGTAGCGATGTACTCCATATAACTTTCTTCTAACCATCTACTGGTTTATCAATATAACAAACGCATAATTCCATTCCCATTAATAATAGAAAGTGGTTGAGCGATTAATTGACCTGTATCCATCTGATGTTCAAATACCAACAGCACCGTCACATTTTGCAACGTTTCTTGTGGTAAGTAAGGAAGTAATCCTGTGCTTGTACCAATCGGTAGCGAAATATCGGTAAGTCCTATCGTTTGTCCTTCAGCATCTTGAATCACCAATCGTTGATCGTCACTTTGATAAAATTGACTGACTTGAAGTAAAAGTGCCGGGTACGGATCAGCCAGTGGATTTTTCAATTGGTTTTTAACGACTTTGATCCCTTCTGCAAATGAACAATAAGCTTGGGTATGAATAGACTGCACATCTTGCTCGGTCACCGCTCGAGTCGTTAGACTTTCCCAACGTACACGCGGATTAAGATCCCCCGGATATACATAAAGAGGCTTCGGACAAGCAATTTCAGTAAATGTATCTTCTTCCCGAATATGCTTGGCTGCTTTGTACGGACGATATTGCAACGTTCGGCGGATCTGTTGACTGCCTAATTCTAACCAGTATCCCAGATCAACAAATTCCATTCTTCCCGGATCATCATAGCTCGTAAATGCTAATTGAATTAATTCTGCCTTCTCTGTCATACGCTGATATTGTTCCAATTCGCTAAGTTGCCATGCATGCCCTAACCATTCTTCAATCGTAGACTCCGCATCCAAAGCCAACTCTGGGTCTTCCAGCTTCGACTGTAAATGAGCCCTGCCTTTACGAATCAACGCATGAATAAGCGTTAATTGTTCTACTGCATATGTATAGTTCGCTTCAGGATTGTTTTTCGGAGATAACAGTCCCGCCAGACGACGCAATTCGACTTGCGCACCGGTGAGGTAATAGTTGCCCATTTGTTTGACATGTTCTTGAATGCGCTTAACGACTGTAGCATCGACTGTACTTAGACCGTTGCGGATCAATGATAAGGTGAACTTTTCTAAAATATCCAATCCCTCTAATTGAGTCTGGATTTTCTTTTTCAATGCATTTTTGTTGACTGTTTTCTTTTTTAGTGCCTTTTTCTGTGTAGGATCACTTTCTACAGCAGCAGCTTTTTCTTCCCGCTTTTCGATTTTGGCACGTTTATCTGCGATATCTTCCGGAATTGTAGCGGTTGTAAATGTCTGCCCTGAGACATAAGCGTACATAAGTGCCAAAGCATGTTTGCATGGAAATTGGCGACTCGGACAACTACATCTAGAAGTTGGTTCTTTGTCTGTCTGTATAAAGTCTACAGAACATGCGTAATTGCTTTTGCCACTACCTGCGCACTCTCCAAACAGTAAAGTACCATCCTCTGTTTGATGAAGTTGTACCAATTTATTTTTTTGAATTAATCCTTTAGCATTTTTAATTGCCGCCGCATTAGGTGCAAGTGCATCTACATATCCTTCTGTCAGTTCAATAGCCATATAAATCCTCCTTTAAATAGTAAAAAATATAAGATGTATACGTCTCTATAATATATTCAGTATATCCTGTTATCAGAATTATATATCTCATTATAGAACATTTGTTCCTATTTTTAAAGAGGCATCATTGCATATCGTCAAATCAATAAATCTGATATTGTAACAGGAGTTCTACCAATCGTTCCTTTGCTTCTTCCTCTGTATCATCATAGCAAAGCGCCACTTCATAACCATAAGCATAATTAAAGCGAGCATACCCTTGAATAGAGCGCCAGAATAACAAACAACTGTATGGAGATTCAATCTTCAAATCTGCTGGCAGCTGCGTATTAATCTGATCAGCAACCTGTGTTAATTGCTCTGCACTTGAACTGATCGAAAGCAAATTGTTACCTTCTTCAGACGGATGAAATGTCAGCGAGCGATGTTGTTGAGATGGAGTCCATGATTCATAATAACGATGTTGTTGCATCTTCTGAAAAGAATCCCCGTAAGACATCGTCAACCATTGATGCATCATCTCGATCCATGAAGCTTGAGAATCATACTGGCGTACTTCGATCTCAGTAGAATGTCTCGGTAACCATAATAGATCACTCACTTGAGGATGAAGAGCTAGAAAGTCTCCATCAATCGTTGTTCCAATCACGATACATTCAGCTAGCTGTTCATTCGTAATCGGGCTATGTTCATCATGTTCCCACAACTGGTATTCTACAAATTCTTGTAACTGCTGAGCGTCTGGATGTTCTATATTCAATACTCCACAATACGTACCTACTCCATATTGCTGTACAAATTCACAATAAGCTTCTGGCAATTGTATATGATGATCTTGCTGAAAACGAAGTAATGTTGCGCGTTCTACAGGTTGTACATGTTCGTTCACCAAATACATACCAATACCTACTTTCTAATCATATTATATTTTTATTGTACAGATAAATAACAGAGGAATAAACATTGGCAGCTAACTCGGAGCGAAAGATTAGATAGACATAACGAATGATCTTTTTTCCACATTCTTTTGAAATATAAAAAAAGTCCCTCTAATTATGCAGAGAGACTTCACAATATTCACTTATAAATTAGCATGTAACATATTCAAAATACTTCGTAATTCAGACACAGGTACTTGTCCGGGAGCAGACGATTTTTGGATAGCACCGAATGTAATAGCTGATCCGAATAATTCTCCTGTTAAGCGGCTAATCATGCCTTTGCCTGCCATCGACATTGTAATCATCGGGCGATCAGCATGTTGTTCTTTCATTGTATTGGTTGCATCCAGTAAAGTGATCACATCGCTACTGCTTTGAGGCATAACAGCGATTTTGGTCATATCTGCACCCAATTGTTGAGCACGACATAGACGTGAGATAATTTCTTCTTTAGGTGGTGTCTGATGGAAATCATGATTAGAAATAATCACAAATGTATCATGTTGATGGGCTGTTGCGATCAATTGTTCAATATCGGTTGCTTCATTAAACAGTTCTACATCTATCAGATCGACTTCACCTGTTGAAGCTACAGCCTGATTCAATGCTACATAATCACTACTGCTTAATTCATATTGCCCGCCTTCTTTGGCACTACGGAATGTAAAAATAAGTGGAGTCGATGGAAGAATATCACGGATACGTTCCAGTGTATGAGTGACCATATCCAGTTGTTCTACTTGCTCAAAAAAATCAACACGCCATTCGACCATATCAATATCAGCTAATTTGAGTGCATGTGCTTCTTCTACTAATTGTTCAGTGGTACTTCCTGTTAAAGACACGCAAATCTTAGGCTTTCCTTCTCCGATTGTAAGGTGTTTGACTCGTACTGGTTTGAATGTATGAGAATTAGACATTTGATTTGAACTCCTTTGCCATACAAAATAAATGAAAATGTCTTGCGATACTGTATCATAATATCTACTATAGTATAGCCCAATTTGAAGCATGCTGACACCGCAGGCTATTGTAATGTACAGGCTTTTTATTAGAATTTATTGATTAGACGAGTATGGGTATCCGGATCACAAATAACAAATAATTTGGCTTCTGCTGGAATATGTTCAGTTAATTTACGATTAATCGTCATATCGTTGCGATCACTGATCAATGTAGCTCCTTGAGACAGCAGTGCTTGAAAAGCTTCACCATACGTATGCCAGCTTGCATCTGTTGGTATATGATAAATATCTTCGCCGTACTGACGATTGAGCAATTGAGCTAATACATCGTTATTGCCTTCATTAAGTGCAGAGCGAACCGCTAGTCTTGAAATCGCATCATGAGATAATACAAATTCATTAACATGTACATGATGGAAGTTTTTGATATGATTTTCTAACATAATTTCAACAGTAGTATGTACATGAGAAGCTAATCGTTCAATACTGGAAGCGACTAATAAGGATTTGCCATCGACTAAAGAAGCATCATCAATTCGGGAATCTGCAAAAATAATCGCCGCACGCGCAGTACTGATCTCAGCTTGTTGCAATGTCTCATCTTTGGTTGGATCACCATTGACATAATGGACTTGTGGATGATCGTATGGATGCTTTTCCAATTGATCGATAATCACGATATCTATTTCTGGATTGCTGGCAAATAATTCATCGATTGCATAATGTGCTTTTTTGCTCCAATTGATAATAATGATATGATCTTGCCCTACATATTTCAATTTACCTGCTCCTCTTCTTCGGTTATATTCTCCCATCGAATCTACAATCTTACTAATGATTAAGCTCAGTAGACCAATACCGAAAATATACAAAAATACAGTGAATATTTTGCCACCTATACTTTTCATAAAATAATCGCCGTAACCCACAGTTGCCATTGTGGTCAATACCCAGTACAACGCGTTAAACCAGTGAGTAAATGTATCCGGTTCGATCATATACGCTATCGTGGCTGACAATAACACAAATAATACTGTAGTTGTCGCTAATACCGATTTGCGCATTCTTACCATTTTGCGAGAAAGACGAAGAATGATATGCATAATGCTCGGGTGTGCTCCTTTGTTAGAGTAATAGCTATTGGTGAAAAATAACTTGAATGTTAAATAATTCGACAACTGTTTGTCATTCGCCTTTTTTGCTAATCTATCCGTTATAATAAAATGAACAGAAAGATATTTTGCGTTGCAAAAATCATGTTTGATTGAATGAGGTCGCGCTTTTAGTGCCAAGCGCTTAACAGAAAGGATTTAGAGAGGTTATGGATATTTTGCAGTGGTTGTCTTATTTGACGGAAGAAAATTTGAAAAGTTGGATGAGTGAATATCGTTCATTGGGTCCGCTTGCTAGTATGTTATTGCCTTTTCTCAAATCCTTTATCCCGCCACTACCTACGATTGTTATTCTGGGTGTAAATGCGGCTGTTTACGGGTTATGGATCGGTTTTCTATATTCGTGGATTGGTATTACAGCAGGGTCACTGACCGCATTCTGGTTGGTGCGTAAGTTGTCAGAACATCGCTACCTGTCACGGCTTGTACATAATCCCAAAGTCGTTACTACAAGACGTTGGATTCGAAATAATGGCTTTAATTATATTTTTTTACTGAGTCTTTTTCCTGTAGGTCCGTTTACATTGTTAAATGTGGCTGCTGGACTAAGCGGGATACGATTTCGTTCTTTTATGATAGCGATTATTTTTGGACGAGGGATTATGGTGTTCGCCGTATCATTTATCGGTGCCGATCTGTCTCGTTATCGTGAGAATCCGTGGAATCTGTTGTTGGTGTTGCTGTTTGTGATTATCTGTTTTATCTGTAGTCGTAGTATTGAAGCATGGTTCGGTCGTCGGGATGAGCTTGCTGAACAACAATAATATATTCCAGTGTAAAAAATAACATAAAGATCATAATAAGCGAGAATTTATAGGCATGATTGGGTAAATAAAGATATAGAATCAATTGAACGAAAGGAACGTGGCTATGGATATTGCACAATTCATGTCTTATCTCCAAGAAGGTGATATCAATCATCTGATGGATCAATATCGTGCTCTCGGTCCATGGTTTAGTATATTGCTCGCTTTTCTAATCTCTTTTATTCCTCTATTACCTATTATTGTTGTGATCGGGCTTAATGTGGCGGCTTTTGGATTATGGTGGAGTGTATTGTACTCTTGGATCGGTATAATGAGTGGGGCTATTCTGATGTTCTGGTTAGTGCGTAAGCTTTCCCATTACAAATATATCGATCGCTTTTCTCATAATAAAGCTGTCCAAAAAAGTATACGTTGGATGAAAAATAACGGATTTATGTATATTTTTATGTTTAGTTTGTTACCATTTGGTCCTTTTACATTGCTTCATGTGGCTGCTGGGCTCAGTGGCATCAAATTCCGTTCTTTTGTAATTGCCGCAGGTCTGGGTCGGGGCATGATGATCTTTATCATTTCATTTATCGGAGCCGATTGGGCTAGCTATTTCCAGCAACCGTTGAAATTATTATTTGTAGCATTATTCGTTATTATCGGATTTATTTTTATCCGCAAAGTCGAAGCTTGGTTCAGTAAACGAGAAGAATCGGAAATACTAGATATTGAACCCGAACCTCAAGTGTGTAAATAATATGCAAAAGCGCCTGATCTCCACTTGTTTCCTGTGGATCAAGCGCTTTTTTTAGATCGATGTAGATCTATTTCAAGTAGGATCTTGTTCTGCACTGTATAGAATAGTGGCTTTTGATCTCTATCATATTACCAAGCCGCAATTGTACCATCGGTACGCCATTCTGTCCCACCGATCAATACACCTGTCTCGGGATCACGCAAAATAATCTGTCCCCGTCCAAATCCACCAACACTATTAGCACGTACAATATGATGTCCTTTGCGAATCAGACTTTGAGCGAGATGTTCAGGGAAATTCGGTTCAATCTCGATCACTTTGCCTTCTACCCATTGCCAGCGTGGAGCGTCCAATGCCGCCTGCGGATGAAGATGGAAATCGATCATATTCATTACCACCTGAACATGACCTTGAGGTTGCATAAATCCACCCATTACTCCAAAAGGACCAAGTGGCTGACCGTCTTTGGTCAAAAAGCCTGGAATAATCGTATGATATGTCTTTTTCCCCGGTTCTAAGCGATTATCATGCGTAGGATCAAGTGAAAAAGAATGTCCACGATTTTGTAGTCCAATCCCTGTACCGGGAATCACGATTCCTGAGCCAAATCCCATATAGTTACTTTGAATATAAGACACCATATTGCCTTCATGATCTGCGGTGGCTAGATACACCGTTCCACTGGATTTTGGCTTGCCTGCTTCAGGTTGTAATGCACGTTCGCCGATCAACGCTCGCCGTTCCTCTGCATAATGATCAGATAACAAATCTTCTAATTTGGCTGTCATTTTATCGTGTTGAGTAATGTATTTGAGTCCATCGCTAAAGGCTAACTTCATCGCTTCCATCTGCTTATGATGTGTATCTACTGTATCTCTGCCTGCAAATTCATAGCCATTTAGCAGATTAAGAGCCATCAATGCAATCAATCCTTGACCAGATGGTGGAATCTCCCAGACTTCATAACCTTTGTAATGGACTCCGATCGGATCAACCCATTCAGGATAATATGCCGCTAGGTCTTCTTTACGCAAAAATCCGCCATACTGACGCGAATAATTATCGATCTGCTCTGCCAGTTCACCACGATAAAATGATTCTGCGCCTGTCTCAGCAATACTTCGTAATGTCTTTGCATGATCTGGTGAACGCCATATTTCACCAATGCGTGGTGCTCTTCCTTTTGGAGCAAACGTTGTAAACCAGTTCTGATACTGCTCTTCTGTCAATATGTTAGCAAAACGTTCATACGCCAGATTCCAGTAATATCCTAACGTTGGGGATACCGGAAATCCTTGTTCTGCATAATCAATTGCGGGTTGAAGCACTTCGGTTAAAGGCAATTTGCCAAACTTTTGCGATAGTGCTTGCCATGCGGATGGTGCTCCCGGCACTGTGACTGGAATCCAGCCATGGGTTGGGATTTTCTCATGCCCTGCTTGCTGAATCGCTTCAATAGAGATACTTTGCGGTGCAGGCCCATTAGCATTTAGCCCATGTAGCTTGCCTTGCGTCCAGATGATTGCAAAAGCATCGCCTCCGATTCCGTTAGACGTTGGTTCAACAACAGTCAAGCAAGCGGCTGTCGCAATTGCCGCATCAATCGCATTGCCACCTTTTTTCAAAATATCTAATCCTGCTTGCGCTGCTAACGGTTGCGAAGTAGCGACCATGCCATTATTTGCATAGACCGGTTGTCGTTCTGAAGCATAAGGATGAGATAAAGGATCAAAAGGAATCATAAGTACCTCCATAGGATGAATAGTCAATCAATTATGTATTACTATAGTCTATTTGGAGTCATAATTACATTAGATCATCACTTACTAAGTAGAAAGAACAATTATACTTACAATAAAATTAATAATTCCTACGATCATAAGCATAAGGATAGATGAATACGATTGTTTGGGATTCGGATTCATGCGTGCATCAATACACATACAAAATAAATGGAGTGACAAAGAAAGTGATACCAACCCTAATATAAATGATCGTGCAGGAAATATAAAACCAATGATCGCACAAACTATAGTAGATACAGCAAATAACCATTTTAATATCTTGATCGTAGACACCTTACTATTCAATTCATTCCACACTCCTTTCTTCAAATGTACAGTCTATTCTAGATAATGACTTCCAAAATTACAAACTCTTTACTTTAATGTAGAAGATAATGTTCTGCCTATACATAGAAAAAAACTCCAAGCATATGATCTACTTAGAGTTTTTCATTATAATCATTGAACCTATTTATTCTTTTCCAACATAAGATCAAGGCGAGTTATAATACGCTGTAAATGACACATTCGCTGTCAAAATCGGACCAGATTTGCCCGGTGTATACGGTTGTTGGAAGCTAAATGAATCGACCGTAATTAAGCGTGGAAGCTTTTGCAATTGATTCATCCATTCCCGAATCTCAGTATATCCGCCTTCCAGTTCAGCATTCATTCGAATCTGCCCTACATTTACGCCTAGATTCTCAGCTGTTATTTCACCACTGTTATTGTTATCTACATTTACAAATTCAATATCTGTAATACGAGCATAGCTGGTCTGATCGACTTGCTGTAATTGAATTAATAACTTCTCACTTGCTACTGTAGCAGGGATAGCCGCTTGAATCGCTTGTTGTGCATCGGTAGGCTGACTGCCTTTTAACTGAGCGATTTTGGTCTGGATCAGGTTGTACTCTTGTTGCATTTGATTGAGCTGAACATCATACTGCTCGGATTTCTGGGATAAAGGATAGAGTACCCACATGTAAAAAGCTAATAAAATCACAAATAATAAGATAATCCCTAATAAAATCACATTACGATATTTATTGAGCTGTTCCATTGGATACTCCTCCTTCCTCTGATGATACAGCAGTAGATGATGGCGCATACGTATCGCTAGTTACACTCGGTTGTTGGAGATCGATAGTATAGATCACTAGATACAAGGAAGCTTGTCCTTTGGTTGGTCGTACTGCTGAATCGACCGAGTTATCTTTGGTCGCTTTGTTGACTGAAGCCGCTTGAACAAAAGGCATACTCCGTAGCTTTACCAAATAATTAGCCGCATCGTTAAAGTTACGCATACTTGCTGTCACTAATAGATTTGAACTACGATTATAAGAAATATCGCGAATCATCCCACTTTTCGGTAATTGTTTGGTCAATGAATCCAATATACTAACTACATCTATACGATAATTCATCACAGCATCGACTACAGACTGATTAGCGGCACCTGATGATCCATTGCCGTTCCATTTAGACAATTCCAACTGTGCCATTGTATTGCGATCACTCCATTGTTGTATCGCACGTTCTTGTTCGGTAATCGTTCCATTTTGACTAATCATATAAAAAATAGATCCGCACATAGCAAGTATCCATAGGGCTATTAAACCTATAGTCGAATATGAAAATTGCTGTTTTTCTCTTTTTTCTTGAGGCAGTAAATTGATAGGTTTGGTATCTTCTCTACGAAGAGCGGCACCTACAGCTACCCGATAGCTATTCAAATCAGGATCAGTCTGAAATGCATGCTGCGTCGTTTCCAGTTCAACCGCTTCGACTTGAATATCAGATAACGA
This sequence comes from Paenibacillus kyungheensis, assembly GCF_028606985.1. NCBI lineage: Bacteria > Bacillati > Bacillota > Bacilli > Caryophanales > Paenibacillaceae > Paenibacillus > Paenibacillus kyungheensis. Next base: position 927,991 of record NZ_CP117416.1, on the reverse strand, counting down.
TTGACTCAGTTCATGTGCCAGCAGTTCTCGTTCTTGTGGTAATCCTGTCACAAAAATCTCTTCGATCTTCACAGAGCCGTCATGGAGACTATACTGATAAAAGTTCAACATACGCGAGATTTCAGGAATAATATCATCAATCTGTTGGCGGGATAATGAAGTGTTCAGATCATCCAGAACAGACATATCCTCTAATCCACGAGAAGACTCGATACTACGCATAAACACAGGTTGTCCACTGCGGAACATATAAATATCTAGCAGATGATCTGTAAGATGAATCAACATGGTATTGGAAAAAGAGCGTCCATGCTCGGTCACAATCGTTCTAGCTAATGCTGTAGCCGATAATTCCACAGCCGCTACTTTGATCCCAACATCGCCCAAAAGACTAATATAGTCTTTAATTAACTGACTTGGCGCAGCAAATACAAGCAAGTGTGTATGTTCTTCATCAATCGATGTCACAATATAATCGTAGACTGGATTTTCGAAAGGTAAATGCAATCCGGTCTCGACTTCAAGTTCTACCAATTGACTGACTTGCTTACTATTGGTACTCGGAATACTCATCGCACGAACCAGAATACGAGAAGGCGGAATCGAAAGTGTTACGGATTCTCCTTTTAGCCCTTCCTCGGTCACCCATTTGCGCAATAAATGATTCATACTTTCTGTATCTACGATCTGATTTTCAACAATAATACCTGAAGGGATCGGCAAAAACTTTTTCTTTTCCAATTCCCATTGTTTTTTCTTTTTTAACGATACATAGCGAATCTCTGTCTGTTCCAGCGATAAGCCGACATGAGGTAAATTTCGTTGAAACATAGGAACTACTCTCCTCCTAACCCATAAGCGAAAGATATGCATCAATGATCTGTGATCCGTATACAAAAGAAATCAATGTCCCGGCGGCTAAAAAAGGCCCGAATGGAATCGGTTGTTGCTTGTCTACTTTACCAAGTAGTCTTAATCCAATCCCGATCAGTGTGCCAAGTAAACACGCTATAAAAAGAGCAAGACACACATTAGCCAATCCGATAACCCACCCATACAAAGCAAAAAGCTTTACATCGCCCATCCCCATACCACCGCGACTGATAAAAGCAATCAGCAATAATATACCTCCGCCTGCTATCGCTCCACCTAGATGGGAACCTAGACTTATCGCACCTGGTAACCATGCAATAAGGATTAGAAAAATAGGGGCAAAAAACAGTAACACTTTATTCGGAATCTTCATCACTTGTAGATCAGACAATGTAATAATGACCGACAAGCTAACCAATAACCAACCAACCACTGTATCACTTGTCCAGCCAAAATGCAGAAATATCCATAAAAATAATAGGCCGGTTATCGCTTCACCGATAGGATATTGAATCGATATACGTGTTCGACAATGCCGGCATCGCCCTCTTGTACCGATATAACTGAGCACAGGAATCATATCGAGTGCTGTTAAGCGATGCTGACAATGCGAGCAACTGGACGGAGGATGGATAATCGACTGCCCTTCGGGTACACGCCAGGCGACCACATGAAAAAAGGAGCCTAATACCATGCCTAGTACAACAATATAGATATTAATCCATAACATGATGTCCATCGTGATCTAATCTACTTTCTTGTTCATGATTTCAAAAAGACCGGAAACATGGTTCCGATCTTTTGTAGGTTGTTGATAGATTTTATGATTTAATGCTTCATTTGATTAGTAGCCAAATTTTGTTTAGTTAGTTGCCGGAGTTGCGGGAGTCGCACTAAGCACTTGAGCTGCTGTATATGTTCCATTCGTTGATCCTTGTCCTACAGGTGCAAGCGTCACACTGGTAAGTTCACCCTTGTCTGTAAATATTACAGTAGCCGCTGTTAATTTTGCTTTTGAACTTGGTAAACTTGTATCAGCATTTAAATAACCGCCATCTACCATATTAGCCAATGTTACTGTTCTGTTCGCAGCAGTAGTGAAATCACCATTTTTTTCACCAATCACATATAAACGAGCTGCATTGTATACTTGTGATGCTGTCGCTAGATCACCATTTGCTTTGGATTTATTAATAACATTACCGATCATTGGAATCGCAATAACTGCGATAATAGCCATAATTACGATAACTGCTAGTAACTCGATCAATGTAAATCCTTTTTCCTCTTTACCCATACGTTTCATCACTTTGCTCATCATTTTGAATTCCTCCAGTTAATTAAATGTAGTGTTATTCCTTGATGCCATTTCTTACAAATTGTTATATAGACTAAACATCGGCAACATAATTGCAGCGACAATAATACCAACAATAGTGGATAAAAAAGTAATCAATAACGGCTCAAGCAATGACTTTAACCGATCTACCGTATTATCGACATCCATCTCATAAAAATCGGCTACTTTACCCAGCATCTGATCCAGAGCACCTGTTTCTTCCCCGATTGCGATCATTTGTGTGACCATTGGTGGAAATACCCATGCTTTTTTGAGCGGTTCAGACAATGGATTTCCTTTGCGTAACGAGTCCCCTGCCTGACGTAAATACCCTTCGATCACTTTGTTGCCAGCTACTTCTTCTACAATCGAAAGGGCTTGTAGAATAGGTACAGAACTGGCATATAATGAAGAAAACGTACGGGCAAATTGAGCAATCGACCCTTTTTGATTCAACTTTCCGAAAATAGGCACTTTGAGCTTGGCATAATCAATCCAATACGCTCCTCGTTCCGAACGCTGAACAATAATATATGAAATGATCATAAGCAGAAGTACCAGTACCCAGATATACCACTGCTTTTGCAAACTATTACTTAATGACAACACAATCACTGTAATCGCAGGTAACTGTGCATTCATCGACGCAAACATATTGACAAACTGTGGAATAATAGCGGCTAGCAGATACACCGTTACCGCAACAGCAAGCAATCCTACTGTTACTGGATATGTTAATGCTGATTTGATCTTTTCTCGTGTACCATGACGCTTTTCAAAATAAACTGCTAAGCGATCTAATGTACCTTCCAGATCACCTGATTCTTCGCCCGCACGTAACATGCTGATAAATAGTGCTGGAAATACTTTGCGATGTTCTTGCATCGCTTGTGATAGGGCAATGCCTCGCATCAGGCTAGCATATACATCTTGCAATGTTTTGCGTAACACTTTACTTTCGGTCTGTTCGGCTAGTATTCGAGTAGCATCTAGAATCGTAACTCCTGCACGAATCAAGGTGGAGAACTGCCGACAGAAAATAATAAAATGAATCGTTTTGACCGGACTACCAATATAGATCTCTTTGGAAAACAGCGTCATGCGCTGTTCATTAAGCGAGAATACCGTTAAGCCACGCTTACGTAATTCTTCCATCGCTGCTGTTTTGTCAGTAGCATTTAAAGTGCCTTTGAGCTGTTTACCACTATTGGTTCGTACCTGATATTCAAATTGAGCCATTATGCATTCACCTCGGAAAGATATGGCTTACCAACCGCTGGCAAAATTTGTCCACGTTGCAACAGTTCACGAATATTCATATCCAGTGTATGCATCCCTAACATTCGCCCTGTCTGCATCAGACTTTTGATCTGATGTGTTTTTTCAGTTCGGATTAGATTGGCGATCGCAGGCGTCTGAATCAGAATCTCAGTCGCACATACTCGCCCTTGCCCATCAGCTAAAGGTAATAACCGTTGTGAAATGATCGCTGTTAACACAGATGCTAACTGGATTCGTATCTGTCCTTGCTGGTGAGCAGGAAAGACATCAATAATCCGATCAACGGTCTGTGGTGCATCACTGGTATGCAAAGTTGCGAATACAAGATGCCCTGTTTCAGCCGCGGTTACAGCAGCAGAGATTGTATCCAAATCTCGCATTTCCCCTACCAGTAATACATCAGGATCTTGTCGTAAAGCTGCCCGAATTCCGTTGGCAAAACTTGCTGTATCATGACCTACTTCCCGTTGATTTACCAATGAATATCCATGTTCATGCAAATACTCAATAGGATCTTCTAACGTAACGATATGCTTGCGCTGATGTGTATTGATATATCCAATCATTGCCGCCAGTGTAGAAGATTTACCACTACCTGTAGGGCCTGTGACTAATACTAATCCTTGCGGCTTTTCGGTTAATCCTTTGAGCATTGTAGGTAATCCTAGTGACTCCAATGTAGGAATACGATCAGAGATCGCTCTTGCTGCAATACTGATATGACCTTTTTGCCGAAATACATTGATCCGATAACGTGATCCATTTTCTAGCATATAAGCAAAATCCAATTCGCCTGCTTGTTGAAAAATAGCCCATTGATCGTCTCGTAATAACATTCGAGCCATTTCTTCTGTATCACTAGCAGTAAGAAGTGCTCCTTTGCCTGTATGCAACATACCGTGAACCCGCATAATAGGCGCTGATCCGGTCGATACATGCAGATCAGAAGCTTCTGCATCTCGCATGTTACCAAGTAACTCCTTGATATTCAGACCGATATGAGCCATTCATTTCTTCCCCCCTCTGACTGGAATATGATGTTGTGATGTTTTGGGATTGGCTAATTAATAAGCAACCGTTTCACGCATAACTTCTTGAACAGTCGTTATACCTTCTATAACTTTGTGCAATCCGTCATTCATAAGAGTTACCATCTCTTGATCTTTAGCCGCGTTTCTAATTTCTTCGATAGCTGCTCCTTCTGTAATGATACGGCGCAACGTTTTATCAATTTTGAGAACTTCTTGAATCGCTACACGTCCGCGATAACCGGTGTTATTACAGTTACCACAACCTTTGCCACGATGTAGCACCTGTACATCTAATCCATGACTTTCTAGCACAATCTTTTCTTGATCTGTCGGTGTGTATGATTCTTTGCAATCCGAACAGATACGACGTACTAAGCGCTGAGCGACAATCCCTATCAGTGAAGAAGCGATCAGATACGGTTCAATGCCCATATCACGTAGACGCATCACTGTGCTTACTGCATCATTCGTATGAATCGTTGATAACACCAGATGCCCTGTTAAAGAAGCACGTACAGCAATTTCAGCAGTCTCATCATCACGTATTTCTCCGACCATAACGATATTAGGATCTTGTCTCAAAATCGAACGTAATCCTGATGCAAACGTTAAGCCGATTCCCGGATTGACCTGTACTTGATTGACACCTTCTAATTGATATTCCACCGGATCTTCGATCGTGATGACATTGGCACTTTCGGTATTCAATAGATTAAGCGCCGAGTAAAGAGTAGTTGTTTTTCCGCTACCTGTAGGGCCTGTGATTAACAAGATACCGTAAGGCTGTTCAATCATTTCGCGGAACCAGACTGCATTTTTACGATCAAATCCTAATTGTTCTACAGGCTTTACACCTGTACTTAAATCCAACAGACGAAGAACTATTTTCTCTCCATGCATCGTTGGTAATGAAGATACCCTAATATCGACCATCTTCAGATCAAACTGTAGCTTTATCCGTCCATCTTGTGGCAGACGACGTTCAGCAATATTTAATTTCGCCATAATTTTCAGACGAGCGGTTATAAATCCTTGCATTTGTTTCGGTAAATGACGCTCTGTGCGTAACACTCCATCGATACGATAACGAATGACTACATCATTTTCACCAGGGTCTACATGAATATCTGAAGCTTTCAAATGAACAGCTTGCTGAATCATCTGATTGACCAGACGTACAATAGGCGAAGCTTCATCGGTAATCTCGGTTTCTTCGATCTCATCTTGACTGGGCAACTCGCCCATCATCAGACTCATCGAATCACGCAACCCATAATAATGAGCAATCGCGCGCTGTAATTCATCCCGACTAGAAATAGCTGGTTCAATCCGAAATCCAGTCGTCATCCGCAAATCTTCTATTGCAAAGTAATCCAGTGGATCAACCATTGCTACCGTTAATTTACTGCCATCTTTCATAAATGGAAGCACCTGATAACGCTTGGCCATACTTTCCGGAATAATCTGTGTGATTGCCGGATCAATCTGATATTTAAAAAGACTCACATGAGGAATACCTAATTGAAGTTCTAACACTTCAATCAATTGTTGCTCTGTGATAAATCCTTGCGCTATTAATACATCCCCAAGCTTGCGTTTGGATTTATTTTGTTCTGTTAGGGCTTGTTGCAATTGTTCTTGCGAAATTAGACCACTTTCAAATAAAAGATCGCCTAATTTTTTTTTCAGCATTTTCATTCATTTCAACTCCATAGCCATGATGATGACGTACTGATGAGTCTCTATATACCTGTTTGTAAAATAGATGCGATTAGGAACAACAAATTGAGTGAAATGCCTTTGTGAATTAACATCATCAACCGATATAGATATCAGTTACTTCACTTTTATCGGACACTTTTACAAAATTTGTTATATAGCGAAACAAAAATATTAAGGAGAAATTATATATGAAGATGAGAAAGCGCTGGATTCCTTTAGTTATCGTACTTTTATGCCTGATGATTATACCGATCACCCATATGATTGTAGGCGCAGCGGCTGCATATCCTGTGCGAATTTTAGAAATCAGTGATGATGGCACGTCGACTTTAAAAAGCCAGTTGGCTAACGTTTCTAATTTCACAGTGCGCTCGATTCGTATGAAAGAGTTCGTGGCTCAACGCGAAGAGTTAGATGGTAGATATGATGCAATCTATATTGGTAAAGGAATATATAGCACAACAGGTGTTCAAGGAAATAATCACAATACCACTCCTGTGATGAACGATATTACACATCTCAAAGCAGATGATATTGTCAATAGTTATATCAACAAAGGATTGCCGGTTATTTTGCACACGTCTATTTTGAGTCAGACAGCCAATACTTCCAAAGCAACAGCTGATCAACGGATTTTGTATGATACATTTGCCAAATACAATCAGGCGGCTTCCAAAGTAAGCAATGTCTTTTTTGTCGATGATAATGGCTTAACAGCACTGGTAACACAGATGAAAAATTCAAGTTCTACTATTAGTAGCTTACTGATGCAGCGTCCTCAGTTTACGGTTACAGCTGCTCCGATAGATTATTCTGTGAATAAGACTAATGTATACAAACAAGGGGATACGATTAATTTTGCATTTAACGTTGATCGTATATCTGATTTTAGTAGTGGTGGAGTTGAAGCGAATCTGTATCTAGGAATCGATAAAGTGATTACGATGGGCAGAGATCAACTGGTAGCTACTACTTCGCTTACTCAATCCAATGGAACATTACAATACAAGTTACCCAAAGCATATTCAGGTTTACTATATTGGAAGCTTGAAATTGTAGATCGTCAAAGTAGCGGACAACTGAAAAACTATACAACAGGCATTATTCGCTATCAGGATGAAAAAACAGTCGTACGTGTATTACAAATCCTGCCGTCTGATGGCACTGCTAGTAGTTTGTTAAATACAGCGAATATGACGCAAAGTTATCTGATGGGAAATGATTATAACCTGAATATTACCGTCAAATCTTTTAGTGATTTTAATACTCCGGCTGTATATAGCACGCTCAACGGAACGTACGATATGCTTGTGTTTGGTTTTCGCGATGAATACAATCAATTCGCTCCGTTAACCGATGCATCTGCTACAGCGGTACAGAAATTTATCGCTTCCGGTCAGGGCGTGATGTTCACGCATGATACGATTTATGATAAAAGTAATACCAATTCTAATCGATGGTTAAGCTACTTCCAGCCTAGCTCCGGTCAGATTGCTCCAAAAACGAATATTGGCTTGAATGCAGTCTCTGCTTCTTCCAGTACAGCGGTTGTTAATGATGGGCTATTGACTCAATTTCCTTTCGATCTGAGTCAAGCTCCGACGAATACCGGTGGATATGTAGGGCAAATCAATCTTACCCATGATCAGTACTATACGCTGAATTTGGAAGATCCAGATGTGGTGTCATGGTACAACATTATTGGTAGTAGTCGTGATGCCGCGGATAGCTGGAATCATTACTATACGTATTCCAAAGGAAATGTAACTTATTCAGGTACAGGACATACCAACAATAAATTCCCTCAATGGGAGCAGAAATTATTTGTAAATACGTTATACCGGGCATTTATCGGTTCTAACCATGCTCCTTATATTACAATCAATGCACCAACTGATCAGAGCACCAAGCCTTCTTATCTAAAAGACCTTGTACTGAGTTATATTCCCAACGATCTGGATCTGAAAGATCGTAATCTATATGCCAGTGTCAAATTCAAATCAGGCGGTGTGTACTTGCCCGACCTTGAAATTCCCGAAAAAACAGTCTTATCCGGTCAAAATGTTACCGAAACGTTTAACAATCCTTTACCACAAGGCGGTACACTACAGATTGAAGTAACCGTTCGGGATAAACAAGGTGCTGTGTCTACGCAGACCACTACTTTGAATATTGAACAAGCTCGTGCCAATCTATTAACCGATCGCAAAATTGTGTCCGGTGTACAAAATGGAACCATTCAGCGCAACACTCCGCTGACGTTACAGTATTCGGTTACTCCACAACCGATCGATTTCAAAACAGTGAATACACAAGAACAAGGATTCAGTAAGCTTCTTATTTCTAATATTCAATATACAGAGAAGCTTCCACCCAACCTTGAGATTGTCGGTAATTTGCCAGATGGAATGACCAAAGAAGGCACAGTAGCAACAGGTTATACTTTGAAAAAGACGCTAACAGACATTCCATACAGTCTGACAACCAAAAATAATGTTCAATCGTATACACCGGATAATCCAGATCCGCTTACATTCTCTATAGCACTGACTCCGGTTAGTCAGGGAACGTATAATCTGGTTAATGCAAAGCTTGAGTATGCAGATATTCATAATGCTTTTGAAAATATCGGCGATCTTGGAACAGCTGGAGATTACAATATCTTTATGCTTGGCGATATCAATATGAATGCTTCTGGATTTTCAACAGAAGGTCGTGTTGCTGGCGCTGGTACAGTTACACTCTCTAGTGGCTTCAATATCGGAACCAAGCTTACTTCGACGGCTGCTGGAACAGGCGTATTGGTAGCAGGTAAAAATTTAAACTTGGGTCTAGTAGGTGGAACGATCAATTATGGTAATGCTGTCTATGGAGGAACTGTAATTAGTCCTTTCTATATCAAAACAGTAAAAGGTACTCCGATTGACTTCGATGCCGCTAGTGCACAATTACTCAAAAAAACAGATCGGTTAGCTACTGTGACTGCTAATGGCACAACCAAAGTAGAAACGTCAGGAGCAATTACTTTAACAGGTACTGATCCTACCACCAATGTATTCAATGTCTCTGGTGCAGCAGTAAGTAAAGCCAGTTCATTTAATATCAATGTGCCCGCAGGTTCAACTGTACTGGTCAATATTGATGGAACGGTTGTAAGTATGAATGGAGGATTAACATTGAGCAGTGGCGTTAATCCGAAGCAAGTATTATTGAACTTTAGTGGCGCGACTGCTCTTAATCTAGGAAATAGTAGTGTCCAGGGTACCGTACTTGCTCCACGAGCAGCAGTTACATTCAGTGGAGATATTAAAGGAACACTGATCGGAGGATCATTAACAGGTTCAGCGCGTAGTGCTTCCCTGTATCCATTTGCAGGCGATATTCAAGTGCCTACTCCTCCACCAACAGAACGAGTCACTATTGTATTTCCAGATATTATTTTCTCGTCTGTTGCCCGTATCACCAGCTTGCAATTGCCTAATGACACATTATGGGTAGGCGATCAGAAGACATTAATTCCTATCGTTTTACCTGCTGATGCTAACAATAAAATATTGCAATGGAAATCGGACAATCCTGCTGTTCTAACCGTAACACCTACAGGTGAAAATGGAACCATTACAGCCGTTTCACCGGGAACCGCTCATATTACGATTACAGCAACAGATGGTAGCAATGTATCGACAACAGCGACGGTAGTCGTTACCAATCCCGGCGTGTCGATTGTCGGAGCAGATCAGCTCAAAGTAGGCGATAACACTACATTGCAAGCGATCCTCGTTCCTGCTAATCCTAAAGCAACTGTGACATGGTCATTTAAAAATGCAACTGATAAAGACAAAGCTACACTGACACCTACACTACTTGATCCTTGGAAAGTAGTCGTTCGCGGATATGATTCGGGTACCGTCACTCTTGTTGCTACAGTGACGACTAACGGTGCACCAAGTCGTACCTATACTAGCGAACATCCTATTCTAATCACCAGACCGGTCGAGAAAGTAACGATTCAAGGGCCTGATACGGTAGCTGTAGGTTCTACAATCAATTTACAAGCGATTATTTCTCCAGCGAATGCAGATACACCGAAGTATAGCTGGTCATTTGAAAGTCCAACCAGTTCTACTCTGGCTGGTATCACATCAGGTACAGGAGATACTGCTGTGATTACAGGTAAGCAAAAAGGAACAGTGACTGTTGTCGTCAATGCTGGTGGGATCGAAGTAAAAAAACAAATACAGGTCGTACAACCAGTACAAGGGCTATCTATTATCGGAGCGAACAAAGTTAATATTAGTGAAAGTATTAAATTACAAGCGATATTAACGCCAGCAGATGCAGATATACCTGATTTCAAATGGTCATTCGCTGATCCTACTCAAAGCAGTTATGCTACGATTGTAGGAACAGGCAGTACAGCAGTTGTTACAGGGATACAAAAAGGAACAGTGACGGTCGTAGTTAGCGGAGGCGGGAAACAAGCGCAATTAAATGTAGACGTGATACCTGTGCTAACCGGATTAAGATTGCCAAGTGAAATTCAGATTTGGGAAGGCGATTCGATGAATCTGAATTCGGTCTTGTTCTTCACCCCTGCGAATGTCGACTTAACGAACGCTCTGCAAAATGCACTGCAATGGAGTACAACCAATACAGACAATATCACTGTAACCAAAGATGGTATTGTGAAAGGAATTCGTAAAGGAACCGCTGAAGCGACTGTGATCTATACCGATCAAGCATCTATTCGAGCAACGGTGACGATTAAAGTACTCGCCAAAAATACCAATGGTGACCGCTACTAATTCATTTCTATATATGATAATCATATAACGATACGAAAAAGGCACTTACAATCTGATATCAGATCGTAAGTGCCTTTTGTTATTGTATTAATCATACATTTTCTTTGGAGAGCTAGAAACTGCTTTAACATAACGATAGTTATTTCAGTTCTAACTTGCCTACACGTACATTCACCTGCTGAATCCGTGGTAAGCCTGCTTGTTGATCTGCATAGACACTTTCGTTATACGTGACCCGGAAGCGACTACCTACATTCGAAGAAGGATTTACTTCAATATCACTAGCGCCTCCTACAGCATCACCAACGACTGCATTGACTGTCAGATCGCCTTTAGCAAAAAAGCCACCGTCTAACCAGAATACCGAGCCTACACCGTACAAATCGGCTGCCGCTTCGGTATAAAAGAATCCTTTTATCGTTGTCGGTGTACTGCTGAATGCTTCAATACGATTGAGCAAAATACCACCTTTGGATAATAAAACGACCTCTTTCCCATTCAGACCTTTGATCGTCGCATCTTGTAATACTGTTGTATAGTCTGTCGCATTGCTTGGTGTTTTCATCACATAGATCGTTGCATCCAAATCAGCTTCTCCATGTATCGTCACATTGCCTGCGGTAAGCATATTAGCACGTATATTGATCGAACTTTGCTGGTAATTATCAATCGTCAAACTTCCATTAAGCAAAAACCATTTACCTGCTTTTTGCGCATAATTCAATTGGTTAAATGTAACACCATCCAGTTCCAAATCCCCGTTGAACACCACAGATTGATCAAGAGTAGCCAGTGTAACTTTGAGCTTTGCCATCTGTTCTTCATAAGACTGCATAGCGGCAACAGCCGCATTATATTGATCCCACTCGGTAGATGGAGCACCCACTGCCGGACGAACAGGAGTGGCTGGCTTCGTAGGCAATGTCAATTGCTTGATCCCGTAGCGTTTGGCGACATCTGTCATCAATTGAGCCGGATTCTGATTGGAACTGTTGTACATCGTCTGAATATCATTACGATTCACCGAGACTGCTTCAGCTATTTTATCTATAAATGTCTGATCCATATTGACCTGTACAAATTTCTTTTTGTTTTTGATATTCACTTGTTCCAGTGAAATACCCAGTACTCGTCCTAGACTATCGTTGGCAAGTGTAGCATCCATATTGATAGGTGTGTACTGATTCATGACTTTTTCTTCTTGAATCGCATCTAATGATTGTACATAAGCATCACCGTTCAGATGAGGATATTGAGTAGATTGCGTATGATTAGCTGCTTTGTACGTGTAGCGAGCCGTACGACTCGTAAGCAAGCTATTTCCTGCATAGATGTTACCAATAACATTAGGCGCTCCATTCAGAATCAGATTATGTTCTGACCCTAGCGCATAACTTAGAAATTCTGGGAACGTATCAATATTCACTTCTTGTACCAGTGTACGAATAACTCCATTCACATTAGCTTGAGCTGTTAAAGTCAGCGCATAGCGTGTAAGCTGTGAAGTGGTTCCTTTCTCCGGGCCTTTGTATACAATAGACATCAGTCTGGCTTGTGACGGGCCTGCTCCTGATGCTTGTAGATCAGTACTTGTCTTAATATCGGTATTGATCTGATTCTGAACCTGTTGTGTAATATTCAAAATATCGGCATCCAGACTAACCGGATCAATATTTCGCTTTTGATCCAATTGAGCTGTAATATAAGCAACCGTCTCATCCAGTGATTTCTGCGCCAGATGCAGACTTTGTACATCATTTTCACGTGTTTCTGTACGTTTGGCTCCCCCTACTGTTGCGCTCAGTACAGCCAGTCCTAGCACCGTCAATATCAGTACAACAAACATCACCATTACCAGTGCTGATCCTTGTTCCTGTTGAACGGGATGGCATACCCTGTTGCGATCGGGATGGGTTAGCAGTAACTGAATGTTGCGTTTCCATTTTTGCAATATAGACATGGATAACCTCCTTTTCCAATATCCAAATTAAACATCTGAATATCTATCATCAAAATCCAAAATTGCTTTCAAGCACGAGACTTTTATTTTGACCTTGTACCGTCTGAGATAGTGCTAACTTGATCTGAATAATGCCGCTCGTATAGACTGTTCGTCCATCCGATTGAATCTGAATCGATGAGCTATCTCCCAATCGAGACTGTATCGCTCTTACCTGATCTTTGGGTTGCACAATCGAAGTAACGGTTGATGAACTACTCACGCTCTGCAAGTCACCGATATATAGTGAACCTGCCTGCATATAAATATTTAATACTTCGATCGTTCCTGTTGTGCCACTGGCTATCGCTGGATCACGTTCTAAGCGAATCCCTATATTTTTGCCATTGACTGTTAATTGACGAACACGATCCGGTGAAAAAGTATACAGTTCGGTAATAATCGAAGACATCAATATATCGCCTTCATCTCGCAACGAATTTTCGACTTTGATCTGGTTATAACTACGCATTCCAAAATGAGCCACTCCATAGATCATACTCATGACCATAGCTAACAAAAGCAATGTAGGCAGCATTTCGACTAACGTAAATCCATCTTGACGACGTAAGCGATCAACGAATTTTCTCATCAGTGATATACCCCTCCACAATCGTTCCCACCTGCCCTGACTTTTCTTCTATTCCATGTATACTAATCTGAATCGGAAGCAGATAGGGAGACTCTTGCCCTTTGATCGTTGCAGTCGTGCCCGTAGAGGATTGCAGTAAATCTTTCTGATATTTAATCGCTACCCGATACTGCACTCCATTCACCACAGGATTCAATACAGCCGCCAGGACAGCAGGTTGTTCTACCAGTGAAGCATAGATACTACAATTGCTGATTGATTCACACTTTTGGCTATCAATACTAGCATTGGATTGAAAATACGTTTTCCATATATCAAAATCTTGCTTTTCTGCGTATACCAGTGCATTACGAGCAAGATTCACCATTACTGTTTTATTGGCATTGCTTTTGGCGTACGATAAGGAATCACTAAAATAAGACATTAACACCAACGAAACAATCGCCAAAATTACGATAGCTGCCATCACTTCAATCAAGGTAAAGCCTTCTTCATGTTTGTTATACTTTCTCATCGGTAGGCTCCTTTTTCTTTAGCTATATTTATATATGTAGCATCCGATCATTGTAGATAGTCCCTTATCTACTTCTTCGACTAATTACGCTCTGAACTTTATACATCCTTTTCCAATTTCATACATCTACTTTGTAAACGTGACAAAAAATGGGATTATATTCATAGAGGGATCTGATCTATAGGGCAGATGATACGAATAAATTTGCAACAAAAAAGACAAATAAAAAAAGTGCCCGCAAAGGCACTTTTTGATTGATTTATTATCAGTGGTCGATAGTAATGATAGATAGTAATCCAGTTGTCTTGGTACTTAATACGCTTTTTCCAATAAAGCATCACACTGCTGGATAATCGCTTGTTGAGAAGATTTGCCCGACATTTCGTTGATTAGCAATTCTTCGGATAACCGTTGCACTTCTCGTGCTCTTGGATATCTTCGATCATAATAAGCAGATAGAGCTTCTGATAAAGAGTCATGTTGAGCAATCTCTTCTGCTAATACAATCGCGTCTTCTATCGCCATCGCTGCACCTTGTGCCAGATTCGGAGCACTGGCATGAGCAGCATCGCCACCGATAACGACACGTTGGCTATACCATTTTTCTTTCAGCACAATCTGACGAATCATATTAAATAGAATAGGACTGTCAGGTTGGAAACAACTGTTCAGGAAATCTTTTTTCCATTGAAAAGGTTCTAACATATGGCGCACAGTATGATAACGCTGTTCTTTCGGGTCACGATAGTCTTCGTGAACAGGCTTCAGGATAAACATATAACCACTGGTAGCTGTCAGCGGAAAAATACCTACTTTATTGTCATCATTCAATAACATATAACTCGTTGTCGTCAATGTACCGGCAGGAAATTCAATCGGCACACGCCATGAACCCATCCCTAGATAAGACGACTGAACCTCACGTTGAAGCATAATATTACGTACTTTCGAACGAATCCCATCAAAGCCTACAAGTAGATCTGCTTCTAAAATTGTATCATCTTCAAAATAAACAGTGACTCCATGTTCGTGTTCTTCATATGTTTTCAGCTTTTTATCCCATTTCATCGTAACTCCAAGTGCTAGCGCTTTGGATAACAAAATCTGATTTAATGTAGAACGCCAGATCGAGTTACGTCCAGGTAAATCTTCATTTAGAAACTTTTGGTTTACTTCTAACAGGACATGTCCTTCTTTGTTCAAAATCTGCATACTTTCTAATTGTATGCCTTGCTCCAGACATTCTTCATATACACCTAGATCCTTCAATACTTTAAACGTATTCTGAGGTTGTGTAATGCCTGTACCCGCAGGTGCATCATGAGCATTGCCTTCGCATAAAGTAACCTGAAGCCCTATTTTCTGTAACGAAATCGCAGCCGATAACCCTCCGATGCCTGCTCCGATAATAATTACATGTTCTATTGTGTTCGACATAATGCAGCTCCTTCTGTGTAATAAAACAACTTGATGATTGAACAGCATTTTCAACTGCATCTAGAAGAATAGTTAAAAATAAGCTATATCCCATATTTTACATGTAAAATTTATAATATGTAAGATTGTTATTTTTGCAAAAGTATGGACAAAGAAACATATTAATCACTATTTTCAGAATAAAGGAATATACAAAATAGATCATAAAGGTAATATTTATTGCATTGAGTTCGTCTAACTAGAGGAGGTGTTCTTATGAATAAACCAAATCAAAGTCTAGCTATAGCTTCTATCTTATTGCTTACCCTTACAATGACGGCCTGTCAAAAGCAAACAAACGCTCCAGCAGCTACAGATTCACAAGCAACGCCAGCAATATCTAGCACTACAGAAAATCAACAGGTGGATGATAATACAGTAACAGACAGTGCAGCATCTTCAGATGACGAAGCAACAGCTTCTGTAGTAGAACGTGAACCTACGAAGTCTTTCGATATGGGAATGGGTGATACACGAAAAGCTACGCTTAAAAAGAGTAAAGATTATTCATTATACGTGTTTGATGGATATACATTAGACACAGCAACCAATCGTCTTCAATCGACGAACAATCCGAAATACTATGCCGAAATCGAAAAAGTATCTTCTGGTTCCAACTTAGATGAGTTGCGTAATCAAGGAATCAAAGAACTAACAGAATATGGCGAAGTCAAAGAGTATAAAGGCGACCAGTTAGCAGAAGGCCCTATGGTAAGCGCAAGTTTACTTTTACAAGTGTCTGATGAAAAAGGAGTGCATGATTATATCATCTGGGAAGATCAGCAGAGCAAAGATACTTACATTTTCCGTGCACATGCTCCAGAAGGAAAAGAATCGGACACTTTCTTAACACCCGCACTTACATCGTTATCCAGTATTATGTCTAATCCAGATTCTTAAAAAGGTTAAAAAGTCTTTGTTTACTCACTCGCGAAAATGTCTACTACTGTGTGCATTCGTTATGTCGCAGAAGAATTCAGCTGAACGACATTGTCGACACTGTATCTTAATCTGGAAAATCAGAAAATACATCTGTATTCTGGTCTTCGTCACTGTAGATATCGAGGAGAAATATAGATTATGGTTCCATTTATCGTTTATATTGCATCAAAAAAAGACTCTCCGCGGAGAGTCTTTGCTGTATACATGATCATTATAATAGCGATAACGATAGATTAAGCTTGCTCCACTTGACTCAAGTTTTTACTACGAGACAACTGAATCGCTTTACCCACTTCATGCAAAATAAAATCGACTGAAGCTGGATCATGAACATCGTATTGATCGATATTCAGACGCAATACCGGGCATCCTGTAAATTCATTAATCCATGTCGAATACCGTCCATGCATTTGTTCCCAGTAGGAACGTTCTGTCTCGATTTCCATCTGACGACCACGCAGTTCAATCCGGTTAAGAATCGAAGGTAGACTGCCTTCCAAGTAAACCAATACATCTGGATGCGGGAAATAAGGAGTCATCACCATCGCATCAAAAAGACTGGTATACGTCTCATAATCAGTAACAGACATGGTGCCTTTATCTGCGTGCATTTTCGCAAAAATACCGGTATCTTCATAGATCGAGCGATCTTGAACATAACCGCCACCTGCTTCAAAAATCGCTTTCTGCTCTTTAAACCGTTCTGCTAGAAAATAAATTTGCAAATGAAAGCTCCACCGTTCAAAATCATGGTAAAACTTTTCAAGGTACGGGTTATGATCTACTTTTTCTAAAGACGTTTTGAAATTCAAACGTTCGGCTAACACCGATGTTAAAGTCGATTTACCGACACCTACTGTTCCAGCAATCGTAATTAAAGCATTATCAGGTATGTTGTATTCGTTCATGTATAAGCTCCTTTAGATCAGAAGCAATCTGTGCGAAATGCTCCTTATTTTCCACAAAATCAATCAAGTTGCCATCAATCGTAATAATCTGTGTTGATGGTTCGTTGATTGCAATCGACGCCATCGCTTCTTCATAATCTAGAATTAATTGCCCCAAATAAGCAGTATCCATCGATTGTTCGAATACACGCTCTCGCTTTTTGATGCGATATAACAATGTTTCTAGATCAGCACGAATATACAGAATAATATCAGGCTTTGGCAGATCATCCGTTAACAAATGGTAGATTTGACGGTATTTATCCCGCTGTACACCTTTCAGTGTACGTTCCGAAAAAATCAGATTTTTATAAATATGATAATCCGAAATCACAGGTTTGTGATTGGCAATGTACTGAAGTCCGGTGTCTTCCAATTGCTTGTAACGATTGCAGAGAAAAAACATCTCCAACTGAAAACTCCATTCATCGATATTCTCATAAAACTTACCGAGAAAAGGATTTTCTTCTACAATTTCTTTGATGAGTGGGATATTCATTTCTTGTGCTAGCATCGTCGCAAGTGTTGTTTTACCAGCACCGATAGCACCCTCTACAGCAATAAACGGGGTTTGTTTCATAGATGTGGATGTCCTTCCTGTTCACAATAATCTTAAAATAGACTTATGTATTGTATCACAAGAAGAACGATTATAGATGCCTATGTTAAGAAGTTTTTTGTTCAATATAAGCTTCTAATAATTTGGAGAACCTTCCGATATGGATAGGCTTCGTAATATATTGTTCAAATCCAGCGTCTTTGCCTTTTCGAATATCTTCTTCCAGTACAAAAGCACTGATTGCCCAGACCGGAATCATAGATGTACGAGGATCTGCTTTTAATTGAGTAATTCCTTCAAAGCCGTTCATTCCCAAAAAATGAATATCAGACAATATCAAAAAAGGTTGTACCTTGATCGCCAGACCAATTCCTTCTTGAATCGTGGAAGCTTCTAATAATTCTACCGAGGGTAACTTCTTTTTAAATAAGTGACGCATCAGTAACATATTCACTCCATCATCTTCAATATACAGAATTTTGATGTTCTTGTGTTCCATAGGATCCTTCCTTTCCGAAAAAAGAAAAAGCCGAAAAAAAGGTAGAACTACCTTTTTTTCGGCTTAATCTCAGCGCATATATAATGTCTGTATTATGACCGTATACTTATATAGTGGAGAATGGTTATTCTTCAAACACGTACACAACCATACTCTGATCACGTTCAAAATTCCAATCAGCATACAAATCGACTAATTTTTTTTGAAGAATTTCTTCTAGATCCACATGCTGTTCCAACAGCCGTTTTTCTAATTTACGTTTTGTCGATTTCAATATATTCTCATAACCCAAATCTATTAATTCTTTTTCAAGGAGTATGGTTATACCCTTTCGAAAGATGATTAACAATCTTGGATGAACCCACCAGGAGTCGATAAAAGCAGGCGTTTTTTGAACTTCAGCGGTGACCTTCATCACTTGACGATGAATCTCATTTTTTCCTTCATAATCTTCTGTCTCCATCCAGCTAGAACCGAATAAGCCAGCGATTACGCCGGAAGAATTGTGTCTACCCCAATCATAGTACATATCGGTTACCTCTAAATTCAGGTGTTCATTTAAAAACACTCTCAGTTCAGGTAACATCGATTTCATAATCAATTCGCGAGTATAACGAAAAGCTTGTTCTTCTTCCTGGCTTAATAGAAATTCTTCTACAGGACTCAAAAAATTCCGCAGATGAATCAAAATGCACCGATCGGATAGAACAATATGTACCGATTCCGGGCCTTTACCAAAACGCTTTCTTAGCATTTTATTAACAAAACTGGTTGCTTGACTCACTGATTCATTGTACTGCATAACTCTGCCTCCATACGAATATACTCCATTTTGCTTTATTATTCACATGGAGCGTAAAGATTACAATACAATAAACTCAAATGTGCATATTCTGTAATGATTATATTTTTATTTCATTTATATAGTTATAACGATACCAAATAAAATCGTAAAAAAAAGATTAACAATGACCTCGCTAGGGTATTATATCATTTTACGTTCTTAACAACTACCTTATTTCGTTATTCTTCGAAAGTGTACATAATCATACTATGATCGTTCTCAAAACTCCAATCTACATACAGATCAGCGATCTTTTTGTTGAAAAGGGGTTCCAGATTCGTTTCTTGTTCCAAAAGCGCTTTTTCGATCTTTCCTTTGGTCATTCGCAGCATATGTTCATACCCCATACTGATCAATTCTTTTTCAAGCAGAATGGTTGTCCCTTTACGAAGAATAAATAACGTTTTGGAATTGATCCACCAGGAGTCGATCCATGTAGGTGGTTTTTGCAATTCGGTAGTGGCTTTCATAATATACTCATGTAACTGCTCTTTCCCTTTATAATCTTCGGATTGGCTATAAAGGTCATAATCGAGTAATCCTACGATCACACCTGAAGCATTATACATCCCCCAATCATAATAAAGGTCAACCACTTTCAAATCTAATTGTTGCGTGAGAAAATTTCTAAGTTCAGGCAACATCGATTTCATAATTAGTTCACGTGTATATCGAAAAGCTTGTTCTTTTTCTTGACTGAGTAAAAATTTCTCGACTGGACTCAAAAAATTTTTGAGATGTAGAACAATACATTGTTCACATAAATAAATCGATACCGCTTCAGGTCCCTTACCAAAGCGATTTCTTAATAATTTTGTAGTATAACTCGTTGCTTGGTTAATTATTTTTTTACGATTCAATGACTACACTCCCAGTATAATATCCCAATCTATTCACTAGATTCGGGTACATTGATGCTTCGTTTATATCGTTTTTTAAATCTATAACACATCATGGACGTTCAATATAAAAGACATCATTTTAACCATACAATCTTTGTTTATACATGCGATTAACCTAAATAAAAATAGACCGAAGAAAAGGTATCTCTACCCGTTCTTCGGCCTAATTACAGCGCATTATCATGTCTGAATCATTACCGATCATTCTTATTTATATCTAGTCATACTCAGTAAATATAAGTAAACGATGATCAAGACCCACATTCTAATCGACACTAATATCTATAACCAGCTTATTAAACCATTGATCTTAGATGCGTATTTTCGGAGTCAGTTGTTCATCATTTAATGTGCTTGTTTGTGTATTATTTTTATCATATCTCACTATTTTTCTCAAGCAATACGGTTATACCCTTTCGAAAAATAGAGTTACTCTGGATGTATATATTATCAACAGATGCTCAGCATACTATTTAAATAGCAGGCATCACATTTCCCCCGGTTACTGGAATATACGCTCCTGTAATATAACTAGCAAGATCAGAAGCCAAAAAAGCGACTACATTAGCAATTTCCTGATCTGTTCCTCTGCGTTGCAAAGGGACATGCTGAATATAGGCACTATCTTGTCGATCAGAACTGTCTACTCCTAGATCACGCTCACTTAATGTCCAACCAGGTGCAACTTGATTTACTGTAATCTGGTGTTCCCCTATTTCTTTTGCCAGAATACGATAAATTCCATCCATTCCACGTTTACCAGCGACATAAGCGGATTGTGTAGGTTCATTTTGCATCGCACATTCGGTATTAATTCCTATCATTCTTCCATATTGTTGCTGGATCATATGAGGAACAAATACTTTGGATAGATGAACAGCCTGAAGAACAGTAGTCTGAAATTGATCTATATAATCCTGCATATTCTGTTCCAATATGGATGTCCACTCATATTGAGAAACAGCATTACCTACAACAATATCAGGCATCTTGAAATTTGTCGATAATGTATCACGCATTTCTATCACATCTGCTAATTGCCCTATATCCGCCTGAATAATAAACACAGAACGTCCTAATTGCTCTAGTTCTTGTTGCAATACAAGAGCTTGTTCCTGATTACGAAAATAGTGAAGTATCACATCAGCACCACTCTGAGCCAGTGTACGCGCCATTACTCTTCCTAGCTGACCTGTAGCTCCTGTGACTAATGCTGTTTTACCATTCAAATCAATAGTAATCATAAGAAGCCTCCATCTATTGTTGTGTGGATCGATATAGATAATAGAGAGTAAGAATATTCAAATATGATATAGATTTGACAAAATTATAGTATAAAAATAGTAACAAGTCCAAATGCAATCTGTAATGTAGCAAAAAATATAGTATATAATTACTTTATTTGGTAAAATAACTAAAGTTATAAAGATACTGAATATGAGGTAATGAGGTGAATACAGGTTACACGTAGATTGGAATCATTTGTATACATAGCGATATATACTAGGAGGAATATAGTTGAAAACGATCGTCAAACTAACTTTATGTAGTACTTTGTTGATGGGTAGTCTGGTTACACCTGCTTTATCTTGGACATCTTCAGTTGCTCAAGCTGCTACCAGTGGTGGGGTGAGTATTATGTTAGATGGATATGCTTTGCCTTTTCCAGTTCAACCTGTAGCTATTAAAGGAACAACGATGGTTCCGTTCCGTGCTATCTCTGAAGCACTTGGTATTGATGTTCAATGGAACCAAACTTCCAAAACAATTACAGCTACTAAAAAAGAAGCTTCAACTACCAAAAAAGTGATTTTAACTATGGGAAGTACCCAAGCAACAGTCGATAGCAAAAACGTTACATTGGCTCTGGCACCACAGACGATTAGCAACAATACGATGATTCCACTTAGCTTTTTCAGTCAGCAATTTGGAGCAGGTGTGAAATGGGATCAAGCTTCCAAAACGGTCTCGATCACTTCACCACAAGAAGATTTGTATACGATGGGATTTTACGCTTTATCTTCATATGATGAGCGTGCAATGATTCCTGATTTTGATACGATGGCATTTGGTTGGAGTCGAATTGATCTGAATGGTAAATTCACGATTGCGGATACAGGCAAAGAATATCGCTGGCCTCAATCTGCAGGAGCCGATACACCGGAATCGATTATTCAGAATACCGCTACACAAGGCACTTCTCCTTATCTCATGGTCTATGCTGTTGATGGACATGGAGAATTAAATAAGAATTTGGAAAATCCAACATTACAACAACAAACGATCAAAGGCATTGTCGATACAGCTACTCAAAAAGGATTTAAAGGAATAGTACTTGATTTTGAAGGATTAGGATTAACCGGAGACAAGCTTCAGGCGCAAAAAGACTATAATGCATTTATCCAAAATATAGCCACTCAAGCTCATCAAAAAAATCTTAAATTAACTGTAGTGCTCCACCCGCTTAACAGCTCGTATCAAGGCTACGATTATCGCACATTAGGCACGTTAGCAGACGATATTATTATTATGGCGTATGCGTATGATAAAGAGAAAAGCCCTGAACCACTTGCCAAAGTCGATGAAGCGATCTCATTAGCGTTAAAACAGATCAATAAAAACAAACTTATTCTAGGTATCTCATTAGGTAGTGAAAATGCAGATTCAGTCAATTCCAAAATCGGTCTAGCGAAGCGCTACGATCTAAAAGGCATCTCAATCTGGAGACTCGGTATTGTAGGTCAAGCCGCATGGAATAGTATGCACGAATCTGTTGAATTTAAATAAGCTGACAAGTGAATATAATGTAAAAAAGCTCTTTCTTATTAATGTAGGAGAGAGCTTTTTTATAGTTGTATCAGGAATGCGAATAGATATAATATTCTATTCATTTTCTGTTTACTTTATGGTATATTGACAACTAAATTATGTTCAGATGAAAAAAGGAGCGATTATAAAATGAAAAGTATAGCTATATTTTGCGGTTCAAGTGATGGAGCTTTGCCTAGCTATCGAGAACATGCAATAGCTTTAGGTCATGAACTAGCTAAGCGTAAGATTACACTTGTCTATGGCGGCGCTACTGTCGGATTGATGGGTGCAGTAGCTGATGCTGTTTTAGAAAAAGGCGGTACAGTCATTGGTATATTACCTCATTTTCTTCAAAATCGTGAAATTGCTCATAACCATTTGACTGAATTGATTATTGTAGACTCTATGCATGAACGCAAAGCCAAAATGGCAGAAATGTCTGATGGATTTATCGTTTTACCTGGTGGTGCTGGTACAATGGAAGAATATTTTGAAATCTTTACATGGGCACAACTGGGATTACATAAAAAGCCTTGTGGTCTAATGAATATAGAGCACTATTATGATCCTTTGATCACTTTATTTGACCAAATGACAAGTCAAAAATTTATGCAACAAAAATATCGTGAAATGGTGATTGTCGATACCACTCCTGAAGGAATACTGGAACAATTTGCTCATTATAAGCATCCTTCGGTTAAAACATATCTAACCGAAGATCGTACATAAATTATTGTTCATCTACAAATCAAAGAAGCAGATCGATCCATAAGGAAACGATACTGCTTCTTTGTTTTTATCTTGTTATTGTTTTCTCCATCTAGCGATACTCCAGACGATCAGCGATAACAGCATAAAGACTCCACCGGATAGACTAACAGCACTCCACCCGCCGATTTTCCACATATAGCTACTCACCGAAGAACCGATCGCTCCACCTACAAATGTACTGACCATCAGTACCGTATTCAGGCGACTGCGAGCACTATCATTGAGCGCATAGATTCGAGCCTGATTGGAGACTTGGGCTCCTTGTACGCCTAGATCCAGTAATACGATTCCGATCATCAGACCGATCAATGTACCCCCTAACCAGCCGAAAAAGGCAAATGAAATCAATGTCACAACAATCATCGCGCCGATAATCCATTTGGGTTGTATCCGATCCGCAATGCGTCCAACAATAGGAGCACCTAATGCACCGACGACACCAACCAATCCGAACAGCCCTGCAATCTGGCTACTATAATGATAAGGTTCTCCTTCTAGATAGAAGCTAAGCGATGTCCAGAATACACTAAAGGAAGCAAAATTGAGCGCTCCGATCAATGCCCCTTCACGCAACACCGCATACTGCCGGATCAATCCACCAATAGATATTAACAATTCAGAGTATGTTGATTTCATCAACGGTTCTACATGTGGCAATTTGCGTCGTAACACTAGAAATAGGACAAACATCATTATCGCCGCTATCCCATACATCCAGCGCCAGCCCCATGTCCCGCCGATCAATCCTGAGATCGTTCGAGCGAGCAAAATACCGAATAACAATCCACTCATGACTGTCCCGATCACTTTGCCCCGCTGTTCCGGTGTAGCCAATTGCGCTGAAAAAGGAACTAAAATCTGTGGAACTACCGTTGTCAGTCCTATTGCAAAACTGGCAATATACATCCAAACAATATGAGTGGAAGCCGCCGCACCTAATAGCGAAATCGTAACCAAAATAAGCAGTGTTGAGATCAGCTTACGTCGCTCTCTAATATCTCCCAATGGGACAAATAACAACATGCCAAGTGCATATCCAATCTGTGTAAAAGTAGAGATATACCCTGCTTTATCACGACTAATTCCGAAGGAAGTCGCCATATCTGCAAGCAATGGCTGATTATAATATAAGTTAGCAACAGCTAACCCTGAAGCAATCGCCATGATCCACAGTAGACTCTGGCGTAGAACAAATGGCTGTGACTGTTCTGTATTCATACACGACTCCTTTATATTCATTTGGGCTTTATGATTATACACTACAATTCAAATTATGATATTCAAAATTTGGTATATACCTGCAAATAAAAAAACTATATTCAGATCACTTTATCGACAAAGTGATCTAAATATAGTTCTGACCTATCTATATATGATGAAGCTATTCAAGTTATTGCTGAATTAGATTGTGGTTACAGGAACATTTACTTTTTCACCTGCGCGATTAGCAGATAATATTTCCGCTTCCACCAGTTGTACCGATATCAGTGTACTTTCAGGTGTAGCTTGCGACATCGGTTGACCATCTAACAATCGTTCTACAAAATAACGTAACTGACGATAATATCCCATATCTGATGACAATTGAGCGGTATATCCTTCGCTATCATTAGGATTCACTTTTACGCTCCCTTGCTCAAATACAAGATTACCGTGTTCCAAATTCACACGATACGTCATCGCAAATCCATAATCCCCTTGTAGTGTCCAATCTGCTTGAGCATTAATCACTTTGCCATCTGGATATATATAATTGGTCGATACAATATCATACCCACTACCCGGTACAACATTACGTGCTAACGAAGACACCGCTTCGGGTACACCGAATATCCATTGAATAATATCGACATCATGAATATGCATATCAAGCATCGCTCCACCACTGCGCTCTTTTTGGACAAACCAACCTTTAGGCGTCTCTCCACCGCGAAAAAAAGAACCGCTGATCACCTGACCCAATGTCTGATTCATCACTATTTCTCGCAAATATTCATATGCTGGCCAGAAGCGTAGACATTGCCCGATCATCAACTGCTTCTGGTGAGCTTGTGCCGCTTCCACCATCTGTTGCCCGGCAGATGCGCTTATAGCCATCGGCTTTTCACAAAACACATTATATCCACGAGATAGCAGATCACAAGCGATAGGAGCATGTAAGTATGTTGGTAATGTAAGATCGATAACGTCTAACTGCTCGTGCAACAGCATCGTTTCCAGATTGTCGTACAAATGATACGCAGATAGATCAATCTCGGTAGTATCTGTATCTGTCGCTATATTTCCGGTTACTCTTGTATGCTTTAACTCTTCAATTCGCACATCACAGATCGCTACTAATTGCACATCTAATCCTTCTTTTGCCAGACGAATATAATTTTCTAAATGCATATGCCCCATAAATCCAAATCCCACTAATCCTACTTTTACCATTGTAGATGCCTCCTTTATCCCAAAATACTATCCATAGCATGCGACGTGTTATAAATTAACTGGTTCGAATAGTATTTGTACGCTGGAATCATCTCCGCAGTGACATAGTTGGTATAGTCAATCTCGCGCAGAGCATTAACAACAGCCGGATAATTCACATCACCTGCTAACAAATCTACAAAGCCTGCTAGCCCACCTACCTCACGGCGATAATCTTTAAAATGTACTTTTTTGATCCGCTCTCCTAGAATACGAATCCAATGCTCGGGATAACCGGAGTAGACTACATTACCCACGTCAAAATAAGCACCGACATACGCTGAATGGATATCATCCAAAAAAGATTTCATTTCAAGCGGTGAAAGTAAAAACTTATTCCATACATTTTCGATTCCGATATGCACACCAACTGATTGCGCTTCTGTAGATAATTGGCTTATCGCTTCTAATGCGCGTTCATATGCAAGATCATAAGCAACAACAGGGTAATCAGGGATAAAATCGACACCGACACCTCCGGGAATCACTAGAATCGCATCCACTTCCAGTGCGGCGGCTACTTCTAACTGTTTACGACAGATATCGATCGCATGCTGACGGATCTTCTGATCGTCACTGGTCATCGAATATTCCCAGTATAGCCCTGTAGCTAATCCACTAATCTCTAACCCTTGATCGATAACAGTGTTGCGAATTGCAATCAGCTCTGATTCAGAACTATCTAATGCCAGCTCACCTTCTGCTTGTAACGATAATTCGATTCCAGTAAATCCGGCATCACTTGCGATACTGGCACATTCTGCGATACTATAGTTGTCTGCAAATGACCAGATATTAATTCCTTTTTTCACAAAACCGCCTCCTATAGATATAGATTCCGTATAACATTTCAAAGTGATAAATAGATTGATCTATCGCTTAATTAACGTTATTCTATCAGCAATAAAATGAAATAGATTTAGGAAAAGGAGAGATTTTTTTGGACAATTCCGGTTTATTTTCTCTAGAAAAGTATCGCAAGCAACGTCTTGCTCCTATAGAACAATGGTCTCCTAATATTCATTACGCACAGTATCAGAAGTTACCTACAGGTACATTGAACAAACGAATGATTTATGACTTTGAACTGTTATATGTACGCAAAGGAGAAGCTGTGACTCATGTAGCAGAGCAACGTCTTGTGATTCCGACAGGGCATTTATTGTTTATTCCAGCAGGGGTATATCACCGCAATGAAGTCACTTCTACCCCTAGTGCACAATTTATAGGGATTCACTTTGACTTTTTCCATGAGCTTCATATTGTGCGTGAAGAAGATTTAATCGTACATCCACACAAAATTACCGAAAGTAAATTTGCTACTGAAGCGGTAGCAGAAGGATTTGCTCCTTTATCTACTCGTTGGTTGTATATCCCTACACCATCATGTGTACAATTAATCGAACAACTGGTGCATGAATTTACGATGCGTTCTCCAGGTTATTTACTTATCTGCAAAGCAATCTTGTTACAGATTCTAGGTCTACTGCTACGCTCTCAAAAATCGTACCATCACACCAACCAACCTGTGCATGGAGATCGTATTTTGGAAATGATGAATACGATCGAACAGCATCCCGAGAATCAATGGAATAATCGTCTATTAGCTGAAGAACTCAATATGAATGAAGATCATATGATCAAAGTATTTAAAAAGATGGCAGGTATGCCTCCAGGCGAATATATTCAAATGCTCCGTCATCGTGAAGCAAGGCGATTATTACAAGAGACAGACGCATCGATTGAAGAAATTGGACGACAAGTAGGTTATGCCGATATCCATTATTTCAGCCGTATTTTTCGTAAAAGTGAAGGCATTCCTCCGCGTGCTTATCGTAAGCTATCGCGTATCTTGTAATGCGCAATTCTATAATGCTTATTCGTATTTTATGCTATATACAGTTGGATCGATTAATACACTCTAATTGCCTTCTTCTAAATAGAATCAAATAAAAAAACGACTATCTACTAAGATAGTCGTTGTCTTACATCATACTTATACCTATTATAAGAGCGGCATCGTTATACTGCTTCTATACAATAGTGTATCTATGAGGTTATGTCTGTAATGATCTATATCAATAGCCAACCTTAATGCTATCATTCTCTACAGCTATTCCTTGAGATACAGTCAGCGATAGGCGTTGCTCTTCTGAGAAACCTATTGTCTCGCCCTGTTCTAATGAGACGTTATAACTAATAACATAGTCGACCACCATCATCGTAAATTCAAATACCTCACTTAACGAATGTTCGGAATGAATCACTTCGATCTCGTATTTGCCAAAACGTTCAAGCCCTCTTGTATAAGAACAACGACCTTGTTCATTTTGATACAATCCGATAAATACCCATAATTGTACAGGTAGTTCTCCTTCTTTGAGCATTTGTGCACTTTCTACATAACTTTCAGCAGATACGACCATCGGAGCCATATAAAAAGCTAATGCTTCGTTGAGCTGCATCATGCTACTGACTACTTGTGTAAATAACAAATGCGCTGCAATTGGATTAGGTGCACCGGATACACTGACAATAACATGGGAACGATGAGTAGCTACCACTTGCTCTGCTTCTGGCCACAACAAATTATATTTACAGCATTCTTCCACTTCACGGTTAGGTATCGGTGCAGGCATATGAGCGACCACTACCTGCATTCCTTCTACTTCAAATACGATATTTTCTTCATTGGGTTGATTTTCAATCGTAATTTCAGCATCTTTATGTAGATTATCAATAAATGATGACCAATCACAGGTCTCACTGCTTAGTAATGCAAACCCGAGTACCATTGGTACTTCTTGTTGATTAGGTACGGCTGTTGGCATAGGAACAATATGATCGTATGCTGACGTTGAAGTGGATTCTTCTTTAGGTTTACGAAATTTATCAAAAATCCCCATGATATCATTCTCCTTCATTGATCGTATAATTATAATGATTTGTAAAAATAAACCTGTGCATATTGTAGCAGGAATATGAGCAACATTCACTTGTATTCCTTAATTTGATATTCGCTGACGGACTGTAATATAAAAAAAAGAAGAGCACTTTGCTCTTCTTTTCGGGTAACACTTCAATCCACTTTATAAGCTACAATTATTCAGCGTTCTCAAAAGCTGCTTCTACTTGTGGAATAATATCATCCCAGCTTGCATCAGGTAATTTACTTATCGTTACAAAATCACGCATCCCAAAAATATTATCAACACCGTCGATACTGATCAATGCGCTTGCTAATGGATGGTCTGTGCTATCTCCTGCTTTGAGTGAAGTACTAGCTGGACCTTCAAAAATATGTTGATTGGCATTGATTTTGACCGCGTTCGGGTTAGGTGTGTTCTGGATACTCATTTCGATAGCCATAGGGTAATTCCTCCTGATAGTTGGATTAGGGAGTAGATGTTAGTGCTGATCGGATGATCTTACTTGGTGTCGTAAGATTCCCATTTTGCTTTTAACCAGTTGTCGAACTCTTCGCCTTTTTCGCCTTCATACGTGTTATAGATATCCGCACGCATTTTGTGCAATTTCACTTTGAAATCTTCAAAGCTATGGTCTTTTGGCAAGCTCTTTTTGATACGAATTAATGTTTTAGTTAATCCTTTGAACAATTCAGGCTTGGTTTTGGATGGTTGTTGCACATCTTGTCCCAGACCTCGCAATTGCTTGTATGCTGCATCTTGAACAGCGTATACTGGATCATTATTCATCATATGCGTAAGCAGATCAATAATCGGCTGATGGTTGTATTGTCCTAATTCATTGACAGCGTTTAGACGCTCCTGCCAATTGGATTTGCGGTGAGCCGCTTTTTTTAATTCTTCATAATTTTCTGGTAATTCAAATGACGTACTTTCGAACTGTGATTCTTCTGTCAAAACATTCAATCCCCTTCTATTTTCAAATCCCGTTACTCTTTATTATAATTCAGCTTCTATAGCGATTGAAAGACATTTCGCTGAAAATAACAGTTAATCTGTACTTTTAGTGGTAGGTGTAGACTTGGAATTGCCTTTTTTGTCTTTGTCTGCTCTGGTTGCATAAGGTTTAGGTGCACTTTTGGTTTTTTTAGCGCTAGCTTGCCAGCGATTCCAACCTTTTTTCCCCGTCCCGCGACCTGTTCCACCTTTGCTTTTTGCATTAGCCAAAATATCACTCCGTTAGATGTAATACATAAATCTGCCTGTGCATACAGACATCCCTATGCTTCTTTAGTCTATTGTAACAAACCCTGCCACATATCACCAACTGGAAAAACAATAGTTACTTATGTTAAATTGGATATTGATATGTTGAGGTCGATATTACAGGCTACGGATAGGAGATATAAAGTAATGCGAAAAATAGGTTTGTTGATTTATTTAATTCCTTTAGTCGTGATCAGCATTATTGCGTGGAATGATTATGCGGGTGGAATAGAAGAAGCACGAAACCATCCGGCTGCTGTACATAACGTCTTTTATTTGGATAAAGGTCAAAAATTAATCAGTATTGCGGATGGCGAACAAGGCCTGCAAGGGATGATCTACAATACCAGCAATCATCAACTGGAAAATGATATTCCTCTTGCCTCCAATATATTCAAAGACATCGCTGCCGCTTATCAGAATAAGCAATTGATTGTTGCAACAAAAGATAATAATGATAGGTTATCTGTCCATGCGATCGATGCAACAGGCAATAGTAAAGAACTCAGCAATCATTCGATTATTATCGATGATTATTTGAGAAACAGTACATATATGTGGCGCAACCGTCTTGTATTGGTCAATGATGGTTGGACAAAGCAGAGTAAAGCAGGGCTCTCAGAAATACAGAATGGACAACTGCACTCGATAGACCTAAGTGACAGTTCTGTCTTACCTGCTAGACCGACGAATATAGATAACACTCATAATAGCTTTGAAAGTGATGTAGCGATTCCCATGCTGGTGGCTACGCTGAAAGATGGGCGTTCTGCTTATATCAGTGGCATTTTGGATAAGCAACATCGCCCTGCTGTATATGTTCCTCAGGCTGATTTAGTTGGCTATGAAGCAGAAGAACAAGCTGAGCAACAATTTGTACAACATTTCCAAGCAGACCCTACCCGTTTGTTACAAGTAGAAAGCGATTATCCAAAGCAAGTACGGTTTTACAATCAAACAACAGATCAAGTAGGCGTATTACTTCCTACTCCCCAACCTGTCTATCAAGCCCAGATATTGTTGCTTAATGATGAGGAAGCACTGGTAACCGGTTCGACAACCAAAGATGAAGCAGATGGCAAATTAATCGGTTATATCTATAATGAAAAAACCAAACAATTTACAGATATCTCTCCACTGCTTACGAACAAAACATACGATCAGGTAACGAATGATAATTTTACCTTTTATAAAGAAAATACAACTACACCACTGTACTATTCAGAGACCGATAATTCCGCAGGTTGGTTCAATCCACAAGATGGTTCTATCTCTCAGATCACCAACGCTGAAGTGGAGCAATGGCAAGCAAGTGATCCTGCTAAGCAAAAGTCATGGCAAGGATTTCTGGCGTATCTTTTGGAAGGCGGGCCGATTGTATTCAATTTAATTATCTGGTTGATTATCCCTTTTCTTTTGTTAGTCATTCCGTTCGTAATTCACTTCATTTTGCGTAGACGCAAAACCAAACAGCTCCAAAAAGGAGTAGTGACTCAAGCGACTATTATAGCTCGTGCTGAAACGGGAACATTTATTAATGAACAGCCTCAAGTGCGATTTACAGTGCAATTTGAAGATGAAGGTGTATTACGCAAAGTAAATATCAAAAAAGTCGTTTCTTATTTACAGATGCCTTCGATCGGTGACTCAGCGATGATCAGCTATGATCGCCGTAAGCAGACTGCTATTTTTTTAACAACTGAAGATGTTCCGGCGCAACCTCAATCTCACATATTGTATAATGCCGTCTTGCAAAAAATAGATACGTATGAGCAAGTCAATCGTGGACAAGCTTTATTGTTACATTTTGAGTTGGATGGTCAGACTTACTCTGTTCCGGTAGTACAACCACGTGGATTTCAATACCGTCTATGGGACAAAGCCAATCTGATCCAAATTGCAGGTATGACACGTCTACTCAGTTATGGCGTATTGACTGACCTGAACAAAAAAGATGAACTCACTTTACAAGGTGAAATTATATCGATTCAACCTTTTGCTGTGCAAATTCATCAGCGTCAATTGATGCTCATGGAAGTACTGGTATCCCAAAACAATCAACGCATTCAGAAAGTGAGCAGTCAATTTGTACCGTCACAATTAGCGTTGTCTGTCGGTAACCAACTTCCTGTGACTGTAAAACAACATGAATTCCAGCGTGATCTCCGCCTGATGCAAGGCAAGCAAGGGAGCGCCAAAGTCATCGCTGTTGAATTTAACGGTACTACCGGAGAGCGTCCACTTGCACGTATTACTGTTCAGCGTGGTGATGCAGAGTATGTATTGGAACAATCGATCGAACCTGTATACGGTGTCGAAGTAGGCGATGAATTATGGATTGCTTATGATGAACAGACACGCGAAGCGATGATTGTAAAGTATGCTTCGATGTAGATCAAATGTAGCTAGAGTTGAGGTAAATAGAGCATATACAACAAAAAACCTTCTTATCTGCATCGGCAGAGTGGGAAGGTTTTTTGTTGTGTATATAATTTAAAAATAAGCTTTAGATAAAAGCAATAATAAGATCATAATAATACTCCCTATAATATACCCCGATAGTCCAGAAGCACCTTCTTTGTTGAGAAATATTCCACCTATACTCATTATCAACAACCCAAGTGAAGGAATCCCTACAAAAAAAGCTGAAAACACTCCATCAAGAAAAAGTATATGTTGAAAATGATCTGTATGTATTAAAATCATAGCCACAAAACATACTATATTTATAATAGCAACGACTGCCCATATTCCTTTAAACCATTTCATCATTATGTATACCTCTATTCGTTGAAATAGATATCATTGATTTACGATTCTACTTTAAACATATTGCTTATTTTAGCAGTTGTCTCATGTTTGATATCCATCGAATGATAAACTATTTTATCAAGTCCATCCAAAATAAGCTTTAGATAAAAATAACATAGCTACCATCACTAGACTGCCTATCACATACCCTGCTACTCCTTTAGCTCCTTCTTTTTTCAGAAACAATCCACCTACTGTCGTTCCTAACAAAAGTATGGCAGGACTTGCGATGATCAATGCTAATAGAATTCCACTAATAGGAAAACCATGTGCGAAATAATGACTAACTTGAATAAACATAAATACAACAGATGCTACATGAAATAGCCCTACTGCTCCCCACAACCACTTAAACCACAGCATCATAGTGTATACCTCATGTATAACAAGATTTTTAATTCCCTAAAACTTAAATAGTATTCTTTAATAACAATCAAACAACCTTATCTCAAAGAATTTAACTATAGATTGCTCAAGCTTCTTATTCTACTAACGTCATCTCGAATTGGCTCTTTATTTTATCTAAAGAATGAGTTAAAAATGATTCTTTATTTGTAAAACCTAAATAATACTCATACTCTTCTTCCTCAACAGAAGAGTAGTATTCTTGATGAAATACTACATTAGAATACTGCTTAAAACTCATATCCTTCTGCAGAAAAATACATCTAAACAAATGATCTATTTCAATTGCTTTTACAATATCTTCTTTCTTTTCTACAGAAAACCATATAATTTGAGGTAGTGCTTGATTTGGTTCATCCCAATATGCTAAAGATTCGGTCCAAGGCAATACCCATTCAGAATTAACAAAAGTAATTCTATCTAAAATAAATTTTTGTGTACTTGCATCAACTAGATTCATATTTCTTTCATAAAAAGAAAATAGAATGATTGAATTATTTTTATTCAGCAAGCTTAATATATCTGCAATATTCTGTACTGACATATTATGTTTAATCACACCATAATCCCGTTTAAGATTTATCTCCAATCTCATCACCCTATTCATCCAACATAATAATAATTGAATATAATTGTACCTATTTTAGGTCAATCAATTATGACTCTAACAACTGCTTCACTCATAATTGATTTCTTTCTCTTGTGCTATTAAGGTCGAAGTGGCTTGAGCTGTATCTATTAAAAAAGTATCTTTCGGAATGCTAAACACATCATTTATCGTCATAATATATCGATGTGGTTGATCGGTTGATTCCATATTGACCCATCTCTTATCACTTGATTGAATGATATAAGCATCGCCCAAATCAATAGCAAGATTAATTTTAGATTCTTTACCTGTATGTATATGTTTGAGATACAATCTCACTTTTTCATTACTCTGGAATGTATTGACCAATTCTAATCGGTACTGATATTGCTGATCCGATGTTGTGACCAGTTCATGCGTTTCGATTCGTTCCGTTAGCCAACCGGCAGGTTCAATAGCTTTAAATTGACTTACACTCAAAGCTAATAAAACCACTGTGCACGAAATAAATACCGTATTACTAACCAGACCTTTGGAAAGAGTATTACTCACCAAAAAAATGATCGTAAACAATAATGTCATTATCGAAATAGTGCCATACATGACGACCACTACAGTCCCTATCAAATCCAGACCTCTTTGAAAATTAGCTGTTGCGGTGAGCACCAACCAAATATATGAAGCAATATTACCTAATATCGCTATGATTACAATTCTTTTCAACCAATCGTTTATACCCATTTCACTGGATGGTATATCTCGCTCATCTTTCTGAAATAAATAGCGTATCTTCATTTGAAAGGTTCCACCTTCTCGATACCGACTTGCTCCACAATCTCGTTAATTCGCTTCATATATTCTGTACTTTCTTGCTCTACTTTCTCATCTGTATAAGGAGGTTGAGCGCCTAATTCTTTGATTTTGAAAAGCTTCATCACATACAATATTCGTTGCTCACATTCCATAGAGGTATCATTTTTCTTGATAGCTGCATCTATCGTTTGGGTACTTAGCGTTTCTCCTTTGACGAACCGGGCTTGCACATTATGTTTAACTTTTACTACCGTTTCTTCGCCGGTATTGATCGCATCTTCTATCAATTGCATCGATTGATCATACAAACCTTGCTGTTCTTTTTCACGAGCGATACGGGCTTGAAGAACCAATGCATGTTCTACCCATGTCCAGTAATCATAATTTTCTTCAAAAGGAATCTGTGATAGCTCCTCTAGTAACTCTTTGATCTGTGGCTTCTGATCGCTTTGAGTGATATATAAGAGATAACTTAATTTCACCAATGCCGCCAGATACGCTTTTTGGGTCTTTTTATATTTGGCTGGAATCTGTTCTATGTATGAATGTAGTTCTGCTTTCTTTTCGATACGAGTAAATACTTCTTTTAATTGCATCGTAATCTCCTCCATCTGAAATATCACTTTATTATATTCTAGTTGCTTCCACTTCTTCATGATCTTAACATAAAGCCACAACCTTTTCTCGAAACAATGTGAGAAGGTCGTGGCTCTATTGGTTGTTGTATTTGCTAATTATCGTTGTGCGATATAAAGATAGTATACCTGATCTAGTCGAAAATTATACTTTGCAGAAAGCGATCAATTGTTGTAATTCTTCTGCTAACTGTGATAGATGACGAGCAGATGAAGCTACATCTTCCATCGTAGATAATTGTTCTTCACTAGCCGCATTCATTTCATCAATACCCGCAGAACCTTGCTGTGATAGTGCACTTAAATGTTCCATCGCTTCGGCAACTTTTTGAGTCTCTTGCGTGGCATTATTAATTAACGTATTTGTTGAATTGGTTTGTTGGACAGTCGTATTAATAGATTGCTGGATTGCTTCAAATGCAACTGTAACCCGTTGTCCTCCATCAATACTAGCTTGAACACTGTGTACAGAACCTTTTGCTTTGTCGACAGCACTTTGACTTTCTTGTTGTACATCTTTGATCAAGCTAGTAATTGTAGTGGAAGAGCTCGCTGAACTTTCAGCCAGTTTACGGATTTCATCAGCAACTACGGCAAATCCTCGTCCAGCATCACCTGCACGCGCGGCTTCAATAGAAGCATTAAGTGCTAATAGATTGGTTTGTTGAGCGATCTGCTGAATAGCGGAAGAAGCAAATCCAATCTGCTCTGATTTCGCATTTAGATTCGTAAGCACATTTAATGTAGAATGAATATCGCTTGATAATTGTTCAATACGATTGGTAATATCTCGTACTTCATCAATTCCTTTTTCAGCAGTTTGTTGCATGTTTTCAGTCATTTCGCCCACTTGTTGGCTCGTATGAGAGATTTGATCCATCTGACGTGCCATTCCATTTACCGAATCTGTCACTTGAATAACTGTTTGTGTCTGGGATGTAAAGCCAGTTGCTAATTCGCCAGAAGACGTAGCAATATGAGAAGAAGCCTGTGCTGTTTGCTCTGCACTAGCAGTTAACTCTTCCGAAGATGCAGACAGCGTCATTGCACTTTCATCTACACTTTTAATGATTTTACGCATACTTGCTATAAGCGTATTAAAAGCGGTAGCCACCTGACCGATTTCATCTTTTGCCTGGTAATCTGCTGCTGTTGTAAGATCCCCTTGAGCCGCTTGATTCATCAATTGTTGAACTTTACGTAATGGACGAGAAATAAGTAATGCAATCCATAAGCCGACCAACAAAGACACGAGCAATCCAATAATAATAAAAGTAACCATAACTATAGTAGACCGACTATACGTATTATCAGCTGTAACTTTACTTTGATTGGCTTCATTTACCATACTGGTACGCAAAGTATCTAAATATTTATTCAAAGTAATACGTGTATTTTCTAAATCAGTGTAGTTTGACTGAGCAGTCGTAAGATCGCCTGCACCTACCGCATCTAAAATATTCTGCCGAGCGTCTGAAAATGCTATATTTGTTTCTGTAAGATTGGCTAAATTTTGCTGATTTTCAGGACTAAGAGTCGTTTGTTTAAGCAATGCGTATTGTTTGCCTGTATCCGAAGCTGTTGTAGCCACTTCTTTTATCAATGTTTCTCTTTCCGTCATATCTGTTGTACGCGTAAGTATTAATAGGCGTTTGGCATTGTTACTATAATTAATAATAATCTGATCCATAGCCATCACAGGTTTCATATTTTTCTCGTACATATCTGTTGCAATATTAGACATTTGTTTTGTTGAAGTCGTACCGTTAAAACCTAAAGCAAGCAATAGTAATAGATTAATAATAATTAAGATTACAATTTTGGTACGAACACTTAGATTCTTCAT
The DNA here is from genome assembly GCF_028606985.1 of Paenibacillus kyungheensis. Taxonomy (NCBI): domain Bacteria; kingdom Bacillati; phylum Bacillota; class Bacilli; order Caryophanales; family Paenibacillaceae; genus Paenibacillus; species Paenibacillus kyungheensis. Next base: position 890,320 of record NZ_CP117416.1, on the reverse strand, counting down.
ATTCAATAAACCCCTCTGAAAGTTTTTTAGTTTTTATTAGTAGTAATGCCTGATTGTGTATTACTTCATATCACCAACCTCTATCTATGATGTTTATCTAATTAGGATTTTGAGGTATATCGTTATTCAAACTAATGACTTAGCAGCTTAAATTTTGATCAATTAAGACTTTAGCAATACATTAGCTTCAAATTTAACTATAATTATATGTCGGTAGTACTAATTTAAATATGTATAGCAAATCCACCATTTGTTGTAAAAAATATTATTTTGTCGTTTATTGACGAATAAAAGCGCAAAAAAAACTCCTTATGATTAAGGAGTTTTTTTGTGCTTTTATATTTTATAGATTAACTATTGAATTTAAACCATCACTTTACAAATATCGTTCGTAAATTCTACTGGATCTTGTACCGGCAGACCTTCGATTAACAAAGCTTGATTGTATAACAAGTTTGTATACAGGTTCAGCTTATCTTTATCATTTTCCAGTGCATTTTTAAGTGATTGGAAAACATCATGATTAACGTTAATTTCCAGTACTTTATCTGCTTTTACGCCGCCACCATCTGGCATCGCTTGAAGGATTTTTTCCATTTCAATCGATAGTTCGCCTTCTGTAGATAAGCAGACAGGATGTGATCTTAGACGTTTGGATGCTTTAACATTAGATACTTTACCTGCCAAAGTTGCTTTCATCGCTTCAAACAAATCTTTATTTTCGTTTTCTTCTGCTTCTGTCGTTTGATCTTTTTCGTCTGGCTCGATACCTAGATCGCCACTAGAAACAGATTTGAATGCTTTGTCTTTGTACGTATTAATCATTTTGATAGCAAATTCATCGATATCATCGGTAAAGTATAGAATCTCATATCCTTTATCAGATACCATTTCGGTTTGCGGTAATTTCTCTATACGTTCGATTGATTCACCTGCTGCATAGTAGATGAACTTCTGATCTTCTGGCATTCTGGATACATATTCATCGAGTGTCACTAATTTCTTCTCATGTGAAGAAGCGAACAACAAAATATCTTGTAGGTCTTCTTTGTGCATACCATATTCGTTGTACACGCCGAATTTTAATTGTCTGCCAAATGATTGGTAGAACTTCTCATAGTTCTCACGCTCATCTTTAAGCATCGACTGTAATTGACCTTTGATTTTGTTTTTAATATTTTTAGCGATTAACTTCAATTGACGATCATGCTGTAGCATTTCGCGTGAAATATTAAGAGACAGGTCTTCAGAATCGACCATTCCTTTCACAAAGCTAAAGTAATCTGGTAATAGATCGCTACATTTATCCATAATCAATACGCCATTAGAGTACAATTCTAGACCTTTTTCATACTCTTTCGTGTAATAATCAAATGGTGTATTTTCAGGAATAAATAGAATTGCATTATAGACCACTGCACCATCTGCGCTAATATGCACATGTTTTAGCGGTTTATCGAAACCATACCGTTTTTCGTTATAAAAGTTCTCGTAATCAGCATCGGTTAATTCGCTTTTGTTTTTGCGCCAGATTGGAATCATGCTATTTACTGTTTGCTCTTCAGTATATTCTACATATTCTGGCTCTGCATTTTCGTCTGCGTTGTCATTTTCAACAGGACGACTGCCACTGATATCCATTTTGATTGGATAACGGATAAAGTCAGAATACTTTTTGATGATCGCTTTCAAACGATATTCTTCCAAATACTCATCGTATTGATCATCTTCTGTATTTTCTTTGATTTTGAGTGTAATGATTGTACCTACTGTATCTTTCTCTGTTGGAGTAATAGAATAGCCCTCTGTCCCTTCAGAATGCCATTGGAACGCTTGATCGCTTCCTAGTGCCTTACTGATGACAGTCACTTCATCTGCCACCATAAATGCCGCATAGAAGCCTACACCGAATTGACCGATAATATTGTGACCATCTTTTGCTTCATTTTCTTTTTTGAAAGCAAGCGAGCCACTTTTTGCAATAATTCCTAAATTATTTTCAAGGTCTTCCTCAGTCATACCAATCCCTGTATCTGCAATCGTTAACGTTCTAGCCGCTTTGTCCGCAGAGACTTTGATATAATAATCTTCTTTGTGGAATGTTAACGAATCATCTGTTAATGCTTTATAGTAAATTTTATCAATCGCATCACTTGCATTGGAGATTAATTCGCGCAAAAAGATTTCCTTTTGCGTATAGATCGAGTTAATCATCATTTCTAATAATCGTTTGGATTCCGCTTTAAATTGCTTGGTAGTCATGAAAAGTAAGTCTCCCTTCGATTCTGCTTTTTTTAGCACTCAGGCAATACGAGTGCTAATCGCTACCTTTTATATACCATATACTGATTTTGAATGTCAATTCTTATTGGTTAATTTGTGTCTTATATCTGGCAGTAGTATGATAGACAACATACATAAGCTATTTTTACTCTACCTATATGAAGATAAGGAGCGAACGATATATGCCTCCCTTTTCCAACTTGCTTGATTTGAAACCGTTATCTGGATTTGATTGGTCTTGTTTTAACGGAAATATCGCTACCGCTGTGTCTTATTTTGGTGATGATTATTTACAAGCTTTTGCCCATTCATGGACTTTTTCTCAATTTGGAACAGATCCATTTTCGTATGATTTACTTGGTCATGAATCCTATACGTATGAAGATATTTTGAAATATGCTAATACTGATTATACGTTACATCGCGAGATTTCTTTACCTGATGCACTGAACACTATTTATCAGGAACTGGAAGCTGGCAGACCGGTGTTGGTCAAATGTGACTCATTCGCCTGTCCCTGGTTCCCTGACAATTATCATGCTCTGCATAACACACACTTTTTTATTATCGTGAACTATGATCCACAAACCGATATGTTTGCTTGCACAGACGTTTCTTATATGACGCACAACTATACTCAAAGTGTAGCTGACTTTAGTCAGGGATTTATGAATGAGATTATGACATTCTCTCCTCGTACTTCTACGTTAGATCTAGAAGATACAGATATAGATCTTGTATTACTGAATATCGCCAAAACAAATCTAGGGCTCCAACCGCAAACGTACTCTATTTTTGAAGCTATGCGCGTATTTGCAGATCAATTTGAGCAATGGTATCAACTTGCTGTGATGGAAATGAACCAATTCAATCCAGGTGCTGCGAACAAATTGCATCTTGAATTGTTGTATATTGTTCAGTCACGAATGCAATTTTTGAAATTTGTAGAATATCGAGCAGATCTAGAACAGGCTAATATGCAATGTATTCGTGCTGCATTTACCCAATCTATTAAAAGCTGGTCTGTTATTCGCATGATGTACCTCAAATTATATGAACCCAAAGCGAATAAAGAACACATTTTCAATACGCTACCTGAAAAAATCAAAGCAGTAGCAGCGATGGAAGAAGATATAGCGTATACCATTTTGCATATGGAACAGATGCGTCTATTAAATGACCAGCTATCTCCTCGTCACCGTCACACCTTCTCCACTCTCTAATAGGCACTATATGAAAAGCATTAAAAAAAGAACAGCCCTTTGATCGGGCTGTTCTTTTTGTTGTAGACATATCATCTTTTATCGTAAATCTTCCCAATCGCTAAGCGCTTCTTCAATCACTCTTTTTCGCAAAGGTTTACTGATATAGGCGTTCATTTTAGATTCTGAAAGTAAATCTACATTCAGAAGATCTGTAGAACAAGCAATAATATAAGGCTGTTTCTCATGTTCTGAAATAGAAGATCGAATTTGTTGTACAGCTTCGATCCCACCCAATTCGGGCATACGCAAATCCATAAATATCATATCATATGAATATTGAGTAGCTAGTTGTACAGCTTCTTTACCATGCTTTGCCCCTTTGACTTTATGCCCTAATTTTCTCAACATTTCCATTAACACATACCGGTTAATGTCATTGTCATCAGCAATCAAAATCTCAAGGTTTTTTGTTTTCATATATTCGGAAGAATATACCACCTCTCTCGTAAACCTGGTGATGCATCTATCCGATCATTAGCCTGCTTTTTGCTGTTGTTTTTTGTTTTTGACTTTAAGCGAAGTATCAATATCTTTGAATCCTATAAATTTCTTCGTATCTTCGTTCCAAATACGGAAACGTAATGATTGCAAGCTAGTTAATAATGTAATCGTCTGTACATCTTGCAACACCGGACTTGTATTGTGCGCGGACTCCAAGAAATAATTGGGTACACGAGAACTTAAATGATGAATATGATGGAAACCGATATTACCCGTAATCCAGTGCAAGATTTTAGGAAGTTTGTAGAACGAGCTACCATGCATAGCCGCTTTGACATAATTCCAATTTTCTTCTTCTTCAAAGTAACTTTCTTCAAACTGATGCTGTACATAAAATAACCAGATACCGCCTACACCAGACATAAAGAAGATTGGGCCTTGAATCATTAGAAATGCTTGCCAGCCGATAGCCCAGCAAAGTAAACCGATAATAGCAACAAGTGCTACATTGACCATATATGTGTTCATACGCTCTTTTTTTGGAGCGCCTTTGCGGTTAAAACGGTAAATTAATAAAAACGTATAAATCGGACCGATTGTAAACATAATCATTGGATTACGATACATACGGTACACCCAACGGCGTAATGGAGATAATGCTAGATATTCATTTACAGTTAGTGTCCAGATATCGCCTGTTCCCCGTTTATCCAGATTACCATTTGTTGCGTGATGCATAGAGTGGCTATAGCGCCATTGATCATAAGAACATAAAGTCATAATACCTGTAATATTACCTACAATTGTATTTGCTTTACGGTTTTTGAAAAAGGAACGGTGACAACAATCATGAAAAATAATAAAAGTACGAACAAGGAATCCACCAGCAAGTACCATAATAGGAATGGTTAACCAGTAAGATACGGATAAACTAAGGTATGCAAGATACCAGAGTCCGAAAAAGGGAACAAGTGTATTAATTAGTTGCCATACACTGTACTTCGTATTTGATTTCTCATAAGGAGCTAAACTTTTGCGCCAATTATCTTGGTCTTTCGTCACACGCGTAGTGGACATATTTAGGTAATTCCTCTCTTGGGATCGATTCGTAACCTACTTCACAATGATTCCACAGTAGTCACTCATGGAATCCCCGAGAAAGATTAAGTTATCACATAGGGCATTTGGGACAATTTTTGAAAACTTAGTACCTGCCTATAACTCTATTGTATTACGTTCTATAGGTGCTTGTAAACCAAGCTAGCTCTTTTCACATGATATCCATACAATATGTCTAAAAACCAAACTTTTCCATATAACCATATATACATAACAAAAAGATTATTCTAAAATGATAGCTATTTTGCCTATCTTCAGAATAATCTTTTTGCTTTATTTGCGAGCTTTTTATTAATTCTCTTTTAGGGAAATTACCTGGGAAATAATTGATACAACGTTGGTTGAAAATCAAAATAGAATAGCCAAACCAAAATCTGATGTTATCACCTTTTGGTTTTTACCTAATCAAATATTTATCTCTGTATTTTCCCACTTACTTTTATAATGTTCATTTCATAAAAAAGTAAATTTAATGCTAATTTTACAATTTTTAATCTCCTAAATACGATATAACGCTTCGCTTTCCTTATTTAATCTTAAATGTATAACCTTACATATTCTTAACTTGACTATTCAAATTTAAGACTCTATAGTTATTTATTGTAATTAAATACATAATTTTTACATTTACTTTCAGCGTAATTTTAACTACTTGTTCTCTTTTTGTAGTGGCTCAATATGCAAGTATTCGAATTCAACATGACAGCCATCTCCTTGAGGGCTACATGCGTACACACCACATTGAAAAGGTGTCTGATCATTTTGATCTTCGAATAAATGAGCGATCCGTATCTGGTTCCATTGGGGCTGTGCAGACTCATCTTTCTCTTGCTCGGCATACTCAATCGTATAATCACCAGCTTCACGACGAATACGGAATAACAATTCGGTCTCACCGGCAACAAAATTTTGCGTAGACCAATCCGAGTATCCATTGTTGGTGACAACCGCACCTAACTTGGCATGACCGTCCGTTTCGAATTCAACAGACGTTTTGAGCCAGCAATGTTCTGAAAAACGAATCATCAATCCAGCTTGATCATATTGATGAACTGGATATGTACGCACTTTCGTTGTCATAATGATGTCACCTGTCATTTCAGCAAATAAAAAATGTCCATTGTCCACTCGAAAGTCATAATGCGTTTTTTGCCAGAAATCTGTTTTGGCGAGTGGCTTAAATGTAAGCACCTGTTTGTCGGAAGATACTTCCCATTCTTCTGGTGGGCAATGCCATTGTAATCGTTCATCCATTGCTTTACCTTGAAAATTTTCTAATAACTGACTCATTCACTATCACTCCTTATAGGCTAAATACATAGATGGCAGTCACTGTACAACGTCTGCCTTCATTCATTATGTTGATCATAGATGGAAATTTCAAGTTTATTTGATTATTTATGGAAGGGTGATGATGTTGAAAAGGATTTTTGGATTAAGTTGTGGCTTTTATTTTTTGATCGGAATTACCAGTGTTTTGTTAGGTGCTCTGCTCCCTGTTATATTGCCGCATTACGGTAAAGATTACAGCGATGGAGGCACACTGTTATTTCTACAGTTTATGGGCTTTCTTGTAGGGGTAATTGTATCGCCATCTTTATCCGCAGGGGTAGGACGTAAGTATATGTTATTGATTGCACTTGGTGCGATTACGATTGCTTATGCGTTGATGGGGACATTGCCTGTATGGGGTTGGATGGTCACAATGACGATTTTTGTTGGCTTTGGTTCAGGAATTATCGAATCTTCGATTGGAGCATTTACTATCGAATTCGCTGAAGCGCAAAAAGCGGTCGCGATGACCAAGTTAGATGTTTATTTTGGCGTAGGTTCATTATTGATTCCTGCTCTTGCTAGTCTGTATATTTTCTTAAATGTATGGCAGCTGTCTTTCTATACGGTTGCATTAGCTACATTATTGCTATTGATATTCTGGATGACGATGCCAGCAGATAGTTCTGCACAGCTTCGCCGTATTCAAGAGCATGATGCCGATCATACCGGCGCTGTTGTGAAACGAAAATACAGTGGCAAACAATTACAATTTCTCAGTATTTTTATTTTGTTCTTCTTCGTATATATGGGTCTTGAATTAGGCGTAATGAATTTCTTGCCTTCGATTCTGATCGAAAGTATCTCTATTAGTGATTCAGCCGCTTCGCTCAGTGTCACTTTTTTCTGGGCAGCTATGACGATTGGTCGATTATTTGTCGGACGTATAGCAGAATCGATTCGTTATGTTCCTTTTCTAATAGGTAGTTCACTTGGCATGATGCTAATGATTATTGGACTTGCTCTGGTTTCTCATCCTGTCGCTATGTATATTCTGATTTTTGGTATCGGATTATTTATGTCAGGTCTATTCTCTATCGCTCTTGTATTCGCAAACGTGCTGATTCCGGGCATGACTGAACGTACAACCAGTATTCTGATTGCTGCTGGCGGTATCGGTGGCTCTGTATTGCAATACGTGATCGGTTGGAGCATGGCGAATTGGTCAGTTGGGCCTACCTTGTGGGTATTTGCTGGATTTGCACTGGTGTTGTTAATAAGTATTGCTTTTACTTCTCAATGGAGTTCTTCTCAAGCCAAATTAACATCAAGAGTACAATCATAGAAATCACTCTGTAAAGGAGGTGAGGAACAGCGTTCCAGTAATCGATTGTAGTTGTAGTGCTGACAGTCTATTTTGGCAGATCAAGTCTATTTGAACTTAAAATCAGGAGGCAAAACATGCAAACTTTAACTGAGAATCGGTTTCGTTATGGTAGAGGTATTAAATTAATTGACGATACAGGCACAGAATATATAGACGGTGTATCCGGTACATTCAACCTTTCTCTAGGATATAATCACCCTTATGTTGTAGAAAAAGTACAAGAGCAAGTTGGTAATCTAACGCATATGTCGTCTACTTTTACAGAACCTTATGTAGATGAAGTGTTATCGCATTTGTTAGAATATGCACCTAATGGGATCGATGCAGGCTGGATGCGTGACATCACGGGTTCCACTGCAAACGAATGCGCAACTAAAATCGCTCAAAAATACACCGGTGATACTGATATTGTCAGCCTTTTCTACTCTCATCATGGACAGACTCAATTTGCTACAGGTATTTCGGGTAATGCTTTTCGTCGTAAAGGATTCCCCAATTCATCTGTTCCCAATTCTCTGCATGTCCCTGCACCTTACTGCTATCGTTGCCCGTTCGATGCGAACCCTTCCAATTGCGGAATGAAATGTGTAGAAGCACTAGCCGACCAGCTTGAATACGGTGGTTCTGGTTCTACCGCTTGCATGATTATCGAACCGATTCTAGGTAACGGCGGTAATATTATACCTCCACCTGAATATTTCAAAGGCATTCGTCAGTTATGTGATGAGCAAAATATCATCTTAATCGCAGACGAAGTACAGACAGGTATTGGTCGTACCGGTTATATGTTCGCAAGTACATTATTCGATATCAAACCTGATATTATTACGCTAGCTAAAGGGCTTGGTGGAATCGGTGTTCCTGTTGCTGCCGTATTAATGCAATCTCGTCTAAATGTACTTGAAAAACATGAACATTCATTTACGTCTGGTAGCAATCTGATCTCTGTCACCGCAGCTAAATCAACATTGGAAGTTGTGTCTGAACCTGGATTTATGGAAGAAGTACAACGCAAAGGCAAATTGCTTGGCGATTTACTTTTAGATTTGGAAGAGAAATATAGCTGTATCGGTGAAGCTCGTGGTGTTGGTCTTATGTGGGGTCTAGAAATTGTAGATGAATACAATGCTCCAGATACCAACAAAATGAATGCGATTATCAATTTCGCGTTTGCTGATCAACAATTAATTCTACGTGGTTCTCGTTATGGATTTGGTAATGTCGTGAAAGTTCGTCCATCCCTTACAGTTACTGATGAAGAAATTGTAGAGATTATTCGCCGATTGGATCTCGTTTTGTCGTCTTTGGATTAAAGCGCTTTTACTTAATTGCGAATAAATTATGTATATACGTTGTTAGATGAATATAAAAGAATACGCTTATAGTTAATATGAGGAGGAATATTATGTTATCACTTGTCTACAAATCAGCGTGGGATGTTGCTTTAGAAGAAAGACCTCAACCACAAATTACGCAAGACAATCAAGTATTGGTACGGATTCATGCAACAGGTGTATGTGGAACAGACCTCGGTATTGTGAGCGGCAAATATCATGCCAAATCTTCAATCATTCTAGGGCATGAATCGGCTGGAGAAGTCGTACAAGTGGGCGACAGAGTCACTACTCTACAAGTTGGTGATCGAGTTGTGATCGATCCTACCTACTATTGCGGTCAATGTAATATGTGCCGGACAGGAAGGCAGAACCATTGTTTACATAAAAGCACGACCGAGACAGGAGTAAGTAGTGACGGTACATTTACCGACTACTATGTGACTGAAGATCGGTTTCTTTACAAATTAGCAGATCATGTTAGTTATGCAGAAGCGACGCTAACAGAACCGTTGAGTTGTATGCTCACAGGTATTAACCAAATTCAACTACTGCCTAATTTCCGTACGATTATTTTGGGTGCAGGCCCGATCGGAATGTTATACAGCTATGCTCTAGCTTCCAAAGGAGTATCCGGTAGCATTGTTGATATCTCACAAGATCGCTTGCATATTGCAAATGCGATAGCCCCGGAACGTTGGGATACACATAACTCATTTGAAAGTGCTCTAGAACACATCTCTCCTTCTGATCGTCAGGTTGATCTGATTGTGGATACAACCGGTGCAGTAGGCACAACCGTATTATCGAACCTTGCTCATGGGGGTTATATGATGCTGGTTGGTTTGCGTGATGGAGTCAGTTCTTTTAATCCTAAAGAAATCGTGGATCGTAGTCTCAAAATTATCGGTTCGATCGATTCTCTAGGTACATTTGCGACAGCTCATTATATGATCGAACGCAATCTGATCCCGGCAAGCAAATTGATTACTCATACTTTTGCACTGCAAGATTATGAAGAAGCGTTCCAGACGCTAGGTTGTAATATCAGCAGTGGAACATTGACACCATCTTCAAATGCGATTAAAGTCGTTTTACAATCTACTTAATAGATCTGAGGAATGGAGGTCAATACCATATGGCATCAAAGCATCTGAATAACGCTTCATCTTCTTTGTGGCAGGACCCACCGATTCAAGCCGTTATTTTTGATATGGATGGCGTTCTGATCGACAGTGAACCGATTTATTTTGAAATTGAAAAAAGTTCTTTCCAGCATCTGGGTGCTACAGTAGAAGAAACAGAACATCATACGTATGTAGGTGTTACGTTGGAATCGATGTTTCAGCAAGTGATGGATAAACACAAGCTGGATCATGTGATGGAGGAAGTTCTGGCTTTTCATAAAGACAATGTGATGAAAGTGATGCAAGATCACAAGGAATTGCAAGCGTTTGACCATGTAGAACAATGGATCGAATGGTTATCTGCATCAGGGATAAAGCTTGCGGTCGCTTCATCTTCTCCACGTTCCTTGATCGAATTGATTTTAGAGCGTACAGGATTACGCCGCTTTTTCACAGTCATGGTTAGTGGTGAAGAAGTAGCACATGGTAAGCCTGCACCGGATATCTTTTTGCATGCGGCATCATTATTACAAGTAGAACCACAACACTGTGTCGTAATCGAAGATTCTCGTAATGGTGTACGAGCAGCTAAGCTTGCAGGTATGCGTTGTATCGGTCATCAGAATCCAGGTTCAGGCAATCAAGATTTGAGTGAAGCAGATATGATCGTGGATCATTATGCAGAACTATTGGAATTACGTGATTCTTTCCATATCGGTGTCCGTCTATAATAGTTATGTATTAATGTAGAAATATTAAAAGCCTTATTCCTGTATATGGAGTAAGGCTTTTGTTTTGCCAAAATAAATAGACCATTTAGTAAATGAAATTCTGTATGCGCTTCTGTATGCGCTTCTGTAATCACTTCTGTATGGAATGCTTTATACACTACAAATAAAAATCTTGCGCTTGCGGACTCAGTGTACGAATATGTTCTAAGTAGGCACTCACCTGCTGGTCTTGCACCCTATCATATTCAAAATGTAATTGTGTTGCTACATCTAAAGCGACATTTCGGAACAAATCACCTGTTTGGTGTAGTGCCTGCCAGATCTGTTCATTATCTGCTTGAGGATATGTTGCTAACAATTGTGTCCATATAGCTGGATCTACATATTGTTGTAAATACTTATGATTTTTGCCTACGCTTACTTGAAAGTCTGTATGAATTCCAACTTGCCAGGTGATCATCTGTAATAACATAGGACGAACATACGTATTGAGATGATCAATCGCATATAGAATTTCTTGTCGCCACAATCCTTTTGCAATATAAGTCGATACCCACCACAATTCATTACAGCAATCTGCATACTGTTGCGCTGTTGGGCACTGAATATGGTAATCTTTATCTGTTGGTGACGACAGTTCAGGCATTCGCTGATCTTTATCCAGTAATACTTCAATCAACCGATCTTCAGCAATATAAGTCGCTTGAAGAGATAATGGAAATAATCTCAGATCAATCCGGTTGCCATCAGCAAGCAACATGAGATAAGCGTATCGTCCATCATTATTTTCTAAGAAATCGCCTGTAGCGTCTGGCATTTGCACAATAATCTTCTCACCGAAATAATCTGTCCAATTCGAATCTTCTACAAAAGATGGCACATCCGTCACCAGATACACGATATCGTAATATTGAAAAATATCAGTCGGCACATTGCGATTCACACGCGAACCATTCATCGCTACTACTCGCACCCGTTCATCCTGCTCGGCAAAGTTCAAAATCAAATCCATCATCTGTTGCTGATTACGCATCGCACATCATCCTTTCTTTAAAAAAGTAAAATGTCTTCGCTCATATAGAAACTTTTTTTGAGTACAAGCAACTTGTGATGGGATATCCAAATACTGTGGTCTATTTATCTTTTATATTCTTGCTCATAGATTCTATGCACCTTCTCACTAATTACAGGTGCAATCTGTTTAAACTTCAATGGAGCTGATTTCCCTTTCACAATATAATCACCTGCTACAAATAACGAATGATTCTCTCCTAAAGCGGCTTCATATAATAAAGATGCTCCACGAGTCGGTGCTGGAAAAAATAATCTAGTTAGAATTTTGATGAAAAATGGAATGCCTGATCGTTTACCCGAACGTAGCGTATTATTGCCCCCAGGATCAACACTTAACAACTTGATTCCTTTGTGATGTTCAAATTCAGAAGCACGTTCAAAAGTCCAAAGCGATAAAGCTAACTTAGCGGTTGCATAGGCTCCAAATAACGGTTTAAATTTTGTCGGATGTTCTAACTGATCAGGATCGAATGTTAACAATGTAGCAAATACAGCACTGGATGTATTGATCACTGTGCGTAGGGTTCCTTGCTGAATCAATTGCTCAAGTTCTTTCAGAATAATATATGGAGCTACAGTCTGTGTATCAAAGTGAAGCTCACGCCCTTGCGGGGAAAAACTTAATTCAGGATAACTTCCACCTGCATTATTATATAATATATCAATATGGGTTTCTTGGGCTTGAATCTGTGTGAGTGCTGTTCGTAACTGCTCAAAATCAGATACATCAGCCACATAAATACGTAAGCGCTGATCTTGTATAGCTTGCTGAATTTGTATATCATCAGTAGCAAATGAAGATCGAATAATCGCTATCACCTGCCATTGTTGCTCTAGTAATTGTTGAGTCAAAGCAAGACCGATTCCGTGATTAGCTCCAGTAATACATGCAATACGTGCTAAAGATGTAGTATTCATTCTATTTCCTCCTATTTACAAGTGAACAATTGGAACCCCCGTAACAAAGGGTTGAGTTCACTCTACAACTTGGAGTCGAATCGAAGTCAACAGTAAACCTAATTCAGCTATTTTATAAAGCAATTGCTATAGGGAGATTACAGATAAGTACGTAGATTGACTTGGAGTCGACTCCAAGTTATAAAATAACGTTACAGTCTTAAAGGAGTGATAGGATATGTATTCATCTGAAGAATTTTCAATCAAAGAAGCAGCCAGCCAAAGTGGCTTATCTGAAGATACGATTCGTTACTATGAAAAAATTAAATTACTTCCTTACGCTCAGCGCAAATCTAATCGTCATCGTATATACCATACAATGGATATTGAAAAAATGAAATTAGTAGTCTGTTTGAAAAAGACGGGTTTATCTTTAGAAGAAATGAAACCCTATCTAAATCTATCGTTTGATAGTGATCTGACTGATTATCCTGATCTCTACGAAATGCTCCAACAGCATCAACAAACGATTGATAAACATATTCAGTCGCTACAACAGATATCTCATTTTATTGATATTGTGTTAGAACGTACACCCTCTTTGCGTCCTCCTGCAACGTCCTGTACAGATGATGCTCAAGATCATCGTGTTCCTTTGAACAGACACAACCTTTTAAAAAGTTCTGTCTCTTAATTATTGTAAACAGAAAGAACAAGTCAAAGGCATTATGCCTAGACTTGTTCTTTTTAGTTTACAGCCTTTTATATACTTTTCAAAAACTGATTAAAACATGGTTCAGTTCTTCTAAAACAGCAATTTTTTCTTCTGTTGTTGAACTGCTTGTTAATGCATTTTTACGATTTAGAGCCGTTTGTAATGCAGTGATATCTTGTCCAGCCGTAGCAGTATTGATCTTGGATTGAGCTTCTACAGACGCTTGCTCGATCCACGTATCTATAGTAGGAACTTTAACTAAAACAGTCATTTCCAAATCTGCCCCACCTAGAGATAAATGTAATGTCACATTATAATCTGCCGCATAAGCACTTCCATTATATTGAGCTAATCGTATCGTATCTTCTGTATCGGAAGTGGTTAAATACGTATCGTCTGTTACACCTACTGGATGACCATCCACAATATGAGGTAATAATTCAATATCAGAAACAAACGTATTGATATTACTATTAATTGAATTGGATAAGCGCAATGATATATCCTCATCTACTTTGGTATCATAAGACAATTCGCTATATGATGAGATAAGTTCCATCTCACGTTCTAAGTCAAGCATATCCAAATCTCCTTGATCAGGAGTTTGATGATAAATAGAGATAGGTGGCTTATTAACTAACATATTTTGATCGAAAAAGCTGATTTGATCACGATCTACATTCATATCAAACACATGCCAGTAAGGTTCTTCTCCATCGCCTACAGGGATATGATAAGTTTTCATCGGAAGTCTGTATGCTCCATTATATACTTTTACAGTAGCTGATGATTTTCGCAATGTTGATGCTTCTCCATTATTAGCAGTCGCACTATAATTTTGTACATAAAACGTGTATATGCCATCTACACGTTTATTAATAGTGATCACTTCTGGTCCGTAAGAACTCATATTATCTGTATCTAAAGATACATAATTCTGATTCTGATAATTGTACTGTCTATTTTCGGTAGAAGTATGGAATCCATAGCCATCGGGTGTAGGTCCTAACAAATGAGCATCCTCATCGTAAGGTAATGCATCCCATGTTAACACAATACTAATTTTACCTTCTGTTGGCATTCTGGAAACAATAGCATCTTGTTCATAATTATATTTGTCTGCCAAAGATGTAGCAATCAGATAGGAAGGAATATATCCTTCTTTTTTCAACTCACCAGTGTATGTTCCAGGCGGAAGAGTAGCTATATAATCTCCATATTCATTGGTTGTAACAGTTGCTGCGATTGGTCCCTCTGTCACACCTACTCCACGACGAAAATTAATTGTCATTCCTTCTACATAAGCACTATTTTCTTCTGAAATCCACCCTGTAAATCCATTTATACGTAGATTGCCTTTTGTAGTTATCAATAAACGGCTTGCAGGTGAGGACGGTGTAATTGTAATCTCTAATACTTTATTATAAGCATATTTTAAATTAAGCGGATCGAATTGTAGAACGCCTGTCACACTATCATAAATAACATTCGTTAGCGTATAAGGTTTACCATTTAACGTAGCCGTTACTTCCATATCACTAAGCAATAATTCATTTGTTGGTTGATTTAGATGTAAAATCGCTTGTCCATTTCTAACATCCAAACTTTGCATAGGTTGTTGCACAACGACAGGTGTGGACGATTCTTGGTGTTTGTTATCGTCTTTACGAATATTAGTAACCACTTGCTCCCCGCCGACCATACCACCTTCAATTCGGGCTGTTACGCCTGCACTGGTTGTTGTCTGGTTAACTCGTGGTGTAATCGTTGTTCCTGCTACATTAATGTAGGCTTTCTCAATCGTGCCGTTACCACTCACTTTGGCTACACCATTCAAAGTTAATGATTGGATCGAGGAAGATGTTGTCGTGCTGATCTTATTATCTGTCGTTCCTGAAGCCACTGCCAGATTATCCACAGAACCTGTAAGCAATTGAGTTAGCACAGACGATGATGAAATATCCATACTATCAATACGCCCTTTTAGTGAGACCGTTGATCCTGCTGGAATCTGATTAGACAAGACTACATTGGTAAATCCTGAACCTGTAGTTAGACCTTTTTCTTCAAGTAAACCTCCAGATTGAAGGATCATCTGTTGAACCGTTGTTGTACCTGTAGTGACTACACGTACATTGCCGTCTTTTTTATTGATTACTGTTGTATTAAGTGTAGAATCTTGCAGATGAATACTGTTGATACCGCCACCATTGATCGTTGTTGTTCCTTTGACAGTAACATGATCTAGAATAGCATCGCCTTCACCAATACCTGCACCCAATAGAAGATCGCCTTCGATCACCATATTGCGCAATGTACTGCCAGCACTATTCAACTGCATATCACCTGTGATCTGTTGTTGACCGGATGCCGGCCCATAGACACCTGCTGTGTTGTATGTAGTCGTAGGCGAATTTGATTTGGACGTATTCGTATTATTCGATGATTCTAAAGAACGTTCTAATACCGTTACAGCTTCCGCGCGTGTTGTTGTATCTTTGGGACGGAATCCTTTTTCATCACCATTCATCAGACCATTGTCGATAACGGCTCCAATAGAACCTTTACTCCAAGAAGGACTATGGACGGTATCTTTCATACGTGTAGCTGAACTCGATGATTTTAACTTTTTCAATGAAGTCAAAATAACCGCTAATTCTTGACGTGTTACTTTTTGATCGGGATGGAATGTATTGTTTTTGTATCCTTCCATATATCCCTGTGACTTAGCAATCGCTACATCGTGATAGAACCAATCAGAAGGCTGTACATCCTGATAAGCTATTGATCCGGCTTGTGTAAATCCAAATGATTTGTTGATCATAGCGGCTAGTTGCGATCTAGTGACACTTTGATCTGGTTGTAAGCTTCCATCTTGAAATCCGCTGATATAACCTTTATTTTGCCATTGTGTCAGTACATCTTTTGCCCAGTGATTTTGGATATCGCTTGCTTGAGCTGATTCTGTTGCTGTTAACCCCCATGTAGGCAAAGCAATCGCTACGCTCAGTAGTAACATCATCCACTGGCGATTTCTCTTTTTCATGTTCCCCAACATCAATTCCCCCAATGAAATGTAAGTCTAATCCACTTTTTGTACCTTTAGACTTAGGTACATAGACATATTTATTCATATTACTACATATTTTTTGTTTTGGGAATTGATTTTTCCTATAATGGAATTGTATGGATAACGATTAAAACCTTATGTCTAACTTGCCAAATTTAGTATTCTCTGTTAACATACTGAACAAACGTTCAGTATTATTTCTTCTATATATAGCGCTCTATACTGTATGATTCAGAACACCTTAAGAATCGGAGTGAAAACTCGTGAATAAAAAGCAATTGCAAACCGAACAGACGAAAAAAAGAATGGTGGATGCGGCTCGCGCCCTATTTGTGCAAAAAGGGTTTAAAGCGACATCGATTGAAGATATTGTGGCAGCGACTGGTAGCAGTAAAGGAAATATCTATTACCATTTTAAAAGCAAAGAAGGTCTTTTTCTTTATTTGTTAGATGAATGGAATCGAGATTGGGAAGAGAAATGGTTAGAAAAGGAACATCTTTTTCCAACTACAGTCGAAAAATTATATGGGCTTGCCGAACATCTGGTACGTGAAGATCTGAGTCATCCACTTACCAAAGCAGCCGATGAATTTTTTAACAGCGATGAGAAAGATAACGATGTCGAAGAACGAGTCTCTACAATGATGGATTCTCATTTAAGCTTTAATCAGCAACTGATCCAACAAGGAATCGACAAAGGTGAATTCAAAGCCAATAATGCTTCCAAGTTAGCGATTATTATGGAAAGTTTGATTATTGGACTTAGCCAAATGTCCCGTCAATCCAGTATTGAAGAAGCATTGAGTGTGTACGAATTAGCTGTACAGGTGTTGCTGTATGGGATTGCACATCCTGCTCCTTCTTAGCATTTTACAACCATACTACTATAGATAGAATAGTGTGATCTGCTTTATCAATAAGATGATAAGCAGTAACATATTCTATTAATGTCATATTACAGACCGAACGTTCAGTATTTGAAAATGATGAAAAGAATAGATGGAGGATTTACTCATGTTGTTATTACTTCGTAACAGAGGTGCTATATTACTTCTGATGATTAATATTTTTCTTATTTTTACAGGTGTAGGGTTAGTTATTCCTATTATGCCTACCTATATGAATGAACTTCATATTAACGGTAGTATGGTTGGATTACTGGTTGCTGCCTTTTCACTTAGTCAGTTGATCTGTTCCCCGATTGCCGGACGATTATCTGATACATGGGGACGTAAAAAAATGATCGTCTCCGGGATGATTATTTTCGCAGTGTCTGAATGGTTATTCGGGATTGCAAATGATCCTACACTATTGTTCGCTGCTCGTATGTTAGGTGGTATCGGTGCAGCCTTTATTATGCCTGCTGTAATGGCTTATACCGCTGATATCACATCAGATGAAGAACGTGGTAAAGGGATGGGTTATATTAATGCCGCGATCACGACTGGATTTATTATAGGGCCGGGGATTGGTGGCTATATTGCTGAATTTGGTATTCGTGTTCCTTTCTATGCAGCAGGGATCGCTGCAGCTATAGCGGCTATTATTACATTGCTAGTGTTGCCTGAATCATTAACAGCCGAGAAACGTAAAGCGACAATCGCTGAAGCATCTCTAACCAAGCAACCCAATATGTTTTTACAGTTGATTCATTCGTATCGTGAATCGTATTTTCTTAGTCTGGTGATTGTATTTGTGATGTCTTTCGGCTTAGCCAATTATGAGACTGTATTCGGATTGTTTGTCGATCACAAGTTCGGATTTACACCGAAAGATATTGCCTTTATTATCACCTTCGGTTCGATTGCTGGTGCTGTTGTACAGGTCAGTGCATTTGGCTGGATCGTGAATACATTTGGTGAGAAAAAAGTGATCTCGTGGTGTCTTGTGTTCGCGTCAGTATTTGTACTGTTAACGTTATTCGTCAATCAATACTGGATGATATTAGTGGTTACTTTTATCGTATTCTTATCGATCGATATTTTGCGACCTGCCATCAGTACACAGTTATCCAAAATTGCTCACAATCAGCAAGGTTATGTTGCTGGTTTGAACTCTGCTTATAGCAGTCTAGGTAATATTGCAGGCCCGATTGTAGCTGGATTATTATTCGATATTAATATCGGTTTCCCTTATATGGCGGCAGCGATAGTATTATTCTTATGTTTTATACTATCCCGTAATACCAAGAAGCTTGATGTATAACTAACATATTCAGCATCACCAAAAAGAGTATCTATTCAGCATCTAGCTGTAGATACTCTTTTTTGCTTTTGTTAT
The DNA here is from genome assembly GCF_028606985.1 of Paenibacillus kyungheensis. Classification (NCBI taxonomy): domain Bacteria; kingdom Bacillati; phylum Bacillota; class Bacilli; order Caryophanales; family Paenibacillaceae; genus Paenibacillus; species Paenibacillus kyungheensis. Next base: position 871,325 of record NZ_CP117416.1, on the reverse strand, counting down.
CGCCAATCCTCTGCTCTAAAGCAATACCGATCATCTTGCGGAGGATCAATCATTCGATAAGCTAATGGTGCTAAAAAAGGTTCTAATTGTTCTGCGGCAACTACGCTGGTTGCTGTTACTTCTACCGGATGTTCCAGATTCGTGATACTGAGCTTCATACGATCAGGATACATCCATATAAAAGCTTTTACTCCTGCAATCATCACATGTTTGGGATGTTCTATTTGTGGATATCTCCAATTTGCTGTAGTAGATGTAGAGGAATCCGATGCTAATACAATCGGTATATCTAACTGTTCAAACACTTCATGTAGTTCTTGTTCTGACTGAATCCGAATCGCAATTAAAAGAGAATCGCCATCTCCTACATGTCCTCCATAAGCTCGACAATATCGAAAATATTTCAATCGCTTAGACCATTCTAATAATGTATCCAATGAATGACGTTCAAAAAAATACCGTTCCCATAATTGTTGCTCTGATAAAGGTTTATGAAGTGATTGTTTGTTCTTTTTTCTGCCCCACATTAGTGTCTCCTCCTGCTATAAAAGATTAGGTTACATTTGCTTTAGCTAAAATATTTTCTACAAAATCAGTCTTGAGTAATGTATATTGTTCCCGATCTTCTGTCTGCTTAATAAGCTGTTGCTTCAGTTGTCCATAAGCGATCACTTCCTCAGGATGTTGACGAAGATAATTGCGAAAAGTAAGGTGTCTATGTAATTCTTGATTATCTTGAGCACATACATACACATGCTGTTTCATCCAGACTCGCTGATCTGAATTCCAAGGCACATAATCATCTATTCGTCCAAAAGCTTCTCTTCCTTCGACATCCAAGTCACCTCGATAGTTGTAACCGAGAGTATGTAATGCTGTAATAACACTGGATAATTGCTGTCTACTAGGAATAATGATATCGATATCTAGAATCGGCTTAGCACTTTGTCCTACCACCGAAGTGCTCCCTACATGTTCAATACCTATACATTGTCCTGTTAATTGCTTTGCTAAAATACGTTTAATCTGTTCAAATTGTTTTGCCCACTCTGGCTGGTACGTTTGTATATCTATCATAGCGCGCCTCCTTTATTTGAAGTTAATCATGTAGACTTTATGTAATTCATTATCTATTACCTATAAAAAATAGCGCTTCAAACAGAATAATACCTGCTTAAAGCGCTATTGTACTACTTTCTTAAGATCCATGTACAACTCTGTAATCTACTTATTGAGAAACTGTAATTGGACTTTTATCGTCTAACAAAGCAAGATTATTGGTTACGATAGTATCTCCATCGTTAATTCCACTGTTGATAAATACTTGTGATCCAGTTGCTTTGCCTAAAGTAACCTGTTTACGGATCGCTACATTTTTTTGTACAACATAGACGTACGATTTACCGTCGATCGTTTGGATCGCTTTGGAAGGAACAATAATTCCTTCTTTGGCACTAGCATCTACAAAGCTAATATCTGCTAACATTCCTGATTTGAGCTTATTATCTGCATTAGAGACGGCAACTTTCACCGGATACCCTTTACCACTCTCATCCATCGGGCTAATATTTTTTACTTTGCCTGTTTTAAGAATATTGGATGAAGTAACTCGCACCTGTACAGGATCACCAATTTTAACATTATTGATTTGATCTGCTGGAACATAGATCAGTGTATTGACTGTACTTAGATTAGCAATAACAAGTGCTGGTGAAGATGTAGATGCCATTTCACCGACTTCTGCATTTTTAGTACCGATAATACCGTTAATTGGAGAAGTGACCACTGCATCATCTAAAGCATCTTGAGCAATATTTACATTCAGTTCAGCTTGTTTTTGCTTTTGCTGACTGGCTTCGATACCTGATGTACTTTGAGATACTTCCAGTTGTTTCTGTGCATTGCTATAACCGCTGTTAGCATTCTCATAACTGCTGGTTGCATTTTCATAAGCACTTTGAGCTGTACTCAAATTTTTCTTTGCAATAACCAATGCTTTTTGTGCTGCATTTAATTGTTCTTGCGCATTAACCTGTGCATTTTTAGCATTATCATTCGCTGTTTGCGCTGTTGCTTGAGCGGTCTGTGCTTGTTCTAATTGCGCTTGTGTTGCTAGACCATTTTGAAATAATGATTGCGTACGTGTTAATGTTTTTTGCGCAGCAGACAATGTTTCTGTCGTTTGCTTAATATTGTTAGCCGCACTAGAAACGGCTGTTTTGGCTTGTTCTACCGCTGTTGTCGCTTGATTAATCGATCCGTTCGCCTGGTTGATCGAACCTGTTGCTTGATCGATTGCACTTTTAGAAGAAATAATACCATTTTTGGAACTTACCACTCCAGAATTCGCAGACACCATACCGGATTGTTGTGAATCCTGAGCGGTTTTGACTGCTGCTCCTGCCGCTGCTACATCTGCTTGTGCTTTTGCCAAATTGTTACGAAGATCATTGTCTTCGAGTTTGAGAAGCACTTGTCCTTTTTTCACTTCTGTTCCGATATCTACAGGTAATGATACAACTTTACCGCCCATTTTAGGCACAATATTAACTGTTTCTGAAGGGGTTACTGTACCTGTATAGATTTCACCTTTGCCGATCAATCCTTTTTGTGCCTGACTGACTTTGACAGTCACATTCATTGCCTGTGTTGTTGCCGCTGCACTATTGGAAGAACAGCCGGATAACACAACCGTTCCAACCAGCAACGCTGCTAATGGTAATTCCCACTTTGTTCTTTTCATTCGTGTTCCCTTTCTTTCTATCTATATTGGATGAAAAGCTTTCCTATCTGAAAGCATATCGATATACGATTATTCTTTGATCACTTTGACACCTTTACGTCGACTAATAAACAAGAAAATAAATGGAATCGAACAGAATAGCGGAATAGAAGATACTAAGAATGTATCGGCGATTCCTCTGGAATAAGCATCAAGCGTAATCAATCCTGAAGTAATACTTGCCCATGAGCTTCCCAGTGTGGCTTGAAGCGTTTGTGCTCCATCCAGTGTGATCGATTCTGATATTTGTTGTGAATGTAGTGCTGTACGACTTTGCATTAAGAATGTCAGAATAGCAATCGCCATTGACCCTGCTATCGTACGTACTAGATTCGATGCTGTAGAAGCTTTACCGACTTTTTCCGGTGCCACAGCGTTCATCCCTACTGTAGATAATGGCATCATACAGATTCCGATTCCCATACCGCGGAACATCAATACGACTTGTAGCCATAGATGTGAAGTATCTGGAGTCAGTGTGTGTAGATGATAGGTCATAATGCTCGTTAACGTTAAGCCGAATAACGCAATCGGTACAATCCCGATTTTATCAAATAATTTACCAGCAATCGGCATCATTACCGCCATCGCAATCGCCTGTGGCAACAAGATAATACCAGTGTGTACAGGAGAGACCGATTGAATATTTTGCAAAAATAATGGAGATAAAAATGTTCCTCCGTATAGCCCCATCATAACAAAACTCGAAGTAATAACACTGATCGTAAATTTATAATTTTTAAATAAAGAAATATCGATAACCGGGTTGTCTTTGCCACTTTCGACAAAAATCAAAAATACCAGTGACCAGAAAGCTACAAAAAATAATCCTACAATTTTGAAAGAACTCCAACCATCGCTTGAACCACTGGATAGTGCATATAATAATGTTCCTGCACAGGTAGCCGCTAATAAAAAGCCGGCTAAGTCAAATTTGACGATAGCGCCTTTTGGTGGTTCTTTGATTAGCACAATAACCATCAAGATCGCGAACAGTGCAACAGGGATACAGACGATAAACAAAAACCGCCAGTTAAACCATTCGATCAAGTATCCACTAAGTGTTGGCCCGATAGCAGGTGCAGCCATTGCTGCTACCCCCCAGATACCAAGTGCCATCCCAATTTGTTCACGTGGCATAATTTTATATACAATCGTCATACTAAGCGGCATAATTACACCGCCACCTAATCCTGCCAGAATACGTGCAGCGATTAAAGACGAGTCACTCCAAGCAAAAATACAAAATGCTGTTCCCAGTGTAAATACACTCAGTGCAGCGATCAAAAATTTCTTATAACCAATACGCTGCTCCATAAATCCCGTAATCGGAACGATTATTCCTGATGCGAGAGTATAGCCGGTAATCACCCATTGAATTCGTGACGTTGTTGATCCCAAATCGGTGGTCAACTGCGGAATCGCTACATTGATTAGACTGTTATTCAAAATAGCGACAAAGGCTCCTAATATAATCGCTATAAAAGCAAGCCAGCGTTCTCTAGGCGAATCTGCGGGAGGAGCGGCGGCAACGACTGTGTCAGCCACATAAACCTCTCCTTACGATGTATGAATTTTCACAACCACATTTGTTCCAGGAATCAATTTGAGGTCTTTAGGTACATTGAGCGCAATTTCAACAGGAATACGCTGTGTGACTTTGTTAAAATTACCACTTGTATTGGTAGCTGCAATAGTAGCAAAAACCGAGTTAGACGCTTCACCAATTTTGCGGATTTTACCTTGAATTGTGTAATCTCCATCTGCATCTAACGATACATCGACCACTTGACCTGCTTTGACGCGATTGATATCTGTTTCTTCGATATTCGTAGAGACATATAGATCATTCATATCCGCTACAATCGCTACAGGAGAACTTGGTGTACCGATCTCATGTTCTTTGGAATACACTTTTAAGACTGTTCCATCTATCGGTGAACGTAGAACAGACTTGCTAATCATACTTGAATCTAGACCGGATACATCTTGTTCAGCAATCGGTTCGTTGCGTTTTAATACATCGCCTTCTTCAACATCAATATGATTAAGCTCTGCGGTAATCTGTGGCATCACTTTATATTGGGTTGCTGAAATGCGGGCATCTTCTGTTTTGACAAAATGAGTACCTTGATACCAGTAATAATAACCTAACGTGCCACCGCTAATAACTAGTAACACGATGAGAATTGACAATACGATCTTCCTTCTCACTTACTCCACCCCTGTAGTTCAACTTTTTTTATTGTTACAACAAGCACTGTTTAACATACCTGTTATGAACGTCAATATGGCTATAATCATGTGTCCAGTATGCAAACACACAAAGACAAGGAATTAGATGATGTTTATCTCCAAAAGTCACCCAAATTCCTTATACATTTCTACTTAATCCTCGCTTCAACAAATCCAATTCCAACTCGTAATGTTCAATAATGTCGTCTATCGGAACTTCTCTCGCAAAAAAACGAATAAAATTCTGAATGGTGATCGCTACAATAATTTTGGTCAAATGAAGCACTTCTTTCTCATCAGCTACATTCAGACGACTACGATTGATCGAGCGGATAAATTCATCGGTACGTTCTTTTGCCTCTGGATTATTCACATTCAGCGCTAAGCGATGCTCTACTTTGTAACTCATATTCAAAAAGATATTTTGAGCAAAATAGCGATATTCATGATGCTGAAATCGTTCTAACATCATTTTGAAAAATTCATTAAAAGCTATAAAAATATCCCCATCATTTTCTTTGAGAAGCAACAGCACTTTCTCACGATTATGCTTGTTATACTCTTCTAAAATATAAAAGAAAATATCAGCTTTATCGTCAAAATACTGATAAAAACTTCCTCTAGGAATACAAGCTTCTTTGATAATGTTCGAAATCGAAGCATCTGCCAGAGAGGCTCGCGAAAATTCTTTGAAAGCCGCATCGATTAACCCTTTGCGTTTTTCCTTAGGCAAATTAAAAAAAGTCTGAGTAGGCATGGATTCACTCCAAATTAAGCATTTTGTATCATATACTGTTATTTCAAGTGTAAAAAATTACATAGACAATTATAATGTGACACAGTGTCACATGTCAATAGTCTGGTGCTCCATATCTTCATATTTCTTTCCTTATCTTTATATTTACATTATGTACAGAATAATATTTGTATTTTCCGGCTTTATTTTTATCTCTAAAATAGGTAAAATCACTAATTTTTGTATGAATTTATTACCAATTTTTATGGTATTTACTTTGGATAATCAGTGCTATATTACATTTTAGAAAACGCTTTCATTACTTATTTATCAGGAGGTGGTCACGCTTACAATATTCTCATATATATGTAACCTGTCAGTGCAACGACTGTTTGTCAAAGGAAACACATGTTGTTTTCAAGATGTACAGCTCATTACGTTTACAGATTGTCCATAACTTTCACAAAGGAGACTTTATTAATGAAACGTAAATCCAAATCATATCTTTCGTTGACTGTGATTGCGGCTCTACTACTTTCTTTATTTTCCTCTTCAATGGCTTCAGCAGCTTCAGATGAAGAACGTTCCCTTTCTACCGCAGCCGCAACAGGGATTCAATCTTATGTTAGTGCAATGCAACCGGGTTGGAACCTCGGGAATTCACTTGATGCGACAGGTGCAGATGAGACTTCATGGGGCAATCCTCGTGTAACCAAAGAATTGATTCAACAAATTGCTAATCAAGGATACAAAAGTATTCGTATTCCTGTAACCTGGGATCAACATACAGGCAGTGCTCCTAACTATACGATTGATGCCGCTTATATGAATCGTGTACAAGAAGTGGTCAATTGGGCGCTGGATGCTAATCTGTATGTAATGATCAATATTCATCATGATTCATGGTTATGGACAAGCTATATGGGTCAAAATCATGATCCTGTACTGGCTCGTTATAATGCAGTCTGGACACAGATCGCAGATCGCTTCAAAGGATCTTCTAGTAAGCTGATGTTCGAAAGTATTAATGAACCTCGCTTTACCGAAGGTGGAACTACAGATCCAGCAACAGCTTACAAATTGCTAGATGAACTGAATACGTCTTTCCACAAAATTGTAAGAGCATCTGGTGGTAACAATGCTACCCGTGCTATCGTTCTTCCTACATTAGCAACTTCTTCTACACAAGCAGATTTGGATGCTCTATCTCAGACGATTGCCAAATTAAACGATCCTAATATTATTGCTACGGTTCACTACTATGGCTTCTGGCCGTTCAGTGTGAATATTGCAGGCTATACCAAATTTGAAGCCGATACGCAAAAAGATATCACAGATACATTTGACCGTGTCTACAATTCATTTGTAGCTAAAGGAATTCCAGTCGTCATCGGTGAATTTGGATTATTGGGATTTGATAAAAATACAGGCGTAATCGAACAAGGTGAGAAGCTGAAATTTTTCGAATTCTTTTCTAACTATGTACGTCAAAAAAATATGACTACGATGTTATGGGACAATGGTCAGCACTTTAGCCGTACTACCTACAAGTGGTCTGATCCTGAATTATACAATGTGATGAAAGCAGGCTGGACAGGACGTTCTTCAAACGCAGAAACAGACCTATTGTATTTCAAAAAAGGAGCAACGATTCAGGACAAAACAGTCAAATTGAATCTAAACGGTAATACATTCAGTTCTCTTTCTAATGGTAGTACAACGCTGGTCAAAGGAACAGATTATACGATCAGTGGAGATACACTTGTTATCAAATCCAGTCTTTTAACGAAATTGCTTTCCTCTGGTAAATTAGGTGTGAATGCTACACTAACAGCTAAATTTAGCAAAGGAGCCAACTGGAACTTTAATGTAATCTCGTATAATACACCTACATTAAGTGCTACAACAGGCACAACCAGTTCATTCGCTATTCCGACTACGTTTAATGGTAACCAATTAGCAACAATGGAAGCTACGTATACCAATGGTGGTAATGCAGGTCCACAAAACTGGACTCCTTTCAAAGAATTTGCTACTGCATTTAGCCCGGATTACAGTGCAAATGTTATCAAATTAACACCAGACTTTTTCAAAGAAACAAACGATGGTGAAGTATTGCTCAAATTCCATTTCTGGAATGGCGATATCTTGAATTACAAAATCACGAAGAGCGGATCAAGCGTAGTTGGTAAAACATCTTAATTGATTTACCATTTTAGAATAAGATCTATATCCAATAAAAAAGACAAGCTATGGAGCTTATGCCCATCAGCTTGTCTTTTGATTTACAATAATGGTTGAAGATGTAATTCACTTATGTCTTTCCATTGACCATCTATGTGCTTCCCAAAATTAGCAAAAAAATGTGTATGATAGCCTTCGATTTGCCAGATAATACGACCTGATACTACGATTTCATCATTGCATTTCAAATGATAATATACTGTCTGATGTTCATCTTTCCAATGATCGGTTACTGTTTCGATATGATATCCTCTACGAAACATATCTGCTAATAATTCCTCAGAGTTATGTTCTTTCAAAATATCGATATCTACCCCTACCAAGTGATGTAGTTGCTTCAATACTTTGTAAATGCACTCTTGAAATTGATTAGAAACCTGATCAATGTAAGTTTCCATCAGCTTGTCCAAATTAAACATCTCCCAAACGTCATATTAGTATCCACGCTTCATTATATACTAATTTTATCCATTTTAGATGTTTAATTGAAATTAATAAAGTTATTTTATAAGTTATTAGTTATATTAGCTTTGTAATTTAAGTTATTGCTATTTTCAATTGAAATTTACCCGATCAGATCGATCCAAAATAGAATATATTCTATATGATTATCATTGATAAAGTATTTTCATATATTTTCTTATCAATCAGAATGCGTTTGCAAATCGTCTTCGATAATAGCAAATGTAATATGATCTTGCCATACTCCATTGATTTTTACATTTTTACGAGCAGTGCCTTCTTGAGTGAATCCTGATTTCAATAATACTTTGGTCGAACCGATATTGTGTGGCATAACTCCTGCTTCGATACGATGTAATTTTAGTTCATCAACAGCATACTTCACTACTGCTTGCACAGCTTCACTCATATATCCTTTACCATTGTAGTCCTGATCCAAAAAGTATCCGATCCAACCACTTTGCAAATTACCACGCACCACTTCAGACAAAATCACTTCACCAATCACAGTCTCTGTATTTTTTAGAAAAATAAGAAAACAATAACCGGTATCTTGTTCAGTAGATTCCAAAAAACGATGTACACGTTCTGCTTGACCTTCGTATGTATAGAAAAATTCGTTGCGTTTGCCAGTAAAAGCTTTAAAGAATTCTTTGTTTTTAACTTCTAAAGCAAGCAACGATTCTATATGCTTTTTAACAAGGGGCTTTATCGTTAAACGTTCTGATTGTATTGTCATGTGTATATTCTCCTTTATTTAAATGTACGGTTGCCCTATCTTATAATGTCATATGACGTCCATGTCGTGCAAGATACTCTTCTTTTTGTTTGTAATCAGGCATAATACTACCTAATCGTCTCCAAAATGAACGATCATGATTCATATGCAGAAGATGGCATAATTCATGTACAATCACATAATCGATCACTTCTACAGGAGCCATAGCGAGACGATAATTAAACGTGATTTTTTTGCTCGAATGACAACTGCCCCACTTGGTCGTAGACTCTTCGATTTCAATACTTTTTGGCTTCACACGTAATTGTTTCTGGTAGCCTTCGATCCGTTCTAATACGATTTTTTTACAACTAGTAAAGTAAAACTTTTTGAGTCTGTGACGTAATTCTTCTTCGTTCGCATCGCCTACTTCAATAAGCTCATGTAGAAAATACTTTTTACCTAAATACAAAAACTGTCCTTGCTCTTCATATTCTTTTGCTTGAGGAACAGCATTTGCTCTAGCTTGATCTAGCTTACTGGTATTATCCAACAGCCATTGCTTATTGCGCTCCATTACACGTAAAATGTCTGCTTCAGGTGTTCCATTCGGTGCTTTGACCGTAATTAAGCCTATCGTCTCCAACTGAATAGCGATCTTGGTACGCTTGCTATATTGCACATTAAATTCGATTGTTCGCTCATCAAATTGTATTTTCATAACATTCTCTTTTCTATGACATAGGATATACGCTTATGCTCTCGAATCATTTTCATGGCACATATACATCTATATTGTTTTATTTACTATATTATCATTTTAGATGAAGAAACCAAAAAGAGAGGCATTATGCCCCTCCTTTTATTAATATCATTATTGTATTTAGAAATAAAGCCAATATGATCAAGTTATGGACTAACCATACCACCGTTAGCATTGATAGTCTCGCCACTTACATAGCTAGACTCTTGGCTTGCTAAAAATACATAAGCTGGAGCCATTTCTACTGGCTGTCCTGCACGTCCGAGTGGTGTATTGGAACCGAATTCTTTCAATGCTTCTGTAGGTTGTCCACCTGCTACTTGTAGAGGTGTCCATACTGGACCCGGTGCTACAACGTTAACACGGATACCTTTTTCACCAACTTGTTGTGCCAGTGCTTTACTGAACACGTTGATCGAACCTTTAGTTGTTGCATAATCGAGCAACCCTGGTGAAGGAGAGTACGCTTGGATAGATGATGTATTAATAATTGAACTACCTGGTTTCATATGCTTGATAGCTGCTTTGCATAACCAGAATAGAGAGTATACGTTTGTTTTGAATGTTGCATCAAATTGTTCTGTAGTTAAATCAGCAATCGATTCAACAAACTGCTGTTTACCTGCTACGTTAGCTAGAATATCGATTCCACCTAATTTAGCTACAGAGTCTTCGATCAATTGTTCGCAGTACTTCTCATCTTTCAAATCGCCAGGCATCGCATAAGCTTTTTGACCTGCTTCTTCGATCAATTTCACTACTTCTTGAGCGTCGGCTTCTTCTTCAGGTAAGTAAGAAATTACAACGTCTGCACCTTCACGAGCAAAAGCAATTGCTGCTGCGCGTCCGATACCACTATCTGCTCCTGTTACGAGTGCTTTTCGTCCTGTTAAGCGACCTGTTCCGCGGTAACTGGTTTCTCCTGAATCGGGACGTGGAGTCATCTCTGTTTGCAAACCGGGTTCTGGTTGTTTTTGTTGCCAGTCTTCGTTTGCCTTAGGATATTGAGTTGTTGGATCTTGCTTTAGATATTGGTCAGCCATGATTGAATTTCCTCCTCGTAGATGATGTTTATAGTCGTCGTTCTGGAAATTAATGAGCTCTTTTTCTATGTAACCGTCATGGCTTGTCTTCAAACAAAAAGCATATCCTTTTTTTCTAAACATGTCAGAAAAAAGAATATGCTTCGTATTATGGTATCTTTGTAGGCATTATAGTATGAAATGTAATATCCAATTAATCTATTCTCTGATCCGATTTCTTCCCAATTCGAAATACATAATAACTAACAATGACAATCGCAATAAATACAATTCCGACGATTAATGAGTTATGTGTATCCGGATTGAACCACATGCCGATCAGCACCAGTGACAAAAAGATGATCACGATATAATTACTCACTGGAAAAAATAACGATTTAAATGGATGTTCGTGAATATCATTTTTCCATTTTTTGCGAAACTTAAATTGGCTAAATGCCATCGCTAACCATGGAACCATCCCTGGTAATATACTGGCACTGTAAATGTACAAAAATAATTTGGAATCTGGAAACAGGTAATTAAATAGCACGCCGACCAATAATAAAGCAATCGTCGTCATAATACTGTTGCGAGGCACTCCACTTTTTGAAATTCTAGCAAAAAATGGTGGTGCTTGTTTGTTTTGCGCCAGTGTATATAGCATTCGTCCTGCACTATAAATACCACTATTACAACCAGACATAGCTGCTGTTAAAACAACAAAATTAATAATACCTGCCGCCGCTACAATTCCTACTTTGGCAAATGTTAAAACAAACGGGCTTCCGGTTGTACCAACTTCATTCCATGGATAGATCGTCACGATCACAAAGATTGCACCTACATAAAAAATCAATATCCGCCAAACGATATTTTTGATCGATTTTTTCAGCGTCACTTTAGGATTTTCAGCTTCCCCTGCGGTAATCCCGATCATCTCGATGCCCTGATATGCCGCAGTGACAATACATAATGCGAATAAGAATCCTTTTAACCCGCCTGCAAAAAATCCACCATGGACATACAGATTAGATAATCCAATCGGTACGCCACCATTGCCAAGTCCAAAAAAGATCATGCCTGTGCCGATCACCAGCATCGCACTAATCGCGATCACTTTAATCATCGCAAACCAGAATTCAAATTCTCCATAAAACTTAACCGCCGCTAGATTCGCTGCCGCTATAATGCCGACACCGGCTAACGCTGGAATCCATTGTGGAATCTCCGGGAACCAGTACCCTACATAAATACCTATAGCAGTAACTTCCGCCATCCCCACCGTTACCCATAAAAACCAGTAACTCCATGCTGTCAAGAATCCAGCCAACGGACTAATATACTTATGGGCAAATGTAGCAAATGAACCTGTGACCGGTTCAACGATTAACATTTCGCCCATCATTCGCATCACAAATAACATAATTACACCTGCTACCAAATACGCCAACAGCACAGAAGGCCCTGCCCATTGAATCGTACTGGCTGATCCCATAAATAGACCGACACCTATCGTTCCTCCGAGTGCAATTAGCTCAATATGGCGTGTTTTGAGACCTCTAGTTAATTGTTTCGTTTCCAAACAAAACGCTCCCTTTCAACTGTGTTCATTATGTACAACGATTATAATATAGCTGTAAATGTATTCGCCGTAACATACATTAACGCATTACAGAATTGCTTCAACAAATTGTAAGGGAATATGTAATGAAATACAACTACTATTATCACTAAAAGATAGATACCTTATTACGAAAAAAAAGTAGACCTTTTCAAGTCTACTTCCTTATTGTTATATGATATTATTTCTTCATTGTTTTATACGATTTTGGTGGAATGTCATATAAAGAAACTTGGTGTGGTTTTTAAATATTTATCTATTCTGACTTGAATTGAATCTGCTCTAAATAAAGACCTTCTGCATCTGCCATCCCCCCAGTTTGTAGCTTTTCTTTGGATAGCAAAATCGTAGGAATATCTGAAGCTTGCTTTTCCCCTAATCCTACTTCGATCAGTGTACCGACCATTTTACGTACCATATTGTACAAGAATCCATTTCCAGATACACGGAATTGTACAAATCCATCTACTACCTCGACATCTAACGTATAGATCGTACGTAATGTATCTTTTTTCTTCGACTTAGCATTGGAATAGACTGCAAAGTCATGTTCTCCGATAAAATGAGCACAAGCTTCTTTCATCTTGGCGATATCTAGCTTTTTGGCAACATGCATACTATATTTGCGCATAAATGGATGGCTATATGCTTGGTTCCATATTTTATAAATATACGTTTTGTTAGTCGCATGATACCGTGCATGGAACCGATCATCGACTTTCGATACTTCAGTGATACTGATATCAGGCGGTAAATAATGATTCAGGAAGTTAAATATTTTAGACTCTGGCAAGTCTTCTTTAATTTTAAAATTAGCCACTTGATACAGCGCATGTACCCCTGAATCGGTACGGCTAGAACCTGTAATTTCAATCGGTTGCTCGACCAGTACAGAGATCGCTTTTTCAATCTTACCTTGTACTGTATTGTCGCTATCTCCAAGCCGTTGCCACCCTTTATACCGCCCACCATCGTATTGGATGATTAATTTGTAATTGTTCATGTGTACTCCCTTTGTGTTGGATAAAATAATTACTTTGAAGATATCTACTGTATCATATTATGTGTATTCCGTTTGATTTTTAAGTGTATAGATTTCTAATGATTTATTTTTAGTCTTCTATCTTTTTAGGTGTCCAAGAATATTTACAAGTATCACACATAGAAGTAACGCCACTCTTTATTACTTTGATACATGCAAACAATGTGAATAGACCTATTAAAATAATTATTCCGAACGCTATAGGATGTTCCATTAACTGATTATCTACTCCGTTAGCTATAATTATGCACATAACGGTACTCATAAAAAATAATAAAAAAGCAGGCCATTTTCCTGATCCTGTACTGACTTTTGCTGATCCACATCTCGGACAACGTTCCCATTTATACTCCACATTTCATTCCTCCAACATTATATAATAACTCTCCATAAGCGCTTGGCACTATAAACATGACCAAGTTCAATAAAAAATATTTTTGCAAAGTAAAATATCTTACATTTATGTATTACGACATATGTAGCTGAATATTTTACACTTCACAATTCCTTCCTGCCAAAAATGGATTTTGAGCTATGACTTGCTTTATATTCTGCTGTGCTTGTGGCTGTACCGTAATTCCGCCCTGACGAGCAAGTAATATCCACCGCAGACAGGCAAGTGCTTCAAATAATTGTAATTCTTTTTCAGCTATCGGATGTTCTGCTAGATAAGCATCACGAAACACTTGAGCATATCGTTCTGAAATATAGATTTTCTGCAAAGTGATCGACCAGACCGCATCATATCGGGCATCCCCTAATTGTCCATTTGTCCAATCAATCACGCTATACCGATCCTGCTTATTTAAAATATTTCCCAGATGAAAATCACCATGAATAATACAACTCTGCTCTAGCGTAATCATAGGCATAACCTGATATAGAATATCGCTAATATCTGGATACGTTGCTACGTCTGGAAAAAAGTAATCTACAAAATCGTATTTTGGCAGTAAAGCATATTCGCTTTCTGTAATCTCAACATGATGGATAGCAGACAATAAGGTAGCTGTCTGTACAATTTTCTTTTTGTTCATTTTAGTAAGTGCTGTTCCGTCAAATGTTGTTAGCAATACTGGATCTTGATCATCAAGCATCCCCCAACCCATCGGCTTAGAGACAGTGATCCCTTTGATAAAAAGAAACTGTAATAATTGATATTGTGCTCCCACATCCGGCTTCGCCTGTTGATTCCATATTTTCAATACCAAGTCACCTTCAGCATATGACAACTTGATTACTTGTGCTTCAAATCCTTGATCTAGCGGATGCTCAGTTATCTCATATGCAGGTTGTAATAACGTATGTAAACTATCGTCTTGTTCATTCCATTGTATCGTGTGCAAAATATTAGCCAACAAGGTTCCTCTTTTCTGGCAATATGTACTACCTGTATTTTACATATATCTTATCATTTCTACAGATAGGATACATCTCAGAATAGGTAGCCAACGAATGATTAAAAAAGAAGCGGAATCGCACACTATTGTGCTTATTCCACTTCTACATGTTCGATTGAACTTGGTTATTTTATGTTTTTCAAACGATAACGTATATCAATTAGTTCGTTTTCAAATCGTCTACATCTTTTTCGAAAGCATCTTGATACTGTTGGAACAATCCTGTATCAAACTTGTATTCTGAATCATTCTCTTTAGGAGGATTTGTTTGCAATTGTTTGTAAAGTACATCGGTTTCACTAGAAAGCTTAGTCCATACTTTTTTCACATTAGCATATTTACTATCGTCCAATCCTTGTATATAAGTATTATATTCCGCTTTCTTATCCATTGCTGTACCTAAACGATCTATTAAAAAGTCTATATCTAATTTATCCCCTGTAGCACTGGTTCCTCTGTAAGTATACGAATTGATGTTTACAAATCCATCATTCCAAATGTCTGAAGTTACAAAATTTCTAATTTCGCTCAGCTTTGATTCTACAGTAGGTTGTTCTGCTTGAGTCGTAGCATCACTATTACTCGCAATCTGGTTGCCTGCTGCTTCACGAATAGCATCAGCAATTTTTTCCTCGTCTGTTTTTTCATTTCCACATCCTGCAAATACACTTAAAGATAAACAAGCTAGTCCAATCATTACTGTTTTTTTGCTCCAAATAGGCATCATCTATTACTCCCTTTTTCATTTTACATACCTTTATTATTATCGGATGATTTAGGAAAATTATGAATTTTTAGAGATAGTATTCTATTTTGGATAAGAACAGCATACTTGAAAGTCTATATATAGACATAAAAAAAAGGAGCTTATCACTCCTCTCTTAGCTATATCAGTTATCCATTACGAGTCCATCACACTGATTTTTTCCACAGTATTCGTATTATCTTTATACCAGATCATCAGAATCTGCCCTGCTTTGAGATCAGATAATTGAAGTGTCGTTGCTGTACGATTATTGTTAGTTTGTGGCATCATCGCTGTGATTTGAGATATGGGTACATTTTCACCTACAGTGATCGTTTTTTTCACTCCTGTACTGCTTATATTAGACGTGTTACCATCTGGTCGAGCTGTCGTAGGAGTAGGGTCGGTATTCGGTGTATTGATATTAGGTGTGCTGTTATCAGGCATACGGTTTGAGCGTGGTGCAGTTGCATCAGTTGGGCTAGACATTGTAGCACTATGATCACTCGGAGGCGAAGAACGGCGCTGTGCTTGCTCCATCACATCGATTGTAAGCTGACTACCGTTTACAGACACTACTTTGCCTATCAGATCAGCATTTATCATTCCACGCATGGCGTTGCGATTGCCCGTGCCGCCCATTCCACTAGCACTTTTCAACGTAATCTGTTGCGCAGTAATTGCACTACAAGATGTTAGGACTATCATTCCGCACAGTAACAGCATAAGAAGAGATACTGAATATTTATTTTTACGCATATTAAGACTCCTCTCGAACAGAAGTACGTAATCGTAAAAAGTCTTGTCGAATCAGCCATTGATACGTATCTTTAAAGCCCATATACGATAAAATAATCAGCAATGGATAGACAGGATAGATATATCTAGACTTAATTTCCCACAAAATATAAAAGCCTACAAATCCTAAAATGACTAGAATCAACGACATTTCATCAAATCGCTTCGCTCGTAGACTACCGATCAGACGAATTAAAATAAAGCAGTACATTAAGAAATTCATCGTATATAAGAGCCATAATATGCCACTACGATAAGGTGAATTGTCTGCAAATAGCTCGGTAGCAAATGTAGGATAACTATACCCACCCATAATAAAGCCTGTACGTGAACCACCTGAAGAACCGTCGTTACCTATACCATATCTTTCAATTTGGTACGTTCCTTCTGTCCATGTCCAGATAATTTTTTTATAATACATCGTGACAAGATCTGTTAAGCTTGCTGTCGATAATTTCTGCGCAATCGATTCTTTGAACAACTCTGTACTGAGCGCTTTGTTATAATCTGCATCTCGCTGGTAAATATTATAACTTTCGCGATTATCCCAGAATCCAAATGTTTTGAGGTTAATCCCCATATTCAGCCACATATAGATTGGTGCCGCATTGGTCGTAGTCGAAGCCTGCACTTTACCTGTTGCTTGTAACAGTGCATTTTGTGTCCAGCTCGGAATATTGAACAAAACAGCAAACAAACATAACGACAGCACAACCTTTTTCCAACCGATCTGCTTCATATGCAGTAGAAGTGAAATCACAATCGCCAGTAAAAAGATAATACCTATACTTCTAAAATAGTTACCAATAGTCACTAAAATAGCGGCAAAGATTAGATATTTAACCGACTTTTCTTTCATAAAACGAATCCCAAAATACAGTGCCGACGTAAGCAATGTCGTCGCAATCACATCGTTGTAGATAAAATTGCTCATAAACAAAGCAGGAAGATACGTTGCGGCAAATACCAGTACTCCATAATCATGGCTTCTGGAATTACGAGTAAGTTGTTTGTAGATTAGATAGATCATCAACGTTGTAATCAGAGCAAAAACAATATTGGCTACCTTAATCGTTACATAATTATCCGGGAACATCGCTAGTAGTGCTTCGATATACAACACAGTCGAATAATTAAACGGGAACATATGCAGATACCCGGTCTGATTAAATGTAGAATAATCGCCTTTATACAGCATATTCATCGCCAGTGAAACAACGGTCTGTGAATCATCTGTAGGCAAACGGGTAAACAGAAAAATAATGACCACCTGAATCGCACATGAACAGAGCAGAACAAGTGGAATCACGATCTGAGGACGATACTTGTTCAACTTTAAGCATAAACGGTACATGATCACACTGAATATCAGCAACCCAATAATCAATAATAGAAATGTACCTAGATGCTGTTGTTGCAACATCGGTGTATCTCCATACACCACATAATTATACTGTGCCCGAATAAAAAACGAAGAGGCGATAAACAAGCTGACAAAGAAAATCAATAAGAAATAAAACGTTTTTTGAATACCTTTTAACATTGAAAAACTCCTTTGCGGTAACATGGTAGTAGGCACACTAAAAATGCCAGCGATATTTCAAAAATTGAATGCAAACTGTTCCCGTCCCATTCGTTGTCATCCATCGCAAGCAAGTCTTATTCCCACTCAAAAATAGTGATATCCGCAATGTCGATCTACTATTTTTTGGTTTATCGATGCTATTGGTAGCATACTTATTCTCTCTTTAGTTGCTTCTGGAATCTTATTATAAAGGCTCAACCTGAATTATTGATGAAAATTGAAGTCTGCTGTAGACAAATTTTTAAGTGTTCTCTTATAGATACTTATGTATTTTTAATCTTAAGGAGGTTTTAATATGGATTATGAGCAATCCAAACGCCATATTGTAGAACAAGCTAATCTATATATATCTAATCACCGCCATTATAAATGGTTTCAACATTCCGGTTCAGTCTATGAATTGGAGACACTTAAGTTATTAGATATTAAAGGCATTACCACTTTTGCTCCTTTAAAAGAATTTCCTTATCTTAAAAGTCTAGAATTCGGTACAACCAATAGCACATTAACGATCCCGGATCTAGTCGGTTTAGAGCAAGCCAGTCATGTAGAACGATTAGCTTTTGTCAGCAAAACAAAGATCAAGCATAATATCGAAGTTATCGCCCAGCTCTCCAACTTACAATCGCTAGGATTATACAATGTACAACAGACGTTGCCAGCACACTTGCTCTCTGAGCTCACTTCTCTGCAATCTGTCAGCTTATCTAAGCACAATTACAATAGTTCAGCTTCTCTTCCTGCTTCTCTAGAAGAAATCAGTATCACTGTAGATGGTTTAGATACATTACCATCTATTCCTCCTGCAACTGGTGTAAAAAAAGTGCTATTAAACGGTAATCGTTGTCAGATCAATACCCTTCATTCGTTTGCGATTTTTCCAAATGTAGAAGAAATCAAAATCACTGCTCCCAAAACCTTAACAGACCTTTCTTATGTATCGAAGCTTCAGCGACTTAAAGTGTTGGATATTAACTTTGCACCTGTAAGTGATCTCACCGCTCTAGATCAACATCCAACGATAGCAGAAATAAGACTACGCGGATCATTGGTAGAACAACTAGATTCAATTACGAGTTGTCCTGCACTCCGAACGTTATATTTAGAAAAATCGAAGTTACAATCTATCGCAAATATACGTACTCAATTCCCCCAATTACAACAATTATGGATATGGGGTACCAAAGTGAAAGATTTAAGCCCTTTGACAGATATGAGTACTCTGCAAAATCTAGATGTAACGATGCTCAAACCGAAATCGTGGGACTTTTTAGCAACATTAACCGGATTAGAGGTATTGGATTTATGCAAAACATCTTTTGCTGATCCTCAGTTGTTGTTGGAACTTCCGAATTTAAAAAAAGTACGGTTAGCCAATAGTGCTGTAGATGTAGAATCGGATGCTTATCACAAATTGGAACATGTTATTTTGGCGCGAGGTGGGGTTCTTACATAAGAAACGGATGTGATGGTTATTCTGCTTCATATATAGAGATATAAATATGTTTAATATCCATATCAATCACATAATGGACTTTTCTCTCTTTTGTAGACGCAACAATATTAAACTGATGTAATGTACAAAAGACTTCAATCTCCTCTTTCATCGTTGTTGTTTCTTGAAGAACTTGAGCATACATTTGTTGTAATTCGTTCAGACTACAATACTTGCCGTAAATTATAGCTTGTTGAAAATATCCATCCATTTCTATAAATATCATTAGATCACGATTGAGTGCTAATCAATCTATATAGCTTAGAGTGGGTAAATCATGTGCTGAGATCGTTCTTTTCTATTTTGATTGTAACTCTACCGTTTATCTACATCGACTTATGTGTAATGGTTAGCAACGTTGTTTATACACATTTCAACGATTAGGAAAGGTGGGAAATGATATGTCTGAACATTTAACTACAGATCCAGAAGCGATTGAAACGGTCAAAGAACTGATTAAAGATATTGATACCGCTATGCTCACAACGATTTCGGGAGGACGTCTGGTATCCCGTCCGATGAAAACACAAGAAATCGAATTCGATGGCGATCTATGGTTCCTAACGAAAAAAGATACATCCAAATACGAAGATATTTTACAAGACCCTCGTGTTAATGTATCGTATGCGGGCAAGTCTTATGTATCGATTAGTGGTACTGCTGAATTCGTCGATGATCCTGCTCGTAAAAAAGAAATGCTTAATAAAATCATCGAAAAAATTCTGGATACATCTCCAGAAGATCCGAATCTAACATTGATCAAAATCCATACCGAAACCGCAGAATACTGGGAAAGTGGAAGTGCGATCAAAATGGTCACTCATTTGCTCAAAAAAGCAGTCGGCAAAACTTCTGATCCTAAATCCGAACCAGGATTGAATGAGACGGTAGATTTGAGCAATGCTCCTAAGAGTTAAGGAATTTAAAAAGAGCCACTTTGCAGAAAGTATGCGAAGTGGTTCTTTTTTGATTATTCTATATTTTCAGATTTTAAGCATTTATTTATGTATTTGTCTTATGCTCTCCGATCCAAACATCCCCTATTTTAATGCTATACAATACATTTTTATCATTCTTAGATTGTATAATCTCTTGCTTATACGCTTTATTTTGAATGCATATAACCTCTTTCTCTGTTCTAAATCCTAATGCAATATCTTCATTCAGCTCAGATAATGAATAATAGTCTGCTTCTATCGCAAGTTGCCATTCAAATTAGGCATAAACTCTCCTTGTCTATCTAATTTGTTTTAAAGAGCAAACATTTTAATATCATCCAATGCGGAATCAGCATGACCTCTTACAATTTCACTCTCATCTTGCAATCCAGCCTGTACAATAGGCAATACTAATTCTTTATCTAATTTTCCGAATCGGCGTGCCAGATGACCAAAACATAAGATCGCGATTCCTTTTACATTATCATGAGGATGCTGCCTGTATTGAATTATCGTATCTTGGATAAACTCTGGATCGTCTACATATAACGCTAAAGAAACTAATCCCCTAACAATAGCATCAGGATCATCAGAATAAATTAATGTAAGCAATTCTTTATGATTTTCTAAAATATGATTATCGTACATGCCATGTTTGTAAGAAATACAATTTAATTCTTGTTCAAGCCTATTGATATTTTCCCATATTTGCGAAGCCAATTTATTATTTGAAGTTTGCAATTTCTCAAATTCATGAATTGCATCTTTTTTAATACGAAGCTTTTTCTGATTTTTAATGGAGTCAGAGTTTGTTTCTCTGTACATTGTATAATTGTTTTTAAAATTATGTCTTGCTTCTGTTAATGAATAATCTCTATTAGGACCGCCTTTTACTTGATCTGCATCCAAATCATTTTGACCATCATCTTCCCAATTACATAGCCAGCAAATATCGTGTCTTCCTTGTTCGTCCAGTGTAAGATAACCACAACAAGGGCATTGAAATGTATTCATATTGCATCTACCTTTCGAATATATACTTCTACTGAATATCTTTTTCATATTTAATACTTATTAACTATTCTTCTATGTAACCTCCCTCCAAAAACTATACCGTTATAGTGTACTTTTAAAGGGAGATTTTGATATTTCAATCTGTATAAGTCAATGTTCTACGTTAGCTTTAGCAATCATAGATGATTAACCACTAGTGTACGATAACCTGAACTAACGATTTTCTGACGTTTGGACTGAGACTTATCATCGTTCATTATCATTTGTGCTACTTCAAGTCGCTAGACCGTTTTAGTTGATTTCATTATATCGCTCAATCGCTTTGCTAAGCAGATAGTTAAAATTCTCTGGAGTTCCGTCTGTTGTATCCAAAAACTGACCGCTTAGATCGGAATCAGATACCGGTTCTTTTTTATTGATACGTTCAATAATTTTGGAAGCTGCGGCTTTGGCTTCTGTAGCAGAATGAACGTAATTTTCAATACTGAAACTGTTCATGCCTTCTTTTTGAATCTGTTGCTGGTCTTTGGAAAGAGTCACAAGTGTATTCAAGTCAGCAGTCATAAGATCGTATTTGGCTTTGAATTTCTTCATATCAAGTTCAAGCACATTACTGGCATTGATCCCTTGCTCACTCATTTCGATAGCCGTCGCTTCAGCATCAATCATGAATTTCAAAGCATTATACCGAATTTGCTGTCCTGAATCTTTAAAATTTTTAAGATCAGCTAGACGTTGCTCAGCATCCATTTGTTGCAAAGCTTTAAAGTATGCTTTAGCTGCTTTCTCGTAAGTCAGATTAGCATTGATCAGCTTGGTGTGTAGCTGTTTTCCTTTGGCAAAATTATCATCGACATAACCTTTGCTATCATAGTAGACTTTCATCTCATCGAGGACAGCTAATAACTCTTTGATCACTGGTGTTAGTTGGGTCACTGTAGCGTCTGCACTCGCAAAAGCAGGCTGGCTTGTCGTATAACCTTGTGCTTGATCAATCACTTCTCGCTGTGATGCCGGAACATCCAGCATGATAAAGCTCAGGTTCTTCTCAATAACAGGCTTCTTCTCGGTACCAAACTTCTCAAAGTAATGAAGCAACACCTCATTGATTCTACCTGTCATCAAGTTGTTAAGCATGACATAAGAATTGTATTTTTCAATTTTTTGGCTCTCGCCTTTGTTCATACCTGAACCGGTCTGATTGATACTAGAGGTCATGCCCGAACAAGCAGACAATGCTGTAACTAGCAGGATACTGGTAATAATAAAAGATAATTTTCGCAAAATCATAATTCCCCCGACTGATTATTTGACCTATTTGTTTGTCTGTTTATGTATGTACATATGGTCTACTCTATATTAGAGTTCTTTGACGAGTTGGTCTTGAGTCTAGAGTAGGGTAATTATACGGTATTTGCTGTGTTTTAAGGAATAGATATAGGATTACAGTAGATAAAAAAAAGAGATAGAGTAAACTATATCTTGTCTTCTAATAATAAGGAGTTGTTAACATTAGATTATGATTCGCAAGTATAATATGAAATATTTTGATTTTCTCTATAAAAGGTTTTCTTATGATCACCAATATGTACTGCTTTCGATCTACTACATGATCCATCTATCGAAAAATCCAGACTTATCGAAGAAATCATTCTTCAACTTTATTGCAGAATAGGAGTCTGTGTTAACGTTCATCCTCATGATCTCAAAGACTATTTAAAGGCTTGGGATTATTGGAAAGTATTTATTTCTTAGCGGTCATTTCCAAATAAATGAGTAGGTGAATGAACATCAAGTAATACCACCTGCATCTATAGTTAAAATATACTTTTTTTACATTTTATACTTTTAATGTTAAGTTAATTTATTATAGATGAAGGAGGGCTAAAAAATGATTTAAGACTCACTAAAAGTATAGATATTAATAGTAATTCACGTCATTATCTTTATAACATTCAAAGTTCTTTATGATTGAAAGGGGCACTAATTTGAACCAATCATCCGAACGAATAATACGTCATTTTCAGCAGCAAGACATGCCATTGCTCGAAGAGTTATACAAATCAGTTAAAACGATAGAAGATGCAATATTTTGGTGGGTGGGAGATGAAAATAATTGGAGTAACGTTTATTGTGCTTTTGAACATGGAAAAATAGTCGCCAAAGGGCAAGTGAGTATTATTAGCATTGTATCTACAGGTTGTACAGAAAAGAATAAGCATTCTATCTACATAAATCTTAAAACTATATCAGAAAGACAACATGATTATATCTTGTTAGATGAGGTATACAACTATCTTTTCAAAAGAGCGATGGAATTAAAAGCAACATTACCTCAAGAGTACAAAACTATCCTTTGCGTAGGCAATGATTCCAAAGAAACAGCGAATAATCGATTTTTTATTCAAAAAGGATATCATCCTTTAAATAGCTTGTATCATATGACAAGAGATTTGACTCAACCTATACTTGAATTGAAATTATCCGAAGAGTTGGGATTTTCCTATTGGAACATGAATACCCCTAGTGAAGAAAAAGAGTATCTTGAAATAGATACTGAAATTTGGCCTGAAGCTCCATTAGGATTAACAGCATTGTCTGAACATAAAAGTAACGCTTTATGGACATCTATGATTGTCAAACAATCTTCAACCATATTGGGTGGATTGATGGTATGGCAAGAAGAAGGTCATGGTGTGATCGAAGATGTATTTGTACGTGAATCCTGGCGTAATCGAGGAATTGCAAAGTTCTTACTGACAAAAGCTTTAACTTATCTTCGAGATCATCAACTTCCTTTTGCTAACCTTACAGTTTTGACGACTAATCAATCGGCGTTACGTTTGTATGAATCGGTAGGATTTTATACAGAAGGAGAAGAAGTCAGATGTTTTGTAGCACTTGATTAAGGCCTCTTATTCCTCTCTGCTTTCTTGCTTTTGTATAATGTTGTTTTATCTATTTCTTTTAAAGTGAACAATTCGGATGTGTATAAAAAAGAGCCACTCTACGATAAATGCGTAAAGTGGCTTTTTTAATGCCGTTTATTTTCAGGCAAAATTCAAAAAACATAGTCATGTCTAAAGGCGCAACTCGTGGAAATACTGCACAATAGGATGCTTTAATTTAACACTGTCTGACATGCTCAAAATTCGCTTTTTCCCTACTCTCCGATCCATCAAAGCCAAAATATTCAGTAAGATATCCTGACTTTCCAGACTCTCATCAATCGGTGTGGCTAAGAATTTGGTCGCGGTCGCTGTAAAGTTCGATTTACTAAGTGCAGTCTGCGCAGATAACAGTTCTTTGGCAAGCCCGTTCATTTTGCGATTACGTGCCATGACGTGAAGACGATCTTCGGGAACAGCTCCATTGGTTTCTTTACGAAGGGCTTCGATCTCCTCTATGCTGACAGGAATACGCAGATTGGGATCATTTTTGATTTCTATTTCACTCTGGTACCAAGTGATTGGACTGGTTTTGTCGTTCATATTAAAGATGTTCTTCTTATCTACCGTTATATAACAGTTGCCTGATTTGCCGGTCAGATAGCTATAACTGGTTGCGCGGTATTCTACTTTTCCTTGTAGTGATGGAGCGAGAAAACCTTCTAAATTTTGCTTTAATTTACTCCAGGACATAGTTCCTCCTATATTGTGAAAGCCTGACGACCAGTTGAATGGCTGTCAGGCTTTATTTGTATATCTACACTACATACTAAAATGTCTGCATACGATATTCAAAAAAATTCTTCTATCACTATATTTCTACTATACTTCCACGCTATCTACTTGCTTCGCTGTAAATTCATCAAGTAATGCTCGCACTTCATTAGTATTCTTAGCGCTCATCAATTCATTTCTTAACTCACTGGCTCCACGAAATCCACGAACGTAAATCTTGAAAAAGCGAGGAAGTGGCTTGAACGAACGAGGTTCAATTTCAGAATATTTATCATGCAGATCCATGTGTATTCTGAGTAGATCCAGTAGTTGCGTACTGCTATGTTCTCTGGACTCTTGTTCAAACGCAAAAGGATTACTGAATATTCCGCGCCCGATCATCACACCATCTACACCGTACTGCTTCACTAATTTCAAACCAGCTTCCCGATCAGCGATATCTCCGTTGATCGTAAGTAGCGTATGCGGTGCAATTTCATCGCGAAGCTTTTTGATCTCTGGAATCAGTTCCCAGTGTGCAGGCACTTTGCTCATTTCATCTCTCGTACGCAAATGAATCGACAGATTCACAATATCTTGCTTGAAAATATGGGTAAGCCAATCTCGCCACTCGTCCACTTCTGCAAATCCAAGACGTGTTTTGACACTGACAGGCAGACCGCCTGCTTTGGCTGCTTGAATAATCTCTCCTGCCAGTTCAGGACGACAGATCAGCCCGCTTCCTTTGCCATTTTCGGCTACATTCGGTACAGGACAACCCATATTGATATCGATCCCTTTGAAGCCTTGCTCTGCCATACCGATACTCATCTGCCGAAAAAATTCAGGCTTATCTCCCCAAATATGAGCCACGATCGGCTGTTCATCCTCGGTAAACATTAACCGCCCACGCACACTATGATGCCCTTCAGGATGACAATAACTCTCCGAATTCGCAAACTCCGTAAAAAACACATCCGGTCTAGCCGCCTCACTCACGACATGACGAAACACCACATCCGTCACATCCTCCATCGGAGCCAGTATAAAAAACGGCTTCGGTAAATCACGCCAAAAATTGTCTGTCATTTTAAAAAATCCTTTCGTTCTATATGAAGGATCAGCTTCATCCTATATTGATTAGGAATTCCACCTCAAAATTTCATGCGATAGTTAAATAAGAATACGTATTGTACAATATCATTTTTGCGAAATAAGTTCATTAACCTAAAAGCTATTATACTAGATTATGCAAAAAAAAGAGAGGTATTCCTCTCTTTACTATTTTCACAATAGATTTTTAATAACAATTAAGTAAGTCTCATGAGCTTACTTAATTGTTATTTAAAGTTAGACTAATAGGTATTGAGAATAATATAAATCAATGAATTCTGACACAAATATGATACAAGCCAACTGTTCTACCTGAACGACTGTGACTGGTCTTCATTATTCTTAATTCTGAATACCCATATTCATCATCAATACTTGCATCTGTTGAAAGCAAAGGTGCAGGATAGCTATGATTCGTCACATGCTCAGAATATCTTTCCCAGAATGAATTGAAGTCGGCGATTTTGACGTAAGACAGGCATACATTGAATTTATTACCTGAAGTATCGTATAAAAAAATCTTATCCAAATGCTCGTTAATGTAGTTTGTACTTAAAGAATTAAGATTCATTGCTTCAATGACAGTAAACGGTAGTCTGTCTTTTGACACGAATATATCAAGCTCACCAGAACCTTTGCCCGACGAAGAACTTCCTCGTCTAGTTTGATCTTTTATGTCATAACCGATGGCTGCAAGTATATCACCAATATAATCATTCCGCTCGTCTTCACTTGCATCAGAATAATGTTTTCTTGCTTGTAAGTTGACACAAGCCAAAACAAGGTTTTTGACAAAAGCTTCTTGCGAGCCAAGGTCTTTTATAAAATTTATAGAAAGAGATTTGGAACTATTCTTCAATTTCATTACAAATACATTTTTCCCATTAATATTTATGTTATCGTATTCAACCTCAAGTTCAACGGATATAAGGCTTAATGCAGTAGAGATAGGTTCTTTAGCGCTGTTTTTAAACTGGGGACTTAACCCAGCAATCTCGTAATTGTTGATAAGCTTAACTACACCCATGACGATATATCCGTATTCTTCGGAGTTGTCCAATGCTCGCAACATAAGCAAAGCTAATTCATAGGGCTTTAATTCCATACCAACACCGACTACATTTTTTGATGATGTTGTACTTAACAACGTACTAATTGTGGTTATATCAATCATTATTCTTTAAACTCCTCAATGGAATTTTGTTTACTCCTGTCAATTTCAGTATTCTGCCAAGAGTGATTTTTTTAGGTGTTGGATCAGCTTCATTCTCTACCCATAGTTCACAATCTTTATCGAAATCCAGCAGATCTATTTCGGTATCGTAGTACAAAATTATTTGCTCAAAATCCGAAGGTCTAGCAATAATATAAATTTCTTGTCCTAATTTACGAACTCTAAAAATCGTGTTTGCTGTATTTTTTATAAGCTGAAGATTGTCTTTGTCAAATTCGTAATCATCATGTTCATCCAAAAAGTTTACAATATTAGTTCTTGAGCGATTTAAGATATCTTTAACGTAACTGAAAAGCATAGGGTCACTTTTAGAATAGTGAATTTGAGCGGAACCAAAAACATTTTTTGATAATGCTTTTTGAAGTTCTGCTTCTGATGATATGCCCCACTGAGCAAGCAATTCTATTGAAATACTGATAGTTTCGCTCCCGACAGATGATTGAGATGCAAGTATATTCGCCAATTCATTTACATCGGCTACATTATATTTTTTTAAAACTTCATCATACCGTTCTGACTTTGCCATACTTTCAGCAATTTCTTCATCGTCGTAGAACCAATGAAGATTTTCTATAAGCTCTTTGAAATACTTACTCACTTTACTATCCTTGCGGTTATTTCTAATCCATGCGCAAGTGTTTCTAAATGTTTCTCTAAACTCGGAATTCTGCGTTCTTATGAATTTATTATTGTTTCGAACATATGCAGTGATTGCCGGAGCTACAGATTCAAGCGATATAATTCGATTTAAGGGCAGATCAAGGGCAATACCCTTAAATAACATTTTTTTCCTTATATCATTATCTGAATACATAGCCGCGTCTTTTAAAATTTCATTAACACTGCCATCGTCAAGGAAAATTTCGCTCATATGCATAAAATATCCGTTTTGATTTGGCAATATAGCATATTTATCAAGTAAGCTTTCGTGCTCGCATATTCTAAAATGGTTTACCAATTTTGAAATCCATTCAGCTACTTCTCTTTCATTTTGAAAATCATATTGCTCCATTACACTGCTAATAGAAGTACAGTCGTTTAGATCTATACAAATTTTTTCCCTCCAAAACTTTAATGCATCGGAGAGCAATCTTTCATTAAAATAACGGACTTCAGTGTATCGATCAAAGCAACCCTGATAAAGGTAGTTAGCAATTTCAACAAACTCGTTTTGCTTTTCATTTTTGCTTGCGCGAAGATTTATGATAGCTTTATAAAATTCAAGTTTTGTTTCTTGATTAATATGGTCTTGAATAAGCTCATTAAATACATCCTTTAAGTTAATTTCTTGTAAGCCTTGCAGATGATCTTTTGAAACCCTATTATCAAGCAACCTTTCTCTGAAATTAACACCTGCAATTAAGGCTATATCCTTGTATGTTTCGCCGATATTGTTTTCAGCATGTATTCTGTCCAAAGGCAAGAAATCTCCATACTGGTTAGGCAGAATAGATGGATGTCGACCTAATTCAGCAATGTATTTACTTGAATTATGATATAGAAGAACAATTAAATCGTTAAGCCATTTTATCGAATCATAACCTAAACGAGTACTCAGGTTCACCAAATTACCGCATTCTTCAACTTCTTTAATTAAATCAACAATGCCAAAATTGCGACACTCTACCCATAATGAGTTGTACCAGTTTTCGATTTCATCTTTTCGTGTCATATTTTTGGGCATCAACATATTTGACAACTCCCAAACTTTACTTCTATACTCAGGAGTTTCATCTTTCATAATAAAAATGATTGGGGTGTCCCAAACATCATAAAGAGAACAGACTTCATCCGAACTATTATGAATGAAAGTCGTTGTTTTTATATGCTCTTTGATTGGATGAATAAGAACTTTTTCAACCCAATCTGAGTCTAGCCAATTCTTTTCCGGTTGTGCAGAAATCTTAACAATATTATAGAGGTCTTTATAACCTTCCTTTGCAAAATAGTCAAGCATATCATTATACACATTTATTGCTTGTATAATTCTATTTCTGTTCTCTTCTGAGTCACCACCTGAACGCTCGGAATGAATTAAAGGGACACCATCACGAGGCTCTGTGGGATTAAACAATGGACTATTCACAACTACTGGAAATGAAAAGTCATGAGTACCTAGTAATGGAAAATCGCAAAAAATCCGTGGTAATTCCTTATGTGGTTCAATTAAATGCTTTTCACCTTTGTCGTTTTTTTTAATTTCTACAGCGATCGATACCTCATTATTCGATTTTACAAAGACATACCTATTTTCAGAAGTTGTATTTTCGCCTTTTGAAGTTAAGATTTGTACCTGGGTAGCATTGGCAGACTCAAGTTTTACAGCTACTTCTTGCCCTTTTTGAATCACTTTTTTATAATCATCCATACTAAAGGTTATTGAATTTAACTCCGGCACAAATGCAAACACATATGGAATAGAAATCAGAAGATTTTTCAAGCCTAACTTTGCCGTTTCTATTCCCACTTCATTCAATTCGTACACAAACCTTGTATTCATTTGACTCTCATCAATACTACATTCTTTTCCAGTGTCCAACATATCACAACTGTCACTTATGGCTTTCATGATTGTTGTTTTGTCTTGTCCAGTTCTGTCTAATAATGTCTCAAAGGAACGAGGCGGTTCATTATCATCTTGTAGATATCCATACACGTGAACTTTCTCAGAAAGCAAATGAGTCGTCAAAAAGCCCGTTCCAAATTTACCAGTAGATTTTTTTTTATTCTCAGCAGTCAATGAGCGTTCTTTTGTTGAAACTTGCTCAATCAAAAAAACTATGTTTTCAGTCGTAAATAATCGACCATTATGGTTAAATTCAATAGTTTTATTTACTTCGCTAAATTTAATCTCAATATCAACTAGCCCACTTGCATTCACAACATCCTTAGCATTTTGAATCAGCTCCCATATCCATCTATATGATGTATCTGAGCCATTGCTATCTTTAAGGGCTTTGAGCTTATCGATAATTTTTGTTGCAGATTGAGCCTCACTTGCTCCTTTACGCAATTGTTGGATTTTTTCACGAAACGTCATAAACTATCTACTCCCTTATAATAAATCTATTTCTGTTATTGATAAGCATGGTAACGCTCTCATTTATCTATTTAAACTAATACTATCCTACGTTGTAGTAAGACTTTCGTATATCATTAATTTATTGTATGCTAGAAAATCTTCTGGATGATTTCTTTTAAAAAACTTAAGATTCTATAATTTGTAAATATGATATAGTTGCAACCATAATAGACTATTTATGCTTTAAATTCTATAATCATTCCCATATCTTTAAAAAAATAAACTATTTAAAGTGACATGGGACTCATTTTCAGATAATCATATAGACCTTATTTCATTAATATTTCCACCTGATCTTTTATTTAGATACTATATACCTACATCTGATAAACCAGAAAATTCATTATTTTCTAATAATTAAAATATTATTGGTTATATAAAACTATTCTCTATTCAAAATAAAGAAGCTTTATCAAATGACTTGCGCCGAATTAATTACTTTTTATAAAAAAATATAGCCCGAACTTTAGAAGCTTCGGGCTACATGACTATTTAAATAGGTAAATATGTTTTCAAAATACTATTCCTTTACCAACACCGCCACACTCTCCACATGCACCGTATGCGGGAACATGTCTACTGGCTGAACTTCCACCGTCACATACCCACCATCTTCCAACACACGCAAGTCTCTCGCCAGTGTCGCTGGATTACAGGACACATACACCACACGCTCCGGTTGCATCGCCAAGATCGTCTCCAACAACCTCGGATCGCATCCTTTACGTGGTGGATCGACAACGATCACATCTGGTGTAATTCCATTTGCTTTCCAACGCGGAATCACATCTTCCGATGCGCCCACTTCAAATTCCACATTCGTCATCCCATTCAATACTGCATTAGAACGAGCATCTTCGATCGCTTCTTTCACAATCTCCACACCGTACACTTGCTTCGCATGTTGCGCTAAAAAGAGTGAAATGGTTCCTATACCACAGTACGCATCAATAACCGTTTCTTTTCCTGTTAGTCCAGCATATTCAACCGTCTTGCTATATAACACATCCGTCTGCACCGGATTCACTTGATAAAAAGAACGTGCCGATATCGCAAACTTCACATCACCAATATAATCATGGATCACTTCGCGTCCCCATAATACTTTGGTGGTATCGCCGAAAATGACATTCGTTGTCTTGGTATTCACATTCTGGCAAATACTGACCACTTGTGGCATTTCGAGACGGATACGGTCGATCCATTCGCTTGGACGTGGTAGACGTTCTCCGTTAGTGACGAGGACGACCATCATCTCACCTGTACGGAAGCCGACTTTGACCACCACATGGCGCAATAGACCTGTGCCTGACTCTTCATTATATGCAGATACTCCTAGCTCTTTGCCGATCTGTTTGACTTTAGCGATCAGTTCATCGTTACGGGTATCTTGAATCAGACAGGTATCCATATCAATAATCCGATGACTGCCACGCGCGTAGAAGCCAGCAACCAATTGACCGTTTATTTCACTGATTGGCACCTGTGCTTTGTTCCGATAACGCCACGGTTCAGCCATTCCCAGTGTTGGCAGTACTTTGATGCCTTTATTTTCGGACTTCTTCTGCGTATCTGCATTATGATCAAGATGAAGCTGAACCTGCTGGTCTACCCATACACTCAGCTTACCGATCCGTTGTAAATTATCTATGACATGCTGACGTTTCCATTCCAATTGCGCGTCATAACTCATATGTTGTACCTGACAGCCACCACATTGATTATAGATCGGGCAAGGGGCTTCTACGCGATCTGGGCTCGCTTCTAGTATGGCGGTCATTTTGGCATAACCGTATTGTTTTTTCGTTTTGAGTACTTTGGCTTGAATCTTTTCACCCGGCAGAGCACCTTGAACGAACAATGTATATCCTTCTGCTCGACCTACGCCTTCTCCGTCATGATTCATACCGATAATCTCTAATTCCAACTCGTCATTTTTGGCAACAGGTAAGTTCGCCAGCGCAAGAGCTGTCGCTTGACTCGGTTGTTGCCGGTTGTTGCTATATTTTCTGCCGCCTCTGCGGTCTTTACTCATCTCGTTTGGCTCCATTTCTTTATACACATGACTGCATTTCATTAATTGCTCAAGGCTATCCAACATCTCAATTCAAAAATACATTGTCCACTACGAATGGACATTCCGAAGAACAATTCCTCTAAAGATTGTATAGAAAATTACCTATACTTACAATAACTATCCGTGTTTTTTCATAGAATATTTAACGTTTCTATCTCAACAAGCTCCAATTGAAAATAGTTCATGTACATACACCAATTCTATTATAACGCAATAGTACTTCTACAGGAGATGTTAGGTTCATTTTAAAATAACGATTAGAATGTATATGCCCCTTTGATCTTGTCATGTAAAAGTGATCTCTGTTAAAATTTATATAGTATCTACCGGTTATACATACACAAGTTTTAACCGTATTGGCGAACAGATATAGGATAAGCAGATGAAATCATATCTGTTTGTGCGAAGAGTACTTGCTATACATATAACAATAGCTTCGGCAAAAGGAGTACATGATGAAAGCTACGATTAAAGATATTGAAATGGATTATGAAATGTTTGGCGAAGGTACAACGATTTTATTTTTACATGGCAATGCTCTGGATAAACTAAGCATGAAGCATTCGTATGAACCTATTTTTCAAACGATCTCTGGATACCGACGTATCTATGTAGACTTACCAGGGATGGGCGACTCTCACAGTAGTCTGTCGATCAACAGCACTGATGATATGTTAGACATCCTTCTAACCTTTATCGAGCAGGTTATTGGTTATGAAGATATTCTGTTATTTGGACATTCCTACGGGGGATATCTAAGTCTGGGCATTATGAATAAACTGCAAAATCGGGTTAAAGGAGCTTATCTTACTTGCCCTGTGGTGATCGGACAATTTGAACAACGGCGAGTCGAGCAGCAAGTTCCTCTCATAGAAGAAGAGGTTGATACAGATACAAGCAACAGTGAATATCAGGATTACTTGAGTATGAATATTCGGATTAACTCTAAAACATGGGAGCTGTATCAACAATTGATTGTTCCGGGAGTACGCCGGGCAGATCATGACTTTATGGATCGGATTCAACGAGAAGGTCAACAATATTATCGTTATGCATTAGAAGAGCAACTTTCTTTGCATCATGACACTGTTCTGCATGTATTATTGGGCAAAATGGACAATGTGGTTGGTTATCAAGATCAGATTGATTTCTTTACGAAATACCCTTATTCTACCACTACTATCTTAGGAAATAGCGGTCATAATTTGTTTATTGATGTAGCCGAAGATAATCATGAATGGGTTACGCATTTTTTGAACAAAGTAAATCAACAATCTTCTAACTAGCATTACATGCTGAAGAAATTGGAATGAACGATCATTTGCTCTGTAAAAAATGAAATGGTATCTGATTATACTAGGAAAATTAGTACTGATTTTGTTATCGTGCCCAGCACTTATTATATGAACATAAACGTTATAGCTAATATGTAGCATTCAAAAAAGCACCTATTTCCCAAAGGAAACAGGCGCTTTTCAACGTTGAGATCGTTTACTTCAGATCCGAGAATACTTGTAATTTCTGTGGCAAAATCTCAAAAATCCCCGGTAATGATCCACCGAGTTCACCGTCTAGATTAATTTGTACATTATTACTAGGCGCTTCAATCTCCAAGCGATTGGTCTGGAAATAAATAATCTTCGGATCGTTAAGATGTTCTCCACGAGCGGCGATAGAGATTAAGCGAATAAATTCGGCGATATTACACTTTTTGACACCGATAAAATCAAATAATCCATCATCTATTCGTGCTCCCGGCGCTAACTTTTCAAATCCACCGACTGAATTGGTATTAGCAACTAGAAAAATCATAAATTCTTCGTGTAGCGGTTCTTGCCCGGCAGCTGTAATTTTCAATTCGGTTGGTGTTAAGTTAACGACTTTCTCGATGCCTTTCATATAATACGCCATCTGTCCGATCATCGTTTTGAGTCGACTGGGTACTTCATAAGTCAGCTCGGTCAATGATCCTCCACCAGCAATATTAATAAAATAGCGATCGTTAAAGCGACCCACATCGATCGGTCTCGCATTCTGACGAATCACCAGATCGCAATAATCTTCCCAATGTCTCGGTACGCCTAAAGCACGCGATAGATCATTGGTTGTACCTAGTGGAAATACGCCAAGTGGCGGTGGATTATCATATTCAGCCATGCCGTTAATGACTTCATAAATCGTACCATCGCCACCAGCGGCAATAATCAATTCATATCCATCTTCGATCGCTTTGGCGGCTGAAATGGTTGCATCGCCTTCACCTGTTGTCGCATGACAGCTGGCTTCGATACCGCCTTTGTCTAACCGATCCAAAATATCCGGCAAACGGCGCTTCATTTCCTCCCGACCTGAAGAAGGATTATATATCAGTCTCGCTCTTTTCATTCCATCATGCCACCTAATATGAATTATGTTGTTATGAGTTGGTTCAACAGTGACTGAATCTGACGCTCCATCCAGTGAGATAGCAGTGGATGTGGCAACAATGCTGTACCTGCATATTCATAGCTTAACCCTTCCACACGCCCCGGAATCACTTGATTCAGGAATATCCCTTTGCTTAGAAAAAGTGGCGCAATCAGCACTTTATAACCGCGTGCTGTCCATTCTTCTGTTTTAGCGCGCAGACTATCTGGATTAAGTAATGCATAGTCAGTATGAGCCACTTCACTAACCTGTCCTACGCGCTGAGCTAACGAAGAAATACCTTTTTCCCAGCGTTGTCTGAATCCGTCATGAATACTGCCGTGACCGACGACTAACACCACTTCATTTTCAGGTGCAACCGATAAATCTTTCACTTGATCCCAGACCATCCGAGCGATATCTTCATCATCATCGGCTGGATATCCGAAATGAACATTCGCTTGAATCGTAAAAGGTTCCAGATCGGTCTCGCGATCAGGAGTTTCTTTGACACCCAAAGCATACGCAATCTCATCCATATGTGTACTACCAGAGGACACAAATAGCGGAACAACCAAAAGATCGGTTACCCCTTGCGCTTCCAATTCATCGATTCCATCCTGAATAAATCTTCCCGGAACATTGTCCAGGAAGACTGCATTTACAGGTAGATCGCTTGGCAGATGAATATGAGATACCGCTTCATCAATCTGCTCCATCCAAGACGTTTCCGGCGAACCATGACTAATTATTAATACACCGGGCTTCATAGAGATTACCTCCCTAGACGTTCCAATGTCATTTTGTATCCATCATTACCATAATTCAGGCAACGTTTTACACGAGAAATGGTTGCTGTACTTGCACCCGTTTCTGCTTCGATCTGATTATAAGTTGAACCTTTACCTAGCATACGTGCGACTTCAAGACGTTGTGACAGCGACTGAATCTCATTAACTGTACACAAATCATCAAAAAACACATAGCATTCTTCTAAATTTTTTAGTGTCAAAATCGCTTCGAATAATTGATCAACACTTTTATCATCAAGTTTTTTAAGTTGCACGATGTGATCATCCCCTACTACGGTTACTGTACCTACATTGTATAGATTACTGGTTATTTTTTCAAGCATTAACGATGTACAGCATTACAGGATACCAGATTTTTGCTTTAGCAAAATATCTTACTTCACGCGTCTAGCAAGCATTACCATTCATTAAAGCCTGTTTTACAATGAAATGTCCTCTGAGCAAAAACAATTATTTAAACCATCCACGCTTTGTAAAAGCAGTCATCATGCCTGCTCCCAAAGCAAACATCAGCAACAATACACCGAAATAACCATATTTCCATTTAAGCTCTGGCATATTTTCAAAATTCATACCATAAATTCCGGCTATTAACGTCAGTGGCATAAATATAGTCGTAATCACCGTTAACGTTTTCATAATCGTATTCATCCGATTGGAGTTGAGTGAGATATAACTATCCCGTAGATCAGATGTCATTTCACGATTAGATTCAATCATATCAGACAATTTGAGCAAATGATCATAAATATCACCAAAATACGAGTGATGCTGATCGACTTTCTGAATATGCTGTGAATTAATAACCCGATACATCAGATCACGCATCGGAATAATAGTACGTCTTAACTTCAGTAGACGAGAACGTAATACAAATACTTGAGCTAACAGATCATCAACCGGTTCATCTGGTCCTGTATTTTCAAGTTCATTCAATTCATCTTCAATCTCATACACACAGGGGAAATATTCATCAACAATTTTGTCTGTCACGATATAAGCCGCAGCAATAGGGCCGTTCGCCCATTTGGGACGATTGCCTTGCTGACTGTAACTAATAATCCGTTGCCATGCGGATTCAATTTCTCGTAGATCGCTATGATGAAATGATACCAAAAACCGATCACTCACAAACAAATCGACTTCTTCGACCAGTAACGTCTCAGGATGCATCGCATGCAGAACAAGAAATTGCACATCTCCATAGTAATCAATCTTCGGACGTTGAAGCACATGCAGACAATCTTCTACAGCTAATGGATGAAAATGAAAAAAAGTACTTAACAACTTGGACTCTTCTTCAGTAGGCTGATTAAAATCTACCCAGTACCATAAGTAATCGCCAGACTCTATCTCTTCTAACTGTATATTCTGTACAATATCATGTTCTTGAGTAACACCGATAATGCGAATCATTGACCGCGTTCACTTCCTTTGTATCAAATATAGACGGATCATCTGCGAGAACGTCCACTGCTATCCCTATTTTACTTAGAATCGCACAAAAAACCGCCGTTCGCAAGAAACGGCGGAAGTGATCTATCATGATCCGATTTATATTAGAACAAATCGAATAATACTTTGAAAATAAGGCCAGATAATACAGCTGCAATTGGAATCGTAACGACCCATGCAATCACGATACGTCCAGCAAGTCCCCATTTTACTTCGCGGAAGCGCTTGGCAGAACCTACACCCAGAATAGCAGATGTAATCGCATGTGTTGTACTTACAGGTAAGTGAGTCAATGTTGCTGTGAAAATAACCGATGCTGCTGAGATATCCGCTGCAAATCCGTTAATAGGCTCGATTTTGAAAATTTTAGTTCCCATTGTTTTGATGATTTTCCAACCACCGACAGAGGTTCCAAGAGCCATCGCAGTTGCTGCTGAGATTTTAACCCATAACGGTACATCCAGATTATCTTGCACACCAGCTGCTACAAGAGCAAATGTAATAATACCCATCGCTTTTTGCGCATCATTCGTACCATGTGTAAATGATTGAATCGCTGCTGTCAAAATTTGCATCGTGCGGAATCCTTTGTTAACCGTATGCGGGCTACGTTTGGCAAAAATCCATTTTAGAATCGTCATCACAATATAACCAATCGCAAAGGCAATCAAAGGAGACAAAATCAATCCTTCTACAATCTTGATAAATCCGCTCCAATTCACAGAACTTGAACCTGCTCCAACAAATACAGCTCCTGCTAGTGCACCAATCAAAGCATGTGAAGAAGAAGAAGGAATCCCGAACCACCATGTTGCCAAGTTCCAGATAATTGCAGCAATCAGTGTCGCAATAACGATCTCTATACCGTTATCCAAAGTTGCTGGATCTGCTACACTACCACCTATCGTTTTGGCTACGCCTGTGAACGTGATCGCTCCCAGAAAGTTCATCACTGCCGCCATCAAAATCGCTGTACGTGGCGGTAACGCTCGAGTAGAAACCGATGTAGCAATTGCATTTGCTGTATCATGGAATCCATTAATAAAATCGAACGCTAAAGCCAAAAATACGACGATAGCCAGTATCCATATTGAGGTTTCTACCATATCATTCATCGCCCAGATGGATCTCTTGCACTCCAATCAAGAGAATCTGCGCAATCCTACCTCCTTAGTTATCTGTTACAGATTATTGCATCTCTGCATATTACATCCATCTATACTCAGCAAAATGGATCATATGCGTATCTTGTAAGCAATTTTAGGAATTGCGCATAATAATAGATTCGAGTCTATTCGCTACATCTTCGCAAGCATCAGTCGTTGTTTCCAAACGCTCATATATTTCTTTTTTCTTAATAAGTTCGATCGGGTCTTTTACTGTGGCAAACAAATCTTTAATACAGTTACGCAATACGTCATCACCCTGATTTTCCAGATCGTTCAGACGAATCGTGTGTTCACGAATAGCCAACAGTTTTTTATGAGACAACAAGTGAATAGCTTTTTGAATTTCATAAGCAGATTCACGCAAAATTTCAGCAAATTGAACAATATAGTTATCCGGCTCAGTCATATGATACATATCAAAACGAGAAGCACAAGCTTCCAGACCGTCTAATACATCATCCATCGTTGTCGTCAAATCCATAATATCATCACGCTCAATAGGTGTGATAAATGTTTTGTTCAGTTCGGTAATAATGGTGTGCGTGTAATCATCACATTGATTCTCGTAAATCTTCATTTGCTTCGTAAACTCTGGAATATCCTTCAAGTTAGGTACTTGTTCCGCAAAGTAATCTGCAGCCTGCACAATTGCATCTGCCATGTTCTCCAGCGTTTGAAAAAAGATATCCTTTTTCTTAACACGCATTTCTATAACCCCTTTTCGAAATTTTGCCGAAAAATGTCGTAAATTAGAATTATGAAAACAAAATGATTTCATAACAACCTTTGTTATCTTATCAATCTGTACATAGGTTTGTAAAGATTCTGTTTACATTTATCATACAAAAATCATACAAAAATCGACTTTACTTTCATCATTTTAGCATATTTTTCCTTATTTACCCGTTTTCGCTCAACTTTTTACCATCTATTGTTAAATGATTTTCAAACGACGGGCTATTAGGAACAATATTGTAATACGTTACGCCAGGGACAAGCGGCACTTCTTGACCACTACTCATAAAACGAATTACATCACCACTTTTTTTACTCCATTGACCTTTAATCTGTTGACCCTTTTGAAATAAAATAGCTTCTCCGCCAGCGTCCAAATCCAGACTTAATCTACCGATATCATCTAATACTTTGTAATCTCCACCGAGCACAATAACATTGGACGCGGTTAATGGCTTTCCACTGTTCAAATCAATATGAGGTTCATTGTTCATACTGCGAGTATAGACTCCACTTTTGGCATTGTAGTCATAACCTACTTTATAACTTTCCAGCAAAAATTGAAGTTGGATCGATGTTGCTTTGACTCCTGTAGTAGCAGGTGTTGTGCTGGTTGTAGAATTTGTATTATCTGTAGGATCGGTAGCACTCTGGTTAGGAGTAGCACTGTCAGCAGGCTTATCATTATTATCGGCAGAATCGGTATAGTTATCGAGTGATTCTGTATTTGTAGTATCTGTCACTTCTGTTGTAGATTCCAAAAAAGGATATGTTGGAATAGTTACTTCTTGTTTGTAATTTTTTTTGAGTGCACCTTCACGTAACTTCTCTTCATTGGTATACAAATTATGAGGAGCTTTGCGACTGGAGTCTCGCCAGAATGGAGCACTTGCATTAGTAATCTCATCAAGATGTTCTTTGTGTCCTTGTTGCAAGATACTGTACGCTTCAGGGCTACCACCGGCATGAACCAGTAATGCACCGATACTTTCCCCGATTCCGATCAAATACGGGCGAATACTTCGCACAGGGCCGATCGTTACATCCCCATGATAACTCTGATATACAGCGATTAGACGGGTGATCCCTCCCTCTGCTAGCACTTCATAGACCATATCGGCTTGAGCTAATCCAGATTGCGGACGGGCAGCAGGAGCATTATTAATCATCACTGCAATCGGTCTAGATAGAGAAGGCTGATCAACAGGCAATCCTGTAAGTGGCGCTGTATAGACGACTTCTGCTGGTTTTTCCGGTGTTATCGGTTCTGTCACTTTGGCTGGTTCCGGTTGTTGCTGTGGTGCAGGGGTAGCCACTTCTTCAGATCCGCAAGCGATCAAGCTCATCGTTAGCACAAGCGGTACTGACCATTTGGTGACTTTCCATAATCGGGATTGATTCATTACAATAGTATCCTCCTCGGTGTTGAACATCATTAGATAGATCAGTAGCTCATTCTGATGTGCATTAGCAGGATACACTCCTACTATAGAACACACATATGAACTCCAAATGAATTCAATAGTTTCTTTCTTAACGTATGTATGATTCAGAAGATGTTAAACACAGCTTACTATGTATTAAAACATAAGCTTCTTCTATATAGAATACATATAGCGTAATTCACACATTCAAAAGCTCAAAAGTGTTCTCCTAACTATATATACCATATTTTAACAGTCCAATAATAAAATATTAAAAATTTATATAAGATTGTGATTTTTATCACATTTAAAAATTTAGTTGTGATTTAAAATAAAGACATGGAAGAGATGATCATCACCAACTCAACAAGTTAACACAGACTTAAAAAAATAATACATTATTCAGGGGAGTGGCAATCATGAACAGATGGCTAAGAGAAAATAGTGTGGCAATGTGGTTATTAACTATCTTACGGGTATACATCGGATTCAAATGGATCACAGGTGGATGGGAAAAATTAAGCAGTGGCGGATTTGATGCTAGTGGATTTTTGACAGGTGCTATCGCTAATACAGGCGGAGAACATCCAAGTGTACAAGCAGGCTGGGGAGCATTCTTACAACACTTTGCTTTACCAAATGTCGGATTATTCAATGTTCTTGTTCCAATCGGTGAATTCCTTGTCGGACTTGGATTGATCTTAGGAGCTTGTACTACACTAGCAGCATTAATGGGAATGGTAATGAACTTTGCCTTCTTATTCTCGGGTACTGTAAGCACTAACCCTTACTTGTTACTTGCTGAAATCTTTATCGTAGTTGCTGGCGCAAACGCTGGTAAAATTGGTCTGGATCGCTGGATTGTTCCTTACCTACGTACTCGCTTCTTCAACCGTCGTAACAAACAACAAGATACCTTGCCTAATCAGCATAAAATAGCTTAACAATACAAATAAACGCATTACTTGGCTTCTACAGAATGATCGATGTTATTCGCAGTAACATACAGATCATCACAAGGATAGCGGAAAGAACCTACTGTTACGTTACACTATACAAACAGAAAATAGTGTTTACCATTCAAAGTCATTCGACACACCGTACTGTAAGCTACGGTATACCGAATGGCTTTTTTTGATGGGGTTAATAGACATTTATCCAGCATTAGATCATGTCGTGGTGATTAGTTCGCAATCAATCGACGGGTAAGCGTATTTAA
Source organism: Paenibacillus kyungheensis (assembly GCF_028606985.1). NCBI lineage: Bacteria > Bacillati > Bacillota > Bacilli > Caryophanales > Paenibacillaceae > Paenibacillus > Paenibacillus kyungheensis. The sequence continues at coordinate 829,334 of NZ_CP117416.1, read as the reverse complement.
CTGCTGCGTCGCTTGTTCTATATCCGTCTGTCCTGCGATCGCAGAGATCACTGCTATTCCATCTGCGCCCGCGGTAAAGATCGGCTCGGCATTACCTGCATGAATTCCTCCAATACCGACTAAAGGAATCTCAATATGATGGTTCTTCAGTGCTGTAATAGTGCTTGTTCCTTGTACGGCTTGCGCATCAGCCTTAGAGATTGTAGGGTAGATCGGTCCTATGCCTAAATAATCAGCGCCATCTTCAATAGCTTGTCTAGCTTCAGCTACGCTATGAGCAGATACACCAATAATTTTATCATCCCCTAGACGTGCCCGAATCTGATCGGCGGGTGCATCTTCTTGTCCTACATGAATTCCATCCGCATTCAGAGCGATCGCTAACTCTACATCATCATTCACAATAAACGGAATCTGATGAGTGTGGCATATCTGTTGCAGACGTTCTGCAAGCTTATAATACGCTTGCCCTGTTAAAGCTCCAACCCCTTTTTCCCGAAATTGAAAAAGAGTGATCCCTCCTGCAATAGCAGACTTTAATACTTCTTCTGGTGGTTGATTACAATTGACGCTTCCCATCACTAGATAAAGGCGTAAATACTGGCGTATATGCTGAGTATCAGGCTTGGTGATCATAGACTCGGCTCCTTTGCTGATAAGCAAAATGATTGGTAGGCCCATGACCGGAACCGATACCCAATCCATCTTCAATCGCTGCTTGAATAAATTGCTTCGCGGTATGTACAGCTTCATAAATAGTTTTGCCTTTGGCAAGTTCTGCTGTTAATGCCGCTGAAAAAGTACATCCTGTGCCATGAGTATGAGGCGTATCAATCCGCTGACTTTCCAAATAATCAAATTGATTTCCATCGTATAACAGATCGATTACAGTAGACGTCGATGTATCATGTCCACCTTTGATCACTACATACGTTGCCCCCATCTCTACAAACTGCTTGGCGGCTTGTTCGCGTTGCTGTAGATTGGTAATCGATAGACCTGTTAATAACTCGGCTTCTGGCAAATTAGGCGTGATAATCTCTGCCAGCGGAATCAGATCAGAGATCAGCGCTTGCAACGCTTCTTGTTGTAACAGCACCGAGCCTCCTTTAGCAACCATCACCGGATCAATCACTAGATGTTGCCATTGATACTGTTTTACTTTTGCCGCGACATAACGAATAATATCTGCACTAAATAACATCCCTGTTTTGACAGCGTGGGGTTGTAGATCCGTCCCGATCGAATCCAATTGCTGTACAACACCTTCAATCTGAACCGGATAGACACCTTATACCCCTGTCGTATTCTGCGCTGTGATAGCAGTAATAACAGACATGCCATAGACACCGAGTTCTTGAAATGTTTTGAGATCGGCCTGAATGCCTGCGCCTCCTCCACTATCTGAACCTGCAATCGTCAATGCTTGATACACGTTCATCTTGTCTCGCTCCTTTATCATATGAATGTATGTTCAATATTAAGCTTTGGATGAAGTGATCTGGGCTCGTGCAGTTACGATCTCCGGTGTGACTAGAGACAATTGATTGATAAATTGCATCTGAAAACTGCCTGTGCCTTGCCCTGCTGTCTGTTCATAGGCAATCTCTGCGGCTATACCGTAAAATGCTAAAGCTTCTGTTACGGCTTCCAGACGTTCTTGAGCTTGTGCAGGATCAGCGACTGCGATAAATGCACCGACTACGGCACTTAGTAGACAACCACCGCCTGTCACTTGTGTTAATATCTGATGACTGTTAGCAATGGTATAGGTGTTCTGTCCATCGGTTACGACGTCTTTTTCACCGGTGATGGCTACAATGCACTTTAATTTTTGAGCGGCCTGCTCTGCGATCTGGATCATATTGCCTTCGCCTGCTCCTGCATCGACACCTTTGATCTGCCACGATTCGCCGATCACATTAGCCACTTCAGCTATATTGCCACGTAACACATCTACTTGAACGTGTTCAATAATTTGCAAAGCAGACTGTGTACGATACGGGGTAGCTCCTGCTCCTACCGGATCAAATACAACAGGCACACCTGATTCATTCGCTGCACGTCCTGCACGTTGAATCGATTCGACGGTGTATGGATCAAGCGTACCGATATTAAGCACAACTGCATTCGCTATAGCTGCCACATCGGCTACTTCTTCATGCGCATATGCCATAAAAGGAGAAGCCCCCAGCGCCAGCAATCCGTTCGCTGTAAAATTAGTCACGACCATATTGGTAATATTGTGAATCAGTGGATGTTGCGCCCGTACTTTGGCTAGAAAAGTCATTGATATTGCCTCCTATAACGTAATAAAGACCCATCCATCTCCAGAAGAGACAAATGGGTCAAACATTCATTCAGGTATATCACAACATGAGTGAAAATTCAGCCTCCACTTCCCTCCGCTAGTATAATCCAGATCAGGTTCCAAGGGTCCGAAATTGAATTTTCGTCTCAGCCAACAGGCTCCCCTAGTGAAATCAGTAACTATTCGATTGTTCTTTCTTACCATACCACTGGTGAATGATCTGGTAAAGGATTACACTAGAAGAAATCGCGTTTGTAACTGCCAAGCGCTTAGCAGAAGATATTTTGCTATGCAAAAATCATGTTGGATTATATTAGAAGAAGTCGCGCTTATATTGCCAAGCGCTTAAATCATCCAGTGTTGCCAATCGGTCTGAGCGACTTTGCGTTCGGTGAGCCATTGGCGGGTTTTGTCTAGCAGCTCCCGGCGGTGAGTTCCATTGGAATACGTGTGATCTGCTTGAAAAATGATTTCTTTATCACAACGTCCTTCTGAACGTGTCCAGAATACTTTTTGATACAAAAAGGCATAATCTACTGGAATCACATCATCCCCTGTACCATGAATCACCAGCACATCGCCACCAAATTGCTTGGCTTCTTGAAACGGTTGGAAATTGCCTAACGAATCAAAGTATACAGGTGTAAACGAGTAGCCTAAATGATCGGCTTGTCCTTCGATCACTGCTTGATCGTATTTGTCCCGACCGGTTAATTTGATAATATCGTTAAATGGATGTCCTACTGCTGACCATAGAACCAGGCTTTTGACACGATGATCGCGTACAGAAGTAAGAATAGCTACAGCACCACCCAGACTATGACCGATCAATGTGACGCGGGTGGGATCAATGTCACTGCAATTCATTGCATAATCCAGTACAGTACGAGTCTGAGCGACCATTGATTCGAGTCCTTCTTTGCCATAGTCGCCGCCACTTTCACCGCAACCTGCATAATCAAAGCGAACCACCATATAACCGTCAGCCGCCAATTCACGGGCTGTACTAACAAATAGGCGATCCACTCCAATACGGCTGCCAACAAAACCATGGCAGATCACAATTAGCGGTGTACGGCTTTTGCCTCGTCCTGCTGATTGTGGTTCCTGTTCAGGATAATGAATACTAGCTGTCAGATCCAAGTCGTGATGTCGAATGACGATATTGCGTTCCATGATGATTCCTCCTCTTAAATAAACAATTCCGATCAGTTTAATATGCTTTAATCTTGAAACCATATTATCATTAACGCTAGATCATTGTCAACGCAAGGAAAGTATGGCAAAATAGTAGCTTCGAACAACGAGAATGGAGGAATGAATAATGAGCTCAATACGCCAAATGGTTAAAAATATTAACGTCGTACGGGATCAATTAAAACCAGAAAATTTGGATTATTATGATGATGTTATTGTACATGTACGGGATGCACGAATTGATCGTGAAGCAGGCGAAGAATTGCTTTTAGAAATGGGTCATCATTTGCTAGAAGCGCAGAAAAAAGGTAAAACTGCCAAACAGTTATTCGGTAAAGAATCGATAGAGTACGGCAATATATTAATTCGTAATTTACCGGAAAAGAAACAATTGAGCAAGCCGATGTATTACTTGATGATTCCGTGGGTAGCGTTAACATGGGTATTTCTTATTCAAGCATTAATGGGATTATTCAAAATCAGTATTAGCGATTCAGGCATTGTCGGGCAGATCAATGTAGCGACTCTGATTATTGTAGCTGTAGGTTCGATTGCTCTGGTTGAGATGCTCACAAGATTTACCGATCAGCCTGTCGAACAAAGTGATGCGACAAAGCCAGGTATGCAAATCAATGCACGCGCTATCTTAACGTATCTGGTGATTTTGGTACTGATTTTTGGTGTGGGAATCTTTTTACGTGAAGTGATGCCTGTGATTACGATTGCTCCATGGGTAAGCTTGTTGTTATTTGTGATCGGTGTAGTCGGACAGAAATTTATTTTTATGCGCAAATAAAAAGATCAGCAAGTCTATCCATTATTGGATAAAGCAAAATAGATAGATTGCATTTTCTTTTGCCAAAGGTATACCTATCGCTTACAATAAATAAGATTGATGAATATCGTTAGCTTATATACGAATCTTATTCATATTCTACGAACAGGTATAGTTAAAGGAGGTTTATGCTTTGCCACCTCGCACCGGGCTTAGTCTTCATTCTATTTTGCAAGCAGCTACAGAACTAGCAGATGAACGTGGATGGAATGAAGTGACACTTACGATATTAGCTCAGAAGCTAGGGGTTCGTTCGCCTTCTTTGTATAATCATGTGAACGGATTACCGGGATTACGTCGTGAAATGGCATTAACAGGATTGGATCAACTCAAAGACGCATTGATGCGGGCTGCGGTAGGACGATCCGAAGATAAAGCGATACGTGAAATGTCGCGCGCTTATCTTGAATTTGCTCGTGCTCATCCAGGATTATATGAAGCTACGTTCTATACATCAGATATAGATGATGCAGAGATCAATGATAGCAAACATCAAATGCTGGAACTATTTATGCAAGTATTAAACGGATTTGATTTGAATGAAGAAGCCTTGATTCATGCGATACGTGGACTACGCAGTGTTTTGCATGGCTTTAGTTCACTAGAACGTATCGGTGGATTTGGCTTGAATGTCGATATAAATCAAAGTTTTGAATTGATTATTAATACTTTTCTGCAAGGTCTGCATACGGTAGAGTCCAATCATAAATAAGCAAATACACCACTTGTACAGAGATCGTAACGTTTAAATATGTTACTTCTGGCTGTAGAGTGGTGTATTTTTTATGCTTTTTGGTAACAGAATCAACGTTAGATGAGTGAAGAAAACCTCTTTCTTTTACAAAAGACTTATAATTTTTTCAGAAAAATGAATATAGTTATTGATTAAACTAATACAATTAGTTTATAGTGTAACCAAGAGGTGATTGATATGAAAATAATTAGCAAGAACAACTTACATCAACTTATTTTTTTACCACGCATATTTCCCGTAAATTGTTATATCGTCGAAGAAGAGTCCAGTGTGACTTTAATTGATGCAGCATTGCCAAATAGTTATAAAGGTATTCAGCACGCGATTTCTCAGATCGGCAAACCGTTAGGCGCTATCGTTCTAACTCATATCCATGATGACCATGTCGGTTCATTAGATACATTACATCAGCTTTATCCTGATGTACCTGTCTATGTATCACAGCGAGATGCACGCTTAATGATTGGTGATATGAGCTTGGATGCAGATGAACCTCAGACTAAGATCAAAGGCAGTGTTCCCAAGCGTCTACAAACTCGCCCTTCTGTTTTGCTCCATGAAGGGGATCGAATAGGTTCTCTTCAAGTCATCGCCACACCGGGTCATACGCCAGGCTCTATTTCGCTGTGGGACACTAGAGATCAATCTTTAATCGCTGGTGATGCTTTGCAGACTAGAGGTGGGATTGCTGTGGCAGGTTCAGTACGTCTGACATTCCCTTTCCCTGCTCTGGCGACATGGAGCAAAGAACGATCTCTACAAAGTGCTCGCAAATTAGTAGCATTACAACCAAGTTTACTTGCTGTAGGTCATGGTGCGATGATCACCGATCCGTATCAAGCTATGCAAGATGCTATTCAGCATGCAGAACAACGTTTGCCTTCTTCCTTATCAATCAAACAATCGCTGTAATCGTAAAAGAAACGCCAAAAAACCGCACAGATCTAACTTCATCCTGTACGGTTTTTGCTTTTGTACTCACGCCATAATAAAAATAAAAAATACGGTGCTCCAATGACCGAAGTAACCAAGCCTACAGGGAACTCCAGAGGTGGCGCCAGAACACGTCCAATCACATCTGCTAGTAACATCATGATCGCCCCTACCAGTGCTGCTACTGGCACAAAATAACGATGACCACCAGATACCAAGCGCCTTGCAATATGAGGGCTCACCAGACCTACAAAGCCTACCATACCTACAACCGCTACCGAACCACTGGCTAATATCACTGTCAGTAACAGCAATATAGCACGCATCCACTCTATGCGTAATCCTAACCCTTTGGAAGATTCTTCGCTTAATCCGAAAATATCAATAGATTTTGCTAATATCCAGACAATAGGTACAATAATCAGAATAATAAGTGCTAATTGTATCACCTGCTCCCAATTACGTCCCCATAACGAACCATTTAACCATAAAAGAACGGTATTCGTATTCGCAGACGATTGTGTAATCAGTAATTGTACCAGTGTGCTTCCACAAGCACTCACCGCAATTCCGACCAATGCCAGCCGAAGAGGATCGACTCCATTTCGATAAGATAATAGATATACACAAAAAGCCCCGAGAGCTCCACCGACAAAAGCTGTTAGCGATGTCAGCCATGTACTCTGTATATCTACAGGCAAAAGAAGTAAAGTACAGACCGCTCCTAAAGCAGCTCCTGCGGAAATTCCTAGTGTATCAGGAGCGGCTAAAGGATTACGCAAAATGCTTTGTGCCACCAGACCAGACACTGCAAGCCCGCTACCTACTAAGATCGCCAGTATAATGCGAGGCAATCGATAATGAAAAATAATATAGGCTAGATCAGCATCTCCATACTGTGTAAATGCTCTGCCGATATCTTGCCAGCTTATATCGACAGCACCTACTTGAATACTTATCATAATCAAAACAAAAGTAGTCACAATAAGCCCGATCATGATCATACCATTCCGCTTTTTCCCGATAGAATGAATCATAATGAACTCCTGCTCTGCCGTCTAGCTAAATACACAAAATAAGGCGCACCAATTAGAGCTGTTATGATCCCTACAGGCGTCTCTGCTGGAAAATGTACAAACCGAGAACCGATATCTGCAAGCGTTAATAAAATAGCTCCAAACACTCCGGCAAAAGGAATCAACAATCGATAATCTGTTCCGATAAGATAACGTGTAATATGCGGTACGATTAATCCGACAAACCCAATCGGTCCAACAACAGAAACCGATATGCCTGCTAACAAAATAACGATCACACTACCAACCACACGTACTGTCCATATTTTCTGACCGAGTCCGCGTGCGATATCTTCACCTAGACTAATCAGAGATAACGAACGGCTAAGACCTATAGCCATGATCAAGCCAATAATGCTTACGATCGCTAATAATCTGAGTTCGTCCCATTTGACTCCTGCTGCTGATCCGGCAAGCCAGAACAATATTTTGCTAGCCGATTCTTCATTAAAGATTAACAATCCCTGTGTAAACGAAGATAGTAATGCTTGAATAACCACACCGATTAATGCCATACGGACTTCAACTTTGCCTCCGCGAATCGCAACACTCATTATTAATACAATCATCACTGTTAGCAATCCACCTGCAAAACCTGCTCCTGCTAGAATCCATCCATTGACAGCAGGTAAAACAATCGTACACAAGACGATCATAAAAGAAGCGCCTGCATTAATTCCAAATATACTAGGAGAAGCTAATGGATTACGGGTCAAAGCTTGCATAATACAGCCAGCAATACTGAGATTAGCACCAATTAGTATCACCGCTATTGCGCGCGGTATTCGTAAAATATGCAAAATAATATGTTCTTTGACTGTCGTAGAATAATGAAATACATAATCGATCACTGTCGGTAAAGAAATCCAGGACGAACCTATCATTAGCGAGAGCATCAACAACGTGATCAAGATTGCTAGACTCCCTACTGCTAAGATCAGCTTGTTGATCATTTAAAATAAGTAGTCGCTTCACTCATAATATGGTTCAATGCCGGGATACTGCGTTGTCTGGACCATTTGGCTAATTCAACTTCATGCGCTTTGCCTGTTTGCACAGCTTTTAATTGATTCCAGAGTAGATTGTCTTTTTGCCCTGCTAATACAGAGGGATCATCTTCATTAATCAAAATGAGTAGTTGATCAGGATCGATCGCTAATAATTGTTCTGTAGTCATTAGTTGACTTACTTCTTCTGCATCGGTCAAAGCATAATTCAGACCTAACGCTTGAAGAAATGAAGTATGAAATGCTTGATCTGTCCGTACTTGGAACGAATTGCTTGCTTCTTCATCAGCCGCAATAATAAGCACAGATTGATTGCTGTTAATCGTTTGCTTTACATTGTCCAATTGTTGTTGATGTTCTGCTAGCATCGCTGTTGTCTCATCTACTTTGCCCAAAGCTTCACCGATCGCCTGAGTAGAATTTATAATATCAGAGTAATTTGCTGTATCATTTTTGAAAACAATTGTAGGTGCAATCGCTGATAATTCTTCATATACATTGCTATGACGACTTGTATCTGCAATAATCAGGTCCGGCTCAAGGGTACGTATCACTTCCAAATTCGGTTCCGAGCGTGTACCTACAGATGTATATCCTTCAATATAAGCTAGCGTGTCTTGCGGGAACCGTTCAGGTTTATTATCATCTGCTACACCGACAGGTTTGACTTGTAGTTCTGCCACAGTCTGGGTAAATCCTTGCTCTAATACAACAATACGCTTCGGTTGATCAGGCACTTCAGTACTGCCAAGATCATGAGTGATCGTGCGTGTAGAGCTTTGCGTCGCATTTTCTTCACTTGCACTTTGTTTACTTGAAGCGGTCTGACTTGTTGAAGAAGCGGGAGCTGAACAAGCACCTAGTAAAAGAGTAAAACTCAGAAGCAGCATCAACACTGCTGAACGTCTTATCGGATTATGCATCATTAAAGAACCTCCACTTACTATAATGTTTTGAGAATCATTATCACTATAGCGGTGTCCATCTAACCCAACAATAGAGAAATCGGACATGTTGGATGTCATATTGAGACTTTGTACGTTCTGGCGATGTTGTTGACGATATCGTATCGGAGACAAGCCCATATACTTTTTGAACATACGACTAAAATAATATCCATCTTGATAGCCCACATTAATCGCAATATCTTGTAAGGTTAGCTCTGTCTGAGTCAGCAGTTCACTCGCTTTTTGCATGCGAAACTGAATCAGATAATCCGATGGACTTTGACCAATATCACTATTGCGGAATAATCGGGCTAAATGACGTGGACTGCATTCTAATATAGTAGCCAGCGAATCAATCGTAAGCGGAAGTTCATAATGCTCGTGAATATAACGAATAGCTTGCGAGACAAGATCTGTAGTTTTGTGCTGGTGACCTACGGTCTGTAACTGTTCCAAAATGTCATATACGATTTGCAAAAAAGAAGTACGGACTTGCAATTGTTGTAATGGATGAACATATGTCCATGCTTGGTGCAATTGTTTGATTTTATCGTGCAACAGAATAGGATGATGTGGTTTAAGTTCATAAGCAGTATCTAATACCGAATGATGCTCTAATAACGAGCGGGCAGATGAATTGGAGGTGAATAATTGTGGTTGATATAATATCAGATAGTATTCTAATAACTCGTCATATACTTCAATTTGAAAGATACTTTCTTTTCCACTATGAATAATATGAAATCGTTCTGTTGTGTATGTGTTATCATTGATCGTAATCAACGCATTCCCACGAACAGTATATAAAAATCCGTTTTCCGGTACATAATATGGTAGCGATAATTGCTTAGCTGTCAGTACATGATGCTGAACATCCATGACTTGAATAGAAGCTTGATTCCACAGCTTGATATAATGATCTAGATTCATGATTAACCCCTTTGAACAAACCTATTCTACTTGAATACCCATCTATACTTCTTTCTATTTTAATGATAATCATTATCAATTACAATCCATTTCATACTTTTACATCTTTCTATGATCTTAATCGCGAGCAAAAATGACATTGTATTTACTTTCGATTCACCTCAGATGAGCAAGGGTAGGGATATACATAAAGCTTTGGTATCGTTATTTTGTTGAATCTGATGTGGATATGTATTTATATTTTTCTATCGAGGAGAATGATCATTAATGAAATTATCCAATCCGATCACTATATCTGCTGTGAGCACATTGCTTGTTTTGCAGACGCTAGGATGTAGTCAACAACAGACATCTGCGCTCCCTACAGTTAATTCTTCATTTGAAAGCACGGCTGAACTTGCAGCTCCCGCTCAAAAAAGTACCACTAGCCAGGCATCAACACCTGCTTCATCTACAATCACTGTTGCTCATTTCAAAAAAATGCTAACAAGCAGTTCCAAACTTCCTCAAGCAGTCTCTTACCTCAAAAAGAATATTAAAAAAGTGACTCCTTCCACTGGTACTTTACTGGTTCTAACTTTGGAAAATGCTCAAAATAAATATCTGGATGCTTGGACAGATCAATATACCGAATCGATCCAAAAGAAATTAATGAATATGTATGCTTCAACCGGTGTATATGGTGATGAAAAAGTAGAAGATATGATCAAACGCACTACCGATCCAGCGCTTAAAAAGTTACTGTCCAACACTAAAAATAGCGGTTATCAAATTATCAATGTCGAAGGCTATTACATGCCTATTATCGACTATGATCAGTATGATGCGTATGACGACTATGTCACCAAAGATATTAATGATTATGTAGATATTATGGCTGAAGAGTCAGATGAACCAGCGTTGATGGATGCAGGGCTTGTGATCGGTTGGGATAAGTTATTAGTACGCACACTGGATATGGAGCAATTTATTTTAAAATATCCTCATTCTAATCGCCTATCGGTTATTCAACAAAATTATAGTTATGCTGTTTATACGGTATTCTATGGTGCAGACAACACTCCCCTATTTGATAGCACGTCCAAAACTATCGATCCTGATGCCAAAAAGCAGTATCTCGATTTGTTAAATGATACGGATACCGCAGAAGATTATCCGTCTAGTACACTTCTTAGTGACCTGCATGGATTGATGGATTTGGCAGCACAATCTAATTACAAACTGACATCCAAGCTAGAAGCATACCGAGCACAAGTTGCTCCTCTGGAATTATAGAACTTCCGCCAAAAGTGCAACATAACCTGTGATCTGACCGTCTTTGCTAGTATAGGGAGACGGTTTTTACTGTTTTGGATCAATCGTGAAAGTTGTCGATTTTGTCATTTTAGGGATATCATAGATAACTATGGGTAATAGAAAAAGGACACCATTCTACCGAATAGGTCTTTGACTTCGCAAAAATCTATTCTAATTGAATGTGTCGCATTCTACTAGCATATGCTAAAAGTGATGTTTGCTAAGCAAACGATTCTTCACTATTTATGACAAAGGAGTTTTATGATGAAAAAAATCAGTTTAATCCTAACCAGTATTTTGTTAATGTCTGCTCTTGCAGCATGTAACAGTAATTCCAGTACGACAAATCAACCTGCAACCACGCCTACTACTGAAAATACAGGCACAGGTAATCCATCAGCTACCAATCCAGAAGCAACGACACCGACAGAAGGTAGTACTTCTACTGATCCGGCTAGCACAGAGTCAGCTTCTGCTCAAAATGCTAAAATCGTAGCAAACAAAAAAGTTGTTGCGAGTATGTATCAAGATGTATTCAATGGGCATCAGACCGATAAAATAGATATGTATCTTGCAGATGATTACAAAGAACATGATCCTATGATTGCTACAGGTAAAGAAGCGTTCAAAACGTATATCGCTTCCTTTATCAAAGCGAACCCTGATTACAAAGTCAATGTCAAAGGTATGATCGGTCAAAATGATCTAGTTGCTGTCATGAACTACCCAATGGCTAATCCAGATGATCCCGGTCAAGCGGCTGTAGACATTTTCCGTGTAACTGACGGTAAAATTGTAGAGCACTGGAATACGGTTCAACCGGTAACAGGTGCTTCTAGTATGATCCAAAACCTACTACCAAGTGCGTCTACTAGCGCAGATGTTGCTGCTACCGATAAAGCAGTCGTAGCTTCTAATGCTCAATTTGTAAGCAACTTCTTTAACAGCTTTTTTGTAGAGCATAATACGGACGCAGCTTCAGGCGTTGTGAGTGAATCATTGGTTCAACATAATGTGAAAATGAAAGACGGTATTGAACCATTAGTGAACAACTATCTTGCTCAATTCCGCGCTAACCCAGATAGCACTGCTACTGTAGTTAATATGGTTGCAGAAGGGGACCTTGTATTGATCCAAAGTCAGATGAAAAAGAACGCTGACGATGCCGGTCAATCTGTAGTCCAAATCTTCCGCGTAGAAAACAATGAAATTGCTGAAATGTGGATGCTTTCTCAAGACGTCCCTGCCAAAACAGTGAATGAAAATGGTATGTTTTAAAAATATAACTGTTTCCCTATGATCTTTATCTATAATAGAAATTAAAAAAGCTTCTCCTTTTATAGGGAGAAGCTTTTTACTTTTGATCTATTTTTATGAAGTAAATTTAAGTTATTGCTTAAGCGAAAGAAGGCTTTTTATAATTGACATGTCCACTAATGACACGGTTATATTCTTGATTAGTTCCATCTGGCGCAGGTCCAATGTAAATGGATGAACTAGAATTGCTTGCAGAAGGCATAGATTTGGAATTGCGTAAAGATCTAGAATGAATATAACCTACATTAGAAAAAACACCTGAATTCGAAAATTTTCCTTTAGCTACATTTTTATGTCTCATTCCCATTCCCCTCCTATTAAATAATGTATAGTATCTAATAACTCTTCATTAGCATCTAAAATATCCCATAATTCTTGTTCTTTCAAACTAATCTGTCCTGTAATATGAATTGTCAAAACATATTGAGTTCCAATAGGATAACATAGCATATAAGTAGGTGCAACACGATTGCTCTTTTTCAAATAAGACCATTTTTGTTGTTTATAAGCGTCTACTACAGCAATTCGTGGTTCTTCTGCTTGCTTATGTTCATTAACATGATAAGGATAAAAAAAGCCTTGTCCTACGTCTCCACCAATTTGTTTTATCCCTTCATCTTGAGCTTGCCAAAAAGCAGTTCCTGTTACATAGTATTCTAACGGAATAGAGAATGATACTTTCAATGCACTGCACATATCGTCAAATTTCTCTCGCTTCTCCTCTTGCAAACTTTCTTGATTCATAATCAATAAGAAATGAAGAATTTTCTGCTTCTGTTGTAATTGCAACTTTTGATGTTCTAGTTCTGATTGAAGATTAATATACTTTCCAGAACGTTGAATGTATTTACTAATTTCACCACAAGCGATATCTACAGCGGCTGTCCAGTTGGAATCTGTACGATGTTCATAATGTAATGGAGTTAATCCTTGTAGATCAGATAACAAACGATATTGTTGTACTAACTCTTCTTTGTTAACTACAGGTTCGATATATTCAGGAAGAATACAAAATACTCTTTTACGTCCTAACTTCCCCCAAAATAAGCCCATTTCAAACAATGTATTATCACGAGTTGCAAAATAAAGCTGTCCGCGATGCTGAATAATATCATCAGGTGCAAAAATAAAAACTGCAAAATCACTGATATCTAACTGTTTTTCAATAGATTCCATTGTATACTCATTAGCAGGAAAAGCACCTGCGTACCATGGCGTCACTTGAGCATAATGACTTAACTGTGTATTCACTGCTCTTGCTATTTCAATAGATTCTTTAGAAGAACCAATAAACAAATTGGGTTTGCTAACAGACTCTAACAATTATTTTCCCCATTTCGAATAATAAATACCTTTTATACAATTATAACCCATAACACTTAATCACGCTATATCGTAATCCTATTCTATAAAATAATGTACAAAAAAAGAAGCTCACCTATTAGCTCAGGCAAAGCTTCTTTTTTGTGTATGGAGATAAAAATAGAATATATTATTCAAAAGGTGAATTATTTGTACGTATGAGCGATAGCATTAGCAGCTACAATCGCATTGTAGACATCATCTGGAGTTACAGGGAAAGGCATATGTCCCATCGTATCGTCTGGTGCACAAGCACTTTCAGCCACTTGGCGCCATTCAGCTTCTACAAATTCAGTCATACCTAAATCTTCAAGTGTCAATGGAAGACCTACTGCTTTGATCAAGTTGACTACTGTTTCGAGCTCTTCTTTAGGCGAGTTCTCTAACACCAATTGTGCTAACAAACCGAATGTTACTTTTTCACCATGTTGTGCACGGTGGATCGAAGGAACAGCTGTCATTCCGTTATGAATCGCATGAGCAGCAGCAAGTCCGCCAGATTCAGCACCTACACCGCTCAAATAGATTGTTGCTTCGATCGTATTTTCGACTGCTTTGGTTACTACTTTTTGTTGAACAGCTTTAGTTGCACTGACTGCATTATCAAGCAACATTTCATAGCATAATTTAGCTAATCCAAGTCCGGTAGCTGTTGGTTTCATCAATGCTAAGTTATCTCCATTAGAAGCATAACACGCACGAGCTTCAAAATAAGTCGCTAACGCATCACCGACACCCGCAGCGAAGAAACGAACAGGTGCGCCTGCAAGAATACCCATATCGGCAAGCACCGTATCCGGGTTATTAGGTAAGAATAAATATTCATCGAAAGAACCATCTTTTTTATAAATAACAGCAAGTGCTGTACAAGGTGCATCGGTAGACGCAATCGTTGGGAAAATAACTACAGGAAGCTGCTCATAGTAAGCAGTCGCTTTCGCTGTATCTAGTGTTTTACCGCCACCAATTCCGACAATAACGTTAGCGCCAGATTGTTTGACCAATTCGCGGTGACGCATTACTTCTTCTTTGGTACATTCATATTCAAATTTCTCAAAATGTGCTTTATGATTAGCTGCTGTAAATGTAGGTTCAGCTTCTGTTTGTGCACGTTCTAATATAAATTCATCACAAATAACATAAGCATGATCACCATAACCACGCGTATAATCATTTAATTTAGATAATAAATGCTGACCTGTAATAAATTTTCTAGGTGAAGTTACGGATCTGACGAAATCTGCCATAATGAACACATCCTTTTGGATAATTACAGTACCTTCTACATAAAAAAATTAATGTTCCTGACCGACATAGTGACCTTGCTACATAGTTTTCTACTGCTAAGCGCTGAACGTAAGATATTTTGCTTATGCAAAATCATTTTCTATAGAATCAGTAGATGTCGCGCTTTTACTGCCAAGCGCTGAACGTAAGATATTTTGCTTATGCAAAAATCATTTTCTATAGAATCAGTAGATATCGCGCTTTTATTGCCAAGCGCTGGGCTGTGATACTTATCACTACAGACAACTATACTCCTTCATTGATCCAAACCAAGTGAATTATGTCACTGACAGGTATAATTAAGTATGTTATAGTAAAGCGTTTACAATAGTTTATTTCTTTATTTTTACATCTAGTTTATCCCGTTTAGCAGAAAAAGAAGAAATATATTTACAAGCATATAGAAGAATAATTCAATACCTATGGATATAACAAAAAGCTGATTTCTACATACTAACATGGAATCAGCTTTTTAGCTTTTTGTTCTAAATTTAGAGTATTCTTCTAAAATAATTACTTATTTAAGATATTAAAATTGTACCTATCATCATATTAAAAAGGCGTTCAGCTCGTGATGCAGATGAAGGCTGATCGCCAAGCCATGCTAACGCAGCAACCAAAGAAAATAAATCTTCACCATCTATATCAACACGAGCCAAACCTTCTGCTTGAGCACGTTGAAGAAGTCTTCCTCCAGATGCCCGTAATGTGACGCATGAAGCATGAAGTGCAGACTCTGTATCTTCCATAGCTGCAATCATCACAGATACAACTCCTTGATAAATGCCTGTACATATAAAGACATCATGTAACCACGATACAAGGGCATCCTCGGCAGAATTCGCTTTTTCAAGCTCAGATGCCTTTGTAGTTAACTCATCAAATTGCGTACGTAGCAATGCTTCAAGTAGTGCTTCTCTAGTAGGGAAATGACGGTATAACGTGCCCAGTCCAACTTCTGCTTTACGAGCGATATCACGTAGTGAAGCGTCGGCTCCATTTTGAGTGATGACCGTATCGGCAACTGCTAGTATATGATCATAATTTTTTTTGGCATCGACGCGCATATCCTTCCTCCTTGACAATTGGAGCACTGCTCCGTATAATCATAAACGGATCACCGCTCCTTTTAATCGAAATGTGAATCAGGTAAGTATAACTCATCTATATGGAAGGGGAAAGTAAGATGTCTAAAGATACAATGAAAGCTATTCGTTTGCATGAATTTGGCGGTCCCGAAGTATTACATTATGAGGAAGCACCAATTCCACAGTTAAAATCAGGTGAAGTACTTGTGCGTGTTCATGCTGTTGGTATCAATCCTCCCGATTGGTATCTGCGTGAAGGTTATAAAGATCTTCCGCCTGATTGGCAACCACAAGTAGCTTTTCCACTTATTCTAGGATCGGATATATCAGGTGTTGTGGAAGCAGTAGCTATAGATGTAGACCATTTCTCTGTCGGTGATGAAGTTTTTGGTATGGTTCGCTTTCCAAGCGTAGGGGAAAGTGCAGCTTACGCAGAATATGTTGCTGCACCAGCTTCCGATCTAGCACTCAAACCAGCCGGTATTGATCATATACATGCTGCTGGCGTACCTATGGCTGCTCTTACTGCTTGGCAATTTTTAGTGGATTTAGGGCATGATGAAGCCAACCCATTTCAATCTTATTCCCATCATCCGGTGCCGCTTAAAGGTAAGAAAGTACTTATCAATGGGGCTGCAGGCGGTGTAGGGCATTTAGCATTACAATTAGCGAAATGGAAAGGCGCACACGTTATCGCAGTAGCATCTACTAGACATGAATCGTTTCTTCGTGAACTTGGAGCAGATGAATTTATAGACTATACCAAAAATAAACCTGAATACAGTGTCCACGACATTGATCTTGTTCTGGATACGCTCGGTGGTCCTACAACGGGTCGCTTTTTACGTACAATTCAACGTGGAGGTGCTTTGTTCCCCGTCTTTTTGGGCTTCTCTGATGAAGAGGAAGCTACAAATCTAGGCATCACAGTATCAACGACTCAGGTACGTTCGAACGGCTCACAACTAGCAGAGCTAGGGCAATTACTGAATAGCGGAAAAGTTCAGGTGGCTATCGACAGTACGTTTGCACTTGCAGATGCTCGTCAAGCTCATGAAAGAGCTACCAGCGGACATATTCAAGGCAAGATTATATTAACAGTGCTGTAACACAACAGCTCTAATAATTATAGGTACACTGTCCCAAAATCCAAATCATTTTATAGCCTATTAACCAATTTTACTCCGAACCCCCTCAAACTGATACAGATGCCTATAGCCTGCTCACTTCGAAAAGTGTTGAGACTATAGGTATCTTTGGGCTATAACCAGATTAATATGGCTCTAAAATAGCAGTGTAGGAAAATGTAAATGGTAAGATATAGTGCAGATCAGAGTAGCTAGTGCTCCTAAGATAGAACTACAGCACCATAAAATTTTATTATGATTTAGCCGATGTTATATATAGAAACAAAGATATCTAATTCATAATATCACTCTTAGCTTTACTTTATAAAGAAGTGACATTTATATTGCCAAACTCTTAGAAAGGAGAATTACAGTTATGCGGGCTCGACATTTATTTGTACTCATGCTCTATATTTCAATCGCATTTGTGATCACGTTCTACATACTTAGCTTAAAGTATCCGCATGCCTCAGCTTTTTCTTATAAGACTTGTAAAGCTTCCTATGATACCAAAAATGATTTGTTTGCTAATTTGCTCAATGCTGGTGAAGATAATGTGGCTTCAGCTTCAGAGTCGATCAAAACTGCTCCTAAAGGCAAAGCTGCACGTATTCCTGTATTGATGTACCATTATGTCGTACCTGAGAAATACAATGTAGAAAAGAAAAATAATGCTCGGATGAGCTTAGAATCTTTTACCAAAGGTATGAAATATCTACACGATAATGGCTACAAAACAGCCACTTTGTCCGAGCTAGAGCAATATGTGAATGGAGAAATTCAATTACCTGAAAAGACGGTTGTCATTACATTTGACGATGGATACCAGAATAATGTGGTCTATGCGTATCCCGTATTGAAGAAATATGGATTCCACGCTTCGATCTTTATAGTAGGAACTAAGCTCAAAAGCAAAACACAAAAATTTCTACCTAAAGAAAAAACAACGATTTCACGTAAAGAAATGAAAGCGACCAAAGATGTATTTGAATACAATAGCCATACGTACAACCTTCACTACAAAAATACGATTCAATGCGGAGATACTGCGGCGGTCGGTCTAGAAAATGATCGTCTTAAAAACGATATTGAATTAATGAAAACCAAAACAAAGATCGATACGCCTTACTTTGCTTATCCTTATGGAGAGTATCAAGATCAGATGATCTATACGTTACGAGAAAATGGATATCGTATGGCATTCACAGTTAGACCTGGCTTTGTTCATCCGGGTGATGATTTGATGCATTTACCACGACTAAATGTCAATTCGCATACCGAACTAAAACATATTCTTCATCTAAAAGATTAAACCCAAATACCTGACATCTACGATGCGTTTGACGCCAATCATGTAGAGATCAGGTATTTTTTTCATACCCACTATATTATCAAAACGAATGTATAAGGGTAATATATATTGAAAGTAAGCTATGTAATTATTCAAAGGAGCCTACACTTGATGACATTAGCAGAATGTTTGAGTCATTTACATCATGATTTATTACTTGTGAATATGCACAAGCCCGGTTATCTTACCCGTTCTGTTGCTGAATTGCAAAAAACGATCCCTCCAGACCAGTTGCATGAGGACGGTTATGAACTGCGTACTCATGGCTTTAACTTTGGACGTACTCAGAAAAAAGCGATTGGCAAAGTAGGCGGTCCTAATTTGTGGAACGAATGGTAATTCGCTTTTACACAGCGTTAACAATTGAACGTTATAATGACTCTATACGAGTTGTTTTGACACCTTATGACAAAAGTATTTGCATACCCCACATTTGGTATTCCGCATACTGCACGTTACACTAGATTAGAGAATATGATTGGATAACAATGATTAAGCGGAGGCATTATGGAAAACAAACATGTAAACCATCCTACTCATTCAAGCTATATTAACCGTGATCTAAGCTGGATCGAATTCAATAGTCGAGTACTGGAAGAAGCGCAAGATTCAGAAGCTCCACTGTTAGAACGTATCAAATTTTTGGGGATTGTGTCCCGTAATTTAGACGAATTTATGAGTGTACGTGTTGCTGGGATTCGCAATCAAATCAAAGAAGGCTATCTCAAAAAAGATTTTACCGGCTATACTCCGTCTGGTCTATTCAAGCGTCTGACCAAAAAAGTAGAAAAAATGGTTCATACTCAATATCGTACATACCGCGAACTTATGCGTCTACTTGGCAAGCAGGGCATTACGGTCAATCGTTATACCGATCTTAGTGCCACTCAGCGCAAAGCGGCAGATACGTATTATGAAGATGTAATTTTCCCTGTACTTACACCGATGGCTGTCGATCAGAGTCGCCCGTTCCCGCTTGTTCATGGACTGAATGTGTATTTGTCTGTCGTGCTTGAACATGGAGGTAGAGAACCGATTACTGAAGATGAGCATGATGCTTTTTATTTTGCAATTGTTCAGATTCCATCCAATCTTCCTAGATTGGTAGCACTACCTCACCGTCAAAACAGTAAAAAACAACAATACATTATGATTGACGAATTAATTTGTCATCATATTCATACATTATTCGGCGGATATCAGCCTGTAGGCGTGAATGCTTTCCGTCTGACACGTAATACAGATCTGGATATCAATGAAGAAGAAGCAGAAGACTTATTAGAAGAAATCGAGAATAAATTACGTAAACGTCGTCGTGGTGCTCCTGTACGCCTTGAAGTGGAGAAAGATTTTCATCCATTTGCTCTTCGAATGTTGCAAGAAGAATTCGACGTATCTGAAGCAGTGTACGAAATCGATGGCCCGCTTGATCTTGGATTTTTGTTGCCATTTTCAGATTCGGTGCAAAATCATGAATCGTTACGTTATCCGCCAGAAATTCCGCGTTATGCACCAGAATTTCCAGAAGGTAGCGACACCGACTTTTTCAGCGTCTTAAAAGAACGCGATGTATTGTTATATCATCCATACGAATCATTTGATGTGATTAGTGATTTTATAGAACAAGCTGCTGAAGATGATGATGTGATGGCGATCAAAATGACATTGTATCGGGTCAGTGGTCGCTCTTCGATTATTCAGGCACTTGCCAAAGCTGCTGAATCTGGCAAACAGGTTACAGTAGTGGTAGAACTGAAAGCAAGATTTGATGAAGAACGTAATATCGCTTGGGCACGCACACTGGAAAAAGCAGGTTGTCATGTAGTCTATGGTCTGGTTGGACTCAAAACACATGCCAAATTAATTCTAGTGGTACGCCGTGAAGCAGATGGGCTCAAACGTTATATTCATATCGGTACAGGTAATTACAATGCTTCTACAGCCAAATCATATACAGATATCGGTCTGTTAACGATGAATCCTCATATTGGTGAAGATGCTTCTGAAGTGTTCAACCATATTACAGGATATACAGAAAGTCATGAATGGCAAGCTGTCGCTGTCGCACCGGATACGATGATGAACAAATTTATCGAATTGATCCAGCGTGAAGCCGAACATGCACGTAACGGCAGACCTGCACGCATCATTGCCAAAATGAACTCATTATCTAACCAACAGATTATTGATGAACTATATATCGCTTCTCAAGCAGGAGTAAATATTGATCTCATTATACGTGGAGTGTGCTGTCTACGTCCGGGTGTAGTTGGTCTGAGTGAGCGAATTACAGTTCGCAGTATCGTCGATCGCTATCTAGAACACTCCCGTATTTACTCTTTTGAAAATGGAGGCGATCTTGAGATCTGGTTATCCAGTGCAGATTGGATGACTCGTAATCTCACTCGTCGTGTTGAGCTGATGTGTCCATTATTCGATAAAAGCACAAAAGCCACTATGCAGCGCATTCTGGATCTTATCCTTGCGGATAATATCAAAGCCAGATTGCTACTACCTAGTGGCAGTTATGAGCGATTTGATAACGGAAAACCTCCGTTACGCAGTCAATTCAAAGCGTGGGAAATTAACTCTTGGAAACCATATGTACCACCAGTCTCACTCTCACGTCCCACTCCTTCTCCAAATCTCTAACTGCTTCTGTAATTTCATGTGTTTCCATAGAGGCTTCGGTATGACAGTGAACTGTCAGCTCGAAGTCTCTTCCTTTGCGTACAGCGACCAAGCGATCCACAGGTTGTGTCTCACTTACATCCATCGCAGCAGCTAATTGCAATACAGCGCCTAAGCGGCGAATACGCTCTTCGTCTTTGGGATGAAGAATATCGGCATACTCTGTCGAGATGCGTCTTTTTTTGATTTTGCCTTTGCTACCAAAAATAGCGATAAAAGCAACTAGAACCGTTTCCCGGTGATTAAGTCCAGCTACTGCACGAGTGGTCAGCAAATAACGGGTATGTTCTTCAAAGTCATGATAACCAATTTTCATACCTACCCGATACAATAACGAAGCGGTACGTAATATTTTGCGATTAGAAACGTCTTCCTGACCTTCTCCAAGCGCTTCATATAGTTCAGAAGATAACTGTTGTACCCAGCGTAAATGGCGTTGACGTGGCAAAGGCTCTCCATGTAGCGCTGCACCAATCTCATACTCTAATACATCTTCGACAATCACATTATCTTTACCGCGTTCCCATTCAAAAAACAATCCATCCCGTAACCCTGTTCCACTAATCACATAATGCGAACAATGCATATACCGGAATAATGTATTTAAAATAATAACGCCCGGTACAATAATATCACTGCGTGTTTTGGATAGACCCGCAATACGCTTACGTTGATCATTACTCATCGCAGGAAGCTGTTGATAGTAATAATCCGTATCTTCTGCTTCTAATGTATAATGGTGAATCTGTTCCAGCGAATATTTTAATTTGCGTTGATGCATTTTACCTACAGCACGAATCGTTCCTCCCAGACCGACCATAGGAAGATCAGGATATTGACTGATCCAATCATGCTTTTCTGCGGCATCCAGTACCAGTTGTTGCAGTTCATTAACAGACGATTCATCCCAGCGTCCTGTCGTTTCGTTACCAAATCGCACATTCATATTGACAGCTCCGAAAGGGAAAGACACTGTAGAGACGCGAGCCCGATCGCGGAACAAAGTGACTTCTGTACTTCCGCCGCCAATATCAATAATATATCCATCTTCGATATCAATTCGGTTCACTACCCCGATAAAGCCATAATGCCCTTCCATTTCACCGGGTAATAACTCGATGGTAATTCCAGTTTCACGATTCAAATATTCAATTACTTCTTTGCCATTGCTAGCGTTGCGTATAGCCGCTGTAGCGACAGCTCGAATCTCTTCTACTTCATAAGCAGCACTGACATCAGCAAACTGCTTTAAAACAGGCACGATGACACTGACTGCTTCCAGTGGCATATCTCCTTGAGGAGTAACAATAGCACTGAGTCTAGCAGATTCCCGGCATTCTTTAAGAACCTGATATCCACCACCATTGCCTGTTTCATAAATAACCAGTCGAATCGAGTTCGATCCTATATCCATAATGCCTACACGGCGACGTTCTTCCTGTTCTTTCATGGTAGCTCCTCCTGACCTGTACAAGCTTCTATTTACAAAATATGAATCATATCTTGATTACAGTTAAAGTCAGTCTATCTTATTTGCATCATTGTCACAATCGTTTTTCGATTAAACCTGTGTACATATTTACTTACGTAGTTATTCAAATTTTGTATGGATAGTATATTTTTTATAGAATATCTTTCTAACCGATAAAATCTAATCCCTATAAATATCCGCAACATATAGTTTGATGTAATAAAATAAAAAAAGCGAAAATCCTCAGATAACATCCAGAGAACTTTCGCTTTTGTATATTCACTATCTATTATCTACTTAGTAGAACGTATAGCGATTAGAAATTATAGCAATTCAAGCATCGCTTTCGCTGTGCTTTCACTAGAAGCAGGGTTTTGTCCTGTTACTAATTTACCGTCAACGATTACATGATCTGCAAAAGCAGAAGCGGCTACAAATGCTGCACCTTGCTCACGCAATTTGCTTTCAAGTAAGAAAGGAACATATTTCGTCAATTTCACCATATCTTCTTCTTCATTAGTGAAACCTGTAATGTTTTTGCCTTGTACATAGTAGGTACCGTCTGCTTTTTTCACATCGACAAGAGCACCAACACCATGACATACAGCACCAACTACGCCGTCATGAGCTTCTGTATCATGAATCAATTGAGCGATTACTGGGTTGCTTGCAAAATCGACCATAGGACCATGTCCACCAGCAAATAATACGCCATCAAAGTCGCTTACATTGACGTCTGCAAGAGCTTTAGTGTCTTCAAGCATATCAGCTACCGATTGCAATTCCGCAGGAATCCCGTCTGGAATAGAGTTTTTATCGATGGTTACTTTACCGCCTTTAACCGATACGATAGTAGGTTCTACGCCTGCATCTTGAAATACATGATAAGGTGCAGCCAATTCTTCTAACCATAGTCCTGTAGGGTGTCCGTTCATTTCTGTAGCACTTGTCGCTACTAACAATACTTTTTTAGTCATATTAATCGACTCCTCTATTTATATTTAGAAAACATCAGTTAATGATTTCTGTTTTAGATTATGAACTTTTATACATAATACATATTTAGCATTATACAACTTTTTTGTGCACAATCAAATTTTTAGCAAAAAAATTTTGACTATAATCAATAAACAAGATTACTTTAGCATCTTCGTCCTTTATTACTTTACCCTTAAATCAAAGATGTCAAACGATATACATAAAAATGATTACTTATCATGTTTGTTATTTTATACTTTTTGTTACAAGTCATCCTATCTCCACCAGAAGAACATATCTAATACACTGTGCAAAAAAGATTCTATTTTTTTCTCTCTTTTTCGCTTAGATCCTTTTGTTTTTCGTCGCATACTTTATTGTCTCCTTATTCGCTTTATATTACTTTTTATTAGGATACAGCTATGGTAGCAAAAAATAAACAGATTAAAGGATATCCCTCTAATCTGTTTATTACTTTCATTGTACTTCATGGGTCAGATATTTCGCTGTCTAACCCTACTTATCAAATCTGCTTGGTGGGATCACTCCGCTGTAGTCCATGTTGATACAAATCATAAAAATGATGTGTAGGTCCCGGACCTGAACCTATATGAAGTGAATGACGAATCGCTGTCGTTACATAAGCTTTGGCCTGCTTCACCGCTTCGTGCAAATTATCAGTTAAGGCAAGCCCTGCTGCAATAGCAGAAGAATACGTACATCCTGTACCATGCGTATTCAAAGTGTCTATTCGTTTTTCTGTAAAGTAATACATCTGCTGACCATCATACAGTATATCTGTGGCTTCATCGCCAAGTGAATGTCCACCTTTAACAAGAACATGACGGACACCTTGATCGGCTATTCGCTTAGCGGCTTCTTCCATATCATGTATCGATTCAATCGTTATCCCAGTGATCCGCTCTGCTTCTGGAATATTAGGCGTCAGTACATCCGCAAATGGTAAAATATCTCGAATCAATGTACCTACAGCATCTTGTTGCATGAGTGGGCTTCCATTTTTGGCATACATCACAGGATCGATCACAATATGCTTCGGACGATACTGCTTCAGCTTATAACCAACAGCTTCCATACATTCATGATCGGATAACATACCAATCTTGACAGCATCTGTTCCTATATCTTCATAGATTGCATCGATCTGATCACTGATTACTTCTGGGGTGATATTCTGAATACTTATGACACGCGCTGTATTCTCAGCCACTACAGATACAATCACACTCATACCGAATACACCATACGCTGAAAATGTTTTGAGATCCGCCTGTATTCCAGCACCTCCACTACAATCAGAACCAGCAATCGTTAGTAGTTTTTTCATCATCAGTCTCCTAATCTTACTAGAATAGAAGTAGCTTTGGTTACTGAACAGCTACAGTTGCTAATCGATCTGTAATCGTTACTTTAGCTTGTTCGATCCAATTTCTTGCATCCGGTCCCATTTTGAATATTTTATTATCGGGATGAGTAGCAATCGGGATCAATTGGCTATAAATCGGGAATTGTTGCTGCATTTTTTCGTATATACTATGTCTTGCAGGTAACAAATATTGAGGATACACTTTAGCTTCATTTGGAGAAATAGCATCTACCATCGTTTGACTCGCTGTAATCACATTTGCTAATTTGATCGCAATATCTTGCTTAGCAGGATCTGTAATTGCCGAATTCACACCAACCATATCTCCATAAAAAACAGGAATATCTGTTTTACTCGACATTGAGATGGTTTTAAAATTCACATCATCTGCATAATCACCCATACTGGACATCGCTTCGGTATATCCAATAAATGCACGACCTATACCACTACGGAACCAATCTGCTCGGATATAAGCATCGTTGTTGTCAGGCCAGTACTCAATCTGATCTTTACCGCCCATTTTTTGTAATTGTTTTAGACTTTTAAATGCTTTTGAATTTAACGTATTAGGATCAGGCAAAACAGTATAATCCGTATATTGTTGACGGGTGTCTAACAACGCATCCAGATACATGGCTGCTTTGGTAGTACCACCAGACATGTCGATCAGCAATCCTTCGTTATTGTCAGGAATAACGCCTGTTGATTGTCGTTCACCTAAAATGCGATATAAGTCCGGTACACTACGGACAGAGGCAAGGGCTGTATCATCTTCCCGATAAAATAATAAATTAGTACACACAATTTGTGGAATACAGTAGGCTGCTCCATTTACTGTGCATCCTTCCATTGCAAAATCAATAATATCTTGGCGATCTTGAATTTGATTCTGTGGTATCGCTTTCAAGTATCCTTTGTCTACAAAATGGGATAAAAAGATCGCATCAAATACAAACACATCTACATTCGCATCTGGATCGGCTTCATATCCATCCCATTTAACAAAATTCAAGCGTACATTGGGTTCAACTTCTGCCCAATTTTTTACGACCGCTTGCTGAAAACGCTCGGGATCAGGAACATAATCGTATAAAGCTACATTGATGACTGTCGGTTGATCGGTTGCTGCTGCATAGCTGTAACTCGCATTCGGCATAATACCAAACATCAGCAAAAACGAAATAAATACCAAAAACCCTTTTTGACAAGCTGTACTATTCCTCATTATCATGATCCCACCTCTTCGTAGCAATTTGTCTATCCCATGCTTACACCGATTTTATAGCTTTATAGATAACAAAAGGAGCATGATACTGTTCATCACCCCATTTCGGATGATCATATTGCTCTTCGTACTCGCGCAATTTGCTTACCGAAATA
This sequence comes from Paenibacillus kyungheensis, assembly GCF_028606985.1. Lineage (NCBI taxonomy): Bacteria > Bacillati > Bacillota > Bacilli > Caryophanales > Paenibacillaceae > Paenibacillus > Paenibacillus kyungheensis. The sequence goes on along the minus strand of NZ_CP117416.1, from coordinate 802,606 downwards.
TCATCAATACATGGTTCCATGATCTGAATCGAATCAAACCCTGCTTTTTCTAACATCTCTTGATAAAAACGCTTGGACCAATAAAAATCATTTAAAATTAAATCTGAACTTTCAGGAATCTTGAGAAACTGTTGTTTGCGGTCTCCGTTTGTATATTTCTTTCCTTTTTCTCCATTGCGAAATGTAGTGAACTCATACCCTGTTGCATCTGGATTCGAATCCAATACCAATAACGGCTTGCCCGGCTTCAATACCCGGTAAATTTCTGTAAGCATATGATGAATATGATCTACACTAGAATTATTGATAATTACAAAACAGTTCACAGCACAATCTATCGAATCCGATTCTAAAAAATCCAACTGATTATTGTGAATCAACTGATAATTGATCTGTGGATGTGACCGTTGAGTGGTTGCTATTTTTAGCATATTTTCTGATTCATCTACAGCAATAACTTGATAACGTTCATGTTGCTTTGCTATGCGCTCCGCTACTTTTCCAGGACCACAACCATAATCAAGTACTGTACGAATGGTAGGATCTGAATCCAGAACAGCGAATAAATAGCGGAATCCTAATATATCTTCTAACATATCGTTATACGCGTTGAATTGACTGGATACATTATTTTCTTTCCAAGAAGTATGCATTACGATTCCTCCATTGTGATCGAAAAGTAAGATTCCCACTTCTGCTGAACAAGTATCTGATAAAGTGGAATCAATTCTTGGTAAAGCGTATGATCTACTGCTTGCTTTTGTTGAATCGATTGATACACAGCCAATAACAAAATCACTTGCTTCCAGTAATCTTCTATATCCAAACAACGAATATCTGCTAGATCTAAAGTCGTGATTCCTTGTCTAAGTTGCTGTTCGTATTCAAAAACAACTTGCAAATCTGACCTATTATCTTTTTGCGGCATATGCGGGAAAGGATACGCTGGTACAGCTCCAATTTGCTTAGCTTTGGAAAGTACTGTCTTGGTCTGAGCATAATCTATTTCGTAAATGTGTACAGAAGCTACATTATGATAATAGGCACCCACTTCTAGTCCAAGCTCAGTAGCCATAAGTTCTTGTAGAAAAGTAAACGAAAACACATCACTCAACATGCCACGATAAGCATCGTTTGCACGCATATAACTGCTCATATGCAATTGATTTTCACGGATAAAAAACTGCAATCCAAGTGTACAAGACACATCAATATTTTCTAGCTGAAGTACTTCATTTGGGTCAAAAATAGATAGAAATGCACGTTTGGAATCAGGATCTTCACGAAGCACTTCTTTAATACGCTCCCATTGGTTCAAGCGCTTGTCACCATAAGTAAATAGCTTTGGCCCATAAGCTGTGCCTGTCAGTGTCCGACCATCTGCTGAATATTTACTCATATTGCTGGCATAATAACGGATAAAGTCCAAATCATTACTCCCTGATAGATACCATAACGCTTCTGCAAAATTAAAAATAATATTGGTTTTCCGCTCAGGTACATAACAAATGCGTTCAACTGGCGATTCAATCCCATACGTATAATTCAGAATTTCTCGGCTTCGGTTACCACGCGGCTGATTGTAGAATTGGGGCTTATGATACACTTTAGCAAGAGTATACAAATACGCATCATGAAAATGATTAAAGATCATAAGCAATAAGCCTTTCTTGCAATAGCTGTTCCAACTGCTGAATACAATCTTCTTCCGTATGATACGTTACATAATCAACCGGACATACCGTGTGTAAACCTCTAACCAGATAAGCATATTGTTCAAGATCATGATCCAATAGCAAAATCATATTTTTTTGCATAGCAGACGCCCAACCTATTTCTATATGTGTTCCTGGTGATGCTGGGATACCGGGCAAAGCTACAAATAAATCACATTTCTCAATCTCGTCAAAATCAATTTTGGTACATTGTTCTGGAGGCATAAACTTCTGTCCCCACTGTTCTCTTTTGTGCGCATTATGTACCTCATAACCTCGATGTTCAAAAAATTCAATCAATCTGATCAAAAAATCCTGTGTACCTTTTTCTAAAGTAGAAGTTTCCATATTCATCAGATTTTTAAAAGGAGCTGCTAAAAATAATTTTTTATTCATATTCTATCCTCCAATGATGAATTTTATTCCAATATATACTAAATAATATCATTTAATGTTATTTTAGTAAATAAAGGGTATTTATACAGAAATGTTTTCTACTATGAGGAAAGTGTATAATAGACTCAACATTTAATGATGATATTTCATTTAGGAGGAACTACTTTGTCTGTCGTTATTGATGAACTGTATGCAGGGATTGCTGTTATTATTTTTAATGCTGAAGGTCATGTCTTTTTGCAAAAGCGGCTTGATGTCGGACAATGGGGTATCCCTTCAGGACATGTTGAAAAAGGGGAAACCGTCACACAAGCAGTTGTACGAGAGATCAAAGAAGAAACAGGACTAGACGTAGAAGTGACACGCTTAATCGGAGTTTATTCGGATCCAGATAGCCAGATTTTTGAATACCCTAATGGAAAAAATGTTCATTTTATTACCAATTGTTTTGAAGCGGTGATTACCGGTGGCGAGCTTATCGTTGATCCTAAAGAATCGCTTGATTATCAATTTTTCCCGACCGACCAGTTACCTGCCAATTTACTTCGTATGCATCCTAGATGGTTAGCCGATGCACTAGAACAGCGTCCTCAAGCTTTTATTCGCTAACTCTTTTTTATACAGGTCAAAAATATCAAGCTAGTGATGTCTCAAATCAAATAACTATCGAGAATAAAAAAGAAGGTAGACCTTGATCAAGGTTTACCTTCTTTTTGCTTACTCAAACTTTTATTTCAATTTCCTTACCACCCTTTTTTTACCAACCATAAGCAAAAATATTGTTACTATTTCAAGAAGGTGATGTAACTTTTTATATATTCATTTCGTTTACAATAAAGTGCAGATGTCATGTTTCTGCTTAAATGGATAGCTGGGATTAGCGAATTTATTTTCGTTAATTACTTGTTGCGTCCATTTAAAAAAAGTAGCATTTGTCCGATAATAAGATTTGACCACCAGTATAAAGGAGTACTTAGATACGCATGAAAAAGCATTGGAAGAAATACTCACTTGCCCTAATGGCAGTGTTGCTCGTTGTCTATGTTCTAGGGGTTAATTTCCCCAAATCGTCTGTTCTTGCACACAAAATATGTAGCTCCTGGGTAGCCGCTCAAAACGAATTATTTTACTATGAGCATCATAATGTATTAAATGAACGTAATGTCGCACTAGCCGCAGATTATGTTGTTCCTACAGGTACAGCCGATAAAATCCCTGTACTGATGTACCATTATATTACTCCGCAAAAATATAATACTGAACCGACAAACAATTCTATTGTGAATTTGGAAGCTTTTGAAGCAGATATGAAATACTTGCACGATAACGGTTATCACACAGCAACACTACAACAGTTAGAAAAATATGTAGATGAAGAAATATCGTTACCTGAAAAAACAGTGGTGATCTCATTCGATGATGGATATCAAAATAATATTATTTATGCGTATCCTATTCTGAAAAAGTACGGTTTTCATGCCACCCTATTTGTAATTGGTTCACGCATTCAAGCCAAAACAACAGTGTTCGATCCACACAAAACAAGCTATGTGTCCAAAGAAGAAATGGAAGCTTCTAAAGATGTATTTGAGTACAACAGCCATACGTACAACCTGCATTACAAAACATTACTTCACTGTGGCGATGATTATGCCGCAGGTATGAATGAAGCTAGCTTTATCGCTGATGATAAAATTATGCGTTCTGAAGCAGGTATCAATACACCGTATTTTGCTTATCCTTTTGGAGATTTCCGGATGCAAATGGTCTATGCACTTAAAGAGTCAGGTTATCGGATGGCATTCACTGTCCATCAAGGATTTGTCCGACCAGGCGATGATCCGTTAACATTGAAGCGATTAACCGTCGTATCCAATACCAATATCGGAGAATTGCTGAATATGGATCATGATCCTGAAGGCACATCCCCTGTTGCACCTTAATATAAGAATGATTATCCAATAAAAACAATTAAAAAAGCGACTTCTGGATAGACATACATCCTATCCATTGAAGTCGCTTTTTTTGCTTATGAATAATACAAAACTTAATTGGCTGTCGGCAATGCAGGAAGGTCGGCTGGATTTGAAGGTTCAGTTGGACGATCAAGCAAACCGCCTACTCCATAATCTGCAAAGTTTTTGATAAACTGCAATGCTTCGGCACGAGTTAAGGCTTTACTTCCTTTGAATGAAGCGATCGATACTTGAGAAGCATCACTACCGTTAGCCAGACCCAAAGATAACATATATTGAATCGCATTATTACCGCTGTAATTGACACCTTCCGCAGAAGAGATTAATTCAGCCACTTGAGTACGGGTTAAAATTTGATTACGAGTCGATGCATTGGTATAACTGCTCACCGGATAATTCAAAGCTTTGGCACGAACATAATAAGGATTCGCCCAATTGCCTGTTTTGCTACTGGTTACTTCGGGTTCAAACGTACGAATCAACATCGCCAAAAATTCGGCTTCACTAACTGTTTTGTTCGGTTTGAATTGGCCGTCTTTGTATCCATTGACTAAGCCAGCTTCATAACCCCATTGAATCGTATTTTTTGCCCAGTAATTATTGGAAATATCTGAAAAAGGAAGTCCATCTGCCGCTTGTGCTTTAGTAGCAAACATAGTGCCGAACAAAGACACTACCAGACAAAGCGTAAGTCCAATCTGAAATACTGATTTTATTTTCATCGGTGTGCACCTTTCTGATCTGTGTTATTTTAACGTGTTGTAAATTGCAAGATTAGTGGAGTGGTCGATGTGACTTGTTGATCACTATTCGCTGATGGCTTCGCCTGGATGCCTTTTTCGATAATGATATTATACGTTTCATTTTTGGCAAATCCACTAGCTGTTGGTGTGATAAAGATACGATTCCATTTAACAGATAGATTCACATTGGTGACTACTTCTCCGTTACTGTTAAGCACGGTGACATGATCGGCTGTAATCGAAGAAGGATCGATATATTTATATTGTTTATTTTTGAGTGCAACTTGCAAGCTGATACTTACCGGAATCGAAGGAGATAATTGTGCTTTGCTTGGCAAGTCTTTAATACCCATAGACTGTTTGATTTGTGCTAATTGCTTCTGGAAATTAGCATCTGTTACGTTTTTGCCATCAAATTTGGCTTTTAACCAGTCTGCGGCTTTACCTGATGTTTTGGCTGTATTCAGTTGTTGTGTTGCTTGTTGAGTCGGTGTTGGTGTTGGAGCAGCCACAGGGGCAGTAACACTTGTACTCGGTGTAGATGGTTGGCGTGGAATACCGCCACCTCCACCACCGCCGCCTCCTCCGCCCCCACCACCTGATGGAACAGCCGCTACCAGATTAGTAGGTGCTGGTGTGGTCACGACGGGTACAGTTACGGCTGGTGTTGGATTCACGACAGCTGTTGGTGCTGGAACGACAGGCTTACTTTCAACGATCGGTGTAGAATCACTAGGTGTAGATAGTGTCTGACCGGAGATAAATTTGCCTGTTGATTCATTACCTGTTGTATCTACTGTTTTTAATGTAAATGAGTACGTTGTCGATGGAGATAAATCTTCTGCTTGATATACATTTTGAGTAACAGAAGTTACGAATTTGCCTGCATCATTGTAGATATTTACTTTTGCAAAATCTTTGTCTGCCGGGTTTTGCCAATTCAATGTTAAAGAGTGAGTAGTTGTGTTACTTACAGTTAAGCCACTCACTTCTGCTGGAGCTGTTTTGTCTACTTTAGGAGCGAATGTAACAAATCCATATCCGTATGAATTATCTCTTCCTGTTGCTCCTAGATCGACTGTATAATTTTCCAAATCGGTACGTAGATTCGCTATGGATTCGGAAGGATGTTCTTGTTTTAAAATCGCTAGTATACCTGCAATATGAGGAGCTGCTTGAGATGTACCGCTAGCTACAGCATATTTGCCATTAAGATACGTAGACACAATATCAACCCCAGGTGCAGAGACCTCTACTTTGGGACCTGTAGATGAAAAGTCACCACGATTTAAATTTTTGTCTACTGCTGCAACAGCGATTACACTACTGTATTGTGCAGGATAATTGACTGTATCTGTGCCTGCTCCACTATTTCCCGCAGAACATACAACCAAAATTCCATTTTTATATGCTTTGTCGACCATATCGTGCAATGCTTGTGAATCATATTCGGTTCCCAAAGACATATTGATAATATCCATATGATTTTGGATCGCCCAATCTATACCTTCTAATACATCTTGCAAATTTCCTTTACCATCTGCGCCCAATGCTTTGACACCGTATAATTGCACTCCAGGAGCTGTTCCTGTTACAGCACCATCGCCGCTATGAGCTGCAATAATTCCGCTGACATGAGTACCATGTCCATTATCGTCTGCATAAGATGTTGTATAATCTACAGTCGATACACCACCAGCAATAGTGAGCTCACTATGAGGAGCTACACCAGAATCAATCACAGCAACTTTGATGCCTGATCCGTTATATCCTTTATCCCACATTTGGTTAGGCTGTACTGCTTGATAATTCCATTGTGATTGTTCGGTGGCATTGACTGTCGAACCTAACACTTGAAAATCGGATGAATCGGTGACTTGAAAAGGAACATTACGTTCGATATAAGCAATATTAGGATCTTGCACAAGGTCTTGTAATTCACCTGCACTGACAGTCGCAGAAACCGCAGGCAATGTTTTAAATTCATGCTGTACTTCTACACTTTGATCGATAGCTGCTTCTTTACCTGCTGCATTTTTGTAGACAATCACGACTTCTTGATCTGGCCCTGTTGCAGAAGGAACTGATTCTTCCCCGTATACTAAGCCGGTATGAACTAGAGATAATGTAAGCAACGAAGAAGCTACGATAGCAATATATTTTTTCATTCACTGATTCTCCTTTGATAGATAAAATGAAAGCCTTTGATGCAAGATACTATTTGTAGTACGCACATTTGTTCAATTAAGATTACGTAAAATTAAATAGCGAAAAATATAATTTCAGACAGTAAAACACGACGTTACATTCTACTCAATCGATGCCTTTTCTACTCTTTCGAGCAATTTCGACATTTACCTTATAGCATTTATCGGATGGCTTTTAGGAATTATGTATACTAAATAACAAAAAAACGTCCTTTCCAATGGAAAGAACGTTTGCTTACGTAACTATTTAGTTATCCATACCAAATGATGCAATACGAAAACGATTGTTGCCACGCAACATATCTATTTTAGCATCGAGATACAGGTAATTAACCTCTTGGTACTTCTGTTGCGTTGAACAGTTTTGCATCCAAAGGTGCACCTGCAAATTCTTGCATATCTTTAACGAATTTTTGGAAATGAGCGCTTGCGTTGTGTTCTTGTACCGCTTGCTCGTCTTTCCATTCTTCAACCATTGTGAACAAGTTCGGTTGGTGAAGATCACGCATTAGTGTGTAACGGATATTACCTGCTTCTGCTTGAGAAGCACTAACCAAACCTTCTGCTTCTACTAAAAATTCTTCTACTCTGTCAGGTTTAATCGTGATATTAGCATGAATAACAAACATATAAGTAAACCTCCTATAAGTATATAATGTAATATGATTTTTTTAATGTTCTAAAAATCTCACTTACTAATTATAACCTATATGATGTCAAAACCCAAATTATATTGTAAACCTACGAAATTTAGCTACGGCTAATAACACATATAGATATACAAAAGGCTACTTCCCGAAAGAAATAGCCTTTGTATAGTGCAGACTTATTTACTTATTAAACTACAGGCAACTGCATCACTTCATATACTTTAACGTTCAAAGGTGCAGCCGCCATATCTTTTGTATCATTGATATGCTTCAGAAAATGAGCACTTTGTTCGTGGGCGGTAAGCGCTTCTTGGCTTTCCCATTCTTCAACCATGGTAAATAGGTTGGATTGATGTAAATCCACCATCAGTGTATAACGAATATTGCCTGCTTCTGCTTGTGAAGCACTCACAAAAGGATCAGCAAGTTGTAGAAAAGTTTCTACGTGTTCTGGTTGAATCAATATTTCAGCATGAATTACTAACATTGGGGTAAAGCCTCCTATAAATAATAAACTGGCACGACTTATTAATTATATAGTAATTCCGCTCAAAACCCAACTATAACTCTAAGAATACTCATCAGATGAGCAAATTGAACAAATTCAGATCCCGATTAAGCTCTGTATATTTAATACCATGAGCTTCCATTCGTTCGACCAGTGCACCGTAATCTTCCGGTGTACTAAGTTCGATACCGACTAACGCTGGCCCATTTTCTTTATTATGTTTTTTGGTATATTCAAAGCGAGCGATATCATCATTTGGCCCTAATACTTTTTCCAAAAATTCACGTAGAGCGCCTGCACGTTGTGGGAAATTAATCATAAAGTAATGCTTCAATCCTTCATAGATCAGTGAGCGTTCTTTGATCTCTTGCATACGATCAATATCGTTATTACCACCACTGATAATACAGACAACCGTTTTCCCTTTGATCTGCTCGCGGTACATATCAAGCGCCGCAATAGGCAAAGCTCCTGCTGGTTCCGCTACAATCGCATTTTCATTATATAGATCCAGAATCGCCGAACACACTTTACCTTCTGGCACTTTCACGACATCGTTTAACACCTCACGGCAAATATCGAAGGTGAGCTGACCGACACGCTTCACTGCTGCACCATCAATAAATTTATCAATTTCACCAAGTGTGACGACTTCATTCCGAGCAATTGCTTCACTCATAGACGCCGCACCTGCTGGTTCGACACCGATCAATTGAGTGGTAGGACTCATCGTATGCATATATTGCCCAACACCAGCAGCCAGACCACCGCCACCAATCGTTAGAAAAATATAATCAGCCGGTACATCTAGACTTTCCATAATCTCCATCCCGATCGTACCGTTACCGGCAATAATCTTCGGATCATCAAATGGATGAATAAATGCCATACCTTGTTCTTCACATGTTTTCATCGCTTCTTCATAAGCATCGTCAAATGTATCACCGACTAGAATTACTTCTACATTTTTACCTCCGAACTTTTTCACCATTTTTACTTTTTGGTTCGGTGTTGTGCTTGGCATATAGATTTTGCCATGAATATTAAGCGCATAACATGAAAAGGCTACACCCTGCGCATGGTTACCTGCACTAGCACATACAATACCTTTGTCCAATTCTGCTTGAGAAAGACTACGAATACGGTTATACGACCCGCGAATTTTGAATGAACGAACGACTTGCATATCTTCACGCTTTAAAAAGATATTACATTCGTATTTTTCAGATAATGTATTGTCTCGCTGTAACGGGGTACGCACAATTACTTCGCGTAATACATGATGAGCACGGACGATATCTTCCATGCCTACGATTTGCGGATTATATTCACCAGTTGCTGTCATTGATTCTCTCCTCACTCCAAACGCCTCATTGATCTCAACCATCTCTATACGGTTCTCAACGTTTTCTCATTTATCTAAAGTACTCCTAACGTACCCTATTTTCAAGCTTAACCGAAGAATTTGTTGAAAATTAATCTAAAACCAACAAAAATCTTACATTTATTTCTATATACAAAAAAACCTTTTCCCTAAAGGAAAAGGCTTAAATGCAGGTAGCAACCATCGCCCTATTACTCAACAACGATGACATCCACACCCATATCTTGTAAATCTTGAATCGCTTCTTGAGGCAACTGATCATCGGTTACAAAACGATTCAAATCTTCCATACCCATCAGACGTACTAATGATTTGCGGCGAAACTTCGTACTGTCTGTTAACAAAATCAATTCGTCTGAAATCTCAATAATCTTTTTCTTTAATTGTACATGTGCTTCAGAAGGTTCGGTTAACCCGCGTGTTAAATCAAAGCCATGACAGGAAAATAGAAATTTATCGACATGATAACTTTCGACCATTTTCTCTGCATGAATCCCTGTATTCGCCATTGAATCTCGATCCAGGTAGCCTCCGATCACAATCACATTGATCTCGGTTTTTTGTACCAATTCGTTAGCAATCGCTAGTGAATATGTCAGTACAGTTAATGATCGATTAGGCAATTGTTTGACCAAATGCAGGCAAGTTGTACTTGCATCCAGCGCAATCACATCACCGGGTTCAATCAAAGATAAGGCATATTCGACAATTGCTTTTTTCTCTTCTAGGTTCTGTGTCTCACGCTGAACAGCAGGAGATTCATATTGTTCCCGATTACGGTTAAATACGGCTCCGCCATGCGTACGAACTACAGCACCTTCATGTTCCAGACGTTCCAGATCACGTCTTATTGTCTCTTCAGTTACTTGAAAACGGCGACTGAGTCCGGATACCCGCACAGTGCCTTCCGCTTCCAAAATTCGCAGCGTCTCCAGCTTGCGTTGTGCTGCGGATGTAGTGTCTTGTCGCTTTGGATTCTTGCTGCTCATGGAGTTACACCTGGCCTTACTATTGTATATTGTCAAACGTATATAGGTCAGCATCTAGTACAATGCTCATTCGTGTCGAAACGATTCGTGTAAGCGTTTATCAATAGCTTTAGCTATATACTCTAATGATACCGTATTTACCTTACAGTAACAATAAAAAATGAAAGAGAATGTCTACTTTAGTCGTTTATTTGTACAAATAAATTTCAATTTTATAAAAATTTTGTCAATAAGTGACTCTGTTCAGACATCTATTAGCATTATGATCGGATAACAATAATGGCTCACAGATATCTTTTTGTAGATAAAAGTATAAACCATCATCCAACCCACATATGTTGAAATCATCTCTATTGTATTCATAAATTTTGACTAGATATCATTAAAAAAGCCTGTATAACTCAACAAGGATAAACGACCTCCTTATATACGCTACACAGGCTTGAATTATTTCTATGCAAAAATGATTACACAATTCGACTTAAAAAATGATTTAAAAAACGTGAAGAATCTACATCTAAAGCAACATCAATATGCGGTAATAAAGTATCGTGTTTGCCTGTTGTATTTCCTAGTGTATCTTGTTCTGTACATTCTACATGTACTGCATATGAGGTTGTGCGCACGATCGTTGGATCAATCGCTACGCCGACAGCTAATGGATCATGTAGAGCACAACCTTTACCACCTGTTACAATCTCATTGTATGCACCCATATAAAATTCAGTCATATCTGCTAAAAAAACAGATAACGAACTGTTTTCCCGTCTCCACTCATCCAGATGAACACCGGTTAACAATGTTTTCATCGTGACATCCAGTCCAACCAATGTAATCGGCATGCCAGAGGTTAACACAAGCGCCGCGGCATCAGGGTCGGAATAAATATTGGCTTCCGCATATGGAGTGACATTCCCCGGTACCGTTACCGCTCCTCCCATGATTACTAATCGTTCAATAGTATGTACGATCTCTGGATTGGTCTGAATAGCTTTGGCGATATTGGTTAGAGGGCCTACAGCAACCACAGTCACTTTTCCAGGAGAAGCCATAATTTGCTGAACGATAAAGTCAGATGCACTCATCGTCTCTGCTTGACGCTCAGACGGTTCCCGATACTGATTGCCAATACCATCTTCTCCATGAATATGACGGGCAAATGGCTTCGTATATTCTCGACTCATCGGCTTGCTTTCTCCGGCATAGACTGGAATTTCTTCACGCTCTAATTTGTCGAGCACTACCAGTGTATTACGTGTTGCTTCTTCTACTGTAATATTGCCGAATACCGTCGTCACTCCCAAAATATCCAATTCAGGTGAATGAGCCGCATAGGCTAGCGCTAATGAATCATCGATCCCTGTATCTACATCTAAAATAACTGATTTCATATATCCCGTCCCCTTCTTATATGTTCATTGCATTTTATCATATGTGGTGAAGGTGTAAAGGGAGAGGCAGTTTGAGATCACTTAAAAATAATAGCTAATATGTAGAATTCTAGTAAACTTGAATTTTTTATATGCATGCTTTAACATATTACAAGAAAAAAATTACAACTTATGGAGGTACAGAAGATGAAAGAAATTCCAAAGAAATTATTTAGCGTAATCATGGCTAGTGCATTAACATTATCTTCAGTGGGCTTAGCTTCAGCCGCTGAACCCAATGGAATGCCTCAAGACGAAAGTATTCCAGAAGGTTACAAAGTAATCAAACAGTATGATATTAATGATGAAAATACTAAAGTAAGTAATCCCGTAGAAATAAATTCAATGACTGCCCTAGAAAACAAGCAAAACTCTATATCTACCGATTCAATTGAGAGCGATAGCGTATCGAAAAACACATATAATAAAGTGAATAATGAAGAAACTCATTTGTATAGAGAATTGCAAGATGTAAATACAGGAAATACTTTGAATCAATATGTAACTGATCTTTCAGTTTCAGCGCCCGGCTCTTATGAACGAAAAGGTACAGAAAAAGATGCTGCTAGTGGTTTAAGCCTTACTATTCGGCTATTTTATCATACCAAAACTAAAAGTGACGGAAATAGTTATCTTGGTTTAGACAAAATTTATTATCGATATGATAAACCAAATACTAAAGGTCCTCTTCTAAGTGTAAATGGCAGAGTTAATCAATCAGGACCTGGACTTGATGGTAAAGCAAAACTTCAAACTATGACTCTACCTTCGCAATATTTAACATATAAAGTCGGTACGACAAAGTTAGTTAATTTACAAAATACTGGTTGGACAGAAGTACTAGATGGTGGTCTTGCTACACAACTTGGTATTCAACTTACTGCTAAATTTATAGGAGATGATCATCAGAATCAATCTTTCCAATGGCAACTATTTATAAATGGACAAGGCGTTTTTTAAATTTTAAATTTCCCCCTCAAGATGATCAATTCTTGAGGGGATTTTACATTTAAATTTCTTACTAATATCATACATTGATTACAAATTAAATTTAATTTTTTTGAATACCTGACATGAATATTTTAATGATACCGTTTACGTGATACATATTTAACCGAAAAGTAGAATGAACTATAGTCAATAGCTTGTTTTTTTTGTAGAATGGGAAGACATGTGATGTAAGATATCAATTTGAGATATCTATTGTAAGCAATACTGATCGTAAGTAGATTTGTTCTAGCTCGATCCAGGTATACGCACTACAACAATTGCTGATGTACATGAAGAAGTCAATGAAATGGAGGATTTTATGAAGAAATCTAGGGTAATGTGGTTAGTAATGGCTCTCCTTCTTTTCTTTGGAGTATCTACAGGAAGCTTTGCCACAACTGCACAAGCACAGGAAGGCAAAACTTATCAAATTGCTACAGATATTACTTTTGCTCCTTTCGAATTCCAAAATTCAAAGGGACAATTTGTAGGAATTGATATGGATCTTATGGCAGCAATCGCCAAAGACCAGAACTTTAGTTATGAAATTAAACCTCTAGGATTTAATGCTGCTGTTCAAGCACTTCAATCTAATCAGGTTGATGGTGTTATTGCAGGTATGAGCATCACCGATGAGCGCAAACAAACATTTGATTTCTCCAAGCCTTATTTTGATTCTGGTGTAGTCATGGCTGTTAAACAAGATAATGACACTGTAAAAACGTATGAAGATTTGCGTGGCAAACGTGTAGCTGTTAAAACAGGAACAGAAGGCTATACTTTTGCTGATTCGATTAAAGATAAGTATGGATTTACTATGGTTCCATTCGATGATTCTTCACAAATGTACGATGATGTAAAAACAGGAAATTCAGTAGCTTGTTTTGATGATTATCCTGTTTTGGCGTATGGTGTTACACAAAATACAGGACTTAAATTAGTTACTGAAAAAGAACCGGGTGGTTCTTATGGATTTGCTGTAAGCAAGGGACAAAATCAAGAACTATTACAAAAGTTTAATGCTGGTCTTGCAAATCTTCGTAGTAATGGAGAATACGATAAGATTTTAGAAAAATATTTAGGTAAAGACGGTAAAGGCGTAGTTACAGAGAAATTAAGTCGGTGGGAATTAATTCAACAATCTTTCCCTTATCTAGTAAATGGCTTATTAAAAACTCTACTTTACACTATTGTTTCTTTATTCTTTGCGTTTATTTTAGGTCTAATCTTTGGATTTATGAAAGTTAGTCATAATCGTATTTTAAGAGGTATTGCAACAGTATTTGTTGATGTATTCCGCGGAGTTCCATTGTTGGTATTAGCATTCTTTATTTATTTTGGTATTCCAGGAGCTTTAGGATTTACAATGCCATTGTTCGTTGCTTCCATTTTGGCATTAAGTCTGAATGCAGGGGCATATGTAACTGAAATTATTCGTGGTGGTATTCAATCAATTGATCGTGGACAAATGGAAGCTGCTCGTTCACTAGGGCTACCTTATCGTACAGCCATGATCAAAATTATTATTCCACAAGCTGTTAAATTAATGATTCCTTCTTTCATTAATCAGTTAGTTATTACATTGAAAGATACATCAATTTTATCTGCAATCGGTTTAGTTGAATTGACTCAATCCGGTAAAATCGTTATTGCTCGTACACTGGATTCATTTACAATCTGGTTAATGGTTGCTCTAATGTACCTGATCGTGATTACCATTCTTACTAAAATCTCTAACCACATCGAAAGGAAGGTCAGCAATGGATAAAATTAAAGTTACCGGTCTGAAAAAAAGCTTTGGTTCCAATCATGTACTGAAAGGTATCGATCTGGAAGTTAAAGAAGGCGAAGTGGTATGTGTTATTGGTCCATCCGGTTCTGGTAAAAGTACCTTCCTTCGTTGTATTAATCGTCTGGAAGATATTACAGCAGGTACCGTTATTGTCGATGATCACAATATCAATGACAAACAAACCGATATCAACAAAGTACGCGAAAATATCGGAATGGTATTCCAGCACTTTAACCTTTTTCCGCATATGAGTGTTATCAAAAATATTATGTTAGCTCCAACTGAACTAAAAAAATCTTCGCCCGCAGAAGCTCGTAAAATTGCGCTTCAACTGTTAGATCGTGTCGGTCTTGCAGATAAAGCAGATGCTCTACCTAACCAATTATCGGGTGGACAAAAGCAACGTGTCGCAATAGCGCGTGCACTGGCTATGAATCCAGATGTGATGTTATTCGATGAACCGACTTCTGCACTTGACCCTGAAATGGTTGGTGAAGTATTGGGTGTTATGAATTCCCTTGCTAAAGAAGGAATGACCATGATGATCGTAACTCACGAAATGGGCTTTGCTCGCGAAGTGGCGGATCGTGTAATCTTTATGGATGGCGGTTATGTTGTCGAAGATGGTACGCCTGAAGAAGTATTTGGTAACCCTCAGCATGAACGTACGATTAGCTTTTTAGAAAAAGTACTTTAAGTTATAAAGCAACATGGTAGCATTAACATTATGATGTTCGATTGTAGAAATCTGATTGATCTTAGTTGTTAGGTATAATGTCAAACGTTTAATTGATATAATAGACAAAAGACTGCGAATAGATTATTCGACAGTCTTTTGTTTTATCATCGTAGATTTTAGATTGATCATCGTTGCCAATACATAGTAGAAAGGTGTAGATCGATATGAAAAAATCAGGTTTGCTGTTAGGATCGGGCGTTCTTTTTCTAGGATTACTGTATTTGATTCATTTTCTATTACCCTACGACTTTAATGATATTCTTAGAGTCGTCACCATCATTTTAATTATTGCTACACTAGCTCTTTCAGGTACAATGGTCAGTGGAGATCGGATGCGTGCGAATCAAGCGATCGATCCGAGTTCCAGAGATCGCAATATGGTGAACTCATGGAGTATGTTGTTGTTCAGTTTACCAGTCTATGTGGTAATGATCGTCTCGTATCTTTGGGGATAAATTGATTAATAAGTAGTGTTTTATTATTGTAGATTTATCTTACTAGCTATTTACTCATAACAAATAACACACTAAAAACCCTGCTCGCCTGATGGATAAGCACTTTTCACTACAAAGTGTTCTGTATCCAAAAATGGTGTGCAGGGTTTTTGATATTTATCATATTCCTATCTATTCTATCCGTAGTAAATGTAATTACTTATTCGACATTGCTATGTTTGGCAAATACATCGCCATGTTGAACTTGCTTGAGCTGTCCGTAATTCAAGCAGACTGCGTCCAGTAATACATGTGTACATTGATCAAATAAAGAACCCAAAGGCTGAATACTTGGCGCTTCGCCTTCTCGTCTATACTTGGTCGCTGCTGGAATATGCAAGATTGTATCTGCTAGAGTACCTAGTGGCGATGATTCGTCGGTAGTCACCGCCACAATATGGCATCCTAACTCTTTGGCTTTGTCTGCGGTCCATACAGCCGCTTTGGTTGTGCCTGATCCAGATACAGCAATTAGTAGATCGCCCGCAGCAAGTGCAGGTGTGACCGTTTCTCCAATCACATGGGAATCTGCACCTAGATGCATCAACCGCATTGCGAATGATTTAGCCATAAAGCCAGACCGTCCTTCACCAGTTACAAAAATACGCTGACTATTTACTAATTGAGTAGCTAGTTGTTGGATCGTTTCTTGTGGAACCTGCGTGATCACCTGACTAATCTCAGCAATAATCTGCTCTGCGGTTGCTGTCGATTGAACTTGGTTCATTGAATATCACTCCCTGTTATATAGTTATAAAGAAGCTAAAGGATTAACGTTTGGGATAGCAAATTGATTAATCTGTTCTCGAATCTGTTGCGCCGCTTGTTGAGGTTGAGCAGCTTGAGTAATCGCAGAACCCACAATAATCACAGACGGGGATTGCTGTAAAATTGTCGGTAATGTCGTTAACGTAATGCCGCCTGCTACCGCAATCTGAGGTGTTGCATGGTTAGCATTAGAAGTAGCATGAGCTTCATGTCTATTTGATTGCCCGGCCTTTTGTCCGTTATGCTCTTGCTCGTCTTTGCTAACATGATGGCATAATACAGCATCTGTATAGCGCTCAAGATCTTGAATTCGATCAGGCGATACGCTGAGCAGATCAATCATTGTCTGCCCCTGATAGCGACGTGCTGTCTGCATACATAATTCTAATGTAGCATCTGGCGCCGCTCCCATAACAGTAGCGACATCTGCTCCTGCTTCAAAACAAAGCTCAAATTCGTATTTCGCATTATCAAAAGTTTTGATATCCGCAACAATGATTTTATGTGGAAAAGCTTGCTTCATCTGGCGCACACTTTCGATGCCGAACTCTTTGATTAGGGATGTACCCACTTCAATCCAGTCAACATGTTGCTCTACTTGTTTGGCCATCGTTATCGCTTCTTGGATAGTCATTCGATCTAGCGCTAATTGCACACGTACAGGTTGTTGTTCACTCATACTCGTTCACTCCTTTACCAAATATAGACTATATTTTTTTACATCATTAGATATAAAAGAATTACGCTGTTGTATTGTTGTGTTATTTTATGTGTTCACTACTCTTTGGATTACGTCGCACTGACTTTGCGTTTCCATTCTGGAGAAGCTTGAGGTTTCTGCGTCTGTGGCTTGCGTACCATCATTGTTAAGATCGCCGACAGAAGCAGTGATCCCGCCATAAACATATACGATGCATCAAACCCACCTGTCAGATCATTGAGATACCCTACAATATAAGAACCGGCAAATGAACCTAATGCTCCCATACTGTTAATCAATGCCATAGCTCCACCGGCTACATTACGTGGCAAGACTTCTGGTACAATCGCAAAAAACGGGCCATACGGCGCATACATCGCTCCACCAGCAATCACAAGTAGTACAAATGAAATCCAGAAATGATTTGGTCCAATGAGATAGGAACCGTAAAAAGCAAGCGCACCAATCAATAAGAACGGCCAGACAAAGTTTTTGCGACTTTGCATTTTATCAGAAAAGAATGAAGTCACTAGCATCAAAATGACAGCCAGTACGTACGGAACAGCAGCTAACCAGCCTGTTGATACCATATCCATATTCGGTGCTTTAGCAATAATGGATGGCAACCACATCACAAATCCGTACACCCCAATACTCCAGAAAAAGTATTGCAGACTTAACTTAATAACCGTAGGCGAACGAAAAGCTTCGCGGTAATTTTTTACTTGCTTCATTCCTGCTTGTTCACGTTCTAATTCGTCTTCTAATGCTTGTTTTTCCGCATCGGTCAACCATTTCGCTTCTGAAGGCTTATCTTGTACTACTTTCCACCATACAAATGCCCAGATAATAGCTGGCATCCCTTCTATAATAAACATCCAACGCCAACCGACTGCGGTCACTAGATAACCGGAAATAATCGACATCCACAAAACAGTTGCAGGATTACCTAAAATCAGAAAAGTATTTGCACGTGAACGTTCTTTGTTCGTAAACCAGTGTGCATTAAAAACAAGCATCGCTGGCATGACCGCGCTTTCAACAACTCCAAGTGCGAATCGGATAACGATCAACAGATTGACATTGGTGATCATCCCTGTAGCGGATGCAAGTCCACCCCATAGAATTAATGACCAGAAAATCAGTTTTTTCGCACTTTTTTTCTCTGCATAATGAGCACCTGGAATTTGGAAAAAGAAATAACCTAGAAAGAAAAGCGCTCCCAGTAACGATGACATCGCTGCTGAAATATTCAGATCATGTGCCATACCTGATGCCGCGCCAAAGCTATAATTCGCACGATCCAGATAAGCGAGGCTATACGTAATAAAAATAACCGGAATCAGTCTTAACCAACGAGAAGCAGGTAATGCTGTCTTTTCTTGCATGTTTATTTCACTCCTTCCAAAGATGGGTCATAACGAGTAACGTCCTCAACAACTATATCTGTTGCTGGATATCTGGGATGATGTTCAATCATATATTGTAATTCATTTTCTGAAGGATACCCTTCATGATCGCCGATCGATTGGACTGCTAAAGCTCCAATGGCACATCCTCTGGTAATCGCTTCTTCTATTGTCAGTCCGGCTAACCAACCACTAACAGTTCCAACAGCAAATCCATCCCCAGCACCTACCGTATCAATCACTTGCTCGACGATAAAACCAGATACTGTGCCTGATTGTTCCTGCGTGCGATAATAAGCACCAGCCGGGCCTAATTTAACGACAACGACTTTGACTCCTTGCTGCAAGTAAAATTCAGCAATTTCTTCAGGTACTGATGATCCTGTTAATATCTGTCCTTCTTCAATACCTGGCAACACGATATCAGCTTGAATAGCAAAATGGTTGATCGTCTCGATCATTTCAGTATGACTGCTCCACAATGCAGGACGCAGATTAGGATCAAATGAAATACTTCGATGGTGAGCACGCATCTGCTGAATTACATGCTGTGCAAATACACGATTATGATCTGATAATGCTAATGGAATACCTGTCATATGCAAATGACGTGCTGAGCTAAAATAAGTAGCATCCAGATCAGCTATACTCATCTGACTTGCTGCTGATCCACGACGGAAATATTGAACTTGCGGATCACCGCTGATGACTTTGGACTTGAGCTGAAATCCTGTAGGACGTTCTGAATCTATCTGTACATGATCTAGATTCACATGTTCACTCGCTAGCTTATGTTGTACAAAAGTTCCAAATGCATCGGCACCGACTTTACTTGCCCAACCCGATCGAAGACCGAGACGTGCAAATCCAATCGCTGCATTGGCTTCAGCTCCTGCTAATCGTTTACTAAATAAAGCTACATTATGCAGATCGCCTACTTCTTCAGCTACAAACATAGTCATTGCTTCGCCAAATGTCACAATGTCCAGTAATGTGTTATTACTTTCTACAGGTAAGTTGGATAATGGTAAAAGCTTATTTCCATTTACTCTAGCAGTATCTGTTGGATGATCCATCGCAATGTTGCCCCTTCCTGCTGTGCTTAGTACATGGTTGTAATATTTAATCTCTGTATCGTCAGATAAAGTAAATTCGATCGCCCGCCATGCTTGATTCGGAAGAAGTTTGATTACTTGTCGCCATAATGCTTTTTCCTCTATCGGTAAAGGAAGTGTTAGATATCTATTCTCTTGCCGAACCGAATGCTTCGCATGAATATAAGTCACATAAGGTGATAAATGTTGCGCCGCTTCCAGTGCATCTTGTCCTGCATATAACCAGTTACCGATATCGAATGTCATTCCGATCGAATACCATTGCGAATGCGCTTGCAAAGTAGCTAATTGTTCAAAAAACGAAAGTATATGTGCAGGATCTCCCCCGTATGTTGTCTGATCGTTTTCTATCCATAGATGAATGGGAGATACCGATGACTGTTCAGCAAAAAATTGATCCAAACTTGTAAGCAATACATCGATAGAAGATTGCACATTATCGTAATGACCAAGTGATAACTTGACTGCATCTGCTCCTAATCGCTGTGCTTCTGTGAAAGAACGATATACTATTTCTTGATTCAGTCCATGATTCTTTTGCCATAACGATGCAGGTACAGAATAGACAGTATATAAAAGATTAGCTTGTTGAATCGCTTGTCTACACTGTTCTAAAGGCAAACTATCGTCTGACTCTACAAAAAGTTCACGACGAATCTCTATTCCCTGTGCTCCAAGATCAGCAATACGTGTAGCTACTTGCAATTGTGCAACTTCTCCATTAACGACATCTGCAAAAACAGAAGTAGGAATAATAGTAATCGACATTGATAATCTCCTTTCAACTACAAAGTAGAGCATTACTATCTATTTCATCTGCTCAATTCATATGAAAATGTTCAACACAATAAGTTAATTTCATTTTAGTAAATCGGTTTAGTAAATCGGTTTATGAGGTCAGTATAATGCAACTATTTTATAAATACAAGTCTTTTTGTAAACGTTATCTGTATTTATATGGTAAAAGGTACTTTGGACCCATTCTGAAATAATTAACTAATAATTAACTAATAAATATAAATTTATTTGCATTTAAATTCATAATTATGTATATTTATTTTTTACATATAAAGGAGATGATGTTTTTGGAAACTGTGCCGACAGTGATTCGTCAAGCAACTACAGCAGATGTCGAAGCGTTGATAAGTATTATGAATGAATATATTGGAGACTTTTATCAAAAGCCCAAACCACCTGTAGAAAAGCTACATCATCTAATTACAACGTTATTGGATCTGCAATTAGGGGTACAATTTGTAGTCGAGCAAAATGATCAGACCGTAGGATTTGCCACATTGTACTTTTCATTCAGCTCGATCAAAGCCGATAAAGTCACGATTATGAACGATCTTTATCTGCAAGAGCATTTACGAGATACTGAAGTGGAAGTTCAATTGTTTAAGCACTGCCAGACATATACTCAAGATCATGGATTTGCTCATATGAGCTGGGTAGCTGCACCGCATAATACACGTGCGCATCGCTTTTTTGATCGAATGGGATGTACGAGAGTCGATTGGGTCGATTATATGATTGTATAGCACCAAAAAAGACCGTCTAACATCAAATTGATCAGATGTTGGACGGTCTTTTTTTGATCACAAACGTATAGTTCTATCTTTATTCTGATGATCAAGTATTCATTTTATTGTATATTCATCGGTTGTGCCGAAGATTCGCGGATCATTAATGTACAATTAAATTGCTTTTCTTGTATAGCTGGTTGTTCTTGTTGTGTACTCTGTGCAGAAATCGAAGCAAGTAACATTTCTGCGGCTTGTCTGCCCATGTCATGCGAAGGTTGAACAATCGTAGACAATGTAGGGGTTAGCAATTCAGCAAACGGTATATTATCAAATACGATCAATGCCATATCTTGCGGAATCTGCAATTGATATTCTTTGAGAAAAGCAAGAACTTCAAGCAATACCAGATCATTACCTGCAATAATTGCTGTTGGTAATTGCTTTTGCTGTGCCCAGGTGCTTAATGTATGACGTAATTGCTTAACTTCATCCGATAATATCATCGGTGTGATCTGTGGTAATAGTTCCTCCATCGCACGTGTATATCCATGTACTCGCTCTACACGAGTAGAAATAGACAGCGGTGCTGTAAGCATTGCAATATGTTGGTGCCCCGTATGGATCAGATGTTCTGTCGCTTTATATGCAGCTTGTTCATTATCTACAACGACACGACTTACCTGTACCCCTTCCAGCTTCCGATCTACAAATACTAATGGAAAGCCTTCTTGAACTAGCTTCTGATACAAAGGAGTTAATTGACCGGACGGAAAAGCAATCACGCCATCTACTTGCTTGGAGCGCAACAATTCCAGATCTTCACGTTCTCTTGCTTCATCTTCATCGGTATTGCATAGAATTACGCTAATGCCCTGTTCCCGGCAATAGCTCTCAATCCCCCGACAGATTTCCAAAGAAAATTGATGCAACATATTTGCAACGATTACGCCAATCGTAAACGTACGTTTTTGTTTGAGACTACGTGCCAGTACATTCGGACGATAATCCAATGCCTGAATCGCCGCAGCTATTTTATCTTTTGTATTACTGCTCATATATTCATAACGCCCGTTAAGATATTGGGAGACTGTACTTTTGGATACTCCTGCTTCACGAGCTACATCTGCCATTGTCATTTTCGCCATAGTTACTGCCCTTTCTCTATGATCCGAGTGTAGTTACAGATGCTCATACGGATATGGTTGATCTGTGTTTGAATATTATCATAGCGTAAGGACTCATTGTAGCACAAATGGCTATTTTTGAAGAATATCTCATCTGGTTGCTACGCTGTATAACAAGCATAAAGATTGACATCAACAAATATGTGTATATACTCATATTTATGAGAAACCATAATTCTAATCTGCCCAAAACAATCGATTACACAGCAGAGTGCGCCTGCTTAAATTTTAGAAAAGCGTCACGTTTTATTACTAGCCTATATGATGAGTATTTAAGACCTGTAGGGCTTCGAGCGACCCAGTTATCATTGCTGATGGCACTTGAACAAGCAGGATCGGTCACTATTACGACTCTTGCTGAATTACTTTTGATGGATCGCACTACATTACCACGCGATCTAAAACCACTTGAACGAAATGGATGGGTATCAATTACACCAGGAGAGGATCGTAGAAAACGTTTTATTGCTTTGACACCTGACGGTCAGCACCTTCTCAACACTGCCTTACCATTATGGGAACAGGCACAAGTTCGTGTACAAGAGTATATGGGCGAAGATCGTTATAGAGGTTTACTTAGACAATTATCTGATATTGTGAAGCTAAATAGACAAAATTAATTTTTTTTGATCAATTAGGTGTATATACACTTATTTTAGAAAGGATCGATATATATGGCTGATATGAAAAAACATCCTACTGTTCTTCGTTATTATGAATCGGTTGCGCAATCTACCCCTGTCAAAAATGAAATTCTTGATTATGATTGGATACGTGAATTATGTCTGGACGCTGGAGCAGATGATGTCGGAGTGATTTCTATGGAACGTTCCGAATTGGATGATCAACGTGAAGATATTCTATCTGTATTTCCACATGCCAAAACGATGATTAGCTTTGTTGCTAAAATGAATCGAGAACCGATCCGTACCCCTGCTCGCTCACTTGCTAATATTGAATTTCATCATACAGGGGATAGGGTGGCAGATATATCTCATAATATCGTATCTACATTAGAAGCACGAGGCATACGGGCTTTGAATGCAGCTATGGGGTTCCCGATGGAAATGGATAAGTTTCCCGGCAAAGCTTGGGTCGTTTCACTTAAACCTGTAGCGGTTGCAGCAGGCTTAGGTAAGATGGGGATTCATCGCAATGTCATCCATCCCAAATTCGGTAATTTTATTCTGTTAGGCGCTATTATACTAGATGCTCCGGTTAGCAAAGAAGACCGTCCAATCGACTATAATCCTTGTCTGGAATGCAAAGTTTGCGTAGCCGCCTGCCCGGTAGGTGCAATCGGCGCAGATGGACAATTCAATTTCTCATCTTGTGCTACACATAATTATCGGGAATTTATGGGTGGTTTTAGCGATTTTGTAGAGACGGTGGTAGAGAGCAAAAATACGAAAGAATTCCGGAGCGAAGTACCAGCAACTGAAGCGGCTTCATGGTGGCAAAGTTTGAGTTTTGGTGCTAATTATAAAGCGGCTTATTGCTTATCTGTGTGTCCGGCAGGCGATGATGTAATCGGGCCATTTCTAGAAGATCGCAAAGGATTTATGAAAGATATCGTAAAACCGTTGCAAGCAAAAGAAGAGACTATTTATGTGATACCGAATTCAGATGCAGAAGCGCATGTCAAAAAACGTTTTCCTCATAAAACGATCAAACGTGTTGGTAATGGATTAATACCCAATTCGATCGGTCTTCTGGTGACTCTTATGCCTCATGTATTTCAGCCGAATCAGTCAGCAGACTTAAACTGCACGTATCACTTTACGTTCATAGGTGATGAAAATAGACAAACCACATTCGATATTCGAGATAAAAAGCTTCAGGTACAAGATGGTCTACAGGGTACACCCGACATCCAGATTACTGTAGACAGCAAAACATGGCTTAAAATCGTAGCGAAAGAAAAAAATGTAGGCGTAGCCTTACTCACAGGAAAACTACGGCTCAAAGGTAATCCTAAATTGCTGATGAAATTTGAAAAGTGCTTTGCCTAATAGCAAATGTAGCATAATACTAGAGTACATTTTTATTTTGTAATTGATATGAAAAAGAAACCCTGATAAGTGATACTTTTCAGGGTTTCTTTTTTTAGTTTAGCATGTAATAACAGAGACATATCCCTGTATAAGCTAATATCACTTATGATTTGGAGCGAGCTGTATATTCTTTTGCAAGTATAGAATACAGAGAAGAATCATGAAATTCGCCTTTATAATACCAGTGTTCACGCATAATGCCTTCGCGTGTCATTCCAATCTTCTGCATCACTTTCTCTGAAGCGATATTAGTCGGGCGACAGGTAGCATAGATTCGATGTACATCCAATGTCTCAAATCCATAAGCCAATATAGCACGCGCAGCTTCTGTTACATAACCGTTGCCCTGGTAATCAGGATTCAGCACGTAACCTATTTCAGCATTAGTGTTGTGGACATGGATACCAATCCCACCCATCAATACCCCTTCATCTTTCAAGCAAATAGCGAATTCATAATCTTGACGAGAAGATTGCTGTTGCTGAGCGATGGCCTCTTCAACATACGCCTTAGTATCTGCTTCAGTATTAGGCCCCCATGCAGTATGTTGGGTCACCTCTGGCAATTGCGTATAGGTATGAATCGCTTCCCAATCACTATGTTGTATTTCACGAATAAGCAGTCGCTGTGTTTCCAGTTGCATATATAATTCCTCCGTTTTATTGTTATTGTATTGAGATATTATAGTTATATGTAGTACAACTCTCTATACTGATGATCTTATAGAAATCTTATCTAGCTTGTTTGTACAAATAAATTTTGCCCATCTACTATCCAATACCAATATTTCTCAGGGATATCTTCAACAGAATTTTTATAATATCCAATCCATCCGTCGGGCACATATAATTCGTAAGAGGCAGGTTCAGGATAGTAAGATATCAATTCTTTATGATCGAAATTTATATATAAAGAAGGGTACATATCTGAAATATCTATATAGGTGTCTTGATATGTAGTTTGCTTCAATATATGTTTGAGTTCTTCTACTTCAACTTCGTCGTCTGCAATGTTCTCCAAAAATGCTTTTGCTGTATCTTCATTAACTACGGGAATATTAAATCTTTCTGAAAAATCATTTGGTTTCGGAACATGAAACCCCTTCTCAACATAAGCAGCAATTAACTTTTTGAAATCTAAAAACCATATCTCCTTATCTGTCACAAACCATCGGTAAGAATCCATATATTGAACTAAAACGATTATATTTTCTGCATACTTCGGCTGCGTCTTCAATTTTTCTTCTCCTTTATCTAACATGTGCTTTTCGTTAGTTTTCATTTACAACATATTATTGATCGGATACCATAAAATGCGATTTTATTTTACTCTCAATAATCCTATCCATACCATAGATTTCAAAATAGGAAGTATCAAATGGTCGAATTTCGATTTCGGCTTCAGGATGCTGTAATCCTTCATTTTCTTCTGTATCTGGTAACCTATCAAAGTTCCATTCTACATGTCTGCCTTTCTTGATGCCTATAAATACTCCTGAATAGAACTGAATAACCCCACTTGCCTTTTCAATTAATTCGTCTGTACTTAGAAATTCCGAATAGGCATTTGAAAATAATTCTGCAAATGCTCGGTCACTACTCCCAAATACATCGAATGCAAACCAAATAAGATCAGAAGTTTCCTCTCTAATACAATTTATGATTTCAACAAGTTGTTCTCCTAAACAATTGATCTCACTTTTAAAATGCCTTTCATGGAGTCTAAGTAGAAATGTGGATTTTTTTAAATCATTATCATTCAATTTATGCTCTCCTTTTGATGACTTTATGTGTCATTTTGAAAGACTGAAAGCAAAGAACGACTTGTAATCTCAATCCAAAGTAAATCTTTTCTTTTAATCTTCATTTAGTGTTCTAAATTAATTATCACTTATGAGTTAATATCTAATTTCACATTTCATTTTAATCATTTGCTCTACAATTTTATCGTATAAGCTATCATCTTCTAGAAGTACTGCATTGTTATTATTTTTCTTCATAATTAAATAACCTTCGCTCATTTCTTCCAAAAAATATTCATTAGTTTCCCATAAATATTGATATGATGCAAGTTCCATATTATCATCCTCATTTTATAAAATTATAAAATATAATAATATTTTAATAAATTTCCACTATGCTTCTTTTCCCCATGTAATGATTTGTTCATTTGAAATCACACTAGGATCATAGACTGTTTTTGGTTGAGAGATATTTTTATATTGACCAGGCACTACCTTCAATTCCCTATCTAATGTAGGAAGTCTATACTCTATTTCGTAAATACCAGTAACTTTAGGATGTAGAGTTCTTGAGACAATGATATCGTCTAGGTTCCAACCTTGGTCTGTTATAATTTTTTCAAAGCTCTGTAAATTGTGTCCTCCAACAACTCCTTTATTCCCTTTTCTAACAATACCTTGAGCATTAATTACATGATCTTCAAAATTAGACAAGTATTTAAAACTGTTTGTACTCTTAGCCACTCTGGCTATAACCCAACTACCGCCATCAATAGCTCCTTTAGTTAGGGCTTTTCCTGCAATCTTGCCTTCAGGTACCTAGCTTAAGAGAACTCCGCCTCCATTGGCTACTCGATCTGCAACTGATAATTGATCTCCTGTGACATAGTTGACTCTGGTAAATATTTCTTGTAACCCTTTGAGTGTACCTAATCCTGGCACAGCATCCGCTAAGAAACTTCCAACCGTTTTCAACATCTCGTCGCTATCCGCACTCAGTCCAAATGGATCGATATACGAAATCGGATTTCCATTCACATACGCGTACCGATTCATCGTCAGTCCATCATCGATACTGCCGCTCAGCACATCTCGGTTCACAAAGCGCTTGATTTCTGGATTGTAGTACCTTGCTCGCATCTGGTACAGTCCATGTAGTTATTTATTTTGAGTCATCATTGGGCAATCTGTATTAATTTATAATATGATTTTTAGTTTTGATCATTTGCTCCACGATTTTATCATGTAAGTTATCATGTCTATAAGTAGCATAGCATTAATATAAAAAGCATAAGCTGTAAAATATACAGCTTATGCTTTAAAATTATTTTATCTTTTGTAGAATAACTCTCTAATAAATTAGATCAATGTAATTCAAATTAATTTAAGTCCCTACTCCCTTTAATAATTTATTTACCAATATCATTTCTCTTAAAATCCATCATAATTCTAAAATCGTTATTAGGACAAAAAATGCCAGGATGTTTACCGCTATTTACATCATTAAAGATGAGAACAGATCCACATTTAGGACAATCGACATTTTCTCCATTGATAACTCTAGCAATTATAGAATTTATATCATGAGTAGATTTTTTTTTGAATTCATTTTCCATACGTAATCCTCCTCATTATTATTGATACGGAAGTTCCGGGTATAGACTTTCGACATTTTTTATAATCCTTCTGATTTCACCTATGCTTAAATTTGGGTTAAGATGCTTTGCTTCTCTAATATGAGCTATTACTTCTTCTCTCTGAGTGTAGACAGAAGTATTTAGCATATTATGAGTAACTTCATGAATTATAATTTGAGCAGTTTTCTTCTTGGACTGAGTATTTTGTACATAAATAATAGATCTATAATCTTCTATAGCTAATCCATAAAGTCCATCTTGTTTACTATAATCTAAATCTACTCTAATACTATTATTTCTAATAATATCTAACGTTTCTAAGCCGATCTCAGATTTTTTAAGTTCACGATACAAATTTTTAGGAGAAATTCTCTGACCATTTTAGCAAAATCATTCTTAAATAAATCTGATGGTTTAGCTAAACGTACTTGTTTTGAGAGTTTACCAAATAGCCAGCTACCACCATCAATAGCACCTTTAGTCGCTGTCTTCCCAACCACTTTCCCGCCAAGGACAAAGCTGACTAATGTACCTACTCCAGTAGCAACTCGGTCTCCTACAGAAAGTTGTTGACCTGTCACATAATCTGTTCCTGTAAAGACTTCCTGTACACCTTTTACCGCTCCCACAATAGGCACAGCATCTGCTAAGAAACTTCCAACCGTTTTGAACATCTCATCACTATCCGCACTGAGTCCAAATGGATCAATATACGAAATCGGATTCCCATTCACATACGCATACCGGTTTATGGTCAATCCATCGTCGATACTGCCACTCAGGACATCTCGGTTCACAAAACGTTTGATCTCTGGATTGTAGTACCTTGCTCGCATCTGGTACAACCCGTTCGGATCGGTCATCACTCCGTCGCGTCCGTTGTATTGGAACGGTTGCTCGATGGTGCCTTCGTGTCCTAACGATTCACCATAGGTGCCGTAGCTGCACGTATCGGTCAGTTGTCCTTTGGCATCCGTTAACGCTATTGTACTTCCGCGACGGTCGTAGTGATAGCTTTGGTACGCTCCGTTTGCGTCTTGGCGTCCAATTAAGCCGTTACCGTACACATACCATGCTGTCGGTTTGCCCGATGCATCAGTTTCCATCAGCACTTGAGACAAAACAGCTTCTGGATTGACGACATATTTCGTTGTGGTTCCGTTAACGGTCATCGACGTGCGATGATTTTCGTTATCCTATCCGTATTGTACCCCACCGGCTTCTACCAGACGGTTACATGCATCGAAGAGTTTTTCATTTTCTAAACTAGTATAATTACTAATCATTATAGTTTAGTCAATTTGTGAATTAAGATAAAAAAAGCAATCTACTTTCATCAAAAAGTAGATTGCTTACATACTATAAATTATTTAATTATTTTATAATACTCTTCTGTAAACTCATAACTTTCATTTAGAAAAATACACTCCCAAATCCATAAGAAGAAATTTCTTACTGGATAAGGTGGATCAAATGGTGGCAAAACTGATTCAAAAACTCTCTCAAAATCAATAGCATTACTTGTTAAATAATAGCTTAAGACTAATTTTGCATTTAGTTTTTGCTGTTCGTTTAATTCTTCAAATTCTTCTACAATAATTTCATTGATTATTTTTTTATAATCATTCTTATCTTGAATTTTTAATTTTCGATAATATTCAACTGATTCATTATCATCTCCTAATCCAGTAATTGGAGCTAAAAATAAATCTAGTAGATCGGAATTTATAATAATCACTAATATAACACCTCTCAATTTCTTAATTTAGGATATAAGGTATATAATTTCCCATTTCTAAAAACTGCAGTTACTTTAGAAGAAGAAACTAAATTTTGTCCGCCCCTTAAGTACCCTTCACCTATATTTTCACCCCTATCGAAGCTGAAACTGTTCCTTCCTGTTTGGTTATAAATTGTTTCTGCCCTCTGAGCAGCATTTAGCTGTATTTGATTGCTTAAAAATTTAGAAGCATCTCCTATACGACCCGCATAGCCATCTGGGGTATATCCAGTAGTTGCTCTCAAATACTGTTGTTGAAGCGTAGTTTGTGCACCATGTCTAGAATAATATTGAGCTCCATTAGTAGATGACTCCATTCTTGAGAGCTGTAATTGAGCATTATTTTCAATCATCACTCTTAAACTAGATCTATTTCCTGCAAATAACTGCAAATTAACTTTTAGTGGTAACTTACTCGCTACTTGCTTGGTTTCATTCTTCCCGAACTGCTTAACAACCCAACTACCTGCATCAATCGCCGCTTCGGTTCCATACTTCCCAACATATTTCGCCCCAGGAATTGGAATCAAACTTGTTAATGAACCAATTCCTGGGGCGACTCGGTCAGCTACAGACAATTGTTCGCCTGTAATATAGTTGACTCCTGTGATCGTTTCTTGAATCCTTTTTACCGTTCCTACATAAGGAATCGCATCGGCTCCGTAGCTCAATCCTGTCGTTACCCAAGAATCTCCATCCGCACTCAGTCCAAACGGATCAATATACGAAATTGGGTTGCCATTCACATACGCATAGCGGTTCATCGTCAGTCCATCGTCAATACTGCCACTCAGAACATCTCGGTTCACAAAGCGTTTGATCTCTGGATTATAGTACCTTGCTCGCATCTGGTACAACCCGTTCGGATCGTTCATGACTCCGTTGCGTCCGTTATAATCATAATTTGGAGTAAACCTTAAAATTTTCTACGTAAAAAAAACCAAGTCAATTATTATCTAACTCTAATTGACTTGGTTTTTATAAAAAGAAAGGAGTTTAGAATAACTGATACATGTTGAACAAATAAAAGGTTTATTCAACATCATTAACTACTTATGATATTGAAGTATTATCTTTAAACTACTCTGGTATAGTTGGCAAAAAAGGACGTTTCTTTTCTAGTTCAAACCAGACTTCAATATGACTACATAAAGACGGGATATCTAATATTGCCTTTTCACACAAACTTTCATAATCATCTTTTAGAATCTCCTTTAAGTCATAACTAACAGCATATTTATCACTCAACTTAGCTTCATGAACCTGAGTTGGCTCGATGATATAATTCCTATGACGAGTATGATGACTGATATTCATACCCCATTTAAGGTTACCTTTAAACATATGAATACATTTCTGTAACTGTGAATACATTTCATTCTCATTATGAAATCTGAAATAAAAACCTGCTGGACGCTCATAAATATTACCAGGATTATACATTGATGTCCGATGCCATTCAAATGATCCTAGTTTTGAAATAGTATAAGCCATCAATTCAAAATCTGCCAATTTTCCATTTTTTTTAAAATAAATACTATTAGGAACCATTTCTTTTCACCTACTTTAAAGAATGTCTACTTATAGATATTTTCCTACCATTTAGCTCCTTTAATATATCTATATAATCTTTAGTAGTAATGGGTTGATCACTAAATCGAGGATCATAGATATACTTATCATTAGAATAAATAGTATGGTAATCAAATTTTTGTGCTTCTACATACTCAGTAACATTTATTGTTCCATACTTTTCGGATGATGTTATTGTAATAATTTCGTTATCAACTATTCAGTCTCCTATAAACTAATTTAAAAAAACCTGAAAGAATTTAATTCTTTCAGGTTTTTTTATTATTCAATTTTTGCTTTTTCTTTTTGTCAATCCTAAATCATCTAATATACTACTTCTTTTAGTTTCCAATAAAACATAATAATCTCCGTTGATACAAATAATAGCTGGATGTTTTCCTGTTTCCATATTTTGATATATTAAAATTTTACCACAATAAGGACACGGTACTTGTTCACCTTTTAAAACTCTTTTATCAATGTCTGAGTTTTCTTCTTTTGAATTCATATCAGTTCTCCCTTATCTATAAGGTATAGTTGGATAAAGAGACTTCACTTCCTGAATAATCGCTTTTATTTGTGTGTAAGAAAGATTATCTCTCGAATGTTTAGCTTCTCTCATGAAAGCAATCACTTCTTCACGCTGAGTATATATAGGATTTTGAAGTGAAGTATGCGTAACCTCATGAATGATCGTTTGAGCCGTTTTAATAGTATACTCGGTTCCTCTCACATAAATTGTAGCAGTATTGTTACGCATGTTTGCTGTTCCTAATATCTGGTTACCTATCATATCAGTTGGTAATTCCCCATAATCTAATGTGATTTTTGTACCATTACTTTGTATCAATCTAATAGTTTCTTGTCCTACTTGAGATCTATTCAACTCACGATAGAGATTTTTAGGAGCAATTCTTTGTCCAAAAGGAACATACGTATTTTCTTTGAATAAATCAGAAGGTTTGGCATATCGTAATTGTTTATTAAATTTCCCAATAAGCCAGCTACCACCATCAATAGCACCTTTAGTCGCTGTCTTTACAACCACTTTCCCACTAGGGAAAAGGCTAACTAACGTGCCTAATTCCGGCACAAAATCGCTTAAGAAAATTCTGATCTTTCTTTTAATATTTCATTACTACCTACACTCAGGAAAGAATTAGTACAAGAGATTTGATTCGTAATCATATATGTATAGCAGTTCAATTTTTTTTAAAAATTTAAATTAAAAGAGCTACTTACGATATATAATATATCGTAAGTAGCTCTTTTTAGAATGCAAATCAATTTAAAACTATATTAAATCTTTGTAAATCTTTTCGATTTGCCGGCAAAGTTTCTATTATTCCTCTTCTCCATTTTTCTCCATTTAACGTCTCTGTCCATCCACAACTATTGCATTCAAGAATAATTTCAGAGCAATTCTCTTCTTTCGTTATAAGATATCTCATTTCATCACCCTCACAATTTGGACATTCTTTACCTCTATTTGTGACCATATCCCAAAGTCTATTTCCTAATATCATAGCAAAATTATCGAAATTATCAGGTTCATTTTTTTCAAATCTTTTTTTTTCATTATCTAGTAAAAAGCCAGGCGTTTCAACAACGTATACATCAGGATTAAGTTTACTAAGTAGATTTAATCTATTTTCACTTAATGTTTCTGATTTAAAATTATTTCGATGGCTCTGAATCCATGAAGTTATAATTTTATAATAATTAATATAATCCTTAGTAGTAAGAGGATTATTTAAAACATTAATAAAATCTTTCCAAATAGTAGAATCCATTTAGCTTTCTCCTTTTATTTTGGCCCAGGAACAGGATAAACTGTTATCAAGTTGCCTGCTTGATCTGTAAAAATTTTTATCCAGCTAGTTTGATATCCTCCAAATTTAAGAGCAGTGTTTCCAACAATTTCTCCTGTATCAACTGTTCTAACATATTGTCCTCCTTCTACAAATTTAACTGGGGATGTTACACTATCTACACTTTGCAATATATTCTTCAGTTTATTCTCAGAAATTGAGAAAACAGATCTACTATTAGATAAAGGAACATTAAAATGTCCATCTACTACATGATTCCAACCTGCTGAAACAGGCTGGTTTGAACTTGGCCTTAAAGGTGTAAAACGAGCTCTTCCTTTTGCAATATTGATTCTAGATTATACAATTCCTATACCTTTTTCAATATTACTTGATTCTTTAGCAAATAGCTGTAAATCCATTTTTAATTGATAATTATTCGTTACTTGTTTTGTTTCATTCTTCCCAAACTGCTTAACAACCCAACTACCCGCATCAATGGTCGCTTCTGTTCCATATTTCCCAACATATTTTGCCCCGGGAATTGGAATCAAGCCTGTTAATGAACCAACACCATTGGCAACGCGATCCCCTACAGACAATTGTTCTCCTGTAATGTAGTTGACTCCGGTAATCGTTTCTTGAATTCCTTTTACCGTTCCTACATAAGGAATCGCATCGGCTCCGTAGCTCAATCCTGTCGTTACCCAAGAATCTCCATCCGCACTCAGTCCAAACGGATCAATATACGAAATTGGGTTCCCATTCACATACGCGTACCGATTCATCGTCAATCCATCGTCAATACTTCCACTCAGAACACCTCGATTCAAAAAGCGTTTGATCTCTAGATTGTAGTACCTTGCTTGCATCTTGTACAAACCGGTAGGTAATATTTAGATCGCCTGTGACATACACATTTTTGGTTACACTTGCTGCATATACACATCAGCTTGGACATTAGTAACTTATTCTATGACTAAGTGAATCAGTTTGTTTTGAAAAAACTGCAAGAAAATGAAGAGAACAAAAAACAGATCAATCGTGGTCGTTTCTGCCCATATCGAACTGTTTGATGTATCGGAATACCGTTATTTAAGGGATAATATTCAAACTTTTCTTATGCATACAAACGAAATGACGAAATCTTTATTTGGGTATTACATAGGTTGGATATGTTATTGGGTGAATGTTGGGTCCTCTCTTTACTCATCCCCTTCAAAAAAAAGAAACCTTGATAGGCACAAAGCCAATCAAGGTATAAGGAATTAGAATTCTTCCAGTGAGATAACTTCAATAGAACTGCAGTAAAACTCAATAAAATTGTACCCATCGTTCTCACCATACCCACTGTCATCATGAACATGATATCGTTGACTCGTATCCCATCCTAACTCTTTTTTGTCATGAATTATCAAACTATCTGTCAGATATAAATTTGTAACCTTTCTTAAACTAAGGTCTGAAACATTATTATACCTGACTTTTAACTTGAATCGTTGTCTTGTTTTTATCACTGAGACATGGAAATAGAGATGAAGTATTGTGAAATAACTATCTTCAAAATCAATATCTACATCATAGTTGATTCCAATTATCCCTTCATACGCCCAAGAGCCTAAAGCATTTAGCTTTTTAGTTACGATATGATAATTCTTCATATGTTTCAAATTGCGTACCTCCTTTACTAATCAATAAATTCTATTTCATTTTTCACTTTATTAATTATGCTTTGTCTCAGTCTACCTGTAGAAAAGTCCCTAAAATATTTTATTTCCGTTTTAACACTTTTTCCTGCATCTTGATAGATGTACTCGTGAATATGTGGGTCTGTATGATGAGCAAAATTTCCATGGTCAGAATAATCAATTCTATATTTTTGCTTACCTGCTTTGTCATAAATCACTCTGGAATTTTCTATCTGACCACTTGAACCTAATCTACTAAAATCAAATCTAGCCCCAGGAGTTCCTTGCATAGGGGCATAATTATTCTCGTAATACTCACCAGGTAGGAACGGTTCTTTAGCAAAATCATCATCTTTCTTGCCTGCAAATAACTATAAGTTTATTTTCAATGGTAACTTACTCGCTACTTGCTTGGTTTCATTCTTCCCAAACTACTTAACAACTTAACTACCAGCATCGATTGTCGCTTCGGTTCCATATTTTCCAACATACTTCGTTCCTGGGAATGGAATCAATTCCATTGGCAACTCGGTCAGCTACAGACAATTGCTCACCTGTAATGTAGTTGACTCCGGTAATCGTTTCTTTGAAACCTTTTACCGTTCCCAAAATAGGAACAGCATCGGCTCCGTAGCTCAATCCTGTAGTTAACCAAGAATCTCCATCCGCACTCAGTCCAAACGCATTAATATATGAAATCGGATACCCATTCATATACCAGTTCATCGTCGATACTGCTACTCATGCCATATCGGTCTACAAAACGTTAATATCAAAACTAGATAGTACTTTTATCTACTTGAAAATTACTAAACGCATTAAAGTTTTACAATAAGGTTATTGGATTATCTATAAATGTGATTTAACAATACTACCATACATAATTTCATAGGCCATATTCATTTTCCATACTTATTAGATTTTACATTCACTTCAAAAGATACTATCATTTTTTTGAAATTTCCTTATTAATTTCTAATAAACTGAGAAAGAAAAAGAAACATGAAATGACTAATAGTCATCTCATGTTTCTTTTGTATAGCTTGATTTATAATTATCTTAAATTAGCTGGATGACCATTTGCATCTAAAATGCCTAGTACTTTTTTATCTCGATCCGATACAATTAACGTGTAGTCTTCAAAAGTAAACGTACTTGGTGGCAAATCGACTGTTACTCTCCATGCTGGTCGGATATTATCATTATCTTTACTTTTAGGATCCACTTTAAATGTATATCCTTCATCAAAATATATATTTTAAATTTGTTCATCTACTGTTCCAACCATTTTTTTTCTTGAAGATAATTTTTAGCAATTTCTATTGCTTCTTCTGGCTTTAATACAGTCTCTACAGTAATCTCTTCTACTTTACAATGATGTCTTGGAAAATTTCGATTTACTTCCTCAAGTATTTCTTTTAATTCTTCTTTAGTTCTATTATATCTTCTCAATTTATTCACCTTCTAATTATCATATTTTGAACGTAGTCTATCAATATATTCTTTTGAATGATTAATGGATGGTGTATCAAATAAATGTTCATTTTGCATCACTCTCGAAAATACATATTCTTCCCGTTCTAATCTACTGAGATTCATATACGAATCTTTGCCTAGTGCTAACCATTGCTCTGCATGATATCCTTCATGATACAAATTAATTAAGCTTGGATTTTTCTTAATCCAAATTTCTCCGCTACCCTAGTCAAAGCCTGCTTCAAGCTCACCTCGAAGTACTTTTCCTTTCTTATCCACTTTGACATTAATTCCATATTGACCCCAGTATTGCTTAAACTGTCTAATTTCCTTTCTAAGAACCAATGTCTCTTTTCTACTATTTTGTAGCTTTTGTACATTTCTGTAATCTATGCTTTCACTCAGAACCTTATCAGCACTATTTTTTACTAAAATTACGAATAACCTAAACATGACCATCAATATAACTTTTAGTTGCTTTTTTACTGACAAAATTTTCATAATATACTATTTATCTAGTCTCTCACAGACATTTTCTGACCTGTTTTATAATCCATTTTTAAAAAACTTCATAAATATCTTTTAAGTATAAAATTTATTGCAATTTATACTTATTATTTTTCAATAAAATAACCATTCATCAACAATTTTATAAATTAATGGTTATTTTACCTTTAATTCTTATTGAATATAGTAATCATTTTTTTAAAAAATGATTACTATATTCAATAAGAATTTCAAAGTCATTATTAGGACAAAAAATACCGGGATGTTTACCACTATTTTTGCCATAGAAAATTAAATATTCTCCACATTTGGGACAAGGTATTTTCTCTCCACTCATTACCTTTTTTCGCAATAAATGCATCTCTTAAATCTCTTCTAAAATTTCTTTTCTACTTCTTTTGGTCATAGTAATCAACTCCTCCTAATGAAGATTTCCGATTGTGGCTCAAAACTATAATTTCTTAAATAGCAAATTATACTTTTGTGAAAAATCAAATAAGGATTGATTAATAGCATCCATGTATTCTGGACGTTCTTTCAAAAAAGAATAACTCGACTCTATTAGAAGTTCTTGAACAATTTCGTAATCAAGAATGCTCTATATATCCAAAGCAGAGTTAACAAACTGTATTCCCTCAAAAGGCTCTTCCTATGGATCTAAATCATCTGAAAAATTGCAACTACAATATTCAATAGTATATCCTATACCTTTAGATAAAAAGGTTACTACTTCAACAAATCAATGGTTTGGAATAGCATTGAAGAAATCAATTGCTGGCAATAAATTATTTTCGACTTCTTTTCTAAATATTCTAAATGTCAAAATCTCAGCTCCTAATTAGAAATTTATAATCGGATAAAGATTTTTCATTGATTCAGTTCCATTAAACTATCTTTCAAATTTCAGACCGTTAGGCGCTGTACCTTGTTAAGATCTATTATTCATTCTATTTGAAGTGATAGCTTTCTGATAACTAAATAAGAATAAGCTAATCATAATTATTCATTATAATTAGCTTATTCTTTAGTAAAACTCAAGTTAATTAAATATTGTTATTAATTATTCATCTTTAATCGCTTTTCTACCAGTCAAAAAATATTCTTTAAAAAAGTCATTATCAAACAATTTCCCTTGAAAATTCTCATTTTTATATTGAAATTGTTTTAGTTTTGCTTGTTGTAAACTATTATTGTCCATAGAGTTAAATGGTATTGATTCTTTTAAATCAAATGTTAATTTAATTTTATATTTACTACCAGTAACAATCATTAATGTTGCATAATAATCTGTTAAAAATGATAAATACCCTCCACAATAACAAACTCTATCGTCCTTATTAATAGTATATGGCCAATTGTAATACTTTTCGCTTTCTTTTTTTAAAGACTTATCTTTACTCCATTTTAAATTTGCACCTTTGACTCCATCAATTTGAACTTTTAGCTTTCCAAATACAAATAAAGAATCTTCTTTACTGAAAAAGCCTTGCATTTGTAATTGATCTTCAAAGTCAAAAATATTAATTACTGTATTTGCAAGTTCAAATTCGTATAGTCCTTTTATATCGCTAGCAAAATTCAAAAAAATAATTGGTTGAAATTCTCCACTACTATCTACAATACTATCAAACTCTTCATCTCCTATATCAATAGTAAGAATCATTTTATCTAACCTCACTTTCTAACAAATATATATTGATCTAAAAATTCCGATTTGATTATTTCTCCATCTGTTGTTAAATAAGTACCATCATTGGCAACATCACGTCGTTCTCCTTTTACTTGTAATCCTTTCTCCTCTAATTGTCTTAATATTTTTTTCATATTGGAACGTGATCCGGTAATTATAATTTCACCATCTTTAGATAAAACCCTTAGTATTTCAGAGTTTAATGGATCATACCCATAAGGGTTTTCTATAATTATTTTGTTCTGACTTCCTGTTTTTATATTAGTAAGCTGAGTCGCATCTCCATAATGAACACCTTGAGATTTAGGATCTATATCAATATTGTATGTTCCCTCTATAGGCTTTCCTCTTGCACCAATATTTAACATTCC
The DNA here is from genome assembly GCF_028606985.1 of Paenibacillus kyungheensis. Lineage (NCBI taxonomy): Bacteria > Bacillati > Bacillota > Bacilli > Caryophanales > Paenibacillaceae > Paenibacillus > Paenibacillus kyungheensis. The sequence continues at coordinate 763,564 of NZ_CP117416.1, read as the reverse complement.
ATTTATCTCAGCAGGTGATTCTAAATATTTACCAGGTGTTTTAGCCACTCTAGCTATAACCCAACTACCGCCATCAATAGCTCCTTTAGTTAGGGCTTTCCCTGCAATTTTGCCTCCAGGTACCCAACTTAAAAGAACTCCTCCTCCATTGGCTACTCGATCTGCAACTGATAATTGATCTCCTGTCACATAGTTGACTCCGGTAAATATTTCTTGCAGTCCTTTAAGTGTACCTAATCCTGGCACAGCATCTGCTAAGAAACTGCCAACCGTTTTCAACATCTCGTCACTATCCGCACTCAATCCAAACGGATCAATATACGAAATCGGGTTCCCATTCACATACGCATAGCGGTTCATCGTCAGTCCATCGTCAATACTGCCACTCAGGACATCTCGATTCACAAAGCGTTTGATCTCTGGGTTGTAGTACCTTGCTCGCATCTGGTACAACCCGTTCGGATCGGTCATGACTCCATCGCGTCCGTTGTATTGGAACGGTTGCTCGGTGGTACCTTCGTGTCCTAAAGATTCTCCGTAGGTGCCGTAGCTGTACGTATCGGTCAGTTGTCCTTTGGCATCCGTTAACGCTATTGTACTTCCGCGACGGTCGTAGTGGTAGCTTTGGTACGCTCCGTTTGCGTCTTGGCGTCCAATTAAGCCGTTACCGTACACATACCATGCTGTCGGTTTGCCTGATGCATCGGTTTCCATCAGTACTTGAGACAACACAGCTTCGGGATTAATCACATACTTCGTTGTTGTTCCGTTAACAGTTACAGAAGTACGGTGATTTTCGTTATCGTATCCGTATTGTACCCCACCGGCTTCTACCAGACGGTTACGTGCATCAAAGGTATAGTTTTGCATTTGTCCAGCAAGTGGGCCGACTAGCATATTCCCTTCGGCATCGTATTTCACAGCTTCGCCATTGACAGTAGCCAGACGATTGTCTGCACTATAGGTCATCGTCATATCGCCTGTGCCATAGACATCTGCGGTTACACTGGATGGCTGTGTGTATACATCGGTTTGAACATCTGATGATACATTGTCTGTGGTTTGTGGCAATCCTTCGCTTTGAATCATCACATCTTCAAGTGATGGTGATAATCCAGGACCATAGACATCTGAAGTAACGCCAGTCAGATCAGTGGTGATTTCGCCACCGTCTTCATTCGTCACTTGTCCTACTTGATCGTAGGTGTAATTGTATTCGTACAATACCGTTCCATCCGCTTGCAGGTCTTTCAACGTTAATACTTGTCCTGCGGCATCATACGTACGAACTTCTTTCGTTCCATCTGGACGGGTTGTCGATAACAAGCGACTATTCGCATCATACGTATAAGATGTTTGACGTCCTGCCCAGTCTGTTACTGTCGACAATCGACCGTTGGCATGGTACGTATATGCTACTTTTTTGCCATCTGGATACGTAAGTGCTGTTAATTGTCCTGCGGCATCGTAACTATACGAAATGGTCTGTCCATCTCCGTTAGTGAACGATTCGACGCGGTTCAATGGGTCGTAGTTACGAACCAGTACTTCACCATTGCTACCTTTAACCGAAGTGATATTGCCATTAGCATCGTAGTCGTACGATACACTGCCTGCTTCATCGGTAAATTGGCTCAAGTTCCCTGCGGCATCATAGCTATATTGACTGTGACGACCATTTTTATCGGTATCGCTACCTAGCAATCCTACATTGTTGTACGTGTAGCTATGGTTGCCTCCTGCTTCGTCTTGCTCTGCAGTCAGACGTCCAAGCAGATCGTACTGATATTTGGCGCGATTACCGTTGGCATCGACCATTTGAGTAATCTGGCTAAACGCATCAATCGTCTGCGATGTACTGCCTTGAATCGCATCTTTGACTGATGTTAATTGGTTTTTACGATCATATCCATAAGTGGTTGTGCGTTTTAATGGATCGACTGATTGTGTTAACTGATTCAAATCGTTGTACGTGCTTGTGTACGTATACCCTAGCGCATCTGTCATTTTGACCGGATTACCTGCGGTATCGTACTCTACTGTATACATTTTGTGATTGAGTGCATCATAGGCTTCAATCGGACGACCTAGCTTGTCGTATGCATATTTTACAGTAGCGCCTGCGGCATTTGTCTCTGTCATTAGGCGACCAGCTGCATCATACGTAAATGAACTCTTACGACCAAGTGGATCAGTGACAGCGGTCATATTGCCTTCGCTATCATAAGTGATCGAGAGTGTACCACCCAGTGCATTACGAACCGATGTTAACTGCCCATTGGCATCATAACTGTAGCTTGTAGTGTTGCCACGTGCATCAGTGACACTTGCTAGATTGTCTTGACGATCATAGGTGTAACTTACTTTATTTTTGAGCGGATCAATCATAGTGATTAATTGATCATTATCATTATATACAGCTTGTGAAAGGTTGCCTTCTGCATCGCTTTGCGTGGTCATGCGACCTGCGGCATCATAACCTACTTTCATCATCTCGCCTGTAGAAGCAGTGACTGTATCTAACTTGTATCCATTGTAGCTATAGATCGTTTTGCCACCACGTGGATCGGTTGCAGCGGTTAGCATGCCTTTGTCATTGTACTCATACGATACTTTATAACCTTCGGTATCGGTTGTACTGAGTAGGCGACTATTGGCATCATACGTGCTTGTAATACTATTGCCATCAGGCCCTGTTGCTTTGAGCAAGTTCCCTTTCGCATCATAAGTCAATGTCATCGATAGACCGGATGGATCGGTATTTTTGGTCAAATTTCCTTTGCTATCGTATTCGAACTTCGCTGTCTGACCTAGCGCATTCGTAATACTTGTACGATTACCTTGAGCATCATAGGTATAACTTGTTTTGCCATTATTCCCATCTTGCACTTCAACCAATTGATAATTGATATTATGCACACGTTTTTGAATATCACCGTTGCGATCTGTAATCGTCGTGGTGAGCATTCCGTCTGCATTACTATAAGCAAATGTTGTTGGTTGATGAGCTGTGATTCCATCATTTTGACGTAGTATTCTGCCTTTGCCATCATAAGCATTTGAGAATACAAGCTTGCCATCTAGTGAACCTGTCAAAATTTGATTGTTCTTATTATACGTATACGTCGTCTTGTGACTACCCGGGTCTGTTAGTGTAATCAATCGACCAGTATCGTCATAAGTAAACGTAGATGTACGACCCGCTTGATCTGCAACAGTCGCTACTTTACCGATAGCGTTATACGTTAAGACTAACTTCGCTCCACTGGTAGGTTCAGTCACAGATAGTAACTTACCTGCATTATCGTACTGCATCGTCATCGTAATTCCGCCACGTTCACCCATTGATTGCAGCGTTCCGTTAGCAGCGAAAATATAATGCGTTCCATCGTAACGCGTCAAGGTGTATGTGCCATTTGCATTTTTTTGCAATTGGTCATTACGGATTGCACGTTCTACAGGTGTATAGGTTGCTTTGTCGCTATTGAGCGTAAAGTTATTTGTGCGGAAAGCATTCCAATACACGGTCATCTGACCTGTTGTATTGTTTTTACTCAAACGTATTTCAAAGTTATGACTCCATCCTTTACCCAACCCACCATTGCCTTGTAAAAGCGCATAGTACTGAGCTTGGAAAGGAATATCTACAGTTCCATGAGCCACCATCATCGTTTTGTTAATGATTTGTGCTCCTGTAGAAGTATCGACTGGATCAGCATAATACGTCTGTTGATCATAATCGGCTGGATCGATCGTACCGACAGAAGGATTTACTACAGGTGGAACAGGAACTGGAATCGTTGTTGTAGCTTCCATTTGGAACGATCCGTATGGGCTGTACAATTCATACGTCGTTGTTCCTGTATTACGAATAACAGTCGTATTACCCGCTCCGATATTAACAGTACCTGAACCTGTCTGTTCTTCTCCTTGCTCTGTCCAGTAACTGAACTTACTACCTACATTAAGCGTACGTGCATGATCATGTACATTGGTTGCTTTGACCAGCGCATTCGGTGCTAATGTATACAGCGATAGTGCAGGATTCACTTGATCTTCAAAATTAAAATTGTCTTTATTTCCATTCACCAGTGTATTGTCAGCTTGTTGCCCTGTAAGAATCGCATAACCACCTGCTGGAACAGATACCGAATTACCGGTTGACTTGCGATCAACATTTACAGGTTTGCCTGAAGCATCGTATACAGCCACATCGTATTTACCATCTACAGATAATGTAGCTGAACTACTTGATGTATTAGTAGCTTTCATCGTCTGATCCATAGTCAATGTTTTGACTAACAGATCATCACCTTGTGTGACTTTGATCGCTTCAGTTGGTGCATAGACTGTAATCGGTGCTACATCGACATTAGTCACTACCAGACGTGATGAAGCAGGAACAGCATGATAACTAGCTGTTGTTCCTGTACTCGAAGTGGTTAATGTGCCATTCGCATTGTACAGTTGATAACTATGATTACCTGCTAATTTGACGAAAAAGCTTCCTGGTGAAATATTACGGATTGAATAGCTTTCACCGATTTCAAGCGTTTTGATCGTTACCGGTTTACCGCTCACTGTTGCGATTTTGTATGCATCGTACGAACCTTGAACCGTTACGTTAGCTGTACCTGATGCTGCAACAACAATACGATCTCCTTTGGTCATCGCTTGTGAAGAAAGTACTCCCCAACCATACTCACGCACTTCTTTATTCGCTTTGTACTGTGCGTAATCATAAGGATTCCCATTGAAATATAAAAACATTTGATTTAGTGCATTTTGTTCAAACGCCATAGAATCATTCGTAGATAACGTTTTGATAAATGTGACTGGATTGCTTCGGTCGACGAACTTAAACGATTCGAAAGGACCATAGACCACATTGTACATGTCATCACTATTTTGAATCGCTATTTTGGCGTTAGGATCTAACGTTTGTCTAGGTGTTCCACTTAATCCAAAACTATATTGTTTTAAAGCTCCTGTACTGTCATAAGTCGCCATATCATAGATTTGCTCAATCGTTAATTGAGAAGGAATACTGTCTATATTGGTCGCTTCTAGACTTTGACCTGGTGCTAGTGCTTTTTTCACCAAAGCGGGATTCGTACGGTTCGCGATCTTAAGTGCATCATAAGAACCTTCAATCATTACTGAATGTGCTGTTGGTGCTGTAATCGCAATACGCTCTCCATGCTCTAGAAGTTCAACTCCGCTTGTTGCTGCTCGTGCTACTGCATCAATTCCACCGTTTGCATCTCGTTTGACATAATCGTAGATATTATCTACAGCGTTGAGATACACGTTAAATGACTTCGCAGGTTGTGTATTGGTAATATCTACACTCTCATCGGTATTCAGTACCTTCTGGAATGTAACTGGATTGGTACGTGAAGTGACTTTGAATGTGTCATATGCTCCATACATCAATCCATTGATCTCAGCCATATTTTGCACAGCTAGACGTTCACCATTCTCTACTATTTGTGCAGTAGAACTGATATGGTTGCGGCTATATACATTTAATACGTTATTGGTAAATAAGGCTGAATCATAATCAACGGTCAGACGTATTTGTCCTGATTTTACTCCTGTGTATTCTGCTTCTACACTTTGACGTGGAGCTAGACTATATTCTACTAGAGCAGGATTCGTACGTGCTTGAATAGTAAAAGCATCATAAGGGCCTTCTACTGTGAGATCGGTAGAGATCGTATTTGTAATCGACATTCTATTAGATGTAGGGATACTTTTGGTAGAACTTGTCTCATTTTTGCCCATATCTATAGATTGCCCTGCTTGATACTCTGCAAAATCGTATGTTCCTGTTGGATAGACAAAGAATGTTTTGCTTGTTTTATTCGTAAAATCCAGACTTTGTTTTGTAGATAATGTTTTCTTAAAGGTTACTGGATTGATACGATCTTTCCCTGTAAATAATTCAAATGCGGCGTACGCATCTATTGTTTTGACATCTGTGTTCATAACAGCTAAGCGCTGATTAGGATCTACAGAACGATATGTTGTCGCTGTACCACGATAATAGCTGTTAGGCTGATCTGCGGTATCATAATCCATCAAGTCATGTTTACCTGTAAAATAAACCATTTCGTTTGATTTATCTTTGTTGATAAACTCGGCACTCTGATTGATCGCTAATTGTTTCACAATTAGTGCAGGATCGCTACTCGATTGAGCTGTTGTTACATCATACGGACTCAACACCACAAGCTGACTACTTCCAGAATTCGTTAGTGTCACTCGTTCTCCATTATAAAAAGGGAGTGACTTGGCGACACGGTCATGGTCTAGTGAGCGTAATGTGTCATCTGCACGATAACTCGCTTGATCATACATACCATCTGTATACATACTGAACATCGCCGGACTGGTGTTTGTTAATTTCACACTTTGCCCTGCATTAAGATATCCTTTGTACAGAGCAGGTTCGGCGCGACTACTGATATCAAATGCATCATAAGGACCAGATACCGTCATCGCTTGATTACCACTATTGGTGGTGATTATTTTCTCATCTTTACTAATTAGATGTCTTGCACTTACGATTGGATTATCAAAATCATCCACTTTGTTGTTCTCTTTTTTGTAGACAGCATAATGGTGTTGTCCACTTGCCGTAATATAAAATGAATAGTTAGACGTATTGATCGTTTTTAACGTTTCGCCTACATTCAGTACACGATTAAATGTCACTGGCTGTGTACGAGCAGTCGCTACAAATGCTTCATAAGGCCCGTTGATACTCATCGTAACATTGCCTTTGCTTGTGTTGGTTATTGCTACTCTTTCACCTGGATCAGGGTATACATGTGAAGATCCTACGTTAGGTGCATAATCATTAATACCCGCACTATCATATAGAGCATAGTCAAATTCACCTGTCACAAACAAACCTGTTTTGGTAGGAGATACGTTCTTCACTTCTACCGAATTACCTGGAGAGATATTCTGTTCCAGTAAAGCAGGATTAGTTGAATCGGATATCACTGAATTCACTTTAGGAATTTTAATTTTAATCGCTTGTCCATTGTAAGCAGGGTTGGTAATAACAACATAGTTACCAATTCCCATAATGTAGCTAGCACTTGTATTTAAAATATCATAACTATCTACAGCCCCATTGGACTTGTACTCGGCAATCTGGAAACCTTTATCTCCGTTATCAGTTAACAGTTTCATGGTATCGCCAGAGTTGTTGAGCACTTTAATACTTTTGCCGGGTGCTAATGTTTTGGTTATCATCGGCGGTTCAACTTGAGTCGTGGTATAGAATGCTCCATATGCTCCACTGACTAGCATAGAAGGCCCATCGACATTGGTCACAATCAATGTCTCACCAGCACCAACATACTTGGTCACTGTTTTGGTTGTACCTGTTGAACTTACAGAACCATCTTCGTTGTACAATGTGAATTCGTAAGTCCCTCCATTGTCAATATAGACATAAAAAGGCTTACTTAGTTGGTTTGTTGCTTGAAACGATCCACCAATAGGAACGTTATAACGAAAATCTGCTGGTTCAGTAGAACCCAAAAAATTAATAGGAAATGCAGGAGCAACAACATCATATGCTACTGTGTCACGATTTGTTACAATCATTGATCCATTTTTCGCTACAGTTTCTGAACCTTTAGCTTTTTTACGTGTAAATGTAGGAGATGATAATTCTCCGTCTGCTCCATAATGAATATTGGCATTAATTCCACCAATATCAATCGGCTGTGAATAATCTGGATTCAAATTTTGTACGAAAACACTGTTACCTGGTAATAAATTAAATCGACTTAAAGCTTGTCCAGCAGTCGTTAATACTGTGAATGTTTTACTCTTCATATCTATAGTTAATGGTGAGGGTGAATTATTAGTTAAACGTAGTTTCTGATTAATTGCCAAAGTAATAGGAGCATATGCTGTTTTAGTATCATACAGAGATACATCTCCATTGGATAAATATTTTACATAATCGTAATTATTACCTGTAACATATACTGTTGCGGAAGTAGAATAACCATGCGTAATGTCTACACTTTGCCCTGAGCCAAGTGAATATACACCTGTTGCCGCAGAAGCAGAATGCATTTTAAAACCTACAAAGATAGCCAATAAGACAACAACAAGAAAGGCCAACCGTACATATTTATTTTTCATTAACGGTTATCCTCCTGTGTTGTCTGTTCAAATGTACGATCAGCAAATCCTGCTTGTGCTGTACCCTTTGATTTGAGAAGAACAATCTGTAAATGAACTCTGGCTTTGACTGCTTTCGCTGGAGCTTTTAAGTTAGCACCATATGTATGCCAGTCCGAATTTTGCTTGAGATTCAAAATGTTATTGTAACGTACTAATTTATTGTTTTTATCATAATAATTAATAATGACTTGCACGACAGCATCTTTTACATTGTTACTCTGCACCCAGCCGTTATAAGAGTAGGTTTGCCCTGCTTTGACAGGAATATCGCGGTAAATATTAGCTCCGCCTGTGCGTTTGGACGATACATCGATCCATTGTGTGTTCATCATAGAAGAAGAGGAATGGTATACATCGCTTGCTACGGTAGTGTCGCTATACACATTATGTACAACTGATTGAGGTGTCATATTTGCTATAGGTGCATATACATCTTCTGTTGCTGTACGATAACTTGCTTTAATTCCTTTCGTGGTATAAGCTGTCCAACCTGCAAGAACGTTAGTAGCTTGCCGTAACGATTTACTATTAGTATTGGAGGTGACACTTAACAAGTTCCCACCCTGATCATACGTATATATCGTTTGCTTGCCATCTTTGGTGACTGATGTGACCCGACCTAGATCATCGTATTGATACTCTGCTGCATACATGAGTGGAGCTGTGAGTAACATGCTAATCATACTGAGTACTATCATCGTGCTAATCTTTCTCATTTTATTAAATTCCTCTCCCTTTTGAATATCATTGACTCATACAACTTAGTTAGCAAATGTTAGACATTTACTATATTTGATGTTCGCCTCCTCTGTAATGACAATCTTTTTCACCGTTAGATCATTCTTTCCTTAAAAAGAATAGTCCTTACTATCTAATCAATATATGGGAAATCAGTCAACATAATTCTGGAAAATAACCGTAAATTTTCTGTAAAATATTTTTTTACGTCATTTTATATCTCATACGCTTACTTAGCTGTCTAACTTCAAAGATCATATCAACACAAAAAGCCGTCTGTTTTTACCCAGACGGCTTGCTGATTTTATACCTCTAACATAGCTTTGGCTGCAATATCACTACGTTGATGCTTACCTTCAAATGTAATTTTTGCGGCTTGTTCATACGCTTTGGTGCGGGCTGAAGCGATATCTGCTCCTAAGCCAACTACACCCAGTACACGTCCACCATTCGTAATCACTTCACTGTTCTGACCTTGCGCTGTACCTGCGTGAAAAACAAGTGCTTGTTCATCGGTATGCTGTAGTCCGCTGATTGGCAATCCTTTAGCGTAAGCCGCTGGATACCCACCTGAAGCCAAAATCACACATACTGCGGCTTCCTCGCTCCACTTGATCTCGATATCTGCAAGTGTACCGTTAACTGTCGCTAGAAAAATCTCAAGTAAATCACTTTCTAGACGCGGTAATACCACTTGCGTCTCCGGATCACCAAAGCGCGCGTTAAATTCAATCGTTTTTGGAGTACCATCTGGTGAGATCATTAGCCCGGCAAATAATACTCCGCTAAATGAACGTCCTTCAGCAACCATCGCTTTAGCTGTTGGTACAATAATTGTCTCGATCGCTTGATCAATAATACTTTGCTTGATATGTGGTAATGGTGAATAGGTTCCCATTCCACCTGTATTTGGACCTAGATCATTATCGTATGCTGGCTTGTGATCTTGCGCAGCAGGCATGGGACGAACTGTTTCTCCATCGACAAAAGCCAAAATCGACATTTCTTGTCCGGCTAGAAATTCCTCGATAACCACTTTGCTACCGGCTTCGCCAAATACTTTATCTTGCATAATGGACTGTAACGCATCGATTGCTTCATCCATATCATGAGCGACAGTTACCCCTTTACCTGCGGCAAGTCCATCGGCTTTGATAACGATAGGTGTAGATTGTTGCTGTAGATAGGTGAGTGCAGACTCATAATCGTCGAACTTCGCATACGCAGCAGTTGGAATATTGTATTTATGAAGCAAGTCTTTCATAAATGTTTTGCTACCTTCGATAAGTGCTGCATTCTTACGAGGCCCGTATACTGGAATTTGACGATTTTCAAAAACATCGACAATTCCATCAGCTAATGGATCATCCGGGCCGATCACGACCAAACCTACTTTTTTCTCAGTCGCAAAATCAGCTAACTTTTCAAATTCATTCACTTGAATCGGAACACATTCTGCTAATTGTGCAATCCCTGCATTACCAGGTGCACAGTAGATTTTGTCTGCTTTTGCGCTTTTGGCAAGCGACCAGATGATTGCATGCTCACGTCCGCCACCACCAACAACTAAAATATCCATAACGTCACGCTCCTTTGAATAGAGAAGGATTTTCCCAACTATTTTGATAGCATTATTTCACTTTTACAAAAGTCTCAAACTAGCATAATAACGCTCTACATCGAGTACATTAAGCAAATGCACCCAACTAACAAAGCAACAGACCGAACAAGAAATATTCGGTCTGTTTTGTTGCTTATTGCAAGTGGATTTATAGAAATACCAAGCATTATTGATCACGATCTATCATCTACATTTTTGCACTCTTTCTAAATACTATCTTGAAGTGCATAACTGTTAACGCATTTCACACTCTCTCAGTGAACCTATCTCCATTTTTGCAAAATCATATGCTGATAATTAGTGTTTGAAATGACGTACGCCTGTGAATACCATAGCGATTCCGTATTCATTTGCCATTTTGATCGATTCTTCATCTTTGATTGATCCGCCCGGTTGAATAATAGCTTTGATCCCTGCTTTGGCTGCTAATTCAACCGTATCGCCCATTGGGAAAAAGGCATCTGATGCCAAAATCGCTCCGTTTGCTTTGTCCCCTGCTTGTTCGATTGCAATTTTGGCTGCTCCGACACGATTCATCTGCCCTGCACCTACACCTACAGTCATATCATCGGCTGCTAGTACGATTGCATTGGATTTTACATGTTTGACGACTTTCCATCCGAATAACAATTGTTTTAATTCTTCGCCAGAAGGAGAGCGGTCAGTCACGACTTTTAGATCGTCTGTTGTAATCGAATGTACATCGCTTTCTTGTACAACCATACCGCCTTCAATCGTAGTCACCACATGCTGTGCTGTACGTTCTTCCGATGAAGTCAGTTCACCCATTTTAAGCAAACGAATATTTTTCTTTTTCGTCAAAATTTCTAACGCTTCAGGTGTAAAGTCAGGTGCTAATACGATCTCTAAGAAAATTTCGCTTAAAGGTTGCGCTGTTGCTGCATCGATTGTACGATTTGCTGCTACAATTCCACCGAAAATAGAGGTTGGATCTGCATTGTATGCTTTGTTATATGCTTCAGCAATCGTCTCGCCTACACCGACTCCGCAAGGGTTCATATGTTTGACAGCCACAACAGCAGGCTCTGTAAATTCTTTTACAATTTGCAAAGCCGCATTTGCATCGTTGATATTGTTATAAGATAGTTCTTTACCATGTAATTGTTCAGCCGTTGTTAATGTACCTGCTGGAGCCATTGGTTTACGATAAAATGCCGCCGCTTGATGCGGATTTTCACCATAACGAAGATCTTGAATTTTCTCATAAGTGACCGTATAACGCTCTGGCAAAGGATCACCCAAAACTTCACATAAGTAATCAGAAATCAATGCATCGTAAGCCGCTGTATGACGGAATACTTTAGCCGCTAGACGTTTACGTGTATCCAGTGTCGTATCGCCTTCTGCACGTACTTCTTCTAATACTTTGGCATAATCGCTAGAATCAACGACTACACTAACAAATGCATGATTTTTAGCTGCACTGCGTAGCATTGTCGGCCCACCGATATCAATATTTTCGATTGCATCTTCATATGCAACGTCTGGTTTGGAGATCGTTTCCTGGAAAGGATATAAATTAACAACGACAAGGTCGATATATCCGAGTTCCAAATCTTTCATTTGTTGCTGGTGTTCTGCGCTATCTCGAACCGCCAACAGACCACTATGTACTGCCGGATGTAACGTTTTGACACGACCATCTAGAATTTCTGGAAATCCAGTAACATCTGAAATGCCAATAACCGGTACACCTGCTTCAGCAAGCAGATTTTTAGTACCACCAGTCGAAATAATTTCTACACCCAATTGAGACAACTCGCGGCAAAAATCAACCACACCTGCTTTGTCGGACACGCTTACTAGCGCTCTTTTGATACTCATGATGGATTTATTCCTCCTTCAATTTTAAAAAGAATTTAAGCTTCCACAATCACCTGTCGTCCTTCAAGTGTTACTTTGCCTTTAGCAATCTGAGCTACAACCAGCGGATACAATTTCCGTTCAATATCATGGATCCGTTCTGCTAATGTCTCTGCTGTATCTTGTTGCTGTACTTCGATCGATTGTTGCGCAATAATCGGCCCTGTATCCATACCATTATCGACAAAATGAACAGTAATTCCAGTTACTTTCACACCATAAGATAACGCCTGACCTAACGCATCTTTTCCAGGAAAAGCAGGCAACAATGATGGATGTACATTAATCATCCGACCCATATATGGATCTACAATGGTTGGCGTAAGTAGGCGCATATATCCTGCTAACACAATCAGATCAATCTCGCGGCGTTGCAATTCTGCTACGATTTCCAGTTCATATTGTTCACGACTGCTATATTCTTTGGGATGAAATACATACGTATCTACACCTGCCTGAATCGCACGCTGAACTACAGGAGCCTGCGGCTTATCAGATACTAACAATTCGATCGTAGTCGCATCTGGTTCACCGAAATATCCATCTTGCCATGCATCGACCATTGCTTGAAAATTAGTGCCTTCGCCTGAAGCGAACACAGCAATTCGAAAAGGCTTCATTACACATCGACTCCGGTAAATGTTACCACTTTATTTCCTTCTTGCACTGTACCTATTTGATACGCAGTTTCACCTTGTTCTGCTAGTAATGTCAACGCTTGTTCTGCTTGATCCGCAGGAACTACAATGACCATACCGATTCCCATGTTGAACGTAGTGAACATATCTTTATGGCTGATACCGCCTTTAGCTTGCATCAATTGGAAAATCGGCAAAATCGGCCAGTTTCCGTACTCAATATCTACATTTACATGTTCAGGCAACATCCGTGGAATATTTTCGATAAATCCGCCGCCTGTAATATGTGCCATTCCTTTGACTTTAACGGCTTCTTGTAGCGCAAGTGTAGACTTAACATAAATTTTAGTAGGCTCTAGCAATACATCACCTAGCACGGCATTATCCAGTTCTGCTACAGTATCTTTGAGATCATATCCAGCATCTTCAAGCAATAATTTACGTACTAGTGAAAATCCATTACTGTGAATACCACTTGAAGCTAGTCCTAGCACTACATCACCTGCTGCAATTTCACTGCCTGTGATCACTTTAGCTTTATCTACGATACCTACTGTAAATCCAGCAATATCATATTCACCTTCGGAATACATCCCAGGCATTTCAGCTGTCTCGCCACCGATCAATGCACATCCTGCTTGACGACAACCATCTGCAATACCTGATACGATCGCTTCAATCTTTTCAGGAATGACACGATCACATGCTAGATAATCAAGGAAAAATAACGGTTCTGCGCCTTGTACTACAATGTCGTTAACACACATCGCAACAGCATCAATACCGATTGTATCGTGCTTATCCATCGCAAATGCTAGCTTCAGCTTCGTACCGACACCATCTGTACCGGATACGAGTACAGGCTCATCGTATTTATCTTTGTTCAGGCCAAACAATGCACCGAAACCACCAAGTTCTGTCATCACTTCCGGGCGAAACGTTGTTTTAACGTGCTTTTTCATACGTTCTACTGCTTCATTCCCTGCCGCGATATCGACCCCGGCACTTTTATAGGCTTCTGACACTGTACATCGCACCTTTCGTTTGGGCTTAGGAAATGGGGTGTGGTAGAAAGAGGTTGGGAGCTACAGCGCTGCGAGGAAAAGGTTGTTCTGTCGTCGCTGTTAAGATTGGATATCTTGATGGACTGCTGGGCAGTCGATATCCAACCTTAAAGGCGAGCGCTTCGCTCTTTCGAACAATCCTTTTTCTCTCCGCTTGAGCGTGGTTCAACTTTTCTAAAGCACACCCTAATTCTCTAAGGTTGTTTTGGTAGTCTAGTTGGTTGAGGCTCTACTTCGTAATCGCTGGTTGTATTGGATATTAGTTCGTATTGATTCTGTGGGGCTTGCTTTTTGCTCTTTGCTCTTTGCTCTTTGCTCTTTGCTCTTTGCTCTTTGCTCTTTGCTCTTTGCTCTTTGCTCTTTGCTCTTTGCTCTTTGCTCTTTGCTCTTTGCTCTTTGCTCTTTGCTCTTTGCTGACTAATTTTATCTTTTTATATAGATAAAGTTATATTTTTTTAAAAATAGCTATCTATAGTGGGAACTTATATTCATTTTTTCTAGAGCATATATCGCTATTTAAAATAGATTTCACGATACCCAATAAAAATGGAACGAATACTCAGAGTAAACAATATTTTTCATACAATTCAAAAGCATACTTTTCTTAAATATTCTACTTCATCTATGCCCAAATCATACTAAACATAATCCCATGCAAAATGCTTAGAACTCCATAACACTATACCTATCATACAAATAGATATCTTCCTTAAATCCATCATTCTACACATCCAAGAAGCTCCAAAAATCCCTACTGTAAGGACGACAGGACAATACAGTGCTCTACCATCCTTCTACACTCCCACTAAAAGAGAGCATGAAAGCCCACTGCTGTAGATCATTCTGATCTACCCTGCCACCCCCACTAGATCGAACTTTATATCACTCTGGAATGGTGGCTTTTGAGCGGCGGAGCGACGGGACAGGAATGAATCTGTGAGAAGCGTAGCGTTCGCCTTTGTAGATGGATTTTAACCGCACAGCGGTTGTTCAAAAAATCCATCTACAACAAGCGATCGGGAAGATCATTCCTGTCCCATAGCGGTCCCCCACTCAAACGCCCGCTACCTTTTCCAAGATACAAAGCCTTCGACTAACACCCACATCCGAATTGCTCTTCGCCGCCGAAGTCGGTTTGTGTTGGATAGTCGTTGTCGAAGCATGCCATACACATGCCACCTTTGTAGTCTGTGCTGTTGTCGCCACCGACAGCTTTGATTAACCCTTCAAAGCTCAAAAAGGTGAGTGAATCAGCATTTAGTTCTTTGCGCATTTCTTCAATCGACATCGTTGATGCAATCAATTCGCGTCGATCCGGTGTATCAATACCATAGAAGCATGGATTTTTAAAAGGAGGCGATGTAATCCGTACATGCACTTCTGTTGCTCCTGCATCACGTAACATATTAACGATTCGGCGTGATGTTGTTCCACGTACAATCGAATCATCGATCATGACGACACGTTTACCTTCCACCACGCGGCGTACAGCACTGAGTTTCATTTTCACACCTTGCTCACGTAGTTCCTGACTCGGTTGGATAAATGTACGCCCGGTGTATTTATTTTTGATCATCCCAAGTTCATACGGGATACCCGTTTGTTCAGCAAATCCGATCGCTGCTGAAATACTGGAATCCGGTACACCTGTCACTAGATCAGCATCGATAAATGATTCCTGAGCCATCACAGAACCCATCCGTTTGCGAGCGGCATGTAGATTGGCACCATTCATATCACTATCCGGTCTTGCAAAATAAATATATTCCATCGAACAAAGCGCTTTACGTTGCGGTTCGATATAACGATCTTCGATCAAACCATGTTGATCCAAAATCAGTAATTCTCCTGGTTGAACATCTCGTACTAACTCTGCTCCGATCGTTTCAAGAGCACAGGTCTCTGAAGCAAAAATATACGCTTCACCCAGACGACCCATTGTGATCGGACGCAATCCGTTAGGATCAGAAGCCACTATCAATTGCTCATTGGTCATAATCATAAAAGCAAAACCGCCTACAATTTGTCGAAATGCATCTTTTGCCGCTTCGACTAGAGGCTTGTTTGAACGTGCGATTAAGTGAGCAACTACTTCTGTATCACTGGTCGTTTGAAAAATAGAACCCGCTTCTTCCAATTCACGTCGAATCTGCGGTGCATTGACGATATTACCGTTGGTTGCCAGTGCTAATTCACCTGCACGATAACGGAATACCAATGGTTGTGCATTGGTCAGACGACTATCTCCACTGGTGGAATAACGAACATGACCAATTGAAATATCACCTGTTAATGAACCTAATGTATCTTTATCAAAGACTTCTTTGACCAGACCCATACCCCGATGGTAATGAAACTGGTTGCGATCACTCACACACAAGCCTGCGCTTTCTTCACCACGATGTTGAAGCGCATGTAATCCATAATAAGAAAGGGAAGCGGCTTCGGAATGTCCGTAGACTCCGAAAACGCCGCATTCTTCTTTTAACGTATCAAAAATATCATTTGGACCGGTGCCTTGATTATAGTAATCACCTGTCCATAACGTCTGTTTGTTTAATTCATCAGACATGGAATCGCATCCTCCCAGACTTGACGCAGATTGTTCACCTGCTCTGCCAAGACTTGTTTGCCGTCCACTTGGATTTGAAGTTCTGTTCCTTGCACTTGACCGATACGACGTACAGGCACACCTTGAGATTGAATATGACTTTCCAACGCATCTGCTTGCGCAGGAGTCGCTGATAACAAAATACGAGATTGGCTTTCGCTGAATAACAATAGATCATGACGCAAGTTGTCGCTGTTCAGTGCTACGCTTGCACCTAATTTACCACTAATACAAGATTCTGCTAAAGCTACAGACAATCCACCTTCAGATAGATCATGTGCAGATTGTACCAGTCCACTTTGAATCGCGCTCAGTACGCTACCTAACAATTTCTTTTCGATCTCCAAATCTAATGCTGGTGGGCGACCTTCTGTCACATTGTGCACGACTTTCTGGAATTCACTACCACCTAGTTCGGCAAATGTATCTCCTAATACGAAAATAATATCGCCTTCGTTTTTGAAACCTTGCGTTGTAATATGATCTGTATCGTGTACCAATCCAACCATACCCACAACTGGTGTAGGATAGATCGCTCCACGTGTATTTTCATTATAAAGACTAACATTACCACCGATTACTGGAGTATCCAGTACACGACAAGCTTCTGCCATACCATCTACTGATTTTTCCATTTGCCAGAAAATATCTGGTTTTTCCGGGCTACCAAAATTCAAGTTATCTGTGATCGCAAGCGGTTCTGCACCCGAGCAGACAATATTACGAGCCGCTTCGCTGACAGCAATTTTGCCCCCTACTTCTGGATCAAGATATACATAACGTCCATTACAATCTGTAGTCATAGCCAGTGCTTTGCGTGTACCACGAATCGTAATGACTGCTGCATCTGAACCCGGACGAACCACTGTACTCGTACGAACCATATAATCATATTGATCATAGACCCATGCTTTGCTCGCTACTGTTGGTGAAGCAAGAATTGATTTTAACGCACCATTGAGATCTGTGACTTCTTCATAACGATTGGTATCCACATTCGCTTGTTGCTCATAATAATCAGGTACTGAAGAAGGCTTATCATAGATCGGGCACTCATCTACAAGTGCATGTACAGGCATATCGCCAACCACTTCGCCATGATGTAATAATTTCAAGCGTCCATCATCTGTCACTTTACCAACTTTGGCACAGATTACGCCCCAACGTTCAAAGATTTCCATCGCTTGCGCTTCGTCTTTTGGCTCTACTACGAACAACATCCGTTCTTGAGATTCCGAAAGCATCATTTCATAAGCTGTCATGCCATCTTCACGTTGAGGGACTTGATCAAGATACAATTCGAGACCGTTACCTGCTTTACTTGCCATTTCTGCACTAGAACACGTTAAGCCAGCCGCGCCCATATCTTGAATTCCGAGAACAATACCGGAATCAATTAATTCCAGACAAGATTCCATGACAAGCTTCTCCATAAATGGATCGCCAACTTGTACTGCGGTACGACGTGCTTCTGATTCTTCTGTTAATTCTTCTGATGCAAATGTAGCGCCATGAATCCCGTCGCGTCCTGTAGGAGGTCCTACATAAAATACCGGATTACCTACTCCTTTAGCGACACCACGTTGGATTTTGTCATGATCGATCAATCCGACACACATTGCATTAACCAGTGGATTTCCGTCATAACTTTCATCGAACATCACTTCGCCGCCAACCGTAGGAATCCCGATACAGTTACCGTAACCTGCAATCCCGGATACCACATGCTCGAACAAATATTTCACACGTTCACTTTCGAGCTTACCGAAGCGTAAAGAATTCAATACTGCTACAGGTCGTGCTCCCATAGAGAAAATATCGCGGATAATCCCACCTACACCTGTTGCTGCTCCTTGAAAAGGTTCTACCGCAGATGGATGATTATGACTTTCAATTTTGAAAACAACCGCTTGATTATCACCAATATCTACAATCCCTGCACCTTCACCTGGTCCCATTAATACACGAGGGCCAGAAGTTGGGAAGCGACGAAGTAACGGTTTGGAGTTTTTGTATGCGCAGTGTTCCGACCACATTACACTAAATACGCCGATTTCTGTGTAGTTCGGTTTCCGTCCGAGAAAACCGCAGATCAACTCATACTCGCTGTCCGATACACCCATTTGTTTGTATATTTGCTGGTCTGCGACTTGCTCCGCCGTCGGTTCCTTAACGGATGTTTGCTGCGTCATGTTGATCCCTCCAAGCTTTCAAAATAGATGTAAACATTTTTTTACCATCTGCTGATCCTAACAATTCATCCACTGCACGTTCAGGGTGAGGCATCATACCTACAACATTT
This sequence comes from Paenibacillus kyungheensis, assembly GCF_028606985.1. Classification (NCBI taxonomy): domain Bacteria; kingdom Bacillati; phylum Bacillota; class Bacilli; order Caryophanales; family Paenibacillaceae; genus Paenibacillus; species Paenibacillus kyungheensis. The sequence continues at coordinate 744,489 of NZ_CP117416.1, read as the reverse complement.
CCACGTTCATTACAAATCCCTGCAATATCATGTAGTGATCCATTCGGATTATGTCCGTACTGGAACACGATCTGATTGTTGGCTTTCAGTTGTTCCAATGTTGCATCATCACAATAGTAGTTGCCTTCGCCATGAGCAATTGGAATCGTTATTTCTTCACCATCTGCATAATCACGAGTAAATGGAGTCTGATTGTTAACTACAGTAAGCAATGTATCATGACAACGGAATTTCATTGATTCGTTACGAAGTAAAGCACCTGGTAAAAGGCGAGCTTCAGTGAGAATCTGGAATCCATTACAAATGCCGAGCACATATTTGCCTTGCTCTGCTGCTTTGGCTACTTCTGTCATTACCGGAGCAAATTGAGAAATCGCTCCACATCTCAAGTAATCTCCATAGGAAAAGCCACCTGGAACTAAAATACAATCATACGCTGACAGATCTGTCGCTGTGTGCCATACATACTCTACCGATTCCCCTAACGTATCTTCGACTGCTTTAAAACAGTCAATATCACAGTTAGAGCCCGGAAATACCAAGACTGCAAATTTCATGGATTTAACCCTCCAGTTCGAAACGGTAATTTTCAACAACCGTATTAGCTAGCAACTTCTCGCACATCACTTTGAGGCGTTCTTCTGCTTCTTCACGATTATCTGTATCCAATTCAATCTCCATGTACTTCCCGATGCGAAGACTCTCGACTTCATTGAATCCTAACGAATGAAGTGCACCTTGAACAGCAACACCTTGTGGGTCAAGTACGCTTTGCTTAATGGTCACGTAGACAGTAGCTTTAATCATGTTATTTTTGTTCCTCCTTAGATTAGGTGATGCTGAGTTGATATTGCTGGGTGTATCAGGGTGGTGATTGCTTTACATTGTGAACTTTGAAAATCAAGATTTGGTGATTCTTTAGATACACCGCTATGGTCACGGATTATTCTGATCGTCGCTGGTAAGATTGGATATCGACCGCTGGGCGATCGATATCCGAGTCTTAAAGGCTACTTTCAGAATCATTCTGTTCCCTTCGCTTGGTGCAAAGAATCACTTTATTTGTACTTAGTGTGTAAATGCTTAGTTTAGAGCAAAGAGCTACAATTCTGGTTGATAGATCAGATCGCAATCTCAATCAGAAGGGGGAGGTGAGCAGACAATGTTACCTGGTAGACCGCTACGATGATTGAGTAAGATGATAGAGGTTTTCGAGTCTCTTACTATTAACTATCACTCGACAACACTCATCACCAATTAATCTTAATCCACCACTTTCATATAAAAAGTCCACAAAGTGAACACCATGACATCCTTATCTTTTCTGCCCCACCCCTAACGAGCGCCAATTGATCTCGATCCGGGCGGAGCGGAGGGAAAGAAATCATCCGTAAGAAGCGTAGCGTTCGCCTTTAAGAATGAATATCGACTGCCAAGCAGTCATTCCAGATATTCATTCTTAACAGCGATCGGCAGGATGATTTCTTTCCCGCAGCGGTCCCCCAAGGATCAAACCAATTGCCCCCCCGTTAACTTCTGATATATGGATAGGTAGCGGTCGGATGTGGCTTGAACGACTGCGTCTGGTAAAGGATCAGGTTGGCTATTTTTGTCCCAATCTGTGCCTGCCAGATAAGACCGTACTGGCTCTTTATCCATGCTGTCGATTTCGATATCCAGTGCATAGTTGTTTTTTGCCCAAAAGCGTGATGAATCCGGGGTGAAAATTTCATCAATAAGCACTACTTTGCCATCGATTAGACCGAATTCGAATTTGCAATCGGCTAAAATAATATCATGTTGATCGCAATAGTGACGGGCATATTCGTACAGTTGAATACTTTTCGCTTTCAACTCTTCCGCAAGCTCTGCACCGATACGATTTTTCATTTCGTCAAAAGAAATATCTTCATCATGACCGATATCATTTTTAGCGGCTGGAGTGAACAATGGATTCGGGAACACGCCATTTTTACGCAAGCCTTCTGGCAGATCGATACCATTCACCTGACCGGTTTCTTGATATTGTCTCCATCCACCGCCTGTAATATAACCACGTACTACACATTCCATATCGATACGCTGTGCTTTGCGTGTCACCATAATACGGTTACGCAGTGCATCTTTATCACGTACGATGTCCCCTAATTGATCAACATCGATATGTACAACATGGTTATCAATCAGGTTAGTCGTTTGCCCGAACCAGAAAGCACTCAAGCGATTCAACACTTCCCCTTTGTGCGGTACAGGTGGATCAAGTACATAATCGAATGCAGAAATGCGATCGGTAACAACGATCAAGTAATGCTCGCCCAGATCATACAACTCACGCACTTTACCTTTATAGATCAGCGGTGTATTGACCAGATCAACAGCTGTTGTGATTGCTTGCGATATCATGTGTTGTGTCCCCTCTTTCCTATTCCAGACCGAGTTTTTTGAAAATCGTATCAACGTGCTTCAAATGCCACGATGGATTAAATGCTTCTTCGATTTCTTCAGCATTCAATAGTTCTGTAATTGCAGGAGTCTCCAAAATAATATCTTTAAATGAACGTTGTTCTTCCCATGCTTGCATCGCACGAGGTTGAACCGTATCATACGCTTGCTCACGACTGATCCCTTTATCGATCAATTTAGTCATCACACGACCGGAGAAAGGAACTCCATACGTACGTTGAATATTGCGTTGCATATTTTCAGGGAACACCGTCAAGTTTTTGATAATGTTACCAAAGCGATTGAGCATGTAGTTCAACAACATCGTTGCATCTGGCAAAATAATACGTTCTACCGATGAATGTGAAATATCGCGTTCATGCCATAATGTCACATTTTCGTATGCCGATACCATATGACCACGAATCACACGGGAAAGACCTGAGATATTTTCAGAGCTGATCGGATTGCGTTTGTGAGGCATAGCAGATGAACCTTTTTGACCTTTAGCAAAAGCTTCTTCTACTTCACGTACTTCACTCTTTTGCAGTGCACGTACTTCGGTTGCAAATTTATCAAGTGATGTCGCTACCAATGCGAGTGTTGCCATATATTCAGCATGACGATCACGTTGCAATGTTTGAGTAGAGATTGGAGCCGCTTTGGTGCCTAGTTTGTTACATACGAACTCTTCTACAAATGGATCAATATTCGCATACGTTCCTACAGCTCCAGAAATTTTACCGTATTGTACATTGTCTGCCGCATGACGGAAGCGCTCCAAGTTACGTTTCATTTCTTCATGCCATAGTGCCATTTTCAGTCCAAATGTTGTCGGTTCAGCATGAACACCATGCGTCCGTCCCATCATCGGTGTATCTTTATAAGCGATCGCTTTTTCTTTCAAAATTTCGATAAAATTGATAATATCTCGTTCTAAGATTTCATTAGCCTGGCGCAATAAATAACCAAGTGCTGTATCTACCACGTCTGTCGATGTTAACCCATAATGTACCCATTTACGTTCTTCGCCCAAGCTTTCAGATACCGCGCGGGTAAATGCAATTACATCATGACGCGTTTCTTTTTCAATTTCATAAATACGATCCATATCAAAAGAAGCACCTGCACGTAATTTTTCTACATCTTCTTTTGGAATAACTCCTAATTCAGACCATGCTTCACAAGCGCAAATTTCCACTTCTAACCATGCTTTAAATTTGTTTTCTTCACTCCAGATATTTCTCATTTCAGGTCTGCTATAACGTTCGATCATAAGTTTATTCGTGCCTCCATATATTCGTTTGGTCTATCCATGCCAGAGCATCTTCTATATTATGACACAGCACATTGATATGTCCCATCTTGCGCTTGTGTTTGGCTTCTTCTTTCCCATATAAATGGTACTTAGGGTTCACATGTAATGAATTCGCTGATAGATCAACCTGCATCATTTTTTCAGTAATCGCCGGGATATGTTCTCCCAGAATATTGACCATAACGACAGGTGAGCGTAATGCCGTACTTCCCAAAGGCAATCCGCAGATTGCTCTTACATGCTGTTCAAACTGCGAAGTATCACACGCTTCAATCGTATAATGACCAGAATTATGCGGACGGGGTGCTAATTCATTCACATATAACTGCCCATCTTCTGTACAAAACAGTTCAACCGCTAATAATCCTACTGCATTCATCGACTCTGCAATATCTGCCGCCATCTGTTCTGCTCTGCGCTGTACTGCTTCCGATACACGAGCAGGAACAATCGAGAGATGAAGAATATTATCAATATGAATATTTTCAGCTACCGGAAAAGTCTTGATTTCTCCATTCGAGCTACGAGCAGCGATCACAGACAATTCACATTGAAAATGAATAAATTGCTCTACCACTAACTCTGTGCCTGCGACGCTTAATTCGTCGTATGCTTGCTGAGCTTGCTCTTCACTGCGAATCACAAACTGTCCTTTGCCATCATAACCACCTGTCGCTGTTTTGAGTACACAAGGCGTTCCGAACTGTTGAACAGCTTGTAACGTTTCGGATGCGCTTCGCACTTCCATATATGGAGCAACGGTTGCGCCTGCTGCTTCAATCGCACGCTTTTCACGCAAGCGGTGTTGAGTCGTGTATAACAATTGACTGCCTTGTGGTACATACGATTTCTGCTCTAATAATGCGGCGACATCGGCATCTACATTTTCAAATTCATACGTAATCACATCGGCTTGACTGGCTAACATTTCAGCAGCTTGTGGATCATCATAGCGTCCTACAATCTGCTGACTGACCTGACCACAAGGTGCATTCGTCGCTGGATCCAGTGTAATAAATTGATAACCCAGCGGTGCGCCTTGCAATACCATCATGCGTCCTAATTGTCCGCCACCTAGAATACCGATCGTAGAGCCAGGTGGAATCACTTTAGAAGATCGAATCTCACTCATAGCGAATCACTCGAAGCGATCACTTCTAGACGAATCCGTTCCCGTCTAGCTTCTGCACGCTTCATCACTTCAGGGTCAAAAGCACCGATCATCTGTGCCGCTAACAATCCTGCATTTGTTGCACCTGCTTTGCCAATCGCTACAGTCGCTACAGGAATTCCACCAGGCATCTGAACGATCGATAGTAATGAATCCAGACCTTTCAGTGCAGCAGACTGTACAGGTACACCAATCACAGGTAGTAATGTTTTGGCTGCAATCATACCCGGCAAGTGTGCCGCTCCGCCTGCACCTGCAATAATCACTTTGATACCTCGTTCTTGTGCTTGTTCTGCAAATTCAAACATCAAATCCGGTGTACGATGAGCAGATACCACTTTTTTCTCATAGGCAATTTCTAATTCATCTAGCATCTGACAAGCATGTTGCATCGTTTCCCAATCTGATTTACTGCCCATTACAACAGCAACCTGTACCGACATGTGATAACCTACTTTCCAGAATAAAATTAATTTATCGTGTTCTATAAGTAATCTATCATTGTATTTAGCATAACATTCACTTGTTCTCACAGTGTTAGAACCGCTTAAGACGAAAAAAATCCGCAGATCCTGTTAGAAAGATGTTCATTTCCAGGTTCTTCGGACTTCAGGAGCTTACAGAAAGACAAAATACGGTCATCAGCCTACACAGACGTATCACTTCAAAACAAAGGTATAGTCTGCTGTAATGACTGCAATCACATCGATCTATCTGTTTACTCTCGTAGTCCGAATATTTACGGTATTCGGGTAGAAACGTCCGGGCCATATTCCCGATTTTATACGAGTCATTATTTCATACGTTTAATAAGCTTCATGTGTTAGTGTACCAATCTACAACACATCATGTCAACTTAAAGACGAACGTTTTATGTCGCTAATATTCTATTGTTCGTATTTAAAGGCTTTCATCTTTGATTTTTTCTGCGTTATTCTATATCAAAATAAAAAAGACGCATAGAACCATTGTCACTCGGACATTGATTACATACGTCTTGATCATGGTAACCTATTCATCTTTACCTGTAGTTCGTATTGATTGTATTGCGTTTACTTCACAATCAACACTGGGATTTTAGCATGTTGAACAACATTATGACTTACACTACCCAGTACAAATTCGCGAATACTGCCTAGTCCACGACTACCGATAATAATAACATCACAGTGATTAGCTTCAGCATATTCTAAGATATTTTGTGCTGCTGCACCCTGAATCATTTCAACACTGATCGTATTACTAATTTCAGCTGCTTCTAGACGACGTTTAGCTTCTTTCGCTGTTTGAGTAGCTAATTCATACAATTCTTCGTTAGACGTAGTCGGTACAGGTACAATCCCTTCGCCTACAAAATAACGTGGAAAATCAAATACATGAATAGCATGAATTTCAGCATGTGGAGCTGCTTTGGCTAATTCCACTGCACGATCTAACGCTTTGTTTGATGCTTTAGAACCATCGTATGCTAATAAAATTTTGGAAAATAACATATTATCCATCTCCTCTATGCCAGTGGGTATCCATTGGTGGTGTGATTATGCTGCGTCTGGATTTCTGAGATCAGGATTCTGTAGGATATCTGTTGTTATGTAAGCTGGTCAACAGAATGAAGATATCATCCATCCGTAACACTTATCCAGATAATCATAAGTGTTATACATTCAGTATACTCCTTTATTACCCGTTATGCTCATTTCGTGAAACGAAACAAAGACCTGACGAATCTTCATCAGGTCTTTGACTTATTACGTTATTTAGCGTATCCATGTTATCCATACATAGCCGTATACCACGATATTCAGAACCAATAACAGCGGAACGCCTATTACAAATGAACGATGTTTGGTTTTGTGTCGCTTGGTCATCATAGCAATCCAAATACCTAATGCACCACCGATAGACGCCCAGATAAACAACGTTCTCTCTGGTATACGTTCACGACTGCGATGACGTTGTGCACGTTTTTTGTCTGTTGCCATTACGATATAAGCAACAATATTGACAATCAGCAGCCAGACTCCTAATATCTGTTCCATTTCTGCCTGCCTCCATTAATTCAATCTCTACAGTGTAAGTGTACTATTCCACCGCTTTGAATACAAACAAAGCACTATAGAAATCTTCTTGCGCATACGGAGCAATAATACCATGATACATCAATTCATCACCTGCATAAGTGTTAGGATCTGTAACACCGTTGACAGACATCGAATAACGACGATGTGGATCAAGCCCTTTTAATTTCAGACGACGAAGTGGTCCATTAGGCACACTTAACACTTGGAAATAACCTGCAAATGCTTCTTGCTGATCTTCCGAGACGAACATCCATGACGTAATATTGCTTTCAAAAGGACTGAGCAAACGATAAAATTCACCAAATTGAATCAGTTCGCGCAACTCTTTATACTGAGCTACTTGTTCTTTAACTTCTTGCTTTTCTGTATCTGTAAGCTTGGTCAAATCCAGCTCATAACCAAAATTACCAGACATCGCTACATGACCGCGAGTCGTAAATGAAGTCATACGTCCGACTTGGTGATTCGGTACATCAGATACATGCGCGCCCATCGCACTTGCTGGATAGACCGTACTGGTACCGTACTGAATTTTCAGACGCTCAACTGCATCTGTATCATCACTTGTCCATGTTTGTGGCATATAATATAGCATTCCCGGGTCAAATCGACCTCCACCACCAGAGCAACTTTCAAATAAAATATGTGGGAATGTAGAAGTAATTTTTTCTAAAACACTATATAGTCCAAGCATATACCGATGTGCTGTTTCCCGTTGACGATCCGCTGGCAACAGAGCAGAACCAATCTCAGACATATTGCGGTTCATATCCCATTTCACATACGTAATCGGTGCAGAAGATAGCACAGCGCTGACCGACTCTACAATATAATCACATACATCTTGACGCGACAAATCCAGAATCAATTGCTCACGTCCCATTGTACGACTGCGATCCGGCACATGCAGACACCAGTCAGGATGAGCGCGATATAGATCGCTATCTGGAGATACCATTTCTGGTTCAAACCACAATCCAAATTGCATACCTGTAGCTGTAATTTCTTTTGCCAGTTTGCCCAGACCTTCTGGTAATTTGCGACGATCTTCTACCCAATCCCCAAGTGACGTACGATCATCATCACGATGACCGAACCAACCATCATCCAATACAAACAGCTCAATTCCTAACTCTTTCCCTGCTGCTGCAATAGATTTGATCTTCGGTGCATCAAAGTTAAAGTAAGTCGCTTCCCAGTTATTAATCAAAATAGGACGCACTTGATCACGATGTTCTCCACGACTTAGACGTGTACGATACAATTTGTGATACGTGCGAGACATTCCTCCCAATCCTTCAGAAGAATGAACCAGTACCGCCTCCGGTGTCTGGAACGTATCACCTGCTTCTAATTTCCATTCAAAATCAAACGGAGACAATCCAATCTGCATACGAGTGGTATGGAATTGATCGACTTCGACTTGAGCGACAAAGTTACCGCTATAGACAAGACTCATACCATAGACTTGCCCTTGATCTTCATTCGCATCTTTACCAAGCAAAGCGATAAATGGATTTTGCTGATGACTACTGGAACCACGTTTACTTTCGATCCGTTGCAATCCTGGAGCAAGTGTACGGTAATGAACATGGCGTTCACGAGTCCATGCACCAGACAATTGCATCATTCGATATTCATCATCTGCCAAATCTACGCTACTGCTTAGTGCACGCTGAATATGAAGCGTTGTGGTTCCATCATTACGGAATTTCACAGAACGTGTAATCGCATTCAATTCGTTAAATACGGTATAGCTGACTACAGCTTCAAGCCCGGTTAATTTATCACGCAATACAATTTCCAATGTATCTGCTTCCTGCTCCTGCTCTACATATGTAGCTGGTAATCCTTGAAGTTTCGGTTTGCCTGCTGTAATAGTATGACTCACATAATGTAGATCGTTGACTGTTGTGCCATTACTATGTTTAGCTTCAAAAGCAGGTTCGCCATAATCGCCACGACCATAACCTGGATATTCTTGTGGTAAGGTATCAAAAGAAAAAGTACGATCATCTGCATGATAATTCGGGCTAAATGAAGCACGTTCTATCTGTTGTAGCAGACTACCAATAGATGTTCCTTGTAGACGAGGTCCCCAATATAAATGAACCAAATGAGTTGATTTCATTAATTGAATAACATAACTCGTTGAACGAGATTGTAAATGAAAAGTCGATTGAGTAGTATCGAAAAATATAGACATGGAATAATCCCTTTCTGATGGATCGGCTCAATACCGAATATCCAGTTATTCTATCGCATTTATTTTTAGTGTAACGGTAAAATGATCAAAAGCACATAGCATAATTCCATTATTTGATGGCACTATCCTATAATATAGAGATCGCTCTTCAAACTATACTATAATAGAAAGAAATCAACTGTTCGCTCCCTACTATCTAACCGCAATCTAACATATGCTATGAATATAAAAAATCATTTTTTATAGAAATTGAGTCGCGCTTATATGATCAGGCGTTTAAGGAGGATGAATTATGGCTCTCAATGTACTCGACGAACTACAATTACGATACCAACAATTATCTGCCAAAGAAAAAGAAATTGCAGATTATATTATGCGTCATAAAAATTCTATTCATAATATCAATATTCGTGATCTCTCCGAGCGCACACAAGCTTCAATGTCTACAATCACACGTTTTTGTCGCAAAGCAGGATTTAGTAATTTTATAGATTTTAAGCTAAGCTTGAATCGAGAAATTGATATTCCACGAGATGAGCTTAACTTTTTTGCACAGACAAGACATTTATACAATGAAATTATTATGGCAACTGCTGATATGATCAAGCCTCAGATGATTGAAGAAGTCGTTCAGCAGATTCAGCAAGCCAGACGTGTCTATGTATACGGATTAGGAAGCTCTGGCTTATCCGCGCTAGAGTTCAAGTATCGTCTAATGCGAATGAATATTTTAATTGATGCTGTTACTGATTCGCATATGATGATGATGAATGCGTCTTTGATGGATGAACAAGATTTGGTGATTGGATTATCCAATTCTGGTCATACTACTGAAGTGAATAGTGCTCTACGTATTGCCAAAACAAATCAAGCTCATATTGTCGGAATTACTAATTTCGATCATACGCCTTTTACAGAAACAACTGATCTATGTCTATTTACACCCGGCTTACAGCGTATGGGCGATATCCCGTTTATCAATAGTCAATTAGCGATTATCTATGTGCTTGATATGATCTCGATGTTATTGCTCCAAAATGAAGAACGATTATCTGCACGTCAGCGTACGCTTCATGCTTTGTACAAACAAGATCATTCATAATGCCAATTCCAGACAAAGAAAAGAACCGATAATCATTTTCGGTTCTTTTTTTGACATTACTATGATTGATGTTTATAACATAGAATGTGTAGCACAAGTCTATTCTGTTGCAATCGATGCAGGACGAACTTGTTTCATTTTGTCCATAAAACGTGCTGTAATCTGTTGCGGACGTGTGATCGCTCCGCCTACTACCACGCTGTATACACCGAGTTCCAGACAACGTGCCGCCATCTCTGGTGTCATAATATTTCCTTCAGCTACAATAGGAGTCTTGATCTGACGAACCATTTCTTTTAGAATCTCAAAATCATTTTCATACACTTTCTGATGAGCTGTATATTCTGTATAACCTACCAGCGTAGCCGATACCAGATCAAATCCTAACTGTTCAGCAACCACGCCTTCTTCTACAGTCGATACATCTGCCATCAATAACAGTTCAGGATATAGCAGACGAATTTGTTTGACCAGATCAGCCAATGTGACACCATCAGGACGAGGACGTGTAGTCGCATCTAACGCTATAATTTCACAACCAGACTCTGCTAATTCATGAATTTCGGTTATCGTCGGCGTAATAAATACAGGATGGTCTCCATAATTACGTTTGACGATTCCAATCACAGGCAATGATACTTGTTGTTTGATTTCTTTAATATCTTGCGCAGTATTCGCTCGAATTCCTACAGCTCCACCTTCTTGAGCGGCAACTGCCATTTTTCCCATAATAAAAGAACTATGCAAAGGTTCATGTTCTAATGCCTGACACGATACGATTAACCCCTGCTGTAATCCCAATGAATCCAAATCCATATTGCATTCACTCCATTTCCATATATTCCTCGATCTCATTTTTAATAACACTCACTTGCGGACCATAGATCACTTGCACACCGTTACCATTAATCAGCACACCTTTGGCACCTGAATGTTTCAAGCGATCCTGTGATACTTGATCTGGTTGATAGACTGATATCCGTAGACGGGTTGCACAACAATCCAGATCTTTAATATTTTCTTTGCCACCTAATGCACTAAGTATCACAGCCGGACGAGAAGTATCAACTTCACTACGATCTGTGGCTACAGCATCGGTTATCGGTGTGGTTGACCCTGTTCCACCTGTTGTATTTTCGTTCGTATCTGCTACAGTCTCATCTTCACGCCCCGGTGTTTTGAGATTGAATTTGACGATTAAGAAGCGGAATGTGAAATAGTACAGAGCGAACCACACCACCCCGATTATCGGCACATAGATCCAGTTGGTTTTGGCATTTCCCTGTAAAATACCGAATAAAATAAAGTCAATTAAGCCACCGGAAAATGTCTGACCAATCGTAATCTGAAATATATGTGCCAGCATAAAAGCAAATCCATCAAACACAGCATGAATAACATACAAGAATGGAGCTACAAACAAAAAGGCAAATTCCAATGGTTCCGTAATTCCTGTCAAAAAAGACGTCAACGCCGCTGATAACATTAATCCACCGACAACCTTTTTGCGTTCTGGACGTGCAGTATGATAGATCGCTAATGCAGCTCCCAACAATCCGAACATCATTGTAATAAAGCGTCCTGACATAAAGCGCGATGTACCTGAGAAATATTTTTCAGTCGAAGGGTCACCTAATTGAGCAAAGAAAATGTTCTGGGTTCCTTCCACTATCTTACCAGATACTTCCATTGTACCACCAAGTCCGGTTTGCCAGAAAGGGAGGTAAAAAATATGATGCAATCCAAGCGGCCCTAACATCCGTAGAAAGAATCCATAAAATAATGTGCCTACATATCCGGTCGCATCTACGATTCCACCTAACTTGGTAATCCCTAATTGAATTGTTGGCCATACTAGAAATAACAACAATCCTACAAATATTGCTGCAAATGAAGAAACGATCGGGATAAACCGAGAACCACCGAAAAATCCTAGAAATTGAGGTAACTCAATTTTGTTATATCGATTATGAAGACCTGCTGTCACCAAGCCGATAATAATACCGCCTAGCACACCTGTCTGTAACGATTGTATCCCTAGAATCATACCTTGACCGGCTGCCGCCATATTTTCAGTAACCAGTTGATTACTATTGATCAACATCGCATTGATCGAAGCATTCATCACTAGATACGCCAGTGCCGCTGCCAACCCTGCTGTTCCTTTATCCGAGCGTGCCAGTCCAACCGCTACCCCGATCGCAAAAATCAATGCTAGATTGCTAAACGTAATATCTCCTGCACTACTCATCACTTTGAAAATATACTGCAACCAGCTAATCTGTAGTACAGGATATGTACTCACTGTATTCGGATTAGAGAGTGCTCCCCCTATGCCTAGCAGTAATCCTGCTGCTGGTAATACAGCAATTGGGAGCATAAAAGATTTACCAAACCGTTGTGCCTTCTCGAAAAAAGTTTTCATTTAGTTACACCACCTGAAAATATTTTCTTTTAAATATAGATTATGAAAATATTTTCGTCAACGATTATTTTAAGAAAATAGTTGCCATTGCATACCAAAAAGCTCTTTAGCTAATGTTACGGCTAAAGAGCTCTCAATTGTGTTATTAGGTTATCTCTATTCTTTTTTCTCTTCCAAAGCGGCTTTTAGCAAATCACCTAGACTTGAACCAAACGATTCTTTCTTTTCAAATTGCTTCACTAACTTTTGCTGTTCACGTTTGTTAACCGGGCGACCGCCGTCTTTATTTAACGTTTCGGTAATTCCACAACCGAGACATTGTACATACTTTCCAGCTTTGCCGTCTTTGATTTCCATTTTTTTATGACACTGTGGACAGCGACGATTTGATAACTGCTTTTCAGTCGAACGACGATAACTACAATCTTCACTTGGACAGATCAGGAATGTGCCACGTTTCGATTTTTTCTCTAACATTCGTGTTCCACATTCAGGGCAATGACTGGAAGAGACATTGTGTGGCTTATAATTCACATCACTCTTTTTCACACCATCGACCATCGATTGCGCCATCTGACGAATCTCTTGTAAAAATGGAGCCGGTTGCCCTTGTCCACGAGCAATTTTTTCTAACTGCTGTTCCCAACGTGCTGTCAATTCAGGCGTCCGCAGTTCAGGCGACACCAATTCGATCAATTGTGCGCCTTTTCCTGTAGGATGCAGATGATTGCCTTTGCGTTCGATCGTATCGGAAGAAACTAATTTTTCAATAATATCTGCTCTAGTTGCTGGCGTACCCAGACTATGTTTTTCCATTTGTGATAACAGAGCGGCTTCTGTATATCGTTTAGGAGGCATCGTACGACCTGCTTTAACAATACAGCGAGCAATCATTTTCGATTCCCCTTGTTTGAGTTCAGGCAATTTCTGCGTTCCCCGGTGATCTGCTCCACGCTCTGATGAACGATGATGTGAATCGGTTTCTTCATCCTCATCTTCTTCATTCCACTGATCACCATATACAACACGCCAACCTGAATCTTTGATCGTAACCCCTTTGGCATAAAACTGCTCTCCTGCGGCTTCAATAATCACTTGAACCGTATCATAAGTAGCAGGTGAATAAAATAAACTGATAAAACGGCGCGCAATCAGATCATACAATTTACGCTCATCGGTTGTAAGTGCGTTCAAAGATACTATTTCTTCTGTAGGGATAATCGCATGATGATCACTAATTTTGCTATCATCTACAATCCGTTTATCAATTTTAAGTGCATTACGTAATAAAGGACGTGCTAGTGGCGCATATGGACCTACCGCTACACTGGATAAACGTTCTTTGAATGTATCTGTCATATCTGAAGACAAATAACGTGAATCGGTACGCGGATACGTGACGATTTTGTGTTGCTCATATAACTTTTGCAATACATTAGACGTATGCTTAGCAGAAAATCCATATTTTTTATTCGCATCACGCTGTAACTCTGTCAGATCATACGCTAGTGGATGAGGTTCTTGGCGTTCATTCTTTTTGACCGATACAATCTTCGCTTGCTTGCCTGCCAAAGACTGCTCTAACTGCTGTACATTCTGTTGTTCAAAAATTCGTCCGTCTCCTTGAGCATTCCGCCATTCTGCTTGTAGATCACCTAGATCAATCTGCAATGTATGATAATCTTGAGAGCGAAAATCTTTAATCTCATTCTCACGCTTCATCATCATCCCCAGTGACGGTGTCTGCACACGTCCTGCTGATAATTGAGCATCGAATTTACAAGTTAATGCTCTGGTAATATTCAGACCAACCATCCAATCGGCTTCTGCCCGGCAACGAGCCGATTCGTACAGACGGTCAAATTCTTTACCCGGACGCAATTTTGCAAATCCTTCACGGATCGCTTTGTCAGTCTGAGAAGATATCCATAATCTTTGAAAAGGTTTATTCCATTTTGCCATCTGAATAATCCAGCGTGCTAACAATTCTCCTTCACGTGCAGCATCGGTAGCTACGATCAATCCTTGCACATCATTTCGTCTCAGAAGATGCTGTACAATTTTGTATTGATGACTACTTTCTCGCAGTACTTTTAACGTCATCTTTTGCGGCAAAATCGGCAAATCGTCTAGATTCCATTTCTGATAACGAGTATCATAATCTTCCGGCTCTGCTAGACCGACTAGATGTCCAAGCGCCCAGGTTACTATATATTTAGGGCCTTCCATATACCCTTTATGTTTCTGATGGCTTCCCATCACACGCGCGATTTCTCTTGCAACTGAAGGCTTTTCAGCTAATACCACTTGCTTCATATAATTCATTCCTTTCACTTTCTTGTATATATTTGTGTATCATTTATTTACGGTTATTTTTCTCCTGTGTATTCGTTGCAATCAGACGTCGATATACACATCTATATATTGTAACACTTTTCAAATAAATATTAAGGTTATTACACGACCTTATGTGCTGATCCAATTCTTATGATAGAACACTATATGTACAGTCCACTTGGATATCACAAAAAAGCCGATATCTATATTTCACTATAGAATACCCGCTTTTTGTGTAATTCATTTCTACCTATCTATTTTTAAAATTCTTTATGAATCACTGCATCTTTTTCAGCCGCTTCAAAAATCGTCTCGATCAGCACTAACACTCGATGTACTTGTTCATTAGGTACAGCCGATTGCGCAGAGCCTTCGATCACAGACAAAAAGTTCACATAGAACTCTTCTGGCGGGTTTTGGATCGGTTCAATCGATTTACGAATTGTAGACTCTTCAGAAGGTGGAGCCATCGTTTTGGTCAATCCACGACCTGCTTGAATCGGTTTGGGTTCTACTTTTTCCACTTCTGTATTACGGGTAACGATCTCCCCGCTTAGATCCCAATCTTGAATAATTGCTGTTCCTTCGGTTCCTTTTACATACCAGCGTGGTAATTTAACATAGTTAGTTGTACCGACTTCTACAACTGCTGTTAACCCATCTTTAAAACGAATCGTTGTTGTAAATCCATCATCTACTTCTGTATCCAAAATGGTACTCAACTGAGCATGGACACTTTCGATCTTACTATCGGTAAGCAATAATAGCTGATCTAGTAAATGCACTCCCCAATCAAGCAACATGCCGCCGCCATAAGCTTTGAGCTGTCTCCAATCTCCTGGAATACCATTAGCTCCTTGTACACGTGATTCCACATGAAACACATCTCCAACAGCCCGTTTTTCAAACATATCACGAATAATCAAGAAATCTTCATCCCAGCGACGATTTTGATGTACTGTAAATGTCTGACCGGTTTCTTCTGCTACTTTGACAATGTCTAGCAGATCCGCACTGTTGATCGTTACAGGTTTCTCACAAATAACATGCTTGCCTGCACGTAAAGCCTGAATCGATAATTCTTTATGTACATCGTTAGGAGTAGCAATCAATACAATATCAACATTTTCATCTGATAAAACCGCTCCCATACTTTCATAAGCATGATAACCATGTTGTCCAGCAAGTTCCATCCGATAGTCTACGATATCGTACACACCAGTTACTTCAAGTGCAGGTACTTTCTCAATCAATTGCCCATGATAACTTCCCATTCCGCCATAGCCTACGATGACCAAATTGTATACCGACTTGTTTGCCATGTTGATTCCTCTTTCTATACTGGATTATAATTCCATTTAAGCCATTACCATTTTATTCTACCAAACTTTTAACTGCAACATCACATTTCTTTTGCACAAATATTAATTTTATCTGCTCCTTGTTAATGTACCGAATTTTCTTTAAAAGAACAGTTAAATATGTATCATTTTAATCATTATTTTATATTCTAATCTAAGCCTATTTGATCTTTTGTATTGACATGTTATCTTTTTTAACACTAAAATACATAATTAATTACATGTATCAACAATAATCGATGATATCTTACAAAGGAGTGAAGTTATTTGTCTAATATCCAACATATGAAAAAGTATCAAAAAGTAATTGTTATGTGGTTTACAGTTATTGCGTTAATTGTTGCTCCATTCAGTACATACGGTGTTACCTCTTCTGTTCAAGCTGCTGGCTCTCCAGGAACCAATGAACCTTTTGTGATTACAGAAGCAACGATTGCTCAGATGCAATCAGCTATGAAAGAAGGTCGTCTGACTTCTGTTCAGCTTGTACAACAATACTTAGATCGAATTGCTAAATATGATGATCAAGGGATCAAGCTTAATGCTATTCTTACGATTAATCCCAAAGCACTTGAAATTGCAGCTCAATTAGACAAAGAACGTGCTACGACAGGAGCACGCGGGCCTTTACATGGTATACCGATTATTGTAAAAGACAATTTCGATACAGCCGATATGCCTACAACAGCAGGTTGTGTCTGTCTTCAAAATTCGATTCCAGATCAAGACGCTGATCAGATCGCTATGCTCAAAGCAGCAGGTGCTATCATTTTAGCCAAATCCAATCTGCATGAATTTGCATTTGGAATTACTACTTCGAGCTCACTTGGAGGGCAGACGCTGAATCCTTATGCACTCGATCATTACCCGGGCGGTTCGAGCGGTGGAACAGGAGCTGCTATCGCTGCTAACTTTGCAGCGGCAGGTCTAGGAACAGATACAGGTGGATCTATTCGTATTCCATCTGCATTTAACAATCTGGTCGGTATTCGTCCTACGGTAGGATTAAGCAGTCGTGATGGTATTATTCCACTCGCTCTTACTCAAGATGTCGGCGGGCCGATCGCACGCACAGTAGAAGATGCAGCGATATTATTACAAGCTACTGCTGGCTATGATGCAGACGATATTGCTACAGCTTATAGCGTTGGACATATCCCTGCGAATTATACCGATTCATTACAAGCAGATGGTCTGCAAGGAGCTCGTATCGGTATAGCCACAGAATTGTTCAATAATACAAAAGACAGTGAAAAATCAGTCACCCAAGTGGTCTACACGGCTGTCGATGATATAAAGCGATTAGGAGCTACACCGGTTCCTATCCAAATTCCTAACTTACAACAAATTATGAAATACCCTAGCCTTAGTGGTTACGAATTTAAATTTCAAATCAATGATTACCTGGCGAGCTTAGGAGAAGATGCACCTTATCATAATCTGACCGAAATTCTAGCATCCAATCAATTTGATCCCAAGCAAGCTGAAGCGATGCAAAAACGTAACACTGTAGCCACACTTGATACTCAAGAATATAAAGATATCGTACTCAACCGTACTAAGGTCACACGCGAATCTCTTTTAAAAGTAATGGCAGACCAGAATCTAGATGCGATTATCTATCCGACGACTACCCAACCAGCAGCTACGATCGGTGAAGAACAAGTATCAGGTGACAATAATCGGTTAAGCCCTTTTTCCGGCTTCCCTGCGATTACAGTTCCTGCTGGATTCACCAATCAGAAATTGCCGGTAGGAATTGAATTTTTAGGTAGACCATTTGATGAAAGCACATTGATCAAATTAGCATATAGCTATGAACAAGGTACTCATCATCGTCAAGCTCCTACATTAACACCATAATTATCTTTTTTAAATTTTTCATATAATCGATATAATCTAACTCGGTCATTCAGTCATTCAGTCATTCAGTCATTCAGTCATTCAGTCATTCAGTCATTCAGTCATTCAGTCATTCAGTCATTCAGTCATTCAGTCATTCAGTCATTCAGTCATTCAGTCATTCAGTCATTCAGTCATTCAGTCATTCAGTCATTCAGTCATCAAAAGTATACTCGAATAGTGCAAATGCACAATTATATTCAAAAAAAAGCTTATCCTCTACAAAGTGTATAATGCACTTCAGTAGAGAGATAAGCTTTCTCAGCTTAATTATCATTGTAAAGATCATACTGTTTATATTTACGATTTGAACTGTATGATTCCTTTACAGTATCACTATTCATTTGCTTTCACGTTTTATAAGAACTTCCACCAATTAAAGCATTCATTCTAAAAAATCACTCTATACGTACATCACTAATACTCCACCCATTCACATGTGCTTAGAAAAAGTCCATCAAATGTGTGGTAGTAAAAGGAATCCGTGATTCCAAAATATGAACAGCTTCTAACTTGCCTTTCCATTTCCCCCAACTACATAAAGCTAGCGGACGTTTATACCCCATCAATGCTACAGTTAATGCTTGAATATCTGTATCAATATCACTATGATCCCAGAGATCTTGTTGCAAACCTTCGGGCAAAGCTTCACGCCGACTCACTTTCGCTTTACCTTCATCATTAATAAGCACATCCCAGATCCCATTGTTCCACTCTGCTGTCGCATCATTCACCCGGATCGATAACGATTCTACTTTACCAACCGTAAATGGATATTGCTCAAGAAACGTTTTAACATTAACTATTCTCGCCATAAAATAAGGAACAATCTGTTGCTCAATACGTGGATCATTCAACAGATACGACAACGAATCATCGATCGGTGCTTGCACATTGACTTCAGTCACCATTGAATCGTGGTTAGAAATAAAAGTCCATAGTGCTTGGCGTGAACGTTCATCAAGAGATACCAATTCTTTAATATTCATTTTCTGATCTTTGATCTCATAAATAAGATAACCACAAGCTTGATCTTGAGGATTATAATAAACAGCGGTAAACAAATCACTATTCGGTACTAATTTTCGTTCCCAACGCTCGGTATCTCTTACCAGTGTTCCATTATAATTAGAAGCATATTTTTCATAAACAGCATTAAAAATTTCCAAATCACGAATACCACGTTTTATTGTACCTTCAACTTGAACTTTAGCAGGTAGCTTATTCGTAGGAATAGTATATTGACGATATTCAATATAAGTCTCCCAGCCAAACTTACGATAAAATGGAAAATGAAACGGATGCAAAAAGGATATCGATTGCCCTGCTTCATTCATTTGTTGCAGTGTATGATCTAATAACTTCGCAACCAATCCCTGTCTTCTTTTCTCAGGCCAGGTCGCAACACCTGCAATCCCACCCATATCAAAAACTTGCCCGTGTATGTACGTCTGTAATGGTAAAAGTGTAAGTTGAGCACTCAATTGCTCTTCTTCAAAAAGTCCCCATGTTCGTTCTGGTTTAAAACCTTGTTTTTCTTTTTCCAGTTCTTCTGCAGATCTGCGATATTGAAAAGCATACATTCCTAATTCCGCTCGTGCATCAAAATCTTCTACTGTTAATTGTCTAATATCCATTACTATAGTCACCTCACTGAAAATGATAAATTACGTCAGATCTGAATCATTAGCACTTTCCACATAGTATAACTTATATACTACTTCAATTATAAAACAGTCCATACAAACAAAATAAAGCATATCATTTAAAATATACTTTTCTCATGATTTAAACAATATGATTCTGTATGGTATGATAACTCCATATGCTTCCATTATAACATTTACTATTACCTCAAAACCAATCGAGCTATATCAACATCACTTAGTCATCCCAAAATCAATAATCGATTTACAATATTGTTCAAATAGGTTATATTTAAAATGAATTAGTACCTGGTACTATAACCTAGTATTAAAAAGATTAAATACAATCATTATGCTGCCTTTTTATAAAATATCCTATCATAATCTAACTCTGTCAATCCAATCGGTTTATATAGTCATTGTATTACAAGATAATCAGCATCTTACCAAATTATCAACTACTCCAGTATATACACATCATTCAAATCATATATAGAGGTGATCTTTATCAATCATTCAACAGCTCGTCTTACAGCATTAGGAACTTATGTCCCCGACAAACGTTTAACTAACACTGATCTTGAACAGCTAGTCGATACATCTGACGAATGGATTGTTCAACGTACAGGGATAAGAGAACGCCGTATTGCTAATGAGCAACAATTCACATCTACACTCGGAATAGAAGCAGTCAAAAATCTACAGAAAACTTATCCAGGTACTTTGGAAGATGTAGAACTCATTATTGTGGCTACCACAACTTCAGATTATGTATTTCCAAGTACAGCTACTCAAATTCAATCTTATTTCAATATCAAAGGTGCTGGTGCACTAGATCTCAATGCTACTTGTGCTGGCTTTGTATATGCACTTCATGTAGCCAATAGCTTTATCACATCAGGTCTTCATCGCAAAATTCTAGTGATTGCTAGTGAAACGATGAGCAAAATAACAGATTATACCGATCGCAGCACATGTATTTTATTCGGTGATGGTGCCGGTGCAGCCTTAGTCGAATACGATCCAGAACAACCTAGCTTTCTAGGAACTTTTATGGATAGCGATGGTTCTGGTGGAGAACATGTATACCGCACCGGATTATCCGATCAAATCAATAATCAAGCGATGCTTGGCAATGGAAAAATCGTACAAAATGGTCGTGAAGTCTATAAATGGGCTGTACGTACAGTACCAAAAGGTATTCAAAACCTTTTAGATCAGACCAATCAATCCCTTACCGATATTAATTGGTTCGTTCCACATAGCGCTAATCTCAAAATGATCGATTCGATTTGCGAAAAAACAGGATTTTCTCTAGACCATACACTTACCAGTGCTGAATGGTACGGCAACACTTCTTCTGCTTCAATTCCTCTAGCTTTGCAATTAGGAAGAGATGATCATAAATTAAAAAATGGAAATACCGTATTACTATATGGTTTTGGTGCAGGACTCACCCAAATGGGTATGATTTTACGCTGGAATTTAAAATAATCTTTTAAAACTAATACCTAGCTAAATATGTTTAAAATATATTTGAAATGCATACAAAGCAATATAAAAAAACAAAGTAATATAAAAAGAAACAGTACAGAATAAGAGTTACTTCTGTGCTGTTTCTTTTTTATCCAATACTATTCAACCTATATCCATAATCCTTTATCACTTATCGCATTCTTTAGCCTATTAAATTAATAGAAAACTAAAAAGGATGCCTGCACAATGCAGACATCCTTTTTTATAAAGCGGGTGATGGGAATCGAACCCACGCTATCAGCTTGGAAGGCTGAAGTTCTACCATTGAACTACACCCGCGGATTAAGAGGATATGGTTAACATCAGGTATATTATAAAACCTGAATAACCATGTTAATCAAATCTTACACATGCCAACTATAAACAAATATAGTTGTTATATGAATTAAAGCGTAGAATAAAAACGTATATAATATATACGCTCTACACTGAATAAAGATTGGAGCGGACGATGGGAATCGAACCCACGACCCTCGCCTTGGCAAGGCGATGCTCTACCGCTGAGCCACGTCCGCAAAATCTATGCGCGTGGAGGGACTTGAACCCCCACGTCGTGAGACGCTAGATCCTAAGTCTAGTGCGTCTGCCAATTCCGCCACACGCGCATATTAAGAAAAATGGTGAGTCATGAAGGGCTCGAACCTTCGACACCCTGATTAAAAGTCAGGTGCTCTACCGACTGAGCTAATGACTCATACAATTTAGGCAGTAATAGTATTGATTTAACATACATATTACATTTTACATCATTTTAATACTAATATCAAGCTAATTCTTTATAAGATTATAAAGGGCGACCGATGGGACTTGAACCCACGAATGCCGGAGTCACAGTCCGGTGCGTTAACCCCTTCGCCACGACCGCCATAGCAATCAAATTAATATTAAAAATAAATGGTGCCGGCGAGAGGATTTGAACCCCCGACCTACTGATTACAAGTCAGTTGCTCTACCAACTGAGCTACACCGGCATAGTGTATATGTTAATGACCCGTAGGGGACTCGAACCCCTGTTACCTCCGTGAAAGGGAGGTGTCTTAACCACTTGACCAACGGGCCGCTTAAAAAAGTAACAGCGTAACTTTTCATACGCTTCAACCTATTAAAATCAATCTTAACCCTTCGGCGAAAAAAAAACCCCGAAGGGATAAAACTATTTTGCTTGGCAACGTCCTACTCTCCCAGGACCCTGCGGTCCAAGTACCATCGGCGCTGGAGGGCTTAACGGTCGTGTTCGGGATGGGTACGTGTGGAACCCCTCCGCCATCATTACCAAACAGGCAGGTGTGTTGCTCCCTGAAAACTGAATCCGAAAACGAAAACCATCGCGTGTTAGCTTATTTGGATAAGCCCTCGACCGATTAGTATTGGTCAGCTCCATGCCTTGCGGCACTTCCACCCCCAACCTATCAACCTCGTCGTCTACAAGGGGTCTTACATACTGGGAAATCTCATCTTGAGGGGGGCTTCACGCTTAGATGCTTTCAGCGCTTATCCCTTCCGCACGTAGCTACCCAGCGATGCTCCTGGCGGAACAACTGGTACACCAGCGGTGCGTCCATCCCGGTCCTCTCGTACTAAGGACAGCTCCTCTCAAATTTCCTACGCCCACGACAGATAGGGACCGAACTGTCTCACGACGTTCTGAACCCAGCTCGCGTACCGCTTTAATGGGCGAACAGCCCAACCCTTGGGACCTACTTCAGCCCCAGGATGCGATGAGCCGACATCGAGGTGCCAAACCTCCCCGTCGATGTGGACTCTTGGGGGAGATAAGCCTGTTATCCCCAGGGTAGCTTTTATCCGTTGAGCGATGGCCCTTCCATGCGGTACCACCGGATCACTAAGCCCGACTTTCGTCCCTGCTCGACGTGTCTGTCTCGCAGTCAAGCTCCCTTATGCCTTTACACTCTTCGAATGATTTCCAACCATTCTGAGGGAACCTTAGGGCGCCTCCGTTACACTTTAGGAGGCGACCGCCCCAGTCAAACTGCCCACCTGACACGGTCCCTGTACCGGATCACGGTACGAGGTTAGAACTCAAATGCGATCAGGGTGGTATCCCAACGGCGCCTCAACCGAAGCTTGCGCTCCGATGTCTACGGCTCCCACCTATCCTGTACAAATCGCACCCCAGTTCAATATCAAGTTGCAGTAAAGCTCCATGGGGTCTTTCCGTCTTGTCGCGGGTAACCTGCATCTTCACAGGTATTAAAATTTCACCGGATCTCTCGTTGAGACAGCGCCCAAATCGTTACGCCATTCGTGCGGGTCAGAATTTACCTGACAAGGAATTTCGCTACCTTAGGACCGTTATAGTTACGGCCGCCGTTTACTGGGGCTTCGGTTCATAGCTTCGCTTGCGCTAACCACTCCCCTTAACCTTCCAGCACCGGGCAGGCGTCAGCCCGTATACTTCGCCTTGCGGCTTCGCACAGACCTGTGTTTTTGCTAAACAGTCGCTTGGGCCTTTTCACTGCGGCCCCCTCGTGCTATTCACACTACCGGGGCACCCCTTCTCCCGAAGTTACGGGGTCATTTTGCCGAGTTCCTTAACGAGAGTTCTTCCGCGCGCCTTAGAATTCTCTTCTCACCCACCTGTGTCGGTTTGCGGTACGGGCACCTGCTTCCTGGCTAGAGACTTTTCTTGGCAGTGTGAAATCATGACCTTCGCTACTATAATTTTCGCTCCTCATCACAGCCTGGCCTTGGGGTATGCGGATTTGCCTACATACCAGCCTCACTGCTTGAACGGACATCCATCAGTCCGCGTCACTATCCTCCTGCGTCATCCCATTGCTCATAACGGCTTTCGGTGGTACAGGAATTTCAACCTGTTGTCCGTCGACTACGCCTTTCGGCCTCGCCTTAGGTCCCGACTTACCCTGAGAGGACGAGCCTTCCTCAGGAATCCTTGGGTTTTCGGCGGATCAGATTCTCACTGATCTTTTCGTTACTCATA